>NZ_JBJXBO010000001.1:0-1551982 GCF_046116875.1 Collinsella sp. wc0529
AGCGCCTCTTCACAGACGACTCCTCCCGCTCCTCGCGCGACGGAGGCCGCCACTACGGGCTCGGCCTCCACGCCGCCTCCGAGGCCGCGAGCGCCCACGGGGGCTCCGTCTCGCTCGCCAACAGCCCCTCGGGCGGCGCGGTGGCCACCATCGCTGTCCCCCTGTGCGGGGCCTGACGAATCAGGCCCTCACACTGGCATACCTCGCAATCAAACGCTTCCATCTTGAAATACGGGGAGTAAATAGCGAAATCGCAGGTGAAGGGGAGTAAAACGACAAAGAAAAAGCCTCCGTTCCAACGAGGGAACAGAGGCTAGAAAATCGTTTTTACTCACCGCCGTCGCTGGCGGCTTTGCCGTAACTCTCGTCCGAAACGAAACTCAGCGGCACAGTGCGGCACTCAAAAGTGCAGGTCAAAGCCCTGCTTACTCAAACTCTACAAAGACTAACGCTTTTTGTTTAGGAATTATTCTCTGTAATGTTTCTCGTTCTTTTGATTATTTGATATATCCATATTATCCTGCCTATACGAGCTAATGTTATCATTTTGTTATCGGCATTGATAACACCTACTCGATAACTGTGGATAATAACTATATGTAGCATGTCAAATTATAAGCTATTTTGCTTAGAGATTCAACACAAAACTGAAATTTTACTTTTCCTTATATTCATCTGGTATTGCTATTTGAAATGTTTCACACAACAGCATCACATCATGCACATCATTTTTATCGTGTTCATATCCCAAATGAAGCATTACCTGACTCAATGGTTCAATACAAGAAACAGTTATATCTCCAACTTTTCCAATACCGGAAAAAGTTTTTGATGGAAATATATCTCCCTCATAAACAATTCCGTCATCTGTAAATTCAAAACAATGTAAATCAATGATTCTTTGTTTATCATCTTTCCAGACAGTATGACCATCCGTTGTATAATCAGTATTTACTTCCTCAAATCCATGCTGCTTAATCACATAAATATAATCATGATAATGTTTCAGTTCAACAAACAAATCAATATCATTGTGTATTCTTGATTCTCTTTTAAGAAGTGCATCAACACCCCATCCGCCATCTAAATATACTTTAATTTCGTTTTGCAAAGCATATTTTATAATTTCACATGCATCTTCTGTACGTACCATAATCTATCCTCCAAATTCAAATCTTTGTATGCTTTCCAACTCACTAAAAGCCTGAAATTTGTCAGTCTTTCATCCTTTTTGTTATCAATCACCAATTAGCTGTAATCCATTAGGATTTAGCTGATATATTTTATCGCACACCTCTTCAATATATTGACCGAGCCTTTACCGACCATTGCACTTATCGTTCTCTGCATTTTTTCATCTCCCATCTGTAAATTTCAACATTCTCAGGTTTTGTTACTTTTGTCAAAAGTAACGCAAAAGCACTTTTGACGGGTACACCCATCAAAAATGCGACCTGTAAACAGGTTTTGCGTTCTCCGAAGGCTCTCCGAGGGGTGAGCGTGTGCCGGTGGCACACACGCCTGCGAACCGACCGAGCCAGCAGGCGAGACCAAAGAGCCGCCTTTGAAAAGGCACTCTCTGCACACTCCCCTAAACTTTATCCGGTGTCAAAGTGTGACGATGGTGACAATGTTTTTCACAGCGTGCTGCTCTCAAAAACATTGACACCTTTGACACCGTTTGTCACGCCGTCTGCTCGGTTTCTTTCCAAAGTGAAACCTTTCTTCCGTCGTGTGTGCGGCTGTTCTGATAACGGATACCGTAATCACGAAACAGCCTGCTTGCGTTGATACTGAGCCTTAAAGAAAGTACATTCGGCTTTATATCCACCGCAAGCCTTTCGCAAAGTTCCGAAGCAGTTCCTTCCCATCTGTCACTTTCCGAAAAGAGCGTATCCGCTATCTTCTCAAGCAGAGGTTCGGGCGGTTCTTTCCACATCTCCGTTTCCGATTTTGCAAAGTTCCACACCAATCGCTCGCTGTCCCTTACAAGATGGATTTTCATATCCTGCTGGTCTCTGCCAGCAACATCAAGTGTGGCATTGTTGGAAGTACGCTTGTCCTTACTGAGAACAAATGCACCGTCTGCCGCACCCATCAGACCATTCGTGCCTGAAATCATATCGAATATATCTTCCGATTTTTGTTTGCGTGTATGATGAACAATAAGCATTGAAACCTTGTAACTGTCTGCCAACGCTTTCAGCCTTGCCACAACATCATAATCACTTGCGTAGCTGTAATCTGCTCCGCCTGCTTCACGCACACGCTTTAAGGTGTCTATGATAATCAAGCCTGTGTCTGGGTGTTCCCTCATAAACCCTCTTATCTGTTCTTCCAGTCCGCCATTGACCGTTTTACATTCCGTTGCGAAATACAGATTGCCTGTCTCCTTTGCACCGAACATCTGAAACAATCGCTTCTGCAAACGTGGGTAATCATCTTCAAGGGCAAAATAAAGCACCGTTGCCTTACGCACCTTATACTCCCAAAGCGGTGTGCCTGTGCTGATATGATAGGCAAGCTGTGCCATCATAAAGCTCTTTCCCACTTTCGGGGAACCTACGAAAAGGTAAGTTCCCCTTTGGAGCAGACCGTCGATAAGTGGTGTCTGAACCTCAAACACCGTATCATACAGCGTTGTCATTGATACTGTTTTCAGATAGGAAGGGTCTAACTGTCTGAGTATTTCCCTTTGCATTTCTTCAAAAGATTGCTCGTACCCCTTGAAATCCGTATCCTGATTGACTATACTATTGTCAGTACATTTGGAAAGTGACTGTTCCGCATCTGTTGCCGCAGATACATTTGGAATAGTCATTTCTTTTTTATTCTCCATTCGCATCCTCTCCTTTCAAACCGCCGAGAATAATGGAAATCAGTTCTATTACACTCAGCAGTTCATCATCCACACCTTTTCCTGCTTCAATCCTTTTCAGTTCCGCAAGGACTGTGGCAAATTCCGTTTTCAACGCCTTATACACTCTCGGATTGCCCTGTACCACCACATCCTGATTTAAGCAACGGCGGTAACAATACTCCTGTTTTGGCAATCCTGATAGAGCTACAGCTCTGTTAATGAGTTCGTTTTCTTCGGGCGATACTCGAAACCCTACTGTGATATTCCTCCAACGATTTTTGTTATCTCTGTTCTTAGCTGACATTTTCAAAATCTCCTTTCCCTAAATCATCTAATTTTTCTGCCATCTCAATCTGCTTTGACGGAAAGAGGTGTGCGTACTGATAAGTAATATCAATACTTTCGTGACCAACTCGGTCAGCAATCGCCACCGCAGAAAAGCCCATATCAATCAAGAGTGAAATGTGGCTGTGACGGAGATCGTGAATGCGGATACGCTTCACGCCTGCCGCCTTTGCCCCTCTGTCCATCTCGTGATGAAGATAGCTTTTCGTCACCGTAAAGATACGGTCTTTCTTCTTCAATCCGTAAAGCATACCGAGATATTCTTTCATTTCCTCACACAGAAACTTCGGCATTTTAATCGTGCGGTTGCTCTTTTTCGTTTTCGGAGAAGTAATCACATCCTGCCCTTTCAAACGCTGATAGGATTTATTGATTGTGACTGTTTCCTTATCAAAGTTGAAATCTGCCGGAGTCAAAGCTAACAGCTCGCCCTCTCGGATACCGCACCAGTAAAGCATTTCAAACGCATAAAAGGAAACAGGCTTGTCCATCATCTCAAAAGAGAATTTCTTGTATTCTTCCTTTGTCCAGAACAGCATTTCCTTGTGTTCCTCACGTCCCATATTTCCCACCTTTGCCGCAGGATTGGAACGCAGTTCATAGTAGCGGACAGCGTGATTGAAAATGGCGGACAACTGATTGTGCAGCGTTTTCAGATACGTCTGTGAATAAGGCTTTTTCTTCTCATCACGATAGGCAAGCATTTCATTCTGCCAAGTAATAATCTCCTTTGTGGAAATCTCGCTGATTTTCAGTTTCCCGAAATACGGAAGTATCTTTGTGCGTATGATATGCTCATTGGTAAGCCACGTGTTTTCCTTCAAACGGTTCTTCACATCATTGATATAAAGCTCCGTAAAGGCTTCAAAACTCATATCAAGGTCTGAAGAAGTCTGCAATTTGAACATTCTTTCCCATTCCTGTGCTTCTCGTTTGGTAGCAAAGCCACGCTTGCATTTCTGCTTGCGTTCCCCTTTCCAGTTCACATACCTTGCCATCACATACCAAGTACCGTTATCTTCATTCTTAAATACCGGCATTTACATTTCCCCCTTTCCTGCTCCGTAGAGCCTTTCGTAAAAATACTGGCGATTTACACGCCCTGCAATCGTAATAAAGCCCTTTGCTTTCAATTCCTCATTTAATTGTCTGATGAGTTTATATGCATAAGGTTTTGATACGTTTAGTTCCTGAGCCACATCTTCGGCTCGGATAAATCTGTTTTCCATATCCTTTTTCTTCCTTTCTTAAAATAATTTTTTGCTTGCCGCTTTCTCCGTGTTAAAGTTCCAACAGGCACTCCTGCTTGTCGGCAGGCGCTGTGCTGTCCCAATGCACCGCAGTACATCAGGCGCTCGCTCGTATAGGGGTTCCCGAAAAGTCGGAGACTTTTGGGGAAGAGGAGGAGCAGTGCAGCGAATGAGCTTTTGTGCTTGCACACAAGCGAACGATACGGAACTTGCTCCGACGAGGTCTTGGCGGTTTGGCTTTTCGGACGGTCATTCAGTTGTCGCATTAAGCATATTTGTTTAATTCGTAATTTATTTTACTAAACATATTTGCTATTGTCAAGTGGTTGCAAAGAAAATATTAAACATTTTTGTTTCGGTTTTTCTTGACTTCCACTAAACATTTCTGCTATACTTATTTCACTAAATATAAAAGGAGCGTATCATTATGGCTATCAGCGAAAGAATACATTTTTTCAGACTAATGCGTGGTATGACACAAAAGTATCTCGGTACAGCAATCGGTTTTCCAGAAAAGAGTGCTGATGTGCGTTTGGCACAGTACGAAACTGGTACACGCAAACCGAAAGCAGACCTTACAAATGCATTGGCACAGGTGCTTGATGTTTCTCCACAGGCTCTTGATGTTCCTGACATAGACAGCTATATCGGTCTTATGCACACTCTGTTTACCCTTGAAGATATTTACGGTCTTACTGTCAGTGAAGCAGACGGAGAGGTATGCTTAAAGGTCAACAAGGACAAAGGCAGAGAAGCATATGAACTCCTCAAAATGCTGTATGCTTGGAAAGAACAGGCAGACAAGCTATCTTCCGAAGAAATCAACAGAGAAGAATACGATAACTGGCGTTACCATTATCCAGAGTTCGACACCACACAGCGTTGGGCAAAAGTTCCATCACAGGAATTAAGTGACGCTCTCGTGGAAGCATTCAAAGACCACTTGAAAGATAAATAAGCACCTACAGGACCTGCCACTGGCAGCTCCCTACAGATGCTTTGGCAACGACAAAAAAGCCCTTAACTATGGTTATTAACCACAGCTAAGGGCTTAGTTTATAATATGGAATTTGTTCAGAGCCAAGCTCCGAACTTTAGTCTGCAAGCCACCTGTTAATTGTTCCGTTACCCATAAACCACTGGATAACAAGAATAATGGCACTTGCTATGACTGTTATCAATTTGTTATCAAAAGACTAATCGAAATCGCTGAAACCCGCATAAACACTGGCTTTTTTAAGCAACTCGATTTATTCCCACTCGATGGTCGCGGGCGGCTTGGACGTGATGTCGTAGCACACGCGGTTGGCGCCGGGAACCTCGGCCACGATACGGCCGGAGATGCGGGCAAGCACGTCATAGGGCAGCTTGGCCCAGTCGGCAGTCATAGCGTCGCTGGACTCGACGGCACGCAGGATGATCGGGCGCTGGTAGGTGCGCTCGTCGCCCATGACGCCGACGGACTTGATGTCGGGCAGGACCGCGAAATACTGCCAGCAGCTGTGCTCGGAGTTGCGCTCGCCGGTCTGCTCAAACAGACGCTGATTGTAGGCATCCAGCTCCTCGCGCACGATGGCGTCAGCGTTCTTGAGAATCTCGAGCTTCTCCTTGTCGACCGCACCGATGATGCGGATGGCAAGACCCGGGCCCGGGAAAGGCTGGCGGAACACGATGTGACCCGGCAGGCCCAGCGCCAGACCAAGTGCACGGACCTCGTCCTTAAAGAAGTGGTCGAGCGGCTCGATGAGGTCGAAGTGCACGCCCTCGGGGAACGGGATCAGGTTGTGATGGCTCTTGATGGTGGCCGTCTTGCCGCCCGTCTTGCGAGCGCCGGACTCGATGATGTCGGGGTAGATGGTGCCCTGAGCCAGGTACTTGACCGGCTTGCCATCGGTCTCGAGCTGCCGAGCAACCGCGAAGAACTCTTTCCAGAACTGCGTACCGATGATGCGGCGCTTCTCCTCGGGCTCGGTCACGCCGGCCAGAAGCTCGGCATAACGGTCCTCGGCGTGAACGTGGATAAAGTCGACGTCAAACTGCTTGGTGAAGACCTCCTCCACCTGCTCGGGCTCACCCTTGCGCAGCAGACCGTGGTTGATGAACACGCAGGTCATCTGCTTGCCCACGGCGCGAGCGCCCAGCGCAGCCACGACGGAGGAGTCGACGCCACCGGACAGGGCCAGAATCACGCGGTCGTCGCCGACCTTCTCGCGGAACTCGGCCGTCATGGTCTCGACCAGGTTGTCCATACTCCAGTTGGGCTCCAGGCCGCAGATCTCAAACAGGAAGTTGCTCAGCAGCTGCTGACCGTACTCGGAGTGCTTGACCTCGGGGTGGAACTGCGTGGTGAAGATCTTGCGCTCGGGACACTCCATGGCAGCAACCGGGCACACGTCGGTGCTGGCGGTAACGGTAAAGCCCTCGGGCACCTCGGACACGGCGTCGCGATGGCTCATCCACACGGTCTGCTCCATGGGCGTGGAGTTAAAGAGCTTGGCGCCTGCCGTGCGCGTGATGGTGGCGCGGCCGTACTCGCCCACCTCGGAGTGGCCGACCTTGCCGCCGAGCGTCACAGCCGTGATCTGATGGCCGTAGCAAAAGCCCAGGACGGGAAGGCCCAGGTCAAAGATGGCGGGATCGATGGACGGAGCGTCCTCGGCGTACACGGAGGCCGGACCGCCGGAAAGGATGAGCGCAGAGGCGTTCATCTCGCGAATCTCATCGGCCGAGATGTCGCAGGGGACAATCTCGGAATACACGTTGAGGTCGCGGACGCGACGGGCAATGAGCTGACCGTACTGCGCACCAAAGTCGAGTACGAGGACCTTTGCGGAAGCCTTTTGATCCATGGTTTCCCCCTCTTGTTGGCGGGGAGCCGGTGCCCACCCGCATGAATGAACGAAAATAACTTCCATAGTGTACACGTTATATGGGGTTTCTCGTCCCTCGCAGCCATCAGCGCACGGCAAACGCACGACCTGGGCCCCTATTTGACGGCAATTGAAGTGTTACCAGACGTTACAGATGATGTAATACGTTTGAACATTGAACGCTCTGTGCCACAATACTGCCGAACGACTCCGCCTCTGCGGCGGCAAATACGATAGGAATAACAGCATGAAGCGCATCCTTCTCATCGCCACGGGCGGCACCATCGCATCGACCGAGGACGGCAACGGCCTCTCCCCCGCCCTGACCGGTGAGGAGCTCGCCCAGAGCGTCCCCGAGATCTCGGGCCTCTGCGAGCTCGACGTCGTGCAGCCCATGAACATCGACAGCACCAATATGCGTCCCAGTGACTGGATGCGTATCCGCGACGTCATCGTCAAGGGCTATGCCGACCACGACGGCTTCGTGATTCTGCACGGCACCGACACCATGAGCTACACCGCGGCAGCACTTTCCTATCTGATTCAAGACAGCCCCAAGCCCATCGTGCTCACCGGCTCGCAAAAGCCCATGGGCAACCCCTTTACCGATGCCAAGCTCAACCTGTACCAGAGTCTGCTCTATGCACTCGACGAGCATTCGCACGATGTTTCGATCGTGTTTGGCGGCGTCGCCATTGCTGGCACGCGAGCCCGCAAGCAGCGCACCATGAGCTTTAACGCGTTCATTAGCGTCAACTATCCGCCCATTGCCTACATCCGCAACGACCGCATCGTGCGCAACGGGCTCCACGGCACTCATCAGGGCGAAAACCCGGTCCGTTTCTACGACAGCATCGACCCGCGCGTATTTGTACTCAAGCTTACGCCCGGCGTAAACCCGGGCATCCTCGACGCCCTTGCCGATAGCTACGATGCTGTAATCCTTGAAACCTTTGGCATTGGCGGTATCCCCGAGTTTGGCGAGTCGGGCGAGTCGTTCCAAGAGGCAATTTTCCGCTGGGTCGATTCGGGCCGCACCGTCGTTATGACCACGCAGGTCCCCGAAGAGGGCCTCGATCTGGGCGTTTATGAGGTCGGCCGTGCTTACGCCGATCATCCGGGCATTCTGCGCGGCGACGACATGACCACCGAGACGCTCGTGGCCAAGACCATGTGGGCACTCGGCCAGTCACGCGATGCCGCCGAAATCCAGCGCCTGTTCTACAGCCAAGTCAACCACGACCGCATCCCGATGGCGTAATCCCTAAGGCAGTTCCACTTATCGCAGCCTCAAACGACAGGTGGTCCCCCTCGGGCCGTGCAAAAATCGGAGTATTCTGCAATTTCTCCGCCGGAGACATAGAATCGGCCGATTGTTAGACGAACTTTTAGGGCGAAGAGGCCGTCTAGTAAATATTTATTCCACATTTTTATTAAGCGTGTGGATTAACTACTGTCAAAAAGGCAAAGCCAGCCGCTCGAGCTACCATCTACGGCTGAACAAGTGCTGAATACTCGCGATTTTGCACATCGCAACCAGGGGGACCCGCCCAAAGAGCGTCAAATACAGCGGGGGAACGCCCTATTCGATACCCTCGAGAAGCTCTGACACCGTCATGCCGAGTGCGGGCGCGATCTTAAATAGAACCTTGAGCGTGAAATTTGCCGTCCCATCTTCGATTCGGTCGAGGTAGGGTCGGCTGATTCCTGTCGCCACACAAAAATCAACCTTGGAGATACCAAGGTCTCTGCGTGTCTCTTCGACCCGCCTGCCAAGAATCTGTTTCGCACGTTCGTCCATGCAGCCGAGTTTGAAATGGAGCCGAACATAAACGTAAACTATAGTTTACGTTTTGCCGAATACACAGGAGTTTTCTATGTCGGGTTCTTCGGTCCGCATGTACCGAGCCACGCTTCGCACAAACAGCGCGCCGCCCAAGCTCGTCGTCGTTGAAGCAGAATGCCTTTCGCCCGATGAGCGCACAGCATTTGCATTGCTATCAAGTCGCGTCGCCGCCGTTCTGGTCCCTTGCCCGGTGCAAGGTGAACTTGCCATCCAATGCCAAGCGCACAGCTGCTCGCTCAAGCAGGCTGCCGTAATCGCAACCAGCCAACGCGGCCTGCCGCTCCTTTTAGAAGCCGACATCGCACTCGCCCTTCGTGGCGCCGGATACGAAAACGAGACCGCCGCCGACATGGTCTTTAAACCACGATCGAGCGGCGGCCTCGCAGCAGCCATTGAATATGCGTGCAGGCTCGTTGCCTAAAAGGACAAGCTAGAAACCAAAGCCAAAGCCCGTTCCAGTAATCGCCGAATACATAAAGTAGACGTTGACCACGTTGAGAAACACACCCGTGATGCAACCGTTGCGCAGGTAGCGCTCGCACACGATGCGCGCCATGGCGGCGGAGTCATCATTGTTTTTAGCCTGGCGTCCTGCCGTAAAGTACGTCGCCACGCTCAGCAGCAGGTTGAGCACCGGCAGTGCCAGCAACTCGTAGCTCTTGCCCCAGCGCGTCGCCTCGCCGGCGGCATTAAACTTTGTTGCCACCTCGGGACCAATGTTGGGGATAACACACGCTGCGACCACCAGCGGAATCACCGCAAGCACGAGCAGAGCAATACCCATGTAGCCAGCTTTTTTGCCATATTTAAACATATGCGTCGTCCTTACACGTTAAAGCGGAAGTGCACGACGTCGCCATCGGCCATGACATAGTCCTTGCCCTCAATACGCAGCTTCCCGGCGGCCTTGGCGCCCTGCTCACCGCCGAGCTCGATGTAGTCGTCGTAGCCAATGACCTCGGCCTTAATAAAGCCGCGCTCAAAGTCGGTGTGGATGACGCCGGCGGCCTGCGGGGCGGTCGCGCCCTGACGAACCGTCCAGGCCTTGACC
Source organism: Collinsella sp. wc0529 (assembly GCF_046116875.1). Taxonomy (NCBI): domain Bacteria; kingdom Bacillati; phylum Actinomycetota; class Coriobacteriia; order Coriobacteriales; family Coriobacteriaceae; genus Collinsella; species Collinsella sp. wc0529. The sequence goes on from NZ_JBJXBO010000001.1 coordinate 10,223, forward strand.
TCCATCTCGCCGGCCGTAAAGAACGACTGCAGACCGAGCAGCTTATAGGCCGCCTGCGCAAGCACGTCCAGGCCGGGCTGCTCCAAGCCCAGGCTCTCCAGGTAGTCGGCCGCATCCTCGGGATCGAGCTCGGAAAGCTCGGCCTCGATCTTGGCGCAGATAGGCAGCGGCTTGACGCCGTCGATGGGCGCCAGATCGTCGTTGAGCATATCCTCGTCCACGTTGGCCACGTACAGGATGGGCTTCATAGTGAGCAGGAACAGGCCCTTGGCGGCGGTACGCTCCTCGTCGGTCATCTCCATGGACGCGGCGCGCTTGCCCTCGTTGAGCCAGGCAAGCAGACGCTTGGCGACCTCGAACTTGGGCATGAGTTCCTTGTCGCGCTTGGCCTCCTTCTCGAGCTTGGGCAGCTGCTTCTCGAGCGTGCCCATATCGGCCAGGATGAGCTCGGTCATGATGGTGTCGGCATCGCCGGCGGGATCGACGAACTCGCCCGTGCGGCCCACCTCGCGCATGACGTTGGGGTCCTTAAAGTAGCGCACGACCTCGCAGATGGCGTCGGTCTCGCGGATGTTTGCCAAGAACTGGTTGCCCAGGCCCTCGCCCTCGTTAGCGCCCTTCACCAGACCTGCGATGTCGACAAACTCGACCGTCGCCGGCACAATGCGGCCGGGGTTGACGATGTCGGCGAGCTTTTGCAGGCGGCTATCGGGCACATCGACGATACCCACGTTGGGGTCGATCGTGGCAAACGGGTAGTTGGCGGCAAGGCCGGTCTTTTTGGTAAGCGCGGTGAACAGCGTCGACTTGCCCACGTTGGGCAGGCCCACGATACCGATGGAAAGGGACACGACAGCTCCTTTTGGTACAGGTACTTCAAACTTCATAAGTATAGCGCCGCCGCAGCATCCGGGCGAATCCGGACACCGCGGCGGCGCAAATGAAGCAGAGATGCGTGAGAGTTCGGGACAGCAGTCCTTACTTAAGCTCGGGCCAGAAATCCTTGTTGGCCTCGATGAGCTCGTCCAGGATCTGCTTGGCAACGCTCGCCGAAGGAATGGTCTTGGAGAGCGTGAGTGCCTGCCAGAGCTTCTGGTAGCTGCCTTCGACCCAAGCCTGGACAACGAGCTTCTCGACGGAAACCTGCTGCTCCATCAGGCCCTTCTGGAACTGCGGGATCGGGCCCTGGCAGATCTTCTCAAAGCCGTTGGAGCCAACGATGCAAGGCACCTCGACCATGGCCGTCGGGTCGAAGTTGGGCACAGCGCCATCGTTGGGGACAATCAGCAGGAAGCGCTCGAGCGTGTTCTCGGCCAGCGCGCAGGCAAGGTCGACGATGTAGTTGGCGTGTACGTCGGGCTCAAAGCCGCCGTCCTTGGCAGTACCCTTGGCGATGATGTCGCGGCAAGCGCCAAAGACCTTCTTCTCGCGGCCGTCCATAACCTCATTGGCGCGAGTGTAGTTGGGGTCAGACGTCTCGACAACATAGTCCGGGTACAGGTAGTACTTGAGGTAGGTGTTGGGAATCGTCTCGGGATCTACAGCATAGACATCCTTGGCCTTGCCGAAGGTGTGAATCCAGCTCTCCTCGACATGCTGCTCCTTACCGGCCTCGTGCTCGATGCCGTCCAGGTAGCCGTTCTTAGCCATGTGCTCCTTGATCTGCGGCATGAGGTCGTTGCCGTCCTTGTCGTAGATCTTGCTCCACCAACCAAAGTGGTTGAGGCCGTAGTAGCTATACTGCAGCTCGCGACGATCCTTGATGCCGCACATACGGCTCATCTTATCCATGAGGTCGATCGGCATGTCGCAGATGTTGATGATGCGGCTGTTGGGGCGCAGCACGCGGCAGGCCTCGGCGACGATGGCCGCGGGGTTGGAGTAGTTGAGCATCCAAGCGTTGGGGCTGTACTTCTCCATGTAGTCGAGGATCTCGATGACACCACCGATGGAGCGCATGCCGTAAGCGATACCGCCGGCACCGCAGGTCTCTTGGCCAACGCAGCCGTACTTGAGAGGAATCTTCTCGTCGAGCTCACGCATGGCGTACAGGCCAACGCGGATGTGAGCAAGCACGAAGTCGGTCCCGGTGAATGCGGTCTCGGGGTCGGTGGTGTAGCTAAACTCAACCTCGGGGGCGTTCTCGTGGAAATAGATCTCGCAGGCCTTTGCCACGATCTCCTGGCGCTCGGCGTTGTTGTCGTAGAAGGTCACCTTGTTGACCGGGAAGCGGTCACGCTCCTCAAGCAGCATCAGAGCGATGCCCGGGGTGAAGGTAGAGCCACCGCCGGCAATGGTCACGGCATAGTTTTTCTTGGACATGATGTCCTCCTCATTCTGGCCGCTTGCTCAATCCATCCCCGTACGCGGCCTGCACGGTTTGGAATTGTTACCTAGAAGTGGAGTTTTTTATCTCTAGAATCGGCCTTGCGGTGCATACCGGCTCTGCAAGGCCGATTGTTTCGATGGACGATGGTTTACAGAAGATTCTCGAACTTCAGAAGACTCTCGAACTTCTCGCGAACCTGCGGGACGCTAAGGCCGACGATGACCTGGATTGACTGACCTTGGACCACCAAGCCATGCGTACCGATCGCCTTGAAGGAAGCCTCGGGTGCAACGACGCTCTTGTCCTTGACGTTAACGCGCAGACGGGTAGCGCAGTTAGTTACATCGATGATGTTATCCGTGCCACCGAGCAGATCGAGGATGTTCTCGGCAAGCACCAAGCGCTCATCATCTTTACTCTGGGCGACCGATTTGCCAGCAGCAGCACCGCTCTGCTTTTGCTTGTAGTCGGCCTTGGACTTGAGCTCGACCTCAACATCGTCATCCTCGCGACCGGGGGTCTTAAAGTCGAACTTGACGATCAGGAAACGGAAGACCACAACCCAAAGAGCGGTAAAGCACAGACCGACAAGGATGGAGATGGCGTACTGCAGACCGTGTGCGGCCCAAAGGGGCAGCCAGTCCCACGAGAGCATCGAGATGATGCCGCCGTCGAAGATACCCACGACGCCAAGGAGGTTTTGAGCCATGCAGCCAAGCGCTCCGAGCACGCAGTGGACGACGAACAGGCCGGGCGCGATGAACAGGAAGGTGAAGTCAAGCGGCTCGGTGATACGATACCGCAAAGCATAGCGGTAAGGGTGACCGGGATCAGCAGAGCCTTGACGCGCTGCTTGCGCTCGGGTTTGGCGGTCATATAAAACGCAATGGCGACGCCAAGCGAGCCGAAGACCTTAGTCCAACCAGGGCAGGTATAGGCAGCCCAGGGTGCGGCATCCTTAAGAGCAATGCTCGGATCGGCAGCCAGTTGGGGCAGGATGTTGGCCCAAGCAGCAAAGATGCCGCCGTTGACCGCCGCGTTGTCGTAATAGAACGGCGTATAGATAAAGTGGTGCAGGCCTGTAGGGATCAGCACGCGCTCGAAGAAAGCAAAGACACCCACGCCAAACGTACCGGCGGAAAGGATGAATCCCTGGAAGGCGGAGATAGCAGCCTGAACATGCGGCCACACCAGGCAGGCGATAAGAGCGACCGGAACCATAACGAAGAAACCGATCATATAGATGAACACGGAACCCGAGAACACGCCCAACCACTCGGGGAGCTCGGTGTCGAAGAACTTGTTATGCAGCATCGTGGCGATACCAGAGATAATGAGCGCGCCCATGATGCCCATGTCAAGCGTTTTGATGCTTGCGATAGTGGCAAGACCAGTACCGCTGCCCGCCTCGACAGAATAGTCGACACCAAAGACAGGGCCCCACTGCCCCAAGATTGTGCTTACAAAGTAGTTGAAGGTAAGGTAGATGGCCAAAGCCTCCATGCAGCAGCGAGCGTTCTGCTTGTTCGCGAGCGAGATTGGCAACGCTACGCAAAACAGCAACGGCATCTGGTTAAAGAGCGTCCAACCACCCTGGAGCAGCACATTCCAGCAATCAAACCAAAGATGGCCCGCAGCGGCCATCTCGCCAAAGATCGCCTCGGTGGTAAACAACGTACCCAGGCCGACGACGATTCCGGAAAATGCGAAAAGAATTGCAGGCGTGTACATTGCACCGCCGAAACGTTGTATCTTTTGCATCATGACGGGGAATCCCCCTCTCTTCATTCGGAGCGACTGCGGTTTTGGCTTCACTCGAGACCGCAGACGCGCCGTTTGCGTGTACCTCGTGCAATAGGACGGGTGGGCCCGCTTCCCTGACTTCTTGCGCTTCTATTTTTATCATGTAACTTATCTAGACAAGTTAGCATAAATACAACGGTCGGTAAACGGTTGATTATTGGCCGTAAACGGTATATGTCCAGTATTTCGCCTGTTAAATCTGACATAGTTGATGGCTGCATTTCAATTTTCTTTTCTACTTGTCTAGATGTGCTTGTCTATATCTATAGACATGCCTATACTTCATTACAACATTCACCGCCACGTTAAGGAGTCACCATGAAAAGCGCGGTCTTCTATGGAAAGCACGACCTCAGAGTCGAGGAATCGGCAAAGCCGGCCGTGGGCAGGCGCGACGTTCTGATCAACGTCAAAGCTTGCGGCGTCTGCGGTACCGACGTTCATATCTATGAAGGCGACAAGGGTGCAGCCGACGTTACCCCGCCCACGATCCTTGGTCATGAGTTTGCGGGCGTTGTCGAGGCCGTGGGCAGCGACGTCGCTGGCTTTAAACCGGGCGATCGCGTGTGCATCGACCCAAACCATCCCTGCGGCTGCTGCGAACCCTGCCGCGACGGAATCAACCACTACTGCGAGCATATGACCGGTTACGGCACCACCGTTAACGGCGGCTTTGCCGAGTACTGCTCCGTCGATATGCAGCAAGTCTACAAGTTGGGCGATCACACCAGCTTTGAGCAGGGTGCTATGACCGAGCCCGTCGCCTGCTGCCTGCACGGCATCGATATGTGCAACATCAAGCCCGGCAGCACAGTTGTCGTTATCGGCGGTGGCATGATCGGTCTGCTCATGATGCAGCTTGCTAAAAACGCCGGCGCCACCAAGGTTGTCTTGCTCGAGCCCGTCGAAGGCAAGCGCGAGGTTGCGCTCAAACTCGGCGCCGACCTGGCAATTGATTCCATCCACGAGGACGTCCCGGCCCGCCTGAAGCGGGAGGGCGTCGGCAACGTCGATGTCGTTATCGAGTGTGTTGGCAAGCCCGTCACCATCGAGCAGGCCATCCAGATCGCCGGCCATAAGGCTACGGTCATGATGTTCGGCCTCACCAAGCCCGATGAGACAATCACCGTCAAGCCCTTCGAGGTCTTCCAGAAGGAGCTCGTGCTCACCTCGTCCTACATCAACCCTTACACACAGCGTCGCGCGCTCGAGCTCATCGACTCTGGCAGGCTCGACGTATCCTCGATGGTCGCAAAGGTAGCCTCCCTCGACGAACTCGGCGCCATCCTGTCAGACCCGGCCCTGCGTGCCATGGGCAAATATATAATCGACCCCGGCAAGTAAATCGATTGACACCTGCGCGGGCGGCCCCCATCCGTCGTTCACGCACCCAGCTCTAGGAGACCGTCATGGCGCGAGCCATCTTCCAAACTATTTATGACAACGTGAAGCAGTCGATTGACGACGGCACATACGCCTATCAGAGTTATCTGCCTTCGGAGACTGAGCTCACGCAGCTGTTTGACTGTTCGCGCATGACGGTCCGTCGCGCCATCTCGATGCTTGCGGCAGATGGTTACGTGCTCCCCCAGCAAGGCAAAGGCATGCGCGTCATTCGCAACATCAGTGACGAGACGAGTCGTGGCGGCGGCGGACTCGAGACCTTTAAGGAAATCGCGGTCAACCGAGGCTTTGAGCTCAAGACTGTCACCACCGTCTTTGAGCTCCTCATCTGCAGCAAGGCGCTCTCCAAGATTACCGGGTTTCCCGAAGGCTGTGAGCTCACACGCGCCAAACGCATCCGTTATGCAGACGGACAAGCCGTGTGCTCCGACGACTCCTATTACCTAAGTTCACAAGTACCGGGGCTGACACCCGAGATTGTCAACGACTCGATCTATCGTTACCTCGAAGAAGACCTTGGCATTAAGATTGCCACGGGCAAACGCGATGTAACGATCGAGCATCCCACGCCCGAGGATACGCGCGTGCTCGATCTCGACGACTTTAACGCACTCGCCGTTATACGCGGGCAGACCTACAACGCCGACGGCATCCTTATGGAATACACCGAGACCAAACAGGTCCCCGGGTTCTTTTTGCTCCATGAAACCGTGACGCGCAACGGTACCGGTCGAACCGGCCACCAAAGCAGCATGAACTAACCATCTATTAGTTGCGGTGGGATAGTTCCTAGAATTGCCAGCTTAAGGGCAAAACAGGAACTATTCCACCGCAACTTTTTTGGCCGGCGGGGCAGTACCTGTCCCACCGGCCATCATTTACGCTCTTTTAGCTAGTCCGCGAGCTTCTCCACCTGATCGAGCATCTTGTCGAGCTTGGCCTTTGCTTCGGCCTTGACCTTCTCAGCTTCTTCGTGAGCCTTCGCCTTCTGGGCGGCCTTTTCCTCGGCTTCGGGATCGACGACGACCAGATTGGACGCATCGTGCTCAACAAGCTTGAGCGCATGCTCGGGACAAACCTTGACACAGGCGCCGCAGCCTAAACAATACGTGGACTCCAACGCAAAGCGGCCGCTTCCCACCAGATCGCAGGCAAACGTGGGGCACACGTTGACGCACTCGCCGCACGACGTACACTTGTCAAAATCGCACTCCGGCGTGCTCACCTGCATGTTCTGGGCAAGCTCGGGGTGGTTTTGCAACGTCGAGAGCACCAGTTGGCGCCCGTGCGTGAGCGAACGGCGACGCTTGGTCGTCGTGGTGCCGCACATGGTGTTGAGCGTGCGCTCCAGCTGGGTAATCTGATGGCGATGGGCCTTGAGCTTTTGCGTCACCGAGGCCAGCGCCGCCGTCGCCGGATTGAGCTTGGTCACCGTCAGGCCCGTGGTGCGGGCGATCTTTTCCATGTACTCCTTGCGCTCGTACTCGCGGCGCTTATGGCACTTGAGGCTCTTGGGGTCGACCTCTAGGCCCATACCCGTGCCAGACCACTCTTCGGCCTTCGCAATCGCCTCGCCAAGAATGTCCTCACCGCCGGTGTTGCGGCATTTATCGCACACGCCCAACGGCAGGTACACACTCACGTTGGGATAGTCGGCCAGTACCGAGAACCAGGTCTCCGCCGTAATATCGCCCACGCAGGCAACGACGACTTCGTTTTCGCGCGGCATGCGCTTAAGGGCACGCGTGCAGGTAACGTAGGCGGTCTCGTGGCTCGTAGCCGCCGAGACAATGTCGTCGTAGACGTTTTTGGGTGCAAGGCGCGGAGAGATGATCGCCTCCGTCGGGCAAGTAGCGGCGCACAGGCCGCACTTGCGACAGGAGTCGAGGATCTCGATGGCGTCTTCCTCGACCTCGATAGCGTTGACCGGGCACACGTCCATGCACGCGGTGCAGCCGCTCTTTTCGTTTTTGCAGGTCAAGCACGGAATGGTGTTGCCGCGCGGGCGCTCCTTGTAGTCGGCAGGATTCCACTGCGGCGCCGATGGATCGAGTGCATCGGTCACGCCGCCAAGCGGGTTTTTAAGAAAGTCGAAACCCTTGCTGATCTCGATAATGTCATCAAACAGATCGTGTTCCTGCGCCATGCGCGGCCCCTCCCTGAGCAGTGCAAACAAGCAAGAGATAATGATACGCTATCGGCCCACGCCTCGGGCAAATTACACGCGGAGCATCTTTGCGGCAAATAGCCCATGGCCTATCGCCGCCTCGATTGCACAAGGTCAATCAAGTGCCAAGCTATGCCTCGCACATGAGCTGCACGAGTTTTTGTTTGGTCACCTTGGCCTGCTCGTTGGCCATATTGCGCTCGTTTCTAAAGACCGCATTTGCAACACCCTGCAGATCGGCATCGGAAATCTCGCTGCACGGACCGTCCATCGAAGCCGCCGTGGGGCATACGCACAACGGCAGCTCAGCATAAAACGCAACGGCCTTGGCGATATCGAGCATCTTGCCGCCGCCAATGCCCACCACCATGTCGCAATACTCGGCCCGGGCTTCCTTGGCCATTTCGACAACGGCATCTTCCGTACACGGACCGTTGTAAATCTTAAAGAACGGCTCGCTTAGATCATCGTCCAGAAATCCATCGACGATCTGCCTGCACAGCCGATCCTCGGTGCCCTGGTCAAACAAGACGTAAGCAGCGCAGCCCAACCATGACAAATACCTGCCCTGACGCGAGAGTTCGCCCGGCCCCTGAACATACCGACCGGGACCGCCGTAAACCATAGGAAGCGCCATACGAGAATCCGCCCTTCATCAAACAACGATTGGTGCAAAGTAACCTGACCCCTTTGCACCATAGCAAAAAGGGGCAAAGTCATCTGTTAGCTTTGCCCCTTCCTTAGCTTGATTTACTCATCCATGAGATAGTAGTGGCCCAGCGCGTCGGCACCCAGGATGGCGTTTGCGACCATCTCGGGCGTCACCTCAAAGGGCATGTTGCACATGGTGTCATCGGGTGCGCAGGCGGCCTCGGCAACAATCATGGCCTGCTCGCGCGTAAGCTCGGCAACGCCAAGTTCCTTCATCGTGACCGGCAGGCCAAGCTCAATGCAGAAGCCCAAGACTTCCTCGAGCTTCTCGGTCGGGGCATCCTCGAGTACCAGCTGGACGATAGTGCCGAAGGCGACCTTCTCGCCGTGATACATGCCGTGGCACTCGGGCAGCATCGTCAGACCATTGTGGATGGCATGAGCAGCGGCAAGGCCCGAGCTCTCAAAGCCAATGCCCGAAAGCAGCGTATTGGCCTCGATGATGTGCTCGACGGCAGGCGTGAGCGCGCCCTTCTCCAGCGCGACCTTGGCCTTGACGCCATCGGCCATAAGCGTCTCGTAGCAGAGCTTGGCGAGCGCCAGACCGGCCATTCCGCCCTTGCCGCCGGCGCAGGTGCCGCCGTCGGCATCGTGCGTCGCCTGAGCCTCGAAATAGGTTGCGAGCGCATCGCCCATACCGGAAACCGTCAGGCGCACCGGGCTCGCCGCGATAACCGTCGTATCCATCAGGACGATATTGGGGTTTGCCTTAAGGAAGAGGTACTTATCAAACTGGCCGTCATCGGTGTAAAGCACCGAAAGTGCCGAGCACGGTGCATCGGTCGAGGCAATGGTGGGGCAAATGATAACCGGGGACTCCAGGTAATAGGCGACGGCCTTCGCGGTGTCGAGGATCTTGCCGCCACCGACGCCGACGATGATGTCGCAACCGTTGTCGCGAGCGAGCGCAACCAGGCGATCGACCTCGCCCTTGGAGCACTCGCCGTTAAAGTCCTCAAACAGCAGCTCGGCCTTGGCCTCGGCAAAGCCGCCCTCGATCTTGGCACCGACGCGCTTCTTGCCCGAAGGCGTCACGATGACGAGGGCCTTAGCGCCGAGCGGCTCGACATAGGAGCCGAGCTTGGCCAGCTCGTCCGGACCCTGGATGTACTTGCTGGGGCTATTGAAAATTGCAGCCATAACTATCCCATTCTCTAAAAAAGAAAGGGGCTCCGTACGGATACGTGCGGAGCCCCTCGTTACGATAACAAGAGTCGATTAGAAATCGATGTCGGTGTCGTAGTAGCAGGCCTTGAGGATCTTCTCGAAGTCGGCAGCCTTGGTCTCACGCGGGTTCTCGGGCGTGCAGGCGTCCTGCTCGGCGTTCGCGGCGATCTCGGGCAGCTTGGCGAGGAACTCCTCCTCGGAAACCATCTGCGGGTTCTCGGCGTCGACCTTCACGCCACCATTCGCGTAATCCTTGATGGACTGCGGAATGTTGAGCTGGTCGTTGAGGTCGCGGATCTTCTGGACGAGCGCAGCGATGAGCTCCTCGTTGGTCTCGCCGGGAAGGTGCAGGATCTCCTTGGCCACGTAAGCGTAACGCTCGGCAGCACGGGGATCCTTGGAGTTCCACTGGATGACCTTGCCCAGGTACATGGCGTTAGCGGCACCGTGGATGATGTGGCCGTTCTCGAAGGCAGCACCGGTCTTGTGAGCCATGGAGTGAACGATGCCGAGCAGGCCCGAGGAGAAGGCGATACCGGCGATGCACTGAGCCTCGTGCATGTGCTGACGGGCCTCATGGTCGCCAGCATAGGACTTGGGCAGCCACTCGACGATCTCGCGGATGCCGTGCAGAGCGTTGGCGTCGGTGAACATAGAGGCGCAGGTGGAAACGTAGGCCTCCATGCAGTGGGTCAGAGCATCCATGCCGGTGTGAGCGCACAGCTTGGCGGGCATGGTGTAGGTGAGCTCGGGGTCGACGATGGCGACATCAGGGGTGATGTTGAAGTCGGCCAGCGGGTACTTGATGCCCTTGGCGTAGTCGGTAATGACGGAGAACGCGGTGACCTCGGTAGCGGTGCCGGAGGTAGAGGAGATGGCGCAGAAATGAGCCTTCTGACGCAGCTCAGGGAAGCTGAACGGCTGGATGATGTTATCGAAGGACTCCTCGGGATACTCGTAGAAGACCCACATGGCCTTAGCGGCATCGATGGGCGAGCCGCCGCCGATGGCGATAATCCAGTCGGGCTCGAACTCGCGCATGGCCTCGGCGCCCTTCATGACCGTCTCGATGGACGGGTCGGACTCGACGCCCTCGAACAGCTTGACCTCGAAGCCGCCCTCTTTGAGGTCGGCCTCAACGTCCTGCAGGAACCCGCCGCGGCGCATAGAGCTGCCGCCAGAAACGATGATGGCCTTCTTGCCCTTGAGGTTCTTCACCTCGTGGCGAGCGCCCTCACCAAAGTACAGATCGCGAGGATTGGTAAAACGTCCCATACTGTGCCTCCTAAACAAGCCCCTCTTAGACTTGCGTATATAACGGAGCACCCAATTGGCTCCGTTAGGACCGGTTTGCGCGTTGCCGGCGATGACAATGCGCGATGTCTAAACGTCTCAACGCTCAGACAAACACTATTTTACCGTTCTGGTTGGTCAGTTATTCACCTAAAGCCGATAATGATGAAACGTTTTTTCTATCCCTGAAGACCCTTGTGGGGCATTCATACTCCCAAGCTGGGCAAACGTTTTATCAGGGTTAACCACATATCCCGGGCAGGACTGTGCCCCTCCAAAATGTGCCCCGTTCGCCGCCAAAATTCGACCGTTTACGGCACTGTGATACCACCTGCGCAACCGAGGTGCCGACATTTGTGCGACATCCGTCTTCGTGGTGCAAAGGTGCAAGTCCAAGTGCGGCACCCTCGGTGTGCCACATGCGGGTAAACTAGAACTTTATATAGAAACATTTGAACCCTAACCGCAGCAAAGGAGGCCCCATGGCATTCGATCCCATTCAAGAGGATTGCCATCGCCTCGTTCTTGAGGCCTTGCGCCGCGACAATATCCCGCTCACCGACGGTGCCGCCGTAGAGCGTCTGATGGAACAATTCACCCGCAACCCCGCACCGCTCATCGTGCACGACCGCGACCGCGCCGGGCACCTCATTGCCAAGGTGGTCGAGGCTGTCGACTACCGCATTCCCTTTATCCCTGACGATACCCAGGCAGAGCAAGAAGAGGCAGCTGCCGAGAACATGCTCCGCGAGGCAGCCGCGCTCGACCCGACCAACTGGGACGCTCAGCGCATGCTGACCGCCCTCACCGCCGGCTCCAACGAGGAATACGTGCAGTATCTGGTGTCCAAGTGCGACGAGGTGGAGCACGATCTGGCGCTCAAGACCGCCTCGGCGCAGGACCCCTACGAGCGTGAGGCCGCAGGCGACCTTATGCGCCGCCCCTACCTGCGCTGGCTTGCCGCCTTGGCATCGCGCGCGCTCATTAGCGGACGCTACCGCATGTCGCTCCAAGCCGCGAATCGCAGCTTGGACTTTGCGCCCAACGACCCCGCTGGTGTCCGCCACACCGCGATGCTCGCTATGACAAAGCTCGAATACCCCGCCGAGGAGCTCAAGCGATTTCGCTCTGCCCACTCCGTGCCGTACCTCGCGAATACCCCGCTGCGCCGCCGCCCCAAAGATGCGGAGCGCGACTTGGACCCGTGGACGCTCATCGCACTGATGAGCGCAGCCTGGCGCGAGCTGGACTACGAGGGCGCCGAGCACTATTTGCGCATCCTCGCACGCTCGTGCCCGCACGCGGCCGAGGCGCTCTACTTCCAAACCGAGTTTCCCGATGGCGTCTATGCCCGCGTCAACGTGGGTGTGGGCTCCACCGACGAGCTCGTCCTTGCGCTGTCCGAGGCGACGCCGGTACTGCAGGAGGGCCTGGGCGCCCCCGACAACGCCAGCTTCGCCGCCTGGGTCGCCACCAACGATATCGTGCGTTCCCAAATCGATGAGCGCATACTGCGGGCGGCCGAGCAGGGTTTGCCGTTTAAGGGAGGAGACCTCTAATGGATCCGAGCGTCTACATCCCCGCCTACCTGGAGCGCACCTATCTGGCGTCGCACCCCGAACTCACCGATGCAGCACGCGAGCTTGTCCATAACGACATTAGCGCGAATCCCCAAAAGTACGCGCAGTCCGAGCATGCCCAGGCGCTGCTGTCCTATGCCGGTGTTCATCGCCACCTGCTCGACGAGCTCCATCGCATCGAGGACATGGGCAGCGACGAGGAATTCGAGCAGACGCGCAATCGTCTGTTCGACGACATGCGCGATGAGCTGCTCAAGATTGTCCGCGTCGATGCGTATGTCCTCGATGCCCAGCTGCTCGCCATCATCCTGGCTGACACGCCCGTTGACGCCTGCCTGGGCGACCTGATGAAGCTCGAGGCGACCACAACCGATTACCTGCAGCAAAGCGTGCCCGGGTTCGACATGGAAGCCCCGCACTACTGGGCCAATAAGGTTTTGACGGACGGTGTGACGGCGGCAGAGCTCACCGTGAGCGAGCCGGCTCTTATCGGGTGGCTTCACACACTCGAGGCCATCTCGCAGCTGTGCATGGCGAGCGCTCGCTACCGTGCTGCCGCCAACTACGCCCGCCGTGTTCTTAAGGCGGAAGGCTACCCCACCCGAGCCGCAGGCACCGTGTTGCTCGCCCTCGCTCGCCTGGAAGACCAGGACGGCTTTTTTGCCCTGGCCCACCAGCTCGAGGAAGAGATCGGGGCTGACGCGCTCGAGAACTCTCCTTGGTATCTGCTCGCCCGCACGATTCTGCTGTTCAAAACAAACAAGATGCGCCCGGCGACACGCGCGCTGCGTGAGTTTGCCAACCGTTGCGAGGGCGGTGCGTTCTTCTTACTGAACCCCATGTACCAGACACCGTACCTTCCCTGCCGGCCCGAGCCACACGATCCCTGGGATCTTTCGCACCAGGCCGTTTGGGAAGCGGACGGTATTATCTCGGACACTCCCGACTTTGCCCCCTGGGCCAATGCCTGCGAAGACGTGTCGCAGCTTGCCCAGGAATTTGCGCGCCGCTACGGTTTTTAGTGACGCACTCGACCCGACCATGTCGTTTACGTTAGGAACGGTTTCATGAACCTCCGCTCATCTCTTGCCTGCACCTCGAGCGATATCGCTCGCTGGGGGCTGCGCTCCGTCCTTAAGCGCCAGGGTGGCGTGCTTCCCGGCCGCATCGCCATGAAGATCGACCCCGAGTTGCTGAGCGACCTCGCTGCCCTTGTCGACCGCAGCGTGGTGATCACCGGCACCAACGGCAAGACCACCACCTCCAACCTCATCGCCGACGCCGTTGCCGCCAGCGGCGCCACCGTGGTATGCAACCGCGCCGGCAACAACATGGAGCCGGGCGTGGTGGGCGCACTGCTCGAGGCGCGCAGCGGCCTCAAGCGAGCCGGTGGCAAGCGCGTGGGCGTTTTTGAGTGCGATGAGCTTTACACCGTACGCGTTCTGCCCAAGCTCAAGCCGACGTACTTCGTGCTGCTCAACCTGTTCCGCGACCAGCTAGATCGCTATGGCGAGATCGATCACACCCAGGAGGTCATCGCCCATGCGTTGGAGCTTTCGCCGGCAACAACGCTCATCTACAACGCAGACGACCCGCTGTGTGCCGCGATCGCCGCACGCGTTCCCAATGCAAGCATCGCCTTTGGCATCGACGGCGCCACCAACACCGAGTCCGACCGTATTAGCGACTCGCGCTTTTGCTCACAGTGCAACGCGCCGCTGGAGTATGACTACGTGCAATACGGCCAGCTTGGCGCATACCATTGCCCCTCGTGCGGTTGGGCACGCCCCGCACTGGTCCGCCGTGTGACGGGCGTGAAGCTCGGCTGCGACGGCTACGGCTTCGACCTGGTCTTTGGATCTGCGCCCGACGCGGCTGCCGTACACATCGCCACACGCTACAACGGTCTGTACATGGTCTATAACGTTGCCGCCGCATTCTTTGCCGCACATGAGTTAGGCGTGGATACGGCGCACCTGCAGCCCACGCTCGATGCCTACGTCCCCGCCGGCGGACGCATGGGCCGCTGGGATATCGCCGGCCGCACCGTCGAGGCCAACCTGGCCAAGAATCCCGTAGGCTTCGATCGACAGATCCAGTCCATTAAGACGGCGGGCGGCAGACTCTGCGCCTTCTTCCTGAACGACAACGACGCCGACGGCCACGATGTATCGTGGATCTACGACGTCGACTTCGAGCGCATCGCCGACACACCGGGTCTTGTCGCCTTTGCCGGAGGCACGCGTGCGCACGACATGCAGGTACGCCTCAAGTACGCCGGCATCGATGCCGCGATTATCTCGGACGTCGCGCAGGCAATTGGCGCCGTGGCAGACGAGGCCGCCGATGACACCTTTTACGCCGTCGCCAACTACACGGCCTTCCCGCCGCTGGTCAAAGAACTCGATGGGCTGAAGGGTGCCGATGCAGCCACGGTTGCTGCCCGCGCTGCAACGTGTGCCGATGGCAGTGCCGTCCCCGTCGGCATCGCGCCAGTCGAGCTTTCGCGCCCGCTGCGCATCGTATACCTGTATCCCGATGCCCTTAACCTCTACGGCGACGGCGGCAACGTCATCGCCCTCGAGCGCCGCTGCGCCTGGCGTGGCATTCCCGTGCGCGTGGACGAGGTCCGTATGGGCGAATCACTCGATCTCACCGATGCCGATATCGTCATGATGGGTGGTGGCTCCGACCGCGACCAGCTAGCCGTGGCACACGAGCTGCTCGCTCAAAAAGACAAGGTCGCATCCTATGTTGAGGATGGCGGTTCGCTGCTCGCCATCTGCGGCAGCTATCAGCTGCTCGGCCGTTCGTACTATATGGGTGAGAATCGCATTGAGGGTCTGGGGGTCATTGCCGCCGAAACCGTACGCGGCTCCGACCGCCTGATCGGCAACGTAGCCGTCAAAACCGACCTGGCACCCGAGCCCTTTGTGGGATTCGAGAACCATGGCGGCCGCACGCTTTTGGACGCCGATGCCACGCCGCTCGGAACGTCCGTCGTCACGGGCACCGGCAACAACGGCGATGATGGTCTTGAGGGCCTCATCTACAAGGGCGTCATCGGCACGTACCTGCACGGACCGGCACTGCCCAAGAACCCCGAACTCGCCGACTGGCTCATTACCCACGCCCTCGAGCGCCGTGGCGACGCGCAGGCCACAGCCCTGCTGCCGCTCAAGCCCCTCGACGACACCTACGAGCGCGCCGCCCACGACGCAGCCATGAAGCTCCTCCCCTAGCACCCCACCACCACAAAGGGAACAGGCACCTTTGTGGTGGTTTTGACCCATCCCAGCGGTTTGTCTCAATCTGTAACATCTAGACCGTTAAAAGTCGTCTTACTGTTACAGAATGAGATGTTCGTCCCGACGCCTGCCTTTTGTCTCGATCTGTAACAGATAGAGCCGATTTGCCCGCCCAGATGTTACAGGTTGAGATATTTGAAGATCGGGATAGAGAGCCAGCTCCTATGTGGTGGTTTTCCAGTTTGCCAACGATATACGCGCCGGCAAAAAAGTCTGCTATACTCTTTCCCGCTGTCCCCATCGTCTAGCGGCCAAGGACGCCACCCTTTCAAGGTGGATATCGCGGGTTCGAATCCCGCTGGGGGCACCACAGAATCTGAGAAGCCCGTTACCAATTCGGTAGCGGGCTTTTTGCTACCCATGCGCCGGGATTCGAACCCGACAGGGTGCGGAGCTGAGGAAACGCGAAGCGTTTTCCAGCGCAGCACGCAAGGAGCGAAGCGACGCGGCGAAAGCGGGCGGCGTCAGCCGCACGCGGACATCCCGCTGGGGGCACCATTTAAACTGAGAAGCCCGTTGCCCTTGCAGTGACGGGCTTTTTGCTACCGATATGCCTGGATTCGAACCCGACAGGGTGCGAATCCCGGCATCATCGCAAGGCCTGTGGGCAAAAAATAGCAAATATGAGTACTGTCACCAATTTAGTAACAGCGATTTCATGCCATCAGAAGGCGATTTAGACGCCAGGGGGGTGGCGCGCGCAGACGTGGTGTAAGAGTGTCCTGAGGTCCGTCGCTGCAAGCCCCGATGTTACTCCTTCTTGAGGCCGCGCTTCTCGACTATCTCGTCCACTATCTCCCTGGCGCGCCGCCCGAGCGCGCGGCGCCTCCCCTCTGTCGGGGCCGGCCTGTCCGCGGTCTCGGCGAAGCCCTCGGCGGCCGAGGCCTCGGAGAACACGCGCTGCTGGGACCACTGCCCCTCGGTCTCCATGAGGCTCGCGCACGTCAGGCGCAGCATCGACTCCCTCGAGGGGAAGGACTGCACGACCCTGTAGCGGCGCTTGATCTCGCGGTTGGCGCGCTCCTGGACGTTGTTGGTGCGGAGCTTGGCCCAGTGCGCCCTGGGGAAGGCCGTGAACGCCAGCGCGGAGTCCTCGGCCTGCTCGAAGACCTCGCCGGCCCTGGCGGACACCGACGCCACCCAGGGCGCCGCCTCGGCCCACACGCAGCGCGCGAGGTCGGGGTCGTCCTGGTAGACCGCGGCGTGCACGAGGTCCCTGACGGCCGCCTTGGAGTCCTCGGGCCTGCCCGAGCAGGCGCTCTGGAGGTTGCGCTGCAGGTGCGTCACGCAGCGCTGCCAGGCGCAGCCCTGGAACAGGCGCGAGACGGCGGCCACGAGCCCGGCGTGGCTGTCGGAGACCACGAGGCGGACGCCGGCCAGCCCGCGCTCGCGCAGCCCGCCGAGGAATGCCGCCCAGGAGTCCTCGCTCTCGGTGTCGACCACGTCGCAGCCCAGGAAGTGCTTGCGCCCGTCGGCGCCCAGCCCGATCGCGGTCACGACGCCCTGCGAGACGACCGACGAGCCGACCCTGCAGCTCATGTAGGTGGCGTCGAGCCACAGGTAGCAGCACGGCGTGCCCGAAAGGTCGCGGCGGCGGAACTCCGCCACCTCGGCGTCGAGGTCGGAGCAGAGGCTCGAGACCTCCGAGCTCGACAGCGAGGATATGCCCAGCTTGGACGCCACGCGCTCGACCTTGCGGGTGGACACGCCGCACACGTACATCTCCTGCACGATGGCGGCCACCGAGGTGTCGACGCGCGACCATCGCGCGAGCATGCCCTCGGGGTAGTAGGTGCCGTGCCTGAGCTTGGGTATCTCGAGCTCCACGTCGCCCACGGCGGTCTTGAGCGACCTGGGGCGGTAGCCGTTGCGGCTGTTCTCCCTGCCGTCGCTGCGCTCGTTGCGGCTCGCGCCGCACATCTGCTGGGCCTCGGAGTCCATCAGTGCGTTCATCACGCCGCCCAGCACCCTGCACGCGAACTCGCGCGCGTCGCCGCACTCCTGCCAAAGCCTCGCCGCCTCGAGGGCCTCGTCGCGACCGAGGCGCAGTACACTCTCTTCTTGGGGCATCGCCTTTCCTTCCATTCGTCACCTTCATTACTCCAACGACGAATTCTAGGCGGTGTCCCCTCCCTTTCAAGAAAGGGCGGAGGCGGGGCATGCCCCGCCTCTTACACCACATCTCTGTGCGCTACCGCCAGGGGTCCTACGGCGAAAGAATTGCAGGCGTTTATCAGCTAAGTACTTGAACATATGTTGTGTAACACTGCATATTTTGCAAAAAAATAATGCTACAGGACTTGTGACAGTACTCATATTTGACGTTTTTTGTCCACGCCCCCTTATTGCGTGGGCGAATCAGGTGCAAAACGGGCTTCAAAGCGCCCTTCGCAAACAAAAACCGGGGCCCGCATGATGCGGACCCCGGCTCAATACCGTGACGATATGTCAGTTACGCTCTACACGTAGAACAGGATGTCGTCATAGGTCGGGACCGGCCAGTAGTCGGCGGCCACGATCTCCTCCATGGCATCCACGGCGGCGCGCAGCGTATCCATAGCGGGAACGACCTCATGTGCATACACGTTGGCCTGCTCCTGACCATCGAGGCCCTCGGCCTTCTGATGCACGGCGTCGAGCGCCTTGATGGAGTCGTTGATGGTGGTGATACCGTTGCAGAGCTTGTTGAGCGTGTTCTGCTCGCACTGCATGGCGGCCTCGGCACCGGCGGCACGAATAGTCTCAAGGCCCTTAGCGACCTTGGTGGCATATGCGGTAATGACCGGGCGATAGGTACGACGCGCCTCGCGAACCATCGTGGTGGCCTCGATGTTCATGAGCTTGTTGTACTTCTCGAGCTTGCAGTCGTAGCGGCACTGAGCCTCGGCCTTGGTCAGGACACCCGTCTCCTCAAAGAGCGCGATGGCCTTTTCGGAAACAAAGGCGGGCAGGGCGTCGGCCGTGGTCTTGTTGTTGGCAAGGCCGCGCTTCTCGGCCTCGACGGGCCACTCGTCGGAGTAGCCATCGCCGGAAAAGAGGATGCGCTGGTGGTCGGTCAGGACCTTCTTGCAGTACTCGAGCGCAGCGTCCTGGAACTCATCCTCGGGCGTACCCTCAAGCGCGTCAGCGAAGGACTTGAGCGACTTGGCCACGGCGGCATCGAGCACCAGGTTGGAGTCGGAGACGTTCTGCTCGGAGCCGCAGGCACGGAACTCGAACTTGTTGCCGGTGAAGGCAAACGGGGAGGTGCGGTTGCGGTCGGTGTTGTCCTGCATCAGCTTGGGCAGAGTATCGGCGCCCAGGTCGAGCACGCCGCGCGTGGCATGGACGGAAGCCTTGCCATCGATGATCTTCTCGACGACCTCGGTAAGCTGGTCGCCCAGGAAGATGGACATAATCGCCGGAGGAGCCTCGTTGGCGCCCAGACGATGGTCGTTGCCGGCCGAGGCAACAGAGGCGCGCAGGAGTTCCTGATAGTTATCGACGGCCTCGATCACCGCGGTGAGGAAGACGATGAACTGCAGGTTGTCGAGCGGGGTGTCGCCCGGATCGAGCAGGTTCTCGGACTCGGTGCCAAGCGACCAGTTGTTGTGCTTGCCCGAACCATTGATGCCCTCAAAGGGCTTCTCGTGTAGCAGGCAGACCAAGTCGTGGCGGGAGGCGATGAGCTTCATCTTCTCCATCATGACCAGATTCTGGTCGATGGCCTCGTTGACCTCGCCATAGACAGGGGCGAGCTCATGCTGGCAGGGAGCAACCTCGTTGTGCTTGGTCTTGGCGGGAATGCCAAGCGCCCACAGCTCATCGTCCAGATCCTTCATATAAGCCGAGACGGTGGGGCGGATAGCGCCAAAGTAGTGCTCCTCGAGCTCCTGGCCCTTGCAGGGAGCAGCACCAAAGAGAGTGCGGCCGGTGATGACCAGGTCCTTGCGCTTGCGGTAGGCGTCCTTCTTGATCAGGAAGTACTCCTGCTCGTCGCCCACGGAAGGAACGACCTTCTTGGGGGTCTTACCGAACAGCGCCAAAACGCGCTTAGACTCACGCGAGAGCGCGGTCATGGAACGCAGCAGCGGGGTCTTCTTGTCCAGGGCCTCGCCCGTGTAGGAGCAGAAAGCCGTGGGGATGCACAGGACATCGTCCTTGATAAAGGCGGGGCTAGTGGGGTCCCAAGCGGTGTAGCCACGGGCCTCGAAGGTAGCACGCAGGCCGCCGTTGGGGAAGCTCGAGGCATCGGGCTCGCCCTGGATGAGGTTCTTGCCCGTAAACTTGGTAATGGCGGTGCCGTCGTGGTTGGGCTCCAGGAAGCTGTCGTGCTTCTCGGAAGTAATGCCCGAAAGCGGCTGGAACCAGTGCGCATAGTGCGTCGCGCCCTTGGAGATGGCCCAGACCTTCATGGCATGGGCAACGGCGTTGGCCACATCCAGGTCGAGCGGCTCACCGCCCTCGAGGGTTGCAGCAAGGCGCTTCCAAATGTCCTTGGGGAGGTAGTCCTTCATGACTTCCTCAGAGAACACCATGGTCCCGAAGCGGTCAGTAAGTTCGGCCATACGGAACTCCCTTCGTATCGGCACCGCGTGAGAAGCGGTGTTGATTACTAACGAACGAGTCATAGCTTAGACTCGCCGTGTTTCCGCGACATTACCGTTATGTTGCTGTCGCGAAACCAATCAATGAGGTTACCCTATCGAGGCGGCGTTGCCACCCTCAACAGCCAATCAACTGCATAAATTGCAGACCTCTCCCCATGGTTTAAGGGTAGTCAATTTGGGATTGAGCTCTATTAACTGGTATTTTGCATCAGATACCAGTCTTTATAGTCCGTGCCTAGATTAGCCGCTCTGTTATAGAGAAAGCCGATAGCAAGGCATCTTTGATTGGTATCCCCGAATAACGAGTGAAACTCCACCGTGACACAGTGGTGCTGTAGAATCCTTACAACACATCACACTATTACGTATCTAGAGGAGCACGATATGCGCGTCGACGAGGTTTTTAAGCAGGCAGCATCCCAGGGTACCGCACCCGTTTCGTTTGAGATGTTCCCGCCCAAGGGCGAGCTTACCCTCGATACGGCTCGCGAAGTGGCAGGCAATCTGTGCAAGCTTTCGCCGAGCTTTGTCTCGGTCACCTGCTCGGCCGGCGGCTCGGGCAACGGTGCCACCACCGCCCCCATCGCGCATATGATTACGAGCGAATTCGATACACCCTCGGTGGCACACCTTACCTGCGTGGGCCGCTCGCATGCCGATATCGCCGCCAAGATCGACGAGTATCGCACCGCCGGCATTGAAAACATTCTGGCCCTGCGTGGCGATCTCCCTGCCGGCGCGACCGAGGACGACAAGCCCGCCTCGGACTACGCCTACGCCCGCGACCTCATCCCCGAGCTCGTCGACGCCGGCTTTTGTGTGGGCGCCGCAGCCTACCCCGAGGGCCACATTGCCTGTGAGGACCTCAACCTCTCGGTCGAACACCTCAAGCAAAAGCAGGACGCCGGCGCAAGCTTCTTTGTGACGCAGCTCTTCTTTGATAATGAGTGCTTCTACCACTTCCGCGAGCTTGCCGACAAGGCCGGTATCACCGTGCCCATTACCGCGGGCATCATGCCGTTTATGGGCAAGTCGCAGATCAGCCGCATGGTCTTTATGTGCGGCGCGTCGCTGCCCTCCCCCGTCATCAAGATTCTCGCCAAGTACGAGAACGACCCCGAGAGCCTGCAGGCAGCTGGTGTAGATTATGCAGCCCGCCAGCTTTGCGACCTCAAGGAGCACGGCGCTGACGGCCTGCACCTGTACACTATGAACCGTCCTGCGATCGCCGCGACCATTATGGAGCGCCTGGGGTAATGGAAAAACCGCACATCGATACAATCGCTGTCGAAGTGCCGGCCGACCTTGCGTCGCCGGCGCTTTACCGTGTCGATGCTGCGCACCATCCCCGCGTCGACCGTGCCGAGATGCTGCGGTATCTGGGTTACGGCGGCCAGCAGATTGAGCCCGAGTTGTCGCAGCGTATTGAGCTTGTGGTCGAGCGTCTGGAACTGGACATTGAGCCCCGTGGCGTGCGACGCGTGTTTGCCGTCGATGCCACGGGCGTTGACGAGCAGGGCGAGCCCAGCATCCGTCTGGTTGGCACCAACGTTGAGCTGCGAGGTCGCGATATCTATCGACATCTCAAAGATGCCCGCTTTGCCGCGCTCATGGCATGCACCCTCGGCATGGACGCCGAGCGTCGCCTGCGCACCACGGGAGCCCAACATCCCCTGGAGGGCGCCGTGCTCGACGCCGCGTGCTCTGCTTACGTGGAAGCCGCCGTTGAGCAAATGGACCAGCAGGTCAAGACGGACGCCGCCGTTCATGGGCTCGCCGGCAACTGGCGCTTTAGTCCCGGCTACGGTGACTGCCCGCTCTCGGCCCAGCGCTCGATCGTCAATGCGCTCAACGCCACGCGGCTCATCGGCCTGACCGTCACACCCACCAGCCTGCTCATGCCCACCAAAAGCGTGACCGCGGTGATCGGTCTGTTTGACGGCGAAGTCCACGACGCCCAGACCCGCCCCACCTGCAATATCTGCCGCATGCGCGAGAACTGCCGCTTCCGCGCCGCCCACACCACCTGCTATTCCAGCCATTAGGAGCCCCCGATGTTTACTCCGCTTATCACTCATGATTCTGACGGCACTGCATTGGCGGCACCCGTTGATGCCGCACGTCGCAACGGTGCCACGTACAAGACGCACACGATCGACGATCTGCGCATTAAGGACGATCGCCTGCGCGCCGCCATCGAGGGCACGGGGCACCTGCTGTTCGACGGCGGCATGGGCACCATGTTGCAGGCCGCTGGCATGAAGGCGGGCGCCCTGCCCGAGTCGCTCAACTTTGAGGAACCCCAGGTCATTACCGACATTCAGCGCCAGTACGTCGAGGCTGGCTGCGACGTGATTACCGCCAACACCTTTGGCGCCAACGCCCACAAGCTCGACGGTGCCGCCACCGTGGCAGACGTCTTTGCCGCCGCTGCCGCCTGCGCCCGCGAGGCCGGTGCCCACTACGTCGCCGGCGATATCGGCCCCATCGGCGCACTGCTTCGCCCCCTGGGTACCCTGAGCTTCGACGAGGCCTATGACCTCTTTGCCGAGGAGGTGCGCGCTGGCGTCGCCGCGGGTGTGGACCTCTTTATTATCGAAACCATGACCGACCTGGCCGAGATCAAGGCAGCCGTCCTCGCCTGCCGCGAAAACTCCGACCTGCCCGTCTTTGCCACCATGACCTTTGAGGAAGACGGTCGCACCTTCCTGGGCACGAGTCCCGAGGTGGCCGCCATCACGCTCGACGCCATCGGCGCCGACGTTTTGGGCATCAACTGCAGCCAAGGACCGGCCGAGCTTCGAGGACTCGCCGCGCGTATGCTCACCGTTACCGACAAGCCCATTATGGTGCAGGCCAACGCGGGACTTCCCCATGTGGACGACGACGGCAATACCGTCTTTGACATCCAGGCCCCCGAATACGCCAAGGCCGTCGCCGGCATGATCGCCGACGGCGTGAGCGTCGTGGGCGGCTGCTGCGGCACCACGCCGGCGCACATGGCAGCGCTGCGCACGCTTATCGACAACCACACGCCCAGCCCGCGCCGCCGCAAGCCCAGTATGTCGGTCACGAGCGCCCAAACGGTCGTGGACCTTCCCTGCGACGGCCACAAGATCGCCGTCATCGGCGAGCGCATCAACCCCACCGGCAAAAAGCGCCTGCAGCAGGCCCTGCGCGACGGCGACCTGGACTACGTCGTGAGCCAGGGCATCAGCCAGCAGGAACAGGGCGCCGACATCCTAGACGTCAACGTGGGCCTGCCCGAGATCGACGAGGTCAAGATCATCCAACAGGCGACCGAACAGCTTCAGGGCTCCACGCTGCTGCCGCTGCAGATCGACTCCACCGATCCCGCCGCTGTCGAGGCCGCCGTGCGCCGCTACGCCGGCAAGCCCATCATCAACTCGGTCAATGGCAAGCAGCAGATCATGGATGAGATCTTTCCGCTGGTCGCCCACTACGGCACCAACGTCGTCGGCCTCACGCTCGACGAAGGCGGCATCCCCGATACCGCCGAGGCTCGCTTCGCCATCGCCGAGCGCATCGTGGCCGAGGCTGCCCGCTACGGCATCGGACCGGACCGCATCCTCATCGACTGCCTGGTCATGACCGCCTCGACCAATCAACGCCAGGCCGAGCAGATCCTGCGTGCCATGTCCCTGTGCAAGGAGCGCCTGGGCGTCAAATGCGCACTCGGCGTGTCGAACATCAGCTTTGGCCTGCCCGCTCGCCCGCTGCTGGGTTCGGTCTTTTTGGCCGCCGCCTTCGGCGCGGGCCTGGACGCCCCCATCATGAACCCGGGTTCCAAGCGCTTTATGGATACCGTCTACAGCTATCGCGTCCTGAGCGTTGAGGACGAGGGCTCGACCGGATACATCGAGCGCTATGCCGGCTGGACCGATCCGTACAAGATCGCCGCCAACCCGGCAGCTGCTCAGGCAGTATCGACCGACGCTGTGCCCGCTGCTGGCACCGCCGGCACCGACGGCAACGACGACCCGATTCGTCGCATGGTCGTCTCGGGCCGCAAAGGCGAGATCGCTGCCGAGACCGAGCGCCTGCTGGCCGACCACGACGCCATGGACCTCATCAACAATCACTTTATCCCCGCCCTCGACGAAGTTGGCGTCCTCTTTGACCAGGGCAAGTTCTTCTTGCCGCAGCTCATGGCCTCGGCCGAGGCCGCGCGCGTGGGCTTCGACACCATCAAGCGCCTGATGCCCGCCGGCGAGATCGCCGACAAGGGCAAAATCTGCGTGGCCACCGTTAAAGGCGACATCCACGACATCGGTAAGAACATCGTCAAAATGCTGCTCGACAACTACGGCTACACCGTCTTTGACCTAGGCCGCGACGTCGACCCGCAAGAGGTGCTCAAGACCGTACAGGAGCGCGACATCAAGCTCGTCGGCCTTTCGGCGCTTATGACCACCACCGTCGTGGCCATGGAAGAAACCATCGAGTTGCTCCATGCCGAGGTTCCAGGCGTCAAGATCATCGTAGGCGGCGCCGTACTCACCCCCGAATACGCCAAGCAAATCGGCGCGGACTACTACGCCAAGGACGCCGCCGAAAGTGCTCGTATCGCCGAAGAGGTCTTTGGGCAGTAACACAACGGAAACAACCGAGCACCAAAACGTGCCGCACGCGCCACTTGGCACGTGCGGCACGTTAGAATAGATAAGACTATGCTCGTTTTGGTAGATAGGAGCGCAAGGATGGCGATCACGCCCGCAGAAATCGCGGAAACCCGCGGCATGGTTGAGGAGCAGAACCTCGACATCAGGACCATCACCATGGGTGTTTCGCTCATGGGTTGCGGCGACGAGAACCTCGACCGCATGTGCACGAAGATCTACGACCACGTGACGCACACGGCTGAACACCTGGTCGAGACCGCCGAGAACCTCGAGCGCGAGTACGGTATCCCCATCGTCAACAAGCGCGTTTCCGTCACCCCGGTGGCGCAGATCGCCGCGTGCTGCAAGGATGAGGACCTCACCCCCATCGCGCATGCCCTCGACCGCGCGGCCGAGACGCTCGGCATCGATTACCTGGGCGGCTTCTCCGCACTCGTCCAGAAGGGCATCGGCGACGCCGACCGCCGCGTCATCCAGTCCATCCCCCAGGCGCTCGCTACCACGAGCCGCGTCTGCTCCAGCGTCAACGTCGCTAGCCTGCGCGCCGGTATCAACATGGATGCCGTGCTCATGGCCGCGCAGACCATCATCGACGCCGCCAAGCTCACGGCCGACCAGGACTCCGTCGGCGCTTCCAAGTTTGTCTGCTTTGCCAACATGGTCGAGGACTCCCCGTTTATGGCGGGCGCCGTCCACGGCGGTGGCGAGGCCGACGCCGTCATCAACGTAGGCGTCTCGGGCCCCGGCGTTATGGCCGCAGCCCTGGAAACGCTGCCCGATTCCGCATCGATGATGGAAGTCGCCGAGAAGATCAAGCAGACCGCCTTTAAGATCACCCGCGCCGGCGAGCTCATGAGCCGCGAGGCCGCCCATCGTCTGGGTGTCGAGAAGGGCATTGTCGACCTGTCGCTGGCTCCCACGCCTGCCATCGGCGACTCCGTCGCGCGCATCCTCGAGATCATCGGCGTGGGCACCTGCGGTGGCCCCGGCACGACCTGCGCGCTCGCCATGCTCAACGATGCCGTCAAGAAGGGCGGCGTCATGGCCAGCTCCAGCGTGGGCGGTCTCTCCGGCGCCTTTATCCCCGTGTCCGAGGACGCCGGCATGATCGCCGCCGTCGAAGCCGGCGCGCTTTCGCTCGAGAAGCTCGAGGCCATGACCTGTGTGTGCTCCGTCGGCCTGGACATGATCGCCATCCCCGGCGACACCCCGGTCGAGACCATCGCCGGCATCATCGCCGACGAGATGGCCATCGGCGTCATCAACAACAAGACCACGGCCGTCCGCGTGATTCCCGCCATTGGCAAGGGCGTGGGCGACTGCGTCGAGTACGGCGGCCTGTTCGGCCGTGCGCCCATCATGCCGGTGAACCCCAACGCTGGCACCGTGCTTGCCCACCGCGGTGGACGCTTCCCGGCACCGCTGAACTCGCTGAAGAACTAGCTGAGGGGACTGGCGAGGAGCCCCGGGGAGGGCAAATATATAAGGTCGCCTGCTCGGACAGTCCTGACTCACACGGAGAGCACATTAAGTGCTCTCCGGCTCGTGCGGAACTCGCGATCGACCTTATATATTTGCCCTCCCCGGGGCTCCCGCACAACGGGACCTCGGTTGGGTTCTATCCCGGTTGCAGTCGCTTCGCTCCTGCACCACTTGACTGGTGCGGTGGTTTGGCGTTGGAACGGTTCTTTTTCTGATATATGCTGGTTGCGGCTCTTCTTTTGGGGGGGAGTCGCTTTTTTGTTGCTAGGAGGTTGGCCCGTGGTTGATGGGGATACTCGTTCTGAGCTGCTTTCTGCGGATTGGAATGGCGAATGGATGCGTCTGCAAGCTGATCGGCGGCGGGCTGATGATTCTTTTGAGTGGGATAAGCGGGCTCGGCATTTTCGGCCGCTTGAGACTGCCCCTTATGCTCGGGATTTTATGAAGCTGTTGGCGCTTGAGCCAGACGAGTCGGTGCTGGATATGGGGTGCGGGGCTGGGTCGATTGCTATTCCGCTTGCGCAAGACGGGCATCCCGTGATTGCCGCTGATTTCTCCCCCGCCATGCTGGGCACACTTGATGCCGGCATTGAGTACTACGGGCTCGAGGGGCGCATAACGCCGCTTGAGCTTGCTTGGGATGATGATTGGGATTTGGTTGGACCGGTCGCGAAAGCGGTGGATGTTGCCTTTGCCAGTCGGTCGGTTACGACGACCAATCTAAAAGGCGCGCTTGCCAAGCTTGATCGTACGGCTCGTCGGCGTTGTGCTGTCACGATGGTCGCCAACTCCAGCCCGCGCTATGATCTGCACCTGATGAACGCTATCGGCGCCTCCGTTACCTGCAGCAATGGCTTTGTGTATGCCTTTAACATCCTTATTCAGATGGGTGCGCTGCCGCAGGTCACGTATTTTGAATCGCCCCGTCGCGACACCTTCGATAGCCTTGAGGCGGGCGTAGCAGATTTTTCCCGTATGCTCGAGCATGGCAACGAGGATAAGATCGACCGCCTGCGCGACTACATCGCTCAACACATGATTGAGAATCCCCGTGCCGGCGAGCCGGGCTCCAAGGGCGTACCGCAGGGACGCTACATGCTCGACCACGTCCGCAAGGTCCGTTGGGCGTTTATTGCATGGGAGCCGGTCTCTGCGCCCAGCTCATAGCCTGTTCGCAGCCCGCACTGCCCACTCACTCGGCATCCGCATTCTTTTTGAACTGGGCAAACGCGCTCCACACCGCGCCGTTCCTGCGCTATCGTGGGACAGCTCACGTAGATTAAGGCCCCGTCGCGGGGCGCCCCATACATAGAAAGCGAGAACCCATGGCACTGACAGGAGCCCAGGTCAAGCAGCTTCGCAGCATGGCCCATCACCTCAACCCCGCCATCATCATCGGCAAGTCCGATGTCAACGAGGGCACCGTCGAGCAGACGGTCGCCTACCTGGAGAAGCACGAGCTCGTTAAGTGCTCTGTGCTGGACGGCTCCAGCCTTTCTGCCCGCGAGGCCGCCGAGGAGCTCGCCGAGCGTTGCCACGCCGAGGTCGTCCAGGTCATCGGCCGCAAGTTCTCACTGTATCGCGAGTCCTCGCGCAAGGACATCGAGAAGATCAAGCTCGTCTAAGAGCCAATGATCCGGCGATCCAACACATAGCAAGCTTACGGGTGCCCAAGTACTTCGGGCGCCCGTTTTTTATCGCTCGACCAGCACGCGATTGAGCCGCCCCTCCACCAAGCGCTCGTATAGACGCCGCGTCTCGGGCTCGGGCACGCCATTGACCTGCTCCCTCAGGTGGTGCATATGCCCGCTGTACAGCTCGACGATATCGCGCCGCCGCCCCGCCGCACTGTAGACGCGCATGGCGCAGCGCACCATATCCTCACGCGCCGTTTCCTGTCGAAGCCCCGACTCCGCCAGCCAAATCGCCGACTGCAGATCGTTTTCTTCTAGAGCGGCATTTGCTCCCTTAATCATGCAATCGATGTACTTTGACTGCATAATGCGCCGCATGCGCAAAAAGTAGGTGGGATTACAGCCATTGGGAACATACAGCGGTCCGGCATAAAGCTGCTCAATCTTAAGGCACAGCTCAACTAAATGGGGCCCGCGCGCACCCGTGCGATTTCCCAAAACCTCGCGGCTTATCTGGTCAAACAGCCGTACATCGGTCTTGACGTAGTCGCCGTTGAGTCCGATGCATTCATTTTGGATGAGCACGCACGACTTGCCGTCTGGCGTCGGCCCCAAGGCCGACCGCAAGCGCGATATCGTCGAGTACAGGTTGTTGCGGGCGCTATTGAACTCGGCATGGGGCCACAGCTCCATGGCCAGCGTCTCACGATCGACGAGCGCATCCATGCCCAGTGCAAGCCGCTCGGCAAGTGTCGCCGCCTTCTTGCGGCGCCACATTTTGTCCGTGATGGGAAACCCGTCGCGCTCGGCGCGAAACGCACCAAACATGCGAATCTCGATATGGTCGATGGTATCAACGGCTTCAACCTCGCCGGCCTGGAACAGACGCTCGCCCTCCCCTTCCAAATCGTCGCGCAGCGAGTACCGCGACAGTTCGCGCACGGGAAGCTTCTTGCGTATCCTGCCCGCCGGCTCGCCCAGACAATGCATGGCAAGGCGCGCAAAGAGCCGATACGATGGCTCTAGAATCCCCGCACGATTCATGGACATCCAGGCCGCAAGATCGCTATCTCGGCCCGCACAGGCCAAATGTAGCGCCACCATCCAGGCTTCTGCGCCACCAACCTGTGTCTGACTTATATCGAGCAACTCCGCTTCCTCGCGCACCGAAACCATCGATGTATTTCGCAGATACGCTGCGCGCTCCAGCAGCAATGCGTTATCGCGCATGTACGCAATCGACTCCTCGGCAAGTTTGAGCACTTGGACCGCACGGAACTTTGCATTAACCGGCCGTCCCTCTGCCAGTGACTGCCAGCCTTCTAGCAACAGCCCAAACAGCTGAATCTGGTTGTCGCGCATGCGCACGGCAAAACGATCGAGCTCGTTGAACGCCGCGTCGTCGGTTACCGGCAAGCCGGAAAGGAGCCGCCGTGCCGCCAACACCATGCGCACCCAGATAGCCATCGCCTTAAGCCCACGTACGTCGAGCGCCTCCCGCACCACCGTCATCTCGTCGTCGCGCTCGTCGGTTCCCGCAAACGACCCGTCAAAGAGCTCCACCAGCATGCTATCGGCCTGTATAACAATCCCCGCGATGTCGAGCTCGCAGTCGTAGGCCTTGCTCGTTTTGAGCTGCTGTAGAACGCCGCCGTCATCTCCCCGTTCGGTCAGGCATCGCTTGACCTCGATATGCGCAGACAACATATCGAGTGCGGTATGGGATGTCTCGATTTCTGGCACGGCCAGGTTCGTAGGAAGCCCAAGCCCGTTGTCCCCATAGCAAACAGCCGTCAGTGTCTGGGCCACCCTCCATGAGACAGGGTCTATTTCGCAGGCCGCCCGTTCGCCCCCGCGCTCGATGACCGATGCCATATAGCGGGCGAGCTTTGTATTGGACACGCTGACCGCTGCCAGATATACGCCAAGCGCCTCGGCAGGCGTTGGCTCCGGAGCCGGATCGTCGGCATCGATCGTGCCCAGCGCTGCTCGGCAGATATCGGCCCCATGCCCCGTCAGAGCCAGATCGACCCCATACTGCCCAGCAAGTTCAAGGACCGCTTCACGGTCCAAAAAGGCGTCCGCCAGGCCCATCGCCGCATCGCATCGGCCCGCCTTAAGCAAAATCCGGGCCGCCCTCGGAACAAGTTCGGGGCGAACCTCGGCCACCAACTTACGCAAGCGCAAGCGTCCGTTATCCTCCGTGCCCAGACACGTAAAACTCCGCTCGGCGGGATCCAAGCCAAAGATCGGGTAGTCGCGTACAAAATAGGACTGGTCGACCATCGACAGCCTCACCCCGCAAGCCTCGAGTTCTGCGATATTGCCCTCGCTCATCAAAACCATGAGACATGCCACGCAAAACAGCGCATTATTGTCGAGCGAAGCCAGATCGGCAAGTGCCGCGCCATATACGTTGACAATCTCGTTTTCGAGCAGGCCGGCTACGTCGCCTTGGCCATACAGACCCGTCTGCAATGCCGAAACGAGCTCGGGCACGCCCTGCGTGAGCTGATAAAAGTCGAGCGATGTGCTGATCGAAAACGCCGATGCCCACGCCGAATACTCATAGGCATGCACCTTGAGCATCTGCGCATTGATCTTAACCGAATCGCCCAGCCCATGAATCAGCTGACGATTTGAAGGACGGCAGGAGATAAAGACCCCTATCCCCATAGCGCGCAGGCTGCGAATCCTGTCGATGAGGTCTTCGGTATCGTGCTGATCGAGGTTTGGCACATTATCAATCGCGATAAGGGAGTGCGGTTTGTCTTTGAGCTCTTCGGCAACCACCTCGAGCTGCATAAACACCTCGCGCCCAGTGGCGCGATCGGCCTCGATAATCCGCACGGGGCCTCGCGTCGGGTCGCATTTAACCTCATGGGTGTACTGCAGCAGCACCGAGGTCTTCCCAAACCCGTCGGGCGCATAAAGAACCACGATGCCGGCCTTTCGGCCCTTGGCGATAAGCTCATTCATCAAGCGTTCGCGTCGCACCATATAGCCTCCGCCTAACGGCATCAGCTCGAGGTCGTCTATACCGCTCAAATCGTTTACCATGCCCGCTCCTCAACTCGACCGTATGGACACTGTAGCCGCAAGACCATACAAGCCGCGCTATGAATAGAGCGACCTTGTGTTTTAGGTTGTCTTTTGGTACGCAAGCGGCAAGTTTTTGTACAGCGAGGGCCGATTGTTATTAATCCCCCGACTAATCGGTCTTTAAGCAGGTAAATGAGCTTGTCAGCTTGTCCCATCTAAGCGGCAGTGTAACGCAGATGAACAAGGTTCAGCCATGTCATTCAACTCGCCTAGCACCCGCTACCGTCTACGACCTTCTAGTGGCATTTTTGCATAGAATCTGGTATAGAATGAATCAAGCTGTTGGACATCCGGCATTCGTCAAGCTTGCGGCAAGTTTTTGGTCAAGTGGGCAAAAAGGGATAGCAAAAAGGCCCCCGCAAAGCGGAGGCCTTAGGCAAGGCTATGTCGAGCTGCAGGATTCGCGCTACTCGCAGAGCGAAAGGGCGGCCTCGTCGGCAACGACAACGCAGTTGGTGTGCAGCTGCACGATCGAAGCCGGGCACTCGGGCGTAACCGGACCATAGCACATGTCATGCACGGCCTGAGCCTTGGCCTCGCCGTTGGCGACGACCAGGATCATGCGGGCATACATGATGGTCTGGGTACCCATGGTGTAGGCCTGACGGGGGACATCGTCGATGCTGTCGAACAGGCGGCTGTTGGCCTGAATGGTGCTCTCGGTGAGGTCGACGCAGTGCGTGCCCTTGGAGAAGTGGTCATCGGGCTCGTTGAAGCCGATATGACCGTTGTTGCCAATGCCGAGCAGCTGCAGATCCGGGTAACCGGCGTCGGCGACGATCTTGTCGTACTCAGAGCAGGCAGCGGCGGCGTCGGGGTTGGAACCGTCGGGCACATGTGTGTTGTTCAGGTCGATGTTGATGTGATCGAAGAAGTTCTCACGCATGAAGTAGTGATAGCTCTGGGGATCGTCGTGCGAAAGGCCGCGATACTCGTCCAGGTTGTAGGTGCTGACCTCGGCAAAGTCGACGTCGCCCTTCTTGTACCAAGCAGCGAGCTGCTTGTAGGCACCGATCGGGGTGGAGCCGGTGGCAAGGCCCAGCACACAGTCGGGCTTGAGGATAACCTGCGCCGAGATAATATTGGCGGCCTTGCGGCTCATATCCTCGTAGTCTTTAGCTTTAATGATCTTCATTACGCGTCCTTTCTCGTACAAGAGAGGCAAGGCTCCCTTACAAGCACTTGCCCGCGGCCCGCGTCGGCCGCAACCAACGTGTGCGGCCACCAGGGCGAGGTCGCGTAATGTATGTGTCTCGTGTCTAACCGCGTCGAGGCCCCTGCCCGTCCACGGTGACCCAAAGCTGTTTAGCTTCGGACAAATCCCATCTTGCCACGGAGGGCGTCCTCTTTCAAGGGCGCCCTCCGTAAACGTGTTTGAATTGTAGGCTAATGGCCACGTGCACTTGCTAGCGCTCGCGAGCAACGATGAGTTGGTCCATCTCTTCGACATGCACGCCAACGGAGCCCTTGATGCTCGAGAACTCAACGGAGTTGCACACCAAGATGGGAACCGTCACATCGTAGCCCTCGGCAGCAATTGCCTCGCGATCGAACTCAATGAGTACATCGCCCTTATGGACGATGTCACCCACTTGCGCATGTACGGTAAAGTGCTTGCCCTCGAGCTGAACAGTGTCCAAACCAACGTGGATGAGCACGTCCAGGCCATCGACCGTGTTAAGCGCAACAGCGTGTCCCGTGGGAAAAATGGCCTCGACCTTGGCATCAGCCGGTGCAATCACACGCGTTCCGGTGGGCTGAATCGCCACGCCCTGGCCCAAAAGGCCGGTGGCAAACGTCTGGTCGTTTACCTCGGAAAGCGGAATGACATCGCCCGAGATGGGAGCATCCAGCGTAAGGACTCGACCACGCATACCAAAAGACCTTAGGACTTTAGTGAACATGCTCCCCCTCGGACATACCAATCAATCAAAATAACCTTAACAGTTTACCACTTGGCAACGGTTTTTGACCATTAGGGAAGTTCGCGCTTGACAACCTCGACGATGTCGTCAACAACGCGCTGGGTCAGCTCGTGCGTCTCGGCCTCGGCCATCACGCGGACCAGCGGCTCGGTACCGCTCGGGCGCACCAGAATGCGGCCGCGGCCGTCAAGCTCCTTCTCGGCAGCAGCAACGGCGTCCCAAATGGGCTGGCAATCGTCCAGACCAGCCTTGTTGTCGGAATGCACGTTGACGAGTACCTGCGGGTACTTCTTCATGATGCCGGAAAGATCGGTGAGGGTACGACCGGTGCGCTTGAGCACGGCCAGCAGCTGCAGAGCCGTCACCAGGCCGTCGCCGGTGGTGTTGTGCTCCAGGAAGATGATGTGGCCGGACTGTTCGCCGCCGATGACGGCGCCGTCCGCGAGCATGCGCTCCAGAACGTAGCGGTCGCCCACGGCGGTCTGGACCATCTCGAAGCCCTGCTCCTTCATAGCGATGGAGAAGCCCAGGTTGCACATGACGGTCGAGACGATCTCGGAGTTGGCGAGCTTGCCGCGAGCGGCAAGGTCAGAACCGCAGATAGCCAGGATGTAGTCACCATCGATCTCATTGCCCTCGCTGTCCACGAACAGTACGCGGTCGGCGTCGCCGTCGTGGGCCAGGCCGATATCGGCATGGGTGCGCAGCACGAGCTCGCGCAAGGGCTCGAGGTGCGTAGAGCCGCACTCGACATTGATGTCCGTGCCGCAGTAATCGGTGTTGATAGCATGGACCGTGGCACCCAGGCGCTGCAGCGCGGCGGGCGTAGTCTGGCAGGAAGCACCGTGACCGCAGTCGACGGCAACGACCAGGCCGTCGAGCCTAAGACCGTCAAGCGTATCGATGGCGTGGTCGACGTATGCCTTGCGGGCGTCCTTCATCTTGATGATGTGGCCCACGCCGGCACCGGTCGGCAGCGTGTCGGCAGCCATGGCTTCCTCGGACATGACCCAGGCGCTGATCTCTTCCTCGACCGCGTCGGGAAGCTTCATGCCCTTGCGACTAAAGAACTTGATGCCGTTAAACTCCGGCGGATTATGCGAAGCGGAGATGACGATGCCACCGTCGAGCTCGTTTTGAACAGTGAGCAGCGCCACGGCAGGCGTGGGGATGACGCCGCAGCAGTGCGGACGGCCGCCCTCGGCCATGATGCCGGCGGTCAGAGCGCTCTCGAGCATGGTGCCCGAAAGGCGCGTGTCACGGCCGATGCAGATGTCCGGACCAAGGAACTTGGTCGCCGCGCGGCCCAGGCGAAACGCGAGGTCGCACGAAAGATCGGCGTTGGCGACGCCACGGACACCATCGGTACCGAAAATGTTCTGGGGCATAGGATTGCTCCTTCCCTAGCAGGCGATATGCAACCGCCCACCCTAGTCGAAAAAGAAAAGCGGGACCCGCCGAGGAATCGGCAGGCCCCGCTTGTACATTGTATCTCGAAAGGAGATAAAACCTTAGCGCTTGGAGAACTGGGGAGCGCGGCGGGCCTTCTTGAGGCCGTACTTCTTGCGCTCGACCACGCGAGCATCGCGCGTAAGGAAACCGGCCTTCTTGAGGTCAGCACGGTAGTCGCCAGCGTTCAGAAGAGCGCGAGCGATGCCCAGGCGCAGAGCGCCGGACTGACCGGAGATGCCGCCGCCATCGCACAGAGCGATAACGTCGAACTGACCGGCGGTGTCGGTCACCTTGAAGGGAGCAAGGGCGTTCTCAACGAGCTGATGACGGCCGAAATACTGCTCGGCATCACGCTTGTTGATGGTCACCTTGCCGGTGCCGGGGACGAGACGGACGCGGGCGACGGCGTTCTTACGACGGCCGGTACCCTGGTAGACAACGGTGTTCTCAGCCATCTTTAAGCCTCCAGCTCAATCTTCGTGGGGTTCTGGGCAGCATGCGGATGCTCGGCACCAGCGTAGACCTTAAGCTTGGTCATCTGGGCACGGCCGAGGGTGGTCTTGGGCAGCATACCGCGAACGGCGCGCTCGATGACCTTCTCCGGGTGCTTCTCCATAGCCTGGCGGAAGCTCTCAGCCTTGAGGCCGCCGTTGTAGCCGCTGTGGCGATAATAGGTCTTCGTGTCGGCCTTGTTACCGGTAAGCTGGACCTTATCGGCGTTGATGACGACAACGAAGTCGCCGCAGTCGCTGTTGGGCGTGAACTGGGGCTTGTTCTTACCGCGCAGGATCATTGCGATCTGGGTGGCAAGACGGCCCAGGACAGCACCATCGGCGTCGACGAGAACCCAGTTGCGCTGGACCTCGCCCTGCTTGGCGTAGTGAGTCGATTTCGAAATCACTTAGACTCCTCCATGTACAGTACGTGTTGTTACAGAGATTCACGGGGCTCTGCAAGTAACCCGTCCATATTACCCCGCTCGCCGTACGAGTCAACAGGTATTTTGGCTCCGACCAGAGTTTCTGCACATGTCATCCACGAGCCGTGATTTTCCAGCTCTTTAGCTGTTGTCATCTTTTGAGGGTTCGCCGTCGCTAGCGCTCAACGAACTCTTGGATTTCCGCGAGCAAGCGCTTTGCCTCCTGACGGCCCTGGATATACAGGTCCAAAAGCTTTGCCGAATCGTGCTCAACGTGGCCGACCTCGACCGGCTTTTGCGGAGCGATGACCAACGCACGGCCCTCGCGCTCATACTTCCACAGATGCATGCGCTGCATGTTGTAGCGGTCGTGGCGCGTCTCGATAGCCTCGAGCAGATAGGGGTAGTCGGCATAGCGGGCGCGTGCGGCGGGCATAAACTCGTAGGGCTTTTTCTCATACGAACGGTCCTGCGTGACGATGACAACCGCGCGGTCGAAGCCCGCCTCCTCGAGCACATGCTCGATAGGAACCGAATCGGCCACGCCGCCGTCGACGTATTTGTGCCCGTCAATCTCGACCGACGGCGTCACCAGCGGCAGCGACGTCGAGGCGCGCACGGCATCGAGGTCAAGAACGGCGCTTTTGACCGGGAGGTACGTGGCGGTTCCAAAGAGCATATCCGTCGCGACGGCGTACATCTCGATGGGGCTCGCGTCGAACGTCTCGTTGTCAAAGGGATCCAGGCGGTCCTGGACATCGTTGAAGATAAAGTCGTAACCCACAATGGAGCCCGTGGACGCAAACGATGCGGCGCCCATGAAGCGGCTGTCGTTGCAGAAAGCCAGGTTGATGCGGTTGGCACGGCCGATCTGGTGCGACTTATAGTTCACGCCGTTGAGCGCACCGGCCGATACACCATAGACAGCCGGAATCTCGACGCCAGCCTCCATGAGAACGTCGAGCACGCCTGCGGTAAATTGCCCGCGGAAGCTGCCGCCCTCCAAAACGAGCGCGACCTTGCCGGCGTTCTTTGCCTTATCTTCTGCAGTCATATTGACCTCCTGCGATTGCGTTTTGACTTTCTTCTACCCAGTTTTGGGATGGAGGGCGCGCGGGTTTTGGAGTTGAGGAGATGGAGCGGAAAGCGCGTCCCAGTTTGAGGCGGGATTCCGGGATGCGCTTTCCGCCTGGGCTGCCATTGGGAAAGCATGTCCCACTCTACGGCTCGATTCCGGGTCGCGGTTTCCGCTTGAGGCGTCATCCGGAAAATGTATCCCATTCCGAGCTTAGATTCCGGGATGCGGCTTCCGTTTGAGACACCATCCGGAAACTACGTCCCAGTCTGAGTGCGGATTCCGGGATGCGCTTTCCGCCTGGGCCGCCATTGGGAAAGCATGCCCGGTCTGCGTTGCCAAGGCGTTTTCTTTACGCTCGCGCCCTGCATAGAGTTCGATTCTCCGCGGTACGGGGGGATCCGATGATGCGGGGCACGGCAGGCTGAAATTCGATAACATCGCATCCGTTTTGAGTCGGAAGTTTGCGCGGAGAATCCGCGTATTTGCTTCGCAAATACGCACCGGCTTCGGCCGCCTGCCGGCGCCCTCGCCCGCTCGCTACAAACGCTTCGCGTTTGCTTAACGCTCGCGCCCTGCATAGAGTTCGATTCTCCGCGGTATCTGTAAGTAATAAAAAGGCAGGTAGAGACACTTCTCTACCTGCCTGTTACTTATGGTGGAGGCGCGGAGAATCGAACTCCGGTCCACGAAAGCCCCCTGATTGGCATCTCCAAGCTCAGTCGCTGGTTTAGTCTCGGACGCTTTGCGCGCAGCGACACGCTCGCGGCGTCCCAACCGGTTCGGTCTTAGCCTGCGCCATACCGATTACGTGCGCAGGAGCATTCCCCTAAAATGACGTCGCACCGGTGGCGGGGAAATCACCGGGTTGACGCGCCGCTATAAACTAAGCAGCGAGAGCCATAGGCTCAAAAGAAGAGTTGTTGTCAATTCAATTTGACGGTACCCCTGTTTAACGAGGCGAGGAGACCTCGGCTTGCTTCCTCTCTCAGAGCTATCGTGTCGAAACCAGTCGCCCCCGAATGTCGGGAAGTCTGGATGGCATTGGGCACGAGCACCCAACACCCATCGACTTTTCAAGGAACATGCAGGGCGAGCCCCGCTTGTGGAGTGTTATCTTACCACGTTCTGAAAGCGGACAGCTGTTCTATGCACGAGCTGTGAAGACCCCAATGTGCTCCGCACTTCACACTTTTGCTACCGATCGCGTCACGTATATTTTCGCCAAGCAAAATTGACCCGTCGAAAGGACCGTTATGGATACCAAGCAGCAACTCGTCAATGCCCTCGCAGGCCTGGGCTCAACCATTACCGAAGCTATGGATGTCATCGAAGGCTTTGTCCCCTGCGGACATCCCGCCCTCACGGTATCGAACGCACTCGTCGCGCTGGACGCTGACGATGATGCAGCTCTCGCCCAGCAGCTTGAGACCGTCGAAGGCTTTATCGACCACGTGAGTGAGAACCGCGGCGTGACCGCCTACCACGGCATCGAGGTCGAGCTCGCGGGTCCCAAAGCCGATCTGTTCGCAGCAATCCGCGAGGTAGGCGCCCTTATGCAGACCGCAGGCGTCAAGAACACCCAGGTCAACGAGTGGGTCTACCGCAGCCTGGCAGCACTAAACGATTCCGACGAAAAGGCTGCCGAAAAGCTCACCGAAGCTCCCGCCATTAAGGCCGAGCTTTTGTAAATAGCAGACGCGGGCCCCTTGGCGCATCGTCGTCCAAGAGGCCCGCAAACAGTTCGCGTCAACCGATAGCCGCGCCGCCACGTTCGGCCAAAGCAAGAATCGGCATCATTTGACGAGGTGTCTTTGCTGCAAGATCGGCATGTTCGAGCAGCTTGCGATCGTTGGTCACCAAGTAATCGACCTGCGCGCGCTTGCATGCGGCGAGCACTAAGTTGTCCTCGTAATCGCGATGGAGCGCTAAGTATTTGTCGGCCAGCCAAAGGTCCGACGCATCTGCACCCACGGCCGTAGCGTTTTCGGTCATGTTCCGAACAAACGCCAACGCCGCATCGCCAATTGCGCGGGCAGATGCCTCGTCGAGCGCTCCCCCGCTGGCAAGAACGCTACGCTTCAGCTCGTGTTGGACAACGTACAGCACGTCCTTAGCGATATGCACCGGGAAGAACAGCAACGCCCCCGTCTCCGTCGCCTGCCCAATAAACGCACGCGCGGCAAGCGACTCGGCATGGTCGACGCAAAACGAATCAACCCATACGTTGGCGTCCACCATTATTTTGAGGGGAGACCCGCTCACAGGATCATCCCCTTTTGGCGATAGCGCTCGTCCATGGCTTCGGAATAGATTGTGTCCCAATCGCGATCGTCGGATACGGGCGACGTAGCGATGCCCAGGTCCGCGTAAAGCTGATCCGCCGCCGCCCACGACGCAGCGAACGGAGTATCGGGCGCGATGGTCTGTTGCCGGCCATCAACGGCAGACAGCACTTCCTCGCACTGCCCACCACCCTGTGCGACCTTGGCCACAACCTTTTTGATGAGGTCGGGCAGTGACCTGCCCGAAAGCTGCAACGCTTCCTCGGCGCGCTCTTTAACCGAGCGATCTACGCGAACATTCACTTGCGCCATGCTGCCAACGGTAGCCATCTCAACCTCACCTTCAGCATTTGCTAGCAGTGCTAGCACAAGCATATATCCGAGCTAACATCTCGTCAAACAAAAGAAGGCCTGCACCCTGGCGGCTGCGGTGCCGCCCGAATGCAGGCCATATACTCAATCGAAAACGCTAACGCAGGTAAGCCTTCGCGTTGCCCAGGCTGTAGGCGATCGTTGAGCCGTTGTGCAGCAGTGACGACGTCTGCGGAGTAATCATGCCGGTAATACCCAGTGCCAGGAGCGCCGAGTTGGTGAGCATCACCTTGGAATACGAACTCGTCAGACGGTCGATAAGCCCCTGACTCATACGGCGCAGGCGCACGATCGCGGCCAGATCCGTATCGGTCAGGATGATGTCGGCGACCTCCTTGGCAATGTCGCTGCCGCCGCCCATTGCCAGGCCCACGTCGGCCAGGCCCAGTGCCGGTGAGTCGTTGACGCCGTCACCAACCATGGCAACGTGGCGCCCCTCGCGCTTAATCCGCTCCACATAGGCGTACTTGTCCTCGGGCAGTAGCTCGGCCTTAAACTCGTCGACACCTGCCTCGCGAGCAATGCGCTCGGCCGTGCGCTCCGAGTCGCCCGTGAGCATGACCACGTGCTTAACGCCCAACGCGTGCAAGTCGGCGATGGCCTCGCGAACCCCGGGCTTAAGCGGGTCCTCTATACCGAGCACGCCCACAACGGTGCCATCGACCGCCAGATACAGCGACGACAGACCCTGCATCTGGAGCTCGATTTGCTCCTTAATGTCGGACTCGAGCTGCGCGCCCTCATCCTCAAACACAAAGTGTGCCGAGCCAATAATCGCGCGTCGCCCCTCAATGGACGAGGCAATACCATGCGCCACGATGTACTCGACGGCGGCATGGCGTTCACGGTGCTCGAGCCCACGCTCGTGAGCAGCGTTGACCACGGCACGCGCCACCGGATGCGGGAAATGCTCCTCCAAGCAAGCGGAAAGGCGCAGGATCTCGTCCTCGCTCCAGCCATCGGTGGTGAGTACGCAGGCAAGACGCGGCTGCGCCTCGGTGAGCGTGCCGGTCTTATCAAACACAATGGTGTCGGCCTTGGCAAACGACTCAAAGTACTTTGCGCCCTTGACCATCACGCCCATCTTGGCAGCATCGCTCATGGCGGTCATGACGGCGACGGAACCCGTGAGCTTGAGTGCGCACGAGTAGTCAACCATCAGCGCCGCTGAGGTCTTGATGAGGCTGCGGGTGGTAAGCGCAACCAGGCCCGCGAGCAGGAAGTTCCACGGGACGATCTTGTTGGCAAGGTCCTCCATATGCGACTGGCCCTCGGATTTGAGCGAGTCGGCCGTCTGCACGAGCGAAACGATTGAGCGCAGTTTGGTTTGCGCCGTATTGGCGCGCACGCGCACCAAGATGCTGCCGTCTTCCACGACGGTGCCGGCGAACACGTCGTCGCCCGCGCTGCGCTCGACGGCCAGCGGCTCGCCGGTCAGGGTCGCCTGGTTGACCATAGCGTTCCCCTGCTCGACCACGCCGTCGATGCAGATGGACATACCGGTGCGCACGGCGACCAAATCGCCGGGCTCGAGCTCGGTCGCGGCAACGCTTACCTCGGTGTCGCCGACGACCTTTTGCGCCTTGTCGGGCACATCGAGCAGCGAGTTGATGAGCTCGTTTTCGCTCATGGCGCGCGTGTAGTCCTCGAGCAGCTCGCCCACGTTGAGCAGGAACATCGTCTGCCCCGCGGTGTCGACATCACGCTTGACGAACGAAATGCCGATGGCCGAAGCGTCGAGCACAGGAACGGTCAGGCGCGGCTGCGCCAGCTCATGAAGAGCAGCGCGCAAAAATGCCATGTAACCGGCCACGACAAAGATGGCACGCAGCGGCGTCGGCAGGAACCAGCGGCGCGCGTAATGGGCACCGACGAGTGTCGCCAGGTCCATAACGAGTTTCTGCTTGCGCGGCTCGAGTTGCATCACGTAGCCCGACTTGGCATCGGTGATAGCTTGAGCATCGAGTGCGCCTAGGGCGTCGAGCACGCTTGCGCGGCGCGGCTCGTCGTACTCCAGCGCCATCTGGCCAATGCGGCCATACACGCGCACCTTGTGCACGCCATCGATGTCGCCGCCAAGCTTAAGAAGTGCATCGAGATCGCTCTCTGGCACAGGACCCGCCAATTGAAGACGGGTCCTGCCGGGGATCTCGCTAATAATCGAGAATCTCATAGTTTGTGCCTGGGAGCGTTACTCGGCTGCCTCGTCAGCAGCGGCCTCGCTCTGGGTGATGTAGGCAGCCTCGGCAACCATGTCGTCGACATTAGCCTTGGCCTGCTCGACCATGTCCTGGTAGCAGTTCTTGACGCGCATACCGCACGCAATGCCCTGCACGCAGGCGTTCTTTACCGGAGCGCTGGTGAGCAGCTTGATGCCGGCCGTACCAAGCAGAAAACCGCCACCGACAAGCAGGGTGTTAAACGTCGACTTCTTCATGTTGCTTCTCCCTTTTGCCGCACAAGCGCGGCATGGTGCCTTAGCACCCGAGTTCATTAGTTTGCTCGAGCACGCTTTTGAGACTAGTTTAGTCGAACTATTATGGTCAACCAAAGTTAACCTTTGGAAATCTTGGTCGCCTTTCCTACAGCTGCCAGGCAGCCGCCTCCTTTTGCAGCGCAACCATGCGGGCGAATTCTCCGCCTGCCGCCTTAAGCTGCGCCGGAGTGCCCTGCTCGGCAACCACACCATCCTTGAGCACGACGATCTTGTCGGCATTTTCCACCGTACGCATACGGTGGGCAATAACGATAACCGTCTTACCTGCAAGCAGACGGGAGAGTGCCTGCTGTACCACGGTCTCATTCTCCACATCCAAGCTTGCCGTCGCCTCGTCCAACAGCACGATGGGCGCGTCTTTGAGCAGTGCGCGGGCGATAGAGATGCGTTGGCGCTCGCCGCCGGACAGCTTGGAGCCATTCTCGCCGATCATGGTGTCGTAGCCCTGCGGCATGCGGTTCACGAACTCGTCGCAGTTGGCGGCACGCGCGGCCGCAAGCACTTCCTCATCGGTGGCGTCACGACGCCCGAGGCGGATGTTTCCCATCACCGTGTCGTCAAAGAGCAGCACGTCTTGGAACACAATGGCGTAGTCGCGCAGCAGTACCTCGGGATCCACGCTCGCAACATCCACGCCACCCACGGTGACCGTGCCTTCGGTGGCATCCCAAAAGCGCGCGGCCAGGCGGCTCACCGTAGACTTACCGGAACCCGAAGGACCGACCAGTGCCGTGACCTCGCCTTCCTTGGCGGTAAAGCTCACATCGGTAAGAACTTTCTCGCCGGCGCGGCCGTCCTCGCCCGCACCATAGCCAAATGCCACATGATCGAACACCACATCGTGGCCCACGGGCTCAAATTTCTCGCTGCCCCGCGCC
This sequence comes from Collinsella sp. wc0529, assembly GCF_046116875.1. Classification (NCBI taxonomy): domain Bacteria; kingdom Bacillati; phylum Actinomycetota; class Coriobacteriia; order Coriobacteriales; family Coriobacteriaceae; genus Collinsella; species Collinsella sp. wc0529. The sequence continues at coordinate 52,838 of NZ_JBJXBO010000001.1, forward strand.
ACAGGCTCTTCCATGATGGAACGCATACGCTTGGCAGACGACTCGGCGGCAAACAGCTCGGACACCAGCATTAACGCCTGGTCAAACGGCGCATAGATACGGCTCACCATAAGCAGGAAGGCAAACATCACCAAAAAGTCGACCTGCCCGGAGGCGACCATCGCGGCACCCGTGACCAGCGTGGTGGCAATGCCCAGACGCAGGATGGCAAAGGCGGAGTTGACCAAAAGCCCGTTAACGAGCTCGCCCTTGGTGGTCTCACGCTCCTCGGCATCGATCACGACGTTGAGTCCCTCAAGATAATGGGCCTCCTGGTTGGTGGCGCGGATCTCGCGAACGCAATCGAGCGTCTCTTGAATAGCCTCGGTAACCTTGACCTTCTCGGCACGCACGCGATCGAACACCGGAGCCATGGGGCCGCGTGTTAGATACAGCACGGCAAAGGCCACGGGAACGCTCCAAAACGCCGCGATCGCCAGCTGCCAGCAAAAGAACAGCGACCCCACGAACACAATGGCGCTTGCGATGATGGCGCCCCAAAGCTCTCCCAGCACGTGGCTGTAGGCGTGCTCCATGGCCTGAACGTCGCCCATGATGGTCTCGGTTAAATCGGCCAGATCACGACGACCAAAAAACGACAGCGGCAGTTTGCGCAAGCGCTCGGCGATCTCCATACGCTGCTTGCCGCACTCCTCGTAAAAGATGCAGTAGGTGTAGTAATACTGCTGCCAGTTAGAGGCAAAGAGCAACACGAAAAAGACCAGGAGGCCGCCCACGATCGGCAGGGCATCCGGCAGGTCGGCGCCGCTGGCGAGATGCTCGACAAAGCCGGCCATAACCAGGAATAAAAAGCCCATGCCGGCCATGGTAATGAGATTGGTGAGCGTGGTCCAGAAGATGCCGCGTTTTACGCCGGCGATGCCTTTATCGGATAGGAAATACTTCTTTTGGAATGAGGCGAACATTTAGGCCTCGCCTCCCTTCGCGACGGCGGTATCCGCGGTCGTAGCAGTAATCTTCCAGCTCGCGGCCTGTTCGTATTCGGCCCACATCCTGGCATACAGACCCTCTTGGGACAGCAACTCGGCATGGGTACCCGACTCCTGCACGCTGCCCTGGTTGAGCACCACGATTTGGTCTGCGCCCACTACAGTCGAGAGTCGGTGCGCAATCATAATGACTGTGCGACCAGCCGCCAGCTTGCTAAAGGCGCGCTGGATGAGCGCCTCGTTCTCGGGATCGGCAAACGCCGTGGCCTCATCGAGCACCACGATAGGCGCGTCTTTAAGGATCGCGCGGGCGAGTGCCACGCGCTGGACCTCGCCGCCCGAAAGATATGCTCCGCCGGCACCGAGCATGGTATTGATGCCCTGTGGGAGCTTGGCCACAATGTCGTCGCACTGAGCTGCGGAGAGGGCCGCACGCACTTCGTCGTCAGTGGCCGTAGGCTTGGAGGCGCGCACGTTATCGGCAAGTGTTTGCCGGAACAGCTGGTTGGTCTGGAACACGAAGGCGACCTGGCCCATAAGCTCGTGCGGATCCATATCGCGAACGTCCACACCGCCCACGAGCACTCGACCCGAGGAAACGTCCCAAAAACGCGGGATCAGGCTTGCGCAGGTTGACTTGCCGCCACCCGAGGGACCCACCAGGGCGAGAGTGCTACCCGCGGAAACGCTGAAACTCACATGGCTAACGGCAGGTGTTTCGGCACCCTCGTAGGTAAAACTCACGTCCTCAAATCGCACGTCGCCACCGGCAGGGTGCTTGGGTTGGGCGGGCACGGAGAGCTGCTTGGAATCCATGACGCTTCGAATACGATCCAGCGAATCGGCACTCATCTGAGAGGCCTCGCCCACAAACATGAGCTTGGTCATGGCCGTCGGCACCACGGCCGAAAATATCGCGTAAAACGTGAAGTTGGCCATAAAATGCGCGAAGTCCGTCTCGCCCGGCGCCAACAGCAACGCCACGGGCAACAGGAATGCCACAAGACCGTTGAGCGCGGTAAGGTTGAGTACCTGCGGACCTCGGCAGAACGTGCCCGCATAGTTTTGTGCCATGTCGGCGTATTCGGCGATCGCATCGTGGAAAGCCTTAAAGGAGTAGACCGTCTGCTGAAACACCTTGACCACGGGGATGCCGCGTACGTATTCGGTGCCGGTCTTGTTCATCTTGACCAGCGCTCCCATGTAGGCCTTCATGAACTCGGCGCCTTTGCCGCCCATCATGGTGGCCATGGCGCCAAACGAAACGACGACCGAGATAAGGCATGCCGCGCCCAAGCGCCAATCGAGGGCGAAAAGCAATACGAGCAGGCCCACGACCATGGCGGCGGCGCCGGCGATATCGGGCAGCATGTGCGCGAGCAGGGTCTCGGTGGAGGCGGCGCATCCGTCTACAACACGACGCAGCTCACCGGTGGCGTGCGTGTCAAAGTAGCCAAGCGGCAGCTTAAGCAGGTGCTCGCTCGTAGTCTTGCGAATATTGGACGCGCAGCGAAACGCAGACAGGTGCGTGCACATGAGCCCCACGAAATAAGCTACGATGCTTGCCAGGGCAAAACCCACGGCCCACCAACCGTACATCGCGATGTTAGTGGCTTCGCTCCAGTTAGGCGCCACAGCGATCAGATCTCGCGCGACAAGCCAAATGCACACGTACGGGCCAAAGCTCAGCAGCTGCGAGAACGCCGAGAGCGCCATGCCCAAATACGTTAGGAATTTACGGTCGCCGGCATATGCAAGCAGCTCGCCGATACCGCCACCTTCCTTTTTTGATTCCTTTGCCATGAGATCCCTTTCTAACGGCTTGAGAGTTAACCGTAATGAACTTATCATTGATGTGTTAGCCATGGCTCACAATCAACCGAGCTGTGGACGTTTCTGCAAAGGAAGGGGACGCTTTTGCAAATGCGGCGGGCAGCGACCGACATAACCGAGCTCTACGCACCACAGTTTGAGCAGTTTGGCCTGGAGCTTTCCGGCAAAGGTGCTGTCTTTACCGGCGAGGTGGCAAACGATCGGGCGCACGGACGCGCATGGATCATGCCCCTCTCCCCCGCCTGCATTGTCATGGAGCATTTCATAACCCCGACGCGCAACATGTACCTAGCCGAATACACGCCCGAGCCGTACGCCTGCGTGAGCGAGGTCAGCGCGCCCACACTTACATGCATGCCCGAGGCTGGCATAACGCCCGCGAACCTCAAACCATTGCATGGACCGTGGCCAAACAATGCCGTTTGCAGCTTTATCCAAGATAGCTGTGGCGAGGAATTAAGCCCGCTGTTTGCGGGGGAGCTTTATCACTCGCGCTCGGTGCTCTTTTTGCCTGGATATTTTGACGAACTGGAGCACCGCTATCCCACCGAGTTCGCGGGAATCTTTGAGGCGTTTGCCGAGCCATGGCACGAGGAAGCGACGTCTGCCATCTGCCACACGCTGCGCCGGGTTAACGAGGAACGCGCCCGCACCGTAGGCGGACACGTCTATATGCAGGGCATCGTGGAGACCATGGTCGCGGAGCTCGCCTGTTCGCGCGCGGCCCACAAGCAGGCACGGCAGGCGGCGGACACACGCGTCAGCATAACCATTGCCGAAGAAGCAACGGCAATGATTGAGCGCACGCTCGATACAGGCAGACGTGTGGGTATCAACGAGGTGGCCGAGAGGCTCTACACAAGCCGCTCCAAACTATGCGCCACCTTTAAGGCCCAAACTGGCGAATCCCTGGGCGCCTACATTCGCAGACGCCGTATGGAGCGAGCACAGGACCTTTTGGCCGACAGCTCGCTCACGATAGCGCAGGTGGCAGAGCGGCTCGACTACCCTCAGCAAGCCGCCTTCGCCCAAGCCTTCAAACAACACACTGGCATGACACCCACGGCTTGGCGAAGCAAGCATCGCTAAGGCCCAAGCTCCCTGGCCGTAACGGAGCGATTAATTAGCCGCCGCCCGTCAGCTCACCCAGGATCTAAACGTCAAGATGTGCACGATCAAGCGCCTTTTTGATAAGAGGGACAGATCGATCAGCCAAATACAACGGAATGTTGAGCACCCCGTCGTCGAGCTTTAGGTTCTTAAGTGAGTAGCGGACCCTCAATGGAGTCGTCCCCGCATGCTTGTCGGCATAGTACTTAAGGCTCTTGGAATGAACGACCTCTCCCGATTTGACCTCGACGGGAACGATTTCGTTTCCGACTTGAATCAAAAAATCGACTTCGTGCTTCGGCTTCTCGTTTGTCCAATAACGCGGAGCAGCATCTAACTGTGAAAGTAATGCCTGAAGCACATAGTTCTCGGCGAACGAACCTTTGAACTCCGAAAATAGCGCATCCGAGATGGCAAAAGCGGACGCATCCAGCCTTGCCATGCGGCGCAGCAAGCCGACATCAAGACAGTAGACTTTAAATGCCTTGAGGTCATCGTACGCAGAGAGCGGCACACCACCGGCAGCATTAAGGCGAACCGCCGTGATGAGCCCAGCATCGGCAAGCCATTCCAGAGCATCCTCGTATTCTCGAGCACGAGCCCCCTCGCGCACCGCACCCCAAACGAACTTTTTGTTCTCGCGCGCCAACTGAGCTGGAATCGAGTTCCATATTTGCGAAAGCTTGGCGAACTGCGCACGGCCACCATGCTTGGCAAAATCGCGCTCGTAGGAATCCAAGAGATCAGACAACACCTTATCGACCTGAACGATATCGCCCGTCTCCACCCACCGGCCAAGAGCCTCTGGCATGCCGCCGCATGCAAAATAACGACGAAGATGCTCGACGAGACGGACATGGAAGAAATCGGGCACTGTCTCGATCTGATCCAGGCCGCCAAGGTATTCGTCGTAGTTTGCAGCGCCCTCGGCTTTCAGAAACTCGGAAAAGCTCATGGGGCGCATCTCCATGAACTCGACCTTTCCCACCGGAAAAGCGCTGGTCTCACGGGACAAGCGAACGCCCAACAAAGACCCTGCGCATGCGACGTGATACTCGGGGGCCTCGTCACAGAAGTATTTAAGGGCGCCGACTGCAGAAGGACAATCCTGAATCTCATCAATAATAAGCAGCGTTTCGCCGGGCTCGATAGGCTGTCCAAGTGCCAGGGAAAGATTTGAGATGATCCGTCGAGGATCGCGCGTACCTTCGAAAAACTGAGCGTACTCGCTCTGTACCCCAGGTGACGGCTCCTCGAGCGTCAGATACACAAAATTGATGTACGAGGTTCGGCCGAACTCCTTAAGCGCCCACGTCTTTCCAACCTGGCGCGCCCCCTTAAGGATAAGCGGCTTACGATATTCTGACGCTTTCCAAGCGTTAAGCTTGGCAATGATATCTCGCTGCATGACCGAACCTCCCGCAAAGAAACTTCCGTAAACGTGATATTTCCCACATTTTACCCTAGGTAAAACGTGACATTTATCACATTTACGGAAGTTTTAAGCTCATTTCGCCACACTTTCATCACATTCAAAAGGCGGAGGCGCATTTTGCAACTCCGCCACCATCTTTCCTATCAGCCCGCCTGACCCGAACGGCCGAGTCGTTGCAGAACCTGGGAGCCCCGGCAGGGCGGGTGCTTGCTCAAAATGAGTTCCGCACGCAAAGAAGGCCACTTAATGTGGCCTTCGTCTTGCGCAGGACTGTTTGAAATTTTGAGGAAGCACCCGCCCTGCCGGGGCTCCCGGGTTCCCGTTTACGAGAGCGACGTTCTCAGCAACTCGTTGAAGAGCTTCGGGTTGCCCTTACCGCGGCTCGCCTTCATGCACTGGCCCACCAAAAAGCCGATGACCTTCTGGTTTCCGTCACGATACTGCTGCGCCTGCTCGGCACAGTTTGTCAGCACCTCGTCCACGATCGGCTGCAGCGCGTCGGCATCGCTTACCTGACGCATACCACGCTCGTCGACGATCTTGTTGGGATCGTCGCCGGTCTGGGCCATGGCCTCAAAGACCTCGTGCGCCTGGTTGGAGCTGATGGCATCGGTCGCCAGCAGCCTGGCAAGAGCCGCCACCTGAGCCGGCGCGATGCCGGACTCGGCGAGCGACACGCCCGCGCCCTTAAGGTAGGCGATCATCTCGTTGACCAGCAGATTTGCGACCGTCTGGGCCTCCTTGCCAGCCATACCGGCAGCGGCGGCCTCAAAGAACTCGGCAAACTCGGGGTCGCCGGCAATCTGCTCGGCATCGGCCGCCTTAATTCCAAAGTCGGCCTCAAAACGGGCGCGCTTGGCATCGGGCAGCTCGGGAATCTCGCCACGGCAGCGGTCGATGAATTCGTCGTCCAGGTCGAACGGCGCCAGGTCGGGATCGGGGAACAGGCGGTAGTCGTCGGCCGTCTCCTTGACGCGCATGACCACGGTGCGCTTGCGGCTGGGCTCCCAGTGGCGGGTCTCCTGGTAGATGATGCCGCCCTCCTCGAGCACCTCGGCCTGACGGCAGATCTCGTAGGCAAGGCCGTCGTGCAGGCTCTTAAACGAGTTGAGGTTCTTGAGCTCGGTCTTGGTGCCCAGCTTGGTCTCGCCGCGGCGGCGCAGCGACACGTTGCCGTCGCAGCGCATGGAGCCCTTCTCCATGGAGCAGTCGGAAATGCCCAGCGTCACAAAGATGCGACGGAGCTTCTCCATAAACAGGCGAGCCTCCTCGGGCGTGCGCAGGTCGGGCTCGGTAACGAGCTCGATGAGCGGCGTGCCGCAACGGTTGTAGTCGACGAGCGACTCGGCCGCGGCGGTAATGCGGCCCTCGGCGCCGCCCACGTGCACCATCTTGGCGGCATCCTCCTCCATGTGGATGCGCAGGATGCGAATGGGCACCGTATAGGAACCGTCCTCGCGACGCTCGGGCATCTGCAGGTTGGACGCATCGTAGCTGGCCAGGTGGCCGGCACGCTGATTGCCTTCGCGCATGGTCGACGTCATGGACGTGGACAGGCCCTCGGCGTTGGCCGAAGCGCTCGCCAGGCTCTGGGCCTCGGCCTCGCCAAACGCGCAGTCGGGGCGCTCGGCGGCACCGCGACCGGTCACGTCCAGATCCAGGTGACCGTACATGGCAAAGGCGACCGGGCCCTGCGTGGTCTGAAAGTTCTTGGCCATATCGGGATAGAAGTAGTGCTTGCGGTAGAACATCGAGTGGCGCTGAATCTCGCAGTTGGTGGCGAGACCGGCCTTGACGATGCTCTCGATGGCGCGCTTGTTGGGCACCGGCAGGGCGCCGGGCAGGCCCAGGCACACCGGGCACACGTTGGCGTTGGGCTCGTCATCGTGGCTGAGCTTGCAGTTGCAGAACATCTTGGTATCGAGTGCGGTGAGCTCGGTATGGATCTCCAGGCCGATCACGGCCTCCCAATCCTGCAGGACCTCGGAAAGCTCCTTCATTACAGCTCGCCTCCCTTCCCGGCAAAATCGGGCGCGACGGAAAGCGCGGGCGCACCCGTAGCGGCATCGGCAAAGCCGCGCTCCAGGGCGCGGGCAAACGTGAGCAGCTGACGGTCCTTAAAGGCCGGACCCACCAGCTGGGCAGAAACGGGCAGCTGAGTATCCTCGCCCAGGCCCAGCGGCACCGAGATACCACCGTTGCCGCAGATGTTGAGCGAGATGGTGTACAGGTCCGAAAGGTACATCTGCGTGGGGTCGCTGATCTCGCCAAACTTAAAGGCCGTGCGCGGCGAGGCGGGCATGAGGATGGTGTCCACCTTGGCATACGCGGCGTCGTAGTCCTGCGTGATGAGCGTGCGGGCCTTTTGCGCAGCGTAGTAGTACTTGTCGTACACGCCCGAGCTCAGCAGGTAAGCGCCGAGCATCTGACGGCGCTTGGCCTCGGCGCCAAAGCCATGGGCACGCGAAAGCGAGCTCTGGTCGGACAGGTTGGCGCAGCCCTCCTCCTGGTAGCCGTAGCGAATGCCGTCGAAACGGGCCAGGTTGGAGAACGCCTCGGCCGGGCCGATGACGTAGTAGGCGGCGATGGCGGCGTCCAGGTGCGGCAGGTCGACCTCGACCAGCTCGGCGCCCTGGTTCTGCAGCTCCTGGGCGGCGCGCTGAACAGCGACCTTGACCTCGGGCGTCAGGCCCTCGGCCTCCATAAACGCGGGGATGATGCCCACGCGCTTGCCCTCGATACTGTCGTTGAGATGCTCGGCAAAGTCGACGGCGCAATCCTGGCTGGTGCAGTCGTACGGATCGTGGCCCGCGCCGGTAAGCGCGTTCATGGCCAGCGCGACATCCTCGACCGTGCGGCCAAAGGGGCCCACCTGATCGAGCGACGAGCCAAAGGCAACCACGCCGTAACGGCTCACGGCGCCATACGTGGGCTTAAAGCCCACCACGCCGCACAGCGACGCCGGCTGGCGAATGGAGCCGCCGGTGTCCGAGCCCAACGAGAGCGCGACCTCGCCCGCGGCGACGGCAGCAGCGGAGCCACCCGAGGAGCCGCCGGGCACGCGCTCGGTATCCCAGGGGTTGTTGGTGCGGTGGAACGCCGAGCTCTCGGTGGAGCTGCCAAAGGCAAACTCGTCCATATTTGCCTTGCCCATGGGCAGGCAGCCGGCGTCGAGCATGCGCTGAACGCAGGTGGCGGTGTAGACGCTCTGGTAGTTCTCGAGCATACGGGAAGCGCAGGTGGTGCGCGTACCCACGAGGTTCATGTTGTCCTTAATGGCCAGCGGCACGCCCGCGAGCGGGGGCAGCGGCTTGCCTGCGGCACGGTCGGCATCCACGCGCGCAGCGGCCTCGAGCGCGAGCTCGGGCGCCACCTGTAGGAATGCCTGGACCCCGCCCTCGCGCGCCTCGATGGCGGCAAGGGAGGCCTGGGCCACCTCGGTAGCGGTAAAGTCGCCGGCGGCAACGCCCGCGGCGATCTGGGCGGCGGTAAGGGAATCGAAGCTCTGCGCCATTACTCGCTCTCCCCCTCTCCCAAAATGGACGGCACGCGGAAGTAGCGATCGCGCGCACTGCCGGCGTTTTCGAGCGCAACGTCGAGCGGCAGGTCGCGCTCGGGCTCGCGCAGATCATCGCCCATCACGTTGGACAGGCTTCCGATGGGATGGAACGTGGGCTCCACGTCGGGCAAGTCATATTGCAAGACGGGCTCGAGCATCTGGACGGCGTCGTTCAGGTAGGACGTCATCTGGGTGAGCTCGTCATCGGTCAGTGCGATCTTTGCGTACTCGGCAATGCCGCGCACGTCTTTCTCGCTGAGTGCCATAGGCGCTCCCTTCCGCATAACAGATAAACCGCTCTAGTATACAAGGCAACGCCGCTTGGAGCAGGCGCTTTACCCAAATGCAGCGAAAACGTAACGAGGGCGGCGGGACAGCAGGCGGCGGGCTGTCGGTTCTGCAGCGAAACCGCACCGTCCATAGCGAAAACCGTCTCGCCCACAGCGGAAACCATCACAACATTCGACGCTTTTCGCCAAAATCGCGATTTTCATCGAATGTTGTGATGATTTGAAAGCCCCGGCCACCACAAAGGTGCCTGTCCCCATTGTGGTGGTTCTGAACGATGCCTTATGCCGAGGCCTTGACCTTGCGGCGCTTGCGGACCGCGTGGATCACGATGTCCAGCAGCAACAGCACAATGGCTACGACCACGATGAGCACGGCAAACTCGCGCTTGCCCCAGTGGCGGCCGGCCAGCGACTTTTGCTTGTCGACGTCCTTCTTGTTGTACTTGGTGCGCACGCAGTGCACCAGCAGGCGATGGTCGTTCACGCCGTAGGGCGTGCAGGTAACGAGCGTCACCTTGTCGGCGCCGGGCTCGATGGTCAGCGACTCCATCTCCTCGGGCAGCACCACCTCGGAGTCCACCATCTTGTAGGCGAGCGTCTTGTTCATGGTGTGCAGCAGCACCAGGTCGCCGGACTCCAGCGAATGGATGTCGTCGAACATGCTCAGGTTGCGCATGCCCGAGTGCGCGGTGAGCACGCAATGCGTCGAGGTGCCGCCCACCGGCAGGCTCGTGCCCTCCAGGTGGCCAACGCCCGCCATAAGGACTTCCTCGCTCGTGCCGTGGTAGATGGGCATGCTCACGTCGATGGAGGGAATCTCGACCCAGCTCATCATGGGGTCGCGATCAAAGATGAGCTGCTGGGCATAGGGCTCAATCTGGTCGGCGGGAAGCTCGGTGGCCTCGCCCGCCAGCTGCTCGTTAAAGGAGCGCGCCTGGAGCAGGATGCGCTCGCGCTCCTCGGCAGACAGCGCGTCCACGGTGCTGGACACGGTGCTGATCTGGTTGAACACGCCCGAGGCCTCGAGCCGGTCCAAGATCCACGGCCAGGTCATAAGGCCCACGCCAATAAGGATGATGACGATGGTGATGAGCCGGTCGGCCCAGCGCGGCAGTCGCTTGCGGCGGCGCTTGGGTTTTGGTTGAGGTTTGGGCTGGGGGTTTGAGCCGCCGTTGTCCGCGGCGTTATTGCTCTTCATATGTTTGGCGCCCTGCACCATCGCCGGTCACTCCTCTACAACTCAAGTTGTCTAAACAAATAATAGCCGATTAGCGTGCTTCCGCGCCGGACAACGCAGCTTGGCAGCATTGCGCAGTGCGAGTATGGGCCCGCATTTGAGTTTTCAAAATGTCCCGAATCGGCTGAGCGATTCGGGATACAATGTCAATAGAAAACGACGCACCCCGCGTAAGTGTACGAGAGCGCGGGCGGCCTAGTTTTCAGCTTTTGTTAAATGCCCGGGATCCGACCCCCGGGCATTCTTATTTGCGCTTTCGACGCAAATGCCGTCCACCGTCCGCACCGCGCGTGCGCCTACGGACCTTAAACCGAACCTCATACGAGTCAAGAAACGCGATGACGAACGAGCCCACCGCCGCGAGGGCGGCGAGCGCGTTAAGGAATTTCAGCATATGGTGACCTCCGATCGAGTCGTCGGCCGCCCACGCACGGGATGCGTCGCAAGGGTATTTTACTGCGAGTGTATGCACCCACGCCTGGTAAACGCGATTTTGACAAACATTTGTTCGATAGTTACAAACACGGTTCCCCGTCCAGAGGAGCTTGGCCGCATTGTCCGCGTTTGCCCGACGTGTTTGCGTTTTCAAAATGTCCCGAATCGGCGGGGCGATTCGGGATACAATAACTACAGGAAACGACGCACCCCGCGTAAGTACTTAGGAGCGCGGGCGACCAGTTTCCGACGTTGTTAAATGCCCGGGCTCCGAACCCCGGGCATTCTTATTTGCGCTTGTTGCGGCGCAAATGTCTTCTACCGTCCGCACCGCGCGTGCGCCTACGGACCTTAAACCGAACCTCATACGAGTCTAGAAACGCGATGACGAACGTGCCCACCGCCGCGAGGGCGGCGAGCGCGTTAAGGAATTTCAGCATTTGGGGACCTCCGATCGAGTCGTCGGCCGCCCGCGCACGGAATGCGTCGCAAGGATATTTTACTGCGAGTGTATGCACCCACAGCTGGTAAACGCAATAATTGCAAACATCTGTTCGATATTCATACGCTTGATTCATCGGGCGATGGAGGCTGGCTGCGTTATCCAAAAAAACGGGGCAGACTCCAGTGCGGAATCTGCCCCGAAAAGAGCATGGCAAAGCAAGACCGTGGATGGACGAGAAAAGTGTCCGCAAGTCTCATGGCCATCACATCCCACCTGCCAAAGGGATGGGTGAGCGAGCGTTACTCCTGCTCGGACTCCTCAGCCTGCTTACGGCTGCGGATGAGGTGCGCCACGCCGATGCACAGCACCGCGCCACCAGCGATCCAAGTGAAGGTCACGCCGTTAAGACCGGTCAGCGGGAGGCCGGAGCCCTTCTTGTTCTGGACGGTAAGAGTGACGGTGCCGCTATCAAAGGAGGGGGTGGCGACGAGGTCAGAGCCATTCTTGGATGTGGTCACCTGCAGCGCATTCGCGCCCTCGTTCTGATCAAGACCCGTGGCAGTAATGGTGAACGTGAAATCGGACAGGGTGTTATAGCCGTCGAGCGTATGGGTCTCCTTGACCGTATAGGTGCCAGCATCGAGGCCCTTGACGCTGATTTCGCCCTTATCATCAGTCGTAAACTCATAAGCAGTATCGCCAAAAGAGCCGTCCTCTTGGACATACTGGATGCCAGTACCCTCGTCGGCACCGGTCGCCTGGATGGTGAACTTTACGCCCGAGAGCTTAACGTCGGAATCAGCAGAGTCTTCCTTGACGAGCTTGAGTGCATAGGTGTAGTCGCGCACGGTGTCGGGCACGGATTCGCCCTTGCCATCATGGCCGGGGTTGTTGGAGTAGATGAGCTTGACGGTATTCTCATTGCCCTCGCCACCGACAACGACCTTTTTAGCCTTGGCGGGATCAAGTTTGGCGGTGTAGGTCACAACGATCTTGGAATTCGGCGTGACGGTTGCGCCCGAACTCTTAAGATCATCGAACGTGACAGTCAGAAGGTTATTGCCGTTCTCCTGGTCGTAGGAAACAGCGTACTTGTCAGGATCAATCTTAGCCCCATCGACCTTAACCTCAACAGAAGCCTGATTGGCAGTCAGGCCGGCAGAGAGCTCGTCATGGAACTGATAGTAATACGTATCGAATGTATCGACGTTCTTAGCGACGGTACCGGTAAGCTGGTACTCAACATTCTGGCCCATCTGGGAGTCAGCCTTGTCGGCCCAATTGCTGTTGGACTTGTCGTCCATGACCTTCTTCTCGACCGTGGGGATGTCCGTCTTCTCGGCAACCTCCACAGCACTGCCGCCCACGACGGCGAAAATCGGCGAGGTACCGGTCTGCTTCTTATCGGCGTAATTGTCCTTGGCTCCAATCGATGCGGCGTCGGTCATGAACAGGTAATACCCCTTGTTCGTGGCGGTAAAGGCGGCGCCGGCATCAAAAGCCTCACCGGTCGGGGGCACGGCTTTTTCGACAGCCAGGGCAATCTTATTGAGAAGATTATCCTTCTCCACGACCGTGGTAGCAGTGGTATCCGCAATCGTCTTGGAAAGGTAGTCGGCAACCTCCTGCGCGGTCGAGGCATCGGAGATGCCCGGCACGCTCTCGCCCTTAAGGACCCCCAGGACGGCATCCTCCGCTTCATCGCTCGCCCAGCTGACATTGGACACGACCTTCTTTCCGTCCTTGTCCAAGACATCGGCCTTAAAGATCTGATACGCCTTGAACTTGGTGGCTCCGTTGTTCGCGTTCTGCGTGATGGTGATGGTGTTGTCGCCCTCCGCAGCAAACGCCATGGTCACCGGGGCCATCACACCGCCGAAGCTCAACGCCGCCGTGAGGCCGGCGGTTACTGCCAGGCGTGCGATGTTCTTGCTCAAGCTCATCTTCTTTTCCTCCGTTTTCCGGTTGGTTCTCATTTGATCGGTCATCATCTGTCTGTGTCTTAGCATCTACTTCGCTACGTCTCGCCCCGCTCTCTGTGGGGCTGCCAGCTACTCTTTATGGCTGCCACCTCCCCGCTTGACCAGGAGCGCGACCACGATGAGCGCGACTCCGGCGACCGCTGCGGCGGCCGCGGCGTACATTGCCATATCGCCAGTCGAGGGCATAAAGCCTCCGGTGGTAATGCTAGGGGGTGTGCCGGTGGGCGTGTTGATGAGCGACGCCTCCAGGCTGCCCGTCGACCCGTCCGCGCTGTCGGCGCGCAGGGGCGACTCGGCCGTGATGGTGAGCTTGGGCTTGGCGGCGGCCACCTGGTCGACGTCCAGGCCCTCGGCCTTGACCGTCACGGAGCGCGTGCCCTCGAAGGCGGCGTAGCCCTTGGGCGCCTTGATCTCGCGGACCTCCAGCTTGCCCGAGTCCACGCCCGAGACGGTCACGCGGCCGTCCTCGCCCGTGGTGACGGTGGCCTTGCCCTCCGCATCCCACGTGCCGTCGGCCGCCAGCGTGCGACCGCGGTCGTCGGCGATGCTCAGGACCGCCCCGGCAAGCGGCTTGTCGCCGTCGCTGCCGCGCTTGGTGAGCGCGAGATCCCAGGTGTAGGCGCACGCATCGTCGCTCGGCGTGCGGGTGAAGCCGGCGTCGCCGGACTGGTCGGCAAAGGGAGAGCGCGGGTAGCGCAGGTAGACCTCGTTGGGGTTGCCCTTCGCGATGCCGTGGTTGCATGCGCTGGTGAGCGGCGCATTGTACACGGCGACCACGCGGGCGCCCGCGGTAAAGGCGTCGGCCCCGCCGAGCGCGGCGATGAGGTCGCCGGTGCGCACGGTGAAGGTTTTGCCGTCGGCCGCTACCTTGGTGGCGCACTGGGCCGTGATATCGGTCCAGCCCTTCGCGGGCTCGGTGCCGGCGCGGCCGTCCCTGCCGGCCGAGACGGCGTCAAAGCCTCCGTCCGCACCCGCCGCCACGTACACGCGCATGCTCGCGGCCACCTTGGAGGGGTCGAGCCCCGCGCTCATGGTGTCGACGAACCGCACCGTATAGGTGTCGTAGGCCGCGAGGCCCGCCGGGACCGTGGCCGAGAGGCGCCAGTACAGGTCGTCGGCGACCGTGGCGTCGGCAGCCTTCTGCCAGGCGTCGGTGCTGTCCTCCAGCACATGCTTGGCGACCTTGGGGGTCGCCGCCTTGAGCTTGACGGTAACGGCGCCGCCGCCCACCAGGGCCATGATCGGCGCGGTGCCGGCTTCGCCCTGGGCGAAGGCATTGTCGTCGGCGACGATGAGCCAGTAGCCGCAGGACAGTTCGGCCGCTGTGCCCGCCTTAAGGGCCACGGGCACGGCGCCAGAGCTCTGGAGGGAACGAGCGAGCTGTGCGCTCAGCGCGCTCGTAAGGTGGGAATCGGTGTTGAGCCACTCGGCAGCTTCCTGCGCGGTGGTCTGGGATTTGGGCATGCCAGCGCTGTGCAGCACGGGCAGCGCGGCGTCGCGCACGGCGTCGCTTGCCCAGGCGAGGTCGGTAGCGATCTTGGCGTCGCTGTCGCCGTCGACGACGTTGGCGCTAAAGATCTGGTAGGCATCGTAGCTGCGCGCCACGGTGCCGCTCACCGTGATGGAACCGGTCGAGGTCGGCGCGGCCTGCGCGGAAGCGGGGAACACAACCGCGCAGGTGCCGATCAGGAGGGCAAGCAGCGCAAACAAGATCGGGAAGGAGCAAACTTTCTTATTCACGACGCTCACCTCCCTTCGCATTCGCCTTGCGACGAATGTGCATCCAGGCCGCAGCAGCGCAAAGCACCGCCGCGCCGGCAAGGTACGTCAGAGTGACGCCCGACATACCAGAAAGGGGCAAAGAGGTGGAGTAGGTGTTAGTGAAGGTGGGGTCATCGGTCTTGCGTTCGCCGTTGGCGTCGACCTCGTAGTAGGTCGGCGTGCAGGTCAGATGTCCTTTGTCGTCATCCGTTGCCGTCACCACAACCTTGAAGGTCTTGGTGTCGTTGACGTAGCCTTCGTGCTTGGTGCCATCCTTCTCGTCGGCGTCGCATTCACAGATGTAGTAGGTGACTGTTGCTTTGCCACCAGCGAGATCTTTGATACCAAGCGGGCCAATCGTCTGATTCTCAAACGTCACCGTTGCCTCATTGCCCGTCCCCTTACTAGTGTATTTGGTATCGAGCACCTGCTTGTTGCCACTGGCATCCTTGGTATACAGCTCGAACTTAAACTTCTTCATCTCGCCGCCGTCGACCTTCTTGGTCACCTGAGGTGTCCAAGTGCCTGAGGTCTGGTAGGGCGCAAGTTCGTTCGTAAACGCAGGGCTGGAGTTGTTGCCGATTGTTACGGTCGAAACGACGTCGGTGGCCGAATCCTCAGTCCAGCTATAGAAGTCAGCGCCACAGTTAATGAAGTCCGCCGCGCCCTCCTTTTTTACGGATACTGTGGAAGCGTCCTTATTAACTGCATAACGATTAATATGGATTCCCAAGAGGTCGGTCCAGTTAACTGGTGTCGTACCAACCTTTATATGTATTTTGTAAATGGCCTTATCAAAGGTCGTACCTTCCTCTTTGATAGGGACTTCAACAAGGTAGAGGTCGTAATCGCCCGACTGGTAGTTCGCGCCCGTGTCGATGAGAATCTCTCCGTTTTCATTGACAGGAACCACCGGTTTCGCCTCACATCCGTTTTCGTTAAGTGTGCCGTCATTATTCCAGTATGGTGCCTTGTTTGGATCGGCAGGTGCGCCCAACAGCTTAAACTGATAGTTGTGACCCGAAAGACCTTGCTCTTTGCCGTCCTTCATAAGGACTTTATTTGCCTTGACTTTGATTGCAGGATACACGTTCAGAGCCTTGACCTCGCCAACGACAAGATCGCCGTTGGTCATGATGCCGCCACCGTGGGTGTAGGAGTAGTTACCGCTGATGATGGTCGTAGCCTCTGCCTGCGCCTTATCCTTGGCATAGGGTGTCGGATTAGCCTTAAGGCCGAACATGTACTTAGCCTCGGCACCGCCGTTTGGGTCGATGGTAACCGGATTTCCGTCGCAAGTGCCCTGCCAGCCAGCCGATTCGCCGCCCAGCATCTTGCCAAGAACGACAGCGATTGTCTTATCCGCGCCATTCTTATTACGGACCAAGAAGAAATCCTCATGGCCGGAATTTTGGAAGAAATGAGTAACGTAATTTACTTCATCGCGGTCTTCAGTTTTGTTGTCGCCGCCAGCGGAATAATGATATGCTGGATGTTTATGTTCATTTTGATCAACGTCTGGCAGCTTTTTGCCATCTTGATCAACGTTATCTGTGTTGTCATAAATAGCAGCGCCATTTGAGTGCGAAACGATTGTCTCGCCCGTAGGACAAGCACCAACGCCACCGCCCCAGCCACCGGCGCGATTATTAGTGATCAGCGTCTTGAAAATATTGAGCCTGCCGCCCTTCTGAACAAAGACACCGCCACCGCCCCAGTCGCCGCCACGTTTGCCGCCACTCTCACAATCTACGCCCGTCATAGTCTTGTTATTCGTGATATAAATCTTGCTATTGGGGGTAGCTTCAATTTTCGCCTGCATACCAGGGCTGTTGCCGCCAGCGATACGCAAACCGCCGCCCTCGCCGTTAAGAGATTCGTTGCCCGCAATCGTGCCACCTGTCATGGTAAACTGAATCTTTTTGTCCCAGAAACCGGCATAAATACCGCCGCCTGCTTCTTTGGAGTAGTTAGCTGTAACGGAGCCGCCCTCCATGGTTAGTGTGCCGCCGTCAACAGATGCAATGCCACCGCCGCCAAGCAGGCCCTTGTTATAAATGTTCGAGTCGTTGATATACGAATCAACACTGTTGTTTGTGATGTTGGCCGAACCACTGATGTTAACGTTGGCGCCTTTGGTAAAGACACCGCCGCCATAGCCATTGTTGGGACTCCCGCCTTCGTTATAGACGTTGCCATACGTGGCGTTGCCCGAAATGACTCCACCAGAAAGATTCAGCTTGGCGCCCAGGTTAGCATAGATGCCGCCGCCAGAAGCAGCCTTGTTTGCAGCGATTACGCCGCCGGTCATGTTAAGCGAGGCATTTGCGCCCGTCACGCACAGGCCACCGCCCCATCCGCCATTGTCACAGTTACCACCCGCGATATATCCGCCTGAGATGTTAACGGTGCCTGAAGCTTTGATTACCTGACCGTATTGTTTTAAACTTGCGGCAGTGGTGATCATGCCACCCTTGAGATTGAGCACGCAGCCCTCATTAACGTTAATAACGTTTTCAACAGAACCATTATCTGATGCAGCATCAATCGCACCGAAGCCAGTCAGGACATGCTTGGTTGTAGTTTCGGTAGTACCGAACCCGTTTTCCGTTGGCTCACTCACGGTCTCGAAGTAAGTAAGACTCTTAGGAGTGCCCTTATTAGAGCCGCTTCCCCTTTCCCACTCTATACTCGCAGGCTGACCCGCCGACGTATTGGCCGTATCGACCGGACTTGGTGCATCTTTTGTTGTTTGGCCTAAATCCTCGATAGTAAGCGTGGCGTTGTTCTGAACCACGATGAACGACCCCACCGAACCGGGACCGTGATAGAGCATGTTGCCGTTAAGATCGATGGTGGTGTTTGCGGTGATGGTGATCTGGCTATCTGACCAGGATTTACCACTCAAACGATACTTGCCGCCACCAACGAATGCATTAGCAACATTACCTTCTACCTTTTTATAGTCTTCGGTACTGACGGGAGCGATAGCGTTTTCGTCGCTATTTTCATTATCGGAAGGCTGTGCGTCGAAAGGTTGCTCGGCACCCTTGACTTCCGCGCCATCAGCAGTCGAGTCTGCTGCGACGGTGTCCTCGCTCGCATCATTCCCGGCATCGTCACTATCCTGCTTTTCGGTATCCCCGTTGTTGGTGTTTTCTACATCAGTAGACTCACTTGAAGAATCCCCCGTCACAGTTTCTTCGGTAGAAACCGTCTGGGCATCGTTGGCAATAGCCTGCGAGATCGGGGGCATGACGAGCGACAGTACCAGGCTCAACACGGAGGCTCCGCACAAAACGCCTGCCAGTACACGGCGCGTCGCTTTTTTACTCTGCTTAGTTTTTTCTGAATTCGCTTTCATCGATGTCTCCTCCCCAAGAGACCGCGATCTTGCTCTTTCACTATCAAACGTATCTGCGCAACCTGCAATTGCACACGCTTATAGTACATATTGTAACGATTGTTTAAACATCCGAGCAACAAAACCGATAATTTTGTAGCAAGTTCTCAATTCCCTTGACATTTACTCAGATTTACCTTCGTTTATTCGCTATCTATTTTTTGTTTCTGCTGGTAATTTAGTTGCCTATTATTTTTTAATGGCATTAGATTTATTTGCACAACATTTTGCTCAAGAGCGAACATCCTGTGAACGGTCGAAAATCGACCGTGAACGGTAGGTCATTAACCGGGAGGAATAGCCTACCAAACTGATGAGAAAGATCTTTAACCCATCGGTGGTTAGAAGCATAATGTTCAGACAACCATATCTGAATTTTCGCGCAGATTATAGGCATCAATTCGCCCAAATCGCCTGAGGCCACCACAAAGGTGCCTGTCCCCATTGCGGGGGTTCTCCCCCGGCGCTACAGCAGATGTTCCTCGATAAAGATCGCGATGCCGTCTTCGTCGTTGCTCGCGGTTACAAAATCGGCGGCGGAGCGGGTGGCGTCGCTGCCATTTGCCATGGCCACGCCCACGCCGGCGTCAGCCACCATGCAGGTGTCGTTGTCCGCATCGCCAAACACGCAGATGTCCCGGAGCTCCATGTCGTTGAGCTCCGCCACGCGCACAAGGCCGCGCGTCTTGGACACGCGCGGATCCATAAACTCGTAGAGCCGTTGCGTGGTTTGCAGAGCCGCCGCCTTAACAGTGTCATCGGAAAACGTCGACGCCCGCTCAATCACCTGCGGCATCACCTCGGGCGCCATGGTAAACATCACCTTGGGCTGCGGCTCGCGCAACAACTCGGCAAAATCGACCACCTGGTAGGGCACGCCGTCGACACGCGACAGGTGCTCGACGCACGCGTTGCTCTCGGGCACGTAGAACACGCCGTCTCGGGGGCAGACGGGCGTTGCCGGAAGGTCCGCCATGTGCTTGCAGATGCGCGCGATGGTCTCGCCCGGCAGCGGATAGCTCAGCTCGTTGATGTCGTGCGCGCGGTCGATGACCTCGGCGCCACCGCAGCCCACCATCACGTCCACCAGGCCTTCGATGCCCCAGAGCTCGTACATGGCCTCGGTCGCGTGGGCGTCGCGCCCGGTGCACAGGCCAAAGAGCACGCCGCGCTCGCGCAGGGCGCGGATCGCCGCCACGGTGCGCGGGGACACCGCGTGTTGGCTCGTGAGCAGCGTGCCGTCGATATCGCAGAACACGGCTTTGATGTGACTGAAGGTGGTGTCCATGGGGGCCTTTCTGGGTTGTACGGCGGTGTGGGGCGTATTCGTGAACGGCGTACATGGTATACCAAGGCGCAGGCCGTTGGGACCCGATCACCACAAAGGTGCCTGCCCCCTTGTGGTGGCCGAACCCGAAGGGTGGCCTGGCCCGAGACGCAAAGCATCACAACATTCGACGTTTTTCGGCAAAATCGCGATTTTCATCGAATGTTGTGATGGTTTTTACTGCTTTGCGGCACGGTCCAAGTGCCAGTGGCCAAACAGCAGCAACGCCGCAGGAACTGCCGTCACGACCATGCCCGCACCAACGAGCGTCTGTTGCACGCCAAATGTCGCCGCCAGCCACGGGGCAATCGCCAGCGGGGCCACGCCGGCGAACATGTTGCCAAAGCCCATGACCGAGTTGACGCGGCCGAGCTGCTCGAGCGGAGCCGTCGTTTGCACGATGGTGTTGTGGAGCGGATTGACGACACCCCAGGCAACGCCCAGGGCAATCTGGCCGACAAGGGCTACGCCCACGTACGGCGTCCCCACATAGAGCAAACTTCCCAGGCCCACGGACATGAGCGCCACGAGCAGCGTTTTAAGGTTGACCAGGTGCGGCGGCAAGCGGAGCACGGCCACGGCGCCCAGCACCGCGCCCACACCACTGGCCGACGAGAGCCAGCCCATCCATTCGACACCGACGTGCAGGACATCGCGGTAGAAGAACGACTCCAGCGGGTCGAAGGCACCGTAGCCAAAGTTTGAAAGGAAAATAATGCAGAACAGCAGGGCGAGAACGCTATTGGTAAAGACCGTCTTGATGCTGGTCGCGAAGGTGACGCGGGAGGACGTGCTGGGATTGGAGCTTCGTCCCGCACGCTCCCCTTCCTCTGCCGAATCGGCATCCGCATGCCCGGCGACATGGCTGGTCTGCGGCCTAAAGCCCCAACCGGCAATAAGCGCCAGTACGGTAAAGATCATCATGAGCACGAACACCGCACGCGACGACGCAGCAGCTGCGACAAAGCCGCCCAGCGTGGGGCCAACGATGATACTCACGTTTGAGAACATGGCGATGGCGGAGTTGATGTCTTTGAGCTCGACGGGATCATCGGTGAGATATGCCGGATAGGACGTGGCGATGGGCTGGGCAAACCCCATCACGAAGCCCAGGAGCACCGCGCCGAGCAGGACGATGCCGGTCGCGCTGCCAAAAACGAGGATCGCCGCGCCGGTTGCCAGCGTGCCCACGATGCTCAGCAAGAAATGACGGCGCGGGCCCCAGGCGTCGAGCGCCGCGCCACCCGCAAAGGATCCCAAGATCACGAATACGTTCATAAAAAGGACGGCCAGCGATGTCGCCACGACCGAGGCATCGTCTGCATAGGTGAGCGTTCCGATGACACCGATAAAATAACTAGTCTGAAAGCCGGTATATATGAGGAAGCGCATTGCCACCAGGTGCTTAGCCTGCGCGGACAGCGATGATTGAGGCTTTGAGAAAAGAGAGGCGAGCATGGAGACTCCTTGTTTCATACGAATGCGGACGGCGGGCATTCGCCACCGTCTGTCAAATCAATCTATCCGCATGAAACATTAAGGACGCATCAAGCCCCTTCTCTCCGTTTTTCGCCCGTCATGAACTACTTGGTAGATTGTAAGGCATGTCCCACACATCTACTAAAGCAAAATCCACCACAAAGGTGCCTGGCCCCTTTGTGGTGGAAATGACGTTTGCCCAGATAGAACCTGCCAAAATAAACCTGTCCCTTTTTGGCAGGTTTTAGGCCAGATGGTCTTGGATCAGGTCGCAGATGGCTCGGGCGTCGTTGATGTTGATGGCTCGGGTCGCAAAGCCGGCGTCGAAGGCCTGACGCGCCAGGGCTTCGTTGCAGGCAAGGGCCAGCGTGCGACCGTCGACCAGGTCGAGCGAGCTCTTGCCGCGCAGACGGTCGACACCGGAGCGCGCGACGACGATGTTGTCGAAGCCCTCGGTCTTGTAGCCCTCGATGATCACCACGTCGACATCGTTGTAACGCGACAGCAGCTCGCGCGCGGGCATCTCGTCCTCCTCACGCGTGTCGGCGTACTCCGCCCAGCGCGTGGCGCAGATGAGGCCCACGTGCTTGGATCCGGCCTGGTGATGGCGCCACGTATCCTTAGCGGGCACATCGATATCAAAGCCGTGGTGCCCGTGATGCTTGAGCGAACCCACGCGCAGGCCGCGGCGGGTGAGCTCGGCAATGAC
The DNA here is from genome assembly GCF_046116875.1 of Collinsella sp. wc0529. Lineage (NCBI taxonomy): Bacteria > Bacillati > Actinomycetota > Coriobacteriia > Coriobacteriales > Coriobacteriaceae > Collinsella > Collinsella sp. wc0529. The sequence continues at coordinate 74,832 of NZ_JBJXBO010000001.1, forward strand.
CTTCTCGACGAGCGTGGTCTTGCCCGAGTTTTGGTAGCCGATAAACGCGATCGCGGGGACAGCCGGAGTAGGAGCTACGGGCGCGACGGCGACGGGCGCGCTTGTGAGTGTGGCACCGTCAGCGGCCACGGCCTCAACAGCAGCGGCCTGACGCTCGGCACGATCCCACACGCCCGAGCGGCCGCCCTCCTTGTGCAGCAGGCGCACGTCGACGATCTCCATGCCGCGATCGACGGCCTTGCACATGTCGTAGATGGTCAGACACGCGGCACTCGCGCCGGTCAGGGCCTCCATCTCGATACCCGTCTTGCCCGTCACGCCGGCCGTAACCAGTACGTGAAAGCCAACCTGCCCGTCCGCGCGCGCCGGCGCCCAGCCCTCGGGCACGTCCTCGGCCGGCGTCCCCGCCGCAGCGATGGGCGCAATGTCGCACTTGCTCTTGGTAATGAGCAGCGGATGGCACATGGGGATGATGTCGCTCGTGCGCTTGATGGCCATGATGCCCGCCACGCGCGCGCAGGCAAGCACGTCGCCCTTTTTGGCGCGGTCCTGCAGCACCATGGCCTGCGTCTCGGGATGCATGAGGATGGTGCCCTCGGCGATGGCAATGCGATGGGTCTCGGCCTTGTCGGACACGTCGACCATGCGCACCTCGCCCCTGGCGTCCACGTGCGTCAGCTCGTCGCGACGGGCGTCACGGGCGGGCTCGGTGGCAGCGCCGGCAGTCGGCTGCGTGCCTGCAACAGCATCGGTGGCCGCAGCCGTGACTTTGTGGGCAGACATCGCGGCCCTGCGAGCGGCCTTGGTGGCATCGGCGTACCTGCTCTTGGCCATATGATCATCCTCCGATTTGGGACATAAATCGTTGCGTGCCCTCAATTATCGCGTGTTCCTGCGGTTTGTGGGCCACGGCATCGCGCCAAATCGAAAGTACCTGCATATCATCACCACGGCGCAGCGCCTCACGCACCGAACACTCGGCATCGCTGAACAGGCACGGACGCACGTTGCCATCGGCCGTCAGGCGCAGACGGTTGCAATTCGCACAAAAATGGTTGGACATGGCGCTAATAAAGCCGACCGTTCCCGCCGCGCCCGGAAAGTGCCAATAGCGCGCAGGGCCCGCGCCGGCAGGAGCGTCGTTGATGTCGAGCGGCTCGAGCTCGCCCAGTCCCGCCGCGGCGGCCCCGGCATTGATGCGCGCCCGCAGCTCGTCGCTCGGCACGGTATCGCTCGCGTCCCACAGCTCGGGGTTGAGCGCGGGCGCATGCGGGTCCACAGCGCAATGCGAGCTCGTGTGTTCGTCGCCAATGGGCATGTATTCGATAAAGCGCAGATGAATGGGGCGGTCGAACGTGAGCCGCGCGAGGGCCGCCACATCTTGGTTGAGCCGACGTACAACAACGCAGTTGACCTTAACGGGCTCAAAGCCCCAAGCCAGCGCCGCATCGATGCCAGCCATGGTCTGCTCGAGCCGACCCAGGCGCGTGATCTTTCCAAAGAGCGTAGGGTCGAGCGTGTCGAGCGAAATGTTGACGCGGTTAAGCCCGGCATCTTTGAGCTGCGGCGCCAGCTTGGGCAGCAGGGCGCCATTGGTGGTGAGCGAGATGTCCTCGATCTGCGGAATCGCACGGATGTCACGAATAAGCGGGATGATACGGCGGCTGACCAGCGGCTCGCCGCCCGTCAGGCGCACGCGGCGAATGCCCTCCCCCGCCACCAAGCGCACAAAGCGGGCGATTTCCTCGGCGCTGAGCAGCTCGCCGTGTGCACGGGGTGCCACGCCATCGGCCGGCATGCAGTAAATGCAGCGGAAATTGCACTTGTCGGTAACGGCAATGCGCAGGTAGTTGATATCGCGGCCAAAACCGTCATGTTGCACGTGCCCGTCCACGCAGCCCTCCCCTCACGCGGCGTTCTATTCTTCGGAAAACATAATACCCCACGAGAGAATCATGCCGACACCCGTACGACAGGACAGGTCGCTTCGAGCAAGACCGGCTTCCCAAGCCCATCCTCTGCACAAACCATCACAACATTCGATGCTTTTCCCGATTTTGGCAAAAAACGTCGAATGTTGTGATGGTCTGCCTGCCCGCAGCGCCCCGTAGAAGGACCAAAGCGCCCCTAAAGGCCGCCGTCCCAGTGCCGAATCACGAATTCTCGCAGGTCGTTTTGCCGCTTCTGGAACACCTCGCTTCGGTCGCACTTAAGACCCATAGCAAGCGCGATGGCGTTCATCGCCCGGTGCAATTGCAGCTGGTGGGCAAACTGAGTCCCGGTGAGGACGATCATCCTAAAGCCCAGCGCGCTCAGCACGGTCATACGCTCCGCATCCGACGCGCTGCGCTGTTTATCAAGATGGTCCGAGCCGTTGTATTCAATCCCCGTACCGTTCGCAGGCGCATATACGTCGATCTCGAAATACCCGGCCTTTGCGAGATACTTGAACTCGTTGGGAACATCGACCCGATGGTTGAGCTCAACCTTGGCGTATCCCAATCCTCCCTGAGAACGTTTTGCCACGACCATGATTGCGGTGGCCGTCTCCATGGGCGACCGCGCGCCATCGTGCACGCGCCTGAGCACGGCAGCCGCGCGTATAGCCCCCTGACGAGATCGATTCTCATTGCAATAGGCAATCAAATCGGCAACGGTATACCTCTGCCCCATCTCGATATAATCGCCTGTCGACAGATGATTCAAATGGTATCGAGCGCAGATTTCATAGCCATATTCCAGCTGCTCGAGCTCGCTCATCCACGAACCCGCCTGGACAAAGCACATGGCCTCATCAACCACCAGAAGGCCCTCCGCCACCTCGATAAGATGGCCTGGAGGTATCGGCGCCCCAAACACGTGGCACCTAAATCCAGCCGGCGTCGAGCGCTCAAAATCGAAGTTGACGAGCGTGTCGATATGATCGAGCTCTTCTCGTGGAATACCAAGCGAAACCAGATAGTCGGTAACGATCCCAGCTGCCGTTGAAGCCCTCAGACCCTTGGCATCGAGTCCCAATTTGGGCAGGCCCGCAGTCGGCTCCGCCTCGTTAGCAAGCGAGTCCTCATCGTATAGGCTGCTTGCTCGCGAGAGCGGCTCGGACGGACGCGCCACGTTGTGGTACAGCCAGGCAGTCTTATGGGACAGGACGATCGGCAGGTCCATGAGCCCTCCAATGGAGTCGGATAACCAACCTTATTCCCCGGCCCACGGGTCCGCACACCTTCGTGCGCAAGAAAGCGATTCCACCCGGTCGAGTGGCAGAAAAACCATCACAACATTCGATGCTTTTCCCGTTTTTGGCGAAAAGTGTCGAATGTTGTGATGGTTTGAGTCGAGGTGAGGAGCATGGAGGGGTCAAAGCATCGTGCTCGAACGGGTTAATCCAACTCTTTTAAGCCATGCGCCAGCTGCCAGTACTCGCCGTGCTGGGCGAGCAGCTCTTCGTGCGTGCCGCGCTCGATGATGCGGCCGTGTTCGAGGACCATGATGGCGTCGGCGTCGCGGACGGTGGACAGGCGGTGCGCGATCATAAACGTGGTGCGACCGCGCATGATGCGGTCCATACCGCGCTCGATGAGCTTTTCGGTACGCGTGTCAATGGAGCTCGTGGCCTCGTCCAGGATGAGCACCGGCGGATCGGCGACGGCCACGCGCGCGATGGCGAGCAGCTGACGCTGACCCTGCGACAGGTTGGCGCCATCGGCGGTCACGAGCGTGTCATAGCCCTGAGGCAGGCGGCGGATAAACGAATCAGCGCAGGCGGCCTCGGCAGCGGCGCGCACCTCCTCGTCGGTCGCGTCGAGCTTGCCAAAGCGGATGTTCTGCGCAATGGTGCCGCTAAACAGGTGCGTGTCCTGCAGCACAATGCCGAGCGACCCGCGCAGGCTGGCCTTGGCAATGTGCTTGACGTCGATGCCGTCGTACGTGATCTCGCCGTCATCGACCTCGTAGAAGCGGTTGATGAGGTTGGTAATGGTCGTCTTGCCGGCGCCCGTGGAGCCCACAAACGCAATCTTTTGCCCCGGCTTGGCAAACAGGTTGAGGTCCGTGAGCACACGGGCGCCCGGCACGTAGGAAAAGTCCACGGCATGGAAGCGCACGTCGCCGGCAAGCGGGACCAAGCCGCACGTGAGCTCGGTGCCGTCGGCGGCCACCGCGCGGTCCGACTCATCAACGGCTGCCACGTCATGCAGGTGCCCGTAGACGCCCACGCCCTGGCCCTCGGGAATCTTCCACGCCCATGCGGCGTCGCCCGTCTGCACCAGCTCCACGCAGCCCTCGTCCACCTCGGGCTTAAGGTCCATAGCCGCAAACAGGCGCTCGGCACCGGCCAACGCATTGAGCAAGAAGTTGCCCAGCTGCGTAAACTGGTTGATGGGCATGGCGGCCTGGCGCACAAAGACCAGGTAGCTCGCGAGCGCACCTACGTCGGCGAGCCCCTTGATGCAGAGCATGCCGCCCGCCACGGCGACGATGGCATAGTTGACGTAGCCAATCACGACGGTCATGGGCACCATGGAGTTGGCATAGCTCACGGCGGCGGTACCGGTGCGGCGAAGCTCGTCGTTGCGGCAGGTGAAGCCGGCGACATTCGCTGCCTCACGGTTAAAGACCTTGATGACCTTTTGGCCCGAGACCATCTCTTCGATATATCCGTCCAGGTCGCCAAGCGATGCCTGCTGGGCAGCAAAGAAACGCTTAGAGCGCGCGCCTGAGTAGCGCGCATACAGCACAATGGCCGCATCGCACACGAGTGTGATAATCGTGAGCTGCCAGTTAAGGATGATGAGCATAGCCGTGGTGCCCACAACCTGAATGGCGGCCTGAATCACGTTGGCAAAGCTGTTGTTGAGCGCCTCGGAGACGGTGTCGACGTCGTTGGTGAAAAAACTCATGATGTCGCCCGAGCGCGTGCTGTCAAAATAACTGAGCGGCAGCGTCTGGATGTGCGCGAACAGGTCGCGGCGAATATCGGACACCACGTGTTGGGCCGCGCGCACCATAATCTGCGAGTAGCCCAGGGCCGAGAGCACGCCCGCAGCGTAGATGATCGCCGTCAGGATGACCTGCTTGGCGAGCAGTTCCTCCCCGCCCGTGGCCAAACCGTTAACGATGGGGCGCACCATGTAAGTGCCGGCGAGGCTCGCGATGGCGGCAACGGAGGCGAGCACGCCCACCGCGAGCAACGAGAACTTGGCATGCCCCATGTAGGAGAGCAAGCGGCGTACAGTGCGCTTGAGGTCGGCCGGGCGTGCTTGGGCTGCGGTCTTAGGCATGGCGCTCACCCCCTTCCAAGGGTGATCCGCATACGACGGAGGAAAACGGATCATTCGCGCAACCATCGTCGCTGCCGTCGCCGGCGTCCGCGTTCCTCGCAAACTCCATCTGCGAGGCATAAATCTCCTGGTATATGTTGTCGCCCGCTAGCAGTTCCTCGTGCGTGCCCACGCCGTGGACACGACCGTCGTCCAATACCACAATGCGATCGGCATCCATGACACTCGCGATGCGCTGGGCGATGATGAGCACGGTCGTATCGGAAATCCGGGCGATGTGCTCGCGAATCTTAGCGTCGGTCGCCATATCGACCGCGCTGGTGGAGTCATCAAAAATGAGCACGCGCGGATGCTTGAGCAGCGTGCGCGCGATGCACAGACGTTGCTTCTGGCCACCCGAGACACCGGCGCCGCCTTGGCCCAACTCGCCGTCCAGCCCGCCGATGCGATCAAGGAACTCGTCCACGCACGCCGCGCGGCAAGCCGCGAGGAGCTCATCGTCCGACGCCTGCGGATTGCCCCACTGCAGGTTCTCGCGCACGGTGCCCGTGAACAGCACATTCTTTTGCAGCACAATGCCCACGGCGTCGCGTAGGGTCGCGAGGTCGTAGTCACGCACGTCACGTCCGCCCACAAGCACGGCACCCTCGGTAGCGTCGTACAGGCGCGCAATCAGCTGCACAAGCGAGCTCTTGCCCGATCCCGTACCGCCGAGGATGCCCACCGTCAAGCCGCTCTCGATGCGAAGGTCGATATGCTCGAGCACATCCTCGTCTGCATCCGCGCGGTATTTAAAGGAAACGTCGCGAAACTCGATACTGCCGTCCGCTGGTGCCGCAATCGCGAGGTCTCCCGCGGGGTTGGCGATAAAGGGTTCCTCATCGAGCACCTCGGCGATACGGCCCACACTCGTAAGAGCGCGCGTGAGCAGCAAAAACACGTTAGAAATCATCATGAGCGAATTCATGATCAGCAGCACGTAGCTCATAAAGCCCGTGAGAGAGCCTACACCCAACTTGCCGGCGAGAATCATGCGGCCGCCAATCCACAGGATGGAGAGCGCAGCCACGTACATCGACAGCTGAAACACCGGCAGGTTGAGCACCGCGCTGCCAAAGGTCTTTGTCGCAGTGCGCGCGAGCTCGGTATTGACGGTGTCGAACTTGGCCTCCTCGTGCTCGGTACGAACGTAGGCCTTGACGGCACGCACGGCGGTGAGGTCCTCCTGTACCACGCCGTTGAGGTGGTCCATCGAGGTCTGGAGTTGGCGGTAGAGCGGGCTCACGCGATAGGTGATGACGCCCAGTACGATTGCCAGCACAGGCAAGATGATCGCAAAGACGGTGGCGAGCGGGCGCGACAGCATCAGCGCGTAGATAAGGCCGACGATAAGCGTCACCGGGCCGCGCACCATAGGGCGAAAGCCGTTGCCCACAGCATTTTGGATAACGGTGATGTCCGTGGTCATGCGGGTGACGAGCGAGCTGGCGTCGTAGTTGTCCAGGTTGCCAAAGGCGAGCGTTTGAATCTTTTTGTACTCGGCCTCGCGCAGGTTGGCGCCTAGGCCCGAGGCAACGCGGGCGGACGTGCGGGCATAACCCAAGCCCAGTACCAGCGAAAGCGCAGCGCACACCAACATGTACGCACCCTGTAGCAGCATGTAGTTGATATCACCCGCAGGCACGCCCACATCGATGATGTTGGCCATGATGACCGGGATAAACAGCTCGAGCACCGTCTCGACCGACACAAAGAACACGCCGAGGATGGCATCGCGACGGTATGTCCCTAGATAGGAAAACAGTATTTTGAGATTGCGCACGCAGGTTCAACCCCCATCAAACGTTGTTCGCAAACGCACGTATTATTGCGCGCCGAATAATGGTGTCAAGTATTCCGAAATCGTTTTCTGCAAGGTTAGCGCCGGCGGCGAGTTCTCGTGACGTGTGTCCATATTCACTCGGAATAATGGTGCGCGCGACTTATTTCGCCCCACTGCCAACATAAACCTTGACTCTACAATCGTTGTAGGGTTTTCACTACACTGGTAGCTAAACGAACCCAGCCAGAAAGCCCCGCCCATGGAACACGACCTCACACGCGGCAATGTCCTTAAGACCATCGCGGTCTTTGCCCTGCCTTATATGCTCTCGTACTTTTTGCAGATGCTCTACGGCATGGCCGACCTGTACATGATGGGGCAGTTTAGCGGCGCTGCCGGCATCACCGCCGTGGGCAATGGCGCGCAGACGCTCTATATCATTACCGTGACGCTCGTGGGCCTGGCCATGGGAACGACGGTCATCGTCGGCCACGCCGTGGGCTCGCGCCGCTTCGATCGCGCCGAGACCGCCATCGGCAACACCATCACGCTGTTTATGGGCGTCTCGGTGGTACTGGCCGCTGTCCTGCTCGCACTGTGCCCGCAAATCGTGGCACTCATTGGCACGCCAGCCGAGGCGGTCGAAGGAACCGCCGCCTACCTGCGTATCTGCTTCATGGGCATTCCCTTTATCGCCGCGTACAACATCCTCTCGGCCATCTTTCGCGGGCTGGGAGATTCGCGTTCGCCTATGTACGTGATCGGCGTGGCATGCATCATCAACATCGCGCTCGATTATCTGTTTATCGGGCACATGGGGCTCGGCCCCGTGGGCGCGGCGCTCGGCACGGTAACCGCCCAGACGGCCAGCGTCGCCCTCGCACTCGTGTGGCTCAAGAGCCGCCGCACGAACATCCACGTTAAGCGCAGCGACCTGCGCCCCCAGCCCGAGGTGCTCGGCAGCATTCTTAAGATCGGCGTGCCCGTGGCCGTGCAGGACGGCTGCATCCAGGTGGCGTTTATGTTCATCACCGTCATTGCCAACCACCGAGGGCTCGTCGACGCCGCCGCCGTGGGCCTGGTCGAGAAGATGATCAGCTTTTTGTTCATTGTGCCGAGTTCCATGGGTGCCACCGTCAGCGCGCTCACGGCGCAAAACGCCGGCGCGGGCAAGGGCGACCGCGCATGTCAGGTGCTTAAAGACGCCATGACGATCTCGGTGGTGTACGGCTGCCTGATCACGGTGCTGATGTGGCTGGTGGCGCCGGCGTTTATCGGCTTTTTTGCCAAGGACTCTGCGGTGGTCGCGGCCGGCACCGGCTATATGCGCAGCTATATTTTCGACGCGATTTTTGCCGGCATCCACATTTGCTTTAGCGGCTTTTTCGCTGCGTATGGCAAGAGCTACATCGGCTTTGCGCACAACGTGCTGGCCGTGGCGCTCATTCGCGTGCCGGGCGCGTGGCTGCTGTCGAACGCCTATTCCGACACGCTGTTTCCCATGGGCATCGCTTCGCCGTGCGGGTCGATTCTGTCGGCAGTCATCTGTGTTGTCGCGTTTACCGTGCTCAACCGACGCGGGGCTTTTGACAAGTTGGCAGCGTAGCGGGGCAACGCGAAATCGCCCTTATCGACGACATCATCAGCGACGACCCCACAACCTACGTGACGCAGATCACGGTGCCGGTTGCCCCGTCCAAATAAGAACTGCCCAGAAAACGTTCGGCTGAAGGCAGAATCTTGACGTTATAGGCCATATTTTGCCTCAAGGTCATCGAGAGCCTCAAAGGCATCACGCGCCATGCCAGCAGCACGCTCCCGCTCGGCCACAGCTATACGAGCCATCAGACGAGCCTTAGCCTGTTCCTGAACCATGAAGTCATAGTCTTCAGACCGAAGTACAACAAATTTGCTATAGCCGTTTTTTGTAACAGTCACTGGACCAGGAGCCTCCCAACAAGCTCGCCAAACGCCGGGGACAGTCCCCGGTGTGGCGGTTTTACTCCTCCGGAATCGGAAACGCACGGATGAACTCTGCAGGCGAGAAGGTCTTGATGGTCGAGCGCACAAAAGCGGCGCGGTCACGCGTGATAATAAAGTCCACGCCGGCACGCTCGGCCATCGCACGGATACAGCCGTCCTCAAAGTCCGGCTCATCGGAATAGGCGGAGGCAAAACAAGCCTCTTGGTCGAGAGACTCTACCGAGTAGCTCTTAAGGCAGTCGCGCACTACCTCGCGCCCGCGCGCCTCGCCGGCCTGTTTGGTGAGAATGTAATACGCGTCCTTGAGAGAGCAGGCCGAAACAACGCCTTCGATAAGCCCCACGTCGACGAGCCCCTTGATCGTTTGCGCCGCTGCGTGCTCCGGCCGGCCCGGAAGCACGCAATCGAGCAGAAAATTGGTATCGAGAAATGCTCTCATAGGTAGCGCTCCCTCGCGACGCGCTTTTCATCTTCAACCGTCATCGTATCGAGCGGCGTTCCTTTTGGCATTTTGGCTACGATATCGAGATACTCCTGGTAGTCCTCATTCTCCGCGAGCATCTCACGGATCTCCTTCCAGGTGATCTTGGGATGCCACATCGTACCCACGTCGCGCTTGGGCTTGTCCGAGCCGCACGTCGGCTTTGCACCCCCGCGCTCCTGGGCAGCGTCATATTCCACTGCAACCGGGCTTTGATAGTCGAGCGGCACGATCTTGAACAACGGCTTGCTCCGCTTGAAGACCACAACCTCCTCGCCCTCATTGGCAACCTTTTCGGCCACCTGCGTAAGGTTTTGGCGCAGTTCCGAAAACGCGACGGTAACCATAACTGCTCCTCTCAACATATATCTTCACTGCTAAGTATACACGTTAATGTTAATGTTAAAGTGTATAAAACTCATCACAATGGGGCAGCCCCGTTGTGGAACCTCACTGCGGGGCCCCTTTGCTTTGTATGAATCTTCTATCGCTCCGGAACGACACCGCTTCGCAGGGTCACCCTCAGCAACCTACATGACGCAGATCATGCTGCCCGCCACCACGCCCAAATAAAAACCTCCCGGAAAGTATCAACCTTTCCGGGAGGTTTTCTAATTTGATTATCGATGTCCTAAGCCTGGGGCACCTCACCAGTAGCCAAGATCTGCTCGAGTGCATCCTCGTCCAACACGGGTACGCCTAGCTGCTCGGCTTTGGTGAGCTTGGAGCCCGCCTTGGGACCGGCAACCAGATAGCTCGTCTTCTTTGACACACTGCCCGAAACCTTGGCGCCGAGCACCTTGAGCGCCGCGCCCGCCTCGTCGCGCGTGCGGTTGACGAGCGTGCCGGTGAGCACGAAGGTCAGACCCGCGAGTGGCTGTGCATCGGCGAGCTCGCCCGCCACGCCAGCGTCAGCTGCAGCTTGCGCGTGTGCGGCGCCCAAATCGACCTCGAGCGACAGACCCGCCTGGCGCAGGCGTTCCAGCACGGCGAGATTCTCGGGCACGGCCAGGAACTGCTTGACGCTCGCCGCAATCTTGGGACCGATGCCCTCGCACTCGGCAATATCCTCTTCGCTCGCCAAGATAAGCTTGTCGATCGACAGGAATCGCTCGGCGATGACCTCGCCCACACTCTTGCCCACATGGCGGATGCCCAGGGCAAATAGCACGCGACCAAGCGGCTGGCTCTTGGACTTGTTGAGCTCGGCGATGATTTTCTCGGCCGTCTTGAGGCCCACCGGGATAGGGTCGCCCTTCTTGACGCCCTTTTTGCTGTTGGAGCTGGCATAGGTACGCCCCGTGTCTAGCCCGGCGATATCGTCGGCCGTGAGCTGGTAGAAGTCGGCGACGTCGTGGATCAGGCCGGCGGCGATCATCTTGTCGACGATCTCGTCACCCAGGCCGTCAACGTCCATGCAGCCGCGGCTCACCCAGTGGAGCAGACGCTCCTTGAGCTGCGCCGGGCAGTCGATGGACACGCAACGGTAGGCAACCTCGCCGTCCTCGTGGACCACGGGACTGCCGCACACGGGACAGACCTCGGGCATGTGCCAGTCGACCGAATCGGCCGGGCGCTTGTCGAGCACCGGGCCTACGACCTCCGGGATTACGTCGCCTGCCTTGTGCACGATGATGGTGTCGCCCTCGCGCACGTTTTTGCGGCGGATCTCGTCGATGTTGTGCAGCGTGGCGCGCGCGATGGTAGAGCCGGCGACCGTCACCGGGTCGAACTCGGCGACCGGCGTGAGTACACCGGTGCGGCCCACCTGGATGCGAATTTCGCGCAAGACGGTCTGCTTTTCCTCGGGCGGGAACTTAAAGGCAATGGCCCAGCGCGGCGCACGGGCGGTAAAGCCCAGGTCGAGCTGCTGCTGAAAGCTATCGACCTTTACGACCACGCCGTCGATGTCGTAGTCCAGGTCGCCGCGGTGCTCGAGCGCCTGGGCACAGAACTCGTGGACCTCGGCCGGCGTGGCGCAACGAGCCACGTTGGGGTTGACGCTAAAGCCGGCGCTACGCAACCAATCGAGGAACTCGCGCTGGCTGTGGACGTGCAGCGGGTCGGTATCGGCGATGGCGTAGATAAAGGTGGCCAGATCGCGGCGCGCCGTGACCTTGGGGTCTTTTTGGCGCAGGCTGCCGGCGGCGGCGTTGCGCGGGTTGGCGAAGGGGTCGCGGCCCTCGGCATCGGCCTCGTCGTTCAGGCGCACAAAGCTGCCCTTGGGCATGTAGACCTCGCCGCGCACCTCAATGGTGCGCTCGCGGTCGGCGCCCATGTGGACAAGCGCTGGCTCGGACAGGTGCATGGGCACATCCTTGATGGTGCGCACGTTGAGCGACACGTCCTCGCCCGTGGTGCCATCGCCACGTGTGGCCGCACGTACGAAGGTGCCGTTTTGGTAGGTAAGGGCCACGCCCAGGCCGTCGATCTTGAGCTCGCAGGTATAGGTGACGCTACCGGCGCCGAGCGCATCCTCGGTGCGTTGGAGCCACGCGTCGAGCTCATCCAGGTCCATGGCATCGTCCATGGAATACATGCGTGCCATGTGCGTGACCGGCGTAAACTGCTCGCTCACGTAGCCACCTACGCGCTGAGTATAGCTGTCGGGCGTCACCAGGTCGGGGTAGGTCGCCTCGATTTCCTGCAGCTCAACGAGCATTTTGTCAAAGGCGGCGTCCGTGATCTCGGGCGCATCGAGCATGTAGTAGCGATAGGCGTGGTAATCGAGCTCGTGGCGCAACTCGGCCGCACGCGCTGCCGCCTGGGCACGGGCGTCGACCGGTGCGGTGGCATCCGCGCTCGCGGGCGTTTCGGTATCGATGTCCACACCGTCACCAAACAGGCTCGATTGCTCCATAGCGGCACTCCTTCGCTCGATTTCAAACGGATACTAGAGTACCACCGGTCGCAATGAGGCCGAATAGCGGTCTCGAACCGCACCGAATCGGCAGCCGCCAGACTGGAGTGGACAGTTAGTTCAGATACGTATAAATCCTAGAGCTGAATCAGGCACGAACACCCCTGTTTCAACTAATTTGGGCTCCTCGAGACCATGTAAACGTCCCGCTCTCCCTTCCAAACACCCATTCGAGCCCCATCCCAATCAAAAATTGCTCAAAACGCATCCCAAGCTGCCCCAGATTTATACGTATCTGAACTAACTGTCCAGACCATTCCGGACCAGGCCTCTTGTCAGCCCCAAGCGATCCGTTTTCCTCCGTCCCCAACGGATCAATAAGAAAAGAGGGGCTGTCCCACACTTGGCGGGACAGCCCCTCTGGCTTCGGCATATGCGAAACGGCTCGCTAGTAGCCCTGGCCGTAGCCCTGGCCCTGACCCTGCTGGCCCAGCAGCTCCTCCAGGTACTGGCGCAGCTGCTCGTCGGTAATACCGCCGTTGCCGGTGTCGGTCGAGCTGTCGTCCTGCTGCTGGTTCTGCAACTCCTCATCGGAGCCCAGCTCGACCGTGACCTTCTTCTCGTCCTTGCCGCGCATAAGCGTGATCTCGACCTTCTCGCCCACCTCGTGGCTGCGCAGTGCGATGATCAGGCCATCGGCGCTCGTGATCTCGTCGTCGCCCAGCTTGGTGATGACGTCGCCCTCCTGAATTCCGGCCTTAGCAGCAGGACCATCCTCAACGACGCTCGCCACATACGCGCCGCTATCGGTGCTCAGCTTGTTGGTGCGGGCGTTAAGCGCATTGACGCTCGAAAGTGTGGCGCCCAGATACGGATGAACCGGCGTCTTGCCGCCGATGATCTGGTCGGCAATGTTCTTGGCGTAGTTAACGGGAATAGCAAAGCCCACGCCCGAGCTGGAGCCCGAATAGCTCTCGATGAGCGAGTTGATGCCCACCAGCTCACCATTGTCGTTAACGAGCGCGCCACCCGAGTTGCCCGGGTTGATGGCGGCATCGGTCTGGATCATGTTGGCATAGATAGTGTTACCGTTGGTAGAGCTCATGGCCGTGGAGCGATACAGTGCCGACACAATGCCCGTGGAGACAGACTGCTCGTTGCCGAACGGCGAGCCGATGGCCATGACCCACTCGCCCACGTTGAGCTTGGAGGAATCACCGATCTCGATCGGCGTGAGCTTGGAGGCGTCGGCATCCTTGAGCTTGATGACGGCCAGGTCGCTCGAGGCGTCGTTGCCCACGAACTCGGCCTCGTAGGTGGTGCCGTCGTCCATGGTCACCACGTACTGGTCGTAGCCGTCGACCACGTGGTTGTTGGTGAGGATGTGGCCCTCGGTATCGAGCACCACGCCCGAGCCGACGCTGCCCGAGCTGTCCGACTCGTCGGCAGACTGCGAAAGCGAGCCATTCTGGCTACCGCTCGAAGTGGCGGTAATGGAAACCACGGAGGGCAGGGCCTTAGCAGAAACGGCCTCGGCCAGCGTGGTATCCTCGGAGTCAATGGTGATCTTTTGCGTCGACGAACCCGAAGCACCCGCCGTCACGGCATTCTTTCCGCCGCCAATGTTGAGCGTGCCACTCATAATGAGCGCGATGACCAGCAGGGCGCCGCAGGCACAGCCGGCGAGCGCCGTAATAAAGATCGGCAGCTTTTTGGTCTTGGTCTTGACCACTGTGTGCTTGTTTACAACCTGCTGGCCGCCCAGCGGCTGGCCGGTCTGCGTGTCGTAAGCCTGCACGTAGGGAATGTTGCTGCCGGCAGGCGTCGACTCCACCTGCACACGCGGCTGCTGCTGGGTCTCGCCGGCGTTGCCCGCATCCTGGGGACGCTGGGAATCGTACTCGCTCATGGCTGCGATCCTTTCGTCAAATAACCAAAGGCCCGCCAAACATGTGGCGGGCCATCATTGTTCACGTTGAGTTGTACCCCAATATGCGGGCGCAAGTGTATGAGAACGCAATCTTTTAGGAAGGCTTAAGTTCTGCCGCAGACCCGAAAGGAATCCGTGCCTGCGTCAAAACCACCACAAAAGTGCCTGTCCCCTTTGTGGTGGAAATCTAGTCCTTAAACAGATAGCCCACGCCGCGGACGGTGGTGATGTGCGCCGCGATCTGCGGACCCACCTTGGAGCGGATGCGTCGAATGTGCACGTCGACGGTGCGCGTGCCGCCGCAGTACTCAAAGCCCCATACGCGGTGCAGCAGCACCTCGCGGCTGTAGGCGCGGTTGGGGTGCGTCGCCAAAAAGCTCAGCAGCGAGTACTCCATCAGCGTCAGGTCGATGGGCTCGTTATCGAGCGTCACCTGGTAGGTGGCCAAGTTGATCTCGAGGTTATCGATGTTGAGTACATCGTCGGCGGCGACGGTCTCCTCCTCGCCCATCAGGCGCTGCGCACGAGCCTTAAGCTCGTTGGGCGTCGCCGTGGGGCATACAAAGTCGGCATGCGCGTGATTGGGCAGGCGCAGGGTGCCGAGCGCCTCGTCGTCAACGATCACCAGCATGGGGACGCCGCCGCGGTCGTCGAGCCACTTGGCAATCTGATCGATGCGGTCGCTGCGGATGCCGTCGGAGTCGAGAATCAGCAGGTCAAAGTCGTGCGCCGCAGTCGGCGAATCGGGGGTTGCCAGGCTCACCTCGACACCCAGGGTGGTCGTCAAGCTGCAGGCAAACTCGTGGAAGCGCGTCGTACGCGCCATGAACAGGGCACTCTTTTCGGACATATCGGCCTCCAAAGAAATGAGCTCAATCGTACTGGAACAAGCCAGCGCGATTAGGAGTTCGCCAGGTAGTGTTTGATCTCCCACTCGGTGATCGTAGACTCAAACTTATGCCACTCGTCGCGCTTCTTTTTGAGGAAGAAGCTGTGGATGTGCTCGCCGAGGGCATCCTTCATAAACTGCGAGTCCTCAAACACGTCGAGCGCCTCTTTGAGCGAGCGCGGCAGCGGCGTGTAGCCGGCCTCGACCATCTGACGGTCGGTGAGCTTGAGCGTCTCGGCCGTTGCCTCGGGCGGGAGTTCCAGCTTGCGCTCGATGCCGTCCAGACCAGCCGCCAGCGTGACGGCGTTGACCAGATACGGGTTGGCCATGGGATCGGGACTGCGCAGCTCGATGCGCGTGGACAGCTGCTTGCCGGGCTTGTAGACCGGGATGCGGACCATACTCGCGCGGTTGCGCAAGCCCCACGTGGCGTACTGCGGCACGGAGTCGCCACCCGTGGTGATGCGCTTGTACGAGTTGACCGTGGGGTTGGTGATGGCGCTGATCTCGCGCGCGTGCGCCAGAATGCCGGCCATGTAGTGCTTGGCGACGTCGGAGAGATGGTACTTCTCGTCGTCCTCTCCCCAAAAGACGTTGTTGCCGTCGTGGTCGAACAGCGACTGGCACAGGAACATAGCGCTGCCATCCTCGCCCGCCAGCGGCTTGGGCATAAAGGAGGCGTGGCAACCGCTCTCGTAGGCCTGCTGTTTAATGATGAGTTTGGCCGTGGTGATGGCGTCAGACATGCTCAGGGCCTCGGCGTGGCGCAGGCTCATGCCGTGCTGCGAGCGACCGGCGGCGTGGAAGGTGTACTCCACCGGCACGGACATCTTCTCGAGCGTGAGGACCGTGTTGCGGCGCAGGTCGCGAGCGGCATCGCTCACCGAAAGATCGAAGTAGCCCACGTTGTCGAGCGGCTCGGGGGTGTGCTCGTCGGGGAAGTAGTAATACTCCAGCTCGGCGCCCACGTTGAGCAGGTAGCCAGCCTTCTCGGCCTTGCGGAACATGCGGCGCAGGGCATCGCGCGGATCGCCGGCGAAGGGCTTGCGGTCGGGGGTGCACACATCGCAGAACACGCGGGCGACGCCGTTGTGGCTCGGGCGCCACGGCAGAATCTGGAAGGTCGAAGCATCGGGGAATGCGAGCATGTCGGCTTCCTCGGGCGTAGCAAAGCCCTCGATGGCCGAGCCGTCAAAGCCAATACCCTCCTCAAAAGCGACCTCGAGGTCCTCGGGGCTAATGGCAAAGTTCTTGAGGCGGCCGAGAATGTCGACAAACCACAGACGCACAAAGCGGATGTCACGCTGCTCTACGGAGCGGAGTACGTAATCGATGTTCTGCTGGTTCATGTCGCTCCCCTTTCTTTCGGGCGGGTTTCGACTGGTCTATATCGCAGATACTATCGCAGAAAAATGTTTCCGCAGGGTTAAAGCGTATCAAGCGCTCAAAAAACGTGTGCGAACAGGCAGTTGCGAACGAGCGGCTAGCGTTCAGATTCGGAGACAATTTGTCTACAGGCTCGTTCCAGCGTAGGGAACTCCATCGTCACTGCATCCCAAACAACCGAGCGGTCGACATTGCCGTAATCATGCGCAAGATAATTTCTCATGCCGATAATTCCACGCCATTCGATTTCGGGATGAAGCCGCTGCGAGCGTTCCGACAATTTGCCCGCTTCTTCCGTTACCCTAAGCGCACACATCAAAAGGGAGTCCGCCAACGCCCTCGTCCGCACGTCATTCGCATGCAGAAACTGGTCCTCGGTGATATCAAAAACCTTGATGCGCTCGTTCGTTTCAGAAATGGCATCCAAAACCTCTTGGGCGCGAAGGCTGTCTGACTTACGCGCGATCATAAAGGATCACTCCTTCGCGCTCGATTACCGCGGCAAGATCGTCATCAAGATGATCACTAGAGACGAGATCAACCTGCCTCCCGGTTTCTTTGCGCACCGCCTCACCAAATGCCGACAGCGCGAAAAGACCAAAGCCCCGCTCGCGATCGACTTCGAGGCGCAAGTCAATATCACTATCGGCATGCGCCTCGCCACGGGCATACGAACCAAAAAGAATCACGGTTTTGATGGCGGGAATCGAGCTGGCCGCCTCGCGGACGGCGGACTCAATCTGGGCAGTATCCAAAATGCCCGCCGCGGCGCTTTCGCTCGCAGAGCTTTTACCGAGTGAAGGAACAAACGGCAGAGAGCGTTCGCGCAGCATCTGCCTCATAAACATATTGACCGCAACAGACGAAGTCATGCCAAGCTCTTCGCACAGTTCGGCAAATGAGTCTTTAATTGACGAGTCCACTCGCACACTCAGCACAGACGCAGCCATGGATACCTCCTGTATGACATTGTCTATATATTATCACACAGACTAGCGCGAGGTCGAAGCGCGGTGTTCGATGTGGCCGGGAATCTCGATGCGCTTGGGGGCGAGCTTTGCGGCCTCGCCCACGGTGGTGGTAACAACGTCGATGCGCTCGGAGAGGCGCTCGACTACGCGCTCGGCAATGGTAAGGGTGTCTTGCGCGGCCGTGGTCACACCGCCAAAGAGCACATGGTTCCAGGGGTAGTCGTCAAACGTCGCGATCTTGAGCCCCGCCGGCAGCGAGGGTCCCAGCTGCGCTAGCGCCTCGGTCAGACGCAGGAAAACCAAGCCGTTGACGGCAATGAGGCCGAGCTTTTTGCCTGCATAGCCGCGGATGGTCTCGTCCAAGCGGCCGACGCCCGAGGCGGCACCGTCGGCCAGAGTGACGACCTCACCCGCAAGGCCGCGTCGCGAAAGTTCGTCGGCAAAGGCCTCGGCACGCTCGCGACGCACGGGGCTGTCGTCGCTTGCCTCGGTGAGCAGGCACAGGCGCTCGCTGCCAACGGCGGCGAGCTCGTCTACCAAGCCAGCGACCAGCTCACGGTTGTTAGATGTCACCAGATCGACACCGCCGTCGGCAACGTCGCGGTCGAGCAGCACGACGGGCAGACGTCCCGCTGCCGCGGCGATCGCCTCGTCATTGCCTCCGCAGGTGTTGACGACCAGGCCGTCCACGCCGGCATCGATAAGTCTGGTGAGCGACTCCGCTTCCTTAGCGGGGTCGTTGCCGCTAATGGCCGTCATGAGCGAGCAGCCGCGCGCCGCGGCGCTGGCGGAAAGGCCCTCGAGCATGGCGCTCGAGAACGGGTTGGCGATGTCAGCCAGAATCACACCGATGAGGTTCGTACGCGAGCTGCGCAGATTGCGCGCGGCGGCACGTGGGCGATAGCCGGTGCGCTCGATAACCGCCGCGATGCGAGCGCGGGTTTCCTCGGTCATCTGCCCGGGGCGGTTGTTGAGATAGCGCGAGACCGTGGCCGGGCTCACGCCCGCCTCGGCGGCAATGTCCTTGATTCTCATCTGCGCCATGGCGCACCCCGTTTCCCAATTGTCAGCAGTCTGAGCCATTTTAGGCATTTTTTTAAAAATCTCGCTTGCAAAACGCTGTAGGTGAGTATACTACAACTCGAAACGAAACCGATTTCGTAAACCGATTTCGGCAAGCGTTGGCGCGGAGGTGCAAAGATGTACCCTACCGTCTTGGCACCTCCGCGCCAACGCCATATCAAAGGTGTACGCACGAGCAAGAAGGAGCTGCGCGACCATGGGTAAAACGGTTCTTACCTTCGGCGAAATCATGATGAGGCTCTCGCCCAAAGATCATCTGCGCATTGAGCAGGCAACCGAGTTTGACGTCCGCTACGGTGGCGCCGAGGCCAACACCGCTCTTTCCCTGGCCTACCAAGGCGACAAGGCCGCTTACGTATCCGTTGTCCCGGCCAACCGCCTAGGCGAGTGCGCGCTGCGCTCGCTGAAGGCCTACGGCGTCGACACAACGCGCGTCGTGCGTCAGGGCGACCGTCTTGGCTCCTATGTGTTTGAGGTCGGCGCCTCGCAGCGCGGCAACGGCTGCGTCTACGACCGCAAGTTCTCTGCCATCAACATGGCCAAACGCGACGTCTTTGACTGGGGCGAGATCCTCAAGGGCATCGATGTCTTCTATTTCTCCGGCGTGACCCCCGCCGTCTCCGATGAGATGGCCGCCGCCTGCAAGGAGGCACTCGCCGCCTGCCGCGCCAAGGGCATCACCACCGTGTGCGACGTGAACTATCGCGGCAAGATGTGGTCGCCCGAGAAGTCGCAGGCCACCATGAAGGAACTCCTGCCGCTCGTCGACATCTGCATCGCCAACGACGAGGATGCGCCCGCCGGCCTCGGCATGACCTGCGTCTCTGGTTCCCTTGCCCATGGCATCGAGGAGCGCGACACCTACGTCGAGATGGCCCGTCAGATCTGCGCCGAGTACGGCTGCAAAAAGGTCGCCTCGGTCGTCCGCAACATCTCTTGCGTCGAGCGCTCCATCTGGATGGGCATGCTCTTTGACGCCGAGAGCGGCGAGTACTGGTTCTCCCCTGCTCACGATGTGCACGTGCTCGAGGGCGTTGCCGCCGGCGACGCTTTCAACGCCGGCTTCGTCCATGCCCTCATCAACGACTTTGACCCGCAGGACGCCGTCAACTACGCGATTGCAGCCTCGATCCTCAAGCTCACCATCAAGGGCGATTCCAACTTGGTGACCGCAGACGAGATCGCAGCCGTGGCCAACGCCGCCGACGGTGGCACCCGCGTCGCGCGTTAGTCCGTCTCCATTCCGCGGGCCGCAGCTTTCCAATCCCATACCCCTGCGGCCCGCTCCCCGATTCCTCCGGCCGGGCAAAACCACCAGTCCCATTCCGGTTTTGCCTGGCATTCCCTACATGACTGGTCGAGCAGCTGGTTTTGGAATTGCTTGAACCCCAAGCAGTGCCTCCGATAACCAATCCAAAATCGGCTCCTGACCAGCATATTTGGCAATCACGCGCCCATGCGCGCCATACATCGAAAGGAACATTATGTTCGATCAGTTCTACACCACGCTTGAGTCCCTGGGCATCGTGCCGGTCGTCGTGCTCGACAAGGTCGAGGACGCCGCTCCGCTCGCCCACGCCCTTATGGCAGCTGGCATGAAGTCCGCCGAGGTCACCTTCCGCACCGCCTGCGCCGCCGAGTGCATCGCCGCTATGGCCGAGGCCGAGCCCGAGATGTGCGTTGGCGCCGGCACTGTCCTGACCGTCGAGCAGGTTGAGCAGGCCCGCGCAGCCGGTGCCAAGTTCATCGTCTCCCCGGGTTACAACGAGGACGTCGTGAAGCACTGCATCGACATCGACCTGCCCGTCCTTCCCGGCACCGTGACCCCCTCCGAGGTCACCGCAGCCGAGAACCTGGGCCTCAAGGTCACCAAGTTCTTCCCCGCGTCCCAGTATGGCGGCCTGAACACCATCAAGGCCCTCGCCGCTCCGTTTGTCGGTCACCGCTTTATGCCTACCGGCGGCGTGAGCACCGTCAACGTCGAGGAGTACCTGAGCTCCTCCGCCATCATCGCCTGCGGTGGCACCTGGATGGTCAAGCCGGCCCTGTTTGCCGACGGCGACTTCTCCAAGGTCGAGCAGATTGCCCGCGAGGCCATGGACGTCGTCAAGAAGGTCCGCGGCTAGGTTTAGCTCTCTATCGTGAAAGGGGGCGTGCCCTAGACCTCGCCCCCTTTCTTTTAAAGCGGCTCGGAAGCGCGCCGTTTCCGTCACGAACAAGAACCAAAACCGTCTTGTATGCTGATAGAACGTGACGGAAGCGACACGCCCCCGAGCCGCTTTGCCTACTCGGCTGGCAACCGCGCCCAGTTGAGCCACATCGACAAAAACCGAGCCATCAAAACAGCTGCGGCGCCGTCTGGAGGAATGGACCCTTGCTTCCGGTCTTTTCCTCCAAGCGGCGCCGCAGCTTTTTCGTGCCCCGATAGTACCCCGGCAGTTGCGGTGAGATACGGACTGTTTACACCATCAGAGCCGCAAAACAATCCCTATTTCACCGCAACTAATGAAGGGGACGAGTTAGATGGCCGAGTCTTTGGACAGCTCAAAATAGTCGGGATGCAAGGCGATAACCGGGCCCTGCTCCTCGGGCATCAGGTGCAGGTGCGTCTCTGCCAGATAGCTCGCCGTGTCGGTATCGCCCCCCTTAATGGCCTCGAGAATCCGGCGATGCTGCCGACGAATCGGCTCCCAATCCAAATCCTGCGACACCATACGCAACCAGTTATACCGCTCAAAATGCGTATTGACGCTCCTCATCCAATCCCACAACATATGGCGGCCGGCAATCTCAAAGCACGTCTCATGGAACAGGTTATCCAGATCAAAGAAACGACGCGTCTCGCCATGGTCGAGCGACTCGGACTCGGCAAGAATCTGCTCGAGCCGACACTTCTGCTCGGGTGTGGCGGCAGAGCAGCATTTAATGAGCACGCTTCTCTCGAGTTTCTCACGCAAGAAACAGGCGTTCTCGGCGCGCTCCATGCTGATTTTTGAGACATAGGTGCCGCTTTTGGGACGCGTTTCCACCAGCTCCTGCTCACGCAGGCGCACAAAGGACTCGCGAATGGGCGTGCGTCCGATTCCCGTCTCCTTTTCCAGACCAATCGCCGAAAGGCGCGTGCCGGGCTTGAGCTCGGCATAGATGATCTTGGACCGCAATGCGTTGTACGCCTGGTCTTGCAGGCTCTGATAATGCTGCTGTTCCATAAAGCCCTCGGATGAAGCCTCGGTTAATCGAATACCACCATGCAATACTATCGCATCCCCCGCCCCCATAAGTTGCGGTGGAATAGTTCCTGTTCAAAGCCTTCAGCAGCAAAAACAGGAACTATTCCACCGCAACTACAGCCAACGAGTTGTTGCGATTAGGTGAACGTTCACCTTTTTATTGTTTTTCTCTTCGCAAATAAAATCCCGTGCGTATACTTAGGCTCAAACGAAACCGATTTCGTTGAGCGTGGGCAATAGGGTGTTAAGACACACCCTACCATCTTGGCATCTTATCGCCCACGCAATGCCATTTGCTTTCTTCCCGTCTCGTTGGACCTTTAGTCCCATTCCGGCACAGCGAGACACTTCCTAGACGACTGACCGTGGGGCCGGCTTTTCTGCTTTTGCAGCAGTGCCTCCGATAACCCTCTTTTGCCGGCCCGGGTCAGCTTTTTCACACAACCGAAAGGACGGGTAGCAACATGCGACCGCTCATTATCATGCATGGCGAGAACATCGACTGGTGCCATACCGTCATTAGAATGCTGATGTATCTTGTGGGCGTTGCAGTACTGGCACTCGGTATGAGTCTCCAGACGGCATCCGGCCTGGGCGTCGCCGCGCTCACGTGCTTTGCCACAACCCTATCCATGCTCACTGGCAAGACGCTCGGCTTTTGGATCACCGCAACCTACGTCGCCTACATCGTGGCGCAATTAGCCATCTTGCGAAGCGAGTTCCAGCCGCGCATCCTGCTCGAGTTGTTCTTCTCAACGCTGATTGGCGGCTTGACCGACCTCTTCATGGCGGTCAACCCACTGCATCCCACGGCACTCCCCACACAGATTGCGACCATGCTGCTCTCCCTCGCTGTCACCGCATTTGGCGTAAGTCTCGTCGTCAACATGGGCGTTGTCCCCAACGCGCCCGACGGCTTGGTGCAAGTCATTGCCGAAAAGCTTAAACGCCGCTTTGGTGACGTAAAAGTCGTGTTTGACTGCTCACATGTCGCCGCCTCGCTCGCGTTGTCGCTGATCCTTATGTACAACCTGGGCGGCTTTGGCGTCACGACCGCCATCTCGGCACTGTTCCTGGGCCATGTCATCAACGTCGCCAACAAGCTGTTCGCCCAGCGCTTTATCCGCGCGGCATTCGGAAAATAGCACCACCGTAAGAACCCGAGAACAGCGCTATACGTTGCTATATCTCACTATACTTTGCAATATCTTGCTATACTTTGCTATATCTTGCTATATCTTGAGCAAAGGTGGCTCACATGCAAACAAACCCTTTTAAGCCCACAGCAGGTAAAACACCTCCCACGATTATCGGCCGCGAAGATGTACTTGAAGAATTCAGTGAAGGCCTCACCAACGGGCCTGGTGCCCCTGGGCGCCTAATGCGCATAGCCGGCGTCCGTGGAACGGGCAAGACGGTCCTCCTTGACGAGTGCTCACGTTTGGCGCAAAGCCGTGGCTGGACGGTCATAAAAGAGGTCGCAACCGAGGGACTTTGCCAGCGCATTCTCGAACAGCTGCAGCCCAAATTCCAGGCCAAACACGCCAGATTTGAGCCCACCGTAGCTGGCATATCCATCGGCAGCATAGATATTGAGCGAATCGGCCCATCGCTACGCGACGCCATGAGACAGACAATATCCAAGAATGGAAATGGCCTGCTCATCACTCTCGACGAGGTTCAAGACGCAGAGCTCGATGAGGTCCGAACGCTCTCCATTGCGATTCAGCAGGTTATCGGCGAAGACCTTGATATCGCCTTTGTTTTTGCTGGGCTGCCTTCGATGATTGAAAGCATCATCAACGGAAAGACACTTGCGTTTTTGCGCCGCGCCCTCCCCTTTGATCTGAAGGCTGTGGCAGTAACCGAAGTGTCGTACTCCCTCGAGGAAACCATTGAAGCGTCTGGCATGGAGTTGCAGCCAGGTATTGCCGGCCAACTTGCCGAGGCAACGCAGGGCTATCCTTTCATGATCCAACTCGTTGGATACTACGCATGGCAGTTGGCAAGACGCGCACATACAACGATTATTGGAGAAGAAGAAGCCGAGCGTGGCATTGCAACGGCACGCGAACGCTTCTGCGCCATGGTGATTGAGCCCGCGCTGCAGCGCATTCCGCCCACGTGCATCGCTTATCTGCTGAGCATGGCGTCTTTGGGGCAGACGAGCTCGACCAGCATGGTTGCCGATGCCCTAAACAAAACGCCTCAACAGGTGAGTTCCGTCCGCAGCCGCCTGTTAAGAGAATCGATTATCGAGGCTCCCTCGTACGGCAAGGTCTCATTTGCCATCCCCTACATGCGCGACTACCTCTACGAGCACAAAGCCGAACTGGAAGTTGAACTGTAGAAACGGCAACTGCCCTGCAAGACGAAAACCGTTTTCGTACGGATTAAAGCAGACGTAAACGATTTTCGTCTTGATTTGCGTACGGAATTAAGACGTAAATTGCGCTTTCGTACGCTTATTACCAGACGCAAATTGTTTTCGTCCGGCCATGCGTCCCCAATCTAGACGAAAAGAGCCCCGAGCTCGTATTGAACTGCATCCCAATTCTTGGACGGGCGCCGATGCCCTGATCTCTGCCATGTCGAGGTGCGAGATCAAATCCTTGGCGCGCTCGCCGGAGTGGTATGCCTTGTTCGGCGCCACCTTCCTGTAGAGCTTCTTGAGCTTCGTCTTCCCCTTGTTGCCCGGTGGCATCTCCGTCTCAGGTGGCAGCCCTAGGAAGGACAGGACGCCGGGCAGGTCGCACAGCATCACGTCCTCGATGTCGGCCTTGGCCGCCAGGTCGACGACTCTCTGCGCTGTCGGCGAGATGTTCGGGGTGCTGCTACCGCCCGCTGGTTCGGAAGCTGGCGGGCAGTAGCGGGCAGTAGCGGCAGTAGCGGTGTGGCTCGATAGGCCCGAATATCCGTAAGGAAGGTGCTCGCTCTCATATGTGCTGATATGCCTCGCCTCGCGAACCTTGGGATGCTTCCTGAGGTAATCCCTCAATTCGAGCCACTCTTTATGCTCATAACGCTTCGAAATCGTTTCCCCGTCGACAGTTTCCTTCACATAATGGTATGTTCGAACGCCTTCGAACTTGCCGAACCCGTTCTCGACGCTGAAGTTTCTGAACCAGCGCGAAAACCCATTCAGGTCCATGAAGTTGACTTGGGGATGCCTGTCTTTCGTTCGTTCGAATGAGTGGACGAGCGGAGTGCCTTTGACTTGTTCCAGGCCGAAGGCTTCCATTTCGCGGGCCTGCTCCTTTTTCCAGAATTCGAGATACGACGTCAGCGTCTCGCTTATCGAGATCCTCCGCACGCTTTTCTTGCTTTTGGGCGAGCGAACGCTTCGATCGGCCGCGAACTGCTGCTCAATGAGGATGCTTCTGTTCTCGACGGAGGCATCGGACCACGTCATCCCGAGGGCTTCTGCCCTTCTCATGTCGGTGTCGAGCATGAGCATCACGCATGTGATGTGCGCGTCCGGTTCTCGATTGAGTAGGATGTCGAGTAGGCGAGCGGCGTGATGGTTCCTTCGCGGTTGTCGTGGAACTTTTTTGCGTACGAGCCGACGGTGTCCCTCGATTTTTGGACGTAGGTGCCGCTGTTGAGTTCTGCCTTGTAGGCTTCGAGTGCGGCGTCGACCTCTCGGCTTTTGGTGGTATGTATGGTCTGCCACGGCGAATAGCGGTATTTGCCCGTGACCGGATCCTTGCCGAGGCTGTGACGGTAGCGCCACGTGTATTTGTCGCGGCGTTGCTTCGTTCCTTTGCCTATGACGAGAGGTCGGTCGTTCATCGTGTTCCTTGCCTGAAGTGCCTGAGAATCGCGCTCGGTTGCGCGGAATGGCGCAAAGGGCTGGGGCGAGTGGGCATTACCCTTGGTGGTGGGCCCTGCGTGGGGTCACACCCCAAGGGTAATGCTCCGCCTGACCGCTTTCAAGCTCGTTGTGGGTCGAATTTGGGTCGAATTATTCCGCGTACTTTTCTTTCGTAAATCTATGAAAACATCAAATGACCTGGAGTTATATTGACTTCAATTTGGGTCGAAATGTCTGAATGAAACAACGTCGTAGCGACCTCATAACCCGAAGGTCGGTGGTTCAAATCCGCCCCCGCGACCATGAAACTTCAGGTCGGAAGCATAAAAGCTCCCGACCTTTTTCTTTGTCTAGGGGTTTCGGCATCTCTCGTTCTTTGGGTACCTCGAGGCGGGCAATCAGATAGATGCTTACGAGTATCATAGGGTCTTTTTACGTCGCGGTCGTGTCTCGTACTGGTGCGCCGCTCTTTGTGGGACGTGTCACTTTGCCATAGGTTGTCCGGCGGCGGGGCGCAGGTCGTTCCCCGTGGCGTCGCTCCTTTCGACGCTACGCTGCCTGGCTACTCGTTCCACTGGTGCTTTTTCATGTCGACGCAGCCGTTGTCTCGGAAGGCGACTCCTTCCTCCGTCAGTAGTGCTCGCTGGTCGGGGAAGTTTGGCGCGAGGCGTCCCGCGTGGTTGACGACGCGGTGGCAGGGATAATCTCCGTAGCGATCCGCCTCGCTCAGCACCGCTCCGACCAGGCGAGAGTTTTTCTCCCTGCCGATGAGGCGCGCTATCTGACCGTACGAGGCGACGCATCCCGCCGGAATCTCTGCCACGACGGAGAGAATCTCATAAACCAAATCTTCGTCCAGGACTTTTCCCATCGTATCGCTCCCGTGTTCGCTTTTGCCTTCGGGGGCGCGGCACCGATCACCCGTACTGCGATTTTCGCAGCTCCCCTTACCGAAGCATCGAGGGAAAGCGCGTGCGTGTCAAGGTTGTCTAGTCCAGTTGCTGGCTCGATGCCTCGAGATGTTCGCCTCAAGTGCGACCTGCCCCTATTGGAAAAGGATGCCGAAGATGTATTTGGTGATGGCGGAGCGGCGGATGACCCCCACGAGTTTGCCCTCGTCATCAACCACAGGAAGCTTCTTGAACTTCTTCTTCGCCAGCAGCGCGGCGACGCGGGCGATGCTCTGCTCGGGACGGGCACACACTACCTGGCGCGTCGCGAAATCCATGACGCAGCGATCCTTCAGGTCTTCGATGCGCTGCTCAAGGCTCTGATCGTCGAAGTACAGCATGGACGCGTCGCCGCCCGTGAAGATGGTGTGAGCGCGATGCTGCGCGATGGCTCCCATGACATCGCCGTCGGAGATGAACCCGACCACCTGGTTGCGCTCATCGATTACGGGCATGCTGCTCACCTCGTTTTCGGCGAGCATGCGCACCACGTCGGAAATCGTGCAATCCTGCGTGCAGGTGAACGGCTCTTCAATCATGATGCTCGAAACGGGCGTCCCCTCGAGCTCGAGCGGGATGCGCTCGGACAGAATCTCGGACATCGCTTATGCCTCCTTCGTTTTCGGTGCGGTTTTCTTGGTGCGCACGCTGAATATGGCGCAGATAAGGGAAACGAGGCCGATTGCCGCGCACACCTTGTAAGCGACGCCCGCGCCCACGGCGGTGGCTACTTGGATGCTCGCATCGACGCCGGCCGACGCGGTGACGCCTGTCATGACCGTGATGATGAGCGCCGTGCACAAACCGCCGGCGACCTGGCGGCCGGTGTTCGCGATGGCGTTGCCGTGGGCGATCATGTCATTTTTCAAGGCATTGACACCCCATGTGTTCACCGGCATGTTCGCGAGCGACTGGCCGGCGGACTGCAGCATGCAGAACAGCGCAACCACCAAGATGGGCGTGTTTACCGTCGAAAGCGAGAGCAGGAACAGGGCGCCGGTCATGAGGGCCAGGCCGACGATCGAGATGGCACGCGGACCGAACTTGTCGAACACCACGCCGGAGATAGGGCTGATGATGATGCCCACCGCCGCGGCGGGAAGCATGGCCATGCCGGTTTCGAAGGCCGAAGCGCCAAGCGAGGTTTGCAGCAGCAACGGCAACAGCGTGTTGGTGACCAGGCATGCGGCGTTGATGAGCGTGACGATGATGGCGGCCACGCGGAACTCGCGCGTCTTGAGCGTGCCCAGTTGAAGCAGCGGGTCCTCGATTTTGCCCTGGCGTACGACGAACAGCACCAAGCACACGACACCCGCGACGATCGAGCCGAGCACCACGGGGTTGCCCCAACCCATCGACGAGGCGCTCGAGAACCCGTAGAGAAGTCCGCCGAAGGCGATGGTGGAGAGGACGACCGAGGGCAGGTCGAGCTTGGGGTTCTTCAGCTCGCCCACGTTTTTCAGCATGAACACGCCCAGCACCAGCACGAGAATTGCGAGGGGGACGATGGCGCCGATCATGGTGCGCCAGCCGTACGTGTCGATCACCGCGCCGCCTACGACGGGGCCGACCGCGGGACCCGCCGACATGACGATGCCCGCCATGCCCATAGCCGTTCCTCGTTTCTCGACGGGGAACACCAGCATGGGAACCACCGAGACAAGCGGCATGAGCACGCCTGAGCCCGCCGCTTGCAACACGCGACCGATGATGAGGAACAGGAAATCAGGGGCTGCGGCGCACAGCAGCGTGCCCAGCGCGAACACCAGCGTCGCCCCGAAGAATAGCGCGCGGGTGCTGAACTTGTCGATAAGGAACGCCGAAACGGGGACCATGATGCCGCTCACCAGCGGGTATATGGACATGATCCACTGGGCAGTCGAGGCATCGATGGCGAAATCGGACATGATGACCGGCAGCGCAGGCGACATCACCGTTTGGTTCAGTAGCGCCAAGAAGGCACCCAGGACGACGACCGCGACGATGCTGATCTGGGTACCGGTAATGCGCCCATTGGCGGGCGCGACCGTACAATTATCAGACATAAGCTTCCTTCGTATCTATTCGATTCTTCGCCGAAGGCGCGCCGGCCCACGGGCGAAATAACATGCACGTGCTATGCGTGCATCAGATACGACAGGAAGAAAGCGGCTGCTCAGAGCGCACTTGGGGAACAACAGGAGAGGCCCCGTATACCAGGGGCCGCCGAATTGCGATGTATGCTTTGGTCAAATCCTTCATAACGGGGAGGCATTCTAGCAGCCGTCTTCGCCCCTTTCAAGGGATGTAACCCAGACGTTGATTTTCTTCACCGAGGCGCCATCGTTGACGGGTGGCGTGCTTCTCTATCGCCACACCGCGGGGCGAGGGAACGCCGCGGCGAGCTTGTACATCGGCTATGTGTGCAGCTGCGAGCGTGTCGCCGGCGCGCGCTGGGCGCCAGTCCGATCCGGCCGACTCTTGCCGACGGTCGGTCGCCGTCCTCCTCCATCTCCGCCTGCTCTGTTTTTGCTCGGCTCCCTTGTCGTATCATGAACGGACGAGAATTGAGCGAAGGCGGTACGTATGAACATCCAGATATTCGGCACGAAGAAAAGCTTCGATACTAAGAAGGCGCAGCGCTATTTCAAGGAACGTCGTGTGAAGTTCCAGTTCATCGA
Organism: Collinsella sp. wc0529; assembly: GCF_046116875.1. NCBI lineage: Bacteria > Bacillati > Actinomycetota > Coriobacteriia > Coriobacteriales > Coriobacteriaceae > Collinsella > Collinsella sp. wc0529. Next base: position 104,170 of record NZ_JBJXBO010000001.1, read on the forward strand.
CTTGAAGGAAAAGGGGATGAGCAAAGGCGAGCTCGAAAGCGTGGCGCGCGCCGTCGGCGGGATCGACGCTGTGATCGATCCAAAGGCGAAAGATGCCGACACGGTTGCGCTCGTACAGTATCTTGCTGCCGACCAGAAGTTCGAAAAGGTGCTCGATAACCAGCAGATTCTTCGTGAGCCCATCGTTCGCAACGGCCGCCAGGCAACCGTTGGCTACGAGCCTGACGTGTGGAAGGGCTGGGAATAAAGCGGCTGGGAATAAAGTGAAGCGCCCACGCCCGTGGTTTTATCCACGGACGCGGGCGCTTGCGTAAGACGTCTCTTGTCGTTTGAGTGGAGCGCCCCGGCGGCGCTGAACAACGCGCCCCGGTGACGTGGCTCGGGGCTCTTTGTACCGCGCATCTATGAGAGGAGATATTTGATGCGCATGGGCGCTACTCCATGTAGCCACCCTGAATGGCGGAAACTGCATGCTCGGTAAAGAACTTGAGCGTGCCGGAGGTGTAACGATTAGCCTTGGGCTTCCAAGCGGCTCGGCGCTCGGCCAGGACGGCGTCGACCTCGGCCGGCTCCATCTCCTTGCCGGCGATGCCCACGATGGACAGCGAGCGCTCGGGGATGTTGATTCGGATAAGGTCGCCCTCCTCAATCAGGGCAATCGGACCGCCCACAGCGGCCTCGGGCGAAACGTGACCGATAGCCGGGCCCTTGGAGGCGCCGGAGAAGCGGCCGTCAGTGATCAGGGCAATGCTCGCGCCCAGCTCGGGGTCGCTGGCGATAGCTTCGGTGGTGTAGAACATCTCGGGCATACCGGAACCCTTGGGTCCCTCATAGCGAATGATAACGGCATCGCCGGGCTTGACCTCGTGCGTCAGGACGGCGTGAATGGCGTCCTCCTCGCAGTCGAACGGACGGGCCTTGAGCGTAGCCTGGAACATCTCGCGCGGAACGACGGTGTGCTTGACGACCGCGCCCTCGGGAGCAAGATTGCCGTGGAGGATGGCGATGGAACCGTCGGTGCCGAAGGCCTGGTCAAACGGACGGATGATGTCCTCGCGCTTGAGATTCCACTTCTCAAGGTAACGACCGCACTTCTCGTAGTAACCGTTGTTCTTAAGGTCCTCGAGGTTTTCGCCGAGGGTCTTGCCGGTGACGGTCATGACATCGAGGTGGAGCATCGACTTGATCTCCTCCATGATGCGCGGCACGCCACCCGCATAGTAAAAGAACTGCGCCGGCCACTCGCCTGCGGGACGGACGTTAAGCAGGTAGTGAGCGCCACGGTGCAGACGATCGAAGTCGTCGGCGGACATCTCGATGCCAAACTCGCGGGCAATCGCGGGGATATGCAGCAGCGAGTTGGTGGAGCCCGAAATGGCGCCGTGGACCATGATGAGGTTCTCGAAGGACTCCTTGGTCACGATGTCGCGGGGGCACAGGTTGTGCTCGGAGAGCCACACGGACTGACGGCCGGCCTCGCGGGCGAACTCGCGCAGGTCGGAGCTGGTGGCGGGCAGCAGAGCCGTGCCGGGGAGCATAAGGCCCAGGGCCTCGGCCGTGACCTGCATGGTCGAGGCGGTACCCATAAAGGAGCAGGCGCCGCAGCTGGGGCATGCGTTGTGCTTGGCAAACTCAAGCTCCTCGCGGGAGATCTCGCCGCGCTCGTAGCGGGCAGAAATCGCGCCGAGCTGCTCCAAGGTCAGCAGATCGGGACCGGCATCCATGACGCCGCCGGTAACGACGATGGAGGGGATGTTGATGCGGCCCATGGCCATGAGGTTCGCAGGCAGGCCCTTATCGCAGCTGGCGACAAAGACGCCGGCGTCGAACGGGGTGGCCTTGGCATGGATCTCGATCATGTTGGCGATCATGTCGCGGCTGGGCAGCGAGTAGTTAATGCCGTCGTGTCCCTGGGCCTCGCCGTCGCAGATATCGGTGCAGAAGTAACGGGCACCGTGACCGCCAGCCTCGGCAACGCCGGCACGGACCTCCTCGACCAGCTCGAACAGGCCGGCAGAACCCGGGTGCGAATCGCCAAAGGTCGACTCGATAATGACCTGCGGCTTGTCCAGATCCTCGATAGACCAGCCAGAGCCCAGGCGCAGCGGGTCCATCTCGGGGCTGATGGTGCGAAACTTGCCGGAACGCGGCTGCAGCTTGGCAACCAGGTCGGCTGCCTCCTGCTGAATCTGTGCCTTGGTCTTCTCGTCCATGGTGCTCTCCTCTTTTGGTTTGAACGGTTGTACCAATCGTTGGTTAATGAATCAGGTGTAAATGGGTACCGAGCGATGCACTCGGCAAAAGATGCTTAGCTACGCGAACTAGGCGAAGAACGAAATCACCAGGGCGCAGGCAAGACCCGAAAGGCCGATGAGCGTCTCCATAACGGTCCAGGACTTGAGGGTGGTCTTCTCGTCAATCTCCAGGAACGAGGAGCACATCCAAAAACCGGCATCGTTGACGTGCGAGAGGGCCGTGGCACCGCCGCAGATAGCAAGACAGATAGCGGCACGCATGAGCACTGAGGCTCCGGAAACCGCAGGCATGGCGGCCATAATGCCCGATGCCATGGTCATAGCGACGATGGAGCTGCCGACAGAGGCACGCACCATGACGGCAATCAAAAAGGCAACGACCACCAAAGGCAGCGGTGAGGCCTCGAGCATAGGGCCGATAACCTGGCCCAAGCCGCAGTCCTGCAGCATCCAGCGAATGACGCCGCCACAGGCGATAACCAGCAAGATCATGCCGACGGGCTTAAGAGAGCGGTCGAGCAGGGCCTTGAGCTCGGCGCCGGAGTAGCCGCGGCGCGCGCCCAGCAGATACATCGCGACGAGCGTGGCGAGCGTCAAAGCGACGAACGGCTTGCCCAGGAAGGCGAGAATCGAGGCGAGCTCGGCGGGCATGGGGATATAAGAGGACAACGTGCCCAGCAAAATCAGACAAAGCGGCGTGAGCACGATGGCAAGCACCATGCCAAAGGAGGGAAGCTCTTTTTCATCGCTCGCACCCTCGGCAGAGGTAAAGTGCTCCGGAACATCGGTAAAAATGCGACCGCCCACGTTGCGGCCCCACACGACGCCGGCAATCGCCATAGCGATAAAGGCGGTGGGGATACCGACGAGGATCATGGTGCCCAGGTCGACACCGAGCGTGCCGGCGACCAGAACCGACCCGGCGGATGGCGGCACAAACGCATAGCCAGCGGCAAGTCCCGCGAGCAGCGCGATGCCGTAGTAGAGCGTCGACTTTTTGGTCTGCGATGCCACGCTAAACGCAGGCGGAATCAAAACGACTACGCCCGCCTCAAAGAACACCGTGGTGCCGATGACCAAACCGGTGATGCCCAGCGCCCAGCTGGAGTGGCCCTGGCCAAAGGCGTCAATGAAGGTCTGGGCGATCTTCTTGGCGCCGCCGCTCTCCTCCAAAATCTGGCCAAACATCGATCCCAGGCCAATGAGCAAGGCGATGTTTTGCAGCGTGGTGCCCACGCCCTTGGTGACGGTGTCTGCCACCATATCGAGCGGCATGCCGGCTCCGATACCGATCACGAGCGCCGAGACCATCATCGAAAGCACAGGATGCAGCTTGAACTTAATGATGAGCGCAAGCAGCAGCGCGATGCCCACGATGGCGGCGATGACCAGCCTGGTGGGGTCGGCCATAAACGTTGGGTCTGACATCTTTCCTCCAATTCATCAGACCTTTTGAATTCGGCTTAGACTATAGCGCGTTTTCAATAGGTCTGATGTTTAAAAGGGAAACTTTTTCGAAATACATCTGATGTATTTGCTGAACGATCTGTTTTTGACGGTAAACGGCCACTTACAGTTCTCCATTGTCGGAGCGAACCACCGCGGCTTCTGTTAAATGAGCTAGAATAGCTCTGATGAATTCTTTTGATATGAGGTGAAGCGTGGCACGAGCCGATTCGGGACTCCCCGAGCAGATTTCGGAGAAAATTATTCAACTGATCCTGGATGAGCATCTTGAGCAAGGCGACCGCCTGCCCAAGGAGGCTGTGCTCGTCGAGCGCCTGGGTGCTGGCAGGAGCACCGTACGCGAGGCTATGAAGCTGCTGCAGTCGCGCAACATCGTGCGCATTAAACAGGGCTCGGGCACCTATGTGGCATCAAACCCCGGCGTTGCCGACGATCCGCTGGGCTTTACCTTTATCGATGACAAGAGGCGCCTGGCACGCGACCTGCTCGAAGTGCGCTTTATGATCGAGCCGCAGATGGCCAGCATGGCCGCAGAGCACGCGACCGACGATCAAATCATCTGCATTAAAGAGCTTTGCGATGAGTCCGAGCACTTGGCCGCGCGGGACGAAGACTATTCTGCCGCCGACACCGCGTTTCACATCGCAATTGCCGAAAGCTGCGGCAACCTCGTCGTTCCCCGCCTAATGGGCGTGCTCAAGGCGCCTGTCCCCCTGTTTATTGACGTGACCGGCAAAAAGCTGGTTGAGGAAACCATCCGCACCCACCGTGGCGTGGCCGACGCCATCGCCGCGCGCAATCCCACCGCAGCGCACGACGCGATGTACCTGCATCTGGTGTACAACCGCAACATGATCGCAGAGGGAGCGCAGGAACAGAGCAAATAGACGTCCGCACGGCAAGGGCGAGACTACCGTTCGCCTTTTAAAAGTGAACGTTCACCTGATTTTAGGGAATAAGGGGTGGCTATTACGCTGCTTCACCTATACTGACCTTGTATGAAAAGCAAGACTTATATAGATGAACGTTTCTTTTGAAAGGATCGCTATGTCTGATCTTATGGACAGCTTCCGTCTGGACGGCAAGGTCGCACTGGTGACCGGCGCCACCTACGGCATTGGCATGGCCATTGCCGAGGCGCTCGGAGAGGCCGGCGCCAAGATCGCCTTTAACGCCCGTCACGCCGACAAAGTCGCCGAAGCCGAGAAGCACTACCGTGAGCTGGGCTTTGACGCTCACGGCTATGTTGCCGACGTCACCGACGAGACTGTCGTCGCCGAGCTCATCGCCAAGATCGAGGCCGACTTTGGCACCACGCCCGACATCCTGGTCAACAACGCCGGCGTCATCCAGCGTACCCCGATGCTCGACATGAGCGCCGAGGACTTCCGCCGCGTCGTCGATATCGACCTCAACGCACCGTTTATCGTGTCAAAGGCCTGCCTGCCTGGCATGATCGCCAAGGGCCACGGCAAGATCATCAACATCTGCTCGATGATGAGCGAGCTGGGTCGCGAGACCATCGCCGGCTATGCTGCCGCCAAGGGCGGACTCAAGATGCTCACCAAGAACATCTGCTCGGAGTTTGGCGAGGCCAATATCCAGTGCAACGGCATTGGGCCCGGCTACATCGCCACGCCGCAAACCGCACCGCTGCGCGAGACGCAGCCCGACGGCAGCCGCCACCCGTTTGACCAGTTCATCATTGCCAAGACGCCGGCCGCCCGTTGGGGCACGCCCGAGGACCTGAAGGGCCCCGCCGTGTTCCTGGCTTCCGACGCGTCGAACTTCGTCAACGGCCACATCCTCTACGTCGACGGCGGCATCCTCGCATACATTGGAAAGCAGCCTCAATAAGCGTCACCGCAACTGCCCACATCAGGTTTCATCCACTCGTTTTTCATTTGAGTTGCGGTGAGATAAGGATTGGTTTTGGCTTCTATCAGGCAAAACAGTCCGTATTCCACCGCAAGTTAGAAATAGGAAGGTAATTCGCAATGAAAATCGCTCTGATCAATGAGAACTCTCAGAACTCCAAGAACCCTATGATCGAGGCTGCCCTTAAGAAGGTTGTCGAGCCCATGGGCCACACCGTCTTTAACTATGGCATGTATGCCGACGCCGACTCCAAGCCCCTCACCTATGTGCAGAACGGCATCCTGGCCGCCGTGCTGCTCAACTCCGGCGCTGCCGACTACGTCGTGACCGGCTGCGGCACCGGCGAGGGCGCCATGCTCGCCTGCAACTCCTTCCCCGGCGTGCTGTGCGGCCACGTTGCCGACCCGCTCGACGCCTACACCTTTGCCCAGGTCAACGATGGCAACGCCGTCGCCATGCCCTTCGCCCTCAAGAACGGCTGGGGCCAGGAGCTCAATCTCGAGTACACCTTCGAGAAGCTCTTTGGCTTTGGTTCGGGCAACGGCTATCCTGCCGAGCGTGTTGAGCCCGAGCAGCGCAACAAGAAGATCCTCGACGGCGTCCGCGCTGTGACCATGCGTCCGCTCGTCGACATCCTGGACGAGCTCGACCAGGACCTGGTGAAGGGCGCACTTGCCGGCGAGCACTTCCAGGAGTACTTCTTTGCCAACGCAACCGACGAGGCCATCATCGCCAAGGTCAAGGAGATCCTAGGCCTCTAATCGCACAACTCATTGCAGCTAACGCAAGCGGCGGTCGTCCCACGTACGGGACGACCGCCGCTTTTTACTATCTACCGACTGACGCCGCGGGGACAGGCCCCATGCACCAAGGGATTAACTAGAGCTCGCAGGCAACCTTATAGCCATCGCCGATGGCATCGCGGATGTTGCCACACTTGTTGGCATCGCCCAGCACGTGGGTGGCAACGCCGGCAGCGGCAAGGTCGTCGGCCAACTTGGTATTGGGACGGTAGCCCATCGCCAGCACCAGCGTATCGGCACCGGTGATGGTGTGGACCTCGCCGTCCTTTTCGTAGCTGATGGTGTCCTCGGTGATCTCGGTCACCTTGGCCTCGGTCAGCACGTGGACGCCCTTGGAGAGCATGCGCGTGATGAGCACCGCGCGACCGGCACCGCCCTCGTTGGCAGCGAGCGTCTTGGTCATCTCGATGACGGTGACATCGCGATTGGCCGGCGACAGGTCGTTGACCAGCGGGGCCAGGTAATCTGCTGTCTCGCAACCGACGGTGCCGCCGCCCACGATGACGATCTTCTTGCCCGGGAAAGCCTTGCCACCCAGCAGGTCGTCAGCCGTCATAACCTGCTTAAAGCCCTGCATGAAGGCCGGGGCGATGGGCTCAGCGCCATAAGCCAGGACAACCTCGTAGCCCGCGTAGTCGCGCTGAATGTCCTCGGCCGAGAGCTCGGTACCAAAGACGCACTTCACGCCCGCCTCGGCCAGACGACGATACTGGTACTTGATCACGCGGGTGAGCTCCTGCTTTGCCGGAGGAACGGCCGCGATGCGCATCTCGCCGCCCGGCTCATCCTGCTTATCCACGAGCACCACGTTGTGGCCGCGCTTGGCAGCAATATAGGCTGCCTCCATGCCCGCAGGACCAGCGCCCACAACGAGCACGTTCTTGGCCTCGGCAGCAGGTTCGTAGCCAGCCTCGTCGCGCTCCACGTCCGGGTTGACGGTGCAGGAGATGCGCTTGCCGAACATAATGCCGTTCAGGCAGCGCAGGCAGCCGATGCAGGGGCGGATGTCGTCGGCGTTGCCGGCAGCGGCCTTGTTGCAGAACTCGGCATCGCACAGATTGGCGCGGCCCATCATGCAGATGTCGGCAGCGCCGTCCTCGATCAGCTCCTCGGCGATCCAGGCCTCGTTGATGCGGCCGACGGTGGCGACGGGAATGTTGACGTGCTTCTTAATCTCGCGCGAGCAGGCGGCGTGCGAGGCCTGCTGGGTACCGGCGGCGGGAATCGCGGAGCCGCGCTTGATGGTGGTGCCGCCCGACACATGAATCATGTCGACGCCGGCCTTCTCCAGGCGACGCGAGACATAAATCATATCGTTGAGGGTCAGACCGCCATCGGTGTACTCATCGCCCGAGATGCGGACGTCGATGATAAAGTCCTTGCCGCAGCGCTCGCGAATCTCGGCGATGACCTCGAGCAGGAAGCGCATGCGGGCATCGAGCGAGCCGCCGTACTCGTCGGTACGCTTGTTGTAGAGCGGAGTCAAAAAGCCGCCGAGCATACCGTGGGCGTGCGCTGCGTGGACCTCAACGCCATCGACACCGGCCTTCTGCATACGCACGGCAGCGTCGCCAAACTGATGCGTGAGCTCGTGAATCTCGTCGACCGTGATGGGGCGCGGTGCCTCGCGGGCGTAAGACGGGCCCACAAAGGACGGAGCGATCAAGCGCGGCGTGCCCGGGATGTTAAAGGCCATGTAGGCGGGGTGGAAGAGCTGCGGCATGATCTTGCAGCCGTACTCGTGGACGGCCGCGGCGAGCTTTTCCCAGCCGGGGATAAACGTGTCGTCGTAGCAGCACATGTCACCCGGCAGATAGGTATAGGTGGGCTCGACCGTCACGACCTCGGTGATGATGAGGCCCACGCCGCCCTTGGCACGGGCACGGTAATGATCGACCAAGTCGTCAGTCACATAGCCATGATCGGCCAGGTTGGTGGACACCGGCGGCATAAAGACGCGGTTCTTGACCTCGGTCGTACCGACCTTGATCGGGCTAAAGAGCATCGGGTAGGCGGATGACTCCATACAGGCTTCCTTTCGTTTAAGCCGCTCGGCGGCAGTTGCTAACGTACTTATCGTATCAGCAACCGCCGCGTCCGTACCCGCTCGCACTCCCCCGCCTTTAATCCGATCCCCACAAAAAGTTGCGGTGGAATACGGAGTAGATGAGACTTTTGCCAGCCAAAACAGTCCGTATTTCACCGCAACTGATGGGTGGGATGGAGTTAGAGGCCCAGATAGGTAGTCATGCCTTCGACGGCGAGCTTGGCGCCGGCTACGGCGTGAACAACCGTCAGCGGGCCGTTAACCACGTCGCCGGCGGCAAAGACGCCAGGCACGGTGGTCATACCGTACTCGTCGACCGAAAGAAGGCCGCGATGATCGGTCTCCAGACCGCCCGTCGTAAGCACAAGCTTGTCCTTGGGCACCTGCGAAGCCGCAATCACAACTGTGTCGGCGGACACATGGTCGAGCTCTTCCTCATAGCCCACCACGTTGTTGTCCTCGTCAAAGATAGCCGTCTCGAACACCGGACCGTTATCATCGATGGCGCAGATCGCCTTGCCGCGCACAATCTCGGCACCGTCAAGCTCGGTCAGCTCCACCTCGTCATCGATGGCAGAGATATGGCGCGATCGGGCATACACAGTGACCTTGCGGGCACCCGAGCGCAGGGCCGTGCGGGCAACATCCATGGCCACATTGCCGGCGCCGATAACCGCCACGTTCTGCCCGATTGCCACGCTCGTGGGATCGACCAGATAATCGATACCAAACAGCACGTTGCCGCGCGACTCGCCGGGAATACCCAGCTTTCGAGCTCGCCAGGTACCAGTACCGACAAAGACCGCATCGTAGCCGTCGCGCAGCAGGTCGTCGATATGCAGCGCGCCACCGATGGTGGTCGAGGGGCGCACGCGCACGCCAAGCGAGCACATCACGTGGCGATACTTTTGCACGAGCGCACGGGGCAGGCGGAACTCGGGGATACCGTACTCCAGCACACCGCCGATCTCGGGCCGCTGCTCAAAAACAGTGACGGCGCAACCCAGCTGCGCCATCTTAATTGCCACGGTAATGCCGGCTGGGCCGGAGCCGACCACAGCGACCTGCTTGCCACACGACGGCGCGGGCGTCCACTCCTTACGATCCAAATACGCTGTCGAGATATAGTTCTCGATGCTCGAGAAATGCACCGGCGCGCCCTTGCGGCCCTGGATGCAAGCGCCCTCGCACTGGCCCGAATGATTGCACACCATGGAGCAGACCGCGCTCATGGGATTGTTCTGGAACAATAGCTCGCCCGCCTCTTCTAGACGACGCCGTTTGAACAGGTCGATGACCTGCGGAATAGGCGTCTGAACCGGGCAGCCCTTAATCTGACAGAACGCCCTTTTACAACCTAGGCAACGATTCGCCTCTTCGACAATGTGGATAGCCACGCAACTCCCCTTTTTAATGCAATCCAATGGGGCGACGATAAAGACCCTTCACCGCCGCCCCCATGCAGGTAATCTCAATCTGCCGACACGGCAAAAGCCAATGCTATAGCTCGCGATGCGAAGCCCCGCAGCGAGCGGACATGTGCTCGAGTGTCGCCAGGCAGTCAGCCGCCGTCGCCGGCACGCTGTTCTCGACCACGCAGGGAATCCCAGGACAGGCGGCGGCAGCCCAGGCCACCACGGGCTCAAAGTCATAGCGGCCCGTCTCGCCCACGCCGTGGCACACCAGGCGTGAACCCGTACCGTCGCACCATCCGGCTTCGTCCTCGTTATCAACGACCTCAAAATCCTTGGCGTGCAGCACGCGGATCTTACTGCCGCATAAGTAGAGCATGCACGCGGTGATTTCCTGCGCTTCGTCAACGACACTGGGGTGCAGCAGCGATACCGGGTCGTAGATCACGCCGAGCGACGGGCTCGAGACGCGCTCCAGCACCTCACGGCAGCGATCCGGCGTGTTGACCGTCTCGTTCCAGCCAGGCTCGATCAGTATTTGCCCGCCCACGGCCTCGGCCCGACCGCAGACGCGTGCAAGCCCGTCTGCAAACGTATCGAGTGCCTCGTCGGTCATGCGGTCGTCCGCGACGCGGTTCTGCGCATTGGGGCGACCGGTCTCGGTACCCACCGGGCAGCCGCCGAGCATCTGGGCAAAGTTCAGGCATGCCTCGTACTCGGCAAAGTTATCCATGAGCTGTTGGCGATCGGGCGTCGCCAGATTCTTATAACAGCCGAGCACGGCGACCGAAACGCCCGCCTCGTCGAGCACCGCACGCAAATGGTCGGCAAGCTCGCGGGTCAGGCCGCCTCGATCGATCCCCATCGATGCGTAGAGCACCTTACTCGGCAGCTGAATGCACGAAAAGCCCAGCTCTCCCGCCATGCGAATGCGTTCCTCGACGGTCCCCTGCGGAAGGTCGTGCAAACGTACGCCCGGAGTAATAGCCCCCACGTTATTCGCATCCCTTATGAGCGTTGATGCCCGGGGTGTATCCGCCAAACGGGTCCTCGATGGAGCACACGCCCGAGGGGGCGAGCGGATCGCGCTTACCGGCCAGCTTGTCGTGATGCATGGTCTCGATATAGGCAAGCACCAGCGGCGCCACGCCCTTCGCATCGTTTTTGACGATAGGCTCGCTCATGTAGTAATCAAACGTGCCCTCGCGGTGCGCGGTGTTTCCCAAGCCCGCAACCAGGCAGATGTTGTCGAGCGCCAGCTGGCCATCGTGCTCGGAAAGGCAGGTCTCGCAGATGCCGTCGAAGGCGCGACGGCCGTACTGGTAGTAGCGCTCACCCAACACGCCCAGACGCACGCCCTTCATGATGGCGTTGGCAAAGATCGCGCTGCCCGACTCCTCCAGGTAGTTGGGGGCGATATTGGGCAGGTTGATGACCTGATGCCACATGCCGGTCTTCTCGTCTTGATACGGCAGCATGGCGTCGATCAGGTCGTGGAACATCTTGCGGATCTCGTCCTTCTCGGCCGACATCGAAGGCGGCATAAGCTCCCACGTGTCGATGAGCGCCATGGCAAACCAGCCCTCGGCGCGCAGCCAGAAGTTAGCCGAAAGGCCGGTGACCGGGTCGCACCAGAACTGCTTGCGGCTCGCGTCGTAAGCGTGATAGTACAGACCATTGAGGGGGTTGCGCATCAGGTCATGCACGACCTGGAACATATGGAAGCTGTCCGAGCAGGCACGACGGTTGTGGAAGCTCAGCTCGTACTGCATGTAGAACGGCTGGGCCATATACATGCCATCGAGCCAGATCTGGTTGGGATAGACGGCCTTGTGCCAAAACACGCCTTCTTTGGTGCGCGGCTGGGTCTCGAGCTGGCGGTAGATGGTGTCCATGGCGGCACGGTACTTGGGCTTGCCCACCAGGTCATAGAGCTTGTAGAGGGTCTTGCCCGCATTGACGTTATCGAGGTTGTACTCCTCGGGGTTGTAATGCTTTATGGTACCGTCGTCCTGGACAAAGAAATCGATGTAGTCATCGGCGAAAGTCAGGTAGCGCTGCTCACCCGTGATCTCGTACAGTTCGATGAGCGCCTTGATCATGCAGCCGTCAATATAGTTCCAGGTGTTCTCCTTGCCGGCGCGAATCTTTTCGATATTCCAAGCCGGCGCCTGCGGCGTAGAGGTTTCGATCAACTGCTCGATATAACGGTCCAGGATTTGATTGCAACCCATTGCTGTCCCCTCTGACATAAACGATAGGTGAACGTTACCCCTAGTGTAACGCGAACGGCAGACTTTTAGCGGCAAACGGCGGTGAGACCCGCGGCGATGCGATGCGCCAGGCGCTCATAGCCGGCAGGACTGTAATGCAGACCGTCCGGCATATAGAGCTCGCGGTGCTCCGGCAAAAACGGGCTGATACCGCTTTGCGCATACAGGTCAATCACCGGCACGGAGTAGCGGTCGCAGACCTCGAGCATCGCTCGCACGTAGGCGACCTGCGTCAACCCCAGGTGGTTGAGCTCGTCGCTTGCCGGGATATCCTTCTCGTGCTTACCACTCGTCTTGCACGGCGTCATAAACACGAGCTTTGCCTGAGGTGAGCGCGCCGTGATGGTTCGGATCAGATAGTCGACCGCACCATAGAACTCATGCGCATCGGTGCTGCCCAACTCGCCAAGCGGCACGTTGCGGCTAAAGTCGTTAACGCCGCCAAAGACAACATAGACATCGGCCGCATCGTCGATGCCGTCCAAGCGCTCGACAAATGAATCGGTACGGTCGGCCTTGATGGCGATACGCGAACCCTTGATGCCAAAGTTCTCGACGACTGCACCTCCCAGCAACGCGCCCAGATGCGAAGTCCAAGAGATGTCGTTGCCGCCTGCGCCGCATCCGTTATCCCCCCATGTGGTCGAATCGCCAAAGCAGCAAATGGTCGATTCACTCAAACTCTTCGTTTCCATAATCTTCTCCTCATCCGCCCATCGGCGGTCATACAGGAACGTACCGTTTATTCGCAGCATGCCGAGGGGCTATGCACGGGCGCATTCCGCAACGTGCGAATCGAGCCATTCGATATCCTCGGCAAGATGTGTCACGCCCAGATGGTGTTCACCCGGACATACCTCGTGCCGCAGGCCATCTCTGCGACCCAGCAACTTGTAGGCATCGCGCACGATCTCGAGCTGCTCGTCAACATTTTTCAGCCCGCGCGAACCGTTCAGATGATCCTCTTCGCAGCTTTGCACCAGCAGCGGATGCGGCGCGATGAGCGAGGCAATATCGCCCATGTCGAGTAAGCGCCAAAGTCCGGGTGTGTAGTTGCAGCTGCAATTGCCATTGAGATGCAGCAGCGAATCGTCGACACCGTACAGATAGCCCGAGACAAACGCCTTGCGCACACGCGGGTCGAGTGCGGCCAGGTACAACGTCATGTAGCCGCCACCCGAAAAACCAAAGCAACCCAGGTCATCCATGGCAATGTCGCCGCGCGCCTCCAAGTAATCGATCAAGCGCATGTTGTCCCAGACGTTGAGGCCCGCGACCGTAAGACCCAGTGGCTCGGCCATACGTGCTTGATTCAGACACGTACCGCGCAGGTAGCTGTTCTCGTCATCGCCCTGACCCTTCCAGTCACGACGGTATCCCCAACCGCGCGCATCAGGGCAGACGGTCACGTAACCCATGCGTGCCAAACGCAGACCGTAGTCGTAATTGAACTTACGCACGGCATCATCGACAGCCGGCACGCCCGCAACACCGGCTACGCTTGCAGCACCCGCTCCCTGATGGCCATGCGGGCAGATATAGCAGCGTTTGAGTCCCCGCTCATCAAGCTTAGGACGAGACGGTTCCAACAGGTAGAACGGCATCCAAACATCGCGCTCGACCTGCAACATCGCATGGGTGCGCACGATGCCGCCGGCAACCCGCACGCGGCTGAGCTCACGAATCTCAATCGGGACGCGGTCCATAAGCGAAAGGCCCAAAACATCGTACAGACGAGTCCTGGTCGCAATCTTCCATGCCTCAAAATCCGCAGGAGTCTTGCCCGTAAAAGCAGCCGAACGCCCCTCGCGCTTCAGCCGGGCACGCAGCGCAGGTTCGTCTTCGCAGTACGTCTCGATGTGCACGGTGCGGCCGTTGGCAGACAGTTCAGCCGTCTCAACCGCATCACCGTCGCCGCCCTCGGGATCCCAGCCATCCCCACCGGCAAGCACCTGCTCGCGAGCGTACCCGGCGGCAGCCATCACATCGAGTTCATTCGCCCACGGCACCCAGCCGGTAGTATCACCCGCCGGCCCATGCAGAATCGCGCCAGCATACTGCACGCAGTTGTGTGCCGCCGGCTTATTCCAATCCCACCAGCCTTCGCGCTTGATATGTCGCCCCAGCCAGCAATCGATCAGCACAGTTTGCGCCCATTCGCGCCAAGGACGACCCAGGTAGACCGAATCCGGCGCCACGCCATCCGGAGCTGTAAACGAACAGCCGTGGAACACAAAGCCGTGCGGCTCGCCTTCGGGCGTCGACGCCGCCGTCACGTAGCCGTTCACGTCCATATCGCGGTTGAGCGAGCGAATCTCGCACCCCTCAAAGTAGGCACGCGCGCCGCCAAAGATAAAGTCGACATCGCCCTCGATCCGGCAACGTCGAAAATACTGGCGCCCCACCCGGCGCGGCGCATACTGTTTGGGTCCTATAAACCCGCCCGGTTTGGCCTCATGCGGCGGCAGCGGACCCAAAAACAGCGTGTCTTGGTGTCCCTTAATGCAGCAGGCATCGACAACCAGACGGTCGCCATCAGCATACAGGGCAATCGCTTGACCGACCTCGCGCCCATCGCCCGCATCGTTGACGATCGTAAGGTTCTCGAGCCGCACGTCATCGGCATCGACCAAAACGGTATAGGTCCTAAAGGTGCCGAGCGTGCCGTCGACGCCCGAGCCGTCCCCCGAGGGCATCTTGGCACCCAGGCTGCCCACGATACGCACGCTGTCAGCCGTCTCGCCCACCAGCGTCACATACGGTCGATGAATCTCGACCCGCTCGCGATACTCGCCCGGATCGACGCGAATCATCACCGGTTGCTCGGCATCCGGATAGAGCTGATCGGCTGCCGCCAAGGCATCGGAAATCGTTGAATACGCTCCTGCCGCAGCCCTCGAAACGCGCAGCTTATAGATACTTTCGCTCATCGTCCATCACGCTCCCAGGCAGCGAACTGCTCGGGCCAGCCCTGAACCTGTGGCTGAATATGCTCGGCGCAGACCTTAAATGCCGTTTGGGCCGTGGCGAGCGATGCCCCATGCTTTCCATGCGGAAAGACATGTAGGCTAAAGCCAATCCCGTGGTCGGCAAGAGCCTGCGCAAGAAGGAGGCTATTTTGAACTGGTACCGATGCATCCTCGGCGGTATGCCACAAGAACGTACGGGGGAAGCCCTCGCCCACCATATTCTCGATCGACAACTTTTGAGCCAAAGCGCCATCGGCACCCGTTAGGTGTTCAAACGAACCACGATGAGCATAGGCCCCCGAGCTTACGACCGGATAGCCCAAGCAAAGTGTGTCAGGCCGAATCGACTCAGGCGATGCCGCAATCGACTCTGCAAGCCAGGGTTGGTCCCAAAGCGCCCCGAGCAAGCCAACCAGATGCCCACCGGCCGAAAAACCCATGACCGTAATCCGATCAGGATCGACACAGTACTCTGCCGCATGGCCTCGGACGGTATCGACCGCCCGCGCGAGTTCTTGCAATGCCAGCGGATAGACAGCCGGAGCAACCGAGTAGTTCAGCACAAACGCTTGGTAGCCCATCGCCAACAAACGGAGCGCTACCGGCTCGCCTTCGCGCGGCGAAACGTGATCGTAGCCGCCTCCTGGCACGACCACAACTGCAGGCAGCGGTTTTAAAGCATAAGCATCTTCGGTCGGGGCAAAAACATAAGACGCAATCGTGGCAGACGAGCCATCGACCCCGACAGGAATCGTTTTATTGAGCATGTATTCCCTTTCACCATGATGCGTAGCGCAGCGCACACGGCCGTATCGCATAAGGGCTGCATTGCCGATCTATCCGACAATGCAGCCCTGGTCATCAATCCGGGTTAGGAACGGACGGCTTTGTCGACGTTCTGGAGCTGCAGTTCCTCGCCGTCCTGGCCCTCGATCACCACATTTTGCAGGTCGAGTACCTTGACGTTTTGCGCGATGATGCCCTGGCGCACCATGGGCTCAACGCCGCAGGCCATGGCCGGGACAAAGGGCTCGGCATCCGGCGCGAAGGTCACGTGGACATCCTGGAACGTCAGGCGCGTCACTTTGCTCTCGGGCAGGCCCGTGATGTAAGCAGCGGCCGCGTGGCAGTTAGTAGCCTCGATATCACAAAACGTCGTGGCACCAAAGCCGGGTGTGCGGTCGTCGACGGGCAGCGCCTCGCGAGACTGTACGTAATCGGTCTTGCCGTCCTTGTCGCAGAAGTAGAACGAGTTGACCACGAAGGGCGTGAGCACCTCGTCCATGCGAATGTGCTCAAAGGTAATGCCCTCGTTGACGGCGTCCTTGCCGCGCCCGCGGCGGGTCTTGACGCGCAGGCCGCGGTCGGTGCGTTCAAAGAGGCACTTGCTCACGGTAAGGTCCTTGATGCCGCCGGCAGCCTCGGATCCCAGCACCACGGCACCATGGCCGTCGTGCATGTAGCAGTGAGAAATCAGCACGTCGTGCGTGGCGGGACGAAGCTCGGGCTCAATGCCCAGCTTGCCGCTCTTGATGGCGATGCAGTCGTCGCCCACCGAGAACTGACAACCAAGGATGCGAACAAAACCGCAGCTCTCGGGATCGAAGCCATCGGTGTTGTGGGAGTTCTTGGGGCCCTCGATGGACAGGCAGAGCGCATCGATGTGCTCGCACAGGATGGGGTGGATGTTCCACGCCGGGCTGTTGCGGACGGTGAAGCCGGCCAAGCTCACGTTTTGGCACTCGGACAGGAAAATCATGCGCGGGCGGGCGACCTCGCGGCCCTCCTCAGGACGGAAGATGTTCTTAAAGTCCTTGTTCCACCAGTTGTCCTCGGCAAAATCAGTCTGACCGTCGATCGCGCCGCGACCATAGATGCACACGTCGTGCACGCTCAGACCCGTAAAGGTAGAGCAGTAGGTCGAGAAGCTCTCGCCCTCCCAGCGGCCCAGGGGCAGCATATCGGTGCCAGCATACCCAGCACCCTCGTCGCCCGTGACCGTACCGGGGATGTAGGCAAGCGCCGCACGATCGTGGCGAGCCAGCAGCACCGCTCCCTCGGCGAGCTCGATGTTGATATTGCTCTTAAGGAAGAGGGACTTGATACGATAGCTGCCGGCGGGAATCAGCACGCGCCCGTCCTTGGGACAGGCCATGATGGCAGCCTGGATGTTGGTGGTGTCATCATGCTCGGCATCGCCCTTGGCGCCACAGTCGCGAACGTTGATGGTAAAAGGCTCAGCCGGCGTGGTGACACCTACGCTCAGCTCACGCTCGCCACAAACAAAACGAACCAGGTTGCGCTTGCCGGGGGTCAGGCCGTCGACATAGGTCTCGACCGTATTCGTGGTACCGACGGGCTCATCGTTGACAAAGATCTCCCACGTATCGGCACAGGTAAAGTAGCCACCGTCGTCGAGCTCAATAACGGCCGCGCGGGCGTTGCGCCAGATAACGTTCGTCTCCATGGGTCTCTCCCTCAAATGTAATCAGAAGTTCATACTACTCGTTTTTAAAAAAGGGCCGTGCCTGCCGGCGGAATTCCGGTGGCACGGCCCTGTGATTTGGACGATATGTCGGCCTTACTCGGCGGGGGTTACGCTACCGTCCTGGAAGCCAACGTTGTTGTGGGCAAAGCAGTCCTCGTACTTAAAGCCGGAGAGCTCCTCGCAAAGCGCCTTGACCTCGGGCTTGACGTCGGCCATCTTGCCGCCCTCCTTGACGCGGCGGATCTCGTCGCAAAGGACGTCGCACTGCTCCTTGTCGATCTTGATGCCGCGGGCAAGGACAGCCGCGAGCAGGAAGAAGCCGGCGCAGCCAATGAGCATGTAGCCGCAGATGTACAGAGGCACGGTGGCGGGCTGGGTCACGGCGTCGCTGTTACCGGCGGTCTGAATGAAGCCGGAGGCAGCGAGGACGATAGCCCAGGCGTTTACAGCGATAGCCTGAGCAATCTGCTGGCAGAGCTGCTGAGCGGAGCTGTAGATGCCCTCGCGACGACGCAGGGTGATGAGCTCATCGACATCGGGAATGTAGTTGAGCAGAACATCGGGCAGATACTGAAAGCCAACGTAGAAGAACTTCCAGATAGCGAAGATGATGGGGTAGGCGATCATAGCGATGGCGACCGTGGAGGTGCCGTTAATCTGACCAAAGGCGAAGTAGTTGTAGGCGATGATGCACGCAGCGCAACCGACGTTGGCCAGGTACCAAGACTTGTGGAAGCCCTTCTTGGCCATGAGGGCAACCCAGATGGCGGTGCAGACGATAGCGACGACCTTGCCGGGCATCTCCATCACGGACTCGTAGGACTTAGGAATCTGCAGGCAGTAGACGATGAAGAAGGACAGGCAGGCAGACCAGCAGGCAGCAGCGAGCTTCGTGGAGACCTGTGCGTACAGGACCTTGCGGAAGGACTTGTTGCGGAAGGTGGAGATTACGTCGATGAAGAACTTCTTGATACCCTCGCCGACGCTCTCGATCTTCTCCTGAGCGACCTCCTCGGGGGTGTGCTCCCACGTGGACAGGTACACACAAAGCAGCGAGATTGCCATGACCGAAGCGTTGATCGTAGCGATGATGAAGTAGCTGAACGGGTTGGTCTCGCCGAAGGTGCCAAAGCCGAAGCCCACAAGTGCAGCCATCAGGAAGCCGGCGGCGTTACCAAAGAGATGCTTGTAGCCGGTGAGGTACGTACGCTCCTTGAAGTCGTCGGTCATCTCGATGGTAAGCGGCGACAGGTTGGCGGTGCAGAACGTATACGCGACGTTGTAGATCAGGTACAGCACAAAGTAGTACGGGAAGCCAAACGGCGTAGCCACGAAGATGAGCGGCTCGGCGATCATCATCGGGATGGCCAGCAAGATCCAGAAACGACGACGACCAAAGATGCGGCCAATCTTGGTGGCATAGAAGTTATCGGCCACAAAGCCCATCAGCGGGCAAAGAATAGCGTTGACATAGATGGCAAACGAGCTGATCAGTGCAGCCTCGCCTGCGGACAGGCCACACTCCGTGGACAGGAACAGCACCATGTAGCTGTGCGTAAAGGTCAGGGCACCGGAATTGAGCATACCGCCCATACCAAAGCCCAAGCGCGTCCAGAATGTGATCTTGCGCTTTTTACCGATCTTGTTAGTCATCGAGCTCCCTCTCTTTTCTCGATTGTCTTGGAACAAGACATTGGAGTCCATACCGACGTCTGTCTGCATGCCGTTCAGGGTGAACGTTTAGCTAGATTATGCGCGATTGCTTATAATAGGTGAACGTTCACTTGTATATTATCCTTGAACGGTCGTTTTTTGCCGTTGAACGGACTTGAAAATGAAAAAATCCCTGCATTTTTGATTATTAAGTCGATTCAGCACCACGCAACCACTAGGTGAACGTTCATTGTTCTCTGGAGATGGGGGAGGTGCCGGGCGCCCTTCCCCAAAAAAGCCGTGCACGACAACGCAACGAGAAACGAAAAAACGACCCCGCCGAGAATGTCCTCAGCGGGGTCGTCCGGTCTTTGCAACAGCTTGCCCGATCACGCGCTCAACGTGTCATCGCTACAGGCAGACGCCGTCCTTCCAGATGCTGATCTCGTGACAGCCGCGACGCTCGGCGCTGGTAAGCTTGCCGCTCGCCGTGTCCAGCACCAGCTGATACAGATCGCCGGCAGCCTCATCGAGCGTACGCTCGCCCGTAGCCACCACACCGGCGTTAAAGTCCATCCAGTTGGCCTTGTGGTCGCACAGGCGCTGGTTGGTGAACACCTTGAGCGTAGGCGCCGGCGCACCAAACGGCGTGCCGCGGCCGGTCGAGAACAGGATCACGTGGCAGCCGGCAGCCGTCAGGGCCGTGGTGGATACCATGTCGTTGCCCGGACCGCACAACATGTTCAGACCATGCTTGGTAGCCTGACCGGCGTACGGCAGCACGTCGACGATGGGGGCAGATCCGCCCTTTTGCACGCAGCCGCAGCTCTTGTCCTCGAGCGTGGTAATACCGCCGTCCTTGTTGCCGGGGCTCGGGTTCTCATAGACGACCTCGCCGTGGCTGATAAAGTAGTCCTTAAAGCCGTTGAGCATGTCGGAGGCGGCGTTAAAGACGTCTTGGCTCTCGCAACGATCGAGCAGAATGCTCTCCGCGCCAAACATCTCGGGCACCTCGGTGAGCACCGAAGTGCCACCGCGGGCTACGACCATATCGCTCACGCGACCGATCGTGGGGTTGGCGGTAATGCCCGAAAGGCCGTCGGAGCCGCCGCACTTAAGTCCAATAACCAGCTCGGAGGCCAAAATGGGCTCGCGCTCGGCTTGCTTGGCGAGGTCTGCCAGCTCGGCCAGAATCTTGTGGCCCTCGATCTGCTCGTCGGCTACATCCTGGCAGGTGAGGAAGCGGACGCGCTCGTGATCGAAGTCACCGAGCTCGTCGAGCACCTGCTGGTGTGTGCAGTTCTCGCAACCAAGCGACAGGAACAGCACGCCCGCCGCATTAGGGTGACGCGAGAGCGCCACCAGCAGACGACGCGTCTGGGCATGGTCGGCGCCGGTCTGTGAGCAGCCGAAGGGATGCGGGAAGTAGTAGACGCCCTCGAGCGAGCCCTCGACCAGATCCTGAGCCTGCTCGCACATAGCACGCGCAACCTCGTTGACGCAGCCGACCGTGGGGATGATCCACAGCTCGTTGCGCGTCGCGGCGCGACCGTCGGCGCGGCGGAACCCCATAAAGGTCTCGGGCTCAACCGACTCAACGACCGGATACGTGGGGTTGTAGGTGTACTCGACCTCGCCCGAAAGGTTGGTCTTCACATTGTGCGTGTGGAGCCACTGACCGGGCTGGACATCGCCCGTCACGTGTCCGATAGGAAGGCCGTACTTAATGACGTCCTCGCCGGCGGCAATCGAGCGCACAGCCATCTTGTGGCCTTGCGGAATATCCTCCGCGGCCACGACCTCGCCCACCCCGGGAACCGCGACGGCGGTGCCCTTGGCAAGCGGCGACAGCGCGACGATCACGTTGTCGGCCGGATTGATCTGGATAGTGTTCATTGCAAATGGTCCTAACCCTACAGGTTGAGCAGAAGTCGAGACGCGGGCACGCCGTCCCGCGCCCGCGTCTGCGCCGGAAATTTACGCCTGAGCGTTGGCGAAGGCCTGCTTGGCACCCTCGGTGCGCACGACGGCGAGCGCACTGACGACAAACTCCTCAAGACCGGCGATCTGCGTAAGGTCCTCGCCCCACATCTGCTCGTTGGTGAGCACGTCGTGCACCAGCTGGGCATCGTCGGCGCCGGCATGGGCGGCGTAGAAGTCGAGCACGAAGGCGTCGTCCTGAGCGGTGTACTCGGTGCCGTCGGAGCGACGCAGGTGCAGGCCGTCGCCCTCGCGGGACACGAGCTCCTGCGTGTAGAAGGAGATGAGCGTAGCGAGGCTCGTCGCCAGGCACTTGGGCAGGTTGCCGGTCTCGGCAACGTAGTCCTTGAGCGTGGGCAGGTCGCGAGCGCGCCACTTAGCCGTGGAGTTGAGGCAGATGGAGAGCAGCGCATGATCAATAAACGGGTTGTCGAAGCGGTTTTCGACGGCGGCGGCAAAGGCCTTGCAGTCCTCGACATCCAAGTCGGCGGCAAGCGTCGGAATGACCTCGTCGTAGAGCATGGTGTTCATAAAGCCGCGAACGGTCTCGTCATGCATGCAGTCGCGCACGATATCAAAGCCGGCAACCCAGGAACCCGGAACGAAGGCGGTATGGGCACCGTTGAGGATGCGGACCTTGCGCTTTTTGTACGGGGTGACGTCGGGAGTCACAAAGACACCCGGAAGACCAGCCTTCACAAAGGGAAGCTTCTCGGCAAGCGACTCGTCGCCCTGGATGCCCCACATCTGGAAGGGCTCGCGCACGGCCAGGAAGGGATCCTCGTAGCCCAGACGCTCGGCCACCGCGGCGGCCTCGGATGCGTCGCGGATACGGCCCGGTACGATGGTGTCGACGAGCGTGGTGCAGACGGTGCAGTCGTTGGCCATCCACTGCGCAAACTCGTCCTCCCAGCCCCAGTCGCTCACATACTGGTTCATGATGCGCAGCAACTCCTCGCCGTTGTGATCGATGAGCTCGCAGGCGAGGACGATGACGCCCGGCTTACCGGCAGCCCAGCGGGTGTGGAGCACCTGGGCAAGCTTGGCGGGGAAGCTCGCGGGTGGCATGTCGTCGGCCTTGCAGGACGGGTCGTAGGCGATACCGGCCTCGGTGGTGTTGGAGACGATAATCTCCAGGTCGTCGGAGACGGCGACCTCCATCATGGCGCGGTAGTCGTCCTCGCGGTACGGGTTGATGCAGCGGCTGCAAGCGCTAATCACGCGGGACTCGTCGACCGTGTTGCCGTCCTCCTTGCCGCGCACCAGCACGGTATACAGGTCGTCCTGGGCATTGATACCGTCGGCAAAGCCAAAGGCGCCGCTGATGGGCTGGACCATGACGATCTTGCCATTCCAGCCGGTCGCCTCGTTACCCATGTCAAAGAAGCGGTCGACGAAGGCGCGCAGGAAATTGCCCTCGCCAAACTGCAGAACCTTCTCGGGAGCATCCTTGGGCAACAAATAGCCCTTGTAGCCGATCTTCTCGAGCGCATCGTAGCTGATGTTCTCCATCTATGTGTCTCCTTAGATGTCTGTTAGCGTGCAAGCAAAACGGGGCTCCGCGTGTGGCAACGGCGCCCAGGGTTCGATGTGATTCGATGCGGGCTTAGGCCTCGACGGTGTCCAGGTCAAAGCCAAAGTAGCGGACCGCATTGTTGTAGCTGATGTCGCGCACGATGGTGCCCAGCAGCTCCATGTCGGCCGGGTACTTGCCCTGCTCGACCCACTCGCCGATCACGCTGCACAGCACGCGACGGAAGTACTCGTGGCGCGGATAGGACAGGAAGGAACGGGAGTCGGTGAGCATGCCGACGAAGTTGCCCAGAACGCCCTCGTTGGCAAGGGCGGTGAGCTGCTCGCGCATGCCGACTTCGTTGTCGTTGAACCACCAGGCGGAACCGTTCTGGATCTTGCCGGCGGTCGGGGCCTCCTGGAAACAGCCCATGACGGTATCGATCATGGTGTTGTCGATGGGGTTCAGGCTGTACAGGATGGTCTTGGGCAGACCGCAGGTCTCCTGAATGGAGTTGAGGAAATCAGCGAGCTGGTCGGACGGCGTGTAATTGGAGATGCAGTCGTAGCCGGTATCGGGACCGAGCTTGGCAAACATGGCACGGTTGTTGTCGCGCTTGCAACCAAAGTGCAGCTGCATGGCCCAGCCAAGGCGCACATACTCGCCGGCGACAAACTGCATGAAGGCCGTCTTGTACTTGAGGACCTCGTCCTCGGTAAGCGGCTCGGCGGCAAGGCCCTTGGCAAAGATAGCCTCAATTTCCTCGGCGGTAGCCGGGGCGTACATAACGTAGTCGAGCGCGTGGTCGGAAGCGCGGCAGCCCAGCTCGTGGGCGACATCGTAGCGCTTGGAGATGGCAGCCTTCATGCCCTCAAAGTCGCTGACCTCAACGCCGGCAACCTCGGAAAGGTGCTTGCAGTAGTCGGCAAACTCCTGGCCGCGCTCGATGCGCAAAGCGGCATCGGGGCGCATGGCGGGAACGACCTGAACGTCAAAGCTGTCGTCGGCGGCAATCTTCTTGTGCCACCCAAAGCTGTCGGCGGGGTCGTCGGTAGTGCAGATCATGCGGACGTTGGACTGCTTGATCAGGTTGCGGCAGGTAAAGCTAGCCTCAGCGAGCTTGGCGTTGGCAAGGTCCCAGACCTCCTGGGCAGTCTTGCCGTTGAGGACGCCCTCGTAGCCAAAGTAGCGCTTAAGCTCCAGGTGGCTCCACTCAAAGACGGGGTTGCCAACGCAGCGACCCAGGGTCTCGGCCCACTTTTGGAACTTCTCGCGAGCAGGGGCGTCGCCAGTGATAAAACGCTCGTCGACGCCGTTGGCACGCATCAGGCGCCACTTGTAGTGGTCGCCGCCCAGCCAAACCTCGGTGATGTTCTCGAAACGCTTGTCCTCCCAAATCTCCTTAGGAGAAATGTGGCAGTGATAGTCGACGATGGGCATGCCCTCGGCAAAGTTGTGGAACAGCTCCTCGCCGGTCTTGGTGCTCAGCAGGAAATCCTGATCGTCCATAAAGTTTTTCATCAAACAGCCCCTTTGCTGGCAAGGCGGGCGCACGGCGCGCTCGTTATCCTTTAGGTGAACGTTCACTATACTAATCCATTGCACCTCAAAAGGTGAACGTTCACCTAACCACCACGGGGTGAACGGTAGATTTTGCCCGTTCAACGGTTGCTGGAGATGTGACTTGCATGTATTGCGGACTGGTTGGCGTCCCCGAACACCGAACTTGAGCGCTTTTGCTCAGGTGGGTCATGTCCCGACGTACATTTTTGGGAGTATTCAGCATTGGAGCGCGCCGTGCGCCATCCTCAGCGTCCTATTTGGAACGCAGATAGCGCCCGATCGGCATAAAAAGTGCCCCCGATGGCAAATTACGCCATCGGGGGCACTTAAAACAGTCGTTCTGCACCTCATTCAGGGCATGCCAATGCTGAATACTCCCAAAAATGCACGTCGCAAGAGGGGGTACCTGCTCAATCGGCTAAATACCCGCAAGTTCGCAGTAGCGGTCGACATTGCTGGCAAATACCATCTCGACGGCACCCTTCTGGACGGGCACCGTCGGGGTCCTTCCCCACAGCAGATAATCGCCCAGCGTCTTAGCGCCGCGATACGCCAGGCTCGTCGGGTCCTTATAGACAATATTGGTAAAGATACCGCGGCGCAAGGCCAGAGCACTTTCGGGAAACAGGTCGTTGCCGATCACCATGACCTGACCGGCCTTGCCGGTCGAGACGAGCGCGTCGGCAACCACTTCGGAACCAACGGCAAAAACGCTACAGATAAGTTCGGGGGCGTCCGGCGCACTCAAGCGCTTTTCGAGCTCATGCTCGAGTTGTTTGACTTGCGCATGGGCACCTGCAAGATCCTCAACCTGCCATGGAATATCACGTTCGCGCAGGTAATTGTGGAAGGCGCGGGCGGTTAGATAGTGCGAATCGGTATATGGGTCGCCTGTCAAAAGGAGCACGCGGGCGTCGGCCCCAGAAGCATGGACCAGGTTTGCCGCCTGCTCGGCCATAAGGCTGCCTGCCGTCGAATAATCGGCCAAGCTCGCACCCAAACGATTCAAATGCGGACGGTCGCCGTCGACAAGCTCAATCGTCACGCCCGCCTCGGCGATCTGCCCCAAAAGCTCAGTCGCACGATCGTCGCCCGGCGCATAGGCGAGCAAGCCATCAATCTTCTCGCCCACCTGCAGACGCTCGTCGATTTGCTCGAGTGCATCAGCGTAGCCGCCCACGCCAAATTCAACGCGCTCAACCGTAATGCCCCGGTCGATGACCTCCTGTTCAAAGCGATTGCAGCCTTCCCACAGGTAACGGAAAAAGTACGCTCCCTCGCGCGATGCGCGGGGCAGGCAAAACACCAGATTGATATCCTTGCGGCGCAGGCTTGAGGCACTTGTGTTGCGGTGATAGCCCATGGCCTCGGCCTTAGCGTTCACCTTGGCGCGCACGGATTCGCTCACGCCGGCCTTTCCCGTCAGGGCCTTGTGCACGGTATTGATGGAAACGCCAAGCTCGGCGGCTATGTCCTTCATGGTTACGCGAGCGCTCATGCGGTTACTCCGTTATAGATAAGTTGCCAATTAATAGTCCAGTTAACGATACCCCAAAAATACTCTTCGACTCGCCGTGCTCTCCCTCAAATGCACAAAGCGCCCCGCGAACGGATGCTCGCGAGGCGCTTGGATGTCTAGACCTTATTTGATACCGCGGCCCAAGTCTTCGGCGATTTTGTCTACGCCCTTAAGTGCAGCGCACGTCTTTTTGTTGGAGCAATGCCCCGTGCAAACGCCACCCTGAGCGCAATCGGCGCAGGTGCCCTTGCGGTAGATGCGCACGCACACGGCGACAAACGCAATACCGATAACAGCCAGTACAACAATATCGATAGGTGCCATAGCAAGCCTCCTCTAGTTAACCATCACTTACTTTACCCCATTCTCCACCTACCAAAAAGGGACAAGTTGAATTTGGTCAGTTTTATCTGCGGAAATGCCATATCTCTCCCACCAAAAAGCCCGAGTGTCGCTGGGACACCCGGGCTCGTGGAAAGGGGCTAATCCTTATTCGGACTTAAGCGGAAACTGCGGCGGAAGCAGCGTTGGTCTCGTCCTCGTCGGTCCATGCATGCTTGGGCATGGGACGGAAGATCTGGAAGAGCATCGCAACCAGCAGCACGATGGCCACAACCGTCCAGATACCAAACTGTCCAAGAACAAGCAGGTTGTAGAACTGGTTGATGAACAGGCCGATCACCCAAGCGAAGATGCACTCGTAACCGATGGCAATCGCGAACCACTTGCCGGAATCCATCTGGTTGCGGATGGCACCCATGGCAGCAAAGCACGGAGCGCACAGCAGGTTGAACGCGCCAAAGGCGACGCAAGCGCCCATGGTGGGGAACATGCCGGCAAACGCGGTCCACAGGCTCGGGTCGGTCTCGGCGGCATCAGCCACGGACAGCAGCGAGCCGGCGGTGGCGACGACGTTCTCCTTGGCGACAAGGCCCGAGACGGACAGCGCTGTTGCCTGCCAGGTGTTAAAGCCAAGCGGGGCGAAGATCCAGGAGACCAGGTTGCCGAGCATGGCAAGCACGGAGTAGTCCATGAACTCCTCGGAGATGCCGTCCATCGCGGGCAGGTAGCCAAAGGAACCGTTGTAGCTACCAAAGTTAGACAGGAACCAAACCACGACAGTGGACGCGAAGATGACCGTGCCGGCCTTCTTGATAAAGGCCCAGCAGCGCTCCCACACGTGCAGCGCCCAAGAGCGGATCGCCGGGAAGTGGTAGGCAGGAAGCTCCATAACGAACGGCGTCGGGCGACCGGCGAAGAGCTTGGTCTTTTTGAGCATGAGGCCCGAGGCGATGACGGCAAAGACGCCCAGGAAGTAGAAGAGCGGACTGATCCACGCGGCGGTGGTGGAAGAATCGCCGATGATGGAACCCATGAGCAGGGCGATGATCGGCAGCTTGGCGCCACAGGGGATGAACGTGGTGGTCATGACCGTCATGCGGCGGTCCTTCTCGTTCTCGATGGTCTTGGTGGCCATGACGCCGGGGACGCCGCAGCCCGAGGACACGAGCATGGGGATGAACGACTTACCGGACAGGCCAAAGCGGCGGAACACGCGGTCCATGATAAAGGCGACGCGGGCCATGTAGCCGCAGTCCTCCAGGAAGGACAGCATCACGAACAGCAGGAACATCTGCGGCACAAAGCCGAAGATGGCGCCCAGGCCGCCAACGATACCGTCGCAGACCAGCGAATCGACCAGGCCACCGTCCTCGGTGCCACCCGCCACGAGGGCGTCGTGCACCATGGTGGTGATACCCGGGACATAGGGGCCGTACTGTGCCGGGTCGACCGAGTCGGCGTCGTCACCCGCGGCCTCGACAGCCTCATCGTAAGCATCGCGGCCCTGACCGAGCACATACCAACCGTCGGTGCCAAAGAGCTGATCGTTGGTGAAGTCGGTCACCGTTCCGCCCAGGGTGGAAACGGCGATGTAGTACACGCAGAACATGATGACCACAAAGATCGGCAGGCCCAGGATACGGTTGGTAACCACACGGTCGATCTTCTCGGAGGTGCTCATCTTGGCCGGGGCCTTGGTGAGGCACTCGTCGATGATGTGTGCGATCACGCCGTAGCGCTCACCGGTGATGATGGACTCGGCGTCATCGTCGCAGTCCTGCTCGCACTGGGCGACCAGCTCCTCCACGCGAGCGGCCTTCTCCTTGGTGAGGTTGATGAGTTTGCAGGCGTCTGCATCACGCTCGAACAGCTTGACGGCGTAATAGCGACGCTTGTTGGCGGGAACGCTCGCCGGCAGGTTGTTCTCGATGTGATCCAGAACGTCCTCGATGGAGGAGTCGAACTTGTGCTCCGGCACCTGGCCCTTGGAAGCAGCGGACTTCTTGACCTGCTCGAACAGCTCCTTGATACCCTTGTTCTTAAGGGCCGAGATCATCATGACCGGGCAGCCGAGCTTCTTGGAGAGCTTATCCGTGTCGATCTTGTCGCCGTTCTTCTCGACCAAGTCGGCCATGTTGAGGGCAACGACCACGGGCAGGCCGGTCTCAATAACCTGAAGCGCCAGGTACAGGTTACGCTCGAGGTTGGTGGCATCGACAACCTGGACGACGACATCGGGCTCGCCACTCATGAGGTAATCGCGCGAGCATTGCTCCTCGGGGCTGTAGGGGGAAAGCGAGTAGATGCCAGGGAGGTCCGTGATGGTAACGTTCTTGTCGCTTAGGAGCTTGGCTTCCTTTTTCTCAACCGTGACGCCGGGCCAGTTGCCAACGTAGCCGTTGGCGCCGGTGATCAGGTTGAAAAGCGTGGTCTTGCCGCAGTTGGGGTTACCCGCCAGCGCGACATGGATCTGAGAATCCGCCATTCAATCCTTCTTCCTTGTGTGCCTGCGCTGCTTTCTCCGCGCAAGCTGGATGATGTGCTTCAAAGTTGCAGCATTAAGTTAGAAATACCTAACTTTATCTGCAGAAATACACGTCGCGAGCCCTTACTGGACCTCGACGACGGCCGCCTCCTCCTTGCGGATGGAAAGCTCGTAGCCGCGCACGTTGATCTCGACCGGATCACCGAGCGGTGCAACCTTCACGACCTTGAACGAAGTGCCCTTGATGAGCCCCAGGTCCATAAGGTGGCGGCGAAGCGCACCCTCACCGTGAAGCTTGACGATGGTGGAGCTCTCGCCCACCTTAACGTCACCCAACGTCTTCATTTACTTGTCCCCCTTTCAGTGCGTACAGAAATACCGTCGACTAACCAACGGTCATGATGTGCATGGCAACCTTGGAATCGATACCAAAGCGTGCGCCCAGCACCGTGACGATGATATTGGCGCCACTCGAGCTCACCACGTGAATTTCGCTGCCCTCGACAAAGCCGAGGTCCTTGAGGTGGTGCTTCATATCCTCATTGCCCTTTACACGAGACACGCGCACGGTTTCGCCCGCTTTTACCATCGAAAGCGGCATTGCCGGCATCTGCGGTCCGCAAGACATGAGTGGCTCCTAACGTCAGTTCGTCCTCAACATCGACGCGGTAAAAGTTAACCACGCCTATGTTCGCTTTAGTAAACTAACACGTGGTTAACTTTTTGGAAAGGGTCCCCATTCAGATTTCGAAAAAGTTTCCTATACGAAACAAAACGGCGCGGCAAAGAGCTGTCCTTTGCCGCGCCCTGTCATGCTTAGAGCGAGAGGTTTCTGATCGACGTAACGCAGGAAGCCTCGTCTACGCCCGAAACGCGAAAGATGATGTCCTCGCCGCACTCGCCGTAGAGAGCCATGAGGCCCATAACGTCGCGACCGTCGGTATGGCGGTCGCCGATGCTGACCGACACGTCGCTACGGTGCTTGGCAATGATGTCATAGAGCAGCGCAACCGGGCGGGCGTGTAGTCCCAACGGATCTTTAATCGTCTTTGTAAACTCGACCATGTCCCCTCCCACGACATCACACATTCGGCCGGCAAACCCAGCCACGTGGTAGTTATTGTA
The DNA here is from genome assembly GCF_046116875.1 of Collinsella sp. wc0529. Lineage (NCBI taxonomy): Bacteria > Bacillati > Actinomycetota > Coriobacteriia > Coriobacteriales > Coriobacteriaceae > Collinsella > Collinsella sp. wc0529. The sequence goes on from NZ_JBJXBO010000001.1 coordinate 133,942, forward strand.
GCGTTAGATGCTTATCGAGGGCCCCTCCGGATACCCCATGGTCAAAAAGTGGCAAATATGAGTACTGTCACCAATTTAGTAGCAGCAAAATCGAAAGCTAGTTGCCTACTTTGAGCGATTCGAAGAGGTTGAAAGCCGTCAAACGCCCTTTAAAGGGGGTTTGATAAATTGATTTTGAGCCCATTTTTGCTCAGAACAGGCCGATAGATATGGCACTTATTTTGCAACAGTACTCATATTTGGCATTTTTTGCCCACGGGGTCCAAAGCCATGCCCCAAAACACAAAAGGAGGGGCCTCGTAAGGCCCCTCCTTAGGAAAGGGAATCGATTTGTTCCACAGCCGTAGATTAATCCTAGCCGCTACTCCATCATGTCGAGGACGGAGGGGCGCAGCTCGCTCTCGGCGGCCTCGGGATCGGTCTCGCGCAGACGGTTGATGTAGCGGTTGTACCACATCACGGCAAGGCCCAAGAAGACAACCACGCCGCCAACGTTGTAGACCAGCGTCAGCCACAGAGGCTGATCGAGCGGAATGGTGCCGCAGATAAGCACGAAGCAGAAGACCACAAGCAGGAATGCGGCAACGACCAGGCCAAAGCTGCGCGAACCCATGCGGAAGCCACGGGGAGCTGCGTCAAAGTTCTTGCGCAGCATAAAGTAGGCAAGCAAAATCAGCAGCGGTGGGAGCAGAGCGGTGGCAGCAGTCATGTTGGTGACGATCATGAGCAGGTCGTCGAGGTTACCGGAGCCCAGGGCCGGAATGATCAGGATGGGGACGACGATGGCGAACTGCAGCCAAGCAGCGCGGGCAGGAATGCCATGCTCGTTGAGCTCGACGATCTTGCTACCAAAGACGCCCTTGGGGATCTCGGTGAAGAAAACCTTGATGGGAGCAGAGGTCCACATCATGAGGGAGCCCAGCGTGGCGGCGAGAAGGATCAAGCCGATGGCGCGCGTAGACACTTCCATGGGAATGCCAAAGTGGGCAAAGACAGCGCCGAATACGTCGAAGATACCGGTGGAGATGGCAACGCCGCCCTCGGGGATGAACAGGTTAACCAGCAGCGAAGCGCCTGCATACAGAAGGCCGATGGTCAGGCCGGCGATAACGACGGTGCGCACGAAGGCCTTGACGCCACCCTTAAGGTCGTTAAGGAACACGCCGACAGACTCAGCGCCGCCAACGCCCTGGATGATCCAGGCAAGCGTACCGAAGAAGCCCCACGCAGTTGCGAAGTTGCTCATGTCGGGAGCCATGTTAGCGGGAGTAGGAGCCGTAGCGAACTCAACGCCGCCAAAGGCAGCAGCCAGGGACAGCAGGATGAACACGGCGGTCAGGCCGAGAGCCGCGGTCGAACCGAAGGAGGAAATGGAGCCAATCCACTTAGCGCCCTTGGTCGAAACCCACGTGGCAATAGCAAAGACGACGATCTCAATAATGGTGATCCACAGCTGCGAAAGCTCAGCATTGGCACCAAAGAACACGTAGCTCGCGTAGATGATGACATTGGGCAGGACGGACGCAAAGAAGAACAGGTTGACGAACCAGTAGCTAAACGCCGTCAGGAATGCCCAGCGGCCGCCCATCGAGGTCTTGACCCAGGCGTACACGCCCGACTCGGAGTCCTTGTTGAGGCCGACAAACTCGGCGGTAACCAGGGTATAGGGGACAAAGTACAAAAGCGTGGCGAAGAAGAACGACGGCGCGGCTGCCAAGCCGATAGCCGCGTTGTTGTTGATGATGTTCTTGATACCGAACACGGCGGCGACCGTCATGCCCAGCAGAGCGAACGAACCAATCGTTCCTCGTTTTTCAGAGCTCATAAGCCCTCCCAATCATCTATTAAATGTCATCTAAACCCGTCCGAGCTGCAAGTGCAAACACGGACGGTGCACCTGCTAAGGGGAATGGGGAAAAGGGAGTCAACAAAGCCATCCCCCTTAACGGCGCGAAGCAAACGTCCAGGCGGACGAATACTACTTGTTGGGGAAGGAATATCCTTCAACCGTCACGTGCAGCACCACGACGCGGGGATCCGCGGCATCAGCCACGACACGGTAGGCCTCGTCGATCTCGACGACAGCAACGCCGCCGGCGGGAATCGTCACAGTCTCCCCCGTACCCTCAAAGCGCTCGCGATCATCGATATCGCTGTAGGCGCGGGTGCAGGTGAGGCCTGCCTTGGGGGCAACCTCGACAGTCAGGTCGCCGTCGAGCGGGGCGAGCACGGCATGATAGCGACGGTGACCGACCAGATCGGCGGCAGCGGCCTCGTGGGCGTTCACCCACCAATACACCAACGAGTCGCCGATGGAGTACGCCACATCGTGCTGCAGTTCAGAAACGCCGTCGAGCGCCTGGCCGGTACGCATCCACTTCTTGACGGACTTCATCTGAGCATCGAAGTCGGCACGCGAGTTAAAGACATGCATGGCTTATGCCTCCTTAATGGGTGCCAGCGCCTGAGCCAGATCGGCAGACGTCAGCGGTCGCAGGGACACCTCAAAGCTGAAGCTCTCAAAACGGGTGCGGTAGGAATCGAGCACCTCGGAACCCCAAGAGTTCGAACCAAGGCCGAGCAGCTGGTCGTTGATGTTGACCGTGACCGTGTCGCCCTTGACAAGGTCGTAGACGTGCTTGGCGTTATCGATGGCCTCGCAGCTATAGGGCCATGCCGAGAACGAGAACGGGTTGGAGGCAGCGTCAACCGGACGGGTTACCAGCACGCCGTCACCGTGGCTGGAGCGCAGGGCAACCCAGCGGGTACCCTCGCGGTTGGCGCAGTCCTGAGGCATAACGTAGGGCGTGAACATGTCGTCGACCGTAGTGCGGTAATGACCGACCGGGTTGGCGCGCAGCGAGTCCGGATAGTTCTCGCCTGGGCCGTGGCCATACCACTCGACGGCACGATCGCAACCGGGGACCTCGAAGGAGATGCCGATGCGCGGAATAATGTCCGAGTAATCGCCGTAGGGCTCGCCGGAAACCTTGAGGTCGACACGACCGCTCGGAAGCACGGTGTAGACGAGCTCGACGCGCATGCCGAACGCGCGGACGGGAGGAGCGATACGCTGGCTCACGGTAACGACGACCGCATTGCCATCCTGCTTCCAAGAAACCTTGCGGGTAGACGTCTGCATCACATCGATGAAGTTGTCCTTCCACAGGGAGTCATACTCCTGAGCGTGGTTGTCGACGAGCGGATGCCAAAAACCAACCTGGGGACCAGAGGCCATGACGTCGCGGCCGGATGCCTTCCACTCGCTCACGGTACCGTTGACTTTGCTGAAGGCCAGCTCGCCGTTGAGGGAGTGAATGCGGATCTCCTGCTCGGTCTCCTCGACCGTAAGCTCAGGACGAGCGGGGGCGGCGATGGCCGGCGCCGGATGGTTGGCGATGGCAAACTGGCTAGCACCCAACTGGAACATCGGCTCGCACCAGACGTGAGCGGCCATGGTGTAGGCGCGCACGGTCAGCAGGGTCTCGCCTACCGCGGCCTCGTGAATCACTAGCGGAAGCTGGACGGACTCGCCGGGGGCAACCGCACCGGGCATGAGCGTCTTGCGGCAGACCACGTCGCCGTCCACCAGGGTCTCGGCCGACAGGCACACATCCTCGAGGGTGGTAAACCAACGCCTGTTAGTGACAGTCAGCTCGCCTGCCTCGGCGTCATAAGCCATGCGGACCGGGCAGATGACCTGGCCGTACTCGGTAAGGCCCGGGCTCGGCTGCTGCCAGGGGAACACCATGCCATCGATGCAGAAGTTGCTGTTGTTGGGGTAATCGCCGTTGTCGCCACCATACATATCGTAGGCAACGCCGTCCTCGGTCACAGCAGCCAAACCGTGGTCGCACCATTCCCAGATAAACTGGCCTTGGATGCAATCCCAGCGATCGAAGACCTCCTGGTACTCGGACAGGCCTCCGGGGCCATTGCCCATGGAGTGACCGTACTCGCAGTTGATGCGCGGCTTGGGGAACGGATGCTCGCCAAAGTCGTTCATCTGCGACACACGGGAGTACATGGTGGAAATGACGTCGACGGTATCGGCGTTGCGGTCCTCCTCGTAATGGACCGGGCGACCATCGAGCTCGTGAGCCTTGGCGTACATCGCGCGGATGTTGCAGCCATAGCCGCTCTCGTTGCCCATCGACCACATAATGATGCAGGCGTGGTTGCGCTCCTGCATCACCAGGCGCTCGATGCGGTCGACGTAGGCCGGCTCCCATGCCGGGTCGTCGGTGACCAGGGCGATATTGCCGATATTCTCGAAACCGTGGCTCTCCATGTCGGTCTCGGCGACCAGCATGATGCCATACTCATCGCACAGCTCGTAGAAGCGCGGGTCATTGGCATAGTGAGAGGTGCGCACCGCGTTGATGTTGTGCTGCTTCATGAGCTCCAGGTCGCGGCGCATGCGATCGAGGCCCACGGCGCGGCCCTTGTGATCGTCGTGATCGTGGCGGTTGACGCCATGCATCTTAAAGTAAGTGCCATTGAGGTAGATATGATTGCCCTCGACCGTCACCTCGGCAAGACCCTGGCGATGCGGAACGTACTCGCTGACCTCGTCACCGTCGTAGACCTCAAACGTAAGGTCATAGAGGAAGGGGTCCTCGGGGTTCCAGAAGTGGGCATCGGTCACGCTGCACTCGGCATGGCCGTCGATGCACTCACCCGTAGCCACCACGTTCTCGCCATCGCTGAGCGTATACACGACGCGGGTAGCGCCCTCGGCCACCGTATCGAGCGTAATCAGAGCGGTATCGCCCTCGCGGTGCGTGCGGAACCTAAAGTCGACCAGGTGCGCGGCGGGGCGCTGCATAAGGTACACATCGCGGAAGATGCCCGAGGCCCACCACATATCCTGGTCCTCGATGTAGCTACCATCGCTGTACTGCAGAACCTTGACCGCAAACAGGTTGTCGCCCTCGACGAGCGCATCGGTCACGTCGAACTCGGCGGACAGGCGCGAGCCCTTGGTCATGCCGATAAACTGGCCGTTGACGTACAGCTCGCCATAGCTCTCGATGCCGTCAAAGCGAATGATCTCGCGAGCGCCGGCGGGAACAGCGGGAAGGTTGACGATGCGCTGGTAGACGCCCGTGGGGTCATCGGAGGGAACATACGGCTGATCCACCGGGAACGGGAAGCCCTCGTCGGTATAGGCAAGGTTGCCGTAGCCATCTACCTGCCACAGGTGCGGAACTTCCACGTGATCCCACTCGGGCTCGTACGTGGAGAGCTCCTCGTTGGAGACGGCAGCGGGGCCCTCAAAGAGGCGGAACTGCCACGAGCCGGACAGCTGGACAAACCCGCGCGACAGCTCGCGGCTGTACGTTGCAGCGAGATCGGCGGTCTCGTAACCCATAAAGTACGCATGGGGTGCCAGGCGGTTCCTATGGGTGAGCGCTTGGTTTTCCCAATCGTTAATGGCGTCCATGGTGATGCTCCTTCGTCATCGTAGTGATTATTGTGCAACCGGTTGTCCTTATCTTACGGGCGATGCAAAAAGCTGTGCAACCGGTTGTCCGCTGAACGGTCGATTTGACCGGGTTAACGGTGCAACCGGTTGTACAACCGCGACACTTATGTCACCCTGAGTATCGAAACACAGCACAAGACATCGTTCTTAAGCTCGTAGGCAACCGCCACGCCCGCAGATATCTCCCCCCATACGAGGTGTATTCGATTGCGGCTTGGTTGCAAAACGACGCCGGTCACCGGATATCATGAACGCTGTTCAGACGCACTATAGTAAGCTGTATCCGCACCAGCCCGTATCAGTGACAACATCGACCGCATTTTCCAGGAGACGCCATGACCCAACCAGTTCGCACCGCACCTACGCTTGCCGAGGTTGCCGCAGCTGCCGGCGTGTCGCGCTCCACGGCATCGCGCGCTCTCAACGATTCGCCCCGCATTAGCGAGGAAACCAAAAAGCGCGTCCGCGCGGCGGCCAAGGAAGTCAATTTTGTCCCCAACGCTCGTGGCCGAGCGCTCGCTGTCGGGCGCACGGAAATCATCGCCGTGCTCGTGACCGAGCCCCTGAGTGAACTCTTCAGCGACCCCACCTATAGCGAGTTTTTGAGCGGCATTACCGAGGAACTGTCGGAGTCGTCCTATCTGCCCGTTATCTTGCAGGCGTCTTCTACGCATGAGCGCAACCGCGCACGCGAGCACTTTGAGCGCCGCTCGTTCGACGCCGTGATCGACGTCTCCCCCTACAAGGGCAGCGAGCTGCTCGAGGTGCTGCGTGAGCTGGGCGTACCTACCGTGTTGTGCGGCCAGCTCGAGGGCCACCCCTATCGCGATGTGTTCTCGACGGTCTACTCTGACGACGAAGAGGGCGGACGCTTTGCAGCGCTCGCTATGAAGGAGCGAGGGCGCAAAGATATCGTCGCCGTGTTGGGACCGCAAGACAACCCCGCCGTTGTCGACCGCCTGCGCGGCTACCGCGCCGTCTTGGGCGAAGACCTCCCAGACGCAAACGTTATCTATACCGGCTGGAACAACGGAGACGGCTATCAGGCCATGCACCAGATCCTCGCGCGCGAGATTGCTTTCGATGGCGTGCTCTGCGGATCGGACCGTATCGCGGCTGGCGTCATCACCGCACTCAACGAGGCAGGCCTATCCGTTCCGGCGGATATTTCTGTCGTCGGCTTCGACGATCACGAGATTGCGACGCGCTGCGTCCCCGCGCTCACGACCGTCCGCCAGCCCCTGCGCGAAGAAGGCCACATGGCCGCCAACATTGCGCTCGACATGATCAAGGGTGCCGAGCCCACCACCTCCGTGATGCACATGCAGCTGATCCAGAGAGACTCGCTATAAGAAATTGGGGCAGGCTTTCCGCCAGACAGTTGTTACGGAAAGCCTGCCCCGTTTTGAGTGCTCATTCTGGGGCACAGTTTCCGTTAGACAGTTTAACCGGAAACTGTGCCCCATTATTTTGCCGAATTCTGGGTCGCGCTTTCCCAGAGGACCCCCTTTGGGAAAGCGCGACCCGTTCTGGACCCAGATTCCGGGACGCACTTTCCGCGACGCCCGGTCACCCCATGTCCTCACAATCTCGGCGCATAAAAAACGAGGGAAGGCACACGTCCTTCCCTCGTTGCAAGCAATATGTAGCCGCTTGCCTACATCAGGCGCAGGCTGACGTCCTTGAGCTGGGCGCCGGAAACGGCACTCGGAGCACCCGACATAAGGTCGGAGCCGCTGGCCGTCTTGGGGAACGCCATGACGTCGCGGATGGAGTCGGAACCGGTGAGCAGCATGCACACGCGGTCCAGGCCCAGAGCAAAACCGCCCATCGGGGGCGCACCAAACTTGAGGGCCTCCATGAGGAAGCCGAACTGAGACTCGGCGCGCTCCTCGGTAAAGCCCAGGAGCTTGAGCATGGACATCTGCATCTCGGCGTTGTGGATACGCATACCGCCACCGCCGGCCTCAAAGCCGTCCATGACAAAGTCGTAGGTGCACGAACCGGCTGCCAGGGGATCGGCCTCGATCTTGGCGATGTCGGTCTCGGTCGGCAGGGTAAAGGGCTGGTGCTCGGCAGCATAGGCCTTGCGATCCTCGTCCCAATGGAACAGCGGGAAGTTGACGACCCACAGGAAGTCGTGACCCTCGCGCTTGATCTCAAGCGCATTGGCCATGTGCGAACGCATACCGCCCAGGATCTCATCAGAGAGCAGGCGCGGGCCGGCGGCGAACATCACAAGGTCGCCGGGCTCGACGTCCATGCGCTCGCGCAGAGCGGCCATCTCCTCGTCCGAGAAGAACTTGACGATGGGGCTGTTGATGGAGCCGTCCTCGCGGAAGGCGATCCATGCCAGGCCCTTGGCGCCAAACGTGGAGGCCACACCGGCAAGCTTATCGATCTTGGCACGTGCCCAGGCACCGGCACCCTTGGCGTTGATGGCCTTGACGACAGAGCCCTCCTCGTTTGCGGCGGTCGCAAAGACCTTGAACTTGGAGTTGGCAAAGATGTCGGTCAGGTCGACCAGGTGCATGCCATAGCGGGTATCGGGCTTGTCGGAGCCATAGGTGTCCATGGCCTCCCAGTAGTTCATGCGACGCAGCGGCGTGGGCATCTCGACACCCATGCGACCGAAGGCATCGGCAAGAACCTCCTCGAGCGCGCTCATGACATCGTTCTGGTCCACGAAGGACATCTCGATATCGACCTGGGTGAACTCGGGCTGACGGTCGGCGCGCAGATCCTCGTCGCGGAAGCACTTGGCAACCTGGTAGTAGCGCTCGACGCCACCGACCATGAGCAGCTGCTTCAGGAGTTGCGGGGACTGCGGCAGGGCGTAGAAGTTACCCGGCTGAATACGGCTGGGAACGATGAAGTCGCGAGCGCCCTCGGGCGTGGACTTAAACAGGGAGGGCGTCTCGACCTCCATGAACTCACGGTTGTGCAGCGCCTCGCGAATGGCAAAGGTGAAGTCGGAGCGCAGCTTGAGGTTGGCCATCATCTCGGGACGGCGGAGGTCCAGATAGCGATAGCGCAGGCGAGTGTCCTCGCTGGTCTCGATGCCGTCCTCGATCTGGAACGGCGGGGTGACGGACGTGTTGAGCACCTCGGCGTGGTCGGTCAGGACCTCGATCTCGCCGGTCGCGAGCTTGGTGTTGGTGGTCTCCTCGCCACGGGCGCGCACGACGCCGTGAATCTTGATGGGCCACTCGGGACGCATGGTCTCGGCGATCTTAAAGGCATCGCCATCGGAGTGCTCGGGGTCGAAGGTGAGCTGCGTAATGCCCTCGCGGTCGCGAAGGTCGCAGAAGATAAGGCCGCCGTGGTCGCGGCGACGGCTCACCCAACCGGTGAGGGTGACCTCTTCGCCCACGTTCTCGAAGCGAAGCTCGCCGCAGGTACGGGTGTGCATGGAATGCTCATCGATGGGACGGGTCTGGCTCATACCAGTGATCCTCCTTTATGGATCTGTGCCGCCCCGTGTCGTTCCGGGCGGCGTCGTACAGATTTGCCCAGCCTGCGTAAACCGCGCAGCCAGACATGGCGTTCTATCTTATCGCACCTGTGCCGATGTGCCGCGGAAAAGTAACTCTTGCCCAAAGACTTGACGGAGACGAAACAATTGATGCACCGCGGCACCCGCCCGCGCTCGTCACGTGCGACAATGTGCCCCAATACAACTGCACTCGGAAAGGCCCGCCATGACTGCACGCCTCATCGTTATGGATATCGACTCCACCCTCATCAACCAGGAGGTCATCGACCTGTTGGGCGAGGAGGCAGGCGTGGGCGGGCAAGTTGCGCAGATCACCGAGCGCGCTATGCGCGGCGAGCTGGACTTTAAGCAAGCGCTCGAGGAGCGCGTGGGGCTGCTCGCCGGCCTGGACGAGAGCGTGTTCGAGCGCACCTTTGAGCGTGTGACATTTACCCCCGGCGCGCTGGAGCTTGTGCGCTCGGCGCACAGCAAGGGCTGGAAGGTCGGCGTGGTGAGCGGCGGCTTCCACGAGGTCGCTGACAAGATCGTGGCTGCCGCGGGCATCGATTTTTGCCTGGCCAACCGCCTAGAGGTCGTGGATGGCAAGCTTACCGGTAAGTTGGCTGCCGACATTGTGACCAAGGAGTCCAAGCTCATCCAGCTGCTGGACTGGGCAGTTGAGTGCGACGTCGACATGGCCCACACGGTCGCTATTGGCGACGGGGCAAACGACATCCCCATGATCCAGGCCGCGGGCACGGGCATCGCGTTTTGCGCCAAGCCCAAGACGCGCGAGGCCGCCCCGTTTGCCATCGACGAGCGCAACTTGATGCTCGCCATGGACATCATCCTGCGCGACTAGTCAGTTTGCCTCACAACTTCATCTAATCTGACATGTCAGATTTCCGAACAATTATGCTCTAATGTTCGGAAACAACCCTTCGCGTGCTAAACTTTTCTGCGTCGAAGGGAACTTATATGGACAAACGAGATCTTGAGCAATTGCTAAGTGACGTGGCAGACGGAAGCATTATGCCGGCCGATGCCCTCACGCGCATCCAGACGGCGCCAACCGCCGATCTGGGTTTTGCGCAGCTCGATCTTTCACGCGGGGTACGCCAGGGAGCCGGCGAGGTTGTCTACGGTGCCGGTAAAACCGCCGAGCAGATTGCCGCCATTATCGAGGCGCTGCGCGATGCCGGCCAGGAGCGCATCCTGGTCACGCGCCTGGACAGCGAAAAAGCGGCCCGTACCTCGGAGCTCCTCGACAACGGCATCGACCTGGGATATGTTCCGGACGCACAGCTCGCCCTCGTGGGCGGCAAGCCCTCCCCTACCGGCAACGGACGCATCGTCGTCGCCTGCGCCGGCACAAGCGACCTGCCCGTCGCCGAAGAGGCGGCACTGACGGCCGAGTTCTATGGCAACGAGGTCGACCGCCTCTACGACGTAGGTGTCGCCGGCCTGCACCGCCTGCTCGCACATGCCGAGGAACTTGCCCGGGCGCAGGTGGTCATCGCCATCGCCGGCATGGAGGGCGCGTTGGCGAGCGTTATCGGCGGTCTGGTGAGCTGTCCGGTCATCGCCGTTCCCACCAGCGTGGGCTACGGCGCAAGTTTTGGTGGCGTAGCCGCACTGCTCGCCATGCTCAACTCCTGTGCCAGCGGCGTATCGGTCGTCAATATCGACAACGGCTTTGGCGCCGCCTACCAGGCAAGTCTTATCAATCATCTGAACGCCGGCACACCACGCGCCCGCTAAGGAGCATTCCATGTCCAATCATCAGCACACGCTTATCATCGACGGCACCTCGGGCATCAGCGGCGACATGACTGTCGCGGCCCTGCTCGACCTGGGCGCCAGCGAGGAGCACCTGCGCGAACAGCTCGCCACGCTGCCGGTCGACGGCTTTTCGATCGCCGTGGCGCGCGTAAACAAGCATGGCATCGACGCCTGCGATTTTGACGTCCAGCTTGCAGAGGAGCTCGAGAACCACGATCACGATATGGCCTGGCTCTACGGCAACGAAACAGTTGTCGAGCACACACACGAGCATGAGCACCACCATCATGACCATGACGAGCATGAGCACTGCCACGAGCATGACCATGAGGCCCATGGCCATGGCCACGAGGACCACCATCACGCCCATCACCATCACCACCGTTCTTTGGCGGACGTCACCGCCATCATCGACGGCTCGCAGCTAAGCGATGGCGCCAAGCGTCGCGCCCTTGCCATTTTTTCCGTACTCGCCGCTGCCGAGGCAAAGGCTCACGGCAAAACGCCCGAGACCGTCATGTTCCACGAGGTGGGCGCCGTCGACTCCATCGTCGACGTCTGCTCTGTCGCTATCTGCCTCGATGACCTGGGTATTGAGGACATCGTGGTCGAGTCGCTTTCCGAGGGCCACGGCACCATCCGCTGCGCCCACGGCCTTATGCCCATCCCGGTGCCCGCCGTCATCAACCTATGCCAGGCGGGCAATATCGCCCTCACGCCCGCACCGGTCGCCGGCGAGCTCGTGACGCCCACGGGCGCCGCCATCGTCGCCGCACTGCGCACGTCCGAGCACCTGCCGGCCCGCTACCGCATCAAAGCCGTCGGCTACGGCGCCGGTAAGCGCCCCTACGAGGGTTGCTCCGGTACGCTCCGCTGCCTGCTCGTTCACGCGGACGCATAACCATGGATGCCCGCAAAGAAAAAAGCCGCGCTGCCATCGTTGCGGCGTTCTCCGAGCTGCTACGCGAAGAGGACTACGGCAAGATTACCGTCGGCGACATCATCGCGCGCGCTCACGTAGGCCGCGCGACATTCTACGGCCTCTTCAAGAGCAAAGATGACCTGCTCGCTGAGCTCGTGTGCGATATCTGCACCCATGCCCTCGACGATGACGGTACGCCCCTCGACGACCCACTCGTACAGGTCGAGCATATCCTCAACAACCTCTGGGAGCGCCGCCAGGGCGTTCGAGCCCTCGTAGCCGGCGCCGGCTCACGCGTCTTCGCCGACTGTCTCCGCAAGACCATCATGTCGCGCGCAGCCGAGACCGTCCCCGCCGACCCCACAGGCCCCGCCGGCAGCATGGACCGCAGCTTCTTACTACACCACATAGCCTCAAGCTTCGTAGCCACCGTCCAATGGTGGGCCTGGCACAACTTCCAAGCAAACAAAGCCGACGTAGCCAAAGACTACCTCTCGGCCATAAAGCCTCTCTTCAGATAGACGCCTCCTCCCAAGACGTCATCCCTTCCCAAAGTATCGCCCTCATCTCAACGCCCTCAACAGCAACAAGCCCTTCCCATCCAAATTCAGATATATGTTGGGTTGCTTGTTCCAACGCGACTAAGATTCCGCAGCTGGCCGCATGGGGTAACTTCCCAGCGCATTCCGCAGGACGAAAGAACCCCCGCCGCACGAAGTGCGCAGCGGGGGTTCTTTCATGTCCGAGGACGCGCTGGGAAGTTACCCCATGCGGCCAGCGGACAACTATGTAGCCTTGGACTAGAACATGCCCAAGAAACCATGCACAAACAGTGCAGCCAGAGCGGCACCGATAAACGGAGCAATGCCAGGAACAAGCAGGCCGTACTTCCAGTTGTTGTCGGCCTTGTTCTTAATCGGCAGAACCTGATAGGCCATGCGAGGACCAAGGTCACGAGCCTGGTTCATGGCGAAGCCGGTGATGCCGCCCATGCCCATGCCAACGGCCCAAACGATCAGGCCGACGCAGATAGCGAGCATCAAAACGTTCTCGCCGGCGCGGCTAGCGGCAGCAAGGATGGCGCTGATGAACACAAAGGTGCAGATGGCCTCGCAGAAGAAGTTGCGGGCATAGTTCGTGCCCTCGGTGGTGGGGTTGGTCGAGAAGATGTTGCGCTGAGCAATGGGGTCGACGACGCCCTCGGAAGCCTTGAACTCATCGGCATACATCAGCCAAGCGATTACGGCGCCCACAAAGCCGCCGAGCATATCGGCAATCATGAAGGGGATGCAGCTGCTCCACGGCACCAGGCCTACGATGCACTGGGCAAGCACCATGGCGGGGTTCATGCACACGGCGCCGCCAAAGACAAACAGGCAGACCGAGATGCCAAAAGACCAAGTGGTGATGGCAAACATGTGGCCGGAACCCTGATACTTGGTGCCCTTGAGCACGGTATCGCAGTGCACGCCCACGCCAAAGATGATCATGAGGGCCGTTGCGCCGAATTCGCAGAGGAGTTTGGTAAGCATAAAACCTTATCTTTCTTGTCGGTTATAAACGATTCGTTTGAGCCGCGCACTAGTGCTGAGCGACAACAACGCCCAGGCCATCGGGAATGACGGCCACCTTGGCATCGGCACCCTTCATCTCAAAGGCGAGCTTGAGCGCCTCATCGAGGGTGTTGACCGGCGTCATGTGCATATCCTTGATCATCTGGTGATCGCACAGGTCGGTGACCATGATCACAGGGTGATGCGCCAGGATGCGGGCGAAAATCTGGCTCGTCCACTGGTCGGGCAGGGTCTCGTCCTTAGGACGATCGATGCAAGCGCGCTCAAACTCCGCCGGATCGTTGTCGGCGATGTTGTGATAGAAGCCCTCGCCACCGTGACCGTCGGCACAGCCGGCGACGTCGATGATCACGCCGCCCTCGGGAAGCGTAGCCTCGGCAGAGCACATGCCCTTCACGGCCTGGTAGATGTTCTGGTCGAGCGGGTAGCCACCGTTGGTGGTGATGGCAATCTCGCACTCGACGGGATCAACGCCGGCAAGGCACTTCACGAACTCGCAGCCAGCCTCGTGCGCCTTGTGGATATCGCCGGCAAAGGAGCCGATGACCTCGTGCTTGCCGTTGAGCACCACGTTAAGCACAAAGGCAAGGTGAGCCATCTCGGCGGCGGCAAACATGTCCTCGCTCACGTGGTTGTGGCACAGGTTGCCGGCACGCGAATGAGAATCGTTCACAAACTGGCCGTTGTGGTTGTACATGATGGTCTTGTAGCTGGCGATGCCAGGCAGGACGGACTTGCGGCTACCAGAGAAACCAGCAAAGAAGTGCGGCTCAATAAAGCCCTCGGCAAGCAGCAGATCGCAATCGACGGCAATCTTGTTGATGATGCACTCGCCACCAGAAGGCAGGGTGCCGATCTTTTTCATCATGCTGTCGTCAGTCGCGACATGCATAACGATTTCCTCGTTGGCAACGATTTCCTCGCCGTACTTGTTGACGAGCTCCTCGTGCGTCGACGGACGATGCATACCTGTAGCAACCAGAATACGCACGCGAGCCTCGGGTGCAGCAGAATGGATGTGATGCAGCAGAATCGGCATCGTCACACGCGAGGGAACGGGGCGCGTATGGTCGGAGCTAATGATGACAATATCCTTCTTGCCAGCGCAAAGCTCCTCGAGCGAAGGCGAGCCATAAGGGTTGGTAAGCGACTCCTCTACCAGCTCTTCCTGCGATTTCGTGGTCTTAAACTCGTTTTGATGACCCTCCATCACACCAGCGAAGTTCTTATCCTCGAGCTCTAGATGCAACGTCTTGTGGTCAAACGGTAGTTCACATTCAAACAATGATGAGCGCCCTCTTCCTTTCAACTGACACACTAGATAAACCGTTGGAAGGATACGCCGCTCACCGAAAAACACCACCGTCCACCGACTCATTAACACAACGTTCATATTTGTCCCACAACAAAGCTGCCGCGATCCCAAACGGGACCGCGGCAGCTACAGTCGCAAGGCGAGAAGCGCCACATGCATCTCAATCCCGATCGATAAGACGCGAGGCGCGAAGCGCGCCGTTCTTCTCCTCAACTTTAATCCCCGAAGACCGAGGACGAAGGGACCCGATGGGTTTCCCTCTGAATGCATTCCGCAGCACGAAGCCCCCTTATCCGCAGCTCCGAAGGAGCAGGATAAGGGGGCTTCAAGTGCGAGGACGCATTCAGAGGGAAACCCATCGGGCCCCGGTGAGAGCCACAGGGCTATCGATTACCCCGTGTTCTGCAGTCCTGCCGAGACGCCGGTCACAGTCGAAAGAATCAGGCTCATGTACTCGGCCTTCTTCTCCTCGGCCATCTCGTCCTGGTTCATACGCACCTCGCGAAGGGCGCGGACCTGGGCGATGGACAGGGCGTCGACGTAGGGGTTACGCACGCGAACAGCACAGCCGAGCACGCGACGGCGCTGCAACGGCCACTCGTCACCGACGATGGCAAGGACCCACTTACGAGTGAGCTGCATCTCGGTAAAGACCTTCTCGGACAGATCCTGGCGATCGCCCAGGTGCAGATACATCTTGGCGATGCGCTGATCGGTCTTAGCGATTGACATCTCGATGTTGTCGATAAAGGTGCGGAAGAACGGCCACTCCTGGTAGGCAGCCTTGAGCTGGTCAAGATCGCCAAGCTGCTCGCAGGCGGTGCCCAGACCGTACCAAGCGGCCAGGTTAATGCGTGCCTGGCTCCAGCTGAAGATCCACGGAATGGTACGCAGGTCGTCGAGCGACTTGGCACCCAGGCCGCGCTTGGCGGGACGCGAGCCGATCGGCAGCAGACCGACCTCGGTCAGCGGCGTCACGGTCGAGAACCACGGTGTAAAGTCCTCGGTGTTCAGCAGGTCCAGATAACGCTCGTGGCTTGCGGTGTTGAGCTTCTCGGCCATATCCCAGAACTTCTGAGTGGTCTCGGTGTTGGTCTTCTCGACACTCGGGGCCGACTGCAAAAGCGTTGCGGCGGCAACGGACTCAACATGACGCTGAGCCAGCGTGCGGTTGCCGTAACGGGCAAAGATGACCTCGCCCTGCTCGGTGAGCTTAAAGAAGCAGTTGACCGAACCCTTGGGCTGCGCCAGCACGGCCTTGTTGGCCGGGCCGCCGCCACGGCCCACGGCACCGCCGCGGCCGTGCATGAGCACCAGGTCGATATCGTTCTTCTCGGCCCACTTGGCGATGCGCTCCTGCGCGGAGTGCAGCGCGAGCATGGCCGTGGTAGGACCGGCATCCTTGGAGGAGTCGGAATAGCCCAGCATGACCTCCATGCGGCGGTTGGTCTGGGCAAGGCGCTTCTGCACCACGGGCAGCGTAAGCATCTGGTCGAGCACGTCAACGCAGCCCTCGAGGTCCTCGAGCTGCTCGAACAGCGGGATCACGTCGAGCTCGGGGACATCCTCCTCGTGTGCGAAGGACAGGTGGGCCAGCTCAAAGACGTCGGCCACATGCTGGGCGCTCTTGGTGAACGAGATGATGTAGCGGTGCGCCATCTTCTTGCCGTAGCGCTTTTGGATGGAGCCGATAGCGCGGAAGGTATCGATGACCTCGCGCGTCATGGGCTGCAGATCGCCATGGATACCGTTCTCGTGGATATCCTTGAGGGCGCGGGCGTGCACCACGGAGTGCTGACGGAACTCCATCTCGACCATATGGAAGCCGAAGGACTCGACCTGCCAGATGATGGTCTGGACCGGACCGTAGGCAGCACGGACGGCACCGCAGGCAGCCAGCGAGCGCTGGACGACGCGCAGGTCATCCAGGAACTCGTCGGCGCTGTGGTACATGGTGTCGGTGATACGGCGCACGGTGGCGTTCAGACGGTCGGCCATGACGAGCATGACGGCGCGATGCGGCTCGTGCTCGGAAATCAGCTCGGCGCGGGCCGTGTACTGGGTACTCATCTCGACCTGATGGTTCCACAGGTTGATGAGCTCGGCAGACGGCTTGCTGTAGGTGGCCTCGAGCGTCAGGTTGCGGCCGATGCGGCGGCACTTGTCCTCGAGCTTGAGCACCATGTGGGTAAAGTACTTGGCGGCGACCTCACGGCTCACCTTGGCGGTGACGTTGGGGTTACCGTCGCGGTCGGAACCGATCCAGCTGCCGGGATGGAAGAACGCCGGGCACAGCGGCGGCACGGTACCGGCCTTGTCGCCCAGCACCCAGTCGTCAAAACGACGATAGATGACGGGGATAACGTCGAACAGCGTGTTATCGAAGATGTCGATGATGGTATCGGCTTCCTCGACCGGCGTGGGCTTCTTGAGCGCGATGGGGCTCGTACGCACCAGGGCGTCGATCTCCTGCAGCATATGGCGCTCGTTCTCCACCAGGTCGGAGCCGCCCAGACGCGGACGCTCCTCCAGCAGGTTGGAGATACGGCGAATCTTGCCCTCGACGGCCTTACGACGGGCCTCAGTGGGATGCGCGGTAAAGACGGGATGGAACTCAAGCTTGCCGAGCAGCTCGTTGGCACCCTCGACGCCCATCTCGTTTACCAACTGGTGATAGGCGACGGTGAGCTCGTTGGCGGGATCGACCTCGGTATCGGTCGATGCGCCGGCCTCGCGCTCGCGCAGCTGCGCCACACGGTAGTTCTCCTCCGACAGATTTGCCAGATGGAAGAAGCTCGTAAAGGCGCGGACAATGACCTGCTGCTTATCGAGCGGCAGGCTGTCGATCAGATCGACGACCTCACGAAATGCCACGGCAGTGGGCTCGTCGGCGGTGGGCACGCCCTGCTCGTCGACGGCCTCGTCGGCAGCGCGGGTACCGGGGTTACCGGCATTGGCCACAATCTCGGCCGACAGGATCTTGTCGAACAGGTCCGCGATCTCAGGATCATACTCGCTAAGCACACGACGCTCCAGGCGCAGGAACAACGCCAGATTGTCGCGCAGCTCCTCGGGGATCTCGATCTCGGCGAGACGCTCCCTGGACTCGGCATTCGAGCCGATTCGGTTAACGAGGCGGTTGACCGCGGCAGCGACGCGCGCCGCGGCTTCGGGTACAGACTGGTTGCTTAGGTTCTCAGCCACGTTTCCTCCCATTCCTCCTTCTATGCACGTAACATGCGGTATTCATTATAGGCGCTTGAGAAATACTTTCGACACTGATTGCGCTTTACCACACAAAAGTATTTTCTGCATTGCAAGGGTTTTTGCCCTAAATGGTCGTATTTCTCGGTGGGCGGCATACGTAAACGGGGGCATTCCGCATAAAAGCGAAACACCCCCGTAACAATCGCTCTCCATGAGCAGGGCACGTTAGCAGGCCCGCAGCTCAAAAATCATGCGCTACAGGCGCTCGCGAACCGCCTCGACGACGTTGGCCAAATCGACCAGCACCTCGTCATGGCTCTCCATGTCGCGCACCTTGACCTTGCCGGCGGCAAGCTCGTCGCCACCCAGGACCAGGATGAGCTTGGCGCCTACCTTATCGGCCTGCTTAAACTGGGCCTTGAGCGAACGGCCCTGATAGTCGGCCTCGGTCACGATACCTGCGGCGCGAAGCTCCTGCGTAATGGCGAAGACGTTCTGGCGCAACTCCTTGCCGGCGTTGGCAACGTAGACGCACGGGACCTCCTCGGCACCCAGGTCGCTGCCAAAGGCCTGCAGGGCCAGCAGGGCGCGCTCAAAACCGACAGCGAAGCCGACGCCTGCCGTGGGCTTGCCGCCCTCGAGCTCAACGAGGCCATCGTAGCGGCCGCCGCCACCGATGGAGCCGACGCCGGCGCCAGGGGCCTCGACCTCAAAGACAGTACGGGTGTAGTAGTCCAGGCCGCGCACCAAGGTGGGATCCTCGACATACTCGATACCGGCGGCATCCAGATAGCGCTTGACCTGCTCGTAGTGCTCGCGGCACTCGTCGCACAGATTGTCACCCATCAGCGGGGCCTCGGCCATGATCTCGCGGCAATGGTCGTTCTTGCAGTCGAAGGCGCGCAGCGGGTTGAGCTCGGCGCGCTCGCGGCACTCGTCGCACATCTCGTCTGCGTGATCGAGGATGAACTGCTTAACCTGCTCGCGGTAAGCCGGACGGCACTGGGCGTCACCCATCGAGTTAATAAGCAGGCGAAGCTTGGAAAGGTCGAAGCCCAGGCGCTTGTAGAACTCCATGAGCATGATGATGCACTCGGCGTCTGCCGCCGGATCGGGAGCGCCGAGCCACTCGATACCCACCTGGTGGAACTGGCGCAGGCGGCCCTTCTGGGGACGCTCGCCGCGGAACATGGCCTCGGCGTAGTAGGCCTTAAACGGCGTGGAGCCCTGAGGCACCAGGTTGTTCTCCACGACGGCGCGCACCACACCGGCCGTGCCCTCGGGGCGAAGCGCCAAGCGCTGCTTGGGCTTGAGCTTGGTATCGGTACCCTCGGTAAAGACGCGCTCCAGGTTGGCGCCGCTAAAGACGCGGAACATCTCCTTGCGCACGACGTCGGTCGACTGGCCGATACCGTGGACAAAGACGTCCACCTGCTCGATCGCGGGCGTCTCGATAGGCTTAAAGCCAAACGGCTCGAATACGCCGGCAGCGATCTGCTGCATCTTTTGCCAGGCGCGCATCTCGGCGCCGATAAGGTCGCGGGTTCCCTCCGCCTTCTGTGCCTGCATGGGCAAACACCTTTCTTTTGTATCGCGTCATAGGTAGTGGTCATTATACGGCACAAAGCAGCAACGCGGCGGCGCGCCTGACCGAACGAGGGTATGGGGACTCGTTCGGCCAGACGCGCCGTCGCTGTTTGTGATCCGTTTTCCTCCGTCCCCTTCGGATCACGTGATCTGTTAGGGACGGAGGAAAAGGGATCATTTCGTAGGCCCGTGGCCGCCTTGGAAACCGAATGATGGTACGAGCATCCATTCGGCTTCCAAGGCGGCCACGGACAGAACGGGGCGAACAGAAAAGAGCGACGGACGTCTACTCCCCCGCCACGCACGCGCGCAGCTTGGCGGCGATGGGCTCGGATGCCAACAGGAACACGAGCATGACCACGGAGCACGCCAGGCAAACGATCCAGGTGCTCGCAAAGGAGCCCGTGGCATCGAACAGCACGCCCGAGACAATGGCGCCTACGGTGCCACCGACCATCTCGAGCGAGGTAATGGTGCCCGTGACCTTACCGAGGTCGGCCATGCCAAACTGCTTGGAAGCCGCGATCGTGGGCGTAATGGTGCCCATGCACGTTCCGATACCAAAGCTCACAGCGGCGACAATAGGACCGAGGTCCGTCGTCGGGAAGCACAGCGCCACGCAGGCGATAATGCACGCAACGGAGCCAAGGATATTGCCAAAGCGCAGACCAAAGCGGTCGTAGATCGCACCGAGCGAAATCTTGGCAATAACGACGGTAACCATATAGACTGAAAGCACGGTACCCGCCCACATGGGATCGTGGCCGCCCGTGACGATCTTGGCACCGTTGACGGTAACACTCGTCATGTTGGTAACCTGGTTGGGCAGGATGGCGCCATTGACCAAGCCCATAAAGAGGAAGACAACGACGAGCAGCCAAAACGCCGGGCTCTTCTTGATACGAGACCAGCCGACGCTAACCTCGGGCGCCGTGTGCTCGTCCTTGTCGCCAGCCGTCGAGACGAACGGATCGCCTGGGTTCTCGCCGAGCGGCTTAAGGCCGATCTCGGAAGGCTTGGTGCGGAAGGAATAGGCCGTGATGGGCAGCGCCGCCACCATGCAGATAGCCGCGAGCACCAGGAAGGCAGAACGCCAGCCAACGCTCACGATAAGCGAGCTCACGATGGGAGACAGAATAGCGCCGCCAAAGCCCGAGCCCGAAAGTGCGATGGAAATGGCAAGGCCGCGTTTGGCGGTAAACCAGTTGGCGGTCACCAGGCTAATGAGCAGACGGGTCGAGGCCACAGCGAAGCAGCCCGAAACGGCAAAGAGCACGTAGACCTGCCACAGCTCACCGACAAAGCTCATGCCGGCAAGCACCGCCGAGGTAGCGATAACGGTGAGCGAGCCCAATACGCGGCCACTCACCTTATCGGCAACATGGCCGATAACGAGCGAACCCACGACGCTCACTACGGTGGAGATGGCATTGGAGATGTTGTACTGCGCAAGGGAAATGCCCAGGTCGCTGACGATCAGCGGCTGGAACAGGCTCATGCAGTTGACGAAAATCGTGTAGCACGTGGCCATGATCACGAAGCCGGAGGCCACCACGAGCCAGCCGGGGAAGAACTTACGCTGCTGGGGCATACTGCTCCTTATTTAACAAACGAATAGCCGGCGCCGGGCGCCGGTAGTGCCCAAGATTGCCTTGAAAGACAAGGGCATAGGCCTTACGGCCATGCCCGCAGGCTTGAAAGACAAGGCTGGGTGCTACCGGTGGTCGGCGATATAGCCCAAAGCGACGGCGGTATAGGCCGCGGCGCCGAGGGGAAGCTCGGCATCGTTAAAGCGCGCCTTGGGATGATGCTGGGCAAAGTGTTCGTCCGTGTCGGCTACGGCCGCGCCCACGGTAAAGTACGCACTCGGAATCTCGCTCGAGATAAGCGCGAAGTCTTCACTCGCCATGGCATGGAAAAGCGGCAAGAAAGCCGCCTTGGGCAGCACTGCGCCCACGTAGCCAAGCGACGCCTGGGTCATATCGCTGTCGAGTACAAGCGGCGGAACATCCGAAAGCGTCTCGATGGTCGGCGGCGTACGATATGTTGCGGCAACGCCGTTAACGACCTCGGCGATGCGGGTCTTGAGGTGAGCCATGAGCTCAACATCAAAGCCGCGCAGCGTTCCCTCGAGCACGCAGGTGTCGGGGATGACGTTGGCCGCCAGGCCGCCAGCAAACTTACCGACGGTAAGTGCGACCTCCTTGGCCGCCGGCACTTCGCGAGCGATGAGCTCCTGAAGCGCCAGATGCACATGGACGCCGGCCGTGATGGGGTCGATGCAAATCTCGGGGCTCGAGCCATGGCCGCCCTTGCCCTGAAGCGTGATGCGAAAACCGTACACGCCCGAAAGCGCCGGGCTCCCATAGAGCACCAGGCCGAGCGGCGATTGGCTGTTGACGTGCATGGCAAAGGCAGCCTGGGGGCGCGGGTTCTGCAGCAGGCCATCGGCGATGGCAGCGCGGGCACCCTCAAAGGTTTCCTCGCCCGGCTGGAACAGCAACTTGACCGTAGCGTTGGCATCAACAAGCTCTGCCTCGCGCGCTTTGAGCATACGAGCCGCACCAAGCAGCGCCGTCGCGTGCATATCGTGACCGCAAGCGTGCATGCAGCCGTTGGTGGATGCAAAGGGCTCGCCGGATTCCTCGGCAACGGGAAGGGCATCCATATCGCCTCGGAGCATGACGACCGTTCCGGCCTGCTCGTCCTTGCACGTGCCATTGCCCTGAGCGGCCGCACCGGCACCGATCAGGCCAACGACGCAGGAACCGTCGACTAGCGTGGTATGGGGGATGTCCATCTCGTCCAGACGTGCCTGGATATAGGCAGACGTCTGCGGAAGATTGTTACCCAGCTCGGGCATCTGGTGTAGATCGTGTCGCCATGCAGCGAGCTCGTCTGCAAAAGCCTGAGCTTCTGCGACAAGACCGTCACCGATAGCGGCCTGCGCCGCCGCGGTGGCCTGGGGCGCTGGTTGCGGTTGAAAATCGGACAGAGCTGATGCCATAGAAGCCCTCCAGTAACGTTTTTGCAGCACGCACTTTGATAGCGTAAAGTGCAAGGTACAACTGTAAGGGCATGACATAAAAATGCCGCCCTGGGAGGGCGGCGCAACAAGTTGTTTACAATTGCGGGTGTGATTTTCGGCGCAAGAAATCGAAATGCGTCTCGCTCAAGATAATCGAAAGAAAGATGAGCGCGAAGCCGGCGAGCAGGCGCGAGGTGAGCGCCTCCCCCATCAGCAGCACCGAGAACAGCACGCCCGAAGGCGACTCCATCGAAAGGAGCAGTGAGCCCGTCGAGGCCGAGACATGCGCCAAGCCGACGTTTTGGATGAGCAGAGCCGCGCATGTGCAACCAACCGAGAGAAACGCCATCGCGCTGATAAAGCTCGGCGTCCACACGGACAGAGGCGCTTGGGTCTCGAATAACAGCGACGAGATCAGGCTCAGCACGCCGTTGCCCACAAACATCCAAAACGTGATGACGTTGATGTCCATTTTGCGACCGTACTTGGCAGTCACCGCCATCTGGATGGCGAAAAAGACCGCACCCGCCAGCGTAATGACATCACCGATGTTGAATTCAACGCTATCGAGCGCCACCAAGCCAATGCCCGCCAAGCACAGCAGCGCCGCGCCCAGGTTATAGCGGGTGAGTTTTTCGCCGCTCAGAAAATAGCTCGCGAACGGCACAACGATGCAATACGTGCCCGTCAAAAAAGCATTCTTGCCCGCCGTGGTGTGCGCCAGACCGACTGTCTGCAGGGCGTAGGCGGCCCACATAAGTGCGCCCATGCCAAGTCCGACGATAAGGTTGCGGGCGTTGAGGTGCGCGATGATGCGCTTGTGGAAGATGAAAAACATGACCAACGCCGCAGGCAGAAAGCGCACGTAGAGCAGTTCGAACACCGGAATGGTGTCGAGCGCGTCCTTCATGGTCGTAAAGGAGTAGCCCCAGACGACTGCCACCGAAAGCAGCAGGACTTTCCAGAACAGCGGCGAGCGAGCGCCGGCGCCGCGGGAGGTGCCGCCCGCGCCCAGGTCCTCGCGAGCAACAGGGCTATCGGGCATCATTTCGATATTGTCAGTGGCATGCTGGGCCATAGGGCATCCTCGCGCTCAATCTGGGCGTGGTGTCCGCACGCGCATGGCTGCGTGCCGCCTCATGGTCAAATAAAAGCAGGGCGCACCGGACCCCCGGCACGCCCCGCTACTGTAGCAACAACCAAGCAGCCCGTGCAATTCACTACGCTAAAGCATCGGGTTGGAAGATCTCGATGTTCCGACGGCGTTTACGTTGCTGAACTAAATCAATTTGGTTGACTCCAGTTTTTCGATGATCCAGTCGTTGGCTTTGATGACCGGGCGGCGGAAGACGACGCCCAGTGCCAGCGACGGAATCAGATAGCTCGCCAGAATGCCTAGCTCAATCCAGTACTCCATGTGGTACGCACCGGCCATGGCGGCATGCATGGCGTTGATGCCGTGGGTGAACGGCAGGAACGGATAGATCGCCTGGAACACGGGGCCGGTCATCTCGATGGGGAACGTGCCGCCCGAACCGCCGACCTGCATGACCAGCAGCACGACGGCGAGCGCCTTGCCGATATCGCCAAACGAAACCGTAAGCGTGTAGACGATATTGGAGAACACGAGACTCGCGACCCAGCCCGCCAGCACAAACTGCAGCGGGTCGTCGCACTGGATGCCAAAGAACAGGATGTCGCCCGCACACACGAGCGTTGCCTGCAGCAGGGCCAGACCGCCAAAGAACAGGTAGCGGCCCAGGTAGATCTCGTGCAGGCGCACGGGGATGAGCTCGTTGATAAGCTCATCGTCAACCGAGACCTTCATCATGGCCGCCAGCACAATCGAGCCCACCCAGAGCGACAGAATCGTGTAGAACGGTGCCATGGCCGAACCGTAGTTGCGGATCGGATAGACCGGCTTGCGATCGAGCGCGACGGGGCCGGAAAGCGACACGGCCAGACCCTCGGGATCATTGCCGATCATCGTCTTGATCGTAGCGAGGTCATCCGACATCAAGGCGCCGTCGAGCTCGTCCTTAAACGCACTGATCTTGTCCGACGCCTCGCCCAGCTGATCAGAAGCCTTGTTGACCAGCTTTGCAGCCTTGGAGAGGCCCTTTGCCAGCGAACCGGATGCGTCGGTCAGGCCAGCAACAGCACTATCCAGATCGTTCGAAATACCGTTCAGCGAATCCAAAACGCCCGAGATGGTCTTCTTGAGCTCCTTTGCCTTGGCCGAAAACGTAGAGTCGTAGTCAGTCTTGGCGCCCGAGATACCAGCCTTGGCATCCGCGATTGCCTGATCGACCTCGGCACGCGACTTATTAACCTCTGCCATGCTGTCAGAGAGAGACTTCGCGGTGGCCGTCAAGTCCTTGGCGTTGTTGCGATACTCCACAGCAATCCTGCTCAGCGATGTTGCCACAGACTTGAGGCTGTCCTGGAGTTTTTCGTCAGTCACCTGATCGGCAAAGCTGCGGAGCTGGTCGGCCGTGGCGTCGATATCGTCGGCACGCGTGTTGAGCGCCGCCGCGGCATCGTTGAGCTGGGACACTGTAAGGTCGACATGTTGATTCGCGGCATCAAATGCCTTCGCAAGCTCGGCGGACACGTTGTCAAACGAGCCCGCGCTTCCGTCAATCGCGGCATTGATGGCGTCGTTGGCGTCCTTCAGCGCTTCCTTGGAATCGCTAATACCGCTCTTGACATGCTCCATCAGCTGCTTCGTTGACTCATCGACCGTGCCCGTCTGCTTGAGCATGCCGCTCGCCGACGTCAGCGAATCGGACGTGGAGCTCAAAATGCCCGCCAGCGACGAAGCATTTGCCCGAACGTCTCGCAGGTCCTCAATCGAATCGCCGAGCGTCGAGGACAGGTTGGCGATAAAGTTACCCACCTGGTCGGTGCTCATGTAATCGAGCAGGCTGGACACCGTCTTAAGACCGATCGTCGTAATGGTCTCGGTAAAAGTTTTGTTAACCTGGCTCTGGACGGCGCTCGAACCCTTCTCGGTCACGATCTGCGCAATGGCGTTGGCCTTCTGATTCTCGTAGAACTCGATATCGGCATGCTTCACGTCGGTCGAGAAAAGCGTCATCATGTCAGTGCTAAACGTTTTGGGGATAACGACGGCAGCATAGTACGCGCCCGACTTAACGCCCTCGATAGCCTTTTCGCGATTGTTGAGCACAACCCAATCGAAGCTCTCGTTGCCGCGTAGGGTGGCGGTCACGTTTTCGCCCACGTTAACCTCGACGGGGATCAAATCGCTCTCGTAACCCTCATCGGTGTTGACCACGGCGATCTTAAGATTGCCGGTGTTGCCGTACGGATCCCAGCTGCCGGCGATGTTAAACCACGCGTACAGACACGGTACGATAATGAGGCCCATCACGACAACCAAGCCGATCACGGAGCGAGACACATTTTGGACATCGCGCTTAAACAGATGCAGGATGTTCTCCATTTATGCCTCACCTCCTTTGGAGTGCTTGCCAAGCGCGGTGGTATCTCCATCATTTGTGGCTGTGCTGTCGCTGCCCTGAGATTTATGGTGCGAGCCGATATGCGGCAAGCGGCCCGTGGACTGATCGCCGCCCTTGGCACCACGCTCGCTGGCGTTGAGGCCAAACATGTGGCGGGCGGCAGGAATGGCGGCCGTGTGTTCGCGCATCTCGCGACGCAGGTCCTCATCCGAAAGCGCCGAGATGCGCATCTGGGTATTGAGGCTCGCTCGGATATATTCGATATTGATAAGCCAGCCGCAGATGGCAATAACCGAGATGATCCAAATGACCAGCAGGATGATCTTGCCGTTATTGTCGATATCGAGAACCGTCGACAGGACAAAGAGCAGGACCTGAACGCCCACCACGGCGGCAAAACCGCCCTTGATGTAGTACGGGTAGCGATGTTCAAAGGCGACCGCATGATCGAGCAGTTCGCGACGGTACGAATCGGAATCGAGCATGACGCGCATGGCCGTGCGCAGCGAGTAGCGCTGGCGCGGCAGGTCGTTGGACTCGCAAATCATCATACCGGTCGTGGAGAGCTGTTTATCAAAGAGCAGGTTAAGGTTGAGCAGCAGCGGACGCAGCTGCAGGCCGATAAAGAGCGCCACGATCAAGAACACGCCCAGAATGCACAGGTTAAACAGGTAGTTGAACGAATACATGCCGCCGACCGTCTCGCGCAGCAGATTGATGCCGTAGGTAAAGGGCAGCAGCGGGTGCAGCCACTGGAAGAAGCCGGGCATCATCTCGATGGGGTACATGCCCGACGAACCCGGGATCTGCACGATGACGAGAATGACGCCGATAGCCTTGCCGATATGCTTAAACGTGGTGGACAGCGCATAGATGATATTGACGTAGGTGAACGAAATGGCGATGCCGCCCAGCACGAACAGCAGCGGGCTGACGCACTGCACGCCAATCACCAGATCGCCTACCGTAACGATGATGGCCTGCAACGCGCCCAGGATCACCATGAGCAACCAGCGGCCAAAGTAGCCTTGGCGCGCCGTAAAGCTGCCAACACCTTCACGGTCGACCTCGAGCTTGTAAATGGCGATGAGCACATAGCCGCCCACCCAAAGCGCCAGATTGGTGTAGAAGGGAGCGATGCCCGAGCCAAAGCTCTTGACCGGATAGATTGACTTGGACGTCAACTCAACCGGAGACGCCATGAAATCTGCCACGTCATTGACATCGACGCCCATCAGATCGGCCAGCTCGCCCATGGACTCGGAGGTCTGCAGCGCCGCGATGTCATTGGCGGCGGTTGCAAGCTTGTCCTGGACCTTGGCAAGCGAGGAATCGGTCTGGGACAGCGTGGTCTTGGCCTGGCCGAGCGTAGCGCTAAGCTGCGCCAACGTGCCGCGCGCATTTGCAAGTGTAGGTGTCATACCCGAGACGATACCGGTCAGGTCGCCCGAAACGGCAGCAAAAGAGTCGAGCGCGCTCGAGGCCTTCGGCAGCGCGTTTTGGCCCAAGTCCGTCTGGGCTTGGCCAAGGTTGGTCGCACCGGTATGAATTGCGTTATTGATAGCGTCACTGGCACCCGAAACAGCCGCTGCGTCATTCGCCATGGCGCTCGACTGCGCGGACAGACCGTCCTTGATGCTCTGAAGCTTTTCATTCTGCTCTCGAAGCAAATCGATGGTCGATACAATGCGCGCGTCAATTTCCTCGGAACCTGTCGACGTGTCATTGGCGAGAATCTCCAAGTGCCCGATAACGGCCTTATTGTGGTCGATCGTCGCTTGAAGAGACTCGAGCGAGTTGTCGATACGGGTGGTCGTAGATGTGACCGCGCCCGTCAGCTTGCCGATGGCAGCGTTCGCAGAGGCCGACGTCTTGGTGAGCGCAAGGCTGCCTTCCGAGAGCGCCTTGGAGAGCGAGGCGATAGAGTTGCCCGCCGTGGTGCGAGCTTCGCTCAGCAGGTCGTTGCCCTGGGAGATCGCCTGCGTCAGCGACGGTGCCTGGCCTTGCAAGCCGGCAAGTGCCGCATCAGCCGAGGCGATAGCGCCACTCGTCTTATCGATGGCGGCATTCATATCGCCAATCGAATCGCGCACCTCGCCCAAGGTGTCGGACGCCTCGGACACCGAACTTGCCAGCGAGTCCTGAGTCTGGGTTGCCTTGTCCTTTAAATCGACACCGGCATCCTTGGCGATACCGGCAACAGTCTTGCCTACCGTAGAGACAAATTCCGAGTTGATCTGCTCCTCGATGGTGTTTGCACCGGTATCGGTAACCTTGGGCGCAATGGCGCTCTTCTTCTCATTGACGTAGTACGTGAGCTTGGGCTGATGGTAGTTGCCGTCGAGCATCGAAACCAGGTTATCCGAGAAGTTCTTGGGAATCACGATAGCGGCATAGTACTCGCCGCTCTCGACGCCCTCCTTGGCATCGGCCGTCGAGTCGACGAACGTCCAGCCCAACTGATGATTCTCCTTGAGCTGGTCGACCACTTTGTCGCCAGCGTTGAGCTCACCCACCAAGTCGTTTTGGGTGCCTCGATCGTTGTTGGCGATAGCAATCTTGATGCCTTGGGTGTTTCCATACGGATCCCAGTTTGCCACGATGTTATACCAGGCATACAGCGAGGGAATAACGCACACGCCTAGGGTAACCACCAGGGCGACGGGGTTCACAAGCAGTCGCTTAATGTCGCGCTTAAATATCGCAAAGGACACCTTTGCATTGGATAGTTTGCTGCCGAGACTCACGCTTGGACCATCCATCCTGTCGTTAAATCGAATCGTACTATCGACAACCATTGTAGTAGGCGCTTTAACGTCTCAAAGCACAATGGTGTTGAGTTTTGCGGGTAGCAATATACTACGAAGATGAGTTAACGTACAGTTGTACAGTATCTTAAATTTCAGCAGGTCACAAAACCACAACCCGCACAAATAAATGATCCCTTGGGGACGGAGGGATCATTCAAAAGGAAACGAGAGTGGAAAATCTCTCACTTCAAGCCCGCATTCGAGCCAAAAGTGGGAGATTATCCACTCTCGTTCTAATCTAGTTACGGTGCCGTATCCCCGAACTACATCAAGTTGCAAACAGCCGCCGCGAAGGCTACGGGATCCTCGGGGAGGATGCCCTCGACCAGCAGGGCCTGGTCATAGAGCAAACCGGAGTACTGCTTGATCTTGTCGGCGTCGCCCGCCTTCTGAGCGGCGACGAGCTTGGAAAAGACCGGGTGCTTGGCGTTGAGCTCGAGCACGCGCTGGCTCTTGGGCATACCGTCGGGCGCGCCCTCGGGACCCTTCTGGAGCACCTTCTCCATCTCGAGCGAAAGCGGGCCCTCGGTGGTGATGCAAGCGGGGGCATCGGTCAGGCGCGCGGAGACGGCAACTTTCTCGACCTTGTCACCGAGTGCCTCCTTCATAGCGCTGAAGAGGTCCTCGTTCTCC
This sequence comes from Collinsella sp. wc0529, assembly GCF_046116875.1. Taxonomy (NCBI): domain Bacteria; kingdom Bacillati; phylum Actinomycetota; class Coriobacteriia; order Coriobacteriales; family Coriobacteriaceae; genus Collinsella; species Collinsella sp. wc0529. The sequence goes on from NZ_JBJXBO010000001.1 coordinate 163,251, forward strand.
TTGGTGGCGTCCTCGGCCTCCTTTTTCTCGTCCTCGGTCGCCAGGTCAAGATCACCGGTTGCGACGTTCTTGAGCTCCAGGTGACGATCCTCAACCTCGGGCTCGGCACCATCGGCCACGGCCTTCTCGGCAGCCTCGCGGGCGGCATCGTCCTCGTAGATCTTGGGCATATCGGCGGCAACGTACTCACGCATAGCCTGGAAGGTGAACTCATCCACGTCCTGCGTCAGCAGCAGCACGTCATAGCCGCGGTCGAGCACGCCCTTTACCACGGGCATCTTGGCCAAGCGCTCACGCGAGTCGCCGGCGGCGTAGTAGATGGCCTTCTGATCCTCGGGCATGCCCTTGGCATACTCGGCCAGGGTAATCATCTTCTGTTCCTTGGCAGACCAGAACAGCAACAGATCGGCGAGCTCATCGGCCTTCATGCCATAGCTCGAGTAGATGCCGTACTTAAGACCGCGGCCAAAGTTCTCAAAGAACTTCTCGTAGGCCTCGCGGTCGTTGTCACGCATATCCTCAAGGTCGGCGGTGATCTTCTTTTCCACACGCTTGGCGATGGCCTTGAGCTGACGGTTCTGCTGCAGCGTCTCACGCGAGATGTTGAGCGACACATCGGCGGAATCCACGACGCCGCGGACAAAGTTGTAGTAGTCGGGCAGCAGGTCGTCGCACTTCTCCATGATCAGGACGTTGGAGCTGTAGAGTGCCAGACCCTTCTCGTAATCCTTGCTGTACAGATCGAACGGCGCGCGGCCCGGCACAAACAGCAGGGCATCGTACTCGAGCGTGCCCTCGGCATGGAAGCTGATGGTGCGCGCAGGATCGTCAAAGTCGTGGAACGTGGACTTGTAGAACTCGTCGTAGTCCTTCTGCTCGACATCGGAGCTGCGCTTCTTCCAGATCGGTGTCATGGAATTGACGGTCTCGAGCTCCTGGTAGTCCTCGTACTCGGGCTTGTAATCGTCGCCGGCGTCCTCGGGCTTGGGTTTCTGGCGGCTCTTGGACACCATCATCTGAATCGGGTAGCGCACATAGTTGCTGTACTGCTGAATCAGGCTCTTGAGACCCCACTCGGTCAGGAAGCGATCGTAGGTCTCGGCCTCGCCGTCGGCATCGAGCTTCTCGTTCTCGCGCAGCGTCAGGATGACATCGGTACCGTGCTCGGCGCGCTCACCGTCCTCGATGGTGTAGCCCTCAAGACCGTCGGATTCCCACACATGGGCGACATCCTCGCCATAGGCGCGGCTGACGACCTTCACATGGCTGGCAACCATAAAGGCAGAGTAGAAGCCCACGCCAAACTGGCCGATGATGTCGACATCGGAGCCCTGCTGCTCGGCGTTCTCGGTCTTAAACTCCTCGGAGCCGGAATGGGCGATGGTGCCCAGATTGCGCTCGAGCTCCTCGGCGGTCATGCCAATGCCGTTATCCGAGATGGTAATGGTGCGGGCGTCTTTATCAAAGGAGACGCGAATGGCCAGGTCGCCCTGGTTGATCTTGACGCTCGGATCCTGCAGGCTCTTAAAGTTGAGCTTGTCGACGGCGTCGCTCGCGTTAGAGATAAGCTCGCGCAGGAAGATTTCCTTATTGGTGTAGATGGAGTTGATCATGAGGTCGAGCAGTTTTTTGCTCTCGGTCTTAAATTGACGCATGTGCAGTCCTTTCGCGCTACCCCCGTCCGCAAAAACGGCCCGGTTGCCCGAGCCGCATCGCAGACCTGCTATGTTCAGACTTAGATTTTATAACCCAATAGCGCGCATATATACATACGGAATCGAAAAACTGTATGTCCGAGCGCTCCAATGCGTCAATTGCCGAGGAGTGTCCCCAGCTGCCGGCAGAAAAGGAACGTCCCTATCTGCCATCTACGCGCTTGGCCATCCAGACATGGGGCTGGCCCTCGTCTTCGTAATCTACCGGGGCAATTTGCGTGTAGCCCGCCTTTACATAGAGCGGCAGCACGTATTCCTGCGCATGCAGCTTAATAAGCTTGGCGCCGGCATCGCGTGCACACGAAGCACTGGTCTCCACGATCGCACTCGCCAGTCCGCGACGACGCATAGCCGGCAGCACGGCGACGCGCCCCATAATGTAGGTCTCCCCCGCCGCAACGCCTTCGTCCATGTCGCATGCCGGCAACACCGGGGCCTCTGCGTCAGCCACGCGCTCAAGCTCTTCGGGAAACACGCGCGAGCAACCGGCAAGCTCGCCGTCTACATAGAGCGTCACATGAATGCAGTTTGGATCCTCGTCGATAGCGTCGAACTCATTCTCGTAGCCCTGCTCGTCCATAAAAACGACGCGGCGCACCAACGCCGCGTCATCAAAGCATCCCGTCTTAAGTTGGATATCCATGGCTGCCCTTTCATTCAATGCGAACGTTAGGGACAGATTTTAGCGAAAATGAGCTCCGCGCACACTAAACTTCGCGCGAGCCTTCGCCAGGCAGTCGTAATGACCCACGTTATGGGCATCGCTCGCGATGAAGCTGTACAGGTTCTGATCGAACAGGCGCTGTGCCGGCTTTTTCTCGCGACCAAAGCGACCGCCGGCAATAAAGTCCGCCGAAGCCTGCAGCTTGCAGCCCATATCGACCAGACGCTCCGCCACGCTTACATCCTTTTGAACCGCACGATAGCGCTCAGGATGAGCGATGATCACCTGGTAGCCACGGCACTGCAAATCGTAAATCGTGTTCTCGTACTCTCTAAACGCATACGCATCGGCATGCGTCGAAAGTTCGAGCAGAAACTCGTTGGTCCCATCGAAATGCAAGTGCTCCGCGGCATCGATACCAAGCTCAACGAGCTTTCGATGGTTGACCTCGAAGCCCATCTGGAGCGGAAAACCGTCAGCGTTATCACGCAGCAGCTCAAAGGCATCCCACATCTTGTCGTAATCAAAATAGGGATCACGGCAGTGAGGAGTGCAAACGATTCTGGTTACACCGGCCCGCTTGGCAGCCTCGAGCATCGCCAAGCTCTCATCGAGATCGGCGGCGCCGTCGTCTACACCCGGCAAGATATGGCAATGAATGTCACGCATAGGTCAGCCTTAATCAACTAAACGTTTGCTCGGTTGGTGAAGATGCCCTTTTTGGAAGTCCCCTGATCGTCGGAGCCCTTCTTAACCTTCTTACCGTCCTTGGTGTAGTAGGAGTAGTAGTACTCGCTGGTCTCGGTCTCGCAGTAGTTCATAACGGTACCGATGAGCTTGACCTTCTCGGACTTCTTAAGCTGACCGATGGCGTTGAGCGCCTCCTCGCGCTTGGTGAAGTCCTCGCGCACCACGAACAGCGTGCCGTCGGTCAGGCTGGCAATCTCGGCAGCATCGATGAAGGTGCCGACCGGGGGAGCGTCGAAGATGACGTACTGGAACTTAGCAGACAGTGCCTTTACCAGCTTGGCAAAGCGGTGAGAGACGATGATGTCGGCAGGATTGGGAATATGCGGCTCGGCATCAAGGAAGTAGAAGTTCTTCTGACCCGTCTCGACAATTGCCTGGTCAATGGAGATCTGCTCGGAAAGAACCGCATAGAGTCCGCCGCGCGAACGAACGCCGAGCATATCGGAAAGGGACCTGCGGCGCATATCGGCCTCAACCAGGAGCACGGACTTGCCACTCGTGGCAATTGCCTGAGCAAGGTTAATGGAAACCGTAGACTTGCCCTCGTTGGGAATCGAGGAGGTAACGGTGATGGTGCGAATGGGGTCGTCCACGCTCGCAAAGCGGATGTTGGCCAGAAGGGTCTTGGCGGCATTCTGTACAACGAGCTTATCGGTGTTCTTTGCCTTAGCCATGCCTATTTACCACCTTTCATAGCCGGAATTCGGCCAACAACGGGAATGCCCAGGAGCTCTTCTGCCTCTTCGGCACCGCGGATGCGAGTATTGAGCATGTCTGCCAAAACGACATAGGCAACTGCGATAAAGATACCGGCGAGGAACGCGACAGCAACGTACAGCGTGCGCTTGGGGCCGCTGGGGACTTCGGGAGTCTTAGCCTCGTCGATAACGTTGATGCTCTGGGCAGCGCCGACGTTCTGAGCGACCGTACTCACCGAGCTGGCCATGGCCTTTGCGACCTTAGCCGTCTCCTTGGCATCGGTGCCGGTAACCGAAAGCGTAATGACACGCGTGGTGGTCTCGGAGGAAACAGACACCTTGTAGTCATCCAGGTCAGCAAGGCCCAGCTCATTGGCAGCACCGCTCTTAACGCTATCGCTATCCAGCAGCGTGGCGATATCGTTGGAAAGCATCTGGCTCGCCGAGAGATCGTTGTAGCTCATCTGACCGCTATCGTCGGTTTTGGCGAGAATGTACATGCTCGTCGTCGCGGTGTAGGTGTTGTCCATCGCAACGAAGGACACGATGCCCATGGCGATCGCACAGACCACCGGAAGGGTGATGACCAGCTTGAGGTGCTTTTTGAGCAGCTGGAACAGTTCGAGAAGGGTCATGCAGCTTGCCTTTCATTTCCCCAGTTCGGATTGACAAAACTGTCCGTATGTTATCGCATCTTTTTACCGAGACCAAACTCTATACATAAGAAACAGGCTCTCCTGTAAAAATGTCGGAAGCAATCGTAAAATTGCACAACAACGCCGCACCCGAAAGTCAAATGCGGCGTCTACATCAATACCTATGTTGTATCGCTATGCGAATGGCTCGTCCTGCTGTATGGGAAACGTCACCGTAATGGTGGTTCCCACGCCCAACTCGCTCGACAGATCGAGCGTGGCGTGATGATACAGGACCGCATGCTTGACAATGGCAAGCCCCAGACCGGTTCCGCCGCGCGCCTTGGACCTACTCTTGTCCACGCGATAGAACCGCTCAAATACCTTGCCCTGTTCTTCAGGCGCGATACCGATTCCCGTGTCGGCGACCGCAAGGAACGGATGGCCTTCGTCGTTGGTGCCGCACTGCAGCGTAACCGTACCGCCGGGTCGATTGTAGCGGATGGCGTTGCTTGCCAGATTATAGATGAGCTCGTCAATCAAGCGCGACACGCCCTCGATGACCACAGGCTTGGTCTCATGACTTATCGTCACATTCGCCTGACGGGCAACCTGTTCAAGACGCTGCTCAACCGCGTAGATGGCGCGCGAGAGCTCAATAGGCTCCGTGGACCCAATGGGCACCGCCTCGCCCTCAGTTGCACGCTCGGCCTCATCCAAGTTAGACAGCGTAAGGATGTCGTTGACAAGCGCTGCCAAGCGGCCCGCCTCACGATAGATGCGACCGCCAAAGTTGCGCAGGTCGTCCTCGCCCTCGACCATGCCGTTTGCGATGAGCTCGGCATAGCCCGAAATCGCCGTAAGCGGCGTCTTGAGCTCGTGGGTGATATTCGCCGTGAACTCGCGGCGCATACGGTCGTTGTCCGCTAGCACCGCCATTTGGCGCTTGAGTTCCTGGCGCTGCGACTCGATACGCTCAAGCATGGGGACCATCTCGGCATAGGCGTGCTCATAGCTACGGCGTGGGTGGTCCAAATCCACCTCTTGCAACGGCGCGATGATGGCACGGGACTCGCGGCGCGCCATAAAAAACGAGAGTACCGCGCCCGCTGCTGCGATAAGCAGCATCGGCGCCACCATCGACAGCAAAATCGCTGCAACGCCAGGCTGGGCCTGCGCCAAGCGGACGACCTGGCCGTTATCAAGGGCGACGGCGCGATACAGCATAATCTCGTCGAGCGTAGAGCTTGCGCGCTCCGCGGAACCCGAACCATTCTCAAAGGCCTCGATGACCTCGGGGCGATCGCCGTGGTTGGGCAGTGTGGAAGGCGACGCCTCGTTGTCGTAGGCAACCGATCCATCCTTGTTAATCAGCGTGATGCGCAAGTCCTCACGATCGAGGCTACGCAAGAACGGGATGGGCTCCTGCTGCTCGTCGAGGGCGGCAGCAATGAGCTCGGTTTCTTGCGCCAGGTTGGCACTCGTGGCATCCGCCAAGGTGTTTTGCACAAAGAACGCACCCAGCACCGTAAACGCCACGATAACCGCCATGGCGCAGACAAAGATCGTCACAAAAACGCGGTGCGACAGCGTATGTTTTCCCTGGGGGGCGAAGACCACGGGTTACTCCTCCGATGCGGTGGCCGCGGTGTCGTCACCTTCGGCACCATCACCGGCAGAAGGCTCGGCCAAGCGGTAGCCCACGCCGCGCACGGTCTCGATGGCGCTGGCATGCTCGCCCAGTTTTTGGCGAAGCGTCTGCACGTGCACGTCAACGGTGCGCGAACCGCCGTCGAAGTCCCAGCCCCACACGCTCTGCAGCAACGACTCGCGGGTAAAGACCACGCCGGGCTTGCGCATGAGGTACTCGAGCAGGTCGAACTCGCGCAGGGTGAGCTTAAGCGACTCGCCGGCAACAGTCACCTCACGATGGCTGGGCGAGAGCACGATGTCGCCCACGCTGAGCACATCGCTTGCCTGTTTGACCATGCCGCCGCGACGCAGCAGTGCGCGGCAGCGGCTGGCGAGCTCCATGAGCGAAAACGGCTTAGTCAGGTAATCGTCGGCACCGCCATCGAGCGCCATCACCTTGTCGAGCTCGGTATCCTTGGCGGTAAGCATCATGATGGGCACCGTCGCCGTCAGGCGATCGGCACGCAGTCGACGCATAATCGCCAAGCCATCGGTATCGGGCAGCATGATGTCGAGCAGGACGGCATCGGGTACCCGTCGCGCCACGGCAGCCTTAAACTCACCGTCGCACGAAAAGCCTTCGGCCTCAATCCCCTGCTTGCGCAGCGCATAGACCGTCAAATCCCTGATGTTGTCATCGTCCTCGACGTAATAGATCATGTTGAACCCCTTTGCGGCCGGCATGACCGCATCTTAACCCTAAAGGTACCTTTACTAGATGGTATCAGCCAAAACGCCCCGTCAAATAATCCGCCGTGCGCGGATCGGTCGGATTCTTGAAGAGTTGCGCGGTGGGCGCGTGCTCCACCAGCTCACCCAGCAAAAAGAATGCGACCGAATCGGAGATACGCGCCGCCTGCTGCATATTGTGCGTAACGACCACGAGCGTGCAGGTCTCTTTGAGCTCGCAGGCCAGCTGCTCCACCACCAGCGTCGACACAGGATCGAGTGCCGAGGTCGGCTCGTCCATCAGCAGAATGTCGGGCTGCACGGCAAGTGCGCGGGCGATGCACAGACGCTGCTGCTGGCCGCCCGAAAGACCCAGACCCGACTCTTTGAGCTTGTCCTTGGCCTCGTCCCACAGGGCGGCGCGTCGCAGGGAGTCTTCGACCAGCTCGTCGAGCACGACGCGATCGCGCACTCCCATTCCGCGAGGACCGTAGGCGACGTTGTCGTAGATGCTCATGGGAAACGGGTTGGGGCGCTGGAACACCATGCCCACGCGCTGGCGAAGGCGGCAGATGTCGTAGTCGCCCAGGATATCTTGACCATCGAGCGCAATCTTGCCATCGATTCGGCAGTCCTTGATGCCGTCGTTCATGCGGTTAAAACAGCGCAGCAACGTGGACTTTCCGCAGCCCGAAGGCCCGATGAACGAGGTGATCTGCTTGTCGCGGATCTTGATATTCACGTCCTTGAGCGCATGATGGTCGCCATAGAACAGGTCGAGGCCCTCGACGTCGATGCGCGTCGGCGAGGCGGCAAGATCCTCTGCCGTGGGGCGAGTCGCATCCCCGACCTCGCGCTCGTGCGCGGCCTCGGCCTGCGCTTCCATGAGTTCTTCAAGCTCCGTGGGCTCCGCAGCCGCAGCAGCCGTCATACCGCATACCTCCATATCGATATCAATTCAGCAGTATCGATAGTAGGAATCGCGGCTCATATGCACGTGAGCGCATTGTCAAGTGTTTGTAAGGGAACGCTGGCTATGCGGCGGGCAGCTCGATGGTGAATATCGTGTGTTCGGGCGTCGATTCACATGCAACGGTACCGCCGTGTGCCGCGATGATCTCCTTGGCAATAGCAAGGCCCAGACCGGCACCACCGCGATTGGTCGCACGCGCCGCATCCAGGCGATAGAACTTCTCAAAGATCACCTTGAGCTTTGCCTCAGGGATGGGATCGCCCTGATTGATAAAGCACACGCGCACGCCACCGTCGTCCCGGCGTCTGGCCTCGATCGTGATGGTCGAGCCCTCATAGCTATAGGCAATAGCGTTTTTCATGATGTTGTTGAACACGCGAGCCGTCTTGTCGCCATCCACGAGCACCGTCAGGTCCTCGCGAATATCAACTTGGACTTCCTTATGCTGCTCGTTGAGGATGGGATAGAACTCGTCAGTCACCTGAACCAGCAGCAACCCCAGATCAACATAGCCGCGCGTGAGCACGATATCGTGGAAGTCAAAGCGCGTGATATCGAAGAACTCTTCGATGAGTGCATCGAGCCGGTGCGCCTTGTCGAGAGCCACGCCCGTAAAGTGCGCACGTTGCTCAACCGGCAGCTCAGGAGCCTCTTGCAGCAGCGAAAGATAGCCCACCACACTGGCAAGCGGGGTGCGTAGGTCATGTGCCAAGTACGTGACCAAATCGTCCTTGCGATGCGACTCGTCACGCAGAGCTTGCTGCACCTTGCGCTCACGGTCACGCACGCGGTTAAGGGCGCCCTCGACCTCCAAGAAGTCGCCGTCAATGTTGTCCCAGGTGTCGGGGTGATCGATCAGGCGATCTTGAATACGAGCGGCCAGCACACAATCGGCATGCTGCTCGCCCTGCTCGTAGCCCTGGTAGTACAGGGCGCGGCCACACAAGAACAGCACGCACGCGGCAAGCGCCAGCACAAAGCCAAGCATGTTGAATACAAAGCCGGCATCGAACAGCACCGGCCCTTCGATGCCGCCGAGCGCCATGGCGCCAATCGCCAACGTCATGGCCCACGCGGCGCCGCCAATCACCACGCAGCGGCACACGATCTCAAATCGATCGATCAGCAAAAAGCCGACAAGCAGCACCGCCAAGATTCCGACGATGTTGTCGATGCCAATCAGCAGCAGACTCAGCAAAAAGAGCAGCACCGTTGCAAGCGCGCGGTTGTCGACGACCGACCTCACGTATTCAAAGAGCCGATCGGGCACCTCGAACGCTTGCCTATCGTCTTTTGTCATATCAAGATCCTCACAAGCGAAAAACGTTATTCGATGATGTAGCCGACGCCCCAGACGTTTTTGATAAAGCGTGGCTTTTGTGCGTCGTCGCCGATCTTTTCGCGCAAGTGGCGAATATGCACCATCACCGTATTGTTGGAGCCGGGCATAAAATCCTCGCTCCACACCGCGCGGAACAGGTCCTCCACGGCCACCACGCTGCCGCGATGCTCGACCAGATACAGCAAGATTGAATACTCGGTGGGTGTGAGGCGTACCGGTGAACCGTCCACTGTCACGGAACGAGCATCGCGGTTGATCTCCAAGCCGTCGAGCTGAATGGTCGGCGACTCGGCCGCCTGTGCACGGCTACCGTAGCTGGTGTAGCGGCGAAGCTGAGCGTGCACGCGCGCGATGAGCTCCAGCGGACGGAACGGCTTAACCACGTAATCGTCCGCGCCAAGCGAAAGGCCCCCGATCTTGTCTTGCTGGGCATCGCGCGCCGTCAGCATGATCACGGGATAGGTATGGCTGGAACGAATCGTACGCAGCAGCTCAAAGCCATCGATATCGGGCAGCATGACATCCAGCAGCGCCAGATCGAACTCCTGCTCCAAGATTGCCTTGGCGGCATCGGCCCCGCTATAGGCAATCTGGACGTCAAAGCCTTCTTTTGTAAGGTAGATGCCCACTAGGTCGGCAATGGCCTTCTCGTCATCAACTACCAGTATGCGCTCGTTCATGCGTGCTCCTCTCGCGCTCCATTATGCCCGAGGCGACGCACGCCACACACAACAAGCGTGGGTGATTAAGTCGGCCTTAAGCACCCTTGTGCCCGTTCGGGAGCGGATGTGGGCCATACACGCACGCGATGATCGCCGACGCCGGCAAACGATATACTCTAGTTCCAGAAGAGACCATCCCGTCGAAAGCGAAATCCGTGAAGTCCCTCACCTCTTTTGCAAAGCGCTCAGTCCAGCTTGCCGCCGGCTTTGTCTGCGCTATCGCCCTTGCCGCTGGCGCGCCCACCGTCGCCGGCGCCCAAGTGCTCACGACCGACAATGTTTGCGGCAAAACTGCCGATGCGCGCGGTATCACGGCCGAAAACCTGCCCGATATCGATGCGACCAATGCCCTCGTCATGGGCAAAGACGGCACCGTCTACTATGCCCGCGGCGCCGATGAGCAGGTCAAGATTGCCTCGATCACCAAGGTCATGACCGCAATCCTAACCGTCGAGAATTGCAAGATGGACGAGAAGGTCACGGTGAGCAACGCCGCAGCCACCGTGGGCAATTCGACCGCCGGCTTGCTCGAAGGCGACAAGCTTACCGTGGAGCAGGCGCTGCGCGGCCTGATGATTCCCTCGGGCAACGACGCCGCCATCGTGCTCGCCGAATATGTGGGCAAGAAGATCGACCCTAAGACCAAAGACGCCGAGGCCACATTTGTGAAGGCCATGAACGAGCGCGCTAAGAAGCTCGGCTGCACCGGTACGCTTTTTGAAAACCCGCATGGTCTGGACTTTGATGAATGGGCTGGCAATATGCACTCAACCGCACACGACGTAGCGCTGATGATGCAGGAGGCCATGAAAAACGACACGATCCGCGAGGTCGTAGCGAGCGAGGATTCCTGGATCGAGGTCACGGGCGCCGACGGCACCGACCATTCGCATTCCATGGACACGCATAACTATTTGCTGGGCCAAGATGGCAACATCGGCGGCAAGACCGGCACCACCGACGACGCGGGCTATTGCTTTACGAGCGCCTACAACCGCGACGGCGACGAGATCTACACCGTTATTTTGAACTCCACCACCACCGATCAGCGCTTTACCGATACCGCCACCCTTGCCAACTGGTACTACGGCCACAAGGTGACGGTCGCAATCGCCAACACGCAGGAAAAGACCGCCAACGGCAACCCGCTTATGGCGCGCATTGGCCAAACCGACTGGACGGATAAGACAATCGACGCCACACTCGCCGATCCTACGGCGCAAGCGACCGTGTTTTCCCTTGCCGGCGAGGTGACCGAAAAGGTTAGCTACGACGATCTTTCGGGCACGGTGCATGTGGGCGACAAGGTGGGCAGTGTTACTCTCAAGCAGGACGGCACCAAAATCGCCGTTATGGACCTGGTTGCCGACGAGGAAGGCGCAGGGCCGAATCCCATTGAGTGGCTCCTTGTGAAGCTCGACCGCCTGGGCCGCCGCATCGACAACCGCCCACTCACGGCAGAAAGCGAGACCGTCGCCAAGGCGCCCGAGATGTAAGATCGAAGAACAATACACTCGCTGAAAGGAGGTGTCCGAAAGGATGCCTCCTTTTTTTGAGGGTTCGAATCCCCAGCGCCCTTTCTCGATAATAAAAAAGGGCCCCCGATGGGACCCTTCTTTAAAGTTAAACTGGCGGAGAGCTGGGGATTCGAACCCCAGATGCCCTTTTGGGGCATACTCGCTTAGCAGGCGAGCACCTTCGGCCTCTCGGTCAGCTCTCCGTAACAGCCGTTCTATAGTAACCAAACAGTCGAGGATGGGCAAGAGGGATTTTCAAATTGCCCAGCAGCCTCTCCTCCTTGCAAGCTTCGCCTACCCCAGCGAGCGGTTGAGGGAGCCGAGCTCATCGTTGCCCATGGTGCGCCACATTTGATAGATGCAGCCGCGCGCCAAGAAAAAGAAACCGTTATCGACGAGTTGCACGGCGGCATCCGCGAGTTGATTGGTCACGGCGGGCACCGGCGGCAGCTCAAGACCTGCCTTGTGGATGGTCGCGACAGCCTCCTCAAACGTGGGCGGTTTGATGACGCCCATCTCGTTCATAAGGCCCTGCATTTCCTCCTGCGCACTGCCGCCCGACTCCTCGCCGCGCGGCACTAGGCGGTAGCACGCCAGCGCCAGCTCGAGCTGGTCGCAGTTCCAGTAGGCGAATGCCAGGCGATAGAACAGGTAACCGATCGAAGGCCGGTCGCTGGCAATGCGCAGGCCGTGGCGCGCTACCTCGATAATCTCGTCATAGCGCTCCAGGCGTGCTAGCACGTTAATCAGGGCAAAGTGAGACTGCATGGACGAGCGCGCCAAATCGTAGAGACGACGCACCTCGGGCAGTGCACGCTCAAAGTCCTCTTGTTCGGCGTAAAAGCTGCAGATCTCGTGCTGGGCAAAATACAGCGCATCGGGCGCACGAAGGATTCGCACAGAGCGGTCTTCTTCCAACACCGGTAACACCATGCGCACCAGCTGGTTATCGCAAAACTGCGTTTGAACCGGACCTGTCGCCAAAAGCTCGGCGACGGCGCACTTGGCCTCCAACTCCTCGACAAGACGAGAAAAGCCTTCAAAAGCACCTGTACGGTCGACTTTTGCCTGCTCGCGCAATTCAACAACACGCGCCACGTATGGGTCGTCGTCCTCTTCCATGACCTCCAACTCGTCAGCCGTATCGGCAAGCAGCAGATCGCGCAGCGCCGGCGGCAGCATGCGATGGTCATCACGCGGACGAGCATGAACCTCCGCAGGCTCAATCGTCTCCGGAGCGGTTGACTCATACGCCTCAAGCAAACGCTTGCACGGCATATCGTCCATGTCCATGCTCTCAAGATCCTTAGCGACAGGCACGCAATCGGCCAGATAGGCCGCGCGCCCAAAGAAATACGTTGCAACAACGCGCTCGCCCTGCTCGCTGTCGGGAGCAGCAATCTGCACATAGCAGCGCGTGATGCAGGTGCCCGCGGCAAAACACGCTGCCGCAAGCGTGAGTGCCACGCGCGCATCGTGCTCCGCGGCCCAGATCGCGCGCGTATCCTCGTCCAGCTCGCGCCAGGCGTCATCTTGAGCGTCGTATTCACGTTGCGGCATGGCATCAACGACAGACTGCCCAAACCGAACGAGCATAATCCCCTCGGCAACGTTTACTCGATAGGTATAGTCGAGCCGCGTGACCACGTTGAGCGCCTCAACGATTCGCGCAAAACGGGTGCGCACGTCCCACTCGCCGCCCGGCTGGCAAGCCACCGTACCCGGTTTGCCCCACGGGTTATCGCTCGAGGCCGTATCGAGCAGTCGGGGAACATCGTTGGTCGTCTTAGCGATATGCCACGAATCAAAGAGTGCACAGCCCTCAAGGCTCGGCGAGGATGCCGCGGGGGCCAATCCAGCCCCGATGCGCTCAAGAATGCCGGAGAGGCGGTTGAGACGGCACTCGATGGCAAGCAGCATGTCAATCTCGTCCTGGTCCAACAGGCTACGATCAAAATTGAGATAGAAAATCTTTGAGCGATCAATGCGAGCCAGGCTCATCTCGGACTTGGCAGCGATGGTGCGCAGGCGGGGCAAGTCAATTTCGCTCATAAGGGCGGCGGCATAGCGCTCGATACCGCTCGGATTCTCGGCATGGTCAACGCGGTAGAGCAGCGTCTCGATAGCATCGGGGAGCGGTGCCGTGTTAAAGCCCAAAAACACCTCGACCGGCTCGGGCAACTTTACGAGCTTGATCTTGTCGATAACATTTTGCATACCCTCGTCGAGTCCGCCGGCGTTCGCCGTGCTCGCAATGGCATTTTCGGAGTCAGCGAATATCACGTAGCGCAGGAACATCGATGCCATGAACTCGCCGTAAGGAAGGGCGCGGATCGAGTTCCATGTCTCGTGGTCGGACTGCTCGCGCATGGGGCCTTCGGGAGAGCCGGCAGTTTGCGCGCACGCGCGCATTGCACCGTTGGCTTCCCTTACCATAATCTCACCAATACTGGAATCCGACTCGTCAAGGACCAGTTCCATGTCGGGATCGTTGGGCAGCGGAGCCTCGCTAACGGGGCGGTCCACCTTGTACACCTCACCCGAAACGCTTACGTAGCCCAAAAGCGACACATGACTTTTGCCGACGAATTCGACGACATAACAAGATTCACGCTGATCCTCGCCAAAGAGCTTCCAGACCACGCCATATGAGCGTCCCGCAGGCTGCTCGGGCATCGCCGGAAAGCGCTTCTTGGGATCGAGAAACCTGAGCTTGTATGTCGGACGCTCTGCCACGAAATATCACCCTGATCGGTCGCTTGAAGAAGGAGTGGTCGCGAATAAGTCGCGACATCTACTCGGAATCTTACACGAGTCGACAGGAAATCGTCCCTTTGGACGAAAGCACTCAAGCTGGCGCAAAAAAAGCCCCCGTTGCCGGGAGCTTTAATCTCAAATGGTGCGGCGTATAGGATTCGAACCTATGACGTTCTGATTCGTAGTCAGACCCTCTATCCAGCTGAGGTAACGCCGCGACTTGTTGATTATTATGCACATCGACTGAATAAAGGTCAAGCATTTTTCGAAAAAAGTTATCGAATTTGATTTTTACTCATTTTTGACCACTTGATGCGATCTTCACCGCATCGCGATATAAGAAAAGCTCCCGTTGCCGGGAGCTTTATAATCAATTGGTGCGGCGTATAGGATTCGAACCTATGACGTTCTGATTCGTAGTCAGACCCTCTATCCAGCTGAGGTAACGCCGCAACGCACGGATTATTATGCACGTGACCCCTCGATGGGTCAAGCGACAATTTGGAAAAATTTTACGAAGTGATGATTAAGACGCTCGCGCCTCGACCGAGGTCCGAATCCAGGCAGTGTTGCCATAAAAGAAAAGCCCCCGTTACCGGAGGCTTTAAGTTCAATTGGTGCGGCGTATAGGATTCCGCGCATCCGCTGCGCGGATCCGCACCGGCTTCGCCCGCCTGCCGACGTGCTCGCCCGCGGGCTAAAAACGCTCCGCGTTTTCTTGACGCCCGCGCCTCGACCGAGGTTCGAATCCATGCGGTGACGGCATAAAAGAAAAGCCCCCGTTGCCGGAGGCTTTCAATTTCAATTGGTGCGGCGTATAGGATTCGAACCTATGACGTTCTGATTCGTAGTCAGACCCTCTATCCAGCTGAGGTAACGCCGCAGCGCAAGACATATAAAACCACTTTAGCTTATTGGAGTCAAGCACAATCTCAAACTTTTTTGTGGAACGCAGTTTTGTCATGCTGCTCCGCATATACCGCTGTTCCCCGTACGATCGATTGGCTTTTCGATCACGTCAAACTTAGCATCAAGTTCCCTCAGGAGTGATCTCACCCGCTGGGCGCAATCATAATCGGCAAACGAGATGCTCAGCATGCGCGCGACCTGGTTGGAAGTCCCAACTCCATAGAAGTGCTCCAGCGCCACAAGTCCCTCGTGCGTCACAAAGGTCTCGACCACATGCGGCGACTCCTCAAAGCACCATTGTGTCAACGGACCCTCACTCGTCTGCCGAACCACCAGGCCGCCCATGCCAGACGGCTCACACGTTACAAGCAGGTACTCCCCGCCCTCGTCGCTCTCAAACAAAACCACCCGATCATCAAACAGCTCCATCGCGTCCCCTTTCTCTCGCTCTTATTTAGCAAAAGCATAGCAGGTAGATGGCTGTATACAGAACAGTTGTTCGTGTTCTTTCTATTGAGCTGTCCGCACGGCATGGTATGGACCTGCGCACGAAATAGGGCGCCCCCGAAGGAGCGCCCTTGCATATCCCCTATGCAGCCAACTTACGCGACCGGCTCGATCTTCTCGAGGCCGCCCATGTAGGGACGCAGGACCTCGGGGATCGTGATGGTGCCGTCGGCGTTCTGGTAGTTCTCCAGAATGGCGGCCATGGTGCGGCCGGCCGGCAGGCCGGAACCGTTGAGCGTGTGCAGGTAGCGCGAACCCTTGAAGTTCTCGGGGTCGCGATACTTGATGTTGGCGCGGCGAGCCTGGAAGTCACCGCAGTTGGAGCAGGAGCTGATCTCCTTGTAGGCGTTGTAGCTCGGCAGCCAGACCTCGACATCGTAGGTCTGACGGGCAGAGAAGCCCAAGTCGCCGGTGCACAGGCTAATCACGCGATACGGAAGGCCCAGCTGCTGCAGCAGGTACTCGGCCTCGGCGGTCATGCTCTCGAGCTCCTCGTCGGACTCCTCCGGCTTAGCGAACTTGACCATCTCGACCTTGTCGAACTCGTGCTGACGGATGATGCCGCGGGTGTCGCGACCGGCGGAACCGGCCTCCTCGCGGAAGCAGGGGGTGAAGGCGGTGTAGCGGCGCGGCAGGGTGTCGGCATCGAGGACCTCGCCGGCGTGCAGGTTGGTAAGCACGACCTCGGCGGTAGGAATCAGGAAGTTATCGCCCGAGACGTGATAGGCGTCGTCCTCGAACTTAGGCAGCTGACCCGTGCCGAACATAGTCTGACGCTTGACGACGATGGGCGGCCACCACTCCTTAAAGCCACGGCTGGTGTGCGTGTCGAGGAAGAAGTTGATGAGGGCGCGCTCCAGACGGGCGCCGGCGCCACCGAGAACGGTGAAGCGGCTGCCGGAGAGCTTGTTGCCGCGCTCGAAGTCGAGGATGTCGAGGTCGGTGCCCAGGTCCCAGTGCGGCTTAAAGTCGAAGTCGAACTCGCGCGGGGTGCCCCAGCGACGGCGCTCGATGTTCTCGTCCTCGTCCTTGCCGTACGGCGTGGCCTCACAAGGGATGTTGGGCAGGTGAGCCATGAAGTCGTACTGCTCCTGTTCGAGAGCAGTACGGCGCTCGGCCAGACCGTCAATCTTCTCGTTGACGGCGCGCACGGCCTCCTTGGCGGCCTCGGCCTCGTCCTTCTTGCCCTCCTTCATCAGGGCGCCGATCTTCTTGGACTCGGCATTGCGCGTAGCCTGGAGCTCCTCGACCTCGGTGATGACGGCACGGCGCTCGTCGTCGAGCTTAAAGAACTTCTCGCGATCCCAAGACGTCTGGCGGTTAGCCATGGCGACATCGATGGCATCGGGGTTCTCGCGAACAAACTTGATATCAAGCATTAGATCCTCCGGCGATATACATTCCATTTAGGTTGCAACCTTGTACATGTATGGGCAAGTATATACTTATGAGCGTTTACGACCCAACTCAACTACGCAAGAAGGCACCCAATGGACGCAGTTTTTTCCTTTTTGTTTGGCACCCGCACCGGTTTTGCCATCCTTTTCGCCGGCGGCATCCTGTTATTTGCGATTCTTGCCTTTGTAATGGAGAAGCGTACCCATAAGATGTACGTCGACCGCGGACCCAAGTCCGAGGATGAGGAAGACAGCTTCTGGGACTAACCTGCCAAAAAGGGACAGGTTTATTTTGGTCGGTTTTATCTGGGCAAACGCAAGCGCCCCGCAACTGGAATTGAGCCAGTTGCGGGGCGCTTTTCGCTAAAAGGACAAACTGCAGAAAATACCTGCCAAAAATAAACCTGTCTTTTTTGGTCGGTTTTACTGGAGAGTTGCGTCGATTGCCTTGACCAGGGCGCTGCGCATGCCGGAGTCCTCGAGCGCAACGACGCCCTTGATGGTGGCACCACCGGGCGAGCATACGGCATCCTTCATCGCCGCAGGATGCTGGCCAGTTGCAAGCTGCAGCTTTGCCGTACCCAGCACCATCTGGCTCACAATGCGATAGGCATCGGCACGCGGGATACCGTGCTTGACCGCTGCATCGCCCAGGGCCTCGATTGCCATGGCGACAAATGCCGGGGCGCAACCGCCCACCGTGCCGCCCACAAACAGCAGGCTCGTATCGAGCTCGACGACAGCGCCAAGCTTACCGAGCAGGTCGAGCACAACAGCACGCTGCTCGCCGTTGAGCGTAGAGGACTTCTCGCAGGCGATGACACCCTCGCCCACCGAAACCGGTGTGTTGGGCACCGTCGAGATGTGCGCGACGCCCGGCAGGACCTGCTCCCACTTGGCACTGTCCCAGGTCCAGGCAACCGACAGAACGACCTTTTTGGCAAGAGCATCCTTGAGCGGGGCGAATACCTTCTCGATCATGTACGGTTTGACCGCAGCGACCACGATATCGGATGCGGCGACAACCTCGGCGGCATCGTGGCAAGCGGCCATCCCGCGCGCCTCACAGCGCTCAACCAGCGCGTCGTAGCGACCCGCACAGGCGCACATATCGCTCGCAGCTACACCGGCAGCGATCCAGCCATCAGCCATGGCGCTCGCCATATTGCCAAAACCGACAAATCCAATCTTCATATCACATAGTCCTTTCAGACACATTCCTCAAAACGAAAGGTATTGTCCCACGCCATTGTTTCGTATTGCCGACCTATTTGTGATACGGCTCGCCACGGCTAATCTTGCAGGCGCGATAGATTTGCTCCAGCAGCACCACGCGCGCCAAGTTATGCGGCAAGGTAATGCGTCCAAAGCTGAGCATCTCGTCGGCTCGTGCGCGCACGCCATCGCTCACGCCGTCCGATCCGCCAATCACAAAGGCGATGTCGCTATTGCCTCGCAGCATAAGATCATCGAGCCGCGCCGAAAACTCCTCGCTCGAGCGCTCCTTGCCCTCGATAGCCAGCAGGATCACATGCGCTCGAGACGGCAAGGCAGCAAGAATCGCCGCCCCCTCCTTGTCGCGTGCGGCATCCACGCCGCCCGCCTTAGCCGGGTCGATATCGGCCACCTCGCGGATATCAACCTTGGCATAGGCACCTAGGCGCTTGGTGTACTCAGCGCACGCGTCCTTCCAAAAGCGCTCCTTGAGCTTACCGACGCAAACGACGGTGTATTTCACGCGCGTCTACTCCTTCGAATCGTTTTGAACTTTGCTGGCTGTCAGCATCTGCTCGAACATCGAGGCCGACTGCGAGAAATCGCTCGGCAGCACGACCGTCGAGGTTTTACCCGTACGAGCGAACTCCGTCATCATCTCGGACCACTGCGTAAACATGAACAGCTGGTTGGCCTCGTCGTTACCGACTCCCGTCTCCTGGATGATCTCGAGCGAATCTTTGATACCCAGCGCGATGGCCTTGCGCTGGTTGGCGATGCCCTCGCCCGCCTTTTCCATAGCCTCGGCCTCGGCGGTCGCCTCGGTGACGCGCTTGATGCGGTCTGCCTCGGCGAGCTCCTGCGCCGCAGCGCGCTTGCGCTGGGCGGCGTTGATGTCGTTCATGGAGTTCTCAACCTCGGTCGGCAGTGCGATTTTGGTGATGAGTGTCGACACGAGGGTGAAGCCGTAGGCAGCCATCTGCTCGGACACGGTGGCATTAACGTCCTTGGCGATGTCATCCTTCTTGGCAAAGACCTCATCGAGTGTGTAGACGGGAATCGAAGAGCGCAGAGCGTCGGTGATGAAGTCACGCATCTGGTCGACGGGCTCCTGCAGCATATAGTAGCTCTTGTAGATGCCCGAATCTGCCGGGCCGGCGCCCATGTCATAGCTCACGTGATACTGAGCAGAGACCTCAAGGCCGATGGTCACGTTGTCCTGGGTCTTAACGTCGATGCCAAAACCGTTTTTCATGGTGCGCAGACTCACCGTGGCGGCCTTGCGGTCGATCACGGGCACCTTCATGTGGAAGCCCGCGTTGACGATGCGGTTAAACTTGCCCAGACGCTCGATGATCACGGCATGTTGCTGTTCAACGACATAGCAGGCGTTGGGAAGCAGTAGCAACAAAATGATGATGGGAAGCAGAAGGCTCGTAAGGGCGGCAATGATACCGGACAACAGCATGGTCTCTCCTCTGATAGGCACACGTTGGCATTAGGATACCCGCACGAAGCAGCTGTGTGACACCAACAAGAGGACCCGTGGTCAAAAAAGGCCAAATATGAGTACTGTTACCAGTTTAGTAACAGCGTATTTGGGTCAAAATCGCCTCGTTGAACCCGAGGTCTGGTAGCGCACAGAGATGTGGTGTAAGAGGCGGGGCATGCCCCGCCTCCGCCCTTTCTTGAAAGGGAGGGGACACCGCCTAGAATTCGTCGTTGGAGTAATGAAGGTGACGAATGGAAGGAAAGGCGATGCCCCAAGAAGAGAGTGTACTGCGCCTCGGTCGCGACGAGGCCCTCGAGGCGGCGAGGCTTTGGCAGGAGTGCGGCGACGCGCGCGAGTTCGCGTGCAGGGTGCTGGGCGGCGTGATGAACGCACTGATGGACTCCGAGGCCCAGCAGATGTGCGGCGCGAGCCGCAACGAGCGCAGCGACGGCAGGGAGAACAGCCGCAACGGCTACCGCCCCAGGTCGCTCAAGACCGCCGTGGGCGACGTGGAGCTCGAGATACCCAAGCTCAGGCACGGCACCTACTACCCCGAGGGCATGCTCGCGCGATGGTCGCGCGTCGACACCTCGGTGGCCGCCATCGTGCAGGAGATGTACGTGTGCGGCGTGTCCACCCGCAAGGTCGAGCGCGTGGCGTCCAAGCTGGGCATATCCTCGCTGTCGAGCTCGGAGGTCTCGAGCCTCTGCTCCGACCTCGACGCCGAGGTGGCGGAGTTCCGCCGCCGCGACCTTTCGGGCACGCCGTGCTGCTACCTGTGGCTCGACGCCACCTACATGAGCTGCAGGGTCGGCTCGTCGGTCGTCTCGCAGGGCGTCGTGACCGCGATCGGGCTGGGCGCCGACGGGCGCAAGCACTTCCTGGGCTGCGACGTGGTCGACACCGAGAGCGAGGACTCCTGGGCGGCATTCCTCGGCGGGCTGCGCGAGCGCGGGCTGGCCGGCGTCCGCCTCGTGGTCTCCGACAGCCACGCCGGGCTCGTGGCCGCCGTCTCGCGCCTGTTCCAGGGCTGCGCCTGGCAGCGCTGCGTGACGCACCTGCAGCGCAACCTCCAGAGCGCCTGCTCGGGCAGGCCCGAGGACTCCAAGGCGGCCGTCAGGGACCTCGTGCACGCCGCGGTCTACCAGGACGACCCCGACCTCGCGCGCTGCGTGTGGGCCGAGGCGGCGCCCTGGGTGGCGTCGGTGTCCGCCAGGGCCGGCGAGGTCTTCGAGCAGGCCGAGGACTCCGCGCTGGCGTTCACGGCCTTCCCCAGGGCGCACTGGGCCAAGCTCCGCACCAACAACGTCCAGGAGCGCGCCAACCGCGAGATCAAGCGCCGCTACAGGGTCGTGCAGTCCTTCCCCTCGAGGGAGTCGATGCTGCGCCTGACGTGCGCGAGCCTCATGGAGACCGAGGGGCAGTGGTCCCAGCAGCGCGTGTTCTCCGAGGCCTCGGCCGCCGAGGGCTTCGCCGAGACCGCGGACAGGCCGGCCCCGACAGAGGGGAGGCGCCGCGCGCTCGGGCGGCGCGCCAGGGAGATAGTGGACGAGATAGTCGAGAAGCGCGGCCTCAAGAAGGAGTAACATCGGGGCTTGCAGCGACGGACCTCAGGACACTCTTACACCACGTCTGCGCGCGCCACCCGAGGTCTATCGAAATTACTTCATTTTGTCTCAAGGTTGAGCCAAATTAGCGTACATCTGTTGCGCAAAATGAGCAAAAATGGCTTCATGAAATGTCTCTATTTTCATGTCAGTACTCATATTTGCCACTTTTTGACCACAGGGACATCTACCGCGCGAAATCGATATGTCAAATCTGCCAAAACGGCCCATAACAAAAAAGCTCCCATTGCTGGGAGCTCTTTCAATCAATGGTGCGGGCGAAAGGACTTGAACCTTCATGGGGTTGCCCCCATACGGACCTGAACCGTACGCGTCTGCCAATTCCGCCACGCCCGCGTGCAGGAATTAGAATAACGGAGCGCCATCGCGAACGCAAGAACTATTTTTGAAAAAGTTTGCAGGCATTTTCCCAAGCGGCTTGCGCGATTGTTTCGGCGTCCTCACCAGTGCGATCGACACGGTCGTTAACCAGCGCGTTTGCCGTAATGGAGATCATTGCGGGCTCGCATTCAAGACCGCGGATGGGCTCCGGAGCCATATACGGGCAATCCGTCTCAAACAAAATTCGATCGAGTGGGGTTGCCGCAAATGCCTCGCGCACGTCGTCGTTGCGCTTAAAGGTGGCCGCACCACCATAGGCGATATAGCAGCCCAGCTCCACAAAGCGCTCCATCGTGGCGCGGTCCTCGCCAAAGCAGTGCAGCACACAACCGGCCTGGGGCACGCCCACCTCACGAAGCACGTTATAGGCGTCCACGTGCGAGGTTCGCTCCTGGTCCGTGTCCTCGTGACGCAGATGCAGCTCCACCGGCACGTTACGACACACGGCAAGCTCGAGCTGACGCGCCATGCAATCAATCTGCACGTTATGGGGTGCTGGCGCGATATCGTCGTCATAGTCCATGTGGTAGTCCAGGCCGATTTCGCCAATACCGGCGCATAAGGGGTCATCGAGTGCGGCAACGACCTGTGCGTGAACGTCGTCGGTATAGTCCGGCGCGCCATACGGATGCACACCGGCAAGATACTTGATCTGCGGGATATCCTGCATCGGCAGAATTTCGCGCACGAGCCAGTCACTATAGTCCGTCACGCTGCGCTTGTCGGCGATGGGGTCGAACATCGTCACCAACAGGTCGACACCCGCGGCTTTGGCGCGCACGAGCGTCTCGGGCACTTCTTTGCCCCAAAACGAAAGCAGATGCGCATGCGTGTCGGCAAGCGGTGCCAAGGGCACGGGGCAGGCGACCGTCTTCTTTTTCTTGGTAAACGTCACGCGTGCGGCATTAGGCATCATGGATTAGCTCCTGGGCCAGGCGAACAAAGTCGGCAACATCAAGCGTCTCGGCGCGCGTGGTGGGTGCGATACCGCAAGCCTCAAAGGCGGCATCGAGCACGTCTTTGGCAAAGCCGTTGGCGCTCATGGAATTGCGGATGGTCTTGCGACGCTGGGCAAATGCAGCATCAATCACGCGGGCCACAAATTCGCGATCGAGTCCTTCGGGCACCACACCGTCAACACGGTCGATACGCACGACGGCCGAGTCCACGTGCGGCGCCGGCATAAAGCAGCGCGGCGGCACCTCAAAGCGGCCCGTCACCTGCGCATACAGGCCGAGCTTTGCCGTATAGCCGCCATAGGTCTTGTTGCCCGACACTGCGGCAATGCGATCGGCAACCTCCTTTTGCACCATGACGACGGCACGCTTGAGCGCCGGCATCGTCTGGAAAAATTGCAAAATGATCGTCGCCGCCACGTTATAGGGCAGGTTCGCGACAAACACCGTCGGCTCACCGCCTGCAGCCTGCTCAATCTGCTCCGGACCCACCTTGAGCGCGTCGCCCATGATAAAGCGGAAGTTGGCATAGTCGGCGGCATGGGCATCGAGCACCGGCTCGAGCTCGGGGTCGGCCTCGATCGACGTGACGCACGCCGCTTCCTGCAGCAACGCAAGTGTCAACGTACCGCAACCCGGACCCACCTCGAGTACGCGCTCGTCACCTGCAAGCTCGGCAAGCTCGCAGATACGCTCGATCACATGATTGTCGATTAGAAAGTTCTGGCCCAGGCGATGCTTGGTCGCAAGGCCAAACTCCTCTAGCAGCTCCCTGGTGGCCGTGGGGTTTGCCAAAGGCGAAGTCGTCATGGTTGCCTCCTTAGCATGATGGCGGCGTCTTGAAACAAAAGGGCATGGACCGTGGTGGCCATGCCCTTACAGCTAAACAGCAAATTGCCGATATGGCGCTCGCGCGGTCTCTACGCCAGACGCGGGAACAGCGGATCGCCCTTCTCGACGGGCTGACCACCAGCAAGCAGGCCCCAAGCGCAAATGCCCTTGAGGTCGTCGCTCGCGGCCTCGTCCTCGCAGGACAGGCGGCGCAGAGCCTCGGCAGAAGTCTGGGGCATGAGCGGCATCAGCAGGTGAGCGGCAATGCGGATGGCCTCGAGCAGGTTGTAGATCACAAACGCCAGCTCGTCAGCCTTGGCCTCGTCCTTGGCAAGTGCCCAAGGCTCGGAGTCCTCGATGTAGTGGTTGGCAGCGTGGATGAGCTCCATGACCTCGTCCTTGGCTCCACCGTAATCGAGCACGTCCATCTTGGCCATGTAGCGCTCGACCAGACCATCGGCGATCTTTGCCAGCGGGTTGTCGAACGCATCGAACGATGCGGGCTTGGCGGGCGCACAACCGTCAAAGTACTTGCCGCTCATGTTGAGCGAACGCGAGATGAGGTTGCCCCAGCTGTTGGCCAGGTCGGCGTTGTAGACCTGCTCCATGCGATCGAAGCTGATGGCGCCGTCGGTACCGGGAACGACGTCGGTCATAAAGTAGTAGCGATAGCCCTCGACGCCCAGCATGTCGATAACGTCCTGCGGAGCGATGGCGTTGCCGCGGCTCTTGGACATCTTCTCGGCCTTGCCAGTCTCGGCATTGCGCACGGTCAGGAAGCCATGGGCAAAGACGTGCTCGGGCAGGGCCTCGCCAATGGCCATGAGCATGGCCGGCCAAATGACGCAGTGGAAGCGGATGATGTCCTTGCCCACGATGTGGAATTGCGCGGGCCAGCGATAGGCCAGCTCGGCACGGGCCTCGTCGGTATCGACACCGTAGCCGACAGCCGTCATATAGTTGAGCAGCGCGTCGAACCACACATAGGTCACGTGGCCCTCGTCAAACGGAACCTGGATGCCCCAGTCAAAGCTCGTACGGCTCACGGAAAGGTCGTTAAGGCCGCCCTCGACAAAGCTGCGAACCTCGTTCATGCGGAACGCAGGCTCGACAAAGTCGGGGTGCTCGTCATAGAGCTTAAGCAGCTTGTCCTGAAAGGCGGAAAGCTTAAAGAAGTAGGACTCCTCCTGCACGCGCTCGAGCGGGCGGTGGCAATCGGGGCACAGATGCTGACCGACGCTGCCGTACTCCTCGTCGCCCTTCTGGACCTGCGTATCGGTGAAGTAGGTCTCGTCGGGCACGCAGTACCAGCCGTCGTAGCTGCCCTTATACAGGTAGCCAGACTCCTTCATGCGCTCCCAGAGGTACTGCACGGCATGATGCTGGCGCGGCTCGGTGGTGCGGATGAAGTCGTCGTTGGAGATCTCGAGCTTGTTCCAAAGCTCCTTGAAGTGCGGAGCCTGGCTGTCGGTCCACTCCTGAGGCGTCATGTTGTGCTTGGCTGCGGCCTCGGCGACCTTCTCGCCGTGCTCGTCCATGCCGGTCAGGAACTTGACGTTATAGCCGGCGGAGCGGCGATAGCGAGCCTGAACGTCGGCGATGATGGTGGAATAAGCCGTGCCCAGGTGCGGATCGGCGTTGACGTAGTAGATGGGCGTCGTGATAAAGAACGAAGGCTTGCTTTGATCCATGGGGTTTGTCCTCCAGAAAAACGTTGCATACAGAGGATGATTCTAGCGCAAGGGCTGGATATCCTCCATCTATTGCATATCGAGCACCATGGCATAGACATCGCGCTTGCGGCGCGAATACTTCTGAGACAGGCGCTTGGCCACCGCAGACGCGGGCTCCCCCTCCTCGAGCGCGGCGCGGATATCCTCGCGCAGGGCCTCGTCGGGATCCGCTGCCGCGGCGCCAACCGGCACGGCACCGGCCTCCTCATCCTCGCTCGGCGGCGCGATGACCAGCGCAATCTCGCCCTTTACCTCGCCGCGAGCACGCAGCTCCTCGGCAAGCTGGGCAGCGGGCCCGCGCAAGACTTCCTCGTGCAGCTTGGTGAGCTCGCGGCAGACGGCAACCTCACGCTGGGGAAAGACCTCCACCACGGCCTCGAGCGTCGCCACGATGCGATGTGGAGACTCGTAGAAGATGAGCGCGCCGGGCACCACGGCAAGGCGCTGCAAACGGCGCACACGGTCGCCGTGCTTTCGGCCCAAAAAGCCCTCGAAGAAAAAATGCTCGCAGGGAATGCCGGACGAAACGAGCGCCGTGACGCAAGCAGAGGGCCCGGGAATAACTTCGACGGGCACATCGGCCTCACGTGCCGCCTCGACCAGCGCCTGGCCGGGATCGGACACGCTCGGCATGCCGGCGTCCGAGGCAAAGGCGAGGGTCTCCCCCGCCAGCAGACGGTCGACCAGGCCGGCGGCGCGGCTGGCGATCACATTCTCATCGCAACGGACAAGCGGCTTGGAAATGCCCAGATGCATCAGCAGCTTTGACGTCACACGCGTGTCTTCGCAGCAAATGACATCGGCGGCGGCAAACGCCTCGCCAACGCGCGGGGACAGGTCGCCCAGGTTGCCGATGGGCGTGCCGACCACATAGAGTTTGCCCGTATGGGCGCTGTTTTGCGTCATATCAACCTATTCAATCATGCCACGCTCGAGCGTACCGAGCGCCGCGCGGGCGTCCCATGCTGCAATGCGCTTCTCGGTCTTCCACGTTTGGAAGAACCAACCGGCAGCCGGTGCAAACGAAGCCAGTTGGTTGGCGATAAACACGCGCTCGTAGGCATTGCGGCCCTCGGGCGTAACCGACGAGTTGGCAAAGATCGCCGCGCCCGACCATTCGCCCACCAGCACGGGGAACCCAGTCGAAATCGCTTCTTTGAGCTCGCGCTTGTTACGCGAAATCGCCGTCGTCAGCCCGCGGGGGCTCGTGATGTCGAGCGCATGCTCGTCGCGGTAATGGTACAGGTGAAGGTCCATGTAGACGTTCTTGTACTTGGCGCCGCGCATAAAATGCTTCCACTCGCTGGGATGCCCCGACGACGAGAAGACGACGATCTTATCCTCGGGCATATACGAACGGACGAGCTCGTAGGCATCGCGATAGAAATATGCGCAGGTAGTGAGCAGGAATGCCATCCGTCATGGTGAAGAGGCTCTTGCGGACACTCATCTGCGGCGTATCCAGCAGCTCAATGCCCAGCAGGCTCTCGGCCTCGCCGTAGCGATCAGCCAAGCGCTCGAGCACGTCGAGTGCGACATGGCGGCCGTTAGTGGACGAATGCCACTCGGCAACAGCCTCCGGCGTGGCGGGCGAATCGTTGGAATCGCCCTGGCCACCGGGCACAGTTGCCAGATCAAGCAGCACGCGGATGTCGTACTTGGCAGCCCA
Organism: Collinsella sp. wc0529; assembly: GCF_046116875.1. Taxonomy (NCBI): domain Bacteria; kingdom Bacillati; phylum Actinomycetota; class Coriobacteriia; order Coriobacteriales; family Coriobacteriaceae; genus Collinsella; species Collinsella sp. wc0529. The sequence continues at coordinate 190,103 of NZ_JBJXBO010000001.1, forward strand.
CTCAATTGCACGGTCGATGTAGTCGACAACCGAGATGTAGGACGCATCGGACTCCTGCGAGCCAAAGGCATACCAGGGCACCGGCAGACGCACGGCGTTGAGGCCGATCTGCGCCATGCGACGGAAATCGTCCTCGCTCACAAACGTCTCGTAATGACGGCGCATGCGCTCGTTATAGGCGGCGGTGCCCATGGCCTCCTGCAGCTCGGCCGCGTTGGATGCACCGGTCGCCGCGTATAGCGACGGGGTCACCCAAGGCTCGGGAATAAACCAGCCAGAGAGATTAACGCCGAGTATCCTCTCCATCACTGCCCCCTTCGGATCGTGCAGGCCGAGCCTGCATCGTATTGCATAGGAAAAGTATCGTTTTGAGTATACCCGCGCGTGCGGACAGACGACCGAACGGTCTGTAAAGTGGCGCAAAAGCGGGAGGAATATCTGGGCGGGCCCGAGATGGCGCGCCGAGATGTACATATGCGCCGGAAGTAGGCGGCCGGAAAGCGCATCCCGTTTTCGCAAAAGACTGGGATGCATTTTCCGTTCGAGGCCTCAATCGGAAAATGCATCCCGTTCTGAGCGCGAGATCTGGGACGCAGTTTCCGCCAAAGGCCGCAAAAGGAAAGCACGTCCCATTCTGACGCCGGATTCCGGGTCGCGCTTTCCCAAGCGACATCAAAGCGGAAAACGCATCCCACTCTGAAGACAAATTCCGGGACGCAATTTCCGCAGAGCCCTCGATAAAAGAAAAGGACCCCTTTGCAGAGGTCCTAGTCAATTCAAGGTGGCGGGGAAGGGAATCGCGTCCGCGCGCTGCGCGGACGGACCGCTGTGGCGCTTACGCGCCTTGCGAGCTGCGCTGGCAAACGCTTACGCGTTTACTCAGCTCCGCGCCCTCACGGGGTTCGATTCCATGTGGGGGCTGTATAAAAGAAAAGGACCCCTTTGCAGAGGTCCTAGTCAATTCAAGGTGGCGGGGAAGGGAATCGAACCCCTGACACGAGGATTTTCAGTCCTCTGCTCTACCAACTGAGCTACCCAGCCATTTGAGGTGTGCCTTGTTTCAAGGCTTGATTAGTATAACCAAGGACGCGTTCCGGTCAACCGAGAATTTTAAAAAAGTTTTTGAGCACAGCCTCGGTTCTATAAATCGGCACGTCAGAGGCATCAGCCGGCAGCAAGAAGTTTTTCACTCAGAGCCGCACGGGCAAACTCACTTGGCGTCATCCCCTCGGCAGCCGCCCGTCGACGAATGGCCTCCTTCATTCCCAGAGGAATCTTGACCGACAGCGTTGCCGTCCCCTCACCTGAGAGCGGGGACCGTCCATGCACGATCCCACCAACGGTGTGTTCGCCATCCGGAAACTCTCCGCGCTCGTACGACTCGCACCACGCGTCAATCATTTCATCCGTTACAACCTGACCATTAGCGGCCGTATACGTCTTGCCCATCATCGACCCCTTTGCCGAGCCTGTTCAATCTCCTGCCAAAATTTCTTCTGGACTGGAGACAAGGCATGAATGATAAGCCACCCACGGACAAGCTCGACCGCGACAAGCTCCACGCTTCGTCCGTCTGGGAGCCATCCAATCGCAAGCCATCTCGGCGGCTCGTCCTTCGACTCGCGACGAATGCACTCAGTAACCGCAAGCCAAGCGCTAAGCACCTGCTTTTCCGTCAGGTGCTTTTTAGCGTTGGGATGAATCTCAACATCCATGCATCTTCTCCTCCATCTTACCCAATTTCGTATGACGAAAGTCCACTGTCGCCAATTCTTAAGCCGGCACGCGTTGGAGAGCAGGGGTCGAAACAATGATTGAAGGACGCTCTAGTACGGCCCAGGCGCCGGGGCAGGAGCACATGCGCCAAGGGCGGACGTTTTCGTAGCGCGCGAGGATATTGCCGTCGCGATCGATAAAGGCGATGTCGATGGGATAGGCCATAAAACACGTATGGACCGAAGAGCAGCGTGGAAACGCCATGACGAGCGGCAGGCCGTTGGCGGCAACCGGACGCCGTCCCAGCATGCCGCGCAGGCGCACGACAAACGACTCCGCCACCACAAACTCGGCCGGCGTCCAACCCAGCCTATTGAGTGCCCGCGCGTAGGCGATGTAGGACGAGACCGCGGTCACATGACCACCCCCGGACGCCATGGATCGACCGTCACCGCACGCTCGTGCGACAACGTTGTCGGCGCCCCCAGCGGAACGCCAGCGATGCTGAGAGAAGTCGGCCACGGCTCATAGTGCATGGTGCAGGTGTAGGTCCTAAACGTACCGGATAGGGAGAGCAGGCCACCATCCGATGCCTTCGCGCCTTGCTCGCTCGACACTTCGATCTGTAAGTCATAGCCTTCCATGGCATTCAGAATTTGAGTCTGAACCGTCGCCGAGGCATCGGCAGAGCTTTCGTCGCCCTCCCCCTCCGACGCCACGGCATGCGCTAGCACGATGTCGGGCACCACGCGGTCGAAGCGCGCGACAGCGCTGGCAAAGATCATGACGTTGTACACGATGAGTGCCAGCACCAGCAAAACGGGCGTAACCACTGCCATCTCCACCGTCGCTTGGGCGCGCTCCTCGCGCAGACGCATGCGGATACTCATTACGACCCACCGCCCAGAGCGCCAACCAGCGTGGCGACATCGACGGTGAGCGGGATGGAGCCGCCGCCGGGCAGAGGAATCTCCGCAAGTGTGAACACCGTACCGCTAATGGTGCGTTCGACTTGATATTCCAACGCCTCGCAAAGCGCCTTGGGATCGGTCACGCCCAACGGAATACTTCGCAGTTTGTCTTGCGCTTGAGAGAGACCCGCAATGTCAGACCCCGGACTCTTAATGATATTGGCGGAATCGGTCAGCACCGGTTTTCGCAGGCACAAGTCGCACGGTTCCAAACCCAGCGCCGCCACGGACGCCGAAACGGTATCGCCGAGCCACGATGCGATGGAGCCCAACGCGCCGCTGCCCCCTCCTAGGCCTTTAATCATCTCGTCCATAAGTTCGTCGGCTGAGCCTTGGATATCACCGTATCCCACGAGTAGCCGTCCCCAAACATCCATGACGCCGTCGAGCACGCCGGCAACGCCGCCCGAGCGTTCCTTCAATGTCGAGAAAAATCGCGAAAGCACGTTGTTTTGCGCCGTCGCCTCATCGGGCGCCAGCACCGCGGCAGAGATAGCACCGCGATCGCCAAGCCTGACTGCCGCGTTAAACGAGGAGTTAAGTTGATCGGGGCTGGTAATGTCACCCGAAACTGCAAAGGCGACCACGCCGTTGCGGCCAGGTGGGGCGATACGCGGGCGCTCGCCGGAAAGCTCCTTGATGGCCTGGTCAAACGCATTGCCTGCACGGTCAGCCTCGTCCTCGGTCTGACGCTCGAGCTCGAACTCCTTGTTGCGGCATTCGACGTAGTCTTCCAGGGCCTCTTTGAACTTATCGAAGTGGTACTCGAAGCCCCTTTCGACAGAAGTCGTTGCAATCGCAACGTACCCTAAAGACGACACACCGAAATGGCATTCGCTACACGTTTCGTGACCGTCAAAATCTGCGACGGATGCCAGCCCACCTGGCTTTCCTTTTTTGTAATTTGGACAGTCAGTCCCATAATGCAAATAGGTAACTTTATCTACTTCACTCGTGGGCCAACACGCATCGGTATAGAGTTCAGTCGCCCGCGCCTCATCTGGATTTCGCGGAAGGAAAGGGATGTGGGCGGAAACTTTGCCGTCCTTTTCAGTTATATATGCCCGCTCGACTTCTTCGCTCGCATAAGCGAAGAACACCTTTCGTGCAGCAGAATCTGCCTGTTTTTCCGGACCCTCGCCAAGCGGTTTCTCATTTGCCAGGCGCTGGCGATAGTAGGCCTTCGCGCGATCGAGCGCCACTTGCGGTTCCCACGTAACGCTCGAAGCGTAATGCGGATTTTGAGCACCAGAGAGATCCGTCAGGCTTTTCGCACGCTCCCACATGCAAGAACAGCTGCTAACCGAGCCCTTGTCAGACCCACCACAATCCGCCAGCCAAGCGCGCTCTTTAGCCTTCGCCGTGTCCTCAGAAGCCTTCCGCAGCTCCTCGGCCGCACGCTCTAAATCATCTGATGTGTCTTTAATGGTATCGGTCGAGATCTCTGACCCTTTGAGCGCAGCGAAGTCCGATTCGGATGTCCTGGGCACGGCAAGCGCCGTACCGGTATAGGTCACACTATCGGTATCCTGCGCCGACACCGCCTGCGTGGCACGCGCGGCAATCAGATACGGCAGAGCCGTCTCGATTTTCCGCAAGCCTTCCGATGCGCTTTTGGCAAACTTGTTGCGCGTTTTAATGATCTCAATCCCGGTGTCGACCATATTGCCGGCAACTGGTTCGGCACCCGGGATGAGGATGGCGACCAGGCCCGTCCCGATCGTGGCAAACCCCGCTAGCCCCAGACTCAAGATGCTCGCATCAACCACCGTGGCAGCCGTGTGATAGGACGACACTACGTTGGCACCCGCCAGCGCGCCGCTATCGGCCGCCACCTGGGTGTCCCCCGCGCGCGACATGCTCCATATCGCCGCGGTCGACGAAAACAACAACGTGAGCACCACTAGGATGACCACGGCAGAAGAAAGCGTGGTGTAGGCACCGTCTTCGATAAACAGGTCGATACCGGCGCGGCCCATAAAGCCGCCTCGCTTGCGATGGCAGCTCGGACGGCGCGTCAAAACGCGTCTAGACCAGAAACGCTTAATCCCATGCAGCAATCCACGAATCATAATCTCCCTCCAGCCATTCGGGACGTGATTGATACGAGACATCGACCTTGAGCTCAACGTAGCCGCCCTCGGCGGTACCACCCATAACCTGCGCAAACGCACCGATCACAGGCAACGGCTTGACCTCGCCGGAAACGGACACGGACGAGACGCCGCCCGCATCGGCCCGGCTAAGCTCGACATCCCACGACAACGGCCCGCCGGCATGAAAGATCGAAACGTTGGGCACTGCGGCAAGCCGGCGGAGGGTGAACTCCTTAAGATCGTCGTCCTCCGCCGTCGTCGTGGTCATGAGCCGCGCGGTCTCGGCGGCGGCAGACTCCATGACCGCGCGCGTATAAAGCAGGCACACCGGTTGCAGTGCGAGAAGGATGAGCGTCAGAAACGTCGGCAGCAAAAAAGCGGCCTCGACCGTAGACTGCGCCCGGTCCTCGCGCGCGATATCAATACAACGCGATGTCCTTAGCGCCCGTAGCGGCGTCGATAACCGACGTCGAGGCAACGCCATGGGATGCCGCCCGCTCAACCAGCGCCGCCAAGCGTCCATCGGTGCCAGCACGCCAAAGTCCCACAATCGCCAGCACGATCGATAACAGCGCCACCGTGACGATGGCGTATTCGACCGTCGCTTGGGCAGATTCCTCACGCAGAATGCCATGCATTTCACGATCCCTCCTTTGAGCTTATTGTTTGCGGGACCAGACGCACGGCGCGCAGACGACACGAAGCATCGCCAGCATCCGCGGCAACCGTCACCATATCGACCCAGCCGCGCCCATCGCGCACGATGGCGCCCCATACGTTGCCCTTAATATCGAGATAGCCGCTCAGGGCGAGCTGGGCCGTTGGCACCTCGCGGTAGGCGCGTAACATATCCGCCGCTGCCTCGGTCATCGGTCGGTCCTCGGACCATGCAAGCCGGACCGCAATCGCGTTGTCCTCAGGTGAATCCGTCGCAGTGCCAGACCGCTTGTCGAGCGTCCGCAGAAAGGTTTGCGCCGTGACAGCGACATCCGAATCGTCCGCATCTCGCATCTCATCTTTTTGAGACGCCACCGCCGAATCTGAGTCCGAATCGAAGGCGGCCCCAGGACGCTGCTGCCGCGCGGCGTTAAGCCCCCAAAGCACCGCCGCTATCGCCACGGTCAGGCAAGCAAACACCAGCAGCACCCGGATGGGGCGCTCGCCCTCTACAGGCTGTTGATGCCCTCGCTGATAGCGTTCCATAGATCTTGGACCTTGCCCTTAAATGCGACAATGGCAATGATGGCGATCACCACGAGCACGCCGACCAAGATGGCGTATTCGGTGGTGCCCTGCGCACTCTCCTCCTGCAGTAGCTCCCCGGCATGCTGGCGAGCGCGAATTGACTGGCAAACAGCCCAGCTCCAGACCTTGCCAGCAACGTCAGTCATCGTGTTCATGTATTCCTCCCTACATCATCCCGCCTGCTCCCAACAGCGGGCCCAATATGGACAGAAGCAACGCCGGCAAGATGAGTGTGCCGGTGGGAATCAGCAGCTTGACGGGCGCACGCTCGATCTCGCGCTCGACCGCGGCGCGATGAGCCGCACGGATCTCGCGACTTTGAGCGGCCAGTGTCTCGGCAAGTGGGGCACCCAGGGCGAGCGCCTGTCCCACCGTGATGGCAAAGGTCTCGAGCGCTCGCACGTCCAGGTCGCGCGCGGCGGCCAACAACTCGTCCTCACGCGTGCCCACGCCCACCTGCCACGCCATGCAGGCCCGCTCAAGTCGAAGAGCCAGCACTGACCGGCGGTTGGCGCAGAAAATCTCAAGCGCCGCATCAAACGAAAGACCGGCCGAAAGACCCAAGCGCGCAACATCGATCATCTCGGACACTTCGCCGAGCGACACTCGCGCCGGGCCGCCCGCTCCAACCGCGCCCTTCATTCGCGCGGTCAGAGCATCGACCACCGAGCGACCCGCGGCAGCGACCAGCACCGCCTCGCGCTTGCAGGCCTCTGCGATCTTGCGTGCATCCGCCCGATCCAAACCCGTCGCGACAAATACACTCAGAGCGCACAGGCAAGCCGCAACTGCAACCGGGGCGCTCATAGCTCCACCCGCATAATGCGCCGGATAACCACCAGGGCAACGGCGTTGAGGGCAAGACCCAGCACCACAGCGCCCGCGCCGGCAGGCGTCGCAAGACCGCGACGAAAATCTGCCGAAAGCAGCGCCAACACCGCGCACATGCCCGTCGGCATCGCCGCGACCATATGCGCAGACATGCGGGCCTGCGACGTCTTAACATCTAGGCGGCGCTTGAGCTCAATGCGCTCCCCCACCATGCTCGACGCCTCGGACAGTAAGTCGGCAAGCGGAGCGCCGGTGCGCTGTGACACCTTAAGCGCCAAGGTCACAAGCGAAAGACCGGGGGCGTCGATGCGCACGAGCAAGTCATCGAGCGCGTCGGTCGCCGAGATGCCGCAATCGATTGCCGCCGCCACCCGCAAAAACTCGGTATGCACCGGTTCTTGCGCATGAGCGCCCACAAAGCGCATGCCCTGGGCCAGCGAATGTCCCGAGGCAAGCGACATGGAAAGTGCGGTAAACGCCTCGGGCATGGCCTCTTCTGCATCGTGTTGCTCGCGCCGGCTCTCAAAGCCATCCCGAGCGGCGCCAACGGCAAACGGAGCAACAAGTCCCAAGGCAAATCCGAGGGGCGATAACGACACCATCGTTAGCAAAACGCAGCAGACACCGCTCGATAGCAGCAGAAACGCCAAACGCCCCGAAGCATCCTCGATCGCGAGGCCAAGGCGACGCGCCGGAGCCAGCGATGCCCACGAACGGGCGATCTTTTTCAGCGGATCGTTTTCCACCAGCTCACGCGGCAGCTTCTCTGCCACCGTCTCGAGCGCCTGACGCGCCAGCTCCGCCGGCGGTACCTGCGGCACACGAGGTTCCGCCCCGCACGCCGTCGCAACAGAAAACCCTGCCAAACCCCCTACGACGAGGGGCACAGCGACCTCCATTCGTCCACCTCCTCTTGTGTGAGCGTCCCCGACCGCAGGCCTTCTGCGATAAACGGCGGCTCGCGGTCAAGCTTCCAGGTGCGCTCGGCGGCATCGAAAGTCACATAGCGCTCGAGCTCTACGCCGCCCGACGCGGCGCGACGCACCCCCGAATACGAGGAGACGAAACGCCTGCCATCGGCGTGGCGCTCGGACATCACGATGCCGTCGAGCGCCATGGCAATCTGCTCCTCGATGAGCTCGCTCGGCAGATCGATGCCATAACGTGCAAGCAACGTCAGACGCACCACGGTCTCCTGCTCGGAACCCGCATGAAGCGTGGTGAGCGACCCGTCGTGGCCCGTGTTCATGGCCTGCAACATGTCGCAGCACTCGGCACCGCGCACCTCGCCCACCACGATGCGGTCGGGGCGCATGCGCAGGGCATTGGTCACCAGGTCGCGGATCGTCACCGCGCCCTCGCCCTCAATTGAAGCCTCGCGCGCCTCTAGGCGCACCACGTGCGGATGATGCGCAAACTTGAGCTCAGCAGAGTCCTCGATCGTCACGATGCGCTCGCCGGTGGAGATCTCGCATGACAACGCGTTGAGCAGGGTGGTCTTACCAGATCCCGTGCCTCCCGCAACCGCCAGGTCCTGTCGCAGCGACACCGCGCACGACAGCAGCTGCGCATACCAAAGCGGCAGCGACCCCAGCCCCACAAGCTCGTCCAGCGAGCAGATACGGTCCGAGAACTTTCGGATGGTGAGAATCGGTCCGTCAATCGCCACAGGCGGAATCACCGCGTTGACGCGATAGCCCGTTTTGAGGCGGGCGTTGACGATGGGGCTGCGCTCGTCGATACGGCGGCCAAGTGGCGAGATGATGCGGTCGATAAGCACCCGGATCTGCTCATCATCCTCAAACGCATGCTCGATGGGGTACAAGACGCCGCCGCGTTCAAAGAAAGCCGAGCGGCAGCCGTTGATCATGATTTCGGTAACGGTGTCGTCCTCGATGAGCGGCTGCAACGGCCCCAAGCCCACCACGTCATCCAAAATCTCGTCGATGATAGTCTCGCGCTCGGGCGTCGCGAGATCGGTCGGCTCCTCAACATTGAGCGCCGCCTCCACCGCAGGACGCAATTCCGAGCGGGCAAGTGCCGGGTCGATATAGGCGCTGATACGCGCCACTTCGTCGTAACCCATGCGGTCCATCACGGCGCGCTTGGTGCGTCGTTTCACCGCGCGGCGACGCCCCGCATCTACAGGCGCTGCCGCCGCTGCAGCGCCGGCAGCCTTAATCCTCGTTTGCAGGCTCATCGCTGATCACCCTCGCGCGACCAGGGAAGGCGAATACGCGGGCGTTCGGTGCGCATTGCACGGTCGGCGACCATATCGCTCCAAGGGCCGACGGCGCACCCCAGTTCCACGAGCATCTCGCGCGTGGCCTCGCGCACGCTGGTCGCAAAAGCGCTGGTCTGCCCCACTGCCTCGTCAGCGCGCCCAAACGCCATGAGCGCGGCGAGATCCTGCCCGCCATCGGCGATACGAATCTTGGAGCTCAACGCACAGGCAATCTCAAAGCGCATGGCGACGTCCTCGTCTGCCCCGCGCGCACCGAACCGGTTGAACACGGCGCTCATGCGCGTGCGCGGCACACCTACTCGACTTGCCAGTTCAATGACGCGCGACGCCGATGTCGCGGACGACACCGCCGCATCGCCAACGACCAGGCAACGGTCGCTCGCCGCCACCGCAGCCGCCACGGCATCGCCCCAAAAGACCGAGGTATCGATAAAGACCACGTCGGATTCGCGACGCAGGACATCGAGCAGCAGCTCCACCGGACGTGCCATGAGCTCAGCTTGCTCGGGCGCCGCGACGGGACCCCAGAGCGTAACGCCCGGGGCGACGCGCATCGATGCGGCCACGATATCCGGCTCGGTGAGCGTGCCCGCCGCCGACGGCTCGATAAGTGCCGCCATATCGTGCGGAGCATCGACGCCTAACAAGTCGTAAAGGTTTCCAAACATCAGGTCCAGGTCGAGCACGGCGGCACGCAAGCCCAACAGCGACGATGTGTGTGCCATGGTGGCAACGATCGTCGACTTGCCGCAACCGCCCGAACCCGAAATGGCGCAGATGACCGGAGCTCGATGCGGCGAAGCGGCAGCGTCTGCCGGCGGCATCGGAGGCGGCGGGGCGGGCGTCGGTGACAGCGTCCCCGTCTCCCCCGCCGCAACTACACGCTGCGTCCAAGCCGGCATGGCGGCTTGTTCGGTCTGCGAGGCAGGCTCGTTCTGCGCAATCTGCTCATGCTGCATCAGCGACAACTCGCCGCACCCGGCAAAGCCCTCAACTTCGTCGAGTTCATCCGCCAGATTCACGCCGCGCACGTATCCCATATCTACAGCCGGGGAGTCGCCAGTATGCTGCGCCGGTCCTCCAGCGTCATCGTATACAAGGGGGTTCCGGGGGCGCCGACCATGCTCGGCTTCCGCTTTTCCATAATCATCAACACGCGGGCCTCTTGTAGCGCGAGGCGCCCCGGGTTCCCTATCAACAAAAGCATCGGGCTCAATCGTCATGCGCCGATCGGAATCAACCGCTCCCTCGCCCGCTCGCCCGTTGCCGCATATACTGTGCGCAGCGATGACCTCGGTCGCCCCTGCGCGAAACAGCCCCTCGATATCCGACGGATCGAGTGCTTCTATCAACACGACCACGCGACTCACGCGGCCTTCGGCCGTCAGGCGCGCAACAGTCTTGCGCACATCTTCGGTATCAAACAGAGACGCCGCGATGATGGCAGCTCCGCGGCGCGACGGAAACGCCCGCGCCATGGAAACCAGCCCGTCCAGGTCACCCACGCGAAGCACCTGTGCACCCGTATCACGGCCCTCGACTTCCCGCTGCAACAGCCCGTAATCGCCGCACGCGCAGCACGCAAGCCAGATCGCCTTCATCACTCGTCGCCTCCGCTCTTTTTGCCGCGCGCCGTGGCGGGAATCGTCAAGCTGACCGTTCCCTTGCCCGAGGCTCCCAGCAGTTCCTTGACGTCTTCGGGGTCAGCCGCCAGCGTCACCCATTCGATCTTGCCCTCGCGCGTGGCACCGGAATCCTCACTGGTATCGATCACGTACGCGCCGCACAGTCGATCGGTTACGCCGTCTTTTTGCACATACACATCCACGTAGCTGCCCACGCCCGTAGCACCGCCGACCGAGTGCTCGGCATCGACCGCCACCGAAACGGCGACTTTGCCCTTAGGCACCTCGAGCTTGTGGCTCTCGGCCTTGGTGTAGACATTGCAGATCACGGCGTTTTTGGGAATACGCGAAGTCGTCACGTCGCCGCGCACCTGGCGCAGCTCGGTCGCCGCGTCACGCGGCAGCAGACTCGTCAGCCATTCTTGGGTTATGACATTGGTCTCATCGAGGGTCTCGCCCACATCGATATCACGCGCCGCGACGCATACCTCGACGCGATCGCCACCGTACTTGGCCAAGGTCTCAGCCTGGACCTGTTCGGCTTGCGAGCGGATCGACGAGCCGTAAACCATGCAGAGCAGAGCAGCGAGCACGCCCGCGACCAGACTGATGGCGATGCGCTTGCTCTTGTTCACGGCCGCTCCTCTCATGGCAGTGCCGGGCGAATGCCCGTACCACCATTGTCTGGGCGGTCAGAGTGCAAAGCGGCGCAATCGCGATCTTGGTTTTCGATGTCAAACCAATCGCCGACCAAAAGCTGACCAGCCCGTCAAGCTCATGGCAAGGTTTTGGTCAGCACGTCAGCAAACTGCATGTTTCGAGGCTTTTCCGCAGCAAAAAAGCCGTCTCCCGAACAGTTGGGAGACGGCTGTCATAGGAAAAATCAATTACAGATGAACATCGGGATCGAGCATTTGAGCGCTCACGCGCATGGATGACGCCAGGTTTTGGAACGTTTCCAGACGCAGGCTGTCGATCTGCCCGGCGTCCTCGGCCTCGCGAACGGCGCAGCCCGGCTCATGGGTATGCGTGCAATCGCCAAACCGGCACGCGCGCGATGCCTCGACAATCTCGGGGAAGGCGCGCGCCAGACCCCGCTCGTGACCCACGAGCGGTAGGCTGCGCAGGCCCGGGGCATCGGCGATCACGCCGGCGTCGCCCGGCAGCGCCACCATCACGCGCGCGACGGTAGTGTGACGGCCTTGGTCGTCGCGTTCGCGCACACCGCCAGTCGCCAACGTATCGTGGCCCAGCAGTGCATTGAGCAGCGTCGACTTGCCGGCACCCGACTCGCCCAGAATCATGGCGCAGCTCCCGGCGGGCACGCAGGTGCGCACCTCGTCCAGGCCACGGCCCTCGGCAGAAGATGTCACGATTACGCACACGTCCGGGCCCACCAGGCGGCGCACGCGGTCCAGATCGCGCTCGAGCTCCTCGGCATCGCAGCGGTCAGCTTTGGTGAGCACCACCACCGGCTCGGCATCGCAGTCGAGCGCCAACACCAACGAGCGCGCCACGCGGTCGAGCAGCACCTCGCCAGCACCGAGCGCCTGCACGATTAGCACGCTATCCACGTTGGAGCAGAGCACCTGACGCTCTCCGCGGGCACGGCCGCGCCAACGCTCAAAGCTCGTACGGCGCGGCAGAACGCACTCAATCACGCCCATATCGTGCCCGGGAGCGCGGCGCACCGCCACACGGTCGCCCACGGCGGGCAGCAGGACCTCGTCCTCGCCGCGCGACTTGGCAAACCCCACGGCATGCTCGGCGCGGAAGGTATCGTTGGCAGTCGCCACCAGCGGAAACCCGCGATCCAAGCGCACCACGGCGCCAAGCTGCATCTGCTCGGGCTCCTCGGCATGTGCGCAGAAATCATCGAAGGCAGTCTGCTGGGCTTCATCGACCGGCAGGTCATCAAACGCCGGAACGTCCTGCAGCGCGTCGAGTCCCGGCACGCTTGCCAGCAGCTCCTCAGCAGATACGGGAGCCTCGGTCGCGAGCTTCCGACGACGATCACGCTTAGCCCGCGCCCCCGTCGTCTTTTTCTTCGCCTTAGCCTTAGCCTTGCCCACAAGCGCCTCCCAGCACCATAAATCACAACTGAGCAGGTATTTTAAATCAAATAGAGCTGGCCGGGCAAAGCCCTAAATCAAAAAGAGCCGGTCGAGCAAACGCTCGATCGGCTCACAAACTTTCCCTCAGCTTACGGTCCCGAGAGGTTGTCCGAAAGCCCGACCGCCGAGAGGGGTTTCTTCTGAGCGATCCCGCAGCGCGAAGCGCGAGGACCAGCGAAGAAGAAACCCCGCAGGCGGTCGGGCCGGTGGGAGGGATGGCCTTTCGACCTACTCTTTTTCGACCGCGCGCATGATCGCCTTGTAGATCTCCATCAGCGGGATGATCAGGAAGGCCAGGCCCAGCGCGGCAAGAACGCCCTTGAGCTCAAGCGTCACGGGGCCAAAGAACATCTCGGCAAGCGTCGGCTGCACGGTCACGATCACCGTCAGCACCAGTGCCAGCGCGGCAGAAGCCCACAGCCACTTGTTCTGCTTCTTCATGGTGAACAGCGACGCACGACGGCTGCGCATATTGAAGCAGTGGAAAATCTCGACCATGTTGAGCGTGATGAACGCCATCATCACGCCTTCCTCGTCGGCATTGCCGGCGATCATATCGGCGATGTGGATGTAGCCCATGTCAAAGTACACGCCCACAAAGAAGCTCGCCAGCACCAGCACGGTGATGATCAGACCCTGGACCACGCAGTCCAGGCCCATGTGACCGGCAAAGACACCGTCCTTGGCGTTGCGCGGCTTGCGCTTCATGATGTCACCCTCGGCATCCTCCATGCCCAGCGCGAGCGCGGGGAAGCAGTCGGTGACCAGGTTCACCCACAGCAGCTGCACCGGCTGGAAGATGGTAAAGCCGATGAGCGTGGCGATAAACACCGAGAACACCTCAGCAAGGTTGGCCGAAAGCAGGAACTGGATGACCTTGCGGATGTTGTCGTAGATGCGACGGCCCTCTTCGCAGGCACCGATGATGGTGGCGAAGTTGTCGTCGGCAAGCACCATGTCGGCAACGTTCTTGGTGACGTCGGTGCCGGTGATGCCCATACCGACGCCGATGTCGGCGCGCTTGATGGACGGGGCGTCGTTGACGCCGTCGCCCGTCATGGCCACGATCTGGTCGCGCGACTTCCAAGCCTCGACGATGCGTGTCTTGTGCTCGGGCTGGACGCGGGCGTACACGCCGTAGTCCTCGATGTGCGCGTCGAGTTCCTCGTCGCTCATGCGATCGAGGTCGGCACCGGTGATGGCATGGCTGCGATCGGTGACGATGCCCAGCTGCTTGGCGATGGCCACGGCGGTGTCGATGTGGTCGCCCGTGATCATGACGGTGCGGATACCGGCATCGTGCGCCTCGCGGATGGCGTCGGCGACCTCGGGACGAACCGGGTCAATCATGCCGGACAGGCCGCAGAAGACCAGGTCATGCTCGAGCGCGGCGGGACTGCAGTCGGCCGGGACCTCGGTGTAGGTGCGGCTTGCCAGCGCCAGCACGCGCAGGGCCTCGTCGGCCATGGCCTTGTTGGCGGCCACGAGCTCGGCACGACGTTCCTCGGTCAGGGGGACAACCTTATCGCCCTCGTAGATATGGGTGCACAGGCCGATCACCACGTCGGGCGCGCCCTTGGTGTACTGCTCGTACTCGCCATCCAGGGTCTCGACGACCACGGACATCATCTTACGGCCCGAGTCGAACGGGGCCTCGCCCACGCGCGGGTGCTCGGCAGTCAGGCCAGTAAGACCAGCCTTGCCGGCATCGTTGACGAGCGCGCACTCAGTCGGCTCACCAACGGCCTCGCCCAGGTCCTCGTCCCACTGGGCATCGGAGCACAGCGCCATACCGGCCAGGAACTTCTCCTTAGGCGCAGCGAGCTCGTGCTTGACGACGGTCATCTTGTTTTGGGTAAGGGTACCGGTCTTGTCGGAGCAGATGGTCTGCGTGCAGCCAAGGGTTTCGACGGCAGAGAGCTTGCGGATAATCGCCTGGCGCTTGGCCATTTTGGTCACGCCGAGCGAAAGCACGATAGTCACGACGGCAACCAGACCCTCAGGGATGGCGGCGACGGCAAGCGAGACAGCGACCATAAAGGTATCGAGCAGCGCGGTCGGGTCGGTGAGAACGTTGCCCACGCCGTGGCGGATGATGTCGACGCCAAAGATAACGACGCAGATGACGATAACCATGATAGTGAGGATGCGGCTGAGCTCGGCAAGCTTCACCTGCAGCGGCGTGAGCTCTTCCTTGGCCTCGGCCAGGGCGCCGGCGATCTTACCCATCTCGGTGTTCATGCCGGTACCGACTACGACGGCGCGGCCACGGCCGTACACCACGGTGGAGCCCATGTAGCACATGTTCTTGCGGTCGCCGAGCGGCACGTCGTCGGTGCCGGCGGCGAGCTCGATCACGTTGGCATGCTTCTCGACGGGCACGGACTCGCCGGTAAGGGCGGCCTCCTCGATCTTCATCGTGGCGCTCTCGAGCACGCGGCAGTCGGCCGGGACGGAGTCGCCCGCCTCGAGCATGATCACGTCACCGGGCACGAGCTCGGCGCTCGGCAGGTGCACGAGCTTGCCGTCGCGCAGCACCTTGGACTGCGCCGCGCTCATCTCCTGCAGGGCCTCGAGAGCCTCCTCGCTTTTAGCCTCCTGGACCACGCCCAGCACCGAGTTGACGATAACGACGAACATGATGATGGCGACGTCGGCAAAGTCCGCCTCACCCTTGACCATGCCCGTGAGTGCACTGATGACGGCGGCAACGATCAGCATGATGACCATGGGGTCGGCCATCTGCTCAAAGAAGCGCTTCCACAACGGCGTCTTCTCGGCTTCCTCGAGCTTGTTAGGGCCTGTCTTGGCGAGGCGCGACGACGCCTCGTCGTTGCTCAGGCCGAGGCTCTCATCGACACCTTGGTCGCTGAGTACCTCCGCCGCGGCGGACAGGTATTCCTTTTGCATATAGAGTCCCCTCCTGGGATTCGGGCCACTCAGCAGATTGATGCCCGATCATAATTCCCAGGAGAAGGGCAAGGGCTCATCAAGGCTGCCGTGCTGAGCGGCAGTTGATAGTGGAGCTATGGTACCCCAAAGCGACGCGTCTAGCCAAAACATTCCAATTGGAAACACGGCTCGAGTGCAACGATGCAGACCGTATGATGTTCGACATTGATAAAACGTTTTTTCTTCGGTGCATCATCAAACTGAAATATCGCCCAGATAGCAGCGGTTAGAACGGTTGGTAAAGTTTTTGCATATACCGTTTATTCGCAAAAAATGAACTTCTAATTCGGCATACGGTCGATTTTTTGGGGTATTCGGTCGGCATTTCGTTATAATCATCTCAGTTTTATTTCTTATGGTTTATCTATCAGCGCAAGACGATGTCAGATGGAGGTCTGAATGTACAAGCGCACCAAGATTGTATGCACCATGGGTCCCGCCTGCGATAGCGACGAGACCATCCGCGAGATGATCAAGGCGGGCATGAACGTCGCCCGTTTTAACTTCTCGCACGGATCCTACGACGAGCACCACGGTCGCATCGAGCGCGTCCGTCGTATTTCCAAGGAGCTCGGTCTGCCCGTCGGCATCCTGCTCGACACCAAGGGCCCCGAGGTCCGCACCGGCCTTCTGGTCGACGGCAAGAAGGTTGCCGTCAAGACCGGCGATAAGATCGTCGTCACCGCTCAGCCCACGTCCGAGGATTTCCACGGCACCTCTGAGCACATCTCCCTCGACTACCTGGCTCTGCCCTCCGAAGTCGAGAAGGGCTCCCTTATCCTGATCGATGATGGTCTGGTTGCCCTCGAGGTCGAGTCCGTCGACGGCCAGGACATGACCTGCGTCGTTAAGAACGACGGCCTGATCGGCGAGCGCAAGGGCGTCAACATGCCCAACGTCAACATCTCGCTGCCCGCTATCACCGAGCGCGATCGTCAGGACATCCTCTTTGGCCTGACCGAGAACATCGACTACATCGCCGCTTCCTTCATCCGTGACGGCGAGTCCGTCCGCGGCATTCGCAAGCTTTGCCGCGAGAACGGTGGCGAGCACGTGACAATCTTCCCGAAGATCGAGTGCGCCCTGGGCGTCGAGAACTTCGACGAGATCCTCGAGGCTTCCGACGGCATCATGGTCGCCCGTGGCGACCTGGGCATCGAGATCAAGCCCGAGCTCGTTCCGCACATCCAAAAGGAGATCATCGCTAAGTGCAACGCGGCCTACAAGCCCGTTATCACCGCTACGCAGATGCTCGACTCCATGCAGCAGAACCCGCGCCCGACGCGCGCCGAGGTTGCCGACGTTGCTAACGCCATTTACGACGGCACCGACGCCGTTATGCTCTCTGGCGAGTCCGCTGCCGGTAAGTACCCGGTCGAGGCCGTCAAGATGCAGGCCAGCATTGCTCTCGAGACCGAGAAGTACCTCCCGGCTCACGCTCCACTCGAGGTTCCGGCTGACGCTCACGGCACCCGCGTCGTCAACAACGTTGTGGGTATGTCCGCTGTGAACATGGCCACCACCGTTGGCGCCAAGTGCATCACCGTGCCGACGACCACTGGTCGTACTGCCCGCCTGATCTCGCACTTCCGTCCCAACATGCCGATCTGCGCGTTCTCCCGCCACGAGTGGGCCGTCCAGCAGATGATCATGTACTGGGGCGTCATCCCGCACCAGGCAGAGATTACCCAGGGCACCGTCAACGGCACGATCGTCAAGGCGATCGAGACCGCTAAGGAGCTCGGCTACGTCAAGACTGGCGATTTGACCGTCGCTACCGCCGGCGATCCCCGCATGAGCGTCCAGCTCGAGGACAAGGTCTCCTCGACCAACGTCGCTTACGTCGCTCAGGTACGCTAAATCGTACTTGCAAGCAGATTTGCATTGCAAAGGGCCCGGAAGGCATTGCCTTCCGGGCCCTTTTTCTGTGCCAATGCCGCCGCACGGCAAAACACGCACTCATTTCTTTACCAAAAGCGCGAAATCCACCCTTCGAGGCCAAAAAATAAAGCCCCAAGCGCTAAAAGTGTTCGCCCGGTGGCAAACCCACACCTCACACAGGGCTGATAAATCGTTTTAGCAAGAACCAAATCGACCTGGTTTTCGGAAGTATGCGGCAAATTCTGGAACCTCCGAGCACACCCTGTTTTTTCGCAACAAAATGCCTGATAAACTAGCCTCAAAAGCCAGGTCCGCTCATAGGGTTCAGATTTTGCCGCATACTTCCGGATTGACGCTGGCATCACTCGCTTCAAAGAGATGATTTCGGCCAGGAGGGCATTATGGACCTGACGCTTTGTGGGCAATCCGCCTTTAACTACTACCGCATCCCGCCGCAGGTATTAGGCCTTTACCCCGCCATTAGCCTTGGCAATATGGATCGCAGATGTTGTGGCCTCGGAAGTCATGCAGTTGTAAAAGACCTGCTTCACGCACCACTTCACAGGCTTGTATTCACTCGGGCACAATCCGGGTCGCGAAGCCTGTTTAAATCGCACCTCCTGACCCAAGAACCACCTCCGGGGCCGTTTAGGCAGACTGAACATGGGTTTGATGTCACGTCACCGGAGTTCACGCTGCTCAACCTTGCTACGCAGGTTTCACGCAACCAGTTACTCATGGCTTGCTACGAGATGTGCGGCTCCTTTGCAGTGTTTAAGCCCTGCGAGCGAACGCAACAACAACTCGATGAAGCTATTTCGCTTAAGTTCATTCCACCCAACTGCGGCTGGGAGCGAGTTAACGACACCAAGGGCAATGACACCAACTTGTGGAAGCGCACGCCGCTTCTTACCGCAACGGATATCGCCGCGTTCGCCAAGCAAGCCGCAGGCCTGCGCGGCGTCAAACAACTGCGCCGGGCGGCCGAGCACATGACGGGGCAGGCCGCCTCGCCCTTCGAAGTACAGACCTCCATGCTTATCTCGCTCCCCCGCGACGAGGGCGGCCAGGGCATCGAGATCGCCAAAAACGCGCGCATCCCGCTCAGTGAAGCCGCACGTTCGCTGTATGACAAAACCTGCTGCTACGCCGATATCCTCGTCGAAAGCGCCACCGACAGCATGGGCGTCATTCTGGAATGCCAAGGCCGCTCTGCCCACGACAGCGAAGCCGCGAGCCTCTCCGATGCCGAGCGCGCCACCGCACTCACAAGCATGGGCTACGACGTCATCCAAATTACCTATGACCAGATCAAGGAGAAGAAGAGCTTCGACCACATAGCCGAGCTCATCCATAAAAAGGCCGGGCTTCCCCACATCCCAAAGACCAAACAGGAACGCATTGCCGAAGATACCTTACGGCAAGAGCTACTTGTCGATTGGGTTGAGCTATTCACTGCCGGGCCGGCCAGCTAGCAGCTAGCAATCAGGGGCAGCGCAGGCACATCGGGCGATTCGACACGGACGGCAAAACCCGCCTCGGTCAGCTCGATGACCTCGGTAAACGTCGCATCGAAAAACTCCTCGGTTAGCAGGCGATACGGCGGATGATCGGGCTCACCGGGGTTTTCGCGCACGATCTCGTGCATAACGCCGATGGTCTTGAGCACATATTCTTTATGGATGGGATACTGCCCAAAACGTGCCGCAGCGGTATACAGGCGATCGGTCGCACGCGGGATGGAAACAATGCCGAGCGTCTTGCCAAACCAGTCAAAGTCGCCTTGCTTTTTAATGCGGAACTCCTCGCACGGCTTGCCGCCGTGCGCCTCCAGGTACTGATTCACGCGCGTATTCCATACGGTATCGGCCACCAGATGCGACCAGACACCCAGTGTCAAATCGAGCAACGACTGCGCCACGTCATCGGGCGCGAGCGAAAGCTCGCTAGCACCGGGACCGGCAACCGGCTCGGCATCCTTGTAGCGTTGGGGATAATGTACCCGATTGAGTCGCTCGCGCTCCTCGACAATCGAGGTCGCGGCAGCCGGCGTACCAACAGGCGCCCCTTTGAGCAGCGGCGCCACATAGGTATCCCAGAACTCGTGCTCGCGCGGCTTAGGGATAGGTTCGGGCTTTGCAAAGTGCGTAATGCGGTATGGGATGGGATCGGCGATGCCAGGGACCATATAGCCCACGAAGATATCCGGAACCACGCAGCCAAACAAAAAGGCATTGCGGTCGCGCACGCTATTGGCAAGCGCACCGGTGCGCTCCAGCAAACGCTCCGTCTGAGCGATATGAATGTTCCAGCTTGGCATAGCCACCCCCATAAAAACCTGGATAACTATACCATCACGGCAAAGCCGCGCAGGCGGCTACGCACGCTCTACGCAGCAACTATTCCGCAGCGCCGCTCTCGGTTCCATACGACGACACCGGCGCCTCGACCACATGGTGATATCGATCGATATAGATTGCACGGGCACCCAGGCGTCGCACCAAATCCTGGTGATGTGTGCTCATCAAGACCGTCTTACCCGCCGCGACGTAGGCCAGCAAGAAGTTGACCACGATGTCGCATGAATCCTCGTCGAGCCCATTGGTAGGCTCGTCGAGCACCAGGATATCCGGGTTCATCGACACCACCGCAGCCAGCGCAACGCGCTTCTTTTGCCCGCCCGAGAGCTGATAGGGAGAGACGTCGGCAAGGTCGGCAACCTGGAATAGCTCCATGGCATCGCGGACGCGGCGCTCGAGCTCGTCTGCCGGCAGCCCCATCTGCGCGGGACCAAAAGCAACTTCCTCGCCCACCGTAGCGCAGAACAGCTGGGCGTCGGCATTCTGGAACACAAAGCCCACGCGCTGATGAAAACGCTGAGCGGCCGCAGAATCCTTTAGAAACGCCGCATCGACCGCATGCCCGTCGAACAGGTACGCACCCGCGTCCGCAAGCTCAAGGCCGTTGATAAGACGCATAATCGTCGTCTTGCCGCAGCCGTTAGGACCAAGCAGAGCAACGAGCTCTCCACGGTTCACCTGCAATGAAACGCCATCGACCACCGTATGACCCGCATAGGAAAACACCACGTCGCGAAACTCGATGAGCGGCGTGACCTCGGCGCCGGCAGCACCGCTCGCACCCATCGCGTTATTCGTATCGTTTGCCAAAACGTCGCCCTTCCCTACTCACATCAACGGTTCGACCGTCCGCGCTACAGCACCGCGCACAACACGGCGAGCAACGCCACAACGGCCGCGTAAACCGCATCGCGCCAGCCAAAGCCGCTCCGTGCAGGCGCCGGATACACGCCGGCGAAGCCGCGACACAGCATGGCCTCGTCCATCGCGCGGCTGCATTCCATCGCCTTGATAAACGTCATGCCCATGATACCCGCCAGCGAATCGGTGCGCGAAAAACCCGCAGGCGCGGAACCGACGCTGCGCAGCATGACCGATTCGCACAGATCGTGCGCCGTGCGTCCCAGCACCTCAATATGCTTGAGCGCCATATCAAACGTAAAGATAACCTCGTCGGGCAGGTGCAGCATTTTGAGCGCCGCCGACATGCGGCTCCAGGTGAGCGTCCACGAAACACCCAGCACCAGCGACACATTAATAAACGTCTTGAGCGCGATCTTGAGCATGGCACCCGTGGCAGACGCGCCCAGCAGCAGGGCAGGCAGTGCCAGAACCACCGCAAGCCCCGTGGCGCCGAGCGCCGGTACAAAGGTCGCGCGCAGCCCACGTGCAGGGCGCACCGCGACCAGCACCAACGCGATCGCCGCCATCAACATCAGATACAGCGGGCTTTGCGTCAGACACACGCACAGAACGCAGACGAACATCCCCGCCAAACGTACCGGGGCCGAAACGGAAGAAAGGGCGCGGTCGATTATCGACCCGCCCTTGTGTGCGCCGCCGCCCAAGCGAACCCGCTCAAGCAGACTCGCCAGGTGCAGGACATTCTTTTGCATCACACGATGCCGAGCCCCCGCGGGCTCGTAACGCTGCTCGACCGCAAGCCAGCTAGGCAGCTCGACCATCGCCATGGGCTCCGCTTTCCTTGACCGTCAGCGAGATCAGACGGAATGCGATGGTGAGCACCGCCACGCCAATCACGCCCGAAAGAATATACATCGCGGCCTGGCCGGCAAAGCCAAGGCCCTGTTCCTCGGAATAGGCCTGCAGGTAATCACCCGTGGGCAGAGCGTCGGCAAAGGTCGGGGTATCGAGGCCGACCGAAGCCTGCAGGCTGTCGTCGCCAGCCTCCTGAACGGCGGTCGCGGCGCCCTCGGCGTCCCACTCACCCCAAGCGTCACCGGTGGCAAGCAAGCCGAGCGGCGTAGCCACGACAAGCACGGCGACCAGAATGAGCGTGGGGATCAGGGAAGTCTTCTTGGCGGTACCATCGGCGGCAAGCTGGCCATCGGCGGCTTCGGGGCCGACGATAATGCCCGGCGCCGTCTTCTTAATGAAACCGTAGATGGCGGCCGTTGCCACGCCCTCGATCACGCCGGCAACCAGCATATGCGGGATCAACATAGCCGGAATAGCCACGGACAGCGGGAAGGGGCAGTACAGCGGCGCGCCCGAGGCGTTGGTGAAGAGCATCGGCTGAATGCCAAACTCGATCGCCGCGCACAGGGCCGCCAGGCACAGGCCAACCCAACCGCTCACGATGGCAGAAACCGAGGTGCCCCAGCTCTTGTCGTGCAGACGGCTGTTGAGCGCACGGAACACGATAGCAGCGACAAACGGCAGCACAAAGGCCATGTTAAAGCAGTTAGCGCCAAAGGACAGGACGCCGCCGTCGCCAAACAGCAGCGCCTGCAGCGCAAGTGCAACCGAAACTGCAATGGCAGCAGCCTCGGGGCCCAGCAGCAGCGCGATGAGCGCGCCGCCAACAGCGTGACCAGTGGTGCCGCCGGGCAGCGGCACGTTGAACATCATGAGCAAAAAGGAGAATGCGGCACAAATGCCCAGGAACGCCATGTGCTCGCGATCGAGCGTGGCGCGCACCTTCTTGATGCAGTGGACCCAAACAGGCACCATCGCCACCGCCATGACGGCATCGGTTTGCGGGGACAGATAGTTATCTGGAATGTGCATGTACGCCTCCCGGTTGTCGGCGCACGGAATTGCAACGCCGTCTGAATTACCTTGCCAGTGTTACGCATTGTCAGATTCGTAACACGCCGCGGGATATCATAGCAAAACGGCGCACTGCCGACAAAGCAGCACGCCGTTATGTAATGCGCGTGTCATATATGAAGGCTCAACAGTGCCTTATATCGAGCATAGCGGTCACGTAAGACTCGGCGGCAACCACCGCTGACCCATACCCCAGCGCAAGCCCTATCCGCGGACCTCGCCGTTTACGCCCTTGCATACCTTGGTGACGATCTTCTGGTGCGCCTTCTCGACCTCTTCGCTGGTGAGCGTGTGGTCGTCGGAGCGATACGTAAGCGCAAAGGCCATGGACTTCTTGCCCGCTCCGATGCGGATGGGATCGCGGTAGACGTCGAACAGGCGCACGCCCTCGAGCAGCTTGCCGCCGGCGCTGGTAATGCGGCGCTCAAGATCCTCGCAGGTCACAGCATTATCGACCACGATAGCAAGGTCGTGCTCAACGGCCGGGTACTGCGAGAACTCGCGGTAGTTCTCCTGATTGCGGGCGCCCTTGATCAACTTGTCCAGATCGAGCTCAAAGGCAACGACGACCTCATCGATGCCCATCGCCTCGCGCGCCTCGGGGTGAATCTCGCCGACCCAGCCCAGCACGGTGCCGCCGGACAGGACCTCGGCCGCACGACCCGGCTGCAGGAAGGCATAGCCCTCGCCCTCGACGGGACGGAAGCGAACCTTCTCGATGCGCAGCTGGGCGAGCAACTCCTCGACAATGCCCTTGCCAGAGAAGAAGCGCAGCTTGCGGTACTTCATATTCCAGGACTGCTCGCTCCACTGGCCCGAGAGCACGCCCGCCACGGACTTGGTCTCCTTGGGCAGGCTGGCGTTCTCACGGCCGTGGAACAGGCTGCCGACCTCGTACAGGTGCACGTTGGGCGTACCGTGTGCCTCGTTGTAGGCCACGGACTGCAGCAAGCCCGGCAGCAGCGAACGACGCATCTCGGTCTGCTCGGCTACCAGCGGATTCATGAGCACCACGGGGCAGCCGCGGCCTTCGGTGGACATACCGATCTTCTCCAGGTCGCCCGGGGCGGCAAAGCCAAAGGTCGTGGTCTCGTTGAGGCCGCAGGCGCGCAGGATCTCGCCGACCTTACGGGTGAGCTTCTGCTCGCGAGTCAGGCCGCCGATGTGGTTCTTGGCAGCCGGGATGGTCGCCGTCACACGGCCCATGCCCCACAGGCGCAGGACCTCCTCGATCAGGTCAATCTCGCGCGGCAGGTCGGGGCGGAAGCTCGGCGGGGTGACCACGAAGTCCTCGCCGTCGCGCTCGACGGTGCAGCCCAGGCGGGTGAGCGAGCGCTCGATAAAGTCGGGCTCGATGTCGGCACCGCAGATGGCGTGCACGCGGGCCAGGCGCAGCTTGATGCTGTCGATGGTCTTGGGCGCGGGGAACACGTCCACATAGCCGGGGGCGACCTCGCCGCCGGCGATCTCCTCGATAAGCGCGCACGTCACATTGGCGACGTCCACGCAGCCGGTCTCGTCGACCTGGCGCTCAAAGCGGATGGAGGCGTCGGAGATCAGCGACAGGTCACGGCTGGTGTGCGAGGTGCGGCCGGCGTTGAAGCAGGCGCTCTCGACCATCACATCGACGGTATCGTCCTCGATCTCGGAATCCATACCGCCCATGACACCGGCCAGCGCCACGGGACGCTCGCCGTCGGTGATGAGACCCATGCCGGCGTCGAGCACGCGCTCCTCGCCGTCGAGAGTCGTGAACTTCTCGTCCTGCTGGGCGGCGCGAACCACCACGCGACGGTGGCCATCGCGCTCGGCAAAGGTGTCGAGGTCAAAGGCGTGCAGCGGCTGGCCGGTGAGCATCATCACGTAGTTGGTGATATCGACGATGTTGTTGTGCGGGCGCACGCCCAGGGCGTTGAGGCGCTTGACCATCCAGTCGGGCGAGGGACCGACCTTCACGTTGCGCACGATGCGGGCGACGTAGCGGTCGCACAGGCCCTCGTCGGCAATCTCGACCGAAAGCTCGTCGTCGGTCGCGCGGCCGGTCTCGACCTTGATGGCGGGCAGCTCAACGTGGAAATCGCGGTCGAAGATGGCACCGGTTTCGCGGGCCATGCCGATCATGGACAGGCAGTCGGGGCGGTTGGGCGTGATCTCGCAGTCGAGCACGGTGTCGCTCGAGCCCACGTACTCGGCAAACGGCATGCCGCAGGGCGTATCCTCGGGCAGGATCATGATGCCGGAGTGGTCGCCGCCCAGGCCGAGCTCGCGCGCGGAGCAGTTCATGCCCATGGACACGACGCCGCGAAGCTTGCTCTTCTTGATCTTGACGTCGCCGGGCAGGACAGCGCCGATCATGGCCGTGACGATGTGGTCACCAGCCTCGAAGTTCTGCGCGCCGCAGACGATCTGCAGCGGGGCGGGGTTGCCATCGGCGTCGAGGTTCTTGTCGCCCACGTCGACCGAGCACACATACATGTGGTCGCTATCGGGGTGCGGGGTCTTGGTGAGCACCTTGGCGGTCACCACGTGGTCGAAGGACTCGCCCACTGTGTCGATCGCCTCGACCTCGGTACCGGTACGGATATATTCGTCCGAAAGGGTCTTGGGATCCTCCGGAATATCGATCATGGTCTTGAGCCAGTCGTAAGAAACACGCATCTAGCTCTCCTTTCATACTGAAAGCCTGCGAAGAGATGCAGGTGGAAACTTCAACTTTGTGAACATTCCTTACAAAGCGAGGGTTGTCCAAGTGCGGCAGATCGGCCCGAAAGAGGAGCGCCGCGTACTTTGGTACGCAAGCGACGAATGAGCGCCGAGGTGCCGTGCTTGGGCAAGCCGCAGCCTAGAACTGATTCAAGAAGCGCATATCACCCGTCATGAGAGTTCTGAGGTCGGGCAGGTCGTAGCGCAGTGCCGCGACGCGCTCGGCGCCAATACCAAAGGCGAAGCCGGTGTACTTCTCGGGGTCGATGCCGCAGTTGATCAGGACGTTGGGGTCGACCATACCGCAGCCCAGGATCTCGATCCAGCCGCTGTGCTTGCAGAAGTTGCAGCCCTTGCCGCCGCACACGTGGCAGCTCACGTCCACCTCGCAGCTGGGCTCGGTGAAGGGGAAGAAGTGCGGGCGGTAACGCGTCTTGCGATCCTCGCCAAACATGCACTTAACAAAGTAGTCGAGCGTGCCCTTAAGATCGCCAAAGGTGATGCCCTCGTCGACGACCAGGCCCTCAATCTGGTTGAACTGCGGCAGGTGGCAGGCGTCGGCCGTGTCGGGACGGTAGACGGTGCCCGGGCAGATCATGTAGATGGGCGGCTTCTGCGACTCCATGGTGTGGATCTGCACGCCCGAGGTCTGGGTGCGCAGCAGCACGTCGGACTCACCGTGAGCGTGAGCCTCGGGATGCGCGACGCTGCCGGGGTTGTTGTCGACCACATAGAACGTGTCGCGAGCCGAGCGGCTCGGGTGATCCATGGGCGCGTTGAGCGCGGTGAAGTTGTAGTAGGAAGTATCGACCATGGGGCCGGACTCGACGGTGTAGCCGATGCCGCAGAAGATGTCCTCGGCCTCCTCGATGATCTGCTTGATCAGGTGCTGGTGACCGATCTGCGGACGGATGCCCGGCAGCGTGATGTCGACGGCCTCGTGCTCGAGTGCGTGCTTGAGGGCGGCGGCCTTCATCTCGGTGGTGCGCTCGTCGAGCATGCCCTCGATCAGCTGGCGCATCTCGTTGGCGCGTTTGCCCATCATGGGACGATCCTCGGGAGCGAGCTTGCCCATCATGCGCATCAGGCCGGTGATACGGCCCTTGCGGCCGAGCAGCTCAACGCGCGCGGCCTCGAGCTTGGCGGCGTCGTCAGCGCTAGTGACGAGCTCCTTGGCCTCTTCCTCGAGTTTGACCAGATCATCAATCAGACTCATGTCTTCCCTTTCGTCTCTCGCGCATCTCGCTTGCCGGGGCGGCTAGCACCCGATAGCTGCGGATGTGCGGCCCGGTTCGGTAACAAAAAACCGTCCTCGGGCATGTACATTGCCCAAGGACGGTTGAATTCCGCGGTACCACCTTGTTTGACCCGGCGGATGTCTGGCCCGCCGTGCCCACTCTGCGCCCCTTGTCGCGAGGCTCACGGCTTCCCTACTGGGACTTTGCTGCCACTGGCCGCGTGCCCGTTGAGGTCGCTGCTCGGGAGTGAACGCTTGGCCCTTGCCACCGCAGGAAGGCTTGCAGCCCATGACCTTCCCTCTCTTGCCGGCGACGCGGCGGGCAAAACCCTCTCCGTCAACGCATTGGGCTATAGGATAACACATTTCGCGAGCGCATCGCCGCGTTCCGTTTTGTTCGCGCTGGGTACAAGGCAGGTAGCTGTGCAAACTGGCCGCGCACCCGCCTGCGGCGCTCGGCCTGCGAGATTAAGGATACGGTATGGGAAAGAAACTCGATAAGAAGGCCAAGGCCGCCGTGGCAAAAGCCGCCAAGGGCGTCAAGGCCGCTAAAGTCGACAAGGCCGTCAAAAAGTTCCGCAAACTCGAGGGCAAGCTGTGGACTCGCGAGTACCTGCTCAAGATTGCCGAGTTCGATGGGGCGACGATTGCTCCTGCCAACGGCGCTGCCGCCCGTGCCGACGCCATGGGCACGCTTGCCGGCGAGCATCACAAGCTGCTGACCAGCGAGAAGTCCGTTGAGCTCGTACGCTCGTTAGCGCGCGAGACGGTTGCAGGCGGACACGTAGACGACCCGCAGCTGCTCAACGAGATCCGCGTGCTCGGCCGCGACCAGCGCGAGGCAAGCGTTATTCCCACCGAGGAGGCCGAAGCCTGGACCAGGCTCACCTGCGAGGCCGACGCCGTGTGGCACAAGGCCAAGACGGCCAACGACTGGGCGAGCTTTGAGCCCTATGTGGATAGAATCGTCGCCCAACTTAAGCATCAGGCCGAACTCATGGACCCCAAGCGCGACCCATACGACGTTTGGCTCGACCAGTACGAGCGCGGCCTTTCTGCCGAGAGCTTCGACGCATTTTGCGAGGAGGTCAAGGCCACGGTCGTGCCGCTCGTGCACGCCATCGGCGAGCGCGGCCAGCAGCCCGATGCCGACTTTTTGCACGCCCGCGTGCCCGAGGCCGCCCAGCGCGCCATGAGCTTCGACCTGATGAAGCTCGTCGGCCTGAACCTGGACGACACCACGCTTGCCTTTACCGAGCACCCGTTTAGCGAGGGCTTTGCCGTGGGTGACGCGCGCATCGCGACACACATCTACGAGGACGATTGCATCTCCAACGTCTACAGCATCATCCACGAGGCGGGGCACACCATGTACGAGCTGGGCGTCAATCCCGCCTATGCGCGCACCTGCCTGGAGGGCGGCACCTCCATGGGCATCCACGAGAGCCAGAGCCGCTTCTTTGAGAACACCGTGGGCCGCAGCCGTGCCTTTATGGGACCGCTGCTCGAGGTGCTGCGCCGCCACGCGCCCGAGGTCTACGGCAACGTAGACGAGGACACGCTCTACCGCGCCGTGAACATCGCGCAGCCGTCGTTGATCCGCACCGAGGCCGACGAGCTCACCTATCCGCTGCACGTTATGGTGCGCTACGAGATTGAGCGCATGCTGTTTGCCGGCGAGGCCACGGCCAAGGACATCCCCGCGCTTTGGAACCGCTTCATGAATGAGTACCTGGGCATTCCGGTTCCCGACGACACGCACGGTTGCCTGCAGGATACGCACTGGAGCGGTGGCTCGTTTGGCTACTTCCCCACCTATGCGCTGGGCAGCGCCTACGACGCCATGTTTGTGCCGGCCATGTGCCGCGACGGTGTCGACCTTACCGGCGCCTGTGCGAGCGGCGACCTGACACCCGTCCGCGCATGGCTGGGCGAGCACATTTGGCAGTGGGGCCGCGCCAAAGACGCGCCGGAACTCATCAAGGGCGCATGCGGCATGGCGTTCGATGCCCGCTACTACTGCAGCTACCTGCAGGACAAGTTCACCACGCTGTACGAGCTGTAAGGCATAACCGACACGCCAACGCAAAGGGGACGCCGCGGAACCAATCCGCGGCGCCCCCTTTCCACCTAGTTGTTTAAGAACGTCCCCAATGACTACCTTACAGAGCTTCCAGCGCCGCGGCGATGCGCTTCATGGCGACGTCGGCAGCTGCCTGGTCGGGAGCTTCGGCCAAAACGCGAATCACCGACTCGGTTCCACTCTTGCGCACCAGCACGCGGCCCTCGCCCGCCAGCGACGCCTCGGCCTCGGCGATGGCGGCTTGCACGCCCATGTTGCCCAGCGCGGCATCTTTATCCGCCACGCGTACAGCAACCTGAGCCTGCGGCAGTAGCTTGCACGGAGCCGTGAGCTGCGAGAGCGTCTCGCGCTCGGCACGAATCACTTCCATCACGCGCAGCGAGGTCATAATGCCGTCGCCCGTGCGCTCGATATCACCAAAGATCGTGTGGCCCGTCTGCTCGCCGCCCAGGCTGTAGCCGCCCTCGCGCATCTTGGCATACACGTGACGGTCGCCCACGCCGCTGGTCACGGCACTCAGGCCGGCAAGCTCCAACGACTTGATCAGGCCAAAGTTGCTGGCGATCGTCGGCACCACGGTACCGCCCGAGAGACGCCCGTGCTTGTTCAGGTACACACCGCACACGTACAGGATCTGGTCACCGTCGACCACGCGGCCGCGCTCGTCCACGGCCAGGCAGCGGTCGGCATCGCCATCGTAGGCAAAACCCACATCCAGGCCCTGCTCCACCACGTGGCGCTGCAGGCGCTCAATATGCGT
Organism: Collinsella sp. wc0529; assembly: GCF_046116875.1. Classification (NCBI taxonomy): domain Bacteria; kingdom Bacillati; phylum Actinomycetota; class Coriobacteriia; order Coriobacteriales; family Coriobacteriaceae; genus Collinsella; species Collinsella sp. wc0529. The sequence continues at coordinate 219,715 of NZ_JBJXBO010000001.1, forward strand.
AGAGCCGCAGTCGACATTGATGTTAAAGCCGTCGGGCGCGGCATTGATCACGCGCACATCGGCGCCCAGTGCGTCGAACACCGGCTTGGCCACCGAGGATGCCGAGCCGTTGGCGCAGTCGATACCGATCTTGACGCCCTGCAGCGAAAAGTTCGCGCTGGCGATGAGCGAAGCAATGTAGCGGTTGCGACCCTGCATGTAGTCCACCGTGGCGCCGATGTGGTTGCCCGTTGCCAGCGGCACCTCGCTCTTGCCATCGATATAGTCCTCGATGAGCTCCAGTACGTCCTCGTCCATCTTAAAGCCGTCGCTGTTGACTAGCTTAATGCCGTTATCGCAAAACGGGTTGTGGCTCGCGCTGATCATGATGCCGCAATCGAAGCAGCCTTCCACAGTCTGATGCGCTACGCCCGGCGTCGGGATCACATGCAGCATATAGGCGTCCGCACCGCTCGCGACCAGGCCGCTCACCAGCGCCGCCTCAAACATATAACTCGAGCGACGCGTGTCCTTGCCCACGATCACGCGCGCCTTAGCACTGCGGTTGGCGCCGTAATACCAGCCCACAAAACGGCCAATCTTATAAGCGTGCTCTACCGTCAGCCCAACGTTGGCCTCACCGCGAAAGCCGTCGGTGCCAAAGTACTTCATGCGCTCTCCTTACAAAATAGGGGCGAACAGATTGCCTGTCCGCCCCAAAATGGTACTCGATTATCTGCGCTACCAGAAAAACCCTACGCCGACGCGCTGTCGCGAGCCGCCTGGCATGTAGGAGTCTGACGCAGCGTAAGCGGCTTGTCCCCCGCCTCGGCCGACGTGGTCAGCGTATACGTGATCGTCGTCGTCTCGCCAGCATGCAGGTCAACGGTGCCCGAATAGAAGGGGATTCCATGCCACGTAGCGGCGCCAAGACCAAACTGTGTGCCCTCAACCGTAAGGTCACTGATGTTGCCGCCCGTCGGGGCAAACAACGAGACATTCAGGCGTTCGTCGTCACGCGCGGCATCGGGTGCGCTCGCCGCAACGTAGTCGGGCAGCTTGCCTGCCTCCTCCTGCGTCATGATGTTCGTCAGAGTAACGGTGATGCGATACGAGCACGTGCCGTCGCCGTTCTTGATGCCCTGGCCGATCTGCGTGTCGGCGTTCAGATACCAGTCGAGCTTGGAGAAGCTCAGGTTGTTAAAGTAAACGCCGGCAACAGGATCGGCACTCGGGTCATCCGGATCGGGCAGCGAAGCGTCAATGCCCGTCTCTTTGATGGCACTCTGCTCATCATCGTTTCTCATCCACGCGATCAGGCGGCCCTCTTCGGCACCGCGCTCAACGGCGCTGACAAGCTTCGTAACATCGACATCGCCGATACCGCCAAGGATCTTGTCGAAGGCAGCGCTGGCGACGGATGCAAAGATGCCGTCAGACTCCTCGACCGGATAGTTCCAGTACACATCGTGCATGAGGACCTTTGCGGCGTTGGTGCCGTCGACAACCGTTCCGTCGGGCAGTGACACGTTACCGACCAGGCCCAGCAGATACTGCAGGAACACCGGGTCGATACCGATGACGCCATCAACGTCCTGTCCATACTGGGACTTCCACAGCGCGGCGACACGCTGCGAGTTGCGGGGCCAATCAGGCGAATAGGTATTGCCCGAGTTGTACAGGTTACTGTGGTTGCCGAACAGCGCCTCATCCTCTTCGTCGACGCTCTCGACTGCCTCATCCTCGCTGAGTCCAATGCGGGGAACAAACTCGCCAATCGACATCTGGCCGTCAGTGACCGAAATCAGGCCCTGCGAACCGCCAAAGCCGCCGCAAGCACGAATCTCGACGTTGTTCATGGCGTACATAAGGTAGTTGCGCGTCTGGCCGTTGGCGCCGAGCATCTGGGGAAGGACGGGGGCGACCTTCTCCGCCGCGTCAACCGCACCGTTGAGGGTGGCAAAGCCGTCCTTGGCCTTATCGACCAGCTCGGTCACCTGGGAAATATGAGTATCGCCAATGCCCTGGACCTTCTCGTTGGCGCTCTTGAACACCTTCGAGCTGCTGGAAAGCGAATCGGCGACCGCCTGCAGCGCGGACACGTTAATCATGCCGTCCTGGAACAGCTTGCCGGGCGTGGCCTGCGAAAGGTTGTCGGCCATGGAAACCAGCGCGTTGCTCGAGACATCGGACAGGGCGTCGATCATGGTGCGGGCTGCGTTGATGTCACTGCCATACACCGGGATAAACGATGCCGCCGTCCACAGCGGGCTCGAGGTCTCCGCCTTCATGCTGTCGCAGAGCTCATCGATCTTCTTCGCGTCGTCAGGCAGCGTCGAAAAATCGCCCGACGTGACCTTGTCCTTAAGGCCACCGACGATCTCGACAGCCTCCTTCGCTTCGCTCTTTACGGTCTTTGCCGAGTTAAGCAGCATAAAGCCGCTTGCGCCAAGCGCAACGAGAAGCACCGCGACTACAACGGCAATAATGGCGCCGGTGTGACGCTTTTTGCGCTCGCCCTTGCGATGGCGATGACGGACCAGACCGTCAGAGGTCGAACTCGGCGAAGCGTCGCCACCGTAGTTCAAGCCAAAATCGTAATAATCTTCCTTGGAACCCGAGCCCGCAAACTCGGCACCGCTATCATCCAGGCGGGCGAACGTGCCAGTCTCGGAGGCGCCGGTGTAAATCGTGCCAAGGTTACCCGTAAGCCCCGCGCCACCGGCAGAGGGAGTATTGTTGGCGGCCTTGTCGGCATTAACGTTGCCGGCGGCATTCGCGGCGTTGGCAGCACCTGCGTTGTTCGCGGGTACCGAAGGAGCCCCGCTCGGCTGCGACGTGGAGGTTGCACCGCCCGCAAAGACATTCCCTCTTGCACGGCCGGTCTTTTTTGCCTTTTGAGACTGCTCGTACAGAGCGGTAAACATCGCCGTCTCGCCCGGGGACACGCGCTTACCGGAACCGCCCTGTCCAGCGCCGCCCGGCGTGCCGGCCTTACCAGCCCCGTTCGGACGCGGCGGAACTGCAGGGCGGCCGCTATCGCTGCCCTTAAAGTGATTACCAGCCATAAAGAAATCCTCGCAATTGAGTCGCAATGAAAAAGTCCATAACGTTGCTAGTTTATGGCATTTTGAGCATCGACAGCTAAACTCCAGACACGGACATCAATTGGCGAAAATGCGGCACAACACCTTTTCTGTCTTGGCGGCGGCGCTAGCTACACCGTAAGGAACATCATCACGATGATCATGGCAAAGCCGATAAGGTCGGTCGGCAAAAACACCGTCCCCAGCATAACGGCGCTGGTGATGGTCGCCGAAACCGGCTCCACAGTTCCGATGAGGCTCGCGCGCACCGAGCCGATGTCCTTAACGCCCTGCATATAAAGCATGTAAGCAAAAAACGAGCCGATAACCACGAACACCGCGAGCGCCTCGATGCCGGCAGCGTCGAGCGCCGGCATATGCGCCCAGGGCTGCACGAAGACGCACGAGACCACGCCCGCCGTGAGCATTGCCGAGCCCGTGACGATGGGGCTACCGTATTCGGGCAGGATCTTGGCGGGAATCACCGCCATACACGCGGCGCTGACCGCACACATAAGACCTGCTGCCAGGCCAAGCGGCGAGATATTCAGGCTGGTGGGGTCGCCGCCGGTGGCGATTAAAAAGGTTCCACCCAGAGCTAGGCCAATGCCGATGACTTCGCGAGTACGCGGCATGCGGCGATCGATCACGCAGGTGTAGCCCATGATGATAACGAGCTGCAGGCACTGGAGCACCGTCGCGGTTCCGGCGTTCGTCAGGCGCACGGCCGAAAGATAGCAAAACTGGTTGAACAGCAGGCCAAAGGCGGTAAAGAGCAGCAGCTGCTTGCGATCGGCGGGTGTGGTCCAGAGCTTAATCAGGCGCTCGCGGTCGCGCGTAACAACCACGGCCATAAAGAGTAGACCGGCGAGAATCTGACGCACGCTCATAAGCCACAAGGTGTCGACGTGGTAGGTATCGAACAGAAAGCTCGCGCTGGTGCCCGAGAAGCCCCAAAACGAACCGCCCACCAGCGTAGCCAAGACGCCCGTGATCATCTTGCGCGACGACGCATCGTTAAGGCGGTCGCGCCAGGCGCGGCGGGTGCTACGGCTGAGCTCGTCGGTGCCCTCGGGCACATCAATGTTCGATATATCGGTCATCGGCACCGAAGCCCCTGCGCCTTCGACCTGCTCGACACACTCTTTGCTCATTCCACTCCCCCGAAACAGCCTGGAAACAATTCGGCTTACCTTACCACGGCGAAGTCACCAGCTGGAGGCTTGTCCGCTTATCGGTAGGACAATTCCGCAGGTGTCTTTCCATAGCTCGATACCGCAATGGCCTTGCATTATGCGACAGCCAAATCGCGGCAGCAGGCTCTTTTAAAATGGATATGACGAAGCCCCCGAATTCCACAATGTAAGCGATTTTTAAAAATGTTCTTGCCACCGAGTTCAGGCTCCGTTATATTATCCCTTGCGCGCTTGCGCACCCTTGATCGGGCGTTTAGCTCAGGGGGAGAGCGCTTCCCTGACACGGAAGAGGTCAGAAGTTCAAATCTTCTAACGCCCACCAATTGTTCAACCGGTCTACCTGCGGAAATGCGGTAGACCGGTTTCTTGTATATAGCGCTGTATCCCAAATGTATCCCAAAAGGCGGCGCGCGAGCACTCGCTGGAGGCGGCGATGAGGGACATCGCCAGAAACGACCTGGTCATCCTGGACGAGTTCGGCTACGTGCCGCTGGACCTCGACAGCGCGAGGCTGCTGTTCCAGGGGGTGTCGGACTGCTACGAGAGGCACAGCCTGGTCATCACCACAAACATTGAGTTCAGCAAGTGGGGCACGGTCCTGGGGGACGACAAGATGGCGGCGGCGATGATCGACCGCATCGTCCACCACGGCCGCCTGGTCGAGTTCACCGGCGCGAGTCACCGTATGGAGGCGACGCTCATACTCGGCAAGGCGGTGGGATAGGTTAACGCGGCGTGTTTGCCAAAGTGCTCAATTTGGTCGCGCCACAATGTTCAGCTTGTCGTCGACACAAACAGCGGCTCCCGCGTTTGGCAGCCCCGTGGTCCCAGCGGACGCGGGGAGACCGAGAAGAGTCAGGGCTCCGCCTCCTTGAGCGCGCCCACGTCGCCCCCGTGTTCGTCGAGAAGGGCACGCGCGGCCTTGACGCTCCGCGCCCCAGCGAGCCTGAGCTCAGTACTCCACGCGCTCGTCGGCTGCTGCGCCCTCCACCGCTTCGATCCCCGAGCGAAGGGCGTCCGCCACCTCTGCCGACCTCGCGTCCTCTTGCCCTTCCGCGAGCTCGACCTTCGCCGCCTCGTCGCCATGAGTCTCACCGTCCATGTATCCTGCTTTCAAATCGCGGCAGGCACAACAAGGCGCCCGCCCAGTTACTCGATACGAGCAGCCTAGACGGGCGTCACAAAGTGGCAGAGGGGCACGACTCTAATGCCAGGCATCTGCTGGTATCATTAAAGTGCAGCATTGGTTATGGGAGAGGGCTTCACATCCCACAGCCAGTCAGACCTAAGTTGGCTTCGTCCTGCTATAGATTGAGGTGAAGGCGATTGACTGATCAACAAAGTGAGACGATCGAGATTTCCGAACAGATTCGCGACAAGAAAAAGGATGTGCGATTCAGCACTCGCGAATACGTTGCGGAATACCTCATCAATAAGTTCAATGCTGATGCATTCTACATTCCGCTTGACTATCAACGGAACTTCGTCTGGACGGACGTTGACTGCAGCTACTTTATTGAGTCTGTGCTAATTGGCCTGCCCATTCCCTACATGTTCTTTGCCGATGCTGAAGATGGCAGAACGGAAATCGTTGATGGAGCGCAAAGGATGAACGCCTTGGTGAACTTTGCCAGAGGCGATTTAACCTTGTGCAATCTAGACATCCTTACATCTGTCAACGGAAAGACCTATTCAGAACTTCCCATAGAAGTACAAAGAAGATTCGATAACGCGAGCTTTCGAGTGGTTTACCTTGAGGAAGGGACCACCTTTGACGTCCGACAGGAGATTTTTCGTCGTATCAATTCATCGGGCAAGCAGCTCAAATCGCAAGAAATTCGCCGTGGCTCCATGGGCGGCGATTTTACAAAACTAGTAAGCGAGCTCTCCAAAGATCCGCTCTTTATAAAACTTGCCCCGTTAAGCGAGACGGCGCGCAAACACTACGATGACATGGAACTTGTCACTCGTTTCTTCGCCTATGCAGACGGCTACCCAGATTTCGAGGGTTACAAAGACCGCGTTGCTAGTTACCTGGATGAATACACGAATCGCATGAACATCGAGCTTGCCGAGTCACCTGACAAGCGCAATGAACTCGTCGCTCGCTTCAAAGAAATGTTGGAATACGTTGAGAAGTGCTTGGGAGACAGGGGGTTCAAAAAGACACCGACAGGAAAAACGACTCCTCATGCGCGTTTCGAAGCTATTGCGGTCGGCGTTGCCGTGGCGTTGTCGGAGGACAAGGACCTTTCGCGCAAAGACATGTCTTGGATTGATTGCGAAGAGTTCCAGACCCTTGTGCGGTCAGACTCGGCAAACGTAAAGGCCAAGTTGAAAGCTCGCATTGATTTCGTTGCCAACAAGCTGAAGGCGGAGCGGTAAACCTTATGGATTCCAATGACTTTAACTTGGGGTACGAAGAGGTCTACAACGACCGCCTTGGTGAGACCAAGAGCATGATTACGCTCGCGACCCTGCTCGATTCGCTTGACCAAGGTGCAGAGGGCGTGCGCTACAATGCTGTAATGCGAGGAGCGTACGAAATCGCTGAAAAGGCAAATCCCAGTGGCCTGCCCTCATCGACACCAGATGTGACCCTCGTTTCCAGTGTCATCCGCTCCAACGTCAAGCTTATGATCTACAATATCATTGAGTACTCAGTCACTAATCTCATGCAGGCGATTTACGACAGAGTAAAGGACGAGGGTTGCGGCTACGCTGAGGTTTCCGAAAAGCTTCAATCGATTTGGCACCATACCCAAATGTATAACGGGTTGAGCGACCCAAAAGCCAGCAATAGTACTGCCGAGTCCATAAGCAAGAGGTTGCTTGATCATGCTGTTAAAAATAACGTACTTCAATTCAGCGTTCGGAACACCATCGCCGGTGGAAATCTAGATGTAGACAAAATCCTCAAGCTCTTTGATGACCACGGAATATCGATTCATGATGATATAGCGAACTGCAAGAGGGATGAGATTAAGAGCGAGCTTAAAGACATCAAGAATCGACGGAATGACCTAGCTCATGGATCAATTTCGTTTGCAGAAGCAAGCAATCAGGTGACAACATCGGAGCTTGCGGAGCTAGTCAATCATGTTGACTCATTTTTGATGCAGCTCCGCAAGGATGTTTCGACCTACCTCAACGCCGGTGAATATCGGCGCGGTATGACCGAATCAGAAGAGGGCTAGTGTACGCAAGCGGCAATTATGCTTTTGCCAACCGCTTCGCCGAGCTTTGGTGGCACGGCGTTTCCAATATGCCGTGCCACAGCTTTCTTGCTGATCTTCTCGCCAGGCCTAATGAACTTGTAATCCTGCGGGAAGCTCTGCAAGACGGCACCCTCACGCAAGGTTAGGGCTCGATTTTGCTCTGGATGCCCAAACCGGCCCGTACCGTACATATAGAACTGCGTAGTTATAGTTGGGGACGTCTCGTCCCAAGCCATCCTCCCGTAGACCGCAGGGTACGTTTGGCCAGCAGCCTTTTTATGACAATCAAGCCTCAGATCCTCAGGCCAATCTCGCCACGTGCCATTAGGCGTCGAAGCCTTAATGCGCTTCAAGTTTAGTTCTGATAGCGCCGACGCCGTTTGCAGAGAGTCCCCCCTGCAAGAGCCGCCAGCGCTCACGGCAGGCAGCGCACCTATTGCCTGCCGAACCGTAACAGCATGAGCGTTATCATTCGTAGGGTCAATCAAGCTGATGGACCCATTTCTAGAAGCTAGCAGAATCAATCGCCGCCGATGCTGGGGCACACCGTACTCCTCAGCCTTTACGACGCTGTATTCCACCGAGTATCCGGACTCCTTAAGCGTGTTCAAGAAACCAGAGAAGATGCTCTCCTTCTCGAGCTCGGGCACGTTCTCCATGGACACGTAATCTGGCTGCACTTCACGTACAAGCCTCCCAAACTGCGCAAGCAACCCCCAGTCCTTGTGCTTCTCGCGATGCTTCTTGTCCTTGCGGTGCTTCGAGAAGGGCTGGCAAGGAGCGCACCCTACCAAGACTTTGATGTCAAAGTCCTTCAGGAGCTCCTTGACTTCCTCCCCGGTGACCTCGGCGATGTTCTTGCAGATGAACTTGTCCTTACCGTTGTTCGCATCGTAGGCGTACTGGCAAGAGGAATCGAGGTCAAACCCAGCCACCACATCGATGCCAGCGGTGCGTAAACCGTAGGTCAGGCCCCCGACCCCGCAAAACAAATCCACAGCACCAATGGAGGCGCTCTGAGCCTTATCCTCCGTGGAACTATCAACGCTCATCGCAATCACCCCTTCGGCGTCCTAGAATGACCGTATGCGAGCGTCACAAACTCGAAAAGAATTCAACTCGCTAACTTTATAGATTAGCAGCAATCAGAGGGATTGGAGACCTGAGCTTGAAAACGTCACCGAACGGCTGTTTGCTTCCCGTAAACAGCAGAAGTGCAGGTAAAACGCCTTGGCCTCGATTTGCTTGATCGCCTGCTCCAAGTACGGCAATCCGGAGAGGTCCTGGCCGCCGGAGGCCGTGCAAAGCGCTCCGCTTGTATGGTCGCCCGTGCTCTTTCAGCCTGCGTTCGCCGCATGCCAGAAGAGCGTGCCCGCCGTGATCCTACCGCCCTCGTCCACATGCTCGAAGAGCTTGCGGGTAACGGCCTCGTCGTACTTCTCGGGGTCGTGGGAGCACCAGCTAAGGAACGTGTCGTGGTCGCCTCCAGCGGCCTCGTAGCTGATGCCGATGTTCTTCCAAGTCTCGTAGTTCTTGGGCGGCTCCATAGAGAGGAACGCCAAGTCGGCCTTCTCCTTATCGTTCATGCTGGCTCACCCCGCAATCGAGCTGCGAGGCGGCGCTCCCCGTGACCGAGCTGTAAGATGCAGCCACGACAGGCCCCCGGCCTGTCCACTCGCCGCCGGTGGCCCCGCCGCCAAGTATACGGCCACCGGTGTCATTTTCCTTGAATGCTTCCATAGGCATCGCTAGTCCTCAATGCCGAGCATGTCGCAGATTTTCTGCCCGCTGATCGCCCAGGTGCCGCCGATCATCATCGCGGGGAGCGTCCCGTCCGCGCACCACTTCTGGACTTGGCGCAGGCTCCACCCGCCAATCTCGGCCACGTGCTTAGGGGGTCTCGCACACCTTCACGTCCGCGCGCCGGATTTGCGAGCAGCCGAGCGGCTCCTTCCCATGCCCTATTCTCGCCTTTGTACCGAGCCATTCAGTCACCGCCCTAACCTCTGAGCTACTAATGACGTGTGATCACGGTTAAGACTGTACAAGAGCGAATTGCCGCGTTTAACTGTGGTTATGTAGTGCAGCAGTGGCAAAACTGCTTGACGGCGCGGGACTTCCATTTTGCTTTGCGACTGCTTGGACGGCCAAATTGCTCATTTGCTGACTTATAGCAATGCCCCAACGGCACCGTCGCGTTCGCAAACAGCCGCGGCCAACAGCAAGAACATCAGCAATTCCGTCGGCATGCATCGGACGTCCGCCGCTGGGGTATCCTTGGAGCACATGCACCGCAAGCCGCACAAAGGAGCCGCCATGCGCACCGAGCTCGATGTTCCCTTTTCGCACAAAGACCAGGCCAAGGCCCTGGGCGCCAAGTGGGACCGGGTCAAGAAGATCTGGTACGTGCCCGATGGCGTCAACCCCGAGCCCTTTGCCGCGTTGCTGCCCGGCGTGGATCGTTCCGACCCCAGCGCGCCCCACATCTATCTGGTGCTTGGCAAGCGCGAATGTTGGAAGTGCCGCGAGCAGACGACGGTCGCGGCCTTTGGCATTCCGTATCGGTTGGCCGAGGACTCGGGCAGCAAGGCCGCGCCCGGCGCTGCGCCCGCCATGGACGACGCGGGCCACATCGCGATCGACACCGCCCGCGCCAACGCCATAGCCATCGTTCCCGCGCTGGGCTGCGTGCCGGCCGAGATCCGCGACTACCTGCGCGAGCGCTGCGGCTACAAGCCCGTAACGTCGCGCACCACCAAAACCGTATCGCTCGCCAGCACCTGCACCGCCTGTGGCGCGCTGCAAGGCAGCCATTACCTGTTCGAGGAGCCCATGTCGCCGTTTGCGCTCACGGCTATCAACAAGCTGCCCGCGCTGGAGTTCGTGCGCGTGGAAGTCGCCGGCGTCTTTGGCATCCACGCCAGACAGGGCAACTTTGACCAGGCACTTTTTACCTGGGCACGCGACCACCACACCCAGTTCCACAAGCCCCTGTGCGAGGGGATCTACCTGTAAGATATCTTAGGTACCGGCGAGCGCTCCTGGCGGCAAGGTATCGCCCAAAGGCAGAAGCACCCGACAGACAATTAGGTGTCCGCATCGTCATACACGACATCGATACCACAGCCGTGACAGCGTCCGGGGCGCACCAGCATGTGAAGACGGTCTTGTTACAGTCCCAAAATATGCTCCAAATAGCCCTTGTTAAACCAGAACGATTGCCTGGTCATCCAACGTCCGTCGGGCAACTCGTAGGCGTTCCTCGCAATATCGCCGATTTCGGTTCCGTCGGCGAATCTGTACGCAGCTTTTGAGGTATGCGGGCGGACGTGAACGATCGGGTTGTCTGCCATACCGGGCAGGTTGTTGGTCACTTTGAGCTTTCCGCTTGCATCCCGATACGGATTGAGCTCAACGCCCTCGCGAATGACCTTTCGTGTCTCATCCCAACAAGCCTTTGCGGGGCCTTCGATTTCGTTTGCCGGCATTGCCCAGAATAGGCAGCGGTCAAGGCGCCACTCCCCCTCGTGGTCCTCACGGAACACGACAAAGAAGAAACGACTGGTCTCAAGGCGCGCACGGAAGGAAGACGTTTCCCAATCCTCATTGATTAGCTGCTTAAACTCAAACGGAGGGAAGGACATTGCTTGCTCGATGTGCCCCCTCTTATTAACGCGACAAGCGCGGACGTTAATCCCAGCCTTAACGAACTCCTCGGCAGCATTGTTTTTTATGCCGAGCATGCGATAAACGAGTGTCGTCCATTGCGCCTTGTTTCCTGTGTATTCCAAGCCGTACTGCTCCGCAATCTGGCGATCAGTTTCGCCATAGTGTTGCTCGATCAGTCCAGTTACGTAGCTTTCGAAATCAATGGACTCGTCGTCGCCTCGAACGATGCTCTCGCCGATACGCGGGGCACCGAGAACATAGGCGTGAAGCACATAGTCCATGTACGAGCGTTTGAGAGAAAAGGCGCGACGCTTCGCGCGACGGCGTTCGATCTCGCCCGTATCGGTATTGAAGTACTCGTAGTACTGGTCGACCCACATTGTCGCTTCGGTTGCGCCCTTTGTGCAGGCGCCCAAGTAGGTGGTCATGCCCTCCGACAGCTCGTCTGCGCGACCATCCTGAATGTACGAAATGATTTTCTCGTAGTCGGCGCGAATGATCTTCATATCCTCTTCGGGCAGACGAACCATGACTGCACGCTCAATGCGCTGGTCGTATTTGTCGATGGAGCGGTCACGGCCGTAATAAATCAGCAGGATATTGCTGAGCTTGGTCTTGAGATGCGAGCTGTCGTAGTCGAGCGAAACGGGACGGTCGTAGGGAATCATCGTCAAGACAAGACGTTCACCGGCAGATTTACGACCGTCTTTAAGTACGTCAAAACACGTTGCCTTGAGCTCGACACCCGCCTCGGGAAAGTCCGGCCGGTCGTCGCTGTTGGCCTTGTAGCCAAAGTAACGCTCCTCGATCAGGGTTCCCATACCGCCCTTGTACTTCTTGGATCCAAAGTCCTTAGGCGCGCTCTCCCCCTCCGGCGCAATGCCAAGCTCCAGAATGTCGCGAAACGTCATCCCGTCGAGATTGGCAGCATACCGCTCGATGCTAGAGGGGTCAGAAAAATCAGTATCGTCAAGCATGCGCTTGAAATCGAGGTGCTTCTTGGACATGGCAAATCCTCTCGAAATAAGACATGATCTAATACGTATGCTACTGTAAATTCGGGTTATACCGTGAAGATCCCCTAAGGGATCTTCCATTTGCAACCCGATTTCTGTACCCTTGATCTTTGCATTTGCAGCGATTTGGGGGAGTGAGTATGTCAGAGGTCAAAATCGCCGAGCTTTTTGCTGGCGTCGGCGGATTTCGTTTGGGCCTCGAAGGCTATGCTGACCCTCGTTATCCAGATTTCTACATGAAGCCCGCCGGACCCTTTCGCACCATTTGGGCCAATCAGTGGGAACCGCCCGGAACCAAGGCTCGTCAGTTCGCGGCACGCTGCTATATGGACCGCTTTGGCGAGGATTCCGTAGTCAACGAAGATATCAATAAAGTCCTGGAACAGGCTGAAGCCGGAGAGGTTGAAATCCCCGACGTCCAGATGGTTGTCGGCGGCTTCCCTTGCCAGGATTACTCCGTCGCTCGCCCGCTTAACCAGGCACATGGCATCGAGGGCAAGAAGGGTGTCCTTTGGTGGGACATCTACCACTTCCTCGAGATGAAGAAGCCGCGCTTCGGTCTCTTTGAGAATGTCGATCGTCTGCTCAAGTCGCCCGCGTCTCAGCGCGGTCGCGACTTCGCCATCATCCTAAGCTGCCTTGCCGACCTCGATTACACGGTCGAATGGCGCGTGGTCAACTCCGCGGAATATGGTTTTCCCCAGCGTCGCAAGCGTGTTTATATCTTCTGCGAAAAGGACGCTGGCAAGGTTGATCTCGTTGATCGCATGCACAACGGCGTCATGGCTAAAGCCTTCCCCGCCATCTATCCCGACGAGATGTCCGAGCTCGATGTTTTACCCGACCCCTACGAGAACTCAACTCGTTTTGGCGTCGGCCAAAAGACCTCTCAATTCAAGAATGCTGGCGTCATGCAGGGCTGTCATGTTCTGACCTGCGACTTTGCCGAGGACTATCACGGTGAGCGCCACGTGCTTGGCGACGTGCTTGTCGACGAGGCTTATGTCCCGGAGCAGTTCTACATCTCCGACGAAAAGCTTCCCGACTGGCGCTACCTTAAGGGCAGCAAGCGCGAAGAGCGCACTAACAAAAAGACAGGCTTTACGTACACGTATTCCGAAGGAGCCATGAGCTTCCCGGATGCCACCGACAAGCCGAGCCGCACCATCCTCACAGGAGAAGGCGGCACGGGAGCGAGCCGCTTCAAGCACGTCATCGAATGTCCCGATGGCCGTTTCCGCCGTCTTGTTCCCGACGAGCTCGATCAGCTTCAGGGATTCCCGAAAGGCTGGACCGATACGGGCATGACTGACGGCCATCGAGCCTTCTGCATGGGCAACGCACTCGTCACCGGCGTGCCCCATCGCATTGGCGAAGCTATGGTCGAAGTGTACAGCCTCTAAGGCAAGCAATCAGGAGCCGGCAGTTCACGCTGTCGACTCCGTTTTTTCCATCCCACTTCCCTGTATACTGATGTAGCACGTGTTTCATCCGGGCTTGTTGGGCCGGGTCGTTCATGGGAGGTTCTTGTGGCTGTTTCGAATCCGCCTAAGGGAAGCGTTTCTTCTTCGTCCATCAAGCCGGTTACGCGCAAGGCCGTGCGCTGCCAGCGCGAGGTCGCCTGGCTTGTCACGCAGGCAGCAGGCAGACTCGTGGCGAGCACGGAGGACGTCAATGCTCCCACACCGAGCTTTGTGCTGGCAGCGGCGCTGAATCGAGTACGCCAGCTGGAACTCGTCGCACAAGAAGACGGCAGCCATCTTGGCTACCAGGACGCTATGGCGCCCGACCTGTTGACTTTTTGTCACATGGCCAAGTTGCCTGCCGCGCCCAATGCGCTTTCGGACGCAGGCTACATGTTTACGCTCTCGGGCGCGGACCTTATCCGCGACATCTATGCATACTGCAGCGAGCTCGCCGAGCGCCACGTCTTTGACGCAGCTGAAGTCAAGCCGGGATACGCCATCAAGCTGGTTCTTAGGCTGTTCTTGATGGACGGGTTCGGGGCTATGCCAGCGTAAGCCGAGTCTTTAACTTCGCCGTCGACTGGGCAACAACCGCCTTACCTTAGCGGGCGCCAATCGAGAGTCGATTATTGAGTCGCCTCGTCCACTAACGCATTTATTCCACGCGCTCTGACAGTCGATATTTGCGGTTGCGGCTTGTCGACGGCGCCGTGGGCTCAAGCTCGCCTTGAGCAATGAGCGCGTTGACGCGCGACCTAACCTGGGAAATTGTAAGCCCCGTGCGTTCTGCCAGCTCACGCGTCCCCAGCTCGCCGTAGTGTTTGAGTGCCGTCACAATTAAGCCCCCGCCATGATCGACCGGCTCGATCTTTGAACGGTAAAGTACGACCTTGAACCGATCGAACCCCGGGCAGAACAGGGGCTCGGCCAGACCATGTGCGCGCATGGCATCGATCATCATCGGGATGCCCGAGCCATTGCCCTCAGCCGGCGAACCTGCGCCATCCGGCAGAGGGACAATCGACATGAGTTTCACGAGCGTCGCGTTACGGCATCTGGAGCTGCCGTCAAACAAGTTCTCGCGAGTCTTTCCCCCGTAAAGGCCGCCAGGATTCGTCACCTCGACACGATCGTCAAAGACGTCGACGGTAATCGACTGTCCACAGAACCGATCCCCGTATTCTCGATGGATTACGGCGTTGGCGATTGCCTCGCGCAGAACCTCCTCGGGAATCTCCAGCGAGTCGACACGCGAGACGCCTTGGACGGTCGAGGTTCGCCGCAAATTCTTGGCGACGGCCGCGACGGCATCCGAGATCATCTCGCCCAACGTTCCCTCACAGATTGTGCGGTCCATGAACCTCAGCGACCCCGCCGTGCCTTTCCGGGTCCCCGCATAGACAGCCATGTCGATAAAGAGCTTGGGATAAAACTGCTGGGGGTAGGTGCCCGCAACTAGGAGTCCAGCCTTGGTAACATTGCCCTGGGAATCAAGGAAATTTAGGCGCTCCAGCTTCGTTTGTTTGTCCGGCGCGCCGCGCATTGCCCGAGGCGTCAACGAGAAAGCCCGATCTATCGTACGGTCGACCAGCGCCTCGTCGAGATCGTCCGCGCCCGCGCCCGCCACCGCGTCGCGATCGCTCGGAGTCACTCGACCGTATGACGCCAATGCGAGCACCTCGGTCGACGAAAGCGGGACATCTTTGTCATCGATGCGTTTGTAGCTGCCACCTTGAGCGCCCCGTTCTATGACATAACAAGGCTTGCTCGACGGGTCGAGCTCCTCAATCGTGATGACCAGAACCACGGTGCCCTGGAGCTCCACGCGCTCAATGGTGTATTTGGGCGGATTGGCCAGCTTTCCGCGACCGCCGGCATCGCCCATGCCCGCCACGAATTGGTTGAGCACTTTCTCGGTCTCAAAGTTTGCAACTGGGACAAAACCCGCGCGCTCGCTCACTCCGAGTACGATGATGCCGCCGGCGGTGTTTGCGAAAGCGCTGACCGTTTCCCATACGTCGCGGGAAAGCGTTGTGGCGCTCTCCTTGACCTCGACGTTAAGATCGTCCGAGCCCATGCGCCTTAAAGACTCGAGCAGACCGGTCAGTTCGTTTTCGTTCATCTGCACGTCCTTTCGCTCGGTTCTGCGAAGAATGCCGCGAATGGATTTCCTTCGTCTCTCAGTTATCTCTCGTAATTATCTCTCATCTTTCTGTTATCTCTCATATTAGAGATGAGTGAGAGATAAAAGATAAGATGTCTGCCATCTGTTTCATATAAACATGTTTTTGCTGGTAGAACAATCGGTATTGAGATAATACCATGATTGCTTGTCTCTTTGCTGCTCAGTTATCTCTCATATTTATCTCTCGTCTTTCTGTTATCTCTCGTATTCGTGACGAATGAGAGATGAGAGATGTGCGGGCGGCGGATGAGCATGGATTTTGGACGGTCGGGAAATGAGGGTGGATATTTGGACGGTATTTGGGCGTTTTGAGGCTGATTCCGTCCGAAAATCCACTCTCATTCGATAGGCGTCCAAGTTTCCACGCTCGCGCGGCGGGCACGCGGGGCCTTTACCCAATCCGTTGGCATCGTCTTCAGTTCGCCGCAGAACCGCAGCCCCATATGGGTATACTCACGAGGATTCGACTCGATTCGCCCCCGCTGGGGCGTCAAAGGAGACTGCATATGCCCACCACCTCAACCGACCCGCGCGCCGCAACCGCTGCACTGCTGGTGCCCGGCACTACCTGCCACGGCTTTGCCGTCGAGCGCCGCGAGACCGTGCCCGAGCTCGACTCGGACGCTTACGTGCTGCGACACACTGCCTCGGGCGCTCGCCTGCTGTACCTGGCGTGCGACGACGAGAACAAGGCCTTTGCCATTGGCTTTAAGACGCCGCCGGCCGATTCCACCGGCGTGTTCCATATTCTTGAGCACTCGGTGCTGTGCGGATCGGCCAAGTTTCCCGTCAAGGAGCCGTTTGTCGACCTGATCAAGAGCTCCATGCAGACGTTCCTCAACGCCATGACCTACCCCGACAAGACCATCTACCCCGTTGCCACCACCAACGAGCAGGATCTGTACAACCTGATGGACGTGTATCTGGACGCGGTGTTCAACCCGGCCATCTATACCAAGCCCACCATTTTTGAGCAGGAGGGCTGGCACTACGAGCTGGACCTGCCGGAGGACGCCGAGGTCGACAGCAGCTCCGCGAGCCTGCGCGAGGGCACGCTGCGCTATAACGGCGTGGTGTTCAACGAGATGAAGGGTGCGCTGTCCGACCCCATGAGCGTGCTGGACGACGCCGTCAACGCCGCGCTCTATCCCGACACCGCCTATGCGCACGAGAGTGGCGGCGACCCGCGCGCGATTCCCGCGCTCACCTACGAGCAGTTCCTGGACACGCACGCGCGCCACTACAACCCCTCCAACTCCTACATCACGCTCTACGGCGACCTGGACGTGGACCGCGCACTGGCCTTTTTGGACGAGCGTTATCTGTCGCAGCCGAGTGCCGCGAGTCGCCGCATGGACGCTGCCGTCGCTGCCGGCGAGGACCCGTCCACGCTGGCACCCAATCCGCTGGGCGTGCAGGCACCCGTGACCTGCGAGTACAAGCGCGTCGAGATGGCCACTACACCCGAGAACGCCCTGGTGGGCTTGGGCCTGGTGCTGGGCAGCGCGCTCGACCGCAAACGCACGATCGCGGCGGATATCCTGTTTGAAGCACTGCTGGGTTCCAACGAAGCGCCGGTTAAGAAGGCCATTCTGGCCGCCGGCCTGGGCGGCAACGTGGTGAGCTACACCGCGGCCGAGAGCCTGCAGCCCTACGAGCTCATCATGCTGCAAAACGCGCAGCCCGGCGTGGCGCGCGAGCTGCGTCGCGTGTTCCAGGACGCCTGCCGCGACCTGTGCGAGCATGGCGTTCCGCGCGAGCGCCTGGAAGCTATCATCAGCAGCAACGAATACGACCTGCGCCAGCGCGACTACGGTATTGCCGACGGCGTGGCCATTGCGTGCGACGCGCTGAGCACCTGGCTCTACGATGACGACGCCGCGACGCTGGCGCTCAAGTACGGCCCGGTGTACGAGGAACTGCGTGGCGAGCTGGACGGCAGCTATTTTGAGGACCTGCTACGCGAGCTGGTGCTGGAAAACGACCATATGGCGCTGGTCGAGCTGGTGCCGGTGGACGCCGCCGAGGGCGCGGAGATCGCCGAGGCCGCCGAGCTGGCAGCCAAGCGCGATGCCATGACCGATGCCGAGCTGGCCGACGTGGTCGAGCGCACAGCTGCGCTGCGTGCCGCGCAGGAGGCCGAGGACACGCCCGAGGCCAAGGCCACGCTGCCGCGCCTGCGCGTGTCCGACATTGGCGAGGCGCGCCCCGAACCTCCGCTGGTCGTGGACACGACTGTGCCCATCCCCTGCCTGCGCCACGACATCCCCACCAACCGCCTGGCCTACGCCATGCAGTATTTCGACCTGAGCTGCGTCGCGTTTGAAGACCTGCCCTATGTGACGCTGCTCTGCCGCCTGCTCAAACAGCTGCCCACGAGCGAGCACTCGGCCGAGGAGCTCGACAACTTGCTCGCCGGCAAACTGGGCTTTTTGAGCTTTACGACCGAGGTCATGACCCAGCCCGACGTGGACGGCGCGCGCCCCTACCTGCTGGTGAGTGCCGGCGCCCTGTCCGAGAAGATCGATGCGCTGGCGAGCCTACCGCGCGAGGTATTGTCGAGCACGCTGCTGGCAGACGCCGACGCCGACCGCGTGCGCGACGTGCTCACGCAGATTCGCATTGGGCTTGAGCAGGGCTTTATCAACAACGGTCACTCGGCGGCGCTCGGTCGCGCGATGAGCTACAGCTCGCCTTCGGCCGTGGTGCGCGAGCAGCTTTCGGGCGTGGACTTCTACCTGTTCCTGCGCGATCTGCTCGACCACTTTGACGAGCGCGTGGACGGGTTGCGCACCAAGCTTGCCGAGCTGGCAGAGCGCGTCTTTGTGGCCGACGGCTGCCTAGCGAGCTTTACCGGCAGCGATGAGGACTTTAACGCGTACTGGGCCGCCGCGGGCGACTTGGGGCTGGGAGCTGGCGACGGCGCCGATGCCGGCCGCGACACGCTCGCGGTGCCGGCGCCGTGCGACCACCACGAGGCTTTCGTGATTCCCAGCGACATCTGCTTTGCCGCGCGTGCGTGCGATCCGCGTCGCCTGGGCATTGACGTGACAGGCGCTTGGGCCGTGGCTGCCAACGCGCTCTCCTACGACTACCTGTGGAACGAGATTCGCGTGAAGGGCGGTGCGTACGGCTGCGGATTCCGCGCGGCCGGCGAGCGTCAGACGGCGTTCTACACCTACCGCGACCCGGCGATCGATCCTTCGATTGAGCGCGTGGAGCGCGCGGGTGCATGGCTTGGCAGCTTTGAGCCCGACGAGGCCGCCTTTGAGGGCTTTATCGTGAGCTGCGTGAGCGGCATGGACGCGCCGGTGAAGCCGTACGCGCTCACCAAGCGCCGCAACACGACCTACCTGGCCGGGCTCGATCCGCATGCGCGCGAGGAGCGTCGCGCCCAGATGCTCGCCGCCACGCCCGGTGAGCTGCGCTCGCTCGGCGCCGACGTGACGCGCATCGCAGCCGAGTCGCCCACCTGCGTCTTTGGCGGCCGAGACGTCATCGCCAAGAGCAACGCCGGCTTTAACGTAGTCGACCTGCTGGGCTAACGCACTAAAGGTAGATTTTTGGGACATGCCCGAAAATCTACCTTTTTTCTGCGGCATGAGCGGGGCGGCGCAGCCCACCGCGGCGGTTTGTCTCAATCTGTAACATCTAGACGGCAATATCGGCTCCAGATGTTACAGATCGAGACGTTTCCAGACGACGCCGACCTTTTGTCTCAATCTGTAACAACTAGGTCCAATTTTGCCGAGTTACTGTTACAGATCGAGACAAACCGCCGCAGACGCCCATCACAGCACAGATAAAACCCGCCAAAATAAACCTGTCCCTTTTTGGTACGTTTGGGAGATGAGGCTGGGATGGATAAGGCCGAGTTGCGGCGGGCGGTGACTGCCCGGCGCAATGCTCTTGATTTGGATGTTCGGGCGGCGAAGTCCGCCGCTATCTGCGCGCGGCTTGTTGAGCTGATGGATCGCTTGGGTGCCGCGGCACCGCACACCGTTGCCGTCTATGCCGCGATGGGTTCCGAAGTCGACCCAGCCGCGTTTGTCGCTGCGGCCGCCAAACGCGGCTGGCGCGTGGCCTATCCGTGCATGCTCTCGGCAACAGACGCCATGGCTTGTGGCCAGCGCATGTGCATGCGGGCAGTCTCTGCCGGCGATGCGTCCGAGGCCCCGTTTATCGCCTACCCTACGCGGGCCTTCGCAGCCACGGACGTCGACAGCAGCCGCTTTCCCATCGTGTCTGCCGAAGCACTCGACATGATCGTCGTGCCGCTCGTAGCTTTCGACCGCACCGGCGCGCGCCTGGGCTACGGCGGCGGCTGCTACGACCGCTACCTGCCCATGCTCTCGCCCGCATGCCAAATCGTCGGCATCGCCTTTGACGAGCAGCGCGTCGACCACGTTCCCACCGACGCCCACGATCTGCCGCTGCCCAACATTGTCAGCGCCTAAATGCCAGCGTACCTCCCGACAGCCTAGTGCTCCTCGCCGGCGCGGGCTAGGTCGTAGGGCGTGGTCTGGTAGACGTAGTAGTTGAGCCAATTGGTGTAGAACAGCTGAGCCTGGCTGCGCCAGACGTTGCGCGGCTCGGCGGTGGGGTCGTCACCTGGGAAGTAATGCGCCGGCACCTCCGGGTTGAGTCCGCGCTTCACGTCGCGCTCGTACTCCAGACGCAGCGTGTCGGTATCGTACTCGGGATGGCCAAAGACAAAGAAGCGGCGGCTGTCGGTCGACTTGACGATGTACAGGCCCACCTCGTCGGACACGGCCACGACCTCAAGCTGCGGCTCGGCCTCCACGTCCTCGCGACGCACATCGGTGTTGCGCGAATGCACAGCATAGAAACGGTCGTCAAAGCCGCGAACCAGCGGGCTTTGCGGCTTCACCAGATAATGCTCGAACACGCCGCTCGCCTTTGCCGGCAGATCGTGCTTCTGAATACCGTAGTGGTGGTACAGGCCCGCCTGCGCGCCCCAACAAATGTGCAGCGTAGAGTGCACGTGTGTGGTGGACCAATCCATAATCTGGCAGAGCTCGGGCCAGTAGTCGACCTCCTCGAACGGCATCTGCTCCACCGGCGCGCCCGTGATGATCAGGCCGTCGTAGTGGATGTCGCGGATGTCGTCGAACGTGCGGTAGAACGTCTCCAGGTGGCCAGCGCTCACGTGCGTGGCCTCGTGCGTCTTGGTGCGCAGCAGGTCCACCTCCACCTGCAGCGGCGTGTTGGAGAGCTTGCGCATGATTTGCGTCTCGGTGGCGATCTTGGTGGGCATGAGGTTGAGGATGAGCACGCGCAGCGGGCGGATGTCCTGGTGCAGCGCGCGGTACTCGGTCATGACAAAGATGTTCTCGCTCTCGAGCTGCGCGGCGGCAGGGAGGGCGTCGGGAATGCGAATGGGCATGGATGCTCCTTACGAGTCAGTTGCAGCTATGGTACAACGACCGGCCCCATCCGCGCGAGCACATCGCCCAGCGATGCCGTCAGCGGCCAAATCACTCCAAAAGCAGAGATTAAGGCATGTCCCAAAAATCTGCGGCGCTTTAGCCTAGCAAAGTGGCAGCAGGACGATACAATGGTTCGACGCGAAAAACTCGGCCGAAAGGATACGTATATGTACCAGACGCGTAAGATCGGTGTGGTCGGCCAGGGCCACGTAGGAGCACATGTCGCCAACAGCCTGCTCATGCAGGGCATTGCCGATGAGCTGTACCTGTGCGATATCAACGAGGCCAAGGTGACGTCCGAGGTCCAGGACCTGCGCGACTCCCTTTCGTTTGTCCCGTACAACACCAAGATCGTCAACTGCTACGACCACTACGAGGAGCTAGCCTGCTGCGACGTCATCGTCAACGCCGCCGGCAAGGTCGCGCTGGCCGCCGGCAACCGCGACGGCGAGCTGTTCTTTACCACCGACGCCGCCCGCACCTTTGCCAAGCGCATCGTCGACGCCGGCTTTGACGGCATCTTCGTGAGCATCTCCAACCCCTGCGACGTCGTGTGCACCGAGCTGTGGCATCTGACCGGCTACGATCCCAAGAAGATTATCGGCTCGGGCTGCGGCCTGGACTCTGCCCGCCTGCGTACCGAGATCTCCAAGAAGGTCGGCGTGAGCCCCAAGTCCATCGACGCCTACATGATCGGCGAGCATGGCTTTAGCCAGCTGGCAGCCTTTAAGGCCGCAACCATCGCCGGCAAGAGCCTTAACGAACTTCAGGCCGAGAACCCCGACAAGTATGCCTTCGACCACATGGAGGTCGAGGAGCTCGCACGCAAGGGCGGCTATGTGACCTACCAGGGCAAGCAGTGCACCGAGTACGCCGTCGCCAACTCCGCCGCGCGCGTCTGCGCCGCTGTGTTGCACAACGAGCACGCCGTGCTTTCGGCATCCACGCTCATGACCGGCCAGTATGGCGAGGAGGGTATCTTTACCTCCCTGCCGTGCGTGATCGGCGCCGAGGGCGTCGAGGAGGTCTACACGCTGGACCTTTCCGAGCACGAGCTCGAGGGCTTCCACAAGAGCTGCCAGCACATCCGCGACAACATCGCCCAGCTCGATTGGTGGGATACCGAGGCCTACGACGCCAAGTAAGCCGCTGGCTGCCGCAACCTTGCGAATCTATGCGCGATACTAAGCGGGCCGCGCCGGAAACCCACCGGCGCGGCCCGCTTTTTACGCACGCTGTTCGCTTGCGAATCGAAGGTGAATGCTTTTCCCGTTACCTAGTACCGCTCGATGCCCATGTAGCGACGAATCTCAGGGCTGTGGTCGAACACCTTTCCGCGGGCGGCGCGCAGCTCGCAGCTCATGTTGTAGAAGAATATCGGCTCCAGGAACGAACGCACGTTGGCAGGCACCTCGCCCACGCCGTACTCGAGTGCATCGAGCACCATTACCGTATCGGTATGCGTGTTGAGGAACGCAAGAGCGCGCTCCTCCATGGGGCGGCACTCCCCTGCGCCAAGCTGCACAAAGTAAAACACGCCGGGCTCGGTGGCCTCGAAGGGACCGTGGAAGTACTCGCCGGAGTGGATGTAGCAGCAGTGCTGCCACTGCATCTCCATGAGCGAGCAGATGGCCATGGCGTAGGTCTGGCTAAAGTTGGGTCCGGAGCCCAGGATATAGAAGAACTTGTGCCGCTGACAGAGCTCGGCAAAGCGGGCGCCCAGCTCGGCGTTGACCTTCTCGCGGGCGGCGGGCAGCAGCGCATCCATCTGCTTTAGGCCCTCGTACATGTCGGCGAGTGCCTCGTAGCCTTCCTGCTGGTCGAGCAGCTCGGCGGCGATCAGAGCGCCGATGCCCTGCGGCACCTCGGCCTGCGGCACGCCCTCGCCCCAGGGGTAGACCCAGGTGGTCCACTTGCCGTTGTCGATCTTGGAGCCCTCGCAGTCGGTGAGGGCAACGACCTCGGCGCCGGCAGCCAGCGCCATCTCGCAGCCGTCGACGACCTCCTGCGTGTTGCCGCTGTGGCTGCAGGCAATAACGAGCGACTTCGGCCCTAGGCTCTTGGGGGCCATCAGGCAAAACTCGCGTGCAGTGTAGACCGTCGAGGTAAACGTGGTGGCCTCGCGCTTGAGCAGCTCGTTGGCCGGCATCAGGTCGATCATCGAACCGCCGCAAGCGATCCAAAAGACGTTCTCAATCTTGCCCTTGCGCTCGATGATTTCCTGAACCAGATCATGTGCGTTCATCCTGGTTTTCCTCCTTGTGTGGCGGTTTTGAACGACGACAGCTCGTACCTGCAGTCGTTCTATGTTGTCCTATTTATAGCACGCACGATGACGCTCGTGAAGCCATTTCGCCAAACTTGTTCTATGTTGTTCTATCTGTGGATGTTAGATGTCGAACACGTAGCGCGAGCCCACAATCTTTTGACGCCCAAGCAGCAAGGGCCGCTCGTCCGCATCGGTAAAGTACGCCTCCATATAGAAGAGTGGCTCACCGACCGGGATCTCGAGCAGTGGCGCGACTTGAGCGTCGGCAAGCGCAATCTCCACGGTACAAGGGTCGGATTTGAGCGGCGCGCGGCCCGAATGCTCGGCAACGAGCGCAAAGATTGAGTTATCGGTGAGGTCCTCGTCGGCAAGCGTCTGCAGATAGGGATGGTCAGCCAGCACAAAGGCGTTGTTCTCGAGCATGACGGGCACGCCGTCTGCCGTGCGCACACGCTCGACCACGATGAGCTCGCAGCCGGGTTCCACCCCAAAAAACGCCGCGTCCTCGCGCGTCGCCGCAACCACCGTGCGCGACACCAGGCGTGCTCCGGCCACCATGTCGTTGGCAGCGCAACCCTCGGAAAAGCTCTGAACGTCACCCTTCTGGACAATCTTGCGCTTGAGCTTGGGCGCGCACACGAACGTGCCCCTCCCCTGCTGGCGGTTGAGATACCCCGCGCGCGACAGCTCCTCGATGGCGCGGCGCACGGTGACGCGTCCCACACCATAGGACTTAGCGAGCTCCATCTCGGAAGGAATGCGCGAGCCGGATGTGTACACGCCACGCGCGATCTCGCCCTTTAGGTCGTCCATAACCTGCTGGTACAGCGGCACAGCGGACACCTCAGTGCGCTCGGTTTTATCGTCGGATGCCATCGTTATGCTCCATTCCGTGCATGCTCGAACTCAAACTCTTCAATCGCCGCCATAAACTGCTCGCCAAAGGCGTCGGCCTTTTTCTCGCCGATGCCGTTGACCTGGATAAGCTCGTCGCGCGTCTGTGGGCGTAGGCGGCACAGGCCGCGCAGGGCCTTGTCGGAAAAGACCATGTACGGCGCCATCTCCAGCTCCGTCGAAATATCCTTGCGCAGGGCACGCAGGCGCTCGAACAGCTCGGCATCGTCACCCACGCGCGGGCGCTGATCCAGCTCGGCCTCCTCGCGCAGCAGATCCACCGCACGGCGGGCGCGGGCCGAGGCCTTGCGCTTGGACGCGCGACGCTTAACGGTAAAGGCAAACGTCTCGTCCTCGACCTCGCCAGCGCGCGGGCCAAGCCCCACGACCGGGTACTGCCCCTGCGAGGTGGCCAAATAACCGCGGCCGCACAGCTGGCCGATGATGTCCTTGATGCGCCCGACCGATTCGCTCGACAGCTCACCGTAGCCGCGGTCCTCGTCCAGATGCATCTGGCGAATGCGCTCGGTGTTGCCGCCATGGAGCACGTCGGCGATGAGTGACTTGCCAAAGCGCATGGGGCGCGTGGCCACATAGCACACGGCGGCGCGGGCCATATCGGTGACGTCCTCGACCTCGAACTGCGTAAGGCAGTTGCTGCAGTTGCCGCAGCCCTCGGCGTCATCCGTGGCGGTGGCGCCCGCACCAGCCGCCGCGGCATGCTCGGCCGCGGCCTCGTCGCCAAAGTAGCGCAGCATGTATTCGCGCAGGCAACCGGTGGTATTGCAGTAGCCCTCCATCTGGCTGAGCAGGCGGTAGCGATTCTGGAGCGCCCACGCGCGCTGCTCGTCGTCGAGCGCCTCATCGGCAGCATCGCCGCGATCGATCAGAAAGCGGCGCATGCGAAAATCGTTGCCGTTCCACAGCAAGTGGCAGCTGGCCGGGTCGCCATCGCGGCCGGCACGGCCCGCCTCCTGGTAGTAGGCCTCGATGCTCTCGGGCACGTTGTTGTGGAGCACGTAGCGCACGTTGGGCTTGTCGATACCCATGCCAAAGGCGTTGGTGGCAACCATCACCTGGATATCGTCGTCGATAAAGGCGCGCTGGCTTTGGCGACGGGCGTCGTTGCCCATGCCTGCATGGTAGCGGCCAACGCGAATGCCGCTGGGGCCCAGAGCCTCGGCAAGCTCCGCGGCCAGCGTGTCGACCGTCTTGCGGGTCGAGCAATACACGATGCCGCTCTCGCTCGAATGCGCAATCACGTAGTCGCGCACCCACGCGGTCTTGGCCTTGTCGCCCATCTCCTCGCAACCAAAGTAGAGGTTCTTGCGATCGAAGCCCGTCACCACCGTCGCGGGGTTTTGCAGGCCGAGCATCTGCTGAATGTCCGCACGCACGCGCTCGGTCGCCGTGGCGGTAAACGCCGCCACGATGGGGCGCTGCGGCAGCGAATCGATAAACTCGCGAATCTGCAGGTAGGCGGGGCGGAAATCCTGCCCCCACTGGCTCACGCAGTGGGCCTCGTCAATAGCTACGAGCGGAACGCCGATGCCGCCTTCGGCCGCAGCTTCCTGCGCAAAAGCTAAAAAGCGCGGCTCGAGCAGGCGCTCGGGTGCCACGTACATAAGCTGGTAGCGACCCTCACGTGCCCGCTTGAGCACGGTGTTTTGCTGGGCCGGAGTAAGGCTGGAGTTGAGATAGCTGGGCCGCGCACCCGCCGCGAGCAATGCACGGGTCTGATCCTCCATAAGCGACAGCAGCGGACTCACCACAAAGGTGATGCCGGGCAGCATGAGCGCAGGCACCTGGTAGCAAATGGACTTGCCGGCGCCCGTGGGCATAACGCCCAGCGCATCGCGACCGGCAAGGATCGCATCGACCATGCGGTCCTGTCCCGGGCGAAACGAGGTGTAGCCAAAATAAGCGCCGAGCGTGTCGAGCGCCATCTGCTGCATGCTATCGGTCATGGTTTCCTAACGTCCAAGTCATCTGCCGCCGATTATACGCCGCCACGCGGACCGGTGCCGCGCCGCTGTCGGCCACGGGCGATGCAGTCCGAAAGGAACGGTAGTCATTGGGGACGTTCTTGGATGACTAGTCGTTTAAGAACGTCCCCAATGACTAAGCTCTTGACAAGCGTGGAAACGTCGCTGGTTGAGCATAAGTCAGCGAAAACGCCCCTAAGCGAGCAAGGTGACGTGAAAGAGGAGGGAAGCGTACTTCGGTACGCGACCGACGATTGAACGTCAGATTGCCGCTTAGGGGCGTTTGCAGCGTCGATCCGTTACGCGGTTTGGTAAAACCGCGTAACTAGAGCTACATCACCATGACGTAGCGGCTACCCACGTAGTACTGTTTGCCGAGCAAGACCGGCTCATCGTTGGGACCGGTAAAGCCGGCACGCAGATTGAGCAGCGGATCGTGCGGAGCAATGCCCAGCTCGGCCGCCTGCTCGGCGTTAGCTCGAACGGCCTCGACCGTACGGTAGCCAACCGAGACAATCGGGATTCCGCCAACACGCTCGACCTCGGCAAAAATCGACTTGTCCTCAAGATCGGCCGTCAACAGCTCGCGGTAGGCATCAAACGGCACAAAGATGTTCTCCTCAAAGATGGGCTCGCCGTCGGCCGTACGCACGCGCTTGATATGCAGCAGCAGCGCATCCTTCTGCAGGCCAAAGAACTCCATCTCGTTTTGGCGCGCCGGAACGATCTGGCGATCGATCACGTGCGCACCGGCCTTCATGCCGTTGCCGGCACACAGCGCGGTAAACGTCTGCAGCGTCGAGGCGTGAAACTGGCGATTGATGTGCGGCGTGGAGACAAAGGTGCCGCGGCCCTGCTGCTTAACCAGGTAACCATCGGAGCACAGCTCCTCGACAGCGCGGCGCACCGTAATACGGCTCACCTCGTACTGCTCGGCTAGTTCAAGCTCAGACGGAATACGCTCCTTGGGTGCATAAACACCTTTCTCGATCGCATCCTTGATTTCGTCGTAAATCTGCTGGTAAAGCGGTGCATTTTTGGGCGCGGGCATATCTGATCACTCTTATCGAAATATCGAAATAACTAATACGTATATAACGTCTAGTTTCATGTTACCTCATATTGATAAAACGATACACCCTCCCTACCAAAAAGCGACAGCTTCATTTTGGTAGGTTTTATCTGGGCAAACGAGAGCCCCTCGAAAGCAACGGGGCTTTCGAGGGGCTCGTTCGGATGGGTTGCGCAGGACCGGCAAATGCCAATACCCTACTTTCCGTCGTCCTGCTGTAGGCTGTCCTGCTCGCTGAGGCGCGCCTGCCTGCTGGCCATGCGCGCGGGCTTGTCGGGATCGGGTACGGCCGTGGGCATGGGTTCGTCGACATGACCGCCCCACCAGCCGCCCACAAAGTTGAGCGTGTGGAACACGTTGATCACGGCGCCGGGATCAACGTCGCACACCAACTTGATAATGTCCTGACTCTCGTAGGTCGAAACAACGGTGTTCAGCAGGTACATCTTTTCGCGGCTGTATCCGCCGACGACCTCGGCGCAGCTAATGCCGTGCTGAAAATGGTTTACGTAGGCAGTCATGACCTCGTCTGCCTTGCGCGTCGTAATCTGCAGCGTCACGCGATCGTAGCGACGATAGAAACTGTCGATAGTCTTGGTCGAAATAAACTGGAACACGATGGAATACGCCGCCTTGTCCCAGCCAAACATAAAGCCAAAGATCGCCAGGATAAAGCAGTTGAAACCAAAGATGACGCCCCAGATGGTCTTGCCCGTGTGGTTGGAAACCCACAGCGCGATAAAGTCGGTGCCGCCGGTGGATGCGCCGGATTTAAGCGCGATGGCAGCGCCCAGACCCGAGACCACGCCGCCAAAAATGATGAGCATGATCTTGTCGCCCAAAAATGGAGCGAAGTGAAAGACGTTGAGGAACAGCGACGAGAGCACGACCTGCATCATCGAGAAGATGACGAAGCGCTTGCTAATGCCGCTCCAGCATAGGAGCGCCACGGGGATGTTGAGCGCGAGCATGCCGAGCGAGATGTCGATATGAACGCCACCCAGCGAGGTAACGCGATCGAGTAGGACCGCGACGCCGGTAAGACCGCTCGGAAGCAGGTCGGCGGGCTGAATGAACGCCTGGATCAGAAATGTCTGGAGAACGGCGGAAATGGTGACCGCCACAGCGGTAATGGCACGGCGGACGATGGTGACGCGGCCGAGCACGAGTACGCGGTCCGTGAGCTGATCGATGGCGTTCGCCACGCAGGCTCCTTTCGAAGGCAGATGTAGTTGTGGGGTATGTCCGCGATTGTAGCATGGAGCGTGCGGGGGCGCTTCAATTCACCCTCTCTCGACAACCAAAGCGGGACCAACAGCCTCCACGACCAAAGGCCCAAATTACAAGTGAGTAGACTTTTTACGATCTGCCGAGCACACCCAAAACCGCCACCCCTGTGACCTGCGGTTTTGCTAGAGCAGATGCACTTTGTGCTCGTACTGCACCAAAAAGTCTACTCACTTAGTCCGAATCGAAGCCAAACGAATCCAAATAGAGGACAAATTAAGCCAATCCGCAGCAAAAGACGCGTGAACCAATGCTTCTCGCGGCGGATTGACACTACAAAGCGGCCAAAATGTCGGTCAGGCTGTCGATGACAACGTCGGCGGCGGACTGATCTAGGTTGACGCCCTCGTGCGGACGCAGCGCCAGGACGCGGGCGCTGGAGCGCTTGCCGGCCTCGATGCCCAAAGGCGAGTCCTCGATAACCAGGCATTCGGCAGGCTCCACCCCCAGCGCCTCCATGGCACGCAGGTAGATCTCGGGGTCGGGCTTAAACGCACTGCACTCGTGACCGCTGATGGTGTAGTCCAGCACGTCGGCGATACCGGCAATCCCCACCAGCTCGTCAATGAGCTCGCGATAAGACGAGCTTGCGATGGCGCACTTCACGCCGCGCTCGTGCAGCTTGCGCATCACCGGCTCCGTCTGCTCGTTGAGCAGCTCGGCATACGGAACGGGGTGGTCCGGGCTGTAGACCTGCTTGTACTCAACGCGCAGGCGTTCGCGCAGCTCAACATCGTCGGGCACCAGCGCCTCCCAAATGGCGGGCTCGTTAGACCCCGAAAGATCGGGGATCTCGTCAAAGTGGAAGCCCTTCTCCTCCATAAACGCCACGCGACGACGGTTGTAGAACCACTCGGTATCGACCAGCACGCCGTCCATATCAAACAGCACTGCCTTGATCATACGCATCTCCTCCCACCTGCCAAAAAGGGACAGGTTTATTTTGGTAGGTTTTATCTGGGGTTTTGCGACACGACAGACACGCCCTCCCCAGAGCAAAAAAGGGGACGGGGCGCAAACCCCATCCCCTCTCAATCAACCCGTAAGGTCTACTTACTTGTGATTAGTAGGAAAGCTTCCACATGTAGCGACGCATAGTCAGCGGGTGCTGACGGGCCTCGGCGATCTGGTTGCCGTACTCGCGCATAACGGCGAGGTGCAGCAGCGGGTTGAAGTAGGTGATGACGCTCGCGGGCACGGCGTCAGCCAGACCGTAGTCCTTGGAGTCGATCAGAGCGACCTTGGCACCCATGCGCTCAAGGAAGGTGAGGGCGCGAGCGTCCATCGGACGGGTGGCGCCATCGGACATGAAGAAGACGTAGGGCTTACCCTCGGTGGAAACCTCGAACGGGCCGTGGAAGTACTCGCCGGTGTTGTAGGCGGCGGCGTCGATCCACTGCATCTCGGTGAACAGGAAGGCGGCGTGAGAATAAGCCATCTTCTCGGAGGCACCGGAAGCCATGAAGTAGATCATCTTGTCGTCCTTGAAGTCCTCGGCGAACTTCTTGGCGAGTTTCTTGCAGTGCTGAGCGGCGTTCTCGCAGAGATCGAAGATGTTGGTGAGACCGGTGATCATGTCCTCGTAGTGGTCATAGCCCTCGGTCTGCTGAAGGATCTCGACAGCAAGAGCGATGGCATAGCCGGGCTTCTCGCACTTGGCAGCGTAGTTGGCATGGAAGCCGTGAACGATGACGTGGTCGGCGTCGACGGTCAGAGCGGAGCCAGCCTTGTTGGTGAGGGAGACGACCGGGCAGTTGTGCTTCTTGGCGGTCTTGTTGGCCTCAACGGTCTCGGGCGTGGAGCCACCGAGGGAGCAGGTGATCACGAAGGTGTGCTCGTTGACCCAGGAAGGCGTGTCGTAGTTGAACTCGTTAGCGGTGAAGATCTGAACGTTCAGCTTGTCCGTGTTGTTGGCCAGGAAGTACTTGGCAGGGTAAAGGTCGGACATGGAAGCACCGCAGCCGACGAAGGCGACGCTGTGGATCTCGTGGTTGGACAGGACGTCAGCGACGATCTGCTTAGGGAGGTTAAGGTCGATCTCGTACATCTGACACATTCCTTTCGATTTTTTGCGGCGCCACATTGCCGGGCGCTCGCAGGGTTACCGTGATTTGGACCGAGTCGCCGGCCCGTTGAGAATGTGTCAAAGGAACTGTCCCTTTGACACATTTAGGGATGGGAGCCTGCCTGGGGTATGGGATGTCAGGCAGGCCCCCGGGGGAAAGCGATTAGGCGCTTGGTCGCGACTAGGCCAGGATGCCGGCCGCGGAGAGGGCGATGCCGCCCACGATGGCGATCACGAGAAGCCAACCGGTGTTGACGTTCTTCTTGATGAGCCAGTACATAAGGCCGGTGAGGCCGAGGGAGATCATCTGGGGCATCATGCCGTCCAGGATGTCCTGGATCACGACGGTGCCGTCAGCGAACTGCAGCGGGGTGGTGGCGCCGATCAGCGTAGCGATCATGCCACCCACGGACATAAGACCCACGATGCCACAGACATACATGAGCTTCTCCATGAGGTCGCCGCCCTGAAGCTTGCTCAGGTACTCGTGGCCGCCCTGATAGCCCATCTTGGCTGCGAACCAAGTGATCAGCACAGAGGGGACGATGGAGATGAGCATGGCCAGGATCGGGCCCATGATGGAGCCCTGCTGAGCCAGCTGAACGCCCAGGCCAAAGGCGATAACGCGGATGGTGCCCTGGAAGAAGGAGTCACCGATGCCGGAAAGCGGACCCATGAGGGAGGTCTTGACCGCGTTGATCGAATCGGGATCGAAGTTCTCGGGATCCTTGGCGTACTCCTCCTCCATGGAGGCGGAGAGGCCCAGGATGAAAGCGCTCGTCTGCGGGGTGCAGTTGTAGAACGCCATGTGACGGTGGTAAGCCTCTTTCTTAGCAGCGAGCTGCTCGGGGTCGGACTCGTCCGGATAGAGGCGATCGAGCGTGGGAACCATGCCGTAGAGGAAGCCCATGTTCATCTGACGCTCGTAGTTCCAAGAGCCCTGGATGGCCCAGGAGCGCCAGAAGAACTGGCTGACCTTCTTGTTCAGGGACACGTCCTTGGTTGCGGTTGCCATAGTGTGTTCCTCCTTAGTCTTCGTCGTCTTCGAGCGGATCGTAGTCGGAATCGACACCGGCGGCTGCATGGGAACCGTTGAACTTGAAGCCCATGAAGACGACAGCCAGGCACACACCGATCAGAGCGACCGCGATGACGGACAGGTTGAGGTAAGCGGCGAGCAGGAAACCGATGAACAGGAACGGAGTCATACCCTTCTTGATCATCATGGTGAGCAGCAGGGCCAAGCCGTAGGCGGTCATGATCTTGGTCGAAACGTTAAGACCAGTGGACAGCCACTCGGGAACCATGTTGACGATGGCCTGAACCAGGTCGGTGCCAACAAAGACGGCGAGGAAGATCGGCAGGAAGTACATGAGAGCGTACAGACCGGAGCCGGCGCAGATGTGCATACGGTAGGCGGTCTTGAACTTTCCGTTATCGATCGCGCTATCTGCCACATGGGTGAGGGCGGCGATGATGGAGCGGAACACGATGCCGAGGAGCTGACCCAGGACGGCGACCGGGATGGCGATCGTCATGGCGGTCTCGGCGGAAGCATCAGTCAGGCACGCAAAGGCAGCGGCCACGATGCCGCCCAGGACCATATCGGGCGGAACGGCTGCGCCGACCTGCACCAGGCCCATGGACACGAGCTCGACGGCGGCACCGACGGCAAGGCCGGTGGGCACATCGCCCAGCAGCAGACCGACGAGCGTAGCGCCAACGAGGGGCTGCTCGAAGTTAAGACGACCGAGCAGGCGGGAGTCCCACATGCAGAACACGCCGACGAGGCCGACGAGCACCGCACTGATGAACGTATTCATACCCTTCTCCTTTCAGTCAGGCAAAAGCCTGGTTGATTACAGCTTGGCGTCGATGTCGACGCTCTGATACGTAGGGGTCTGCTGGACGTAGAGCTTAATGCCCATGTCGAGCAGCTGGTTGACGTCGGCCTTCTGGTTGGCGTCGAGGAAGACGGAGCTGTCCTTGCCGCCGACCTGATCGGCACCGTCGTGGTTGGCGGTGGCGCCCAGGTTGATGGCGTCGAGCTTGTAGCCCTGGCAGAACTGCAGCATCTCGGCAGTGTTGCCAAAGACGAACATGACGCGCTCGCCGAGGGTATTGAGCTTGTCCATCTTGGCGAGGGCATGCTCGACGGTGAAGACGTTCAGACGCACGCCCTGGGGCTTGGCCAGCTTAAGAGCGCCCTTCTTGATGTCATCGTTGGCGGCGGCGTTGTCGACGACGATGATGCGCTCGGCCTGAACCTTGGTGGTCCAGGTAAAGACGACCTGTCCGTGCAGCAGACGGTAGTCAAGACGTGCGAGGACGATCTTGGCGGGACCGGAGCTGTGACGGGATGCCTTGGCCTTCTTGGCAGGAGCCGCGGCGGCCTCGACCGGTGCGTTGGGGTTGGTCAGACCGGTGCGGGCCTCGTTGATGAGGGCTGCGAGCTCGGCACCCTTGACGGGGACGGGGCTCATAGCAAGCGTGAGCGCCAGCGGGATGTTGAAACCGCTGACAACCGTGAACTTCGTGCCGTTCTTGGAAAGCTCGACCATGTTGTTGTTGACCGAGCTGCCGAGCATATCGGTCAACACATAGACGGTGTCGTCCGCGTTGAACGTGGCGATCATGGCGTCCACCTTATTGGTGATGGGCTCCTTGTCGTCACGAGCAAGCGACACGACGTGGACGTTCGACACGTCGCCGAGAACCATCTCGAGCGTGTCTTTGGCGCCTGCGGCCAGGCCGCCATGAGATGCGAGAATGATCTGATTCATCTTGCCTCCTCCTTTTCGTTATGGTCATTATAACGTCTTATACGTTGCGGATATTGCTAATTAGTATAAAGACCGCTCGCGGGTGAAAATCGACCGTTGACGGGTTTAACGTAATCGAAACGTTGGGGCTGGGTAGGCCGGCGCTGGCTGGATAACCCCAGATCAGACGCCTCGCCAATCCCCTATCGCACGAAGTACCAGGGGCTTTCCTGCACGGTGGGCTCCAGCGCGATGCCGGTGCGCTCGCGGAACAGATCCATGTCCTGCGATTTCTCCGTCCACCACGCGTTGGGCTTAAAGGTCATGCTCTCAACGATATGGCCGACAAAGGCACTGTTGCGCAGCTTGGAGAAGTTGGTGTTCATAATCAGGATGGACGCGAGCACCAGCACGATGCCCAGGACCTTGATCGCGCCGGCGGGCTCGGCGTAGATGCCAATACCGACCAGAACGGTCGCCACGGTTTCGAACGAAGCCACGACCGGCACCTTCGACGTCTCGAGATCCATCGAAAGGCCCTGCATATAGAAAATGTACGCAAGAGCCGTCGGAATAAAGCCAAAGCCTGCGAACAGCAGAATGAGCTGCGGGGACATTGCCGCGGCTACATCGGACCACGGAGCCGAAAGCACTGCCATAAAGCATCCGCCAAAGACAAAGCCCCAAAACGTGACGGCCAGTGGATGAAGCGTCTTGGTGGCCATACGGCTAAACACCGCCAGCAGTGCACCGCAAAGTCCGGCGATTACACCCGACGCGACGCCCCAAGCCGAGAAATGGAAACCAGACAGGTCGCCGCTCGTCACCGCGAGCACGCAACCCACAATGTTAAAGACAATGGCGACGAGCTTGTTGGGGGTCACGTCCTCGCGATAAAGCACGCGGCCGAGCGCGACGCCAAACACCGGCGAGGTGTAGAGCAGCACCGAGGCCGTGGACATGCCCACCTCGCCCATGCACTCGTAATAGCAGGTGTTGGCGACGGCCAGACCGACGATACCGACAAGCGCGCAAGGAACAAGCTCTTTAGGACTTGCCTTAAACAGTGCCAAGGGACCCGAGACTTTTCCCTCACGAGCACCTCCCTGGCAACCCATGAACGCCAAGACCGGAGCCATTAAGACAGCACCCGACAACAGGCGAAAGGCCGCCATGCTCTGAGACGAAACACCCAGGGCCGATATTCCGTTAACAAAGATTCCGATGCTGCCCCACATAAGCGCGGCGATCAGCACCAGCACATAGCCCAGATTGCTTTTCTTCAACGCAGCCTCCTCGCTATTGTTTCCAATATGTTTCGTACTACGTTATAGTCGTTATATACATTTATCAAGACCGAAATCGGCGAACGGAAAACTGCTTCCCCACATCCCCAACGTCTAAGGCGCCGCTGGTTGAGCATAAGTCAGCGAGCGGGCCGCATTTGAGGCAAGGTGACGTGAAACGAAAGGGCGCTGACCTTCTGGTCGCGCCCTTGAAGTTGAACGTCAGATTGCCCAAATGCGGACCGCGCAGCGTCGAGCCGTTACGGCGTTTGGTAAAACGCCGTAACTAATAATCAAGCTTCCACATGTAGCGGCGCGTCATGTAGTCCTTGTGGGTGACGGCAGAGAGCGCACGCATGTACACGTTGTTGAGGATCGGGGCAAAGATCAGGTGGTTGAAGTACTCGCTCACGCTGTCCTTGATGTCGTTGAGGCCGAGCTCCTTGGCGTCGAGCTGATAGACGCGCTCGCCACCGTACTGGTTGACGAAGCGGATGCCGCGCTCGTCGTTGCAGCGGCTGCGGCCGACGCTGATGAGCTGGAACAGCGAGGTGCGCTTGTCCAGGATCTCGAAGGGGCCGTGGAAGAAGTCGCAGGTGTTGATGGTGCAGGAGTCGATCTGCAGCATCTCCTGCACGTTGCAGATGCTAAAGACGTAGGCGGCACCAAAGAGCGGGCCCTGGGCCATGACGTTGATGCAGGGCTTGTCGGCGTTCTGCTCGGCCCACTTGGCAGCGAGCGGACGGGTGTACTCGACGGCCTTGCGATAGATGGGGTCAACCAGGTCGAAGGCGGCCATAGCGGTCTCATACTCGGCATAGCCCTCGGTCTGCTGCGTAAGCTCCATGGCGATCATGGTCACGACGGCAGAGTTGGTGCGACCCATGCAGGACTCGTCGACGGCCAGGCTGTCGTACTGGATCTTGTAGTCGCAGACCTCGGTGAGGCCGGACTCGTCAACATAGATGGCGATGGTGCTGGCGCCGTGGTCCTTGGCGACCTGGGCGGCGACGATGGTCTCCTTGGTGCCGCGCATGGACACGACGACGGCCAGGGTGTTCTCGTTAACGTAGGCAGGAGTTGCGTGCACGAACTCATTGCTGGTGTAGCTGGAGCTCACGACCTGCGTGGCCTCGTGCTCCATAAAGTACTGGGCAGGATAGTTGCCGCCGTTGGATCCGCCGGCGCCAATCCACACGACGCGCTTGATGCCGCCCTTGTCTGCCTTGTCGGCCAAAACCTGGGAGACGACGTCCTTAACCTGTTCCTGAGTAGTCATCGTGCATCAGCCTTTCTTCTCGTTTGATGCTCTCGATGGCATACAAGTTACATACATGTTTTGATTATGTCGACTAGTTGTATGCTATATTTGTCTTAGAAAATTTGCTGATACGGTTTTCGATAACTTGCTACCAGCGGTTTTGTTGTTGTATTGAATACATGCTTGATTAGATACGCATACAGGTTAGATACAGGTTGATTGCATGAACGCTTCATCTAAAAAGAGACTGACCCAATACGAGCGCTTGGCGGGCATGTTGCGCGACCGCATCGCCTCCGGCACCTACGCGCGCGGAGACAAGCTGCCGTCCGAGATGGAACTCATGGACGAATCGGGGCTGTCGCGCAGCACCGTACGCCACGCCCTTAAGGTGCTCGTTGATGAGGGCCTGGTGCGCACCGAGCGCGGGCGTGGCGCCTTTGTGGCCGACACGCCCGCGCTCCACGAGAACAACCTGGTGTTTTCGAGCTACACGACACAGGTCCAGGGTCAGGGTATGAAGCCCACCACGCGCACGGTGGACTCGGGCTTTGCCAAGGCCGCGGGCAATGCGGCCAAGTTCTTCGATGTCGCCGTGGGCAGCAAGCTCGTCAAACTTGTCCGCCTGCGTTATCTGGACGATGCGCCGCTGTGCCTGGAGACCACCTATCTACCACCGAGCTTTGAGTCGCTCATCGATCGCGATATCAACGGTTCACTCTACGCCACGCTGCGCCAGGAATTCCATCGCGCGCCGGCACAGGGGCACAAGACCTTTGAGGTGTGCTATGCCTCGCAAAACGAGGCGTTTTTGCTCAACGTTGAGCGCGGGCAGGCGCTGATCCTGATCACCGACTACGTCTACGACACGGACGGCCGCCCGCTCCATGTCTCCAAGCGCATCCAACGCACCGACCGCGCCAAATACACCGAGCCCATCGGCTAACCTGCCAAAATAAACCTGTCCCTAAATGGTAGGTTTGGGGAGGTCGGGGAACCAGGTTGGTTTGGGTTGGTTAGGGACGCGCTCGGCTAGGACCAACTCCATCCAACACATGTCGTACCAGCGGCCGAACTTTTGGGCGCAGCGGTCGAAGGCACCCACCAGGCGATACCCCATATGGGCATGGAAATCCTGACTGTTATGCGTCAGATACTCGTCGTCCTTGTCGTGCGGCACGGCGATGAGCGCGCACATGTTGGTGATGCCCATCGCAATCAGGCATTGCTTGAGCGCGTCGTGCAGCATACGACCCAGCCCGCCGTGGCGCACATCGCGCGCCAGGTAGATCGATGTCTCGACCGACCAGTCGTATGCCTCGCGGCTGTTGAGCGGACTCACATAGGCATAACCTACCGGACGCCCGTCCAGCTCCATCACCAGATACGGATAGCGCTTGAGCGTACGCTCGATACGCCCGGCGAACTCCTCAACGCTCGGCACCTCGTATTCGCAGGTAATCGCCGTCTGGCGCACATACGGCTCATAGATGGCAAGCAACGCCGGCGCATCATCGGGCGTCGCCAGGCGAATCGTCGGCTCGGACATCTCGGTCATACAACCCTTCTCCCCCAAAAGCAAAGGCCGCCCTGCGCCAAGCTCAGGCGCGGGGCGGCCTCTTGTCATTACATCAGGCTACAGGACAGCCGCCAACGCGTCGATATCCTCCTGCGTCGTGGCCCAGCTGGTGCAAAAACGCACCACCGTGTGGGTATCGTCGTACTTTTCCCAGTACTCGATCGAGGCATGCTCGCGAATGCGGGCCATGTCCTCGTTGGGCAGAATCACGAACTGCTGGTTGGTCGGCGTCTCCAAGAAGAACTGGTAGCCGCGCTCGTGCAGCACGCGACGAAGCGCCTGCGCGGTTTCAATCGCCTGGCGACCAATCTCAAAATACAGGCCATCGGTAAAAAGAGCCTCAAACTGCACGCCCGTCAGGCGGCCCTTGGCAAGCAGTGCGCCATGCTGCTTAATACGCGGAATGGGATGCGCCGGGGCGTGCATGCCGCAAAACACCACGGCCTCGCCGCAAAGCGCGCCGCACTTGGTGCCGCCGATGTAGAACACGTCGCATAGCTGCGCCAGCTCGGACAGGGTAATGTCGCACTCATCGGCCGCCAGCGCATAGGCCAGGCGGGCGCCATCCACAAACAGCGGAATCTCGCGCTTCTGGCACACTGCGTGAATCGCCGCGAGCTCGGCCTTGGAGTACAGCGTGCCGTACTCGGTCGATAGGCTCACGTACACGGCGCCCGGGAACACCGTGTGCTCGTAGCTCTCGTTTTCGTAGAACACCTGGATATAGTTCTCCAGATCCTCGGCGTGCATCTTGCCCTCGTAGCCGGGGATGGTGAGCACCTTGTGACCGCCAAACTCGATGGCGCCCGCCTCGTGGCAGGCGACGTGGCCGGTCTCGGCAGCAACGACGCCCTCGTACGGCGCGAGCAGCATGTCAATCACCGTCGCGTTGGCCTGCGTGCCGCCCACCAGAAAAAACACGTCGGCATCGGGGGCCTGACAGGCCTCGCGGATAAGCTGCTTGGCACGCTCGGTGTGCGCATCGGTACCGTAGCCGGGCTGCGGCTCCATATTGGTGTCGACGAGCGCCTGCAGCACTGCCGGATGTGCGCCGTGGGAATAGTCGTTGTTAAACGCGAGCATGGCAATCCTCTCTTACCGGGTATCGGCCAGATGATTCAAACGGAGCTATTGTACGCCGTTGGGATAGGCAATGCGTGCGGCAAGGCACTCAAGTGCCAGTACCAGGGCAAAACCGCAGCTCACGTCACTCAAAAAGTGCGCGCCGATCACGATGCGCCCAAAGGCGACGAACGCTGCAACAACAACCGCCGCCCAAAAGATCACGCGGCGACGCGAAGGTTTTTCCTTAAAGGCTGCCGCGGGAAGCCCGGCGAGCATAAGGCCGATCGCCGCATGCGCCGTGTGTCCGCTCGCAAACGACTTGAACCCGTCCTTGATCACGCCGGCGGCGATATAGGCCCACTTGTCGGGGTTGCCGATCACCCACCACGGCTGAAAATTGAGCCCCGGCGTGACCTCGATCACGCGCATGCGCGGGCGCGACCATAACGGCTTAACAATGACGTTGAGGATGATGGCCTGAGCGACCCACACGGCCAGCACCATCAACGCCCAGCGCGTAAGCTCGTCGGGCTCGGTCGTGCGCGTGAGGCGGTAGGCGATGAAGTTGGCTGCGATGACCAACGCAAACGTCAGAACCAGCTGAAACGCAATAAGCTTGCCGCCGACGCGCAGCGATCCGATAATCTCGTAGCCGACCAGACCCACGTTGATCAAAACGCCCAGCGCAGCGAGCCACTTGCTCGCCTTGGAGTCGGAACGCACCGCGCGCACGAGCATAACGCCCGCGACGCTCGCCGTCAGCTCGAACGGTAGCTCGCCGGCCGCCTCGACAAAGCGACCGTACATGCTGCCGATGTTGAACAGCGCACTCGAGATCTGATAATCAAAGAAGCTGCCCACGCCCAGACAAAGGCACAGGACGGCCGCGATAATAGCGACATCTTTCTTATAGATGTATCCGAACATGCTTTCCTTTCGATGGGGCTGGAATCAACCTGCGAGGTGGCGGGGCAAAGAACAACTGGTAGCTATGCCCCGCCACGCCCCTACTTGTTAGTCATCGTCGCTCGTGCCTAATTGCTGCAGCAGCATGAGTGCCGCGGCCACGGGGCCGGTGCCGTCGCTGGCGTCGAGACCGCGACCCAGGCCGCTGCCCGCGCCGGCACCCGCCTTGTAGGGCACCGACAGTTTGCGGCTCTTGGGAAAGTTCACCGCGCCATAGCGGGTCTTAAGCTCAAAGGCCACCTTCTTGGGAACGTCAACCCCCAGGAAGGTAATGCGTCCACCGCTGAGCGTGACGCTCTCGAGCCCCAAGCGCTCGCCGCGAATGCGGATGCGAGCGCGGTTGAACAAGTTAAGCCCCGCCAACGGCAGCTCACCGTGCGCGGCCTCGGTCTCCTCCTGCACCTCGTCGATACTCTCCAGGTCCTCGGCCGCCGCGAGCTTGCGGTACACGAGCACGCGCTGGTCCACCGCCGGCATGTACTCCTCGGACAAGAAGTAGTCGGCCGGCAGGTTAATACCCACGCTCGCCGCCTCCACGCCGGCATCGTCATCGCCGCGCGCCTCGGCCACGGCCTGTCCCAGCATCTGCGTAAACAGGTCAAAGCCCACGCTCGACAGGTTGCCGTGCTGCTCGGCTCCCATAAGCGAGCCGGCGCCGCGAATCTCCAGGTCGCGCATGGCGATGCGCATGCCGCTGCCCAGGTCCTGGAACTCGGAAAGTGCGGTCAGGCGCGCCGTCGCCTCCTCGGTGAGCGGCAGCTCGCCCGGG
Organism: Collinsella sp. wc0529; assembly: GCF_046116875.1. Lineage (NCBI taxonomy): Bacteria > Bacillati > Actinomycetota > Coriobacteriia > Coriobacteriales > Coriobacteriaceae > Collinsella > Collinsella sp. wc0529. The sequence goes on from NZ_JBJXBO010000001.1 coordinate 260,240, forward strand.
AACATAAAGTACGCGTAGGCCTGCGTGGCAGAGCGACCCACACGGCCCTTGAGCTGGTAGAGCTGCGCCAGGCCCAGGCGCTGCGAATCCTCGATGATCAGCGTGTTGGCGGTCGCGTTGTCGATGCCGCTCTCCACGATGGTCGTGGCGATGAGCACGTCGATCTTTTTGGTCGCGAACTCGATCATCACGTCCTCGACCTCGCGCGGGCTCATCTTGCCGTGCGCCACGCCCACGCGCGACTCGGGCGCGGCCTCGTGCACGCGCGCCACGGCGTCGTCGATGGTCTTGACGCGGTTGGACACGTAGTACACCTGGCCGCCGCGACCCACCTCCAGGCGAATCGCCGCGCTCACCACGTCGGGATCGTACTCTCCCACGTGCACGATCACGGGGCGGCGCCCGGTCGGCGGCGTGGTGATCAGGCTCATGTCGCGCACGCCGCTCGTGGCCATCTGCATGGTTCGCGGAATCGGCGTTGCCGAAAGCGTGAGCACGTCGATTTGCTCGCGCAGGTTTTTGAGCTGCTCCTTGTGCTGCACACCAAAGCGCTGCTCTTCGTCGATGATCACCATACCCAGGTTCTTGGGGTTCACATCGGCAGAAAGCAAGCGGTGCGTGCCGATGAGCACATCGATCGTGCCCTCGGCAAACGCCTTGAGCGCGCGCTTTTGCTGCGCCGGGGTGCGGAAGCGGCTGAGCACCTCGACCTCCAGGCCAAACGGAGCAAAGCGCTCAAAGAATGTCTCGTAGTGCTGTTGGGCCAGAATGGTCGTGGGGCAGAGCACCATGACCTGGCGGCCGGAGTCCACGCACTTAAACGCCGCGCGCAGGGCAACCTCGGTCTTGCCAAAGCCCACGTCGCCGCACAGCAGGCGGTCCATGGGCTTGGGCGCCTCCATGTCGGCCTTGATGTCGGCGATAGCCTCCAGCTGGTCGCGCGTCTCGTCGTAGGGGAAGCTCTCCTCCATCTCGATCTGCTCGGGCGTATCGGGCGGACAGGCGATACCGGTAATCGACGAGCGGCGCGTATACAGGTCGACCAGGTCAAACGCCAGCTTTTTGGCGTTCTTGCGTGCCTTGTTGGTGGCACGCGTCCAGTCGGCGGTATTGAGCCTGGTCAGGCGCGGCTTGTCGCCGTCGGGGCCAACATAGCGTGTGATGCGGTCGACCTGCTCGAGCGGCACGTAGAGCTTGTCGCCGTCGGCATATTCCAGCAAAAAGTAGTCGCGCTCCTTGCCGCCCACTTCCTGGCGCGCGATCTCGCTAAAGAGCGCGATGCCGTGGGTGGCGTGCACCACGTAATCGCCCGGCTTAAACGGGAACGTGATCTGCGTAATGTCAACCTTGCGGCGGCTGCGCGCGCGGTTGGCGTCCATGCGGGCGTTGAGGTCGGCGATAGAGAACACGGCTAGGTTGGCATCGGGCACCACCACGCCCTGCGGCAGGGCAGCGTCCACAAAGGTCACGCGCCCGCGCGAGATGGTGGGCACGGCGGCGCCGGCGGCAGCCTGCGCGGCGCCCGCCTCGAGCGAGCGGGCGTTGAGCGCGTCGGCCTTATGCTCGCGAATTGCAGCATGGGCCTCCTGGCGTGCGGCACGGTCGGCGGAATCCGCCGCTGCCACGCGCACGCGGTCGCCGATAGCGCCGGCATTTTCGGGCGCGGCCGTCAGCGACTCCTCAAAGGTAATGCCCTCGTCGCCAAAGGTGAGCTCCATCGACTCGCGCGCACCGCGGTCGGGAATGGCAAACACGCAGGCGTAGCGCTTGCCCACGACTTCCTGAATGCGCGTCATAAAGCGATTGTCCGAGCCCGCGATAGCCGGCTGCTCAATCTTGAGCTCTGCCGTAACCGCGCCGCCGGCGCGAATCAGGCTCACATAGTTCAGGCGCTGCTGAGCACCAAAATCGAGCTGCTGGGCGCGTACATACAGGCCATCCAATCGGTCAATCCCCGCCTCGCCGGCACGGGCCTCGATATCCTCGTAGGCGCGCAGGCAGTCGTCGAACAGCGAACGCGGCTCGGACAAAACCACGAGCGCCTTGCCGCTCACGTGTGCCAGCGGGCTTACGGTCTGGCCGTACATCACCGGCAAAAAGCGGTCGAGCTCGGGCGTGACGATGCGTGCATCCACCATCTCGAGCAGCGCCGCCAGTTTGCTATCGTCCTGGCTGGCGCGGTAGAGCGCCACATGCATGTTGTGGACCGCCTCGTCGGTGAGCGCCAGCTCGCGGCACGGGAAGATCTCGATACTATCCTCGTTGCCGATGGTCTGCCCCGTGGAACTCACCATGCGGCGGATGCGGTCAATCTCATCGCCAAAAAACTCGATGCGCACGGGCGCCTTTTCCTGTGCGGGGAACACCTCGACGGTGTCGCCGTGCACGCGGAACAGGCCGGGCGCGTCGGCGGCGCCGGCATTGGTGTAGCCCATGCCCACCAGACGCTGCGGCACCTCGTCAAAAGGAATCTCCTCGCCCACCGCAAAGGTCGTGGACTCCCAGTAGCGGCTCTCGACTGGCGGCACGCAGCGCAGCAACGCGCGAGCCGAGGCAACCATGATGCAGTTGTCCCCGCGCACGATGCGTCCCAGGGCCTCGCAGCGCTGCGCTACCACGGCGTCGTCGGGCGCCTGCTCGCGCCACGGATAATCCTTGCGCTCAGGAAAACGGCATACATGCGCCAGGCCCACGTAGGCGGCAAGGCTACGAGCGGCGCGATCGGCCGCATCCTCGCCACTCACAACGTAGACCGTGGGGCGCGGGCGGCGCGCAAACTGAGCGGCCGCCATAAGCGTGCGACCCGACTGCGACACGGCCAGCGTCACGTCCTCGCCGGCATCGAGTCCGGCCTCGACGGTCTGCAGCGCCTCGGCAGTGTAGAGCTGCGCGGCTATACGGTGAATGAGCATGCTGTTCCTCCGGCATCGCAACGCCAAAAGCCCGCCGGGGCAAGCTCGGCGGGTCGTACGTCAAATACATTGTCTGTCATGGTAGCGCATGGAGAGGACTCCGGCTCAAGGGCAAACCCGGCCCCGCAAAAAACGCCAGACGAAAATGCGTTCCGCCCTACCCCGCTACGCGCACGCTGGGGCACAAATCTGCCAGCGGACACTCGTCACACTTGGGTTTGCGGGCGTCGCAGATCTCGCGACCGAAGGTGATCCACTGATGGTTGACCGACTCCCAATACTCGTGCGGCAAAATCTTGAGCAAATCCTGCTCGGTCTTGAGCGGCTCCTTTGCATGCGTCTTGGGACTCAGCATCAGGCGGTGCGCAATGCGGTTGACGTGCGTGTCCACCGCAATGCCCTCTACGATGCCATACCCCACGTTGAGCACGATGTTCGCCGTCTTGCGTCCCACGCCCGGCAGCTTCACGAGTTCCTTCATGTCGGCCGGCACCTCGCCGCCATAGTCGGCGACGATCATCTGCGCGGCCTCGACGGCATGCTTGGCTTTGCTCTTGTAGAAGCCGAGTGACTTGATGGTGTCTGCCACGTCAGCCACGCTCGCCCCGGCCATGGCCTCGGGCGTAGGCCACTGGGCAAACAGCCGCGGCGTCACCTTGTTGACCTGCGCATCGGTCGTTTGCGCCGAGAGCAGCACCGCGATCAGCAGGCGGAAGGGATTCTCGTGGTCCAAAAAGCACTCGACCGGGCCATAGCGACGGTTGAGACGCTCGCACACCTCAACGGCGCGCTCGCGTTTGGCGGCATTGGTCTCGCGTGGCATAACGACTCCTCGGCTCAACGGCACAATAAACTTATGGGCACAATTGTCCCACGTCCGAAACGCTTACGCCTCCAAGAATGCGCCGGTCTGACGGCTCCACAGGCTCGCGTACTCGCCACCCGCCTCGACGAGCTGCGCATGCGTGCCGTCCTCGACGATCTCGCCATCGGCCAGCACCACAATGCGGTCGAGCGCCGCCACGGTGGACAGGCGGTGCGCCACCACAATGGAGGTACGTCCACGCATCAGGTTTTCGAGCGCCTCCTGCACCAGCGCCTCGGACTCGCTGTCGAGGGCAGAGGTCGCCTCGTCGAGCACCAGAATCGGCGCGTCGGTTAGGATGGCGCGGGCGATAGCCACGCGCTGACGCTGGCCGCCCGAGAGCTTGACGCCGCGTTCGCCCACCATGGTGTCAAAGCCACGGGGCAGGCGGTCGATAAACTCGGTCGCATTAGCCAAGCGAGCCGCCTCGCGAATCTGCTCATCAGTGGCGTCGGGACGACCGTAGGCAATGTTTTCGCGAATGGAGCGATGGAACAGCAGCGCCTCCTGCGGCACGTAGGCAACCTGGCGACGCAGGCTCTGCTGCGTGCAGCGCGAGACGTCTTGGCCGTCCACGAGCACGCGGCCGCCCTGAACATCGTCCAGGCGCAGCAGCAGCTTGGTGAGCGTCGTCTTACCCGAGCCCGATTTGCCCACCAGGCCCACGCGCTGGCCCGCCGCCACATGAAGTGTCAGGTCATCGAACACGCTCTCGCCCGCCGCAGCGTCACGGTACGCAAAGCTCAGGTGCTCAAAATCAATCGCGCCCTCGCCCACCTTGAGCTCGGGGGCGTTCTCGTCGTCCGCCACCAGACGCGGCTCGTCCAGCACGCGCGTCATCTCGGCCGCATCGCCGAGCGCGCGGTTGATGCGCTGCATCATGGAGCTTACGTAGTTCAGGCGCATGGTAAGGTTATAGGTGTAGGTAAAGATCATGACGAGCGAGCCGGCCGAGATGCCAAACCACGCGTTGCCGCCCGCCACGAACACACTCACCACGGCCATAGTGATGACGATAAGACCCGAGGTCGTAAAGTTGCGCTGCATCATGGCGTGCATCGAGACCGTCTCGGCATCGCGCGCGGCACGATCGGCGGCGTCGAACAGATCGCGTTCAAAGTCCTCGCGCCCGCAAGTCTTGACGGCCAAGATGTTCGTGACCGCGTCGGAGAGTACGCCCGAGAGCTTGTTCTGCGCGGCGGACGTCGCGGCCGAAAGCGGCATGATGCGCTTGTACATAAGCCAGACAAACGCGATGTAGACGACCATGATGCACACTAGGATCACGGTAAACGTCGGCACCACCGGGGCGAGTGCGGCCACGGTGCAGATGACCGAGGTGATGGTGGGGATGAGCGAATACACCGTCACGTCGACCAGACCCGTGTAGCCGCTCATAAAACGGCTTGTCTGGCTCACAAGCGATCCGCCAAAGCGGCTGGTATGGAATGTCATGGATTGGTTGGAGAGCGTGTCGAAGCTTAGACGCGCCAGGTGATAGTTGCCTGCAATCTCGAGCTTGTAGACGGTGTAGTCCTGCAGCTTGGAGAGGATCTGACCCACCAGGTTAACGAGTACGAGCGCCAGGATATAGGGGCCGAAGACCTCAAACACCTGGTCACCCGCCACGGGACCGGCTTGAACGCGGTCGACAATGAGGGCCATCACATAGGTATTGGCAAACGTCAGCAAAAAGATGTAGCCCGCCGACGAGAACACCGAGAGAAAGACAATCAGCGGCTGCGTGCGCGTGACGCCCCAAAACCGCTGCAGCGTGCGGCGCACGGTGGAGCGGCTGAGCGGGCTGGTGCTTCTCTGAGACATGGGCTTCCTTTCGCGTCTGATAGGGCGAAACGCCATTGTTGCACATTGGAGCACGCTTCAGACAAGTGCGATACGAAAAGCGGTGGGGCACCCGCGTTTGTGCCGATGCCCCACCGTCTTGTTGCAATTAGTCCTCGTCTTCTTGGTCTGTGGGAAGGCCCGCGGGCGTGAGTCCCAAGATCTCATCGGCTTGGTCGGCGTCTTCCAGCGCGTCGATGTCCTTGAGCTTGCGCTCCATGACGTTGGTGCGCGTGGTAATGATGCCCTCGACCGTTTTGCCCGCGGTCTCGATCTGCTGCTGGGCGCGGCGCAGCGCCTTTTGATAGCGCGGCAGCTCGGCCTTGACGGCGGAAAGCACGCGCAGCACGTCGTCGGTACGTTTTTGCAATTTAAACGTCTGGTAGCTCATCTGCAGGCTGTTGAGAATGGCGGCCATGGTGCTGGGACCGGCAACGTTGACGTGATAGTCGCGGCCCAGGGTCTCGATAAGCCCGGGGCGGCTGACGATCTCGGCGTACAGTCCTTCAAACGGCACGAACATGATGCCAAAGTTGGTCGTTGCCGGCACACTCAGGTACTTTTCGCAGATGTCCTTGGCCTCGCGCTTGACCATGGTGTCGAGCGTCTTGCGCGCAGCCGCCACGGTCTCCGCATCGCCCGACTCCTGCGCGTCGAGCAAGTGCTCGTACGCGTCGCCCGGAAACTTGGAGTCAATCGGCAGCAGCACGGGGTCGCCCTCGTCCACCGGCAGCTTGACGGCAAACTCAACACGCTCCGAGGCTCCGGGCCTGGTGGCGACGTTTTCCAGATACTGGTCGGGTGTAAGGATGTCCGCCAGAATTGCGCCCAGCTGCACCTCGCCCAAAATACCGCGCGCCTTCACATTGCCCAGCACACGCTTAAGATCGCCCACGCCGGTGGCGATGGATTGCATGTCGCCCAACCCCTTGTACACGGCCTCGAGCTGGTCGCTCACCTGCTTAAACGATGCCGACAGGCGATCGTTGAGCGTGCGGGAGAGCTTCTCGTCCACCGTCGCGCGCATCTGATCGAGTTGCACGTTGTTGTCTTTGCGGATAGCACCCAGCTGGGCATCGACCGTCTCGCGCACCTTGTCCAGGCGGTGCTCAATGCCCTCGCGGTTGGCACCGAGCTGTTGGGCCGTCTCGCGGCGCAGGTCATCCATCCGGTCACCAGCTTGCGAGAACTCGCGTGCGATGGTCAGGTAACGTTGCTGCTCCACGGCCGCATCGGTCGTCTGCTGCTGCGCGATGGCATTGGCCGTGCGGCGAGTTTCGGCCAGCGCGACGTTCAGGGCATCGAGCGCGTTGTTGGCCTGCTCGAGTGCTGTCAGCGTTTCCGCGCTACTGTCGCCACGCTCCCGCAACTCGACACGCAGGCTCTTGAGCTGGAGGGCGCAAGCCACAGCAACCCCCACCGCCACCAAGGCGATCACAACAAGCACAATATCAATAGCAGACATAAACTCCGCCCAACAAACCCAATCGAGCACCAATCAAAACCGCGATCAATCTTACCCCGCCACACACACGGATCACTCACTGCCTTGCAGACAAATTTCTCTTAGAGCCGCGGACGCTAAAACGCTAACTCTCCCAGCCGGCGCGGATTGTTGTTATGACATCGCCTAGGCGCTGGCCGAGGGCTGACAGATGTTGGAGCACTTCGCCGGGCGAAGCACCGTTGAGGATGCAGGTGAGCGCATACGAGACCAAGAAAATCGCCGCAAGTCCTAGCGGAATGAGCACGATCATCGCCAAGGTGCGCAGGCGCTGGCCCACGCGGCGACGACGCGCACGACGTTTGTCGAACGCGAGCTCCTGCGCATATGAATCTTGCTGTACGGAATAGGCCTCTGGTGCCGATTCGCCCGCAGGCGAAACCGCAGGCGTGGCATTTTGCGCAGGGGGCTGGGCTGCCGCCCCTTGCATTTGCATCTCCATGAGTCGTTGCTGCTGACGCAGCATGCGCTCAGCTTGTTGCTGCGGAGTCTCAAGAAACAGATCCATGCTGGCCTCCTCAATCGGAGCATTCGACGCTTGCGCCCAGCATCCCGCACCGCCAATGCCACGGCAACGCAATCCGTAGCAATAGCTGCAAAGTTTTTTGTTGACAAAAGCTGTCGAAAAGCTCAACAACTCCCCTACCAGCACTTTCTCTGAGCTTTTTTCGCCAGCAATCTTTTGGCCTTCCACCCTTACGCCAACTGACCAAAATCTAACCAAAAGCTTGACGAAAATTGTGAAGACAGGGACCCCATACAAAAACGTGCCGCCCAAAAGGGGCGGCACGTTAACTTCTTATCAGTTTTCAGTAGCGAGCACGCGACGACCCGAAGCCGGAGCACAGGGCGGGGAAACACCTTTGCCTCGCGCGACCTGCGAAGCCGTGAGCGAGAGGGAAAGGTGTTTCCCCGCCCTGTGCTCCGCAGTCGGTGAAGGCAGCTTTACATGCCCGCGAGACCTCGGGCGGCGGTGGTGCACATAAACGCCAGGGCCAGAATCACGAGCGAGCCGGCAATGTCAGCCAGGGCGCCCGCAAAGCGACGCTCAAACAACCAGCTCTCAAAGTGCGGGGCAACGTTGCGCCAAACACGCCACAGCAAGATGCCCATACCGATGACGCCTGGGATATTGAGCAGTAGGATCTCGGAGCACAAAAGACCGATCAGGTTGCCGGCGGCAAAACCAGCGTCGCCCTCGCAGTATTTGCGATAAATCATGTACAACATGTACGCCACAAACGGCTGCAGGCACGCAGAGATAAACGTAACCACCATCGAGGGCTCCTGCGAAAAGACCTCGGTGAGTTTATCGACACTCGTAGCGTCCTTCGAAGCCAAGAATAAACCGATAACCACAAGGGGCACCACGCCCAAAATTACCTCGACCAGAGTAAACAACTTGGCAGTCAAATCCTCACTAGCCGAATTCAAATGAGGCGCCCACTCAGGATGAGCATGCGCGCCGACCTTCTTGTCCTTCTCGGCACGATCGGCCTTTTTACCCTCGGCAACCCGACGACCAGGATCCTTGCGAGTCCCCGCCGCAGCAACCCGAGCCCGAGACTTCTTACCCATACAAAAACACCCCACAACAGGAAATTAACCAAAACGCCACTGCCCAGTGTACCCCCTAAACAAAGGCGCCGCCCCAACCCAGAGCAAACCCCGCCAACCAAGTAACCAAACCATCAACCAAACGGCCGCAACCCAATCCCCATACAAAACGTGCCGCCCCTAAAGGGGCGGCACACAAACTTTAATATCAGCTTTTCTGTAGCGAGCACGCAACGACCCGAAGCCGGAGCGCAGGGCGGGAGGCCGGATCGCCTTCCCTCAACGCGACCCTGCGGAGCCGTGAGCGGGGAGGGAAGGCGATCCGGCCTCCCGCCCTGCGCTCCGCAGCAGTCAGCGCCAAGCGCTAGTAGTTCACCACCTGCTCCTCAAAGTACGCCTTCGGGTGGTTACACACCGGGCACACCTCGGGCGCCTCGGCGCCAACGTGCAGGTGCCCGCAGTTCAGGCACTTCCACACCTTCACGCCCTCACGCTCAAACACCTCGCCCGACTCGATGCGCTCGACGAGCTTGTTATAGCGCTCCTCGTGGGCCTTCTCGACGGCGGCGACGCCACGGAACTTCTCGGCGATCTCGGCAAAGCCCTCCTCCTCGGCGGTCTTGGCGAACTCGTCGTACATCGTGGTCCACTCGTAGTTCTCGCCCGCGGCGGCGTCACGCAGGTTGTCCAGAGTGCCCGGAACGGCGCCGTCGTGCAGATACTTAAACCACAGCTTGGCGTGCTCGGACTCGTTGCCCGCCGTCTCGGCAAAGATATTCGAGATCTGAACGTAGCCGTCCTTTTTGGCCTTGGATGCATAGTAGCGATACTTGGTGTGTGCCTGGGACTCACCGGCAAAAGCAGTCTCGAGGTTCTTCTTGGTCTGAGAGTTCTCAAAATCCATAGGTGTACTTCCCTTCAACACGTGCCGCCCATAGGCTTTGAGCGACCTTGTCTTTAGGATGCCCTCAAGCCGCGAATTTAAACCTTACAATCCCGTTCTTCAGATTTGAGCGGGCTACACACTCAACCAGCAATCGCCCTCGGCTCGGCAAAAGCCCTCGCGCTCCAGGTCAGCTAGAATGCCCGCGATCAAGTCGCACTCGACCGGCCCGCGACCGGCTGCCGCTTCCATCTCGTTAACGCCCACCACGGCATCAGCAAGCGTAATCCCCGCCGGCTGCCCATCGCGCGCTGCCAACAACATACGCACGATATGCGCGCGCTTTTGGCGGCGCGAGCCCTCAAACTTGGACTGACGACTATAGCCCGCCGACCGCCTGGACGGATTGGGCAGTGTCTTTTTAAGATACGCGCCGTAATCCAGCAATGCGTAATACCACGCGCGCGGCGTGTCGGCATCGTCTTGAGGCGCGGCAAAGGGCGCGATCTCGTCCGCCGCCGCACCGGGGGCCGCCGGACAGGCAGCTTGGATCAGCGGCACCAGTTCGCGATCGGGAACGGCCGGCACATCGGGAAAGAAATGATGCAAAAAGACCGTGCGCACATTGGTCTCCAAATACACGCCCGGAAGATCGAATGCAAACGAACGGATGCCCTGCGCCGTTGCCGGGCCAATGCCGGGCAGAGCGACCAAGTCACGCGTCTCGCGCGGAAACTCCCCATCCCAGTCCTCTACAACGCACTGTGCAGCCCTGTGAAGCGCCAAGGCGCGGCGATTATAGCCCATCCCCTGCCACGCATCCAAGACATCGGAAGGGACAGCCTGAGCGAGCGCCTGAACAGTCGGAAAGCGATCGAGCCACGCCGGCATACGCGTCTCCACGCGCGGCACCTGCGTCTGCTGCAGCATGACCTCGGAGAGCCAGATGATATACGGGTCGCGCGTTCGGCGCCACGGAAGGTCGCGATAACGCAAGACCCCTTCCGAACGAATCATCGAACGAAAGGGGTCCTGAATCATAGCTATACTCCTTATGCGGCGCTATTCCTCCCGGCAAGCGTACGCGCAGGCAGCGTACTCGGGAAACGCATCGCGATCGGCGAACTTGGGATCGACAGCCGGAATCTGGCGATGGGCGACGATATCGCCGAGCGAAACGGAATCGAGGTAGTCGCGCATCAACGCCTGGGCTCCGGCCCACAGGGGATGATAGCAGCACGCGCCCATGCGCGCACAGTCACCATCGGGGGCGGTGCAATCGTTCATAACCATAGGACCCTGAACGGCCTCGACGACCTGGCGGATAGTGACGTCGTCCGGACTAACCTTGAGACGCATGCCACCGTGGACGCCACGCAGGCTCTCCACAATACCGGCCTGGACCAAACCGTGCTGAATCGAGCGGGCAAACGAATACGGGACATTGACCTCTTCGGCAGCGGTGCGAACAGAAAGCAAACACTCCGGATCCTCAGCAAGCATCGCCAGCATACGAAGGGCGTAATCAGTCTTCCTCGATATGTCCATTTTTCCCCTTTCAAGGAATACGAACAGCTCGAACGAGCTCCGGGGCCGAGCTTGTGTCGAGACGCTAAATGACCGCCAGGACATCCAAATGGTAAATCGGATATCCACTGAGTGCCGCGCTTGGAGCAAAATGCATCAGATGCGGCGCACAGTGCAATTTAGTATAACCTAACCCCCTGTCTCGTAGAACAGGTGTTGCGCAACAAAGCTGTTGTTCAGACAGATATACTTATTAGATTTTACTTGCGTTCCCGAAGGCGCGGGGATTCTGGGCGAAGATGCACCAGGGCGATCGTTCTATCGAAACAAAGTGCATCAAACGCAAAAAGCCACGTCCGAAGACGTGGCTTTAATTGCGTTGGCGGGAAGTACGGGGCTCGAACCCGCGACCTCCGACGTGACAGGCCGGCGCTCTAACCAAACTGAGCTAACTCCCCAGGCAGACGTTCGCGTTTGTTTCCGCTCGCGTGCGCTGCGGGGATTAGTATACACAGAAGTCTGTCTGGCACGCAACAACTTTTTTGAAAAAATTTTTTGGCTGTCCGGGAGGGTTTCCGGGGCCGGCTGGCGCGGGTTAAGTTTGCTGCTCTACAGTCCTGCGCAAGACGGAAAGCACATTAAGTGCTTTCCTTTGCGTGCGGAACTCGCGACAAACTTAACCCGCGCCAGCCGGCCCCGGAAACCCTCCCTGCCGTCACTTGCTTCAAGCTGTTGTTGTTCCTCGCCGCTTCGCGGCTCGGCGGCCCCGTTCTCCGAGGTGGGGTTGTCTAAGGTTCTTGTTGAAACTCGGCCTTTGGCTCAAAGAAAAACGGGGGATGCATTGTGCATCCCCCGTTTTTGTTGTGGTTACTCTAGATCAATAAATTTGGCGCTTAGGATCTTGCCGTCTTTGACGAGCATTCTGGCCATGGTGGGGCCTCGGGTGCCTCTGGGGTAGCTGGCGCTGCCCGGGTTGAGGACTAAGCAGCGGCCCACTTGGGCTTCTTTGGTTACGTGGGTGTGGCCGTTGATGGCTACGTCTACGGATCCCACCGGAAGGTCTTCGCGGTAGTGGGCTACGGCGAATTTGAGGCCTTCGTAGGTAAAGAGCGCAAGACGGTCTACATCGGGACCGTAGTCGCGGTAGTAATCGTTGTTGCCCAGTACGGCCCGCACGGGGGCGATGGTGCATAGGTGCTCGTAGTCCATCTCTGACGTGAGGTCGCCGGCGTGGATAATCAGGTCTGCGCCTTCAAGCTCATCCAGGAGCGCAGGCGAAAGATAGCCGTGGGTGTCCGAGATGATGTCGATGCGCTTGGCGCTTGCACTGTTCATGGGATCCCTTCCGCAAAAAACGATTCGGCAGATACATACAAAAAAGGCCCCACGGCTCCGCAGACGATGGGTCTACAGGGCTGCGGGGCCAGTGTGCTAGAGACTCAGGGCCTTCTTGAGCGGCACGACGCGGCGGCGCGAAACCGGCACGCGTTCGTCGACGCCCGTAATGCCCAGCTGGATGGCGCCCGAGGGCACCGTCTCGACGTCCGTGACGCACGCCAAGTTGACGATATAGCGGCGGTGAACACGGAAGAAGCCAAAATCGCAGAGCTTGGCCTCAAACTGCGCCAGTGAGGTCGTCGACAAAAAACGATCATCGACGGTATAGATGCAGGAGTAATCGTCCTTGGCCATGATAAAGCGAATGTCGTCCACGGGAATGAGCACCTTGCGGCCGCCCTTTTCCACCGGGATACGCTCGATGGTCACCTTGCTGTCCGTAACCGGCTTGGCGCGTTGCATGACCTTCTCGATCGCGCGATCCAAGCGAGCTTCCTCGACCGGCTTCATCAGATAATCGACGGCATCCACGTCGAATGCCTCGACCGCATGGTCGCTATACGCAGTCACAAACACGATCGCCGGCGGATTTTTGAGCTTATGCAGCGCCTCGGCAAGTTGCAGGCCCGAGGCACCGGGCATCGAGATATCGAGAAACACGACATCCACGCGACTTTCCATAAGCATCTCGATGGCGGAGCGGACGCTCGACGCCTCCGTGATCGTGCCGATCTTGCCCGTTTGCTCGAGCAGGAAGCGAAGCTCCGAGCGGGCCGGCGCCTCATCATCCACAATCATCGCACGCAGCATAGGGATAAAACCTTTCGTCAACTAACTACGCCGGGCATCCGTCGCATGACGTTGAGCCCGTAGCCTTTTATTTTACTCTTGAATGTCGAAGATGCTCTCTGACAAATCAAGATGAAGGAGCACTTTGGTGCCCTTGCCCGGCGCCGATTCGACACGCGTATAGGAGTGCGGCCCATAAAAGCGATGGATGCGCTCCGAAATATTGTGCATGGCCACACCGGCGCCGCCACCCTGGGGAGAGCTGGCGTCGGGACGGGCAGAGCGCTCGTCAAACAGTCTGGCGGCGGTACCCTCATCCATGCCCACGCCATTATCGGCCACGGCAATCAAGATTGCATCCTCGCCGTCTTGGTGAACGGTCACGTCGATCCTCAGGGCGTCGTCATCGCCCATACCATGACGTACGGCGTTCTCGACAATCGGCTGGATCACGAACGCCGGCACCAGCGTATCTTCCACGTCCTCGGACACATCGAACGTCGCAAGCACGCGGTCCTCGCCAAAGCGGGCCTTCTCAAAGGTAAGGTAGCGCTTGGTCTGTGCAACCTCGCGCGAGACCGGAATAAGCGATCCCGAGTTGTCGAGCGTGGCACGATAGAACGATGAGAACTCACGAAGCAGTTCGCGGGCCCGCAGCGGGTCGGTGCGCGTAAACGATGCAATGGTGTTCAGCGTGTTGAACAGGAAGTGCGGGTTAATCTGCGCTTGCAGCGCACGTACCTCGGCGCGCGCCGTGAGTTCCTTTTGCACCTCGAGCTCGTGGATGGCGAGCTGTGTGGACAAGATCTCGGCAAAGCCCGAGGCAAGCGCGTACTGGGTACGGTCGACGGCGCGCGGGGTCTTGTAGTAGAACTTGAGCGTGCCGACGGTACGATCGCCCACCTTGATGGGGGCGATAATGCCGGCGGGGACTTGGTTGTGCGAGCCGTCCGAGCCCACGACATCCACCATACGGTTGAACGACTGCACGATGCCATGTTCGATAACGTAGCGTGTGGCAAGCGTGTGGATGGGAGAATCTGGCAGCAGTTTTTCCTCAAACTCGCCCGCGCAGGCCAACACGTTGCCCTCGTCGGTGATGGCCACCGTCATGGCGCGCGTCTCGGGCAAAATGCGCCGGCACACCAAACGCGCCGACTCCTGCGTCAGACCGCCCTTAATGTCCTCGAGCATGGCCGAGGCCACCGAGAGCGTCTCCTCGGTGTACTGGGAGCGCACCGAATCGGGATTGAGCGTCAAAAAGATAAAGATGCACAGAAAGATGCACAGCAGCGCGCAGGCAATCACCGTGGCGATCGGCTCGATACCGGTCACCAAGGCAAAAATAAAGTACACCAGCACGCAAATGGCGCAGGCAACGGCAATGATGCGAAAGATTGATATTGAACTATCGCGCTGGGCGCGGCGGTCGATCATTCGGCCCCCTCCAGGATACTGATCAGTTGTGCGTCACGCCAAAGCCCGTCCATGATCTTGGGCCAAAAGCTCTGGAAACGCAGGTAGCTTGCAGCGTTTTGGCGCGCATAGGCCTTTGCCTCGCCGATACCATGGCGCCAAATGCGCAGGTAGCCCTCATGCTCGCGGGTAAACACGCTGCGGACCATAGCGGTCTTGCGCACGCGGTCGTCGAGCTCGCGCGAAATCCAAGGGCCCGGGTAGGGCATGAGCGATGCCGCCGTAACGGGAATGAGCTCCTTTTGATGCGCGGCGAATGTCAACTTGGCCCGTTCGTAGTACCAACGGTATATATCCTGCATAAAGCGCGGTGAGCGCTTTTCGGACTCCGGAGGCAGATGGCGCACGGTCCACTCGTTATCGAACCACACGTCGTAGCCAAACATGCGCATGTTAAAGAGGTAATCCAAGTCCTCGCCGCGGGTGATAAACGGGTCAAAGGCCACACGCGTAAAGGCGCGGGCGTGCAGGGCCATCAGGCCGCCGCACACGTAGTTGGAGCGCGAGATGCGGGTGCCCGAGAGCGCCTTTTTCATCCAACGGTTGAACTCGATGCGCTTGGTCCACCAACGATGGCAGATGCCCGCCTTGTCCGTGGGAGCCAGCGGCGAGCCGTCGCGATCGTAGAAATAGCCGCTCTTGACCAAGATCGGCAAGCCCTGACGCGTCTGCTGCCCCAACGCATAGGTCGCGCGCTTCATAAAGTCGGCGTCGATGACAGTCTCATCGTCATCCAAAAAGATAACCGCGTCATGCCCCAGCACAGCGGCACAGGCTAGCCCCATGTTGCGGATGGCACCGTAGCCTCGCAGGCTCACGCACTCGCCCGAGCCCTTGGGCGCGATCTGAGCAACCCGGTCTGCGATATGCGAGGCCTGGGTGTTGGTGACAACGGTGACCTTGAGCGTGGGATGCGCGTCGACAATCTCGCGCACGCGCAGCGACACATCGGCTGTGGCAGAAACGGGACAGACCACCAAAAGGATGATGCGCGGGATGTCACGTACCTGCTCAAGCGAGGCCAGGCAGCGGTCGAGTTCGGGATTGTCGGCGTTGAGTCGCGTCGAATGGTCATAGGTGCCAGGGGCGTTTGCGCAAGCGTCATCGCCCGCCCAATACGTTGGAATCACGACTGTGGCGTTCATGCCTTACCCTCCCTGCAACACAAAAACGGGACGCCGCCAAACACAGGCGACGCCCCGCGACCTAGCTGATTCCATCATACCCACTTGGGCAAATCATTGCTCGCAAGTCGCAATGTTTATTGCGGATAACCCCAAAAGAGTACCGTGGACAGGCACAATAGCCGCTCGCTCCTATGCGGCATGCTCTGCCGCCCGAGTCATGCGGGACAGGCGGACCAGCAGCATAAAGCCAACGATCAGCAGCACGCCAATGGAAAGGACGCCCAGCGACGGGTTGCCGGTCAGCGAGGTGACGACCGACACCAGGAAGGTGCCCATAACGCTTGCATAACGACCAAAGATGTCAAAGAAGCCGTAGTACTCGTTGGACTTTTCCTTGGGGATAATGCGGCCAAAGTAGCTACGGCTGAGCGCCTGCACGCCACCCTGGAACAGGCCGACCATAATGGCAAGCACCCAGAATTCAAAGGCGGTCTTTAGGAAGAACGCGGCGAACAGCACAATGCCCATGTAGGCGGCGACCGCCACCAAGATCATGTTGAGCGTGCCCACGCGTCCGGCGAGCTTGCCGTAGATGATGGCGGATGGAAAGGCCACGAACTGCGTAACGAGCAGCGCAAGCACCAGCTGCGTCGAATCGATGCCCAAGGCCGATCCGTAACTGGTGGCCATGGAAATGACCGTGTGCACACCGTCGATATAGAAGAAGAACGCGATCATGTAGACCAGCACGGTCTTGTTGTGGGCGATCTCGCGCATGGTGTGTCCGACCTCGGAGAACACACCGCCCACGATGTGGCCGATAGTGTCCTCGGGACCGCGCTCGCGACCGTACTTTTGCTTATAGGTGCGAATGAGCGGCAGGGTAAAGATGAGCCACCAGGCACCAGTGATGATAAACGACAGACGCGTTGCCAGCATGGTAGGGACGCCAAGAGCGGGGCCACCCATGATGAGCGCCAGGCAGATGACGAACGGCACGGTGGAACCGATGTAGCCCCAGGCATAGCCCGAGCTGGACACGGCGTCCATGCGCTCGTCGGTGGTAATGTCGGGCAGCATGGCGTCGTAGAACGTCATAGAAGAGTTAAGGCCGATGGTGCACAGCACGTACACGGTCAAAAATGCCATGGCGGACATTGGGATAGCCTGCGCCAGGCAAAGCACCAGGCCCGTGAGGAAGAAGCCCAAGAAGAACTTGATCTTGTTGCCGGCGTAGTCGGCAAGCGCGCCCAGAATGGGCATGAGCATGGCGATGACCAGCGAGGCGATCGTCTGTGCATTGCCCCAGGCGACCACCAGGTCGGCCGAGGAAGCGCCGGTATTGATGGCGTTAAAGTAAATGGGCACCACCGAGGTATTGAGCAGCACGAGGGCCGAATTGCCCACATCATACATAACCCAGTTACGCTCGAGCTTGGTGTATTTCATGGACAGGGACCCTTCGTATTCGCCCGATATGCAGTTAGTTCATCGTACCCCAATTGTCCAGAACCGCCGGTAAGGATTCGGCAAAGGGGCACGCACGGGCCCTATTCCTCGCGGTCGAACTCCTCATCGGCATTGAGCACGCGACCGCTGTAGTTGACGTGACTGGTCACGGCATCCATGTCACCGGTCTCGATAAAACGTGCGACCGTGCACTCGTAATCGACCAGCGCGCGATCAAAGACCTCGGGGAAACTCTCGTTCGAGACCTCGTCGGTAAAGGGATTCTTCCATGTCAGATGGCCCAGGTTACCGGTGCGCTCGGGCAGCTCCGTCGTCACGCGATGGGCAAGGCCGTCGAGCAGCGAGTAGTCGTGCACCAAGCCCTCAACCAGCGAGATCGCGCGCGTCTTTGCGGAGCCGGCCGGCTCAATCGCGCGGTAAAGTCGCTGCATATTGGCAACGGCAGCACCGTACTCCCCCGCCGGAATGTCAATGCCGTACACGCGTCCGGCAACATAGCTCATCAGCACGCCGGCCACGCGATTGATGCGATCGGTGGTGACGATCTCGCCCGCCGGCGGGTAATCGTCAACCGTAGCGCCATCGCGTTTAAGCTGCAGCATCAGCACATCCAGGTCGCTCTCGATCACGGCATGGACCTGACTGCTCGAATCCTCAAGCTCTGAATCGGACTCGACAATGCCAAACTGCTGCTCATAGACAAAGGGATGGGCGTTGCGGTCGAGCACGTAATGAGACAGCAGGCCCAGCGCAAAGGCACGACCCAAGCTGGCGTCGCGCGGCAGCAGATGCGACACGCCGTCGCGCAGGCACGAGAACTGGCGCGACATGCGCGAGCGGTGCATGACCTGAGCAAGCAACATACAGTCGGAAATGCGCGGCGTGAGCATGTGGAAGAAAAACGGGTCGGGACCTTGGTTTCCCAGGATAAAGGCGATGCGCTCCTCGTCGGACGTAATAACGCCCTGCGGAAGACGGTCGATGCTTTCCTCGCCAAACAGATGATGCGTAATGAGCGCGGGCATAATGATCCTTTCGATTTCATTCGATGTCACCCATTATGCCCACCGCACGGTCATGCCAAACCTGCGGTGGTAAACGGCGCATCGCATGCTGTATGCGACGACCATTCCCCTTCGCCGCAAAAACAGAATGAAAGCTTAATATCATCCCGCTCGTGCGCCGAAGCAACTGTTTGCCCGTCGATGCGGTAAGGCATTAATGGTCTACTATTTCAATACACGCGTCTTCATGCTGTATCAATGAGAAGATCACGTATATCGCAAAGCAGTTCAAGCAACCCGGCGTCGTTCGGAGGCATCCATGATTACCGTTGCCGACATTTTGGCCTTACCGGCATTCGAGCGGATTGATTTAGTCGCACCCATCGAAGATGCCGGGGAGCACCGCGTCTACAACGTTGGTATCTTAGACTGCCCTCCTTCAATCAACGACTACAGCGCATACATGCCCGGCGAGTTCATTCTCACCAATCTTGGTTTTTGCTATGAAGACCCCGACCTATCCGACGCGTCGCTCATTGCCATGATTGAAAGGCGTGTCGCAGCCATTGCCGTTAAACGTGTGTACTCGCCATGTTTTACCGATGCAGTCGCCCAAGCAAGTGTACGCATGGGCGTCCCGGTATATCTCTATTCCGGCGCTTACCATGAGCGCGTCGCATTCGAGTCGCTCAACCTCTTGCAGCGCGATCTCGACGCATCCGACAAAAGCGACGCAGTCGACACGCTCCTATCGGGAAAGCCAAAAGCCCAAGTAAGACAAGAGATCAACAAGTTGGCGGGCCTTACCGGATCGACGATGCGCTGCATTGCCATCTCTGCCGAAAAAGATGATCGCTGCTCACTGTACGCAATTCAAGACACCCTCAACGATTTTCTGGACTCGTTTCGACAGCGACACGAGGATGTCCAAAACGCATGCGCGTTTCGCTACCACGATGCGCTGCTCGTTTTCGTCTCGTATGCCACCGATAAACAGCACGAGGGCGTCTTCTGTGACCTAGAAAATGCCATTCGAGGAGTTGGCGTCAACTACTGCGGCATAGGCGACCTGGTGCCCCTCGGCGAGGCAGATATCTCCATTCGTCAGGCAACAATCCTTCTCAATGAAGCCCATCTGAGCGGAACGCGCAGACTTGAGTGGTCGGATCTGTCCATGGGCGCCTTCTCCTATGCAGCGCAGACCAACCCCATGTTCGAGCGCACCGCGCAAGGTTTTCGCCACCGCATCGAAAGCTACGACACACAAAACTCTACCGAACTGGTCCAAACGGCACGTGCCTTTGTGCACTGCAGCGGCGACATCATCGACACCGCCGATCGCCTACACCAACACCCCAACACCGTCCGATATCGGTTGCGGCGTATTCGAGCACTCCTCGACATGGGCGATTCACACGACCGCGAGCTGCTCGTATTCCTTTCCCTCACTTTCCTCAGCAGATAGTGCGAGTTAACTCGAATCGTCATTTTTCACAAAACAACTCCGAATACGCTCGGACAATTGGCCTTGCAAGCCGCCAATTGCTCACGAATAACAATTCATTTGTAAAAAATAACAAATAGACCCCCGGAAGGCTTTGAGTTGGTACCAAACACATGGCATCTGGGTGCTCCTAGACTTTGAGTCATGGTTTCGGCGTGCCGCTGCACCGGCGCCCGACTACAGGTATCGATGCCCCATCCTGGGCGAACGAAACGCCTGACCTGTCTGGAGGGGCCCACGTGCGGGGCGTCCGTCGGGGGTAGGCAAGAACCGACGAAAGGAAACATGACTATGACTGATTCGGTTTTCCAGGGTCGCCACCTGCTCTCCACGAGGGACTACACCAGGGACGAGCTCATGTGGCTCATCGGCTTCGCCGAGCACCTCAAGGACCTCAAGAAGCAGAACGTCCCGCACCGCTACCTCGAGGGCAAGAACGTCGCGCTGCTCTTCGAGAAGACCTCCACCCGCACCCGCGCAGCCTTCACCACCGCCTGCATCGACCTGGGCGCCCACCCCGAGTACCTGGGCAAGGGCGACATCCAGCTGGGCAAGAAGGAGACGGTCCTCGACACCGCCAAGGTGCTCGGCTCCATGTTCGACGCCATCGAGTTCCGCGGCTTCAAGCAGGAGCACGTCGAGCAGCTCGCCGAGCACTCCGGCGTGCCCGTCTGGAACGGCCTCACTGACCGCGAGCACCCCACGCAGATGCTCGCCGACTTCATGACCATCAAGGAGCACTTCGGCAGGCTCGAGGGCCTCACGCTCGCCTACTGCGGCCAGGGTCGCAACAACGTCCAGAACTCCCTGATGATCACCTCCGCCATCCTCGGTGTGAACTACGTCAACGCCACCCCCAAGGAGCTCGAGCCCGACCCCGAGATCGTCGCCCTCGCGCAGAAGTTCGCCGCCGAGTCCGGCGCGACCATCCGCGTCACCAACGACCCCGTGGACGCCGTCCGCGGCGCCGACGCCGTCTACACCAACGTCTGGGCGGCCATGGGCGAGGAGTCCCAGTTCGCCGAGCGCGTCCGCCTGATGTCCCCGTTCCAGGTCAACGCCGAGCTCGTCTCCCACATCGAGAACCCCGACTGGATCTTCCTGCACTGCCTCCCGGCCTTCCACAACGCCGAGACCGAGTACGCCGCCAAGATCAAGGAGGAGCACGGCATCGAGGCCATGGAGTGCACCGACGACGTGATCTACAGCGAGCACTCCCGCTGCTTCGAGGAGGCCGAGAACCGCATGCACACCATCAAGGCCATCATGGCCGCGACCCTCGGCAACCTCTACATCCCGCGCGTCTAACCGCGCCACGGACCGACCGCACGCCGCGGCCCGCCCCTCCGGGCCGCGGCGCCTCACGTAAGGAAATACACCATGGCTGAAGAAATCAAGGAAAAGCCGGCGAGGAAGAAATTCCAGATGCCGAACACCTATGTGATCCTGTTCGCCGTCATCGCCTTCATCGCCCTCCTGACCTGGTTCGTCCCCGGCGGAGCCTACGAGCTCTCCGAGGGCGGCGACGCCATCGCCGGCACCTACCACGTGGTCGAGAGCAACCCCCAGGGCCTCTGGGACATCTTCATGGCCCCCATCACCGGCATGCTCGGCGGTGGCACGGTCTCCGGCGCCATTTCGATCTCCCTCACCATCATGCTGTTCGGCAGCTTACTCGAGATGATGGATCGCACCTGCGCGCTCAAGACGGCCATCAAGCGCATCACTATCGCCAATCAGAACAACATGCATGCGCTGATCGCCATCCTCGTTATCCTGATGGCGTTCTTCGGTACGCGCGAAGGCGCCTATGAGGAAGGCATCGTCTACTTCCTGATGTTCGTGCCCGTCATCCTGGCCCTCGGCCTCGATACGGTCACCGCGATCATGATCGTCGTCCTCGGCACCCAGATCGGCTGCCTCTCGTCGATCATTAACCCGTTCTCCACGGGCATCGCATCGGGTATCGCCGGCATCTCCCCTGGCGAGGGCATGATTCCCCGCATCGCGATGTTCGTCATCTTCACCGGCCTCGTCATCCTCCTGATCTGCCGCTACGCCGACAAGATCAAGGCGCATCCCGAGAAGTCCGTCCAGTTCTTCCGGCGCGAGCAGGACCTCAAGGAGTTCCCCGCCGCCGACGACGAGGACCTCACCCTCACCGGTCGCCAGAAGGGCGCGCTCGCACTGTTCGTACTTACCTTCGTCTTTATGATCGTCGGTCTGACCCCCTGGACCTCCCTCAACCCCGAGTGGACGTTCTTCGAGGACTTCGTCGCATGGGTCGCCGCAACCCCGGGCCTGCGCAACGTCCTGGGCACCGACATCACCGCCTTCGGAAACTGGTATTTCCCCGAGCTCTCGATGATCACCCTGATCATGGTCATCCTCATCGGCGTAGTCATGCACTATGATGCCGACACTATCATCGATACGATTCTCAAGGGCGCCTCCGGCCTGGTCTCCACCGCCTTCGTCGTGCCGCTGGCACGCGGCATCCAGGTCGTCATGGACAACGGCCAGATCACCCCGTCCATCCTCAACATGTGCGAGAACGCGCTGGCCTCCCTGCCGCCCTTCGCCTTCGTCGTCGTCGCCCTGGTCTGCTACTTCCTCATCGCCTGCCTGATCCCCAGCTCCACCGGCCTCGCCGCCGCCACCATGGGCATCATGGGCACGCTGTCCACCTTCGCCGGCGTCGACGTCTACATCATGGTCATCATCTACCTCATGGCGCTCGGCCTGGCCAAGATGATCACCCCGTGCTCCATCGTCGTCATGACGTGCACGGCCGCGGCGCACATGAGCTACGGCGACTGGGTCAAGAAGATCGCCCCCATCGTCGCCGTCCTGTTCGCCGCCTGCTGCGCCTTCCTCTGCGTCCTCGTGATGCTCTAGGTCTAGGCGCTACTCCCCCGCGGGAATCCTCGCGCGGCGGGCAAGCCCCTCCGTTTTTCCCGCCGCGCGCATTCCACCTAAGGTATGTAGGTCTTAAAGAAAGGAACCTGCCATGTCTGAAGAGAAAATCTACGTCTCCAACGCCACCAATCCGCTCAAAAAGGTCATGATGTGCTCGCCGAAGTACTACACCTTCAACGGCATCAACGTCATCACCTCCGAATGGATGAAGAAGGGCGATACCGAACAGAACGACATCATGGTCAAGGAATGGCAGATGCTCGTTGACGCCTACAAGGATAACGGCATCGAGGTCGTCGAGGTCGAGGCCAACCCCAAGTACGAGGTCATGACCTTTGCCCGCGACTATGGTTGCATGATCAAGGAAGGCGCCGTCATGGGCCACTTCCGTCATCCGGTCCGCCAGATCGAGGCCCAGTCCTATGAGGCAAAGCTTAAGGAGATGGGTGTCCCCATCGTCGCCCGCGTTAACGCAGGTTGCATGGAGGGCGGCGACTTCTGGATGATCGATGAGCATACGCTCGCCTGGGGCATGGTCGATCGTACCGATGAACAGGGAGTCGCCAGCCTCCGCCATCAGCTCGAGAAGTTTGGCTATACCGTCGTCGGCGTTCCCTGCCCGCCCGACAACCTGCACCTTGACATGATCTTTAACATCGTCGCTCCCCAAGTTGCGCTCGCTTGCATTGACCAGCTGCCCTATAACTTCCTGCAGATGCTCAAGCGCCGCGGCTTCGAGCTCATCCCCGTCGCCAGTGAGGATATGTACAAGCACGGCTGCAACGTCCAGTGCATCGGCAACAACAAGGTCGTTGCCATCGAGAAGAACAAGCACATCAACGACAAGATGCGCGCTCTGGGCATCGAGGTCATCGACGTGCCGCTCGACCAGATCCTGCACGCCGGCGGCGGCCCGCACTGCCTGACCCAGCCGATCGAGCGTCCGTAGTCCGAACGTTTCGCCTGGACAGTATTTGTCCGAGCCTCTCATGGGGCGCCGCTCCGCTGGATTCCGGCGCTGCGGCGCCCCTTTTTACCCACAAGCCCCTCAAAGGGGAAAGGAAGCACCCATGAAGATCTTGATCAGCGATTATGCCGAGAGCATGATGCCCCAGCACGACCTCGAAACCGAGACCCTCAAATCTCATCTGGGTGAGGATATCGATGTTGAGGTTTACGCGTATACCGATGAGGCACGCGAGGAGTTCTACGAGCATCTTGCCGATGCCGACGCTCTGCTCACCGCCTTCATCAAGGTGGACAAGGAAGCGTTCGAGCACGCTCCCAACCTCAAGGTCATCGCCATCAACGCCACCGGCTATGACAACGTAGACATGGACGAGGCAACTGCGCGCGGCGTGGGCGTCTGCCCCGTCGGCGAATACTGCACCTGGGATGTCTCCGAAAGCGCCATCGCCTATATGTACGCGCTCAACAAGAACTTCAAGTTCTACATCGGTCAGATTGAGCAGGAGCACCGTTGGGATTACGCCGCGGCTCCCGAGGTGCCTCGTCTTGAAGACCAGACCCTCGGCATCTTTGGTTTTGGCAAAATCGGCAAGTGCACCGCCCGTAAAGCCAAGGGCCTTGTCAAGCGCATCATCTCCAACGACCCCTTTATCGACCAGAACCTTTTTGGGCAAAACGGTGTCGAGCAGGCCGAGATCGACGAGGTTTTGGCCGAGGCCGACATCATTATCAATCATATGAATCTTAACGAGACGAACTATCATTACTTTGACGCCGAGAAGTTCGCCAAGATGAAGAAAAAGCCCATCGTCATTAACCTGGGCCGTGGCCTCTGCATGGACGAACCCGCTCTTATCGAAGCTCTCGATTCTGGCCAGATTCGCGCGTTTGGCGCCGATGTTCTGTATGACGAGACGCCCGACCTGGCAAACCACCCGCTCGTTGGCCGCGACAACGTGATTATCACGCCGCACTCTGCGTTCTATTCGTCTTCGTCGCTACGCGACCTCATGATCTTCCCGTGCAACAACATCGGACACTTCCTCAAGGGCGAAAAGGACCAGCTCTTCAAGTTGGTTAACGACGTTCCTGTCGTAAACGTGTTGTAGGAGCTTAAACTGCTTCCAGAACACGTGGCTCAACGGGATGAAGGCCTATTCTTCATCCCGTTTTATTGCTCCCCCTATCGTCTAAGCGACGTGCAGTCGCCGCGAACCAAAACAGCAGGGGCCACCAGACCAACAGAAAAGGGATCACTAGGGACCAGTCCTTAAAAATACCCGCATCTATATGCGACAACGTATATCACATTGTACGTTTACCGATAGGTCGGCTCGTTTGCGGAATACATGCCACCATAGATGTCCTCACATACTCACCGGATGGTATTATTGATATGTGATGCACGCTTTATTAAACGCATTACTTCCCCGACTTGAAGGGTGCAGCTTTCAAGTCGACAACAGAGTCAAGACCTTATTGATTAACGAGAGCCCCGTCTCCCATGGCGGAGGCAGGGCTTTCCGTGAAGGAGCTTTGTATGTCGGATAAGGCTGCCGCATCTGGCAAAGAACGTAAGCCACGCCAGATGCCCTCATCTTTTACCATTCTCTTTGGCTGCCTGTTGCTCGTGGCCATCGCCTCGTGGGTCGTCTCGTCATTTAGCCCTGACGTGCAGGCCGCAACGCTTGGCAACTTTATGGCTTCTCCCTTCTTGGGCTTTGAGAGCGCCATGCAGGTCTGCGTGTTCATTCTTGTGCTTGGCGGTTTCCTGGGCGTAGTCCAAAAAACGGGCGCGCTCGACACCGGCATCGCCGTGCTCGTCCGTAAACTAGGCGGTAATGATCTATTGCTCGTTCCTGTTCTCATGCTCGCCTTTGGCATCTGCGGATCCACGTACGGCATGCTCGAGGAATCCGTCCCCTTCTACCTGCTCCTGGCATCGGTCACGTTTGCCATGGGTTGGGATCCGCTCGTTGGATGCATGGTAGTTCTCATGGGCTGCGGCCTTGGCGTTTTGGGATCGACGGTCAACCCGTTTTCGACCGGACTCGCGCTTGATGCTCTCAAGGCAGCCGGCATCCCCTATGACCAGGGACTCATGATCGGCATCGGTCTGGTTATGTTCGCCATCGCCGAGATTTCGGGCATCATTTTTGTCATGCGGTATGCCAAGCGCGTCCGCACCGACCGCGCCGCCTCATCGCTCACCCCCGAGGAATGGGAGACCGCCGAGCGTCTCTACGGCGACAAGGACGGCGATTCCGCCGAGGACGCGCACGTCGAGCTTTCCAAAATTCAAAAGCGCGTCCTTGTTCTCTTCGCCCTCACGTTTGTCGTCATGATCATCGGCTTTATTCCGTGGCAGACATTCGGAGTTGGCCTATTTGATATCGGCGCCAAGGGCGATGACCTCAGCACCGCATGGAGCGCACTTTTGACTGGCCTGCCACTTGGTCAGTGGTACTTTACCGAATGCGGCATCTGGTTCTTCACCATGACAATTATTATCGGCAAGGTTGCCGGTATGCAGGAGAAAGAACTCGTCGACACCATCCTGCACGGCTGCGCCGACCTTGTTTCTGTCGCGCTCGTCGTCGCCGTCGCCCGCGGCGTCTCCGTGCTCATGTCCATCACCGGACTCGATGTGTGGATCCTCACCAACGCCGCCAACGCGCTCGCCGGCGTATCCGCCACAGTCTTTGCCCCGCTCTCCTATGCGCTCTACTTTGCCCTGTCTTTCCTCATCCCCTCGAGTACGGGCATGGCAACCGTCTCGATGCCTATCATGGGACCGTTGGCGGCATCCTTAGGCTTTGCCCCCGAAGCCATGGTCGCAATCTACCTCGCCACACACGGCGTTGTAGCGATGATCACTCCCACATGCGGGTCCATCATGGCTGGCCTCGAGCTTGCCCAGGTAAGCTACGCGACCTACATCAAGACGGCCGCCAAATACATGGTCCTGCTTACCGTGATTACCGTTTCGTTTGTCACCGTGCTGATGCTCGTTTTGTAATCGGCGGGCGCACCACAAATCACATCTTTTGAAAGGGGCCCAAAGAGCCCCTTTCTCTTAGCTCGAGGAGGGCGTCGCTTTATAGCGCCAAACTCGCCCCCGTTCGTGCCGTTTACCGAGCTTTTGGCGCGCGCACGCATTTGTTGTACATCTTTTTTGTAGGATAGACGGGTTATACATGAGGCAAGGCGGTTTAAATGGCATATGGTTTTAACGACGGCGATCAACGGCGACAGAGCGTTCGCCTTGCCGGTCGCGCTACGCCGACGCCCGGAAGCTCGTCTTCTTCCACCGCCGCCAGCCCGCAGTATCCAAGCAGCTCGCAACGGCAGCCCCGCCCTACGCCTCGGCAAAACACCAGCGGTTCTGAGACTCGAGGGCAGGCTAGTACCGCTGCGACTCGCAGACGCGACGGTGCCGTCGCTTCGAGCAGATCCAACGCTAAAACCGAACGGCGCAGTCGCAGTACCGATCAACGCCAAAGCACGCGCTCTTTCACGGGCACGCGCCAGCGCCAGACCGATGTGCCGCAACTGCGTCGCAACGGTCGCCCCCAGCCCGGCATCTTTGTCCGCCGTTCTTTTTCGCGCCCGCAGAACGGACGCAGCGGCCTGAGCTCTCGCCCGGCATCTCGAGCCGGCTCCGGCGCTCCCGCTCTACCCTTCCGCCGCGCACGCATCGCGCTTTGCTCCATCGTCGCGTGCCTGCTCTTTTTATTTTTAGGCTCGTGTATCTCCCACGGATCAGCCGGTCTCGAGCCCACCGCCGAGGACAAGCTGCTCAAGGCCCCCGTCGCGCCCGGTTATTCTTTCGCCTTTTCGACCCCGCGCTCGCAATGGCAAGCCGGCACGATGCCCCATATCTATCAGATCGACCCTGCATGGTCGGAGCTGCCTTACGCCGGCGGTACCATCCGCCAAAATGCTTGCGGGCCTACGTGCCTCACCATGGTCTATATCTTTAAGACGGGACGCACCGATATGACTCCCGTCGATATGTGCGCGCTTTCCGAGGCAGGCAATTACGCCCCCACCGGTGCAACCGAATGGTCGTTTATGACGAGCGGTGCGTGGCAGTTGGGACTTAACGGAACGGAGCTTCATAACGATCGCGACTCGATGACTCAGGCGCTGCGTTCGGGAGCGCCCGTCATCGCCGCCGTTCGGCCGGGCACCTTTACCAACGTGGGCCACTACATTGTACTTTACGGTATTGACGACGCCGACCAGATTGAAGTCTTCGATCCCAACTCGGCCAGCCGCAGCGCCCGACGCTGGGGCGTCGTAGAGGTCCTCAACGAAGTCGAAGCCATGTGGGCCTACTACTAGTCATTGGGCACTCATTGGGGACAGACTTAAATGAGTGGTCGTCGGGGACAGTCTTACGGACGCCAGCCGAGAGCAAACGAAAAGGGCCATCCCGAACTGCTTGGAACTGCCAGCACGGAAAGCGCATCCTGCTTTGGGGCCCAATAGCGGGATGCGCTTTCCGTTAGCGGCCCGTTTGGGAAACTAGGGACCGCTTTTCGACAAAAATCCGGGATGCATTTTCCGATTGAGGGCCTCAAGGGAAACCGCACCCCATGTTGGACGCTCATTCTGGGATGTGCTTTCCGCAGTTGATCGATGCGGCCTTTAAGGACTGTCCCAAGCTGCCGGCAGGAAAGGAACGTCCCCAAGTGCCGGGTTTCCGCAGCCTGCAATGCTCCTCATGAACAGCCGCCTCAATAACAAAAGCCCCTGCGGCCGAAGCGGACCGCGGGGGCAACAGACCTGCAAGAGTTAACTCAAGTCCTCGCCATTTGATGCAATGACCTTTTGGTACCAGCAGAAGCTGTCCTTTCGGTAGCGATCGAACGTGCCTTTGCCCGTATCATCGGCATCAACATAAACAAAGCCATAGCGCTTCTTCATCTGCCCCGTCGAGGCCGACACCAAATCGATACAGCCCCACGGCGTGTATCCCATCAGGTCAACACCGTCCTCGACAATTGCATCGCGCAGCGCAAGAATATGCCTTCGCAGGTAATCAATATGATACGCATCGTGGACTTTGCCGTCTTCCAGCGCATCGAGTCCGCCCACACCGTTCTCGGCGATAAAGAGCGGAAGATGGTAACGATCGTGGTAGCCGGCAAGCGTCACGCGCAAACCCAGCGCATCGATCTGCCACTTCCAGGCAGTCTCTTTATCCTTGAGGTACGGATTGCGCAACGTCGGGAACACGTTGCCCTCCGCCTTCTCGGCGATCACCTGATCATCGGCGCACACCAAGCGCGAGCAATAGTACGAGAACGAGATGAAGTCGACCGTATGCTCTGCCAGATACTCCGTATCGCCCGGCTCAGAGGGCACGTGAACACCCTCTTTCTCGAGTGCACGCAGCTTCCAAGCAGGATAGGCGCCCGCAGCCATCACGTCTGTGTAGAAGTAGCGGCCGCGGTCCTCCTCATACGCAAGCCATACGTCCTCGGGCGCACAACGGTACGGATAGGTCGCACCGGCAGCGACCATGCAACCCACCTTGTTTGCGGGATCGATCTTGTGCAGAATCTCGACAGCGCGAGCGCTCGCCATAAACATATGGTGCGAGAACGCCGCGGTCACGGCTGCACGGTCACGCTCATCCTCGAGCGTGACACCCGCGTTGAGATAGGACAGCGCCACGCTGTTGATCTCGTTGAACGTAAGCCAATAACGCACGAGGCCCTGGTACGCGCGTCCGACGGTCTCGACGTAGTGCGCATACCGCTCGATCATCTCTCGGCTTTGCCAGCCACCATAGCGCTCGACCAGAGCCAACGGATAGTCGTAGTGCGACAGCGTCACAAGCGGCTCGATTCCATGCTCGCGCAGCGCCTCGAATACCTGACGGTAAAACTCCAAGCCCTCGCCGTTGGGCTCGGTCTCCATCCCTGTGGGAAAAATACGGCTCCAGCAAATTGAAAGACGCAGGCACTTAAAGCCCATCTCGGCAAAGAGCTCGACATCCTCGTGCCAATGATGGAAGAAGTCGTTGCCCCAGCGGCATGGATACAGCCTGTCCGGATCATCCACGGGCTTTTGCCTGCCAAACATTACATCCCAGCGGTCGGAACCCTGTGGGATCAGGTCGGAGTGCGACATGCCGCGGCCGCCCTCGTTCCAGCCCCCTTCGGCCTGGTTGGCGGCGAGGGCACCACCCCACAAAAAGCCCTCGGGCATACCGGCGGCAGACGTTCTGTCAAAGTAACTCATGCTACTCAGCATCCTCGGCAGAAGCTGCCGCGGCGTTCTTCTGCTCCTGAGCCAGGAGCTGGTTATCGTACACCTTAAAGAACGGGTACCAGACCACAGCCATGACCACGATCAAAACGATCGTAAACACCCAGATGCGCGGGTCGAGGCACTGGACAAAGCCCTGAACGAAGATGGGGAACGTGCCGCTCACCAAGATGTAGAAGTTAGAGACAAGACCCAGTGAGACCGCACCCCAATACAGCAGGGCCGAGATCATGCCGCCTAGCACAAACGGAATCATGAGGATCGGGTTGAAGATGATGGGCGCGCCGAAGATCGCGGGCTCGGAGATACGGAAGAAGCTCGGCACGATCGATGCCCTGCCAAATGCCTTGAGCTGCTGCGACTTTGCCCTAAACGCGCAGAGCGCCACAAAAGAGAACGTATTACCCGTGCCGCCGATGAGGTTGATGGCCAACGACATGAGCGCCGGGTGGAACTCAAGCGGCTGCCCGGCAGCATAGAGCGAGGCGTTGGCGGCAAAGGCGGCAAGCGTGACCGGGGCGGTGATGGGCATTACGATCATGTTGCCGTGGACGCCAAAGCACCAAAACAGCAGCGTCATGAAGCAGATAAGCAGTGCGCCGGGCACAGAGTCAACTGCGACGGAAAGCGGGGCAGCGAGCAGCTTCTCGATAACCGAGGGGATGGACAGCGCGGGATCGATCATCTGGATCAGCAGGTTGCCGCCAAAGAAGATGAGGATGTTGGCGAGCATAGGTACGATGGCGCCAAAGGTTTCGGACAAAAACGGCGGCACGCCATCGGGCATCTTGATGGTGATGCCCTTGGTCTGGCAGAAGCGCGTGACCTCGACGGAGACCAAGGCAACGATGATGGCGGTAAACAGGCCCTGCGCACCCAGATAGGTGCAGGGGACCGCCTGGAGCACGGACTCGTCAGCAAGCTGGTAGTAGGACGACGGCGCCGCGGCGATCAGGAACATCACCAGCGAGGTCATACCGGCGTTAAGCTTGGGCATCTTGTAGGTGCCCGCCAGGTTATAGGCGATTGCGAACGTCACGATCACCGACAGTATGCCCATCGTCATGTTGAAGGGAATGAGCAGCGTGAGCTTATTGGCCGTGGCAAAATCGAGCCAAGGGCCAAAGACGGACCAGAACCCGCCCTGCGCCACCAGGTCGGCCGTGACCGGCGGGTTGGCGAGGATCATAAAGACGGCAGATACCAAGATGAAGCTGATCGCGCTCATAAAGCCCTTTTGCATGGAGGCAAAGTGGCGCTCGGTTCCGCAGAAATTGGCGATAGGGGTCAGTTTTTCCTGAAGCAGGGTCATGAACTTCTCCATGGTTGCCTCCTAACCCAACAGCGACTGGGCGAGTGCCAGCACGTTGGCGGCGTTGCCCATGCCGTAGTCCTGTGCGGGGATGACCGCGGTCGGCTTACCGCTCCCCTGCTTGACGGTGTTGAGCTGGTAGGACACCTGCGGCCCCAAGAGCAGCACGTCATAATTGGCGCACGTCTCCTGATACTCGCCGATACCCACCGCATCGATATCGAGCTCGATGCCGTTTTGCTCCGCATATTTCTCGAGTTTCTTCATCAGAATGCTTGTAGACAGACCAGCTGCGCAAACAAGAAGGATCTTCATAAGGGATTCCCTTCGCATTGATTGGTTGGATAGTCACCGCACGCCGCTAGGCGTTCTTGGTTGCAGTGCGCTCATACAGGCAGATCAGCTCCTGCACGAGCTCCTGAGCAAGCATGGAGCACATGAGGTGGTCCTGAGCATGGACCAGCAACACATCCACCGACAGATGCTCGCCCGCTGCCTCAGTCGAAAGCAGCTGCGTTTGGATGTGGTGAGCCTTGATTCCCGCATCCTTTGACTGCTTCATGAGTTTGGCGGCGGCGTCAAAATCCCCCGCCTTTGCCTTTTCAAGGGCTTCGAAGGCAAGGCTGCGTGCCTCTCCCGCTGCAGCGACCAGCTGAAACGAAACCATCTCGGTTCCCTGATCGTCCATAACGGTCTCCTCTCCCGTGATGTTTGGTTTGTACTTGAATATTCGAAACGCCTATCTCCCGCCCGCAATCCTCGAGGTTTATTGCAGGTAGACTGACAGGGTCATCGACAAAAGAAGTCTTAAGCCGTATGCGCTTGCACAAGCGCCATCAGCTCATGCCAGGACCGGCGCTCGCGTAGGCGCTCGACCCCCTGGCGGTCCATAAAGATCTCGGCGAGCAGTGAGCTCAAGATCAGCGCCTCATCGCCGCCCGACCGGGCAAACGAGACCATAAAGACGATATCGACCTCATGGCCGTATTCGTCCCAAAGAATGGGATGTTCGAGCAGGCCCACGGTAACAAAGGCCTCGGCGCTCAAGGGATGCATCCCATGGGGCATGGCTACCCCATTGCCAAACGAGGTGGCGCTCGCGCTCTCGCGCTCGGCGACCTCTTGGGCAAACTGGGCATCGACACGGCCGCTCTCGACGGCGCGCTCGGAGAGATATCGGAGAACGGCCTGCTTCGACGACGCCTCAACGCGGTTGAAGAACAGGGCACGGCTAAAGAAAGAGCTCACGGAGTCCGATTGCGCAGTGTCGTCGCTCAGCACCTTGCGGATAGCGTTGACATCGCTCGTCTCCAAGAAGAAATCGGCCTCGCGGACGGGCACGGGCAACTTGACGTTGAGCGGCACCGTTGTGAACACGTAGTCGATATGCGAAAAATCGAACGTTCCCACGCGGGCGACATCGCATGTCTCAATCGAATCGATATACATGCCAAACTGCTTGCGGTACTGGTGCTCGAGCATACGGGCGCTTCCCGCTCCCGAGGCGCACACGATCAGGATGCGTTTGCGACGCGGCTGGTCGGCTTGCTGCTCGAGGGCCAGGGCAAATGCCATGGCGATGTAGCCGAGCTCTTCATCAGAGGGCTGGCTGCCAAAATGACGCTCGAGTACCTGCGAGGTGCCAGCTGCCATCGAATAGGCCAACGGAAACCTCGTCTTGATATCGGACAGCATGGGGTTATCCATATGCATGTGATATTCAAGGCGATAGCCCAGAGGGCCGATATGCCGAGCAAGGTTCATGCGAAGTTCAAGATCGCCGCTAAAGTCAAACCTAAACTCATCGTTGACCGCACGTACCATCTCGGAAGCAATCTCCCACATCTCGTCCGAGATAACGGCAGAGCCCTTCTCGGGCACGCCCGTGCCCCTGCCGAGCAAATGGATTGCGATAAAGGCAACCTCTTCTCGGGGCATGCTCACGCCCAGGGCATCCTTGATGTTTGCGGCAATCTGGAAAGCCGCGGCGTATTCGCGCGTTCCCTCCAGTTTTTGAACGTCCGATTCTGCAGCTGGGACATAGCAGCCCTGCTCGATGCGGCCAAGAGCAATGTAAAGATGCATGATGAGATTGCGGGATGCCAGCGAGCTCACCGTGACGGGCGAGGCCGTCAGAGCATCGTCCACACATGCGGCGATGGCCCGCAGGCGCTCGGCGAGCTTTGCATCGTCGGTGTCGGGCAACACGGGCCTCACCAGCGAGGCCAGGCACAGGCGCCGCTGCGACTCCCCGCCCGCAACGCGGATTCCGTAGCGTGGGCGCTTTTCGAGCGTTAAGTCAAATTGGGCGAGTTTCTGCTCTACCAGACGCATGTCATTGGACAGAGTTCGCGCCGAAACGTAGAGTAAATCCGCATACTCCTCAATCGTCACCCACTGGGACCGCATGAGGAGGTCGTTAAGAAGGAAGGACACACGGCCGTCGCGCGTATCAGGAATGCCCGGATGGGCCAGAGCCGCACCGTCTAGCAAGCGAGCAAGCTCATCTGCACGTGCAACATCGATACGATACTGCCCCTTGCTGCCAACGATGCGTGCAACCCCTGCAAGGTTGTCGTTTGCGCGATGGATATAGTTTCTCACGGCGCGCTCGCTTACCTCGAGACGCTTGGCAAGTACCGCGACAGCGACAGGCTGAGCGTCCTCGATCATATTTACAAGCTGCTTGACGCGAGCATCCATGTCCTCCTCCTTTCCCTGCGTCTAGTCTAACGCGGTAAAGAATGACACTCCACGTCGCGCTCGTTCCGCCAACTCGGAACAGGTTGCGGGGAGTCCAGCTGAGCTATGGAGAGCCTGGGGAGAGGGCCCGAAGGCAATGCGTCGGTGTGGGATGCGCCTTCCCAGCCATTGGGCAGTCATTGGGGACAGACTTAAATGAGTAGTCGTTGGGGACGTTCTTGTTTGGCTAGTCGTTTAAGAACGTCCCCAATGACTATTAAGGACTGTCCCAAGCTGCCGGCAGGAAAGGACCGTCCCCAAGTGCCGGGTTTGTCCCCAATGACTAGGTGAATAGCAAAAGCCCCGCAGTCGGAGCGGACCGCGGGGCTCATGAAGAGAGGCTAGTTTGTGGGCGCTTTGCCTGGCGCCCACGGGAGAGGCAACGGAGTAGGGGCTACTCGTGGATGCGGGTGCCGGAGAGGCCGGCCATGGTCTCGGCGGCCTTGTCCAGGGCGCCGATGATGCAGGTGCGGCCCTTGCGGGAGCGGGCGAACTTGATGGCGGCGCGGACCTTGGGCTCCATGGAACCCTTGCCGAACTGACCCTCGTCGGCCAGGCGCTCGGCCTCGTCGGCGGTGAGGTCCTCGAGCTCCTCCTGGTTGGGCTTGCCAAAGTTGATGGCGACGTGCTCGACGGCGGTCAGCAGGAACAGGACGTCGGCGTCGCAGTCCTCGGCCAGCAGCTCGCCGCCCAGGTCCTTGTCGATGACGGCGGGAACGCCCTTGTAGCAGCCCTTGTTCTCGTAGTCGCGGACGACGGGGATGCCGCCGCCACCGCAGGCGATGACGATGAACTCGTTGTCGAGCAGGTTGAGGATGGAGTCGGCCTCGACGATCTTCTTGGGATCGGGGGAGGCGACGACGCGACGCCAGCCGCGGCCGGAATCCTCGACGAAGACCTTGGAGGGATCCTCGGCCATGAACTCCTTGGCCTGCTCCTCGGTGTAGAAGGGGCCGATCGGCTTGGTCGGGTTCTTGAACGCGGGATCGTCGGGATCGCACTCGATCTGGGTGACGACGGTGGCGGCGTGCCAACGCTTGTAGCGCTTGTGCATCTCGCGGCCGATGCCCTGCTGCAGGTGATAGCCGATGTAGCCCTGGGACATGGCGCCGCACTCGGGCAGCGGCATCTCGGGGGTGCCGATGGCGTCGTGGGCGGCGGCGAAGGCGTTCTGGATCATGCCGACCTGCGGGCCGTTGCCGTGGGTGATGATGATCTCGTTGCCCTGCTCGATGAGGCCGAGGAGAGCGTGGGCGGTGTTGCTCACGGCCTCGATCTGCTCGACGGGGTTGTTGCCGAGGGCGTTGCCGCCGAGGGCGACGACAATACGATCGGGCTTGCCAAGAGGCTTAGACATTGCTGGAATCCTTTCTGTAAAAGGCCTACAACCCATTAATAACCCGCGTCCGTGCGATACGCGAGTTTATTAGGGTTTATATTCTCTTTATCGCTCATTTTATTCATTTTGAAAATACCTAAGCGGCGAACGGTCGATTTTACCCGCTCAGCGTAAAGAAGCCCAGTTCAGGTATATCTACGCCATTTACGTGCAACTTTATTTAAATAGAGCAGGGATTAGACCAGATTATGCAAACTATATCTTTGCTAAACACAAAACGGACAGCGCAATATCTTACTCGCACTATACGCGATTCTATACATTAATTTGACGAGTATGCATCCCTGCAAAAACATGGGGCTTTTCATCCAACATAAGGGATAGCCGATCGCGCTTCACCCCGCGGCAAGCGACTGCGAGTTCGCAGTATGGAACTTTACCGTCGGCTTCTGCATGAACGCTGCCGACGCCCTTTCGCTCCTGCGCGCCCAAGCAGCCGAGAACGCTAACGGCGCCACTGCCAACCTGGCCACCCTCAACAACGGCGCCGCCAGCCTTTTCGCAAAGTACCGTGCTGGCTCGCTGGCTTTGAGGCCTAAGCGAGCTTTGCTATTTGCCAATTTTTGTATGATTTGGGTCAAATCTATCTGCCAATTTTTGTATGATTAGGGTCAAATCTATTTGCCAATTTTTGTCATTGAGGGGTTTTAATGCTACGCCGTAAGGTCACTGACAGGCTTTTGAGCTGGAAGAACAAATCCAATAAAGCGTTGCTTGTTACTGGCGCGCGTCAGATTGGCAAGAGCTATGCAATTCGCGCGTTTGGAAAGAGCAACTACGCTTCGTATTATGAGGTCAATCTGCTACTCGATGCCGAGGCAAGAGACGTACTTGTTGGCGCTAAGAACTCCATTGACTTCATCAACCGTGTGGCCCTTCTTGCGGATGCACCGCTTGTTGAAGGAGACACGCTTATCTTCGTCGATGAGATTCAGGAGTATCCGCAGATCGTTACACTTATGAAGGCGCTGGTCGAGGACGGACGCTTTAGCTATGTCTTCTCGGGGTCTATGCTTGGGACTGAGTTTAAGGGGATCTCTTCTTTTCCGGTGGGGTATGTCGAGCACATTGTTATGCGACCGATGGATTTTGAAGAGTTCTGTTGGGCAAACAGCATCAGCGAGAATGTGCTTGCAGACATTCGCAGCTGCCTTGTCGAGAGACGTCCCGTCGAAAACTATATTCATGAGGCGATGCTCAAAAACTTTAGAGCCTATATCGTTTGCGGCGGCATGCCAGAGGTCGTTCAGAACTATATCGATTCGGGCTATTCGCTCGTGAGAACGCGTGAGCTTCAAATTCAGCTAGTCGATCAGTACAAAAGCGATATCTCTAAATATGCATCGACTCGAGCGTTTAACGTTCGCTCCATTTTCGAGCAAATTCCCGTTCAGCTTGAGGCGGAGTCCCATCGCTTTATCGTCTCGTCTCTAGGCGAGGGAGCTCGTCTTCAAAAATACGAGCAGGATTTCCTATGGCTGGTGAACGCAGGCGTTGGATTGATGGTCCCCCAGGTGACGGAGGCCCGAAGTCCTCTTAAGAGGACAGAGAAGGCAGCCGCCTTCAAACTATACGAGTCCGATACAGGAATGCTCGCATCGCGATATCCCGGTAGCACGGCACGCGCTGTATATCTAGATATGAAAACCCCCAACCTCGGCGGTCTCTATGAAAACGTGGTCGCGCAGGAGCTTGTTGCCCTCGGAGCAGATACGTGGTACTACCAAACACGTGAGGTCGGTGAAGTCGACTTTGTAATCGAAGGCGCCCGAGGACATGTTGTCCCAATCGAAGTCAAATCGGGCAAGAAAGTTCGAGCACATGCGGCCCTCGATCGCCTGATGAGTGTGGGCGAGTACAAGATTCCCGAGGCCGTTGTGCTGAGCCACGAAAACCTTAGCGAAGAGGGCAAGATCCTGTACGTTCCAATCTATATGACATTCTGCCTCGATGAGTTTATGGAAAAGGACGACCCCAACAACGATTTCTCATTTGCACCCATATCTCTCTAGATCATCTGAACCAACAACCAAGCCCCCTCCATAACCAAAGTAACGCGTGGTTTCGCGGCCGCGCCGCGAAACAGCGACGGGGACAAAAGGCCCCCACAACCACGTCCCTCATGCAGCCCCACAATCCGAGGACGTAGTCGTAGCAGGATCTGAGGGCTGACCTTCGCGGACACTCCGCAGGACGAAAGAACCCCCGCCGCACGTAGTGCGCAGCGGGGGTTCTTTCATGTCCGAGGACGTCCGCGAAGGTCAGCCCTCAGATCCTGCGGTGGGAGACCTAGGCCTCGTTGTACACCGTCTTGAGCTTCAGCAGGTGAGCGTAGCGGTCCATAGCGGCCTGCTCGTTCTCCTTGAAGAGCTCCTCGGCGCGCTCGGGGAAGGAACGCGTCAGCGAAGCGTAACGGGCCTCGTTCATCAGGAACTCCTGATAACCGCCCGCGGGCTCCTTGGAATCGAGCGAGAACTTCTTGCCGGCAGCAGCCTCGGGGTTGAAGCGGAAGAGGTTCCAGTAACCGCACTCGACAGCCTTCTTCATCTCGGCCTGGCAGTTCTGCATGCCGCCCTTCTTGATGGAGTGCATCTCGCAGGGGCTGTAGCCGATGATGAGGGACGGGCCGTCGTAGGCCTCGGCCTCGTGAATAGCCTTGAGGGTCTGAGCCGGGTTGGCGCCCATGGCGACCTGTGCCACGTAGACGTAACCGTAGCTCATGGCAATCTCGGCCAGGGACTTCTTCTTGGTCACCTTACCGGCAGCGGCGAACTGAGCGACCTGGCCCAGGTTCGAGGCCTTGGAGGCCTGACCACCGGTGTTGGAGTAAACCTCGGTGTCGAAGACGAAGACGTTGACGTTGTGGCCGGAAGCCAGGACGTGATCCAGGCCACCGAAGCCGATGTCGTAGGCCCAACCGTCGCCGCCGAAGATCCAGAAGGACTTCTTGGTGAGGTAAGCCTTGTCGGCGAGAATCGCCTTGGAAGCGTCGCAGCCGCACTTCTCGAGCTCGGCAACGTAGGCAGCGGCAGCGGTCTTGGAGGCCTCGGCGTCGTTGACGGAGTCGATCCAAGCCTGGCCGGCAGCCTTGAGCTCATCGGACGGACCATCGGCAGCGATGATGTCCTGGGTAGCGGCGATCAGCTTCTTCTGGACGGCCTCGTAACCGACGGCCATGCCCAGACCGTGCTCGGCATTGTCCTCGAACAGGGAGTTGTTCCACGCCGGGCCGTGACCGTCCTTGTCCTTGCAGTAAGGAGCGGTGGCAGCGGGGTTGCCCCAAATGGAGGAGCAGCCGGTGGCGTTGGAGATGAACATGCGGTCGCCGGCGACCTGGGTCACCAGACGTGCATAGGCGGTCTCGGCGCAGCCGGCGCAGGAGCCGGAGAACTCCAGGTAGGGCTGCTTAAACTGGCTGCCCTTGACGTTGGCCGCGATGAGCTCCTTCTTCTCGGAGACGTTCTCGACCATGTAGTCCCAAACGGGCTGCTGGTCCATCTCCTGCTCGGTGGGAACCATCTCGAGGGCGCCCTTGGGGCAGACCTTGACGCAGTTGGTGCAGCCCATGCAGTCGAGCGGGGACACGGCCATGGTGAACTTCATGCCCTTGGCCTTGGGGCCCATGGCGTCGAGCGTGCGGGTAGCCTCGGGCGCGGCGGCAGCCTCGTCCTCGGTCATCGCGAACGGACGGATGGTGGCATGCGGGCACACATAGGCGCACTGGTTGCACTGGATGCACTTGGTCTCGTCCCAGTGGGGAACGACCACGGCGACGCCGCGCTTCTCGTATGCGGAGGCGCCCAGCTCAAACTGGCCGTCGGCGCAACCGACGAAGGCGGAAACGGGCAGGCTGTCGCCATCCATGCGATCGATGGGCTCGAGCAGGTTCTTGACCTGCTGGGCGATGGCGGACTTGGTCTCCTCGGAGAGCTCGACGGGAGCGGCATCCTCGGCGGTTGCCCAGTCGGCCGGAACCTCGAACTTACGGAAGGCGGTAGCGCCGGCATCGATGGCCTTATGGTTGGCGTCGACGATGGCCTGACCCTTCTTCATGTAGGACTTGGTGGCCGCGTCCTTCATGTACTGCAGGGCGTCCTCGGCGGGCAGGACCTTGGCCAGCGCGAAGAAGGCGGACTGGAGCACCGTGTTGGTGCGCTTGCCCATGCCGACCTTGGCAGCCAGGTCGATAGCGTCGATCAGGTAGACGTTGACGTTGTTGTTCGCGATGTAGCGCTTGGCCACGGCGGGCATGTGCTCGGCGAACTCCTCGTCGCTCCACTGACAGTTGACCAGGAAGGTGCCACCCGGCTTGACGTCGCGGACCATCTTGAAGCCCTTGACGATGTAGCTGGGGTTATGGCAAGCGACAAAGTCGGCCTTGGTCACGTAGTACGGCGAACGGATCGGAGAATCACCAAAGCGCAGGTGCGAAACGGTGACGCCGCCGGTCTTCTTGGAGTCGTACTGGAAGTAGGCCTGGACGTACTTGTCGGTGTGGTCGCCGATGATCTTGATCGAGTTCTTGTTGGCGCCGACGGTACCGTCGCCACCCAGACCCCAGAACTTGCACTCGATGGTGCCGGGGGCTGCGGTGTTGGGCGCATCCTCGGCCTCGGGCAGGCTCAGGTTGGTCACGTCATCGACGATGCCGATGGTGAACTCGCGCTTGGGCTCGTCCTTCTTGAGCTCCTCGAAGACAGCGAACGCGGACGCGGGAGGCGTGTCCTTGCTGCCCAGGCCGTAACGGCCGCCGACGACCTTGATGCCCGTCTTGCCGGCCTCGTAGAGAGCGGAGACAACGTCCTGGTAGAGCGGCTCGCCGATGGAACCCGGCTCCTTGGTGCGGTCCATAACGGCAATCTTCTTGACGGTCTCGGGGAGAACGTCGACAAAGTGCTTGATGGAGAACGGACGGAACAGGCGAACCTTGACCAGGCCGACCTTCTCGCCGTGAGCGTTGAGGTAGTCGATGACTTCCTCGAGCACGTCGCAGAAGGAGCCCATGCACACGACGACGCGATCAGCATCGGGAGCGCCGTAGTAGTTGAACAGGCCGTAATCGGTGCCGAGCTTCTCGTTGATCTTCTTCATGTAGCCCTCGACGACGGCGGGAAGCTCGTCGTAGACCTTGTTGCAGGCCTCGCGGTTCTGGAAGAAGATGTCGCCGTTCTCGTGGCTACCGCGGGTATGCGGGTGCTCAGGGTTGAGCGCGTGATCGCGGAAAGCCTGGACAGCGTCCATGTCGCACATCTCGGCCAGATCCTTGTAGTCCCACATGGCGACCTTCTGGATCTCGTGGCTGGTGCGGAAACCGTCGAAGAAGTTAAGGAACGGGGTCTTACCCTCGATGGCGGCAAGGTGAGCCACCGGCGAGAGGTCCATGACCTCCTGGACGTTGCCCTCGGCGAGCATGGCGAAACCGGTCTGGCGACAGGCCATGACGTCGGAGTGATCGCCAAAGATGTTCAGGGCGTGCGAAGCGACGCAACGCGCGGAGACGTGGAAAACGCCCGGGAGCTGCTCGCCTGCGATCTTGTACATGTTCGGGATCATCAGGAGCAGGCCCTGAGAAGCCGTGTAGGTGGTGGTCAGAGCACCGGCGCCCAGCGAACCGTGAACGGTACCGGCTGCACCTGCCTCGGACTCCATCTCGACGACCTTGACCGGGGTGCCGAAGATGTTCTTGCGACCCTGGGCCGCCCACTGGTCGACATGGTCGGCCATCGGGCTGGACGGCGTAATGGGATAAATTCCCGCTACCTCGGTGTACGCATACGAAACATATGCGGCCGCCTCGTTGCCGTCCATAGACTTAAACTTACGCGCCATATACCCCTCTCCTCTCATATAGGTATACAGGCCCCGGCGATCGCCGGGATATTGGCGTGATGGGATTTTCGTTGTTGCTTCCAATCATCTGGCAGGCGGACTCAGCAGCAGGTACATGGCGTGGAGAGAAGGCATGCCAAGGCGAGGAGGGCTGCACGCGCTCCACAGGCCCAGCTACCCGTCTTGCACATGACCGAGCGCCGCAAAGGCCGCATGCCGGATGCTCCCGGGCACGCCCCGGCGATGGGAAGCGCCCGCAACGGAAATCCGCATGCGGGCTTATTGTACCCCGCCGTCAAGCCATATTTCGGCAAATATAGGTGGCCGGTAAAGGTTTACCTCGGGTGACTATTGTGCGCCCGGCACCGACGGACACAGTCCCCTGGAACCCCACAGTAGTTGCGGTGAAATAGGGACTGTTTTTGCTGTTAACGGCCTTAATCAGTCCCTATTTCACCGCAACTCATTGGGGGGGATGAGCTAGAGGGCGCCGAGGAGGATGGCGTAGGTGGTGGATTCGCCGAGTTTGAGCTCGTCGCCGGGGTTGAGCTGGGCGGAGCGGCCAGGCTCTACTTGAACACACACACTCGTGGCCCCGTTTACCACAACGGTGCCGTTCGTGGACGACAGGTCCTCGACAAACCATGTGCCAGAATCGTCGCACCAGATATGGGCATGGCGGGCCGAGACGTCGTCACCGACATCGGTGATGTCGCCCTCCCCCGTTGCCAGTGCGCCGATCTCGACGCCTTCCTCACTCGGCTGAATCCAGCGCGGGGCGCTCACCACGTAGCCGTTTTGCACGCGCAGCAGTCCCAGCGGATGCGCCGGCGCGACCTCGCGCTCGCCCGCGACCGAAGATGTGCTCAGCGAGCGCGGCGTCGACGTGGCGCCGCCACAGGTCGCATGAGCGTAGTCGATGGCATAGGTCACCGACGAGCGGACATCTGCCGAGCAACCCACGGCGACAAACAGCACCAGGATGGCCTCGGCACGTTCGGCGGGCATGAGCTCAGCCGCCTGTGACAGGCGCTCGAGCGCATTGCGATAGAGATTCGTGTCCTGATGGCATTCCTCGAGTGCCCGCACCATGGGCTCGCCAGCGGGGCCGCACACCATATTGGTCACGGCCGCGGCGTCCATGGGATTGCGACGGCGCAGGGCCAGCTGCGACATAATGCGCGCGGTCGAGGTGCCGTAATCGGCAAAATAACGTTCCTGCAGCGTGCCGACCGGCGCGCGCACGATAAAGCGCGAAACCCAGGAGCGATCGGCGGCACGGCTCTGCGGACTACGGCCGTCGGCGAGCGGGCGGCTCGAGAGCACCAGGCCGCACAGTTCGATATGGCTCAGGTGCGCTGCGCGCTTAAAGATGTCAAACATTGCCCCGCACGGGGTGAGCTCAGCTTAAGAAGCCATGGCTTAGCCCTCCTTGGTCGCAGAGATAGTGTCGGATGCTTCGGCCGGCCCGCCAAAGGCGCGGGCAGCCGCGGCTCCGCCGGCAAGCGGCGTCGCCATGGGAATTTTCGCACGTCGTGCTGACACGACGGGAAGCTCAAAGGCAAACCCCATCGCCAGCAAAAACCACGTGAGCGCATAGGTTGCAATTATGGCGGCCACCAGGCCACCCGCCACGGCATGCTGGGAAAACACGGCACATGCGAGTGCGACCAGAGCCGGAACCTCGCAGGCGGAAAGGGCCAACACGCCCTGCAGGAACCCCGCGCGGCGATTGCGCGCCAAGGCTCCGGCAGCAATGCCCACCACGCCCGGCAGCGCCAACGCCAGCGCGGCGATAATGGCCGGCAGCCTCCCAGACCACATAAGCGGTCCCACGACGAGCGTCACATGGGCGCCCGACGCCAACAGCGCCGCTGATACCACGACCACAGCCCAAAGCACGCCGCATGCCGCCGTCGCACCAACCATCGCCGCACGCCGGGCTGCGTGCCCCGATACCTCCATCGGGCACGGCATGAGCGGCTCGGCGCGAAGCGAGCGGGCGACATTTTGCGCATAGTGGTCGCAAAATGCCGAGAGCGCCGCCTCCACCGCAGCCGGCTCGGGGCGATCTTCCTGATGGCAGGACAGGCAGGCCATCACCACATCGAACAGCTGAGCGTCGACAAACGCCAGTGCATCGCGCAGATCCTCGGAATTTGGATCGAGCCCCAGCTGCTGAGCCTGTTCGGCCGCGGCAAGTGCCACATCGGGCTCGCGTCG
Source organism: Collinsella sp. wc0529 (assembly GCF_046116875.1). NCBI lineage: Bacteria > Bacillati > Actinomycetota > Coriobacteriia > Coriobacteriales > Coriobacteriaceae > Collinsella > Collinsella sp. wc0529. Next base: position 303,713 of record NZ_JBJXBO010000001.1, read on the forward strand.
CAGCAGTTGCGTCAAGTCGCAGCCGGGTGCGTGGGCGCCGACGGGATAATCGGGCAGCGTATCCATCTTGAGGCGAGAGGGGCTGGCGATATCGCGCGTCCTTTTGCGCGAGCCCGAAGTACCCGACGCGCCCGGCGCTACTTCGTACGGCGCGACACCGGCAATGAGCTCGTAGACCGTACTCGCCGCTGCATAGACATCGATTGCCGGCGACATGCGGAGCGTGCGTAAGTCGGGGATATCGTCGGTGAGCATCTCGGGCGGGGCGTAGGTAACCGTCGCACGGCGCAGCGTGGCATAGCGCTCGGTAAACGACGCCTTGCCGCCGGTGCCGGCCACCGCAGAGGCGGGCTCGAGCGCCAGCGACGAGCCAAAATCGATCAAGCACAGGTCGAAGGTGCCCTCGGCAAGCTGTCGGTCGAGCGGCAGGCGCGCCGTGCGCACCATGATATTAGCGGGCGAGATATCGCGGTGGACAAAACCCTCGCCCACCAAGCTCATGCGGCAGAGCAGATCGAACAGGTCGCGACCCAGGCGCGCCGCCACGAGCGGTGACAGGCGGCCGGCGTCGTCCACGGCAAGGCGCGGGCGCAGGCGAGCGAGCGTCTCGCCCTCGACCCACTCCATGACAATCGCGGGCACGCCGTCGACCTCGCCCCACCCGTATAAGCGGGGAAAGCCCTTAAGGCCCGAAAGGGCACGATGGCATTCATATTCCTCGCGAAACGCCGCCTTGAACTTGGCGACCAGTGCCTCGTGGGCGACATCGTCATCAAATTCGTCGCGTGTTGGCAAGATGAGCTGCTTGAGCGCCACGGCCTCGCCCTGCGCGTTGACGGCACGCGTCACACGGCCGATACCGCCGCGGCGCATGGTGGCGTCATCGGCAAACAGCATCGTAAAACGGCGCAGGTAGGCGGGAAGCTCGTCCGTGCCCAGGGCGACGGCCGGCTCAAACCCGTCGACGCGCGCCAGGCGCAGGCCGACCATCGGATCGCGACCGAGCGATTGTGGTGTGGTGGATGCAAGATCGGTCATCATAGGGCAAGCGCCGCCACGTTATTGTTGAAGTTACCGAGCGCGACGTCATCATCGCCGTAATGGCCGACCCATTGACATAGGTTGGTGTAACAGCCCCACAGATTGGCATACTGCTGATACCACTTTGACCGGGGCGAGAATGTCTGACGACCGAACTCGGCTCGAATGACAAACATCTCCCCGACCAGGCTGTCGCACGGCCTGGGATCGCCCGTAGAGTTATAGGTCGAGACCACGTCATTGGCACGAGAAACATAGCCGTCGAGCATGTTGTACTTGGTCACAAGCCAACTGTGAATGCTCTCTTCCTCAGCAGCGGAAAGGCCACCGGAGTTTGCCTCGTTGTCAGTGTTGCCGCTCGTCGAGCCGCCATTTCCAGACCCTCCGGTAGAGGAACCCGACCCAGAGCCGCCGCCCGAACTCGACGAATCCGAGCCGGAGCCAGAAGTATCCGAGCTACCGGGCTTTCCGGACTGCTGGGCGTCCTGCTCCTTCTGCTGCTCGACCTTATTCACCGTTGCCGCCACGCTATTGTTGGACAACCGATCGATGATCTTGGTGTTGGTGAGCACGATGGTTTTGCCGTTGGCAAGCGTGACTTCGTTGTCCGGGGCCTCGGCGCCGTCCGCATCGTCGGTGCCAAACACAATATGCGCGACCACACTTGCCCAAGCATATCCAGTCGTGGTGCCCAAATCACTTTTGACCTCATGCCCCACGCGCGGTTCGCGTGCGGCATGCGCCTGCATCATGGACGGCACGGTCATGCCATAGGCCGAAACGCCAGCTATGACCAGCACCAGCGAGCACGATAGCAGTGCGTACGCCCGCGGTGCCAAGCCCAGTCGGCGTCGCATGCGCACCGCGGCGCCGCGCTTTGTCTGAGTGCCACCGGGCCGCATGCGTTCTCCTCCAACAAAAACACGCCGCTCAGAAGCGGCGCATTCATTCGAATCCATATTTGAGTGTATCAGCGAACCCAAAAGGTTGCGCAACGAATGGGCAAATTAAGGATGCGAGCGGAAGCATCCATGCGATAAGCGGATACGAAGCATCTTTGTTGCACAACAAACTCACAGTCGCACGGGAAAATTATGGCTACCCCGTGCGTCGCGAGGAAAACATGCGGCAGGAGCAGGCTCGCCACCTAAATCGCGCGACGGGCCTCGATGGCGCGGCCAAGCGTAAGCTCGTCGGCATACTCCAGGTCGCCGCCCACGGGCAGGCCGCTCGCCAGACGCGACACCTCGACGCCCAGCGGCTTGATAGTGCGGGCCAGGTAGCTCGCCGTGGTCTCGCCCTCGATGTTGGGGTTGGTGGCGATGATGACCTCATGGATATCCTCGTGGCCCAGACGCGCCAGCAGCTCGCGGATGTGCAACTGCTCGGGACCAATCTTGTCCATGGGACTGATCACGCCGCCCAATACATGGTAGAGGCCGTGGTAGCTGCCCGTGCGCTCGATCGCCTGGACGTCGCGCGGCTCGCCCACCACGCAGATGCGGGTGGTGTCGCGCATCGGGTCCTGGCAGATGGAGCACTCGTCGGCCGTGGCGTAGTTAAAGCAGCGGCTGCAAAAGTGGACCTCCTGCTTGACCTCCAGGATGGCCTCGGCCAGGCGGCGGGCCTCCTCGGCGTCGGCCTCCAACAGGTAATAGGCGATGCGCTGGGCCGACTTGGGACCAATGCCCGGCAGACGGCCCAGCTCATCGAGCAGTTTTTGCAGACTGTGATTCGCACTCATATATATGCGTGTCTTAGAACGGCATGCCCGGGATGTTGAGGCCGCCGGTGATGGCGCCCATCTGCTTGTTGGCGAGCTCGTTGACGCCGCGGACGGCCTCGTTGACGGCAGCCATGATCATATCCTGCAGCATATCGACGTCCTCGGGATCGAGGGCATCGGGATCGATGGTGAGGTTGACGAGCTCCATCTCGCCGTTAACGGTCACCTTGACCATGCCGCCGCCGGCAGAGGCGTCGACGGTCTGGGACTTGAGGTTCTCCTGCGCGGCGGCAAGCTGCTCCTGCATCTTGCGAGCCTGCTTCATCATCTGCTGCATGTTCATACCGGCCATGATGGCTCCTTTACGTGCGGCCGCACGCCGAGCCGCAAGGGCAGCCGGAGCACGGCGGGACTTTCAAACTCAAAAATCGTACCACGGCGCGAGGCCAGCGAGCGGGGCGGACACGCTACCTCAGTCGATATACATGTCCTGGAGCGTGATGCGCCCCCAAGATTATGCAAAGTTGAATAATTCGCATCTGCATAATATTTAAAGCTAAATCTCGTAGAGCCGGAATCCGACATTTAATGCGTACCACTAAATGGCTAAATGCCGAGCCACTACTCGAGGCGGCACGCATGACGGCGGGGTATAATTTGATTGCCATAGACAGCAATTTGGAGGTGCCCCATGAACGCCCCCGACGCGCTCCAAAACATCCGCTCAAAACACCCCGTTGCATATGTGGTTCTCTATCTCTTTGTCGGCTGGGCATTGCTGGTTGTCATCACCCATGCTATAGCCTTTGGAGCAGAACTGCTGATAGCCAGCTCGGACCAGCCCATCGTCAAATGGGAGACGACCGATAAGTGCACCGACGGAACCCGAACCGTTTACTACAACAGCCCGTCCCTCTACCAAGAGTTCAAGGTCAAGATAAAGGACTTCAAGATTGTCGATGCTGAGCCAGGCGTTTATTCGGCAATCGGAGCAACCCTCAACGCCGAGCAAGTCGAGTACACGGACAGCCATGCGACGTATCGTATCGACCTCAGCATCCTAGGCCGACCGTCACGCACCTGTCTGCTCGAATGCGATATACGCGGCGCCACGTTGCACATGTCCGAAATACAGATGCGCCCGGGCAAAACCCCTGAAGAGCTGGGGATCCTAAGCCCGGCGAGCAACTCTCAACAGTAGAACGATAGCCCGCCAGTTGTTTCTTTCCAACGTTTGCAAATCAGCGCATGGTTAGATGAAACAAACTGCATGATATCGCGTAAATCCCGAGCAGGAATATCGCCCTTGTTATGGGCCAGCTTGCATCCGCCGGAGCGGGTAAGCCATATCTTGGTTGCCTCGGCAGTGGGGCGCTTGACCGCAACGTGAACATGGACAGGTTCGCCGTTCTCCCCCGTCCAGAAGAAGATGATGTACGGCCCGAGTCGAAACAGGCTAGGCATAGACTCGTCCGCCTTCGTAGGCAAAACGCAGGATGAGCGGGGCATTGTTACGCACGAAATCATCGAGTTCTTTGAGGTCCGCTTCGCTAAAGCCCTCGTGTGACACCCAATTGAATGCCGGCAAGATACACTCCGCCGTGTCAAAACCCCAATCGCGCGGGCGCTCCACAACAACCTTCACCGTGTTGTCCTCCCGGACTTCGGAATACGAAACCTGCGTATCGTCCTCAAGGCGGACATATTCCCACATCATAAGCTCGCTCCGTTCAAAGGGTTCTCTTCTTGAGCAGTATACCCGCCCACGCAGCTACTCCACCGGCTTGAAGATGGTGGCCTGACCGAAGACGCTGCGGATGAGGTCTTTGGCCTCGTCCTCGGTCTGCGGGATGCTCGGGGCTGCGCCCTGGTGGCCGAAGGGGCTGCCGGCGCCGGGGTTGGACTCCCAGGGAGCTGCAGGAGCGTCCTCCTCTTTGGGGGCAGTTACAGCGGACTTGGGCGCGGGCGTCGCACCCGGCACGTCGAACGGAGGAAGATCGTCCCCGCTCGCATCGCCGGCAAAGCCGCCGACCATGGCGTCGTCGTAGGGCACCTGCTCGGATTCCCGCGGCGCGGACTGCGCGACAGGCTGAGCCTTGGGGGCAGCCGAGCGCTCGGGCGCACGGGGTGCGGGCTCGGTCGGGAGCCTACCCGTGGCAGGAGCACCGGCGGGGTTGTCGGAGCGTAGCCAGGGGGCTTTGCCCAGGTCAGACGACTTGGGCGCGGGCGAGACGGGCTTGGGCGCGGGTGTCGGAGCGGCCGGTTTGGGCGCCGCGGGCTTAGGCGCCGACGGGGTCGATGCCGCCACCGGTGCCGCTTGCTGCTGCGACGCGCCGGCGCTCGAGGATACAGGGGCCGCCGAGGACACGGGTTGCGGGTCCGCAGATGCCGCAGCCCGTGCAGATGGAGAATGCTCCTCATGTTGAGGAGCCGGCGTGCCACCCCCATCCAGGACATAGTCGACGGTACGACGACCGAAGACCGCGCAAACCGTCGGCAGGACCACCGACTGCGTATCGGCGCGACCGAGCATCTTAATGGCAAAAGTCGAACCCGCGGGGAACGAGACCGTGAGCTTGGAGCCGTCGTCGGCCGTGGCGCGGGCGTTGAGCAAAAGCCCTGCGTAGGAGGCCTGACGAGCCTTGACGCGCTCGACGACCTCGGCCCATTTGCGCTGGAGCTCGCCGGCGTCCTCAACCGCGGGGGTCTCGGCAGCACCGGCGGCGGCAACCTGGGCGGCATTGTTGGACTGGGGCTTAGGTGCCGGAGCGGTGGCAGGCGCGGGGGCCGCAACGGGCTGAGGCGTCGGAGCCGGCGCAGGCTGAGGCGCAGGCGCCGCAGGCTTGGAAGCTGACACGGACGCAGAACGGGGCACAGGCTGAGCCGCCGGAGCGGCAGTACCACGGTCCCAAGGCATACCGCCCTGGCGCGCGGACGTAGCAGCGGGGGCAGCGGATGCCGCCGGAGCGGCCGCACGAGCGCCCGAAATGAGCGTCGGCTGTTGGGCAGCAGCGGGTACGGATGCTGCAGGCGCGGCGGCCTGAGCAGCAGCCACGCTCGCCGGCACGGCGCCGTTGGCAACCATGGCCTCCAGACGCGCCACGCGCTCGGCCAATGCCTCAATCGTTAAATCAGCCTCGGGACGTGCCAGACGCGTGCAGGCAATCTCGAGCACCAGGCGCACGTCACTCGCGCCCCTCATCTCCAGTGCGGCATCGTCGAGCACTGTCAGCACACGGGCCAGGCGGTCGGCAGGATGCTCGCCAAAGGCAGCGACCTCGGCAGCAAGCGCCTCGGCCTGCTCGGAGCCGCCCTCAAACAGCTCGGCACGGGCACCGGCAACGCAGGCAACGTACACGTCACGCACATGCGCCACCAGGTCGCGCGTCAGCTCCAGCAGGTCGTTTCCTTCCTCGACCTGCGCACGGATCAGTCCATAGAGCTCGGCAACATCGCGATCGGCAATGGCGCGGGAAAACTCGCCCAGAATCTGGTCCGAAACCTCGCCCAAAAGCGAGCGGGCGTCGTCCGCATGCACAGAACCGTTGCCAAAGACGCTCAGCTGCTCCAGCGTGGACAACGCGTCGCGCATGCCGCCCTTGGCATGACGCGCCACGATAGCCAGCGCCTCGTCGTCGTAATCGAAGCCCTCCTGCTCGCACACGTATGCCAGGCGATGCTCAATATCCTCGTTGCCGATGCGATGGAAATCGAAACGCTGGCAGCGCGAGAGGATGGTCTCCAGAATCTTTTGCGGGTCGGTGGTGCACAGCACAAAGATCACGTGCGCCGGCGGCTCCTCAAGCGTCTTGAGCAGCGCGTTGAACGCCGCCGTCGTGAGCATGTGGACCTCGTCGATGATATAAATCTTGTACTTGCCACGCACCGGGGCAAAGTTGACGGAGTTGATAATTTCCTCGCGCACATTGTCCACGCCCGTGCGGGAGGCGGCATCGAGCTCGTAAACATCGGGGTGGTTACCCTCGGCAATGAGCTCACACTCCTCGCAAGTACCGTCGGGCATGCAGCCGCTTGCACCCTCGGCGCGCGCCGCCTCGGCATTGCGGCACAGCAGCGCCTTGGCCAGAATGCGCGCCATGGTAGTCTTGCCCGTGCCGCGCGGTCCGCAGAACAGGTAGGCGTGGGACAGGCGCCCCTCGGTGATGGCGTGCTCGAGCGTCGAGACGATATGCTGCTGGCCCACCACGGAGTCAAAGGTGAGCGGGCGATACTTTCGGTACAACGATTCCATGGGTGCTCCCCCGGGTATACTGAGTCTTGTTGCCGCGGCGGCCATGCGGTCGCACGGCATACTGCATTCCATAATAACCCGTACGGCGAGCCCGCCGCGATAGGAGTCCAAAGAGCATGGCAGACGCAGAGAGCAACCTCGTTCCCTCCGAAGCAGCCGACCAGGTCGAGGTCGCGCTCGAGGAGCAGGCCGCAGCCGACGACGGCATCCTGTACCTCAACGAGTACCAGTACGAAAACGACCTGGTCACCGACTTCGCCCGCCTGGTCGCCTCGCCCAGGCGTCGCGGCTCGCTGTATGTCGCCGCGGCAATTGCCGCGCTCATCGGCATCGGCATGCTGGTGGCCGGCGGCAACTGGATCAAGTTTGGCGTCGTCTTGGTCGTATTCGGCGCCTTTTTGGCCTGGTGGAGCAAAAACCTGCACCACACCCTCGCCCGCGACTTTATCGACGCCGTCGAGGCCGACGAGTCCATGGGCGGCCGCTATCGCCGCGTCGCCGCCAACGAGGACGGCCTGATGGTTTGGGGCAAGAGCGGCAAGTCGCAGTTCTTCCCGTTTGAGAAGCTCGACCACGTACTCGACGGCGAGCGCATCTTTGTGGCCATGTTCGCCGACCAGGGCGTGACGATCCCTAAGGACACCTTTGTTCGCGGCGATGCCGAGCAGTTTGGCACCTTCCTTAAGGCACGCATCAACAAAAAACTCCGCATCGAGACCAAACGCAAGAAGATGAAGGCCGAGAAGGCCGCCGCCGAGGCCAAGCAGGGCGACAAGCCCCAGGAGACCAAGGGCAAGCAGCGCAAGCAGAAGAAGAACAAGAAGAAGCGCTAAGGCCAAGCCAGACAGGCAGCCTCGTATCCCGCTATCCTCCCCATGCACCCGAGCGTGCTACACTAGCAGCATCTATGCCACCGCGAACGGCTCGGCTCCGCGCCCGCCACTCGCAAACGAACTTTAAACGCACGAGGGTTGGCCATGCCGCTTTTCTCGCAACATACCGCCCGGTTCTCGCCGGACGTTCCTTTGGAGGGCACCAGCTCTCGCGAGCTGCTCAAGCGGTACCAGCCGCTCGAGACACTTGCGACCGGCGGTTTTGGCTCCATCGAGATCTGCCGCGACACGCACCTGCGCCGCCGCGTCGCCATTAAACGCATCCCCCTTATCAACGGTGCCGGCATGCCCGCCAGCGACATCATGGATGTCCTGCGCGAGGCGCACACCGCCGCTATGCTTCAACATCCCAATATCGTGCAGGTTATCGACTTTACGCACGACACAGCCTATGCCTACCTAGTTATGGAATATGTCGATGGCATGTCGCTGGCCGAGTTTTTGCATCGCGTGGACGGCCACTCACTTACCTTTGACGAGGCCGCGGCCATTGCCGATGCCCTGGGCCAGGCGCTCACCTTCGCCCATAGCAATGGCGTACTCCACCTGGACATTAAGCCCGCCAACGTGCTCATCGACCACTCGGGCAATGTAAAGCTCACCGACTTTGGCATGGCGCGACTGTCGTCCGCCGGTGGCTTTGGCGGCTCGCGCGGTGGCACCATCGGCTACATGCCGCCCGAGCAGCTCGATATCGAGACCGGCACGGTCGACGAACGCGCCGATGTCTTTGCCCTCGCCTGCGTTATCTATGAGGGCCTGTGCGGCAGCGCTCCCTTTATGGCGGCCACGCCCGCTGACTCGCTCGACCGCATCATCGGCGGCGCCACCTATCCCAGCGAGCTGATACCACACTTTCCCCCGGGAGCCGAGAGCGCGCTCATGAGCGCGCTCTCCCCCATGCCGCAGGACCGCCCTAACAGCATCGAGGCATTTTGCGACCAGCTCCTTGCCGGTCTGGGCAGCGTACGCGTGGGCCGTCGCAGCCTGGAGCAAATGGTTGGCGAGCTTTCGGATGACGAGCGGGAGCTCGACGATATCGAGCCGTCGCACTACGAGGACGACGCCATCGAGGTCGACCCCGCACTCGGCTGGGCGGGCACGCGCTGGAGCCATGCGCGCGACTACACCATGCGCACTATCTCGGCACTAACGTGCGGCACCTTTAGCTTTTTGCTGATGCAAACGGCCGGGGTCGCGGCGCTTCCCGGCCTGGTCATTGCGGCCATCGCGATCGGAGCGGCGGCTGGCCTGGCCCCCCAGATTGGCTCGGCCATCTCGGCTGTGGGCTTTTTGGTGCTCATGGCCAACGCCACCATGCAGGCACAGGGCATCCTGTCGATGTTGCCCGTCGCGGTGATCTTTGCCGCCGCCATGTCCGGTTGGTGGATCGCCTGGGGCCGTACCGAGGCCGCCGCGAGCGCCGCACTCACCTGTGCACTCGCGCTTGGCTGTCTGACCGGCAATACCTTCCTGGCAGCTGGGGTCGCCGCCGGCGTCGCGTCATTTTGGCACGGCCCGGCAAGCGCCGCCGTGGCAACGGGCATGGGCGCGCTTTTTGCCCGTCTGGCCACGGTCGCGCTTTCAGCCGGAGGCGTGCTGGGGCTCGGTAACGTTGCCGCAGCGCTGGGAGACCCGCTCCTTTGGGCTGCCTTTGTGCTGGTCGCGGCAACTGCCGCAGCGTCATCCGCGCTGCTCAATGCCCATGCCAAGCGTGCCGATCAGGGCTCAAACCTTGCCGCAATCGCCGCCATCGCTGTCACCGGCATCGGCTGCGCAGCGGCGTCCTGTCTTGCACACCATATGGAAATTGCCAGCCTTGCAGCCGCGGTCATCGCCAAGGCGGCGGTTGCGGGAACCCTATCCTCTATAATCGTTGGGATATGCCTATATTTGCTCGGATACCAAAGAACCTATACGGAGAGTGATCTTTCGTGAACTTCCTGAACATCTTCGAGGACCACGTGGCCGGCATCTTCGGTGCCACCCGTGCCCCGTTCTCCTTTAAGAAGCTTGCCAAGCAGGCCGCTCGCGACATGGAGGATCAGACTCTGGTGATTAACGGCGTCAACACGGCGCCGGCACTCTATACCATCCTTATCGCCGCCGACGACGATCCCATGCTCGCCCCGTTCTACCCCGAGCTTTCACGCGAGGTCCGCGAGTTTGTGAAGGCGCAGGCCGAAAAGCGCCGCTATGTCTTTGTCGGCGAGCCCCTCGTGCGCTTTATGATCGATCCGCAGCTGCGCGCCGGCAAGTTCTCGGTCTTTGCCGAGAACGTCGATGCCCCCACGCTCGGCCGCCTGTACGAAGAAGAGCGCGCCTATCAAAACGGCCTGGGCCAGAACAACTCCGCGGCAAGCCGTGCCGCCAGCGCCCCGCGCGCCGGCCAGCAGCAGTTTGCTGCCCCGCAGCAGCAGCGCCCCGCCGCCATGCCCCAGCAGCAGCCGACGCCTCGCGCCGCCGCTGCCGACCCGCTTGCCGTGGCAGATCCCTTCGCGCCTAGCGTCCCCGACCCCGCCGCCGCACCCATCCCGGTGCCGCAGACCGTCTCGCGCGACGCGCTTGCCGGCATGGGCGGAGCCGCCGCGACCGGTGCCGCCGTGGGCCTAGGCGCCGCAGCCGGCATCGCCTCCAACATGGCGAGCACTCGCGCCCCGCAGCGCCCGCTCGCCCAGCTCGTCGATGTCGTGAGCGGCGAGAGCCATAGCATCACCTCCGCACAGGTGACCATCGGTCGCGAGCGCTCAGTTTCCGACATTGCCCTGCGCGACCCCAACGTGTCGCGCCGCCACGCCCAGCTCACCTTTACGGGCTCGGATTGGTCGATCGAGGACCTCAATTCCACCAACGGCACGCTCGTCAACAACCGCCGCATTACGCGCTGCCCGCTGCGCAACGGCGATCTGCTGACGTTTGGCCTGAGTACCTTTGAATTTAGGGGATAGTCGCTTATGAACATCGATATCGTCCTTTTTGCAGGCCGCATCGTCCTGGTCGCCCTGCTCTATATCTTCCTGTTCGCCGTCATGAAGACCGGCGTGGGACTTGTGCGCGGGCAGCGCCGCGACTCGGCTATCTGGACGATTGATGTGGACAAGGGTCCGCGCGGTATCCGCGGCATCCACGTAGACATGCTTGGCCCCGTCATCGTCGGTCGCTCGCCATCTTCGGACATCTGCATCAACGAACCGTTCGTCTCGGCCTCGCATGCGCGCTTTTCGCTGCAGGGCCCGGCGCTCATCATCGAGGACCTCAACTCGCTTAACGGCACGCTCGTCAACGGCCGCCAGCTCGTGGAGCCCGCGACGCTGCGTGAGGGCGACGAAGTCCAGATTGGCGACGTGGTCATGAAGGTGAACCGTCGATGATCGACGAGGAGAACAAGTCCGCAACTATGACCGAGGCACCGGCCGCCGCCACAGCTGCGCCGGCCCATGCCGCTCCGGCGGGCTCCGCACCCGTGGAGCCCGAGGACACCGTGTTCTCCCTGCCTCTTTCGCATGTAACGCATGATATTTCAGATCTCGCCGATAACGAGGACGAAGAGGATGCCGTAGCGGCGCCCATCGGCGCACATGCTGCGGAACAGCCCACAGCGCCCGAAGCAACCCCGGCGCCGGCTCACTTTGCAGAGCCCGTCGCCGCGGCAATCAACGAGAGCGCTGCAGTGTTTGCGGCACCCGAGCCCGCCGCGCCGGCGTTTCCCATAGCCCCGGCATCCGAGGTTGCGCCCGCGTCTACGCCGGCGCCCGAGGCAGGGCCATCCCCCGAGGACGGCCCTGCACCCAAGTCCCCGCAGCCTGCGCCCGCAAGCGAGTCCGATGCCGCGGCCGAGCCCGCCGCCCAGTCGAAAAACACGCCCGCGCCGTCGCACTTTGCGACGCCCGAGTCTATAGACGTCAGCCCGCAAGACGACGAGTCGACCGCCCGCGTTTCCGAGGAGCCCGACTCCCCGGACACTGGCGATTCCGAATCAAACGCCGTGACCGACACCGTCTCTCCCGGTGACACCGCCGAAATCGACGTTGCCGCCATTGAGGCCAAGCTCAAAGACCCCGGCTCGACCATGAGCTTTGAACCCCTAACCGAGGAGCGCATCGAGACCGACTCGACCTATGATGCTGGCACCACCACGCAACTCATGTGGGGCGCCCGCTCCGACGTTGGCTGCGTGCGCCCGCACAACGAGGATTCCTACCTGGTGCAGTCGCCGCTCTTTTGCGTATGCGACGGCATGGGTGGTCACGCTGCCGGCGAGGTGGCCTCTTCCATCGCCGTCGAGACTATTGCCAAGACGGCCCCACAGTCCGCCGACGCAGCACGCCTGGCCGCAGCCGTCGAGGCAGCCAACGCCGCCGTAATCGAGGCGGCCCTGAATGGCCTGGGCAAGCCCGGCATGGGCTGCACAGCCACTTGCGCCTATATCGAAAACGACACGCTCGCCATCGCCCACGTGGGTGACTCTCGCGCCTACCTGCTCCACGAGGGCACGCTCATCCGCGTGACCCGCGACCACTCCTACGTGGAGGAGCTCGTGGACGCCGGCGAGATCACGGCAGACGAGGCTCGCGTCCACCCCAACCGTTCGGTCATCACCCGCGCGCTGGGCTCGGACCCCGCCATGTATGCCGACCACTTCACTCTGCATATCGAGGAAGGCGACCGCCTGATCCTGTGCTCCGACGGCCTTTCGAGCATGATTCCCGATAGCGATATCGAGAACATCGCCACGCAGTCCTCAACCGCGCAAATCTGCGTCGACAACCTGGTGGACGCGGCGCTTGCCGCCGGCGGCCACGACAACGTGACCGTAGTAGTCGTTGACCTGGTTGACGATGGCGTCATGCGCGAGGCGCAACGCGTGCGTCGCCGCAACGTTACTATCGCCGCCATCCTGGCCCTCGTCTTTGTGCTGGCAGCTGGCATCTGGGCCTACACGGGTGTCACCGGCTCGTACTACCTGGGTACCTACCAGGGCAATGTCGCCGTCTGGCGCGGCCTGCCCGGCAAGCCACTCGGACTCAAGCTCCACTGGCTCGAAAGCGAAACCAGCATCAAGCTGTCCGACCTGCCCGAAGACACGCAAAACCGCCTCAAGGCGGGTATTCCGCAAACAAGTGTCGACGATGCGCAGGACACGATATCCAAGTACCGCCACCAGATCGACGAGGAGCAGACCCGCCAGGTGATCGACGCGCAAACGATTCGCGACAACACCAATCAGGGATCGACCTCCGAATCAGATTCCGAGAAAACCGCCGAACAGTCCGCCGAGGCCGAAGCCTCCGATAAGAATTAGAAAGGGAGTGCCGCTTATGAGTCGCCGCAACACCGAGCTGCTCTTGCTCATCGCCTCGGCGTTCCCCGTCATCCTGCTGTATGCGATGTACGTCCTCACCGCGGGCGCTGCCATCTCCTTTGAGACGCTCGCCGTACCGATCGGCCTCTTTGCCGCCTTTGCCGCGGCCCACATTGCCGTGCGCATCTTGGCGCCCGGTGCCGATCCCGCCATCCTGCCCATTGTCTTTGTGCTTTCGGGCATCGGCATCACGTTCGTGACGCGTCTCGCCCCCGCTCTCGCCATCTCACAGCTCATCATCCTGTTTGTCTCGGTGGCCCTGATGGTGGGAACGCTCGCACTGGTCAAAAACCTCGACGTGGTCGTGCGCTACAAGTACACCTTTGGCATTATCGGCATCATCCTGCTGATGCTGCCCATCTTTATCGGCACCACGATCTCGGGCTCCAAGCTCTGGATTCGCATCGCGGGCTTTACCATCCAGCCCGGCGAGTTCGCCAAGGTCTTTATCGTGCTGTTCCTGGCCGGGTACCTGGCCGAGAACCGCGAGCTGCTCTCCATCTCCAACCGCAAGATCCTGGGCTTTAAGATCCCTCGCCTGCGACTGCTGCTGCCGCTGTTTGCCGTGTGGGGTGTGTGCCTGCTCGTCGTCGTCTTCGAACGCGATCTGGGCTCGGCCGTGCTGTTCTACACCATCTTCTTGCTGATGCTCTACGTTGCCACGGGGCGCTTTTCGTATGTCGTTATCGGCCTTGCGCTCTTAGCCGTCGGAGCCGTGGGCGCCTACAAGTTCCTATCGCACGTTCAGGTGCGTTTCCAGGTTTGGGTCGATCCGTTTAAGGACGCCCAGGGCCAGGGCTACCAGATCGTCCAGTCGCTCTTCTCGCTTGCCGATGGCGGTCTGGTCGGTGTTGGCATCGGCAACGGCATGGCCAACAACATCCCTGTCGTCGAGTCCGACTTTATCTTCTCGGCTATCGGCGAGGAGATGGGCCTTTTGGGCGGCGGCGCCGTGCTCATCCTGTTTATGCTCTTTGCCGTGCGTGGCCTCACCACGGCTGCCCGCGCTAAATCCGACCTCGCCGCCTTTAGCGCCACGGGCCTTACGGCCGCCATCAGCTTCCAGGCCTTCTTGATCGTTGGCGGCGTAACCCGCCTGATCCCGCTGACCGGCGTCACCCTGCCCTTTATGAGCCAGGGCGGCTCCTCGCTGCTGGCGAGCTTTATCATCGTCGCGCTCCTGCTGCGCGCCGGTGACGAGGCGACCGGACGCGAGGCCGAGCTTACCGGCACCGGCACCATGGCCGCCATCACCGATGATCAGGTCGCATCTGCCGCCGCCCCGACGGGCACGCGCTTTGCCACCTCGTCTTCCTACGGCAGCGGCAGCCATTCCGTCGGCTCGCGCATGCGCCGTCGCCTGCTCGACACGCCTGAATCCGGTGTGCTCGGCCGCGTGGCGCTCGCCAACCGTCTAACCCGTGCGGTGCTCGCCTTTACGGCGCTGTTCGCCATCCTTATCGGCAACCTCACCTATGTCCAGGTCATCAAGGCCAAGGACTATCAGGACATGCCGACCAACAACCACACCATCGCCCGCTCCAAGTACATCCAGCGCGGCTCCATCATCACGTCCGACGGCGTGACGCTGGCCGAGTCGCTGCAGCAGGAGGACGGCACCTACGTACGCTCCTACCCCAACGGTAACCTGGCAGCGCACGTGGTTGGCTACGTGAGCCAGCAGTATGGCACCACCGCCATCGAGAGCGTCATGAACGACACGCTCACCGGTTCTAAGGACTACTCCAGCTGGAACAACGCCATCGCGTCGCTCGCGGGCCAGACCCAGCCGGGCAACACCGCCAAGCTCACCATCGACTCGCGTATCCAGACGGCGGCCGAGCAGGCACTCAAGGGCTTTAAGGGCGCTGTAGTGGTCATCGACCCGCGTACCGGCGCGGTGCTCGCATGTGCCAGCTCGCCCACCTACGACAACACCAACATCGATGCCCTGCTGCAGACGGGCGGCGGCGAGGACGGCTCCATGTACAATCGCGCCATGGACGCGCTGTACACGCCGGGCTCAACGTTTAAGGTCGTTACGCTTTCCGCGGCACTCGAGACCGGCACCGCCAGCCTTACCAGCACCTACCAGGCGCCCGGCTCCATGGACATCGGCAACGCACCGGTCACCAACTATGCCAACGAGAGCTACGGCACCATCAGCCTGCAGCAGGCCTTTGCCGTGTCCTCCAACGTCGTCTTTGGCCAGGTGGCAAACGAAGTTGGCGCAAACACGCTCGTGCAGTTTGCCAACGCTTTTGGCTACGGCCAAAAGCTCGGCCAGGACCTGACCTCCGCGGCCTCCATCATGGCCGACCCGTCGCTCATGACCGAGTGGGAGACCGCCTGGGCCGGTGCCGGCCAGCCTGTCGGCATGGACCACACGCCCGGCCCGCAGACCACCGTCATGCAAAACGCCGTGATTGCCGCCGCCATCGCTAACAGTGGTGTGGTCATGGACCCGTACTTTGTAGCCCAGGTACTCGCCCCGGACGGAACCGTGGTCAAGACCACGCAGTCCCGCTCGCTGGGTCAGGCCGTCAGCTCCGCCACGGCCGACCAGGTCAAGCAGGCCATGCTTGCCGTCGTCCAATCCGGCACCGGCACCGATGCCCAGATCCCCGGCGTCAAGGTCGCCGGCAAGACCGGCTCGGCCGAGACCGGCGGCACCAACGTCAACTCGATGTTCGTTGGCTTTGCACCTTACGATTCACCCACGGTCGCCATCTCGGTGGCCTTGGAGGATTTCGACAAGCATGACGTCAAGGCCGCCAAGATTGCCGGTATCGTCCTGACCGCGGCGCTTGCCGCACAGGGAGCGTGATGCCCATGATCGAATCGGACACCAGAGGCGCGCCGCGGCCGAAGAGTTAGCGGCAACGCGCCACACGGCCCCAGCGGCCACATCGTAGGTACTACACACATCGTTGAGCGAATAGTTATGTTAGGAGCAGGAATGGAACAGAGGGTCCTCGGGGGAAGATACCTCCTCAAGGATAAGGTGGGAACAGGCGGCATGGCGACCGTCTACCGTGCACAGGACCAGGTCCTCGACCGCACGGTAGCCGTCAAGATCATGCTGCCGCAGTATGCTGGCGACGCAACCTTCGCCGCACGCTTTAAGCAGGAGGCCCAGGCAGCAGCCGGTCTCTCCTCCCCCTATATCGTGGGCGTCTACGATTGGGGCAAGGACGGCGACACCTATTACATCGTCATGGAGTACCTGCGCGGCACCGACCTTAAGAGCGGCATCAAGAGCCACGGCGCCCTCGACCCCAAGAAGGTCGCCCAGATCGGCTCGCAGATCAGCTCCGCGCTTTCGGTCGCCCACAAGCACGAGATCATCCACCGCGACATTAAGCCGCAGAACATCATGGTGCTGCCCGACGGCAACATCAAGGTGATGGACTTTGGCATCGCGCGCGCCAAGAACAGCCACCTCACGCAAGACAACAACGTGCTGGGAACCGCCCACTACGTCAGCCCCGAGCAGACCCGTGGTCAGGACCTCGGCCCCACCTCGGATATCTACTCGCTGGGCGTCGTGATGTACGAGTGCGCCACCGGCCGCGTGCCCTTTGACGGTGACGACGCTATCTCGGTCGCACTCAAGCAGGTCAACGAGCTGCCTATTCCGCCGAGCCAGATCAACTCCGGTGTCGACGCCGACCTTGAGCGCATCATCCTCAAGTGCATGGAGAAGGACCCCGCAAACCGCTTCCAGACCGCCGACGAGCTGCGTCAGGTGCTCAACAGCTACCTGTCGGGCCGTGCCGTCAACGTCTCGGAGCCCACGCGCATCATCGGTGCCCCCGGTGAGTTGGGCGCCACCAAGACTCGCGAGCTTTCCGATCAGACGCGCGCCATGGTGCGTCCCGTCTCGGGCGTGAGCGGCCAAAATACCGCCCGCAGCTCGGTTTCGGGCTCCACCGGCTCCTACGAGGTCGAAAAGCCCAAATCCAACAAGAACAAGATCATCGCCGCCGTGGTGGCAGCCGTTGCCGTCATCGGCATCGTGGTGGCCTTTGCCACAGGACTCTTTGGCGGCGAGCAGGTCACCGTGCCCGATGTGCTGGGCAAGGACCAGCAGACTGCCGTCGAGCTGATCAAGGAAGCCGGCCTCGAGGTCGGCACCATCGACCAAAGCTACAACGACGATGTCGACGAGGGCAAGGTCGCCGAGCAGACGCCCAACGGCAACACCAAGAAGACCAAGGGCACCAAGGTGAACCTGGTAATCTCCAAGGGCCCCAAGCCCTCCGAAAAGGTTGAGGTTCCCAAACTTGTCGGCCTGACCAAGGACCAAGCAGAAGCCGCACTGGCAAGCGTTGGCCTGAAGGGCAACGCCTCCGAGGAGGCCAACGAGGCTGATGAGGGCCAGGTCTTTGAGCAGGGCACCGAAGCCGGTAAGGAAGTCGCGAAGGGCACGACCATCTCGTACAAGGTCTCGAGCGGCCCGGATACCACGTCCGTCCCCGACCTGACCGACATGACCGAGGCCCAGGCGCGCAACGCCCTCGATATGGCAGGCTTTGGTGTCGACGTGAGCTACCAGGAGAACGACTCGGTTACCGAGGGCACCGTGATCAGCTGGAACCCCAGCGGCAAGCAGAAGCCCGGCGCCACGATTACCGTCGTCATCGCCAAGAAGTCCGGCAAGGCCACCGTCCCGGGCAACCTGTACGGCAAGAGCATTTCCGCCGCCGTTACCGCGCTCAACAACGCCGGTTTCTATAACATTGGCTTCTGTGACCAGAACGGCAATCCCGTGAGCGGTAACGAGGATGCCACCGTTACGGGCGTCTCCCCCACCGGCAAGCAGTCCACCGACAGCACGATTACGCTGACGGTCGCACTTTCTGGTTCGGACTCGGGCTCGGGCACGAGCACGGGCGACGATTCCGGTACGACCAACTAGTCGCCACCCCACCACTCATCACGGCTTTCGCCGCAAACATATTCGCTCACAGGCGCCCGCTTGCTCCCCCAGCAAGCGGGCGCTTTCTTTATCTGAAGCAGCGAATACTCCGGCATGCCTTAAACCAGAAGAGCCCGGCACCGTAGCGGTACCAGGCTCGATATTCCTCTAGTGCCCCCCGGGCGGATTCGAAAACTTCCCCATTACAGTCTGAAATAGGTCATCGATAAATTTCGATGGCGAGCATTCGGCGCATTGCCTACGATACGGGCAAGCCCCGAGGGGCCGCCGATCGGGCGCCTCCGGATGGCCGTCTGCCCCTGCCCCGTAGAGGGCCCGGGGGGTGTTGCCACCGGGGGCGCTCGCCGCTCCGGACGACTGATAGGAAACTGCCGGGCGCAAGCGCCACGGCCAGGTAATGTGGGTGTCGCGGGGAGGGGTTCCGATCGGCCTACCGATTGGAGGATACCACCGTGGCACCAATTAGAATGTCGGAAGCCGTCATCGGGCTCGATGTCGGGAAATCGTCCCACTGGGCATGCGTCGCGACTCGAGACGGCGAGGTGCTGTTGAGCACCCCCGTCGCGAACAGGGAGGACGACCTGGACTCGCTGTTCGGCCGCTTCCCCGATGCGCTCGTGGTCGTCGACCAGTCGCGCAACATAGGCGCCCTCGCGCTCGCCCGCGCCAGGGCGGCCGGGATGTCGGCGGCGTACCTGCCGGGACTCGCGGCGCACGGGGCCGCCAGGCTCTTCGCCGGCGACGCCAAGACCGACGAGCGAGACGCGATGGTCATCGCGAAGACGGCGCTTGGCATCCCCGACGCGCTCCTGCCGGTCGGAGACCCAGGTCCGACGATTGCGGCGGCGAGGGCGCTGGCCGCCCAGAGGAACTTCCTGACCTGCGAGAACACTAGGAATAAGAACCGGCTGCGCAGCATCCTGCTGGAATCGTGCCCCGCCTTCGAGGCACTGGTCGACCTGTCCGACGGGCCCCAGCTGAGGCTCATGGCATCCCTCGGCGGGGCCTGGTCGGTAGCCGACGCCGGGCCCCGCAGGGCGGCGGCGCTCACGCGTGGGGCGGCGCGCGGTAAGATCGAGGCCCTCGTCCGCTCGACAACCTCCTCGACAAGGCCGGATGCGTCGGTCGTCGCCGCCGAGGACCGGGCGGTGAAACTGCTCGCGCGCAGGATATCCGAGAACTCGGCGGAGATCGAGGCGATCACGGCGGAGATCTCCGCCCTGCTCGAGGGCGACGATACCTACCGATGCCTCCTGACGGTGCCGGGCATCGGGCCCAAAACCGCTTCCGAGCTTGCGATCTCCATCGACATCGAAGACTTCCCCAGTCACGACAGGCTCGCGTCGTACTGCGGCCTGGCGCCGCGCAACCGCCAGTCGGGAACCTCGATCTCCTCGGTGACGGCATCGCGCCAAGGCAACAAGAGGCTGAAGAACCTGCTCATATTCTCATGTAACTGCCTCACCCGGACAGAGGGGAGATGGGGCGACTACTACACCAGGTGCCGAGAGCGGGGCATGTCGCACGGCAAGGCGCTCAAGGCGCTGGCGCGAAAGAGACTGAAGGTCATCTACGCGGTCATGCGAGACAGGGTGCCTTACGCAGCCTAGCCGAAACGCACCGAGCAGACTGAAGCCCACCGGCCTAATGGCTTGGCGTCAGCATGCCGCGATTCGGTCGCACGAAGAGCATTTCCCAGTTGACAAAACTATAGGAACACCCCCCGCGGGGAAATTGGTGACGCGGGTGTCGACGGCTCGAATCCTGCCGGCGGTCCCCACAAACCAGAAACGGCGCCGCTCTCGCGACGCCGTCATAATCTTCTGGTGCCCCCGGGCGGATTCGAACCGTCGACACCCGCTTTAGGAGAGCGGTGCTCTATCCCCTGAGCTACGGAGGCATGTTGTACTAGTGTAGCAGATTTACGCCGTTGTAATACAGCGTATAGCCACTCTTCGAAGTTGCGGTGGAACAGCCCTCCGGAAAGTGTGTCCCACTATCCAGGCAAATTCTGGGTCAAACTTTCCCAATGGGACCTCGCTGGAAACTGTGTCCCAGAATTTCGGCTCGAAACGGGACACAGTTTCCCAAACGACCCCGTTCCGGAAACTACATCCCGGAATCGGCGCTCGAACTGGGATGCACTTTCCCAATCGAGCCCCATGGGAAACTGCGTCCCACTTTGGGGGGCGCTCTTTAATGACTAGTTACCTTTGTGGAAGAGGTTTTTGATAACGGAGGGGATGCTCTTGGCGCCCTTGGCCGTCACATCGATAAAGTCGGGCGAACGCACAAGCTTATCCTCGTCGACGTACTTGCGGACAGCACGAAGCGTCTCTTTGTCGTCGCGCGTCGAAAACGTAAAGTGACCGTTGTCCTTGGTGAAGATGGCAAAACGCGTGATCTTCTTGGTGCCGCGTAAAACCTCGGCGGCAATATAGTCGACCTCGTCCCACGGGATTTGAATATAATCCTCGGGATTGCGCTCGTTGTAATACTCGAACGCCTTATTGCCCACCATCACGTTACCGTGGCTGGTAAGCCCCATCAGGCAGGTTGCCGGCGTTGCCAGATCGACCGTGCTGTTCTGAGATTGCGCCATACGCGCCTCGCCCTCCAATAAAAACAATCGGACCGCATCCAGTGTACCCACCGGGTGCGGTCCGTTTCAATGGCTCAAAAGCCCTTACCTAGCAACTCTCGGTCTTAAGCCGAAACGTGCTTACATGAAGCCGCAGACGCGACCGATGATGCCGATGGCGAAGAGAGCCAGGATGATGACGATCGGGCTGACCTTCTTCTTGAGGAGCTTGCAGACCAGCAGGGTCAGGCACACGGCGGCAAGGCCGGGGATGAGCTGATCGAGGTTGGCCTGAAGCGTGGTGACCTTCACCTGATCAAGGGCGTTAGCACCGATGGAGTTATACATCGTCAGCGCTTCCTTGATACCCTCGGAACCGGAGGGCAGGCTAGCCCAGTCGATAAAGGCGCCAGCAGACTGCGTGACCCTGGAGACGACCGGGGTGAAGGAGATGGACACCCAGCGCTCGACCAGGGCGCCGATGATGAACATACCCAGGATGGAAGCACCCTCGGTGACCTTGCCCATCAGACCGCCGGAGAGGTCCTTGGCGATGGAGGAGCCGACCTTGTAGCCAAACTCCTGCGTGTACCACAGGAAGGCGTAACGGATGATGTTCCACGCGAAGAAGAACAGCAGCGGACCGGCGATGCTGCCGGACAGGGCCAAGGAAGCGCCCAGAGCACCCAGAATCGGGCGAAGGGTGAACCAGAAGGCGGGGTCGCCGACACCGGCGAGCGGGCCCATCATACCGACCTTGACGCCCTGGATGGCGACGTCGTCAATCGGGGCACCGTTGGCGCGCTCCTCCTCGAGAGCGAGGGTAACGCCAATGACGGGGGCGGAAACATAGGGGTGGGTGTTATAGAACTCCAGGTGGCGCTTAAGAGCGGCAATCTGGTCATCCTTGCTGGTGTAGAGCTTCTTGATCGCAGGGATCATTGCGAAGCACCAGCCGCCGTTCTGCATACGCTCGTAGTTCCACGAGCCCTGAAGGAACTGATGACGGAAGCAAACCTTCTTGCGGTCAGCCTTGGTGAGCTGAATCTTGTTCTCTGCCATATGTATCACTCCCCTCCTACTCGTAATCGTTCAGAATGTCGCCGAGCGGGTCGCCGGAGCCACCGCCCATGCCGCCACCCTGCTTGGCCAGATCCTTAAGGCCAAGGTAGATGAGGGCAAGGGAGATGCCGATGAGGCCAAGGGCGATCAGCGTGAGCTGAGGGATGGCAGCAAGGACAAAGCCGAGGATGAAGAACGGCCAGGTCTCCTTGGTGGCCATCATGTTGATGACCATGGCGTAACCGACGGAAGCGACCATGCCGCCGCCGACAGCCATGCCGCCGGACAGCCAGTCGGGCATAGCGTTAAGCGCGTTGGTAACGGCCTCGGCCGGGATGATGCACAGAAGTACTGCCGGGATGGCAATACGAAGGCCCTGCATGAGGATGGCAGCGTACTGCCAGCGCTCGATGCCGGAGAAGTCGCCCTTCTCGGCGCAACCGTCCATGGCGTGAGCGATAGCGGTAGCAATGGTACGGCAGATCATGGTCAGGAACAGACCAGCGACCGACAGCGGGACGGCGACGGCGATGGCCGCGGTAACGGCCTTGGCCGAATCAGTGGCGCCGTCGTTGAGGGCGAGCACCATGATGATCGAAGAAGCGACCGAGGCCAGAGCGGCGTCAGGCGCGACGGCGGCGCCGACGTTAGCCCAGCCAAGGGCCATCATCTGGAGCGAACCGCCCAGGAGGATGCCCTCCTGAAGGTGACCGGTTACGAGACCGATAAGCGTGCATGCCACGAGCGGCTGATGGAACTGGAACTCATCCAGAATGCCTTCCATACCGGCAAGCAACGCGACAATCGCAACAAGCAGAATAGTGATTGCAGACATGTATCGGACCCTCCTTTACTATGCTTGAGCGGCCAGTTCGGCCTTAGCTTTCTTCAACATGGCGTCGAGATCCTCGGAAGCATCCGAAGGAACCTTGCGGACCTCGAACTTGACGCCCTTGGCCTTGAGGGCCTCGAGAGTCTTGACGTCGTCATCGCCCATAGCGACGGCGTTGGTGACGACGACCTTGCCCTTGGAGTGAGCCATGGAACCGATGTTGACTTCCTTGATGTCGACGCCGGCCTCGATGGCCTTGAGCAGATCCTGCGGGTTCTCAAAGAGCAGCATGGCCTTGGTGTCACCAAAGCGCGTGTCCTTGACGACCTCGGCCATCTTCTTGATGGGCACGACGTTGGCATGGACTCCCGGAGGGGCAGCCTGCTCGATCATGGTCTTACGGAGCTCATCGTGAGCAACGCCGTCGGAAACCACGATGATGCGGTTGGGGTTGATCTGCTTGGTCCACGTGGTGGCCACCTGACCATGAAGCAGACGGGTGTCGATACGGACGTGGGCAATCTTGATGTGCCCGTCGCCGATGACCGTTCCCGGAGGGATGGCGCCTGCAGGAGCAGCGGCGGCCGCAGCCGGCTTCTTCTCCTCGGGCTCCAGAGACTCGGGCTTGACGCGCACGCCAGCCTTAGCCTCAGTCACGAGATGTTTTGCGATCGCATGTGCAGTGTTCTTTGCGTCAAAGCGCTGCGAATATGCCTCGATGAGCATAGGCAGGTTGACACCGGTGACGATAGCCCAGGAATCGTGGCCCTCGATGAGCCCGCTGATCTGGTTGAACGGCGTGCCGCCCCACAGATCAACGAGGAAGAGCACCTGCTCCTGGTCTTCGAAGGAAGCGATTGCTTCCTCGACCTTGGCACGGAAGTCGTCGGGGCCCATGCTCGGCTCGAGCGAGACCACGGCAACAGACGGCTGATCGCCAAAGACCATCGAGCCCGTCTGCTTGATTCCAGCTGCCAAGTCCCCGTGGCTAGCAAGAACAATACTTACCATCACATAACCTCCTTTTTGTCTACGTATTTCCTACACGACATGAAAGGAGTATACCTGTTTGGATTGTGGAATTATAGCTAAATCCGCAAAAGGTTGGATTATTTGTTTAAACGTCTAGGTTTGTTACAAGTTGATTACGTTACTGCTTTTTGACTCATTACACGACAAGGCGTCGCTCATCAAGCTATGTATTTTATAGATACAAGCAAGCTGTTCATTAATATCGATATTAAGCAAGTGCGAATGTGCTCGTACTGTCACTATTTTGTTTAAACAGACATGGCTTGACTATTTGCACGACTTATGCTCAACAAAACTACTCAAAAAAGTTGCGGTGAAATAGTTCTTGTTTAAGAGTCAGAAGGCTGGATTTAGGAACTATTTCACCGCAACTTATAGGGAATCCTAGGCGATGTGGAGGGGGTTGGCGGCGTCGACGGCGTCGGGGACGTCGGAAGGGCCGTCGGGGACAGCGTCTGCCGGGTCCTCGTCGGGGGTCTCGATCTGCTTGATCATGACCTCCTGGCCCTGCAGCAGGTATGTCTCGCCGCTACCGCAATGGGGACAGGTCTTGCCGTGCTCGACCGTCGCGTAGTCGCAGCCACACGCCTCGCAATGTGTCACGGCCTCGACGGACTCCACGATAAGCTCCGCGCCCTCGGTGATAGGCTTTTTATCTGCTGCCCAGCGCCAAGCGTCGAGCAGCAAGTCGGGAACGACGCCCGAGACCTCGCCCAGCAGCAACGTCACGCTCGAAACGCGACGCACGCCATGAGCGCGCGCCACATTCTCAACATCACGAATGATGTGATAGACGATTCCGAGCTCGTGCATTTATTTCCTTCCGCCGTTCCCGTTATGACTACTTACTTGCGACCGAACTTAATCTTGATGGCGCGCTTCAAAGCATACTTGCCCAGACTTGGGAGCTTTTGCTCGTATTTGACCATCGTGGAGCACTCGGGGCGGTCGCGATCCAGATGGATGGCGTCAAACGCGCACTTGGTGGTGCACAGGCCACAGCCGATGCACTTGTTGGGGTCGACGATCGAGGCGCCGCAGCCCAGGCAGCGGGCGGTCTCGGCGCGCACCTGCTCCTCGGTAAAGGTCTCAACATACTCGCTAAACGGCGCAGCCTTCTCGCGTTCGCGGTCCACATGCGCAACCTCGCGGCTCGCGTTGTCGTAGCTCTCGAGCACAACGTCGTCGCGGTCGAGCGCGGTGTAGCGGCGCTGATTGCGGCCGATGGTGAGCGTGGAGCCCGGCTGCACAAAGCGATGGATAGACACCGCGGCCTCGTGGCCGGCGGCGATAGCGTCGATGGCAAAGCTGGGGCCGGTGTAGACGTCGCCGCCCACAAAGATGTCTGGCTCGGCGGTCTGGTAGGTCTGGGGATCGGCAAGGGCACCCTGGCCGCGGCCGAGCTCCACCTTGGAGCCAGCCAGCAGGTCGCCCCACACAATGGACTGGCCAATCGACATGACGACACGGTCGGCATCGACACGGCGCAGATCGTTCTCGTCGTACTCGGGCGCAAAACGGCCCTCGTCGTCAAAGACACACGTGCAGCGCTTGAAGGTGATACCGCACACACGACCGGCCTCGTCCAGGTGAATCTCCTTGGGGCCCCAGCCGCAGCTGATGTGAGCGCCGTCCTCAACGGCCTCGCGACGTTCTTCCTCGCTGGCGGGCATCTGGGCCTCGCTCTCCAGGCAGAACATCTCAACGTGCTCGGAACCCAGACGGCAGGCGTTGCGCGCGACATCGATAGCCACGTTGCCGCCGCCCACCACAATGGTGCGGCCGGGCAGCGCGTCGATCTTGCCACTGTTGACCTCGCGCAAAAAGTCGACGGCCACGGTCACGTCCTCGGCATCCTCACCCGGAATACCGGCAAGGCGGCCGCCCTGGCAGCCAATGGCAACGTAGAAGGCCTTAAAGCCCTGCGCGCGCAGCTCGTCGAGCGTCACATCGCGACCGACCTCAACGCCATAGCGGAACTCGGCACCCATCAGGCGAATGATCTCGACCTCGGCCTCGATAACATCCTTCTGCAGCTTAAAGCTGGGAATGCCGTAGGTGAGCATGCCGCCCGGGTGCTCGTTCTTCTCGAATACGACGGGCTTGTAGCCCTTCTCGACCAGATAGAAGGCACAGGACAGGCCGGCCGGACCGGCACCGATAATGGCAATCTTCTGATCGAAGCCGCCGGCACGCGTCGGGGTCACCACAGGTGGGACATAGCGGGTCGCGGCGTCCAGATCGCGCTGGGCGATAAACTTCTTGACCTCGTCGATAGCCACGGCGGCGTCCACACGGCCGCGGGTGCAGGCATTCTCGCAGCGGCGGTTGCACACACGGCCGCAGATAGCGGGCAGCGGGTTCTCGCGCTTGATGAGCGCCAGAGCCTCGTCATAGCGACCCTGAGCCGCGAGCTTCAAATAGCCCTGAACGGCAACGTGCGCGGGGCAGGCCGTCTTGCAGGGAGCGGTGCCGGACTCATGCGTCTCGATACGGTTGTCGTTGCGGTAGTTGGGCGACCACTTGGTGTGATCCCATTTGGTGGCGTCGGGCAGCTCCTGGCGCGGATACTCGGGCACCTGTCCGCCGGCCTTTTTGCTGCAGAGCTTCTGGCCGAGCTTGGCGGCGCCGGCCGGGCACACCTCAACGCAGCGACCGCAGGCAACGCACTTGTCCTTCTCGACCTTGGCGACATAGGCCGAGCGCGACAGGTTGGGCGTGTTGAACAGCTGAGAGGTGCGCAGGGCGTAGCACACGTTGACGTTGCAGTTGCAGATAGCGAAGATCTTGTTCTCGCCGTCAATGTTGGTAATCTGGTGCACAAAGCCGTTGTCCTCGGCCTGGCGCAAGATGTCGTAGACCTCTTCGCGCGTCACATAGTGGCCACGGTCGGTCTCGACCACGTAGTCGGCCATATCGCCCACGGCGATGCACCAATCGGCCGGGTCGTCGGCGCAGCCCTCACCCATCACGCGACGGCTCGCGCGGCAGCTGCAGGTGCTAGCGGCATATTTGCCATCATATTTGTCGAGCCAATGCTCGATATGCTCGATCGGCACCGACGTGCTCGCGGCATCGATAGCCTTCTCGACCGGAATGACATGCATGCCGATGCCGGCACCACCGGGCGGCACCATCGGCGTGGCCTTGGACAGCGGTCCCTTGGACGCCTGCTCAAAGAACTTGGCATAGACCGGGTGCTCCTCGAGCTGGCTCACGCGCATGTTGAGGAACTCGGCGGAACCCGGCACCAGCATGGGCAGCACCCACTGCTTGGCGCGCTCGGGGTTTTCCCAGTTGTACTCGAGCAGACCCGTGTAGCTCATGTCGTCGAGCATCTTCTCGATATCGGCTTCGGGCATGCCGGTGAGCTTGACCATCTCAGGCAGCGTATAGGGACGGCGCATCTTCATCTTGCAGAGCACTTCGGCCTGCTCGTCGGTTGCAGCCTCGGCAAACGACCAGTACTCGTAGCCCAGCAGCTCATCGCGATGCAGCAGACGGTTGGTGCAGTGCTCGCACAGCTTGACGATGGCCTCGCGCGGATGCTCCGGCAGCGGCGGCACAAACTCCGCACCGATATCGGGCTCGGTGTAGCTAATCCCCGGTCCGTTGAGAATCATAGTCGTCCCTTCTCTTGCCGCAGCCTGGCAGGCACGCAGCGCCCCTCTTTTTTGCAGGCCGGGCATGCCCCATGCCGTTCGCCCGCCATTGTTGACATTGTGTCAAAAATAGTATTGACGAACCGTCAACAATATTCAAGACTGTTAGGCGAACGGTCAGGCAAAAGAGGATGAAAGGCGGCAAAAACATGGGCAACAACACAGCAGATACCTCTGTGGTCGATGCCGTCCCCGCATCCGATAGCGCGGCAAAGCGCCTGACGGGCGACGAACGCCGTCGCGAGATCCTCGCCGCCGTGCGCACCGTAAGCTCCGAGCTGGGCGTGTCCCACCTATCGGTATCGGCCGTAACCAAGCGAGCCGGCTGCACGCGTTCATTGTTCTACCACTACTTCGCCGATATGGACGCCGCCGTCACCGCTGTTATGGACGAGGCGATCGACGGCTTTATCTCCGAGCTCGAGCAGTGGAACGCCGACCGCACCGTCGGTGATATCGAGGGCGCGCTCGACACCGTCGCCCCGCTCTTTAAGCGCCTGGTCGCCAGCGGCCACGAGCTGCCGAGCACGCTCACCTCGAGCAGCGGCGCGCTCTACGGCGGCTTTTTGCACAACGTGGTCCAGCGCGTGGCGCAGTATATCTGCGACACCACCGTAGTGGACTTTGTCGCCCATCATGAGCTACGCATCGACCATGTCTACGAGACGTTCTACACCCTCATCATGGGGTTGTTGATGTATATCCGCACGCACCCCGATGTGCCCGACGAAACGGTCAAGGAAATCATCGCCTCGACACTCCACATCGAGGGCTATACCGCCAAGTATCCGGAGCGCAAGCCCCAGAACTGACGACATTTGGCCAAACTGCCCGCGATCAGAAGAGGGGCCGCGGGCGTGTGAAAGGAGAGCAGCATGCTGTTCGATGTTTGGGGTAGCGATACCCTTATCCACTGGGCCGGCTGGGCCATGGTCTTTATTGACCTGATCGTGCTCAACGAAGTCGGCCGCCGCACCAAGCTGGGCGCGGCAATCATCTTTGGCGTGGCTCCGCTGGCCATGACCATCTACTGCGTCGCCATCGCCATCGGCGTCTCACAGGGTGCCGAGTGGGCGCTCACCAACCCCACCCATGTGTACCAGAACAGCTGGTTCCACTACGCCAAGGTATACGCGGCGCTCGCCGGTTGCTGGGGCTTCATTGCCATTAAGTACCAGTGGGGAAAGATCGGCAAGGCGCATTGGTTCCGCGCGTGGCCGTTTGTGATCGTCGCCATCAACATCATGATCGCCGTCGTGTCCGACTTCGAGAGCGCCTATCACTTCTTTGTCCTGGGCCAGTCCACTTGGGTCACCTCCGAGGGCGCCACGCAGCTGGCCGGCTGGAACAACGTGTTCAACGGCATCGCCGGTATCATCAACATCTTCTGCATGACCGGTTGGTGGAGCGTCTACGCCTCCGAGGATCAGACCGACATGCTGTGGCCCGATATGACCTGGGTCTACATCATCGCCTACGATATCTGGAACTTCTGCTACACCTACAACTGCCTGCCCACCCACTCCTGGTTCTGCGGCTTTGCGCTGCTGCTGGCGCCCACCGTCGCCGCCTTTATCTGGAACAAGGGCGGCTGGATCCAGAACCGCGCCTTTACGCTTGCTATTTGGTGCATGTTTGCCCAGGTGTTCCCGTACTTCCAGGAGGAGTCCATCTTTGTGACCCACTCCACGCTCGACCCCGGCGCCGCTACCGCGATCTCGATCGCCGCACTGGTCGCCAACGTCGCCGCGATCATCTACATCGCCTACCGCGCCAAGAAGCTCGGCCGCAATCCCTACAAGCAGGATGTCTTTGAGGGCACCAGCGATTGGGAGAAGGCTACCGCTCGCCGCGCCAAGGTTGATTACGCACACGCCGAGTAACGCGCCTGGCGCAGACATCGCTTGAGCGCGAAGCAGCATAGCCGGCTCCGCGCAACTCAACGCATTGCAGAGCCCCCGGAATGTGATTCGTTCGCGTTCCGGGGGCCTTTTGCTGCCGCGAGGATGCGGCCGAACGATGCGCTCGAGTTAAATCGGATCTTATATTTCGCACGCGCTTTATATGGCTCCATTTTTGGGTACAGTGTTGTCCCGATATTGAGCTTGGGGGATATATGAAAGATGAGACGATGGGCCAAGAGGATGCGGCCCAAGATGCAGAAGCTTGCGCTGAGGCCTTGGAGAGCTTAGACCGGATTTCACTCGATGAGATTGCGTTTGACGATTCGGGCGTTGATGTGCAGGATGAGTCGGAAGCCGAGGCACAGTCCGATGATCAGGACGCAGACGACGTTGAGCCTGCCGAGGATGAGGCAAATCACGAAGACACCGAAAGCGAGACCGGCAACCAACCCGAATCCGACATGGGCGAGGAAACCGTCTTGCTCGACAGCTTACCGGCCGAGGATTCGCTGACTCGCGAGCTTCCTGGCCTGGGTTCCGCACCAGCCGTGGATGAGACCATCGCCATGGGCGATATTCCCCTGCCGTCCGTTCCCTCGGCACACGAAGCCGAGGTCCGCCATCGCAAGATGTCTCCCAAGCGCCGCAATCTGATGGTCGCCGGCATCGTGGCCGTCGCGCTCGTCGCCGGCGGTGCAGGCTATGCTGCCTGGAACGGATATCAGCAAGAGCAGGCTGCCGCTGTCGCCGCCAATGCCCACACGATGATGTCAGTGCAGATTGGCGTGCATGCCGCGGGCCTCGACTGTTCCACCGGCTCCAAGATTCCCGTACAGGTGAGCGGTCAGGACGCTGATGGCTCCTCCGTGAGCGAAACGCTCTATGTTGACGAGCACGGCCGCGGCATCAAACTGCTGCCCGGCGATTACACGCTCTCCATCGCTGCCTCCCCCATCGCGGCCGACGGCACCATCTATACCGTCCCGACCACCAAGACGCAGGTCACCGTTAAGAGCGATGGACAGGATTTAAGTGCCCAGGCCACCTTTAAGCTCAAAGTGCCTTCGGCCGACACGGTGACTGACGACCAGATCGATGCCGCCGCCAAGTATGCCGAGGAGGGCGGTGCGAGCTCCGCCGCGGCTGCCAAAGTGCTCCAGCAGGCAGCAACCGCGCGGCGCGACGCCGCCGTCAATGCCGTGAGCGCGCAAAAGGCACAGGCGTCCCGTGATGCTGACGCTCGCCACAAGGCAACCGACCTCTACCAGCTCGATATTCCCGTCGAGTGGTACGGCAAGGTCGCAACTTGGCAAAACGGAAGCACGCTATGCATCTATCTGGGCGACGACGCCAATACGCCGCTCGTGACGCTCGTCGCGGTGCGCGAGGGCGAGAGCTTTACGCCCGATGAAGGCGATACGGTTTTGGGCGCGGCCAATCTAGGCAACGGTTATACCGTCTACGCCAGCGGCCCCGTCTATCCGTACGTGGTGCCCCAGACCATCAACGGACGGACGCAGAACCCCGTGTCAACCTACCCCATGGACACAGCCATTGAGCTTGTCGAGCTTACGACCGGCAACCGCTATACGTATAGCCAGATCAAGAACGACCTGGTGGGTAAAGACGGCAAGGCCGATGGTGCCACTAAGCTCGAAACCGACTACCTCGCGCAGATCCTGCTGCCGAGTATCAAAGCCCAGGACTAGCCGGCCCGAAGACAGCCGCCCAACGCAGTTGCGGTGAAATAGGGATTGTTTTTGCTGGTCAAACCGCAAAACAGTCCCTATTTCACCGCAACTTATTGGTGGCACTTAGCGCCACGGATCGGCTTCGAACATCGGCTCGCGCTCGGGGCGTCGGTCGCTGTAGGGGTCGTAACCGTCATCGTCCTCGTTCTCGGCACGGATATAGGGGTCGCGCGGCTTGGGCGCCGGTTTGGGAGAAGCCTTCGGTGCGACCGGCGCGGCGGGCGCTGCCTCAGCCGCCGGTGCGTGCGTCTTGATCTCGTCTTTCATCTGCATAGCTCCTTGCATCGCATCCGTTCAACATCATCTATTGTCGCACGAAAAAGGGCGGCGGACCCAATTGGATCCGCCGCCCTTGGCGTTTAGAGACGACTGGCAGATTTTAAGGCATGTCCCAAAAATCTACTCGGCGTCGGGGACCTCGTAGGTGGCCGCCGGCGTGTTGTCGCACACGACGGTAAAGCCGCCGTCCTTGTCGACATCGACCGTCACCTGATCGCCCTCGCGCACCGTGCCGTCGATGATAGCGGCAGCAATGGCATCCACGACCTCGCGCTGGACCAGGCGCTTGAGCGGACGGGCGCCGAACACGGGGTCCAGGCCGCCCACGGCGAGCATCTGCTTGGCCGCCGGGGTGATGGCAAGCGTCATGCGCTCCTTGGCCAGACGCGCGCGGACGTCGGCGAGCTGGATGTCGACGATCTTCTCGATCTGCGCCATGCCGAGCGGATGGAACACCACGATATCGTCGATACGGTTGAGGAACTCGGGGCGGAAGGTCTGAGCCATGGCCGCGTCGACCTGATGGCGCATCTCCTCCTCGTCCTTGCCCGAAAGCTCGGCGATAGCCTTGGAGCCCACGTTAGACGTCATGATGATAATCGTGTTCTTGAAGGACACCTGGCGACCCTGACCGTCGGTCAGACGGCCGTCGTCAAGCACCTGCAACAGCACGTTGAAGACATCTGGATGGGCCTTCTCCATCTCGTCGAGCAAGATCACGGAGTAGGGGCGACGGCGCACGGCCTCGGTGAGCTGGCCGCCCTCGTCGTAACCCACGTATCCCGGGGGCGCACCGATCAGACGCTGGACGCTGAACTTCTCCATGTACTCGGACATGTCGATACGCACGAGCGCGCGCTCGTCGTCGAACAGGCACTCGGCAAGCGCCTTGGCGAGCTCGGTCTTGCCCACGCCGGTGGGGCCCAGGAAGAAGAAGCTGCCGATGGGCTTGTCCGGATCGGAGAGACCCGCACGGCTGCGGCGCACGGCCGCGGCGACGGCGGAGACGGCCTCGTCCTGGCCGATGACGCGCTTATGCAGCTCACCCTCCAAGCCCTTCAGCTTGTCGAGCTCGCCCTGCATCATCTTGGACACGGGCACGCCGGTCCAGGCACTCACGACCTCGGCGATCTCATCGGAGGTCACCTGTTCGTTGAGGCCCTCGCCGTCCTGCTGCTTTTGCGCCTCGAGCGCAGCCTCGGAATCCTGAATCTGCTGTTGCAGGCCCGGAATCACGGAGTAGCGCAGCTCGGACGCACGGCCCAGATCACCATTGCGCGTCGCGCGCTCCTCTTCGCTCCTGGCCTCGTCGAGCTGTCCCTTGAGCTCTTGCACGTGGTCGATGGCGTTCTTCTGGTTGAGCCAGCCAGCCTTTTGCACGTTGAGTTTTTCCTGGACCTCGGCGATCTCCTGACGCAGGGCCTCCAGACGCTCCTTGGAGGCGTCGTCGGTCTCCTTCATGAGCGCCTGCTCCTCAATCTGCAGCTGGGTGAGCTGACGCGTGGTGGCGTCAATCTCGACCGGCATGCTGTCGAGCTCCATGCGCAGGCGGCTTGCCGCCTCATCGACCAGGTCGATGGCCTTGTCGGGCAGGAAGCGGTCGGCGATATAGCGATCGGAGAGGTCGGCGGCGGCCACGAGCGCGCTATCGGTGATGTGCACGCCGTGGAAGATCTCGTACTTCTCCTTGAGGCCACGCAGAATCGAGATGGTGTCCTCGACGGTAGGCTCGCTCACCATAACGGTCTGGAAACGACGGGCGAGCGCCGCGTCCTTCTCGATGTACTTGCGGTATTCGTCGAGCGTGGTCGCGCCGATCGCATGCAGGTCGCCACGGGCGAGCGCCGGCTTGAGGATGTTGCCTGCGTCCATGGAGCCCTCGGTGGCACCCGCGCCCACAATGGTGTGAAGCTCATCGATGAACAGGATGACCTTACCTTCGGATTTTTGCACTTCTTTGAGCACGGCCTTTAAGCGGTCCTCGAACTCACCACGGTACTTGGCGCCGGCGACCAACGCGCTCATGTCGAGCTCGATGAGGTCGCGGTCGCGCAGGGTGCTCGGCACATCGCCGGCCACGATACGCTGGGCGATGCCCTCGACGATAGCCGTTTTACCGACGCCCGGCTCACCGATGAGCACGGGGTTGTTCTTGGTGCGGCGGGACAGAACCTGAATGGTACGGCGGATCTCGTCGGTACGGCCGATGACCGGGTCGAGCTTACCGGCGCGGGCAAGATCGCAGATGTTGCGACCGTACTGCTCCAACGCCTCAAACTGGGTCTTGTCCTCGGCAGACGTCACGCGGTCATCGCCACGCAGCTCCTCGTAGACCTGCTCGATGCGCTCCTTGGTCACGCCAGCGTCACGCAGTACACGACCAGCCTCGCCCTTGTCCTCGGCAAGCGCCATCAGCAGATGCTCGGTCACCACAAAGCTGTCGCCCATCTTGGTGGCCTTCTTCTCGGCCTTTTCGATGACGCGGACGAGCTCGTTGGACAGGCCCATCTGCTGACCCTCGCCCGAAACCTTGGGCGCGCGGTCGACGGCATCCTGCGTGGAGCGTGCGAGCTGGGCCGGATCAGCGCCGATGCGCTCGATGATCACGGAGATATTGCGCTCGCCGGCACCGAGCAGGGCAGACAGCAGGTGAATCGGCTCCACCGCGCCGGCCTGCGCATCGGCAGCCGTGCTCATGGCGGTCTGCAACGCCTCGCGCGACGTCATTGCTAGCTTATCGATTCTCATGGAATCACCTCTCTTGGGGCGGCCGCCCTACGGGGCGGCTTCACGTTGTTCGAGAAGTATTGTTGCCAGCTTTGTGCGATCTTATACATAAATCTAAGTCTCTATATATAAGATTTTATGAGTGTTCCCACGACATGCAAACCACCACAAAGGGGACAGACACCTTTGTGGTGGTCGCGGTCTCTACTCCTTCGCCGGACCCGTACTTCCCGATTCGACGGTCCAGGGCATCTCATCCTCGAACAGCCATGTACGGGCAGACCCACTATCGCGTGCAGCCTGCGGGTCAGGCAAGCAGGTCTGTTTATAGGCATCTTGGATACACTGGCCCATAAAATCGTTGAGCTCGGTCTGGTCGCCCTCCATGACATAGGCGACATCGCCGTCCATGATGTAGATGCCCGGACCCTCATTGTCCTCGTAGCCCGGATCGTACGAGACATCACATAACTTTGCGCCGTTTGCAGTGTCCAGCTCGATGGAAGAGTGGCATCCGCCAACCATGTCGTTCGCTTTTGCCCGATAGGACGCATATCCATACCAGCGCTTAAAGATTTTGCCCTTGAGCAGCTCGGACGCCCTGTCGATCAGACCAGAATCCGTGGTATAGCGCATAGCCCCAAGCTGAATGCGTGGATAATTACTAATGCCCAGCGCAGCCGGTTGCTCATCAAAATCAACGGTAATGGTCTCAGGCTTGTCGTCGCCGGTCAGAAGTTCGACAGATTGAGTCACAGGCTTGACCACCGGCTCCGTCACCGCAGCAGGTAGAAATGCCATACCGACAGCGCCCGCGCCAACCACAGCGATCGCAAGCGCCAAGACAATCAATCCAATACGGGCAGGACTTCTCACAGCAAAGCACCTCACAATGCAAACCCGCGCCATTTGTCCTAATGATACCGCCGGCTAACACTATCACCAAAGAAGCCGCGCGCTCCCCACCACCACAAAGGGGACAGGCACCTTTGTGGTGGTTTTCGACGCTAACGGTCGACCATCTCACGCCATGAGATTAAACTTGAATTGTTCTCTGAACATATCCATTTCTGCCTATCCTCAACAGCTCTTTGTCTCGAGGAGCGCATATGAAGCCGTCTCATTCCACCGGTCGCAACGTCATCGCCATTCTCGCCATACCCATCGTGATGCTCTTCCTTATCGTCATCACGCCCTTTTCTTTTGGTATCGCCTCGCCCTTCGATCTTTGCGGGATGATCGACGCCGGCCCGCGTGCCACCTCGCTCTCCTTTGTCTGCCGTGGCGTGTTCTACGAATATGCAATTCCCACCGGAAGTTGGCAGTCCAAGTTACCGTTGCTCGGCAAGGTCGACGGATGCTCTCCTTATTTCTGCCTCGAACCTCAGACAATGAATTATCTGATCGACGACCAGCCCCTTGACTCCATCACCCTCGCCTACGACTACGCACCAAACACCGATGAGCGCCACATGAACCAAGTCCTCGACAAGCTGCTTGGACAGTGCGGGCTCACCGCGGAAGCCGGTCGAACCATCTATAGCAACCAGAAATTAAAGCGAACAGAACTCCGCCGTGTCGGAAAAATCAAAGGGCGAAACGGGGCCGCCTACTGGGATGCCTGGGCAACACGCGACAAGGGCGAATTCGGACACAGCACCTATATGGTCACTGTCTACACCAAAGACGGAATTAAGGACAATGTTGACGATTTCGCGTCATCCAAACTCGGCATCCCCAAAACAACCAAACCCGCCAGCCCAGATGAAATTCTGTAGAGGTGCCCATTAACATGCCGCTCAACGATCACAACAACATCGAGCTCGTCCCCACCGCCACAAAGGTGCCTGTCCCCTTTGTGGCGGTTTTCGACAAAAAGAAGCCGCCCCGATAACAGAGGCGGCATCAAGCAAGCCTATTTATTAGCGTCCCTCAAGACCCAACGAAAACGCAGCGATGGAATCGAGAACCGACAATAGCCCGTTCGCACAGATAGAGGCGGAGATTCAAGGTCAGAGTCCGGCTTAAACGGCTTAGCTATCGCACGTCACAACGTTCTCGTCGTCCTCCCTATCGTATTTATAGTGCTTACTGTGAAAATAGTGAGTTTAGTGAGAATAGTATCGCTCAAGACTCGTGAACTGAATTATTGACCTCTCGCCCAGAATGAGTGGGGCAAATATTCCTATTAGAGGTCAAATCGAAGCCCAATAGGGCCTTTTCGCCCCGTCATTTCGACCGATCGCTTTCTTTTGAATATTGTCGTAAGCTGGTATCACTTATCTTAATGAATGCATACTGTTTGCGAGGTACCCGCCGTGAAACGCTCCACCTATATCGGCCTGCTCGTCTTAGCGTTTGCGATTACCGCAGTCGGCGTAGGAATTATCTATCTCGCATTTCTCCCTGCCTCGGCAACGCAGGCGGCGGTTGAAACCGTAAGCTACCCCATCGAAATCCTCACCGATATCGTCAAACCCGATTCGATCACCGTCGATTTCGACGGTACGCCCGCAGCGCTTGGGGTCAGTAACTATCCCCGAATCGAACTTGGAGCCACGCGCTATACCCAAGATGAGCAGCTTATCGGTAAGGCAACCAGTTTACTCAAAGGCAAGACGTTTAAGCGGTGGTACGGCGCCGCAACATATCGAGCCAAGAACGGCCAAATGGTTGGCGGGTATCATTCGACCCTTGAGCTCGATGCGGCAAACGGGAGCAAATTGTGCAACGTCTCATACGACCCCGGCTGCGTGGACAATGAAGGACCGGGGGTCTATATCTCGGATGGCGACGTAATCTACGTCATGGAGGGCGACCAGACGGCAGTCGTCGATTTTATGGATCGGTGTACCGAGGATGCCTACGAACAAACCTGCGAGCCCGATCCGCAGACAGCGCGCAACAGTGGCTCGGCACGCACTTGGCTATTTGACGATGAAATAACCTGGACCCCATCGAAATAAGGACCCGCCGGGCAGGCACCTTTGTGGTGGTTTCGGCTCCGATGTTCCACTGTCTCGATCTGTAACATCTAGCGGCCCTTTTCGATCCTAGATGTTACAGATTGAGATGAAATGATCGGCGGCGATCGTTTGTCTCAATCTGTAACAACCGCTCGTCAAATAGGGGCCCAGATGTTACAGGTCGAGACAAACGGAACCACCGCAAAGGCGCCTACCCCTTCATGGTGGTTTTCGACAAAAGAAGCCGCCCCGATAACAGAGGCGGCATCAAGCAAGTCTATTTATTAGCGTCCCTCAAGACCCAACGAGAACGCAGAAATGTAGCCCGGGGCTTACCCTTTCCCGAACGCGACCCTCGCGAAGCGCGTGAGCGGGCGGGAAAGGGTAAGCCCCGGGCGGACAATTAAGTGCGTTACTCGGCAGCGGCCTTGAACTTGTTGTAGTTGATCAGGCAGCCGGCCTTGACGATGGCACGCTCCTCTGCCGTCATATCGGCAATGTAGAGCTCAATCTGCTCGACCGCACCGTCGGCGCGCACCACGTAGGCGGCGATGTCCTTTAGGTCACCGTCGAGCGCGGCACGGATACCCGGCACAAAGACATAGTCGCCCACCTCAAAGCTGGGCTCGGCCTCCATCTGGAAGGGCACCATACCCCAGTTCATCACGTT
The DNA here is from genome assembly GCF_046116875.1 of Collinsella sp. wc0529. Lineage (NCBI taxonomy): Bacteria > Bacillati > Actinomycetota > Coriobacteriia > Coriobacteriales > Coriobacteriaceae > Collinsella > Collinsella sp. wc0529. Next base: position 341,395 of record NZ_JBJXBO010000001.1, read on the forward strand.
GGAGCGATAGCGCTTGGTGGCGTACTCGTGGACGATGTTGGCCAGACCGCCGATCACGCGCTGACAGCTCGCGGCCTGCTCGCGGGCGGAACCGTCACCGGGCTTCTTGGCATAGAGCATGGAGCCGTACTCAGTCGCCTTGGCATCGGCCGCGACACCCGCGCCGACCAGCGCCTCAAACACGCCCGCAAGCTCGGCATCGAGTGCCGCCAGATCGCCTGCTGCCTCGCCGGCAACGCGGCGCTTCTCCACGGCGTCGACCTCCTTGGAGCGACCCACGTAGGCCGGATCGCGACGGCTGAGCGTAAACTCGGCCAGGCCCAGCGGGTTGGAGCGGAAGGAGCTCGTCTCGCCCGAAGGAATGAGCTCGTCGGTCGTGGTGACCGGATCCATGATCTTGGAGCACACCTTGAGCAGGATATCGTCGCCGAGCGGCTCCATCGCGGGCCACGGCTTGATGTTGGGACCCTCGACCAGCTCGTCGGCAGGCTCCGCCTTGCCAAAGCCCCAGTACACGCGCTTTTTGTACGGCGCGTCGTCAAAGGTGTACTCGCAGGCCTCGTCCCAAGTCTCCTCGGGCAGGTCGGTCGCCGGCGTCAGGACGCCGCCGTTGGCAGCCGTCGCCGCAATGGAGCGGGCGTCCATCAGGGCCACGGCGCTCAGCTGGCCATTGCCCGGCTTGGAACCCTCGCGGTTGGGGAAGTTGCGCGTAGTGTGGCGGATCGAAAGGCCGTTGTTGGCGGGCGTGTCGCCGGCGCCGAAGCACGGGCCGCAGAACGCCGTGCGCACGATCGCGCCGGCCTCCATGAGGTCGTAGATGTAGCCGCGGCGTGTAAGCTCGAGTGCCACGGGCTGGCTCGTGGGATAGACCGACAGCGAGAACTCGCCGCAGCCGGTGTTGGCGCCCTTGAGCACGCGGGCAGCCTGGACCACGGAGTCGTAGTTGCCGCCCGAGCAGCCGGCGATAACGCCCTGCTGCACGTGCAGCTTGCCGTCGACGATCTTGTCGAGCAGGCTAAAGTGCGTCTTGCCCTCGCCGATCTTGGCGGCCTCGAGCTCCACCTCGTGCAGGATGTCCTCGAGGTTCTCGTTGAGCTCGTCAATCTCAAAGCCGTTGGAAGGATGGAACGGCAGCGCGATCATGGGCTTGATGCTCGACAGATCGACCTCGACGCAGCCGTCGTAGTAGGCGACATCGGCGGGCTTGAGCTCGCGGTAGTCGTCGCCGCGGCCGTGCATGGCCAAAAACGCGTGTGTGTCCTCGTCGGTGGCCCAGATGGAGGAAAGGCAGGTGGTCTCGGTGGTCATGACGTCGACGCCGTTGCGATAGTCAGTCGTCATGCTCGCGATGCCGGGGCCCACGAACTCCATGACCTTGTTCTTGACGTAGCCCTTGGCAAAGACGGCGCGGATGATGGCGAGCGCCACATCGTGCGGGCCGACGCCGGGGCGCGGAGCGCCCGTGAGGTAGATGGCGACGACGCCGGGATAGGCGACATCGTAGGTGTCGCGCAGCAGCTGCTTTGCCAGCTCGCCGCCGCCCTCGCCCACGGCCATGGTGCCCAGGGCGCCGTAGCGGGTGTGCGAGTCGGAGCCCAAGATCATCTTGCCGCAGCCGGCGAAGTTCTCACGCATAAAGGAGTGGATGACCGCAATATGGGGCGGAACGAAGATGCCGCCGTACTTCTTAGCAGCGGAAAGGCCAAAGACGTGGTCGTCCTCGTTGATGGTGCCGCCCACGGCGCACAGCGAGTTATGGCAGTTGGTGAGCACGTAGGGCAGCGGGAACTGCTCCATGCCCGAGGCACGCGCCGTTTGGATGATGCCGACAAAGGTGATGTCGTGGCTCGCCATGGCGTCGAAGCGGATCTTGAGCGCCTCGGGATCTCCGGACGTATTGTGTGCCTGGAGGATCGAATACGCGATGGTGCCACGCTTGGCATCCTCGGGCGTCTGCGTAATACCGCGCTCGGCAGCCTCGGCCGCAGGCACAACCTCGCTGCCGCCGCGCAGGTAGATGCCGTCCTCGTACAGCTTGACCATACTGTCTCCCACTCTGCCCGAAAGGCTCGGGCGCATAGCATACATTCATTCAATATCGTGCCATAGAACAGTTGCGAGTGGGTTGCGAATCTGCACGTTCACTTTATCTCGGTAAAGTAAAGGACGAGCCCCTTGCATCACTCTCCTAACAAGGAGTGTCCCAAAGTGCCGGCACAAAAGGAACGTCCCCAAGTGCCAAATGCCGCAAGAATGTCCCCTTTGACTAGTCATTTAAGAACGTCCCCAATGACTACCCTGCCGTATCCGGAGCAAGGCAACGCCGCAGGTAGAGGACGGACAGCGAGCGACGTCCAGAGCGAACAAGTTGGCATGAAAAAGGCAAGGCATAGACCTTCTGGTCATGCCTTGCCTTTTGAATGACAAATTGTCGCTCTGGACGTCGAGCAGCGTCGGCCCGTTACGCGGTTTGGTAAAACCGCGTAACTACAAATCCCCGCCGGCGCCCAGCAGCTTGCGCATGACTTGCTCGGGGTTAACTGAGCCGTCGCGCGGGGCCAGGGCGGTAATCTTCTTTTGCATCTTGTACTCGTGCAGCTCGTCCTCGAGCTGGCGTACGCGGGCGCGGAGCTTCTCGTTCTCGCGTTCGCGCTCCTCGGCACGCTCCTTCATATCGAGGATGCGCACCACGCCGGCGAGGTTGATGCCCTCGTCGGTCAGTTGGTTGATGAGCTCCAGGCGCTCGATATCGGCACGCGAATACAGACGCGTGTTGCCGCCCGAGCGCTGGGGATTCACCAAGCCTTTGGACTCGTAGACGCGCAGAGTCTGCGGGTGCATGCCGGTCAGCTCGGCCGCCACGCTGATCATGTACAGCGGTTTGTTCCTATTGTCCTCGGCCATGCTACCTGACCCCTTTCCGTCTCGTTATCGTCCATCATAAGCCCGTGGGCGCGGGCGTGCGCCGCGACCGCCCTAGTACGTCGCCTTGTAACGGTTGACCTTCTCGCGATAGTCGCGTGTGTCGGTCTCGCGCAGCTTGGTCATGGCATCGCGCTCGTCATCGGATAGGTTCGTGGGGACCTGCACCTTGATCTCGACGAGCAGCGCGCCTGTGCGGCCACGGTGCTTAACGTCGGGCGCCCCCATTTCCTTAAAGCGGAACTTCTTGCCCGTCTGGGTACCCGCGGGCACCTTCAGACGAACCGTCGCACCGCCGGGCGTCGGCACGTCCACCGTGCAGCCGAGCGCCGCCTCGTAGACCGAGACCGGTACCTCCATGGTCACGTCGGCACCTTTGCGCTTAAACAGCGGGTGCTCCTCCACATGCGTGGTCACGACCAGATCGCCGCGCTCGCCACCCGCAACGCCATACTCGCCGCGACGCTTGTAGCGCAGCTTGCCGCCGTCGACCGCACCCGCAGGCACCGAGACCGTAATGGTCTGCTGCTCACCTGTCGAGGGAATGCGATAGGTGACCTTGTGCGTCACACCGCGAAACGCGTCCTCGGCCGTCACATCGACGGTCAGCGACAGGTCGCCGCCCTTGCGAGCACGGCTGCGGCCAGCGCCGGCACCGGCAGCGCCCGCAGCCCCGGCAAAGCCCGAGCCCCAATCGCTGCCCCAGGCGCCGTTGCCGCTAAAGATGCTGTCGAAGATGTCGCCCCAGCCGCTGGCACCCGCGCCGGCACCGTAGCCGCCGCCATACGCGCCGCCCGCGCCCGGCATACCGCCAAACATGAGCATCTGGTCGTACTCTTTGCGCTTCTTCTCGTCCGAAAGCGTCTCATAGGCCTCGCTGATCTCCTTAAACTTGGCCTCGTCGCCGCCGGCATCGGGGTGATATTTTTGCGCGAGCTTGCGAAACGCGCTCTTGATCTCTTTGTCGGAGGCGCTCTTGGATACGCCCAGGATGTCATAGAAGGTTTTGCCTGCAGCCATCGTAGCTCCTCTCCTGTTACGTCCGCCGCCCATGCAGACGACGGCCCATGCTTTCATATGGCACTAGGCCAGAAAGGGCCCCGGGTGTTGCCCCGGGGCCCTTCTCAATTACTCCTCGGTGCTCTCGGCCGTATCGGCCGCAGCATCCTCGGGCGCCGCTTCGGGCTCCGGTGCGGGGCGCTTCTCGCCACCGTAGGTCACCGTCACCATCGCGGAACGCAGAATGCGATCCGCCATGCGGTAGCCCTTCTGGTACACATCGTTGACGGTCTCGTCGTACTGCGATGCGTCCTCGACGCGACCCACAGCCTGGTGCTCGAGCGGATCGAACGCCTCGCCCTTGGGGTCGATGGGCTCAACGCCCTCGTGCGCAAACACATCGAGCAGCTTGGCATGAACCGCGTCAACGCCATCGACGAACTGCTTAAAGTCGTCGGAAAGCTCTTGGCTGCGGGCATGGTCAATCGCGCGCTCGATATCGTCGATCACCGGCAACAGCGCGGTGACAAGCTTCTCGGTCGCGCGCTCGCGCTCGGCGATACGCTCGTTTGCGGTGCGGCGACGGAAGTTCTCCCAGTCGGCCTGCAGACGGGCGGTGCGCTCGGTGGCGTCCTTTGCCTTGTCCTCGGCGGCCTTCTGAGCCTCTGCCGCAGCATCAAGCTCGTTGCGCACGTCGGTAAGCTCCTTCTGAGCCTGCTCGAACTTAAGCTTAAAGTCGTTGTCGGCGGCTTCCTCACCGGCGCGGATAGCGGCTTCCACCATCTCGTCCTCGGTCATCGTCGCCTCCTTGTTGGAATCCTCTACCTGGTTCTCGGCAGCCTCGGCGGCCTCGGCCTCGTTGGCCTCGGTATCGTCGACGGCCTCTACGGGAATCTTCACGTCCTTCTCCTCAGAGTCAACGGGGGCGGCGCCAGCGGCAGCCGCCTCCGTGCGAGCTTTACGGGCGGACATGATTACTTGTCCTCGTCGTCCACAACCTCGTAGTCGGCGTCGACGACGTCATCGTCGGCAGGCTGGGCGTCAGCGGCACCGTCGGTCTGCTGCTGAGCGTCGGCATAGACAACCTGGGCCAGCTCGTAGGCCACGGACTGCAGGGACTCGCCGGCGGCCTTGATGGCCTCGACGTCAGAGCCCTCGAGCGCCTTCTTGGCGTCGGCGATAGCGGCCTCGGCCTTGGACTTCACGTCGGCGGAAACCTTGTCACCGAGCTCGTTGAGGGTCTGCTCGGTGGAGTAGCACAGGCTGTCGGTCTGGTTGCGAACCTCGACCTCTTCCTTCTGCTTCTTGTCCTCCTCGGCATGAGCCTCGGCGTCCTTGACCATACGATCGACTTCGTCGTCGGACAGAGCGGTGGAGCCGGAAATGGTGATCTGCTGCTCCTTGCCGGTGCCCTTGTCCTTAGCGGAGACCTTGACGATGCCGTTGGCGTCGATGTCGAAGGTGACCTCGATCTGCGGCACGCCGCGGCGGGCAGCCGGGATACCGGTCAGCTGGAACTTACCGAGCGACTTGTTATCGCGGGCAAGCTCGCGCTCGCCCTGGAGCACGTTGATCTCGACGCTGGTCTGGTTGTCGGCAGCGGTGGAGTAGACCTCGGTCTTGGAGGTCGGGATCGTGGTGTTGCGGTCGATCATCTTGGTCATGATGCCGCCCATGGTCTCGACGCCCAGCGACAGCGGGGTAACGTCGAGCAGCAGGATGCCCTCGACGTCGCCGGTGAGCACGCCGCCCTGGACGGCAGCGCCGTCGGCAACGACCTCGTCGGGGTTCACGGACATGTTGGGCTGCTTGCCGGTCATCGTCTTGACGAGCTCCTGGACGGCGGGCATACGGGTGGAGCCGCCGACGAGGATGACCTCGGTCAGATCGGAGAGCTTAAGCTTGGCGTCGCGCAGTGCGTTGGTGACAGGCTGCTTGCAGCGCTCGAGCAGGTCGCGGGTGATCTTCTCGAACTCGGCGCGGGTCAGCGTGTAGTTGAGGTGCAGCGGGCCGGACTGGTTCATGGTAATGAACGGCAGGTTGATGGTGGTCTGCTGGGCGGCGGAAAGCTCCTTCTTGGCGTTCTCGGCGGCCTCCTTCAGACGCTGCAGGGCCATGGGGTCCTGACGCAGGTCGACACCGTTCTCCTGCTGGAACTTATCGGCCATCCAGTCGATGACGCGCTGATCCCAGTCGTCGCCGCCCAGGTGGTTGTCGCCCGAGGTGGACAGAACCTCAAACACGCCGTCGGCGAGGTCGAGGATGGAGACGTCGAAGGTACCGCCGCCCAGGTCGAAGACCAGGATGCGCTGGTCGGTGCCCTGCTTGTCCAGGCCATAGGCAAGAGCAGCAGCGGTCGGCTCGTTGACGATACGCTTGACGTTGAGGCCGGCGATCTTACCGGCGTCCTTGGTGGCCTGACGCTGGGCGTCGTTGAAGTAGGCCGGGACGGTGATGACGGCGTCGGTGACGGTCTCGCCCAGATACTTCTCGGCGTCGGCCTTCATCTTCGCGAGCGTCATGGCGCTCACCTGCTCAGCGGTGTAATCCTTGCCCTCGATGTCGACGACGGCACGGCCACCCTGGCCCTCCTTGACCTCGTACGGCACGGTCTTGATCTCGGAGGTGCACTCGGAGTACTTGCGGCCCATAAAGCGCTTGATGGAGAACACGGTGTTCTTGGGGTTGGTGACAGCCTGGTTCTTAGCGGCCTTACCCACAACGCGGTCGCCGTCGGCACGGAAGCCCACGACAGACGGGGTGGTGCGGTCGCCCTCGGCGTTCACGATAATGGTCGGAGAACCGCCCTCGAGGACGGCCATTGCGGAGTTAGTAGTACCAAGGTCGATACCAAGAATCTTGCCCATTAGAAATTCCCTCTCTCTTGTGCGTTTGCACCGACTCGGCGGTCTGCCGAGCGGTGTTTCGGCTTGTCTTTCAGGATGTAGTGTATCCCCTTATGGGCCGGAATATACAAAATCTAAGTCAATTCATATAAGATTTCTTATTGCCGAGAGTTTAGGTTCGCAAATACGCAGGTAGACGCACTGTTTGAGTTCTCGGCAAATCTATCGAGATCTATGTAGAGATGGCTGAGGTTTGGGTCCGAGGGTGCCTGGGGCTGCCTTGCGGAAAGCTCGTCCCGTTTTGAGCGTGGATTCCGGGTCGCAGTTTCCGCTAGCGGGTCCAACCGGAAACTGCGACCCGGTTTTCGGCAAAATAACGGGATGCGGTTTCCGCAAGCACGCTCAATCGCCCTATATTTCAAGTCACCTTTAGCTAACATTTGCGCAGCTCAACGGCCCCACCTGCGCATTTTTTAGTAAACCTTGGCATACTCGGCGAACGGTATGAAGATGCCGGTCAGAGGGTATTGCAAACGGTCGCTCCCGTGGTATGTTTTTGCCCGAATCAAACCGGCGCGCATCGCCTGTAGCGTCGGTCAACAGAGAGGAAACTACCATGGCTCATCCCGTAATTGATGCCGACGAGTGCATCGCTTGTGGCGTTTGCGTCGACTCCTGCCCCGCTGGCGTTCTGGAGCTCCAGGACGTCGCTACCGTCGCCGACGAGGACTCCTGCGTCGCCTGTGGCGCTTGCCAGGACGCTTGCCCCGCCGGCGCGATCACCGAGATCGTCGAGGAGTAACAACTCCCCCACTTGCACACTCAAAAGTACACCGTGCACAAAAAAGGAGGCCTCCGCATCGCCGCGGAGGCCTCCTTTTGCATTCGTTACTAGGACCACCAATTTGGGGACAGGTTTCAAATTGGTGGTTTTGTCCCGCCACGAGTTCGCCCAAAATGGGAATGTGGACAAAATCACCCGTATTAACAACTAAATCTGCAGCAGCCGAGACAAACCAACGACAGCCGAAGAAGTCAGACTGAACAGACGCTGGCAAAAATGTTCTGCATCTTTTTACTCTAATAGGAAGCAGCTATTTAAAGCTAGACGTAGCGATAGAAAAGCATTTCGCTTACAGCACCGAGCGCCCTATTCAAAATCAAACAGCTTTGCAACGGGAACTCTGTAGAGAAGCGCCAACGCGTAGAGGGTCTGAAGCCGAGGAGCTCGCTTTCCTTGCTCGATATATCCAATCGAAACCCGGTCCATGCCGAGCGCTTCTCCGACAGCCTCTTGGGACAACCCTTGGCTCTTTCGAAGAAGTTGCAGATGGTGGCCCAGCTGCTTGTTGAAGTTTTGAAAACCCTCTGTTTCGCATAAATCAACGCTATGACATACGAATTTGTTGAACAACAAACAGAGAGTTTGCAAACAGACTTTTCCCAGCTTAATATGCAAACAAGGCATTTGCGAAGGAATGATTTTATGGACAAGCAGAGCCATCGATTTGACGAATCTAAGGTCCGCGAGGCCGCCATGGTGATATGGCAAGCGTCTCATGAAGGACAAACCTCGATTAGCTATTCAGAGTTCGCTCGGAGGATGAAAATGGGAAATCCTCACAGCAGAGAGGTCGCCTTTCTTTTAGACGCCATCCAGGAATGGTGCGTGAATTTGGGTCTGCCAAGCTTGCCCGCTCTGGTAGGAAAAAAGAATGATTCGAACCATATCCCCGGAGAAGGATTCTTCGAATCCTATGCAAACCACTATTTCGAGAACGAAGATTGGCGGCACGAAGTAGTCGATTTCGAGAGAAATAGAATCTCAAAGGCTTCCGCGAAGTATCGAGAAGCGTTTTCCAATGACAAAAATGAACTCTACGGCATGTAGAAGTTTTAGATAAGAAACGGGGGCAGAAATGTACTGCTGGAAATGTGGTCACAAGAATTCTGAAATAGCAGTGTATTGCGAAAAATGCGGAGCGTCTCTTTGCGACCCTGAAGGTTCATATAAAGAAACAGAAGCGGATGTACAGGCCAATGAAAGCAAAAGGGCAGCCATAAATCGAACAAAACCGAGTGAAGACAGCGACGGTCTTTCTTATCAGGCGAACAGCGATGAAACAGCGAGCAGCGTTCAAATGGCGCACGAGGCAGTCGATAGTGCTAAAACCGCTTTTTCAAACCTCGGCAATCAAATGCAACGATCCGCATTTAACACGAAGCAGCAGAAAATAGGCCTTTCTTTTTCCTTTGGGTTTAACCAGAAAATGATGGTGCTAGCTACCTTAATTGCCATCGTCGCATCGTTTCTCGGTTTTTCTTCCAAAGAACTGACCTCCACATCCTATTTGGGCGGCAGCTATGTTGCCATGGGCTATTGGTGGTTTCAGCCTATTTGGATTATTGCAACCGTCTTGGGCTGCTATGGCCTTCCTTTGATTGGCGTCGCAACAGGCGGCATTTCTTTAGTTGTTATATTGAACAGCCTTATCAGAGATGCAGGATTTGGTTTCAGCGTTGGTGTTGGTGCGGTATTGCTTGTAGTGGGAACGACCATGATGGTCGTATTTCATCTTCGCGCGGTATTGGGACGCAACGGGAAAGACCTCTTTTCTAATTCTGAATTGAAAAATATACAGCAAGCTGCCAAGCAGGTGGTCGGAAGTATGTCCAATACCTACCAAGATACTGCGCAGAAGCAAGGCGACGGCAGTCCGATAACGAGTAACGAAACGGCAGGCAACGAAGCTGGAAAGAAATGGTGTCCCAATTGTGGCGCCATGCAGGATGAGTCTGCAAAATTCTGTGGCAAATGTGGCCATCGTTTTGAATAGAAGGTCTCTGTAAATCAAACCGAGGAGACTCATATGTACTGCACAGAATGCGGCACGAAAAACGAAGACGGAATGCAATTCTGCGTTCAATGCGGGGCACCACTGGATTCAGCCCAGGTTGATTTATCTAGTCAACCTCTTGAGCCAACTCAGTCTGCGCTTGGCAATCGACTGTGCAATATCTCTACAACCAGTCGGAGCAGACAACCCAAAAAGCGTACGCGAATCATTGTGGCAGCGATGATTGCGGCGTTAGTCGCATGCGGAGGTGCCAGCTATTACTTTGGCGTGTACATGCCGCAATCGAAACAGACGACAAAGAAGCAGAAGACCACTGCAGCTGAATACTCGAAGCATTCTGTTCTTATCAGTGTTTCCGGAGATGGATGGAATACATCGGAAGGAGCTTCCAAGCTACCGATCCGCGTGAAAGGAACCGATGTCAACGGAAGCAAAATCGACAAAACGGCATTTGTCGATTCCGATGGAAAAGGTCTTGAACTCATTCCGGGAACATATGAGCTCGTAATAGAGGGTACTCCGATTGGAGCGGACGGCTCGCTCTGGAACGTTTCCGATTCGAGCGTAAAATTTAAAGTGAAGCGTGCTCTCAAAGATGGCGAAAAGGCTGATTTCCGCGAGATGGCAAAGCTGACATTGGGTGACAAGATCGATCCAGCCGATGTTACCGACGAGCAAATCAATGCGGCAGAAAAGTTAGCCGAGCGGGGAGGTTGCGATTCGAAGAGCTCAGCGAAAGCTCTAGCTGCAGCCGCAAGGGGAGCTCGTGATGCAGCAGTTTCCGCCAAACAAGCCGAGGATGCTTCTGCCGCTCAAAAGCGCGCTGAGCAAGAGGCTGAAAATGCAAAGAAAGCCGTCGAGCAGAATGAGTCATCGACGTCTTCTCTATCAGAAATAAGCCCATTTTGGGGCGCATTCGTCATGGCCAGTAAGGACTATACAACATCGGAGAAAAAGGCAGATGATCTTAGAAACAGCGGGTTCCCAGGCGCAATTGTCGTGTGCACAACAGACTGGACAAACCTTAACAAGGAGACGTGGTATTCGGTTTCCGCTGGCAGGTTTTCAAGTCGAACTGAGGCGGAACAAGCGGTTTCTGCCTTAAAAAATCAAGGCATGTCGGATGCCTACGTCCGATATTCTGGAGACCACCAGTAGCCCCACATCTTAAACACGTTTTTACTTGCGGATTTAGCATTTCATATTTCATATCTCATAAAACGAGGGCCATCGCATCGGCGCGATAGCCCTCTTTTTTGCAATCCTCAATTTGAAACCTGTCCCCAAATTGGTGGTCTAGCCGAGGTTGTCCTCGTAGGGCATGAGGTCTGCTAGGTAGCCTTTCTCCTTGAGCATCGCCTCGATCTCGTCGAGGGTCTGCTCGTCTTCCGCCGCGATGCGATGGAAGTGGTAGCCGCTCGTCACCGTTAGTAGTGGAAAGCTCTTGCCGCTCTCGATATCGTGCAGGTAGCGCTCAACATCGCGACGATTGCGGATGTCCAGGTCGGCCGTGATCTTACCGTACACGCGGTGATTGACGATCACGTTGAGCACGGCACCACCGGCGTCGACGATACTCGTGAGCTCATCGCCTGCCTGCTCCACGCCGTGGCGAACCTTGACCAAGCGCGTGGGAACAGCCGGACTGCTCGCCGCCTCCTGCAACACGTAGCCGCGATTGGTCGCCACGATATCGTGCCCATCGGCGCGCAGCAGGGCGATGTCTTGCACGACAATCTGGCGGCTCACACCCACCTCACGAGCAAGTGCGCTGCCGGAGACGGGGCCCTTGGCTCGCTCGAGCACGCCCATGATGGCACGGCGACGCTCGCGGGCGTCCATTATTTGCCGTCCAGCAGACGCAGGTGCTTAAGCGAGAGGTCGAGAATCGGCGCAGAGTGCGTCAGGGCGCCCGAGCTAATATAGTCGACACCCAGATCGGCCAGGGCGCGAATGTTGTCGGCGTCCACGTTGCCCGAACACTCGGTCTTGGCACGACCGGCGATAAGCTCGATAGCGGCCGCCATGTCGTCATGGGTCATATTGTCGAGCATGATAATGTCGGCACCGGCTTCCACGGCCTCGCGCACCATGTCCAGGTTCTCGCACTCGATCTCGACCGTCGCGGTAAACGATGCATGGGCGCGCGCCATCTCGATTGCACGCGCCACGCCGCCGGCGGCATCGATGTGGTTGTCCTTGAGCATGACGGCCGTCGACAGGTTGTAACGGTGGTTGCTGCCGCCGCCAATCTCGACCGCGGCCTTCTCAAAGACGCGCATGCCCGGCGTGGTCTTGCGCGTATCGACGAGCACGGTCTTGGTGCCCTCGAGCGCCGCGGCCATCTGGTGCGTATAGGTAGCGATACCGCTCATGCGCTGCAGGTAGTTGAGCGCCACGCGCTCGCCCGAAAGCAGTACGCGCGCATCGCCACGCACCTGCCCCACGTGGTCACCGGCGTGGACCTCGTCACCGTCGGCAACATCAAACAGCACCGAGCTCTGCGAATCCAGCAGCTCAAAGGTGCGAGCGAACACATCCAGGCCCGCGATGATGCCATCGGCCTTGGCGATAAGCTCCACCGTGGCGGGGCGCGCCGTGGGGCACACGCTCGCCGTGCTCACGTCCTCAAAGGTAATGTCCTCGCGCAGAGCCTGCAGAATCAGATCATCGACGACGAGCTTCATGGTAATGGGATTCATGGTCTACTCCTCCACGGCCTGCGTGCCGGCGGCACGGGCCAGATCATCGATTGCCAGGATGTCGGCGCTCAGGGCGCGATGACGGCCATCGAGCGCGGGATTGCCCGCCTGCTCCACGGCCAGTGACTCGCCGGTACGCATATACCACGCGGCGCGACGACCCCAGACCAGCGCTTCGAGCAGGCTGTTTGATGCAAGGCGATTCTTGCCGTGAACGCCGTTGCAGGCCGTCTCGCCCGCGGCGTAGAGCTCGGGCATCGAGGTGCGGCCGTCCTTATCGACCCATACGCCACCCATAAAGTAGTGCTGCGTGGGCGTAACGGGGATGGGCTCGTCCAAGATGTCGCGGCCGTCCTCAAGGCAGCGCGCGCGAATGTTGGCAAAATGCCCGGTCACCACATCGCGTTCGACGGGGGCGAAGCTCAGCCACTCGTGCTCGGTACCGTCCTGCTTCATCTGCTCGCGAATGGCGGCGGCGACCACATCACGCGGCTGAAGCTCGTCGGTAAAGCGCTCGCCGGCGGCGTTGAGCAAAATCGCGCCCTCGCCGCGGCAGCTCTCGCTGATCAGGAAGGTGCGGCCCGGCTGCGGCGAGAACAGTCCCGTGGGGTGAATCTGCACGTAGTCCAGATGCTCCATCTTAATGCCATGCTCCTGAGCAATGTAGCAGGCATCGCCCGTGAGCTGCGGGTAGTTGGTCGAATGGTCGTATACGCCGCCGATACCGCCCGTCGCCCACAGCGTGTGGCGGGCATGGATCTTAAACGGCTCGCCGGCATGCACGCCCCCGGCGGCATTTGTCAGCTCGTCGGCGGGACGAACCGAGTTGTCCTCGTCCACGGAAACGGCGACGACACCGGCACACACCGTGGCGCCGTCACGCTCGCCCGTCAGGATATCGGTCATGGCTACGTGCTCCAAAATCTGCACGTTATCCAGCTTGCGAACGGCCTGGAGCAGCTTGGTCGTAATCTCCTTGCCGGTGATATCGGCATGGAAGGCAATGCGCGGACGGCTGTGCGCGCCCTCGCGGGTAAAGTCGAGGCTGCCGTCGGCCTTGCGCTCAAAATCCACGCCCATCGCTAGCAGGTCGTTGATGACCGAGCGGCTCGAGCGGATCATGATGTCGACGCTCTCGCGGCGGTTCTCGTAATGGCCGGCGTGCATGGTGTCCTCAAAGAAGGCATCGTAGTCCGAGCCCTCGGGCAGCACGCAGATGCCGCCCTGTGCGAGCATCGAATCGCACTCGTCGACAGCGCCCTTGGAGAGCATGATCACGCGCGTGCTCGTCGGCAGGTTGAGAGCCGCGTACAGGCCCGCTACGCCGCAGCCGGCAATGACGACGTCGCACTCCATGTCGGGGTATTGCTTGGTTTCCATAGGAATCCTCTCCCTTGAATGTGACATAAGGGACCATCCCTCATGCCACATTGTTCTAGCGCGCTGCGTACTCGAGCATGCGGTCGAGCGTAAGTTTGGCCTGGTCGGCAGCCTCGTCCGACACGCCGATCTGCACCTCGCCCTCACCCGTCTCCAGGCAGCGCACGAGCTTTTCGAGCGTGATGAGATCCATGTTGACGCAGGTGGGCTGCACCGCAGGGAAATAGAACTTTTTGCCGGCGCCCTCGCAGCGGCGCTCGAGCTCGTAGAGCACGCCGCGGACCGTCACGATGATGAACTCGCTCGCGTCCGACTCCTCGGCGTACTTGATGATGCCGGCGGTGGAGCCGATGTAGTCGGCCTCGGCCAGAACGTCGGCCTTGCACTCGGGATGCGCCAGCACGAGCGCGTCGGGGTGGGCCTCCGTCGCGTCAACGATCTGCTCGACGGTGATGATGTGGTGGCGCGGGCAGTAGCCCTTGTTGAGGATGACGTGCTTTTGCGGCACCTGCTCGGCTACGAAGCGACCCAGGTTTTGGTCGGGAATGAACAGGACATGCTGCTGCGGCAGCTCGGACACAATCTTGACGGCGTTGGAGCTGGTGACACACACATCACTCCAGCTCTTGATCTCGACCGTGGAGTTGACGTAGCAGACCACGGCAAGGTCGTCACCGTACTCGGCGCGCGCCGCGTCGACCGTCTCACGCTTGACCATGTGCGCCATGGGGCAGTCCGCGCCCGGCTCGGGCAGCAGCACGGTCTTGGTGGGGTTGAGCAGCTTGGCGCTCTCGCCCATAAACTCCACGCCGCACAGCACGATGGTCTGCTGCGGCAGGCTCTTGGCAAGCTTTGCCAGGTAAAAGCTGTCGCCGACGTAATCAGCCACGGCCTGTACCTCGGGCGCCACGTAATAGTGCGCTAGGATCACCGCGTCACGTTGGGTTTTTAGTTGTTGAATGGCCTCGACAAGCTCTGCGGGCACCAGTGCCGCGCGCTCCGTTGCCGTCGTTGCCGATGCTAGGCCGGCCGCGATATCGCGTGCAAGCTCCGACGCATCCATGTTCGCGCTCTGTGCCATCAAGGCCCCTCTCTTTTGGCGAATCTTGGGGCTTTAGTATGACACCTAGGTTTACAGCTGACAAGACAGCTGTAAACCTAGGTGTCAAGTTGAAATAAAGATTCAATCATGTGGCAGGTCCATTTTCGAACTGGCAAGCTGAGGATAGCCGAGCTCTCGATAGCGCAGGAGGCATCTTTCGCCACCGCAATACCGCTCGGCGCGAGTTGCACGACGTGGGGCGCAAATGGGACACGCCTCCGCGAGCGGTCCGCACCCAATGTGGCAAAATCGAACTACTAAGGGGGCCCAGAATGCTCAAGATTATTGCCTGCGACGATGATGTCGCTTTTCTAGATAGACTGCACCGGATGATCGACCGTTGGTCGACCGAGACGGGCACGGCGGTCGATGTTGCGCTCGTCACGCGCGGCGAGGACCTGCTGGCCCGCCATGCCGCATCGCGCGCCGACATCATTCTGCTCGACATGATCATGCCGCTCGTCAACGGCATGGACACCGCGCGCGAATTGCGCCAGGCCGATACCGCCGTGCGTCTGGTGTTTCTCACTTCATCGCCCGAGTTTGCACTGGAGTCCTACGAGGTCCGCGCCTTCGATTATCTGCTCAAGCCCGTAACTTATGAACGCCTGGCGCAGTTACTCGACGAGCTTTCGAGCATGCGCCCGCCGGCAACCGACGAGCTCGTGATCAAAACGTCCTTTGGTTACCACGCCCTGCGCCTGTCCGACATCGAATATGCCGAGGCGCGCAACAAGCACGTGGTCTTCCACCTGCGCGATGGACGCGATATCGAGGCACTCGAGTCGTTCCGCAGCGTCGAGGACCGTTTGGCGCAAAATGCTACCTTCTTTAAATGCCACCGCAGCTACCAGGTCAACCTGCGCAATATCGATCACTTTGACCGCACGGACATCGTCATGCGCTCGGGTGCGTGCATCCCGCTTTCGCGCAGCTGCAAGCAGGGATTCCAAGACGCCTACTTTGCGGTTCGCTTTGAGGGTGGGAGACACTGATGGTCTCCTCGGTCGAAATGGTCCTTTGGGCAATCCACCACGCCACGACGCTGCTCTTTGGCGTCTTTGCCTCGGCGGCGCTGTGCGGTATCGAGATCAACCGGCGTCATGCGCTTGAACTGGTGCTGGTCGGTGCCGTAACTGGATGCGCATTTGGCCTCGCCAATGCCGTCGGCGGCGAGCTTTTCGCCCGCCAGGTATATCCACTCGTCGTGCATCTGCCGCTCGTCATCTATTTGTGCGCGCGCTACCGCCTGAGCCCGCTGCTTGCCGTGCTCGGCATTACGAGTGCCTATCTGAGCTGCCAGTTCAGCAATTGGATGGGCATCGCCGCCTTTGCCGCAACCGATTCTCAGATCGCGTACTATCTGGCGCGCATCGCGACCACACTCGCCGTCTTTGCTGTCCTGTTGCATTGGGCCGGCGACATCGGTCCGCGCTTGGCGATTAAAAGCACCACCGAGCTGGGCATCCTTTTAATCCTGCCGCTCGTCTATTACGTCTTTGACTATGCCACCAACGTCTACACCACGCTGTTCCACTCGGGCTCGGTGGTAACGGTTGAGTTTTTGGCATTTGCGCTCTGTGCCTTCTATCTTATGTTTCTTGCCGTTTACCTGCGCGAATACGAAGAAAAGGAAACCGCCGAGCGAGAGCGCTGGATGCTCGAAACCCGCGACAGCGCCGCCATCAAAGAGCTCGAGGCTTGGCGTCAATCTGGGCGCGAGCTGTCGATTCTTCGCCACGATATGCGCCACTTCCTACGCGGCCTGGCCGCTTTAATTGAGGAGGGCCACACCGACGAGGCGCTCAAACGCATCGATGAACTCTGCGAAGCCGGCGATCGCACCGCCGTACGCCGCTTCTGCGCCAACGAGACCGTAAACATCGCGCTTTCGTCATTTAACTCGGATATCAATAGAAACGGCATTACCGCCAACCTGCGCGCCGCCGTACCCGAAACCATCCACGTAGGTGACGCCGACCTGTTTAGCGTGCTCTCAAATGCCTTGGAAAACGCTATCACCGCCGCGAGCGCCGCGCCCCAGGGAAAGCGATTCGTCGACTTTGACCTGCGATTAGAGGACGGCCAGCTGCTGCTGTTAGTTTCCAACACGTTTGACCGCGCGCCGCGCATGGTCGACGGCATGCCCGTGACCCGGCATGCGGGCCACGGCTTTGGCACCAAGAGCATCAAACTTGCCGTGGAGCGCATGAACGGCAACTGTCAGTTCCGCATTAACGGCGATCGGTTTGAGCTGCGCGCTGTGATGTAGAAGTGCGGCGCCGATCTCGCGGCGTGTCTTGCCCGCCAGGCAATCGCTCACCGGCGCCAATCCGCTACAGCGGAGCGGCCGCCGGGGTCAGCTGCTTGATGTAGGCCCACATGCGCTGCTTGGCCGCTTTGTCGGTCAGCGCCGCCTCAAAGCCATCGAGCGCGAGCACGCGGCGGCCCTGCACATGGGCGACCAGGCCGGGCTTGAGCATGGCGGTGTCGAAGTCATCGATCGCCACGAGCATATCGGCGTAGGTCTCGCGCATGGCGTCAGCCGCGTTGTTGTCGAGCAGCAGCACCGCCTCGGGGTCCAAAGCCTCAAGCGCCTCACGGAACAGCTCGCACGGCAGAGTCTCGCCCACCGCGACCGTCCCATCACCCACGCCGGCGACGCTTGCCAGCACGCAAAAATCCTCGGGCGCGTAGCCGATGGCCCCAAGCGCCTTGCGCAACGCCGCGCCATCCGGGCCGGCGGCAAGCTCGCCACCCGAACGCTCGGCCTCGTCCAGATCGCCTTTGACCAGCACGATCGGCGAGCACGCGTTGCCCGCGATACGCACGCCACGACCCGCGAGCGATGCGAGCTCCTGCTCGGTCGCCTGGGCGATGGCTTCTTTTTTCTGGCTTTGTGACGTGGGCATGCGCTCTCCAATCGTTTGCGTGCCCACCATTATATAAAAGAGCCGCCCGCGAGTGGTTGCTTTGCGGGCGGCTGGGTATAAGCACGGTCGTACTGAGTTTTACGCGGCCGAGCCGCGTCGCATTATGGAGGTCACCATGGCTGACATTAATCAGATTACCCCCGAGAACTTCGATTCCATCGTTAACGACAGCCTGCCCGTGCTGGTCGATTTTTGGGCACCGTGGTGCGGGCCCTGTCGATCCCTCTCGCCCATCGTTGACGAGGTTGCCGATGAGCTGGCGGGCAAGCTTGCCGTTGCCAAATGCAACGTCGACGACAACCAGGACCTGGCCATGAAGTATGGCGTCATGAGCATCCCCACGCTGATTGTGTTTAAGAACGGCGAGGAGATTGACCGCTCGGTTGGCGCTCTGCCCAAGGCGAGGCTGCAGGCGCTGCTGGAGAAGCATCTGTAATACGCTTGTTACATGTTGCCGTCTGCCTGCCGTCCATGAGCGCTTTTACGCCGCTCGCCGGACTTCTGAATGCACCGAGTGCAACCACGGATAGTATGGTAGTCACAAACAGCCCCCAGTGAACGGGTGCGGGTCGCACAGACTCGTACCCGTTTTCTTATGCAGCTGCGCGCAGAGCGGGCGTAGTAAAATCTGAACCACTGAACTGCCCCATACAAAAGGAGATTTCCCATGCATGATGTTGGAATGAACATGAGCCAGCTTGCCATGAGCGTCAAGCAGGTCGACGACACCATCGAGCTCGCTCACGAGTGGAGCCATCAGCTGCTGCATGCGACCGAGAATTTTGACATGGAGCGCATCGGCGCCAAGCTCGAGGCAGCCATGGCCGCGCTGCACGAGGCCCACGACGCACTCGAGGGCTACGAAGAGGCCATCGAGGCCGACCACAACTCCGTCGGCTCCGTGAAGCTGGTGTAAAGTGGCCGAACACGAGCACGGCTGCGGGTACGAGCACGAGCGTCCGCACGGGGCGGGCGGTGACGCGGGCTGCCACTGTAGTGGCTCCGGCTCCGAGCTGGTCCGCTTTTCGGTTACCGCACCGGACGACTTGCTGCGCCGTTTTGACGAACAGATCGCGCGGCGCGGCGACGTGGCCAACCGATCCGAGGCCGTGCGCGACCTGATTCGCGCCTCGATCGCCAAAGAGCAGATGCGCACGCCCGATGAGCACGTTATCGGGTCGCTCACCATGATTTACGACCATCACACCGGCGACCTGACGCGCCGCCTGGACGAGGTGCAGCACGACTACACCGATGAAATCGTATCGACCATGCACGTGCATCTGGATCACCACAACTGCTTGGAGATCCTGGCGCTCAAAGGTCGCGGCGAGCGCGTCTACGAACTAGCCGACCGCCTGCTGGGCCTGCGCGGCGTTAAGCACGGCGAGCTCACCTGCGCCGCCACCAAGCAAAGCCTGGGGCTATAGCGGGATTTCCCGCAGCGCACCTGCCAAAAAGGGACAGGTTTGTTTTGGCAGGTTTAGAAGTTTTACCTACCAAAATAAACCTGTCCCTTTTTGGTCGGTTTTGATGAGGGGTGTCGCATGCGGCATGTGCATATTCATGTGACGGGCATTGTGCAGGGCGTTGGCATGCGGCCGTTTGTGTATCGCGAGGCCATTGCGCATGGCATTTGCGGATGGGTGCTCAATGCGGGCGACGGCGTGCATATCGAGGCGCACGCTTTGGCCGATGCGCTCGATGCTTTTGTTGCCGCGCTTTCTGAGCATGCGCCTGCGGCAGCCCGCGTAGAGTATGTCGAGGCTGTGGACTTGGCAGCCAACGGTTGGGATACCGCCAATGAACAGGGTTTTCGCATCGTAGCATCGCAGGACCAGACCGCGCACACGACGCTCGTCTCGCCCGATATCGCCACCTGTGACGATTGCCTGCGCGAGCTGTTCGACCCCGCCGATCGGCGCTATCACTACCCCTTTATCAACTGCACCAACTGCGGCCCACGCTTTACCATCATCCGATCGCTGCCTTATGACCGAGCGGCCACATCGATGGACCGTTTCCCCATGTGCCCCGCCTGCGCCGCAGAGTATGCCGATCCACTCGACCGTCGCTTTCACGCACAGCCCGATGCCTGCTTTGATTGCGGGCCGCATATTACGTGGCGCGAGGCTGTAAACGGCAATGCGTGCGGGAATTCGTCCGCGACACCGGCCGTCGGCACCACGCGCGAGGCCAGCGACGCTATCATCGAGCGCTGCGTTGAGCTGCTGGCCAGCGGTGGCATCGTCGCCATCAAGGGCCTGGGCGGATTCCATCTAGCCTGTGACGCTGCCAACGAGCAAGCGGTAGCCGAGTTGCGCCGTCGCAAACGCCGCAGCAACAAACCACTTGCCGTCATGGTGCGCAGTCTTGCCGATGCCGAGCGCCTGTGTCATATCGACGATGCTGAACGCGATCTGCTCGCTGGCAGTATCCGCCCCATCGTGCTGCTGCGCCGGCGTGCTGTTTGCGGGAACGACGGCGATTCTCCCGACGCCCTCGTACTCGCACCGTCCGTCGCGCACGACCTTCCCGAGCTTGGCGTTATGCTCCCCTACACCCCGCTTCAGCATCTTCTGCTTGCAGCTGCCGCGTCGCACGGTATGCACGCGCTCGTCATGACCAGTGGAAACCTGAGTGAAGAACCCATCGAGACCGACGACGACCTTGCCTGGGAGCGCCTCGTTGCCGCCGGCATCGCCGACGCGCTGCTCGGCAACGATCGCGCGATCCTCTCGCGCTACGACGACTCTGTGGTGCGCGTGGTTGACGGCGCCGTTATGCCCGTGCGCCGCGCTCGCGGATATGCACCCCAGCCGCTGCCGTTGCCGGCGCTCGACCGCGCTCCGTCCTGCGTGCTCGCCTGCGGGCCACAACAAAAGGCCACGATTGCGCTCACGCGTGAAGGGACGAACGGCGAGGCAACCTGTTTTGTGTCGCAGCATATCGGCGATGTTGAAAACGGCGGGACCTTCGATGCCTGGAACGCTGCGCGCACGCGCTTGGAAGATCTCTTTGACTTGGCGCCCACTGCCCTAGCCTGCGACTTGCATCCGAGTTATCTTTCGAGCCAATGGGCCCGCGAGCAGACACGGGAGTACAACCTGCCACTTATCGAAGTTCAGCACCATCATGCACATATCGCGAGCGTGATAGCCGAGGTCATCGCCGCGGGCCGGCTTACAACCGACGCGCGTGTCCTTGGCATCGCCTTTGACGGCACCGGCGCCGGCACCGATGGGACCATTTGGGGCGGCGAGTTTCTTGTTGCCAGCCTTGGCGGCTTTGAGCGCGTCGCGCATTTGCGCACCTGGGCGCTCCCCGGTGGGGCGGCCTCCGTGCGCGACGCCCGCCGCAACGCCTTTGCCCTGCTCAGCGAGCTCGGTCTGCTCGAGCACCCAGGTGCCGCTCGGCTTTTGGACAGCCTCGACGAGCAAGCGCGCAGCGTGACAGCCACCATGATCGAGCGTGGCATCAACAGCCCGCGCACCAGCAGCATGGGGCGTCTCTTTGATGCCGCCGCTGCGGTTTTGGGCATCTGCGGCCAGGCAACCTACGAGGGCGAACCCGCCATAGAACTCGAAGCCGCCGCCTGGCGCGCGCTCGACAACGAAATCGCCCATTTTCCCGACGACAACGCCGGCTATTTCGCATCTGGCCCATCGTGGCTGGACGGCCCCTATGTTCTGGACCAGAAAGCACTCTTTGAGGCACTTTTGGGAGGAATTGAAGCCGGAGCGCCCGCCGACAGGCTCGCACTCGACTTCCATGTCGCCGTCGCGCGCTCCTCGGCGCGCATCGCCAGCGATATCTGCGCGCACGAGGGCATCGGCACCGTCGCGCTCTCGGGTGGCGTGTTCATGAACCGACTTTTGCTCCAGCTCCTCACCCGCGAGCTCAAAAGCATGGGTCTCACTGTCTTGGTTCCCCACTCCGTACCCATCAACGACGGCTGCATCGCCTACGGTCAGGCGGCGGTCGCGCGCGCTCGTCTTGCGCAGATTGCGTCGCAGTAGCTCGCCCTCGCACGCCGCCGCGCCCAGTCGTCTCACAGGCGTAACGCGTTTGCCCGCGAACCCCGCGAGCGCTACCATCAACTGATGGATTATTGAGCGCCTATCCAACGCAAAGCGTCTAAAAGGGGAACATTATGTGCCTTGCCGTTCCCGGTAAAGTAGTCAAACGCGACGACGACCTCAAGGCCACCGTCGACATGATGGGCATCGAGCGCCCCGTGTCGCTACGACTCGTGCCGACGGCACAGGTTGGCGACTATATTCTCGTACACGCCGGCTTTGGCATCCAGATCGTCGACGAGCAGGAAGCGCAAGAAACGCTCGAGCTCGTTAATGCCATGACCGAACTGGCCGAAGAAGACCAACTGGCCAGCAACCCGGCCGAGGCATACTAGTGGCGGCCGGACAGCCGGCTCGCTCCGGTATCGACTTTTCGGCATTTCGCGATTCCAAGCTGGCCCGCGAGCTCATCGAGCGCATCCATGAACTCGTCGGCGACCGCACCATCAACCTTATGGAAGTCTGCGGCACGCACACCGTGAGCATCGGCCGCTATGGCTTTCGCTCCATTATGCCGGCCGGGCTCAAGCTGCTGAGCGGACCGGGTTGCCCCGTCTGCGTTACCGCCAACCGCGACATCGACCACGCAATCGCGCTCGCCAACATAGACGGCGCCATCATCACCACCTTTGGCGACATGATGCGCGTGCCCGGATCGTCTACCTCGCTCGCTGCGCAAAAGGCGGCCGGGCGCGACATCCGCATCGTCTACTCCCCGCTCGACGCGCTCGACATTGCCGAGCAAAACCCCGATCGCCCGGTCATTTTTATGGGCGTGGGCTTTGAGACTACGACGCCCACCATCGCCGCCGCCATCTTGGAGGCCGAGGCGCGCGGGCTTTTGAACTTTTCGGTCTATTGCGCCCACAAGACCACGCCGCCGGCGTTGCGCGCCATCGCCAACGATCCCGAGACCGCCATCGACGGCTTTATCCTGCCGGGACACGTCGCCACCATCACGGGCTTAGCCCCCTTTGGCTTTTTGGTCGACGAGTTTAAGACCCCGGGCGTGGTAACGGGATTTGAGCCGGTCGACATCTTGCAGGGTATCTGCATGCTGGTCCAGATGGTTGTCGAGGACAGACCCGCAATCGATAATGCCTACCGCCGTGGCGTCAACGCTGACGGCAACCCCGTGGCGCGCCAGCTGGTCGAGCAGGTATTTGAGCCGTGCGATACCACATGGCGCGGATTGGGGCCGATTGCCAACTCGGGCCTTTCCATCCGCCCCGAGTTCTCGCGCTTTGATGCCCGTACCCGCTTTGACGTGCCCGTCGAGGAGACGGTCGAGCCGCGCGGGTGCCGCTGCGGCGACGTGCTGCGCGGGGCCATTACACCGAGCAGCTGTCCGCTCTTTGGCCGTACCTGCACGCCCGAGCACCCCGTCGGCCCGTGCATGGTGAGCTCCGAGGGCAGCTGCGCGGCGTACTACCGCTACCGCGACTAGTCCGGACGCACCCGCACACCGGCACCACCCACGATTGGAGTTTTCGATATGTCCCGTACTGCCACCGATAGCACCGTCCTGTTGGGCCACGGCTCTGGCGGTCAGATGATGAAACGCATCATCGATGAGGTCTTTCTGGATGCATTTGGGTCGCCCGAGCTGCTCGAAGGCAACGACGCCGGCGTCGCCGCGCTGCCCGCGAGCGGGCACATAGCCATGTCGACTGACAGCTTTGTAGTCTCGCCGCAGTTCTTCCCCGGTGGCAACATCGGCCGACTCGCCGTGTGCGGAACCGTTAACGACGTCGCGACCTCGGGCGCCAACGTGCGCTACCTGTCGTGTGGCTTTATCCTCGAAGAGGGCTATCCCATGGATAAGCTCCACCAGATTGTGCAGACGATGGCCGAGACAGCACGTGAGGCGGGCGTGTCCATAATCACGGGCGACACCAAGGTGGTCGAGCGCGGCGGGGCCGACGGCGTCTACATCAATACCGCCGGCGTGGGCGAGGTTCCCACGGGCGTGGCGCTCAGCGGCGCCAACTGCCGCCCCGGCGACGTTATCCTGGTGTCAGGCACACTGGGCGACCACGGGATCGCCATCATGAGCCAACGCGAGGGCCTGGCGTTTTCGAGCACGATCGAAAGCGATGCCGCGCCGCTCAACCACCTGATTGCCGACGTTCTGGCCGCAGCGCCCGGCACGCGTTGCTTTCGCGACCCCACGCGCGGTGGCCTGGCGTCCACACTCAACGAGTTTGCCCAGGCCAGCGGTGTTGCCATGGAGGTCGACGAAGATGCCGTGCCCGTGCGTCCCGACGTGCAGGCCGCCTGCGAGATGCTCGGCTACGATGTGCTGCAGGTGGCAAACGAGGGCAAGATGGTTGCCGTCGTGCCGGCCGAACAAGCCGATGCGGCGCTGGGCGCCATGCACGCCGCCCGCTACGGCGAGAATGCCGCCGTCATCGGTCGCGTGCTGTCGCTTGCCGAGGGCGCCCGTCCCGCCGTGCGCGTGCGCACCGGCTGGGGTTCGACCCGCATCCTCGACATGCTCGTAGGAGAGCAGCTGCCGAGAATTTGCTAGCGACAAAGGCTCAGGGCTATTAAAGATATTCAGATTCCAAACATGCCCGGCACGCATGCCCAGTATCATGGGGTGCGTTTTGAAACCCAATGACGGGAGCTTTCATGGCAGCAGCTTTTTCCCATGTGATCTTTGACCTGGACGGCACCATCCTCAACACGCTCGAGGACCTGGCGGCCGCCGGCAACCATACCTGCGAGATGCACGGCTGGCCCACGTTTGCCGTAGACGAGTACCGCTACAAGGTGGGAAACGGCATGCTCAAGCTGGTCGAACGCTTTATGCCTGCCGAATATGCGGGCGACGGTCGCATGTTTGAGCAGACGCTTGCCGAGTTTAGGGCTTACTACGGCGAGCACAAGGAGGACCACACCGCCCCCTATGCCGGTACAATCGAGATGCTCGACCGCCTACGCGCCGCGGGCGTTCAGCTTGCCGTGCTCACTAACAAGGACCACGTCTCGGCGGCTCCGCTTATCGAAAAGTATTTTGGTTCCGAGCGCTTTGCACTGGTACAGGGCCGTGTCGATGCGTTTCCGCCTAAGCCCGAAGCACCCGTCACGCTGCATGTGATGGAGGAGCTGGGCGCCGATCCGGCAACCACGCTCTATGTGGGCGATTCCAATGTCGATATCCTGACCGGCCACAACGCCGGCCTTAAGAGCGCGGGCGTCAGCTGGGGCTTCCGCGGCCGCGCAGAGCTGGAAGCCGCCGGCGCCGACTACGTGGTGGACACCCAGGCAGAGCTCGCGGCGCTGATTCTGGGCGAGTAACGAGCGACACTGCTTAACGCAGCTGCGACAATGCTGTTGCGCGGAAAGTAGTCGTTGGGGACGTTCTTAAACGACTAGTCAGACAAGAACGCCCCAACGACTACCCCAACAATGGCAACGCCGCAGGTAGAGGACGGACAGCGAGCGGACACCAGAGCGAACAAATTGGCATGAAAAGAGGACGGCATAGACCTTCTGGTCATACCGTCCTCTTTGAATGACAAGTTGTCGCTCTGGTGCCCGCGCAACGTCGAGCAGTTGCGGCGTTTGGTAAAACGCCGCAACGAACTAGCTCAGCATTGCATCCATCATCTCGGAGTTGACGGAGTCGTCGGCAGACCACTCGCCGTCGTCGTTGCAGGTGTACTTGAAGATAACCGTGGTCTTCCTGGGCTCGGTGGCCTTGGTCACATCGACCATAACCTGACCGGCCATCTTGTACAGCTCGTCATCGGAAGGAACCGTGTCAAGCGCGGCGACCTTCTCCTGATACTGGGTGGAGAAGTCCTCGACGATCTTGTTCATAGACTTGCAGGTGATAGAGACCTCGGCGGTCGCGACACCCTTGTCCTCGTCGACCGTCACGTCGCCGATCTTGTAGTCAAAGCCCTCGAGATAGGTCTTGGCATACTCCTTGGGATCGATACCCAGCTGCTCGAACTCGTCGCCCGAAGCTTCCTCCAGACCAGAAAGGAAGTCGTCGCCACCGTTCTTGACCTCGTCAAACTGCGTCGTAAGATCCTCGGTGATGAGCTCCTCAACCGAAGGACCTCCACAGCCGGAAAGCACGACCACGCATGCAACCAAGACGGCCATGAGGGGCGCAAGCAGCAGCTTCTTTTTCATGTTGTTCCTCCCAATGAGCGGCACCGCGCTTCCCGGACGCGGCACACGTTGTAATAAGTAAGCCCATACTATCCACTTATGAACACCCTCGGCAACGCGAAGGCGCGGTCGGTTCGTTTTAGCGTCCGAACGGTTTGCAAGCCCGCCCAACGCGCAATAAAACGCTTCCCCACGGTGCAATAAAAAAGGTGGCCGGAAAACCCGACCACCCTTGCACATCCTTTGAACGCCGCAGTTTACTTGCGAACGACCTTAACGATGGCGTCACCGGCGGCGACGGCGGACTCTGCCTCAACGGTGAGCTCGACGTCGGCAAACTCGGCGGTGTTGGACACGGCCACCACGACGCAGTCCTTGTAACCGGCAGCGGCGATCTTGGCGCGGTCGATCTTGAGTATGGGCTGGCCGGCCTTCACAACGTCGTCGGCCTTGACGAAGCCCTCGAAGCCATCGCCGTTCATGTTGACGGTATCGACGCCAACGTGCACCAGAACCTCGATGCCGCTATCGGACTGCAGACCCACGGCGTGACCCATGGTGACGGTCACCTTACCGTCGCAGGGAGCGTAGACCAGATCGTCCTCGGGCCACACGGCACAGCCCTTGCCCAGAACCTCGCCACCAAAGACGGGATCGGGCACGTCGGCCATCTTGATGACCTTGCCCTTGACGGGCGAGCACAGCACGTCGGCGCCGGCAGAAGCAGAGATGGAGGCCGGAGCAGCGGCAGCCGCGGGCTCAGCCTTCTTCTTGAACATATCAAACAGACCCATACGTTTTCTCCTCTTGATTAAGCGCAACGTTGTGCGCATGTCTACGGTAATTATAGTGCCAAATGGTTCAAATGCTAAGGTGGGGACTCGAATCGCAAGCCCTTCTCGGTAGTGCTCGTGGGATGAGCATCTCCTTTGCATCGCGGTTCGATAAGCCGAGTATCGCCCACGCGCGGGACGGGCAGAAGCGGGCACGCCAAACCCGATACTTCTTTTCGCTCTCGAGTCCTGCCGCCGCCCCGTCCCTGACACTTCCTGATACCGACCGAAACGTGCCAAAATAAACCTGTCCCTTTTTGGTAGGTTTGGCGAGTGTGGATTTTCGGACGCTTAACTAACGAGCGTGGATAATCTCCCACTTTGACTTTGAGGCCGTCACCGAGCCAAAAACGGGAGATTATCCACGTTCATTTTGGATGACCCCCTTGTACCAAGCCGAGCTCCATGGTCAAGTAATAACGACTTCTCATCATTAGATTGTTTACATCAATTCTAATAATTATTTAATCCTTAAACTCGTTATTAGAATTGATATGATTAGCCTAATAACGAGTTTCCGGCACTAAAGATATGGAGGGCGCGATGCAAATCGAGGAGAACGGCCAGGGAACGCTCCGCAATAATCTATCGGGGAAATTGGCTTACTATTCGTTTTTTCCAACGCCCTTGCAATCATTGAGGCAGCTAAACCTCACCGAGGAAACCTATCGCACGCTTTCCGCATGCTCACGAAAGCTTGGAGAGCTTGAAGGCATGCTCTACTTTGTTCCCAACGCCGACATGTATCTGACAATGTACGTGCGCAAAGAAGCACTCCTTTCTTCGCAAATTGAGGGAACCCAGTGCACGTTTGACGACCTACTTAGTCCATCGCAAACACAACTCCATCATAAAGATGTCGCAGACGTCGTGAATTACGTCCGTGCTGTCGACCGCGGCGTAGAACTGCTCAAAAAGATGCCCTTGTGCACGAGACTTCTTAGGCAAGTTCATGCGGTCCTGCTGGACGGAGTGCGCGGAACGGAGAAGAATCCAGGCGAGCTGCGCTCCTCACAAAACTGGATTGGCCCCTCAGGCTGCACCATTGCAACCGCATCGTTTGTCCCTCCAAACATTGAAGATTTGAGTAACACGCTCCAGGACCTCGAACGCTTTATCAATGAGCCTCAAGTCGAAATGGATCCGATTGTGCGGGCGGCGCTCGTCCATTACCAATTTGAAACTGCCCATCCATTCCTAGACGGAAACGGTCGCCTGGGCAGGCTTCTCATTACACTTATGCTCATCAATGATGGCGTTCTTCATTCTTGCTTGTTCTATCCATCGTTCCAGTTCAAGAAAAATCGAAGCGAGTACTACCGGCAACTCACATCCGTAAGGGAGAGAGGCACTTACGAGGAATGGATAGAGTTTTTCTGCAACAGTCTTCTCGAGAGCGCGAAGGACTCGGTAGGGTCTTTAAAAAACCTTGTTGACCTCCATAACCGTTCCACAGCAACCATTACCGAAAATCTCGGAAGGACCGCTGCAAACGGGCAAAGGCTGTTGGGCATTCTTGAAGAGCACCCCATCGTCGACACCGCATTCATCGCTGCCCAACTCGATATCGGCAGGAGTACCGCGAGCTCGCTCGTCAAATCATTTGAAGAATTGGGTATCCTCCGTCCGCTCGACGAGTCAAGACAGAGATACCGGCAGTACGGGTATGAAGAGTATCTTTCGATTCTCAGGGAAGACGCCGAGCCGATTAGATAGGCATCGCAGCCCAAGCAAATTAAAGCGAGCGCGGATAATCTCCCACTTTGAGCCCGCACACAGGCCAAAAACGGGAGATTATCCACGCTCATTCCTGAGTAGTCATTTATGAACGTCCCCAATGACTAGTCCGGCAACGCCGATGTTTCGGCAACGACAGCGAGCGAGCCGCATTCGGAGCAAGACGACGCCGCAGGTAGAGAACGGACAGCGAGCGGGTCGCATTTGAGACAAGGTGACGTGAAACGAAAGGGCGCTGACCTTCTGGTCGCGCCCTTGAAGTTGAACGTCAGATTGTCCAAATGCGGCCCGCGCAGCGTCGAGCAGTTACGGCGTTTGGTAAAACGCCGTAACTAACGTGCTCCGTACTGCTCGTAGTAGGCGTCGATGGCGGTCTTGAGCTCGTCGTCGATGACAACCTTGCCGTCGATCTCGTGGTTGTAGAGGGTCTCGACGACCTCGGCCATGGAGACGATGCTCGCGACGGGGAAACCGTACTTGGCCTCGATCTCCTTCTGAGCGGTGGTCACACCGCCCTTGCCGACCTCCATGCGGTTGAGGGACACGATCAGGCCCTTGATCTCGACATCGGCAGCAGCCTTGACCTTAGGATAGGTCTCGTCGATGGACTTGCCGCTGGTGGTGACGTCCTCGACCATGACCACACGGTCGCCGTCCTTGGGCTCATAACCCAGCAGGTTGCCCTTATCGGCACCGTGGTCCTTGGCCTCCTTGCGGTCGCAGCAGTACTTGACCTCCTTGCCGTACAGCTCGTGGTAGGCAATTGCGGTCACGACGGCCAGCGGAATGCCCTTGTAGGCCGGTCCAAACAGCACATCAAAGTCGTCGCCAAAGTTATCGTGGATGGCTTGGGCGTAATACTCGCCCAGCTTCTTGAGCTGATAGCCCGTCACGTAAGCGCCGGCGTTCATAAAGAACGGGGACTGACGGCCGCTCTTGAGCGTAAAGCTGCCGAACTTAAGAACGTCAGACTCGACCATGAACTTGATGAACTCTTGCTTGTAAGCCTCCATGCGGGCTCCTCTCGTAATCGCGTACGTGCCTTCCAGTTTAGCGCAGGCGAAGCGTAGATGCGGGCGCGCTTTGGGACCACGGCATTCTGTAAAGGCTTTGTCAGGGGGAATGGTTTTCCGAACAATGGGGTTGACATGTCAAACTCCCTCATCAAGAATACGGGCGGATTAAAAAGGGGTACGAGATACCCAAAGCGCGCTGCGCTCAGCCTTTAGGAGGTGTGCCATGGAAGGCAGTCCTAGTCGAAAAACCTGCATGTCACCCTCGGCACGCCGCGAGGACTCCGCACACGCATAAACGCCACCGGCAGATCGCCAAAACCACCGCAAAGGCGCGCTGCACCCTTTGCGGGCTCAAGAGCTTGACGTGAGCGACATCTAGGTTTTTTGAAGCAAATACGACACGTACGCTAACTCCCCTCAACAAGGAGGACCCTATGCTGATGCTCAAAACCGTCACGGTACTCGAAGCCATCTCCAAGCGCCGCCGCACGGCGCGCCCTGCCGCTCATACCGGCCTGTCCAAGAACACCATATTCGCCGCCACCCATAGTGCCGAGGACGCCCTCGTACTGCTTGACGCCACGGCAAACGGCCTCACCGTCGAGCAGGCAACTGAGCGCCTGAACGCCGTCGGCCCCAACACCATCGAGGCAACGACCAAAACGCTCGCCCGCCGCATCGCCGACGCGTTCATCGATCCCTTCGCCGGCATCCTCGCCGCGCTCGCACTGGTCTCGCTCTACATCGACGTGCTCGCCGTGCCCGAACCGCAGCGCGACCCCTCCACGGTCATCGTCATCGGCACCATGCTGCTGGTATCGGGCGGCATGAAGTTTATCCAGGAAGCCCGCAGCGGCAATGCGGCAGAGGCCCTCAAGGACCTGGTCTCCAACACTTGCACCGCCCTGCGCGACGGCGGGCGCATCGAGATCCCCTTCGACGAGCTCGTCCCCGGCGATGTAATCCGCCTCTCTGCCGGCGATATGGTGCCAGCAGACGCCCGCATCATCACCGCGCGCGACCTGTTTGTGATCGAGTCCGCACTCACCGGCGAGAGCGAGGCCGTCGAGAAGACCACCGCCGTCACCGTCGTCGAGGGCGCCGACGGCTCCGCACTGCCACTCTCTGCCTGCAAGAACATCGTCTTTACCGGCACCTCCGTGCAAAACGGCGCCGCCATGGCGCTTGTCGTTGCCACCGGCTCGGACACCTACCTGGGCGGCATCGCCAAGATGCTCAACGGGCGCGGCGAAAAGAGCGCGTTTGACCGCGGCGTCTCGAGCGTCTCCATGCTGCTGGTGCGCCTGATGCTCGTTATGGCGCCGGCCGTCTTTGCCATCAACGCCGCCACCAAGGGCAACGTCATCGACGCGCTGCTGTTCGCCACGAGCGTGGCCGTGGGCATCACGCCGCAGATGCTTCCCGTCATCGTGACCACGAGCCTGTCGCAGGGCGCCAAGGACCTCGCCCGTCGCCAGGTTATCGTCAAGGAGCTGCCGGCGATTCAAAACCTCGGAGCGATGGACGTCCTGTGCTGCGACAAGACCGGCACCCTCACCGAAGACCGCATCGTGCTCGAGCGCTACCTCAACACCGATGGCAACGAGGACGCGCGCGTGCTGCGCCATGCGTTTTTGAACAGCTTCTTCCAGACCGGCCTCAAAAATCTTATCGACCTGGCCGTAATCGACCGTGCCGATGTGACGCCCTCGACCGTCGCACCCGATTCCATGCTGGGCCAGAGCCTGCGCGACCGCTACACCAAGGTCGACGAGGTTCCCTTCGATTTCTCGCGCCGTCGCCTGAGCGTAGTTGTCGCCGACGCCCAAGGCAAAACCCAGATGGTTACCAAGGGCGCTGCCGAGGAAATGCTCGAGATCTGCTCCTTTGTCGAGATCGATGGCATCGCTCAGCCGCTCACCGACGAGAAGCTCGCCCAGATTCGCAAGCAGATCGCCGGACTTAACGCCGAGGGCCTACGCGTAATTGCCGTGGCGCAGAAGACCAATCCGCGCTGCGTGGGCGAGTTTGGCATCGCCGACGAGTGCGACATGGTGCTGATGGGCTTTTTGGCCTTCCTCGATCCGCCCAAAGCAAGTGCCGCGGGCGCCGTCGCCACCCTCGAGGCCAAGGGCGTGGCGGTCAAGGTCCTAACCGGCGACAACGACCGCGTCGCCGCCACCGTCTGCGAGCAGATTGGTATCGATGCGAGCAACGTCTTGCTCGGCTCCGAGATCGATGCGCTCGATGACGCCGAACTTGCCAAGCGCGCCGAGAAAACCCACCTCTTCGCCAAGCTCTCGCCGCTGCAGAAGGCGCGCCTGGTACGTGTCATGCGCGAGATGCTCGGCCACACCGTGGGCTTTATGGGCGACGGCATCAACGACGCCGCCGCCATGCGTGCGAGCGATTGCGGCATCTCGGTCGATTCGGCCGTCGATATTGCCAAGGAATCCGCCGATATCATCTTACTTCAGAAGGACCTGGGCGTGCTCGAGCGCGGCATCATCGAAGGCCGCCGCACTTACGGCAACCTGCTCAAGTACCTCAAGACCACGGTGAGCTCCAACTTTGGCAATGTGCTGTCCGTGACCGTCGCGAGCCTGTTCTTGCCGTTTTTGCCCATGAGCGCCCTGCAGCTGGTACTGCTGTCGCTGGTCTACGAGATCGTGTGCATCGCACTGCCGTGGGACACCGTCGATGACGCCTGGACTGCCCGCCCGCGTGCCTGGGACGCCGCATCCATCAAGGGCTTTATGCTCGAGCTGGGCCCCGTGAGCTCGCTGTTTGACATCGTGACCTTCGCCGCGCTCTTCTTTGTCGTGTGCCCCGCCGCCGTGGACGCAAGCTGGTCCGAGCTTGCCGCCGCGGGCGACGTCGCGGGTATGGCGACCTTTGCTGCGCTCTTCCAGAGCGGCTGGTTTGTCGAGTCCATGTGGTCGCAGACACTCGTGGTCCACATGTTGCGCTCCCCGCATCTGCCGAGCCCGCGCGACCACGCCGCGCCCGCATTGTGCGTTCTTACCGTGCTGGGCCTGGCGCTCGTCACCTGGCTGCCGGCAAGCCCCATCGCCGATGTGCTCGGCCTCATGCCGCTGCCCACGAGCTTTTTTGGGCTGCTCATTGGCATCGTTACCGCCTATATCGCGCTCACCCAGCTGGCAAAGTGCCGCTACATTGCCCGCCACGGCGAGCTGCTGTAGCAAGTAGACGGAAAACACCCTGCCAGCTGCCGTTGCCACTACCACAGCTGCCAACGCCGCTGCCGCTGCCTCTGCCGCCGCCGCAGTCTATCCCCCCAGCAGTTGCGGTGAAATAGTTCCTGTTTAAAGCCCCGTGACTTTAATTTAGGGACTATTCCACCGCAACTTATTGGGAGGTTAGCTAGTCCTTGGGTGTCCAGGACCAGAAGAAGTTGATAAGGGCCACACGCGAGGCGGTACCGGCCTTTTTGTTGATCGAGGAAATGTGGCGATAGAGCGTGGAGCGCGAAAGAAAGAGCGTTGTGGCGATGTCCTGAACGCTCTGGTCCGAAACGACCAAGACCTCAAGAATATCGCGCTCGCGCTCTGTAAGCCCAAAGGTGGCGACGAAGGCATCAAGGCGTTCATCGGACGTGAGCTCCGCTGCCTCCACGGGCTCGGGGTCGGAGCATGTGGGCGCAAGATCCCCACCAAGATCGTCGGTGGCAAGCGGCAGTCCGTCCCGCATCGCGGCATCATCGGCCCGTTGCCCCAACTGCCCCAGCAGCGTAATCGCAATGCCCACAAACATCACGAGCGCCGCACCGACCGCAGCCAGCACATTTTGACTCGAGATAATCGCCACTGCCGGCGCCGTCACGAACATCGAGCACACGTTGTTGACGACGCGACCCATGCACGGCCAAAAATATGACCAGCGCGCATAGAGCGAGACGGCGGCATATTTTGTGGTAAAGAACACCACGAAAAAGCCCAAGCCCAGATAAAAGATGATCGTGGCAGCAAGCTCGTTGCCGCCATTGCCATCGACGATGAGCACAAAGAACGAAAGCGTGGACAGTATGGCGGCACATGTCATGCCGATATTCATATACGAGCGGCCGTGCAGGTCAAATAGTGCGCCAGCGACCAACGAGCTCACGACAAGCAGCAGGCGCGGCCAATCGCCCAAATCGACGGCTCCGACAGCATGCAGGGTCGTGAAGCCCGCGTTGAGAGCGGCGAATACGCTGGAAAGATACGCCGTCGCCACGGTCAGGCGAACTACGGCGCGACGGAATGCCGCCTTTGCCTCGGGATCGTCATGCCACTTGGCGCCATATTCCAGAGCATCTACCGAAAGCCCGGCAGCACTGGGTTCAAAGTTGGGATCGGACTCGTCGCGCAGCTTGGCGCGTCGGGCACCGTGGAGCAACGCCACCTGCGCGATCGCACAGACGACCAGAACAGCCTGCTGAGGAATGCCGACAGGCACCACCATGTGGTTGAGAACCTGCACCAGAACGCCCATGGCGTAAGAAAGTGCGGCGGCGCGCGCCAAGCAGGGCGTTCGCGCAAAGCGCCTCGCAAAATTTGCATGAGCAGTCGATCCGCAGTAGCCCAGCGCGCAGCACGCCACCAAACCGCCGGTAATTACCACCTCAACCTGAACCGCCATAATCAACAGCAGCAATGCCGCCACCAGCAAAACGCCCGTGACGTCACTCGTCGCGTCAATGGCATGGGGACGGCGATAGCGATAGTACAGAATGGGACGCACAAAAAAGCCAATCACGCTCGCGCCGATGACAAGGCTCTCATAAATAACGACCTCGTTCGGAGACACGAACTCGGCCATGCGCACATCAAAAAGATACTCGCACGCCAAAAACGTGAAGAAGAACAGCACCAGGCATATAATCTCCCGAATGCCCCGACGCAAATATGCGGTTGTGTCTCCCATGCCCCTCATGGTTAACCCCCAGCCGCTCAATTGTCTGGAAATCTATTTTAATAAAGAACCAGTCTCAATATCGAAGCCAGGCTTGAAATGCTGCAAATTTGACCCCAGCCGTTCACGTCACACCGCGGTTTTGAGCCTCATGGACCAGAAGGGGCACGCGCGGCCTCTAGCTCGGCAAGGAGTGTCTCCAACTGCCACTCATTTAAGTACGTCCCCAATGAGTGCCCAATGACTACCCGCGGCAAGGAGTGTCCCTATGTGTCGGATGAAAAATGGGCCATGTGTCCCAGTTGTGGAGATTCCTTGAGCCGTCTGGGTATCGTGAAAGATCGCGCACTCCCCCATCATCAAAAGTGACACACGCTACCTGTTGATGGGAGGCAGCCATGGGCTTCTTTGACAAGATGTTCGAGAAGAAAGAGTGCGCGATTTGCGGTACCGAGCTGGGACTTTTGGGAAAGACCAAGATCAGCGAAGGCTACCTGTGCAAAGAGTGTGCCGGCAAGCTCTCCCCCTACTTCCACGGCTATCGCTCCAGCACCGCGGACGATATCCGCGAGCAACTCGCCTACCGCGAGGCCAATGCCGAGCGCCTGGCGTCGTTCAACCCCACGCGCACACTCTCGGCCGGGCGCACCAACATCATGCTCGACGAAGACGCGGGCCTGCTGATCATCACTTCGCAGAGCCGCTGGCGCGACGCCAATCCCGACATCATCGAGTTCTCGCAGGTACTCGGCTGCGATATGGATATCGACGAGCACCGCACCGAAATCTATCGCGAGACAAAAGACGGCGAGCGCGAGAGCTACAATCCGCCGCGCTACGACCTGGATTACGACTTTAACCTGACCATCCACGTCAACACGCCGTACTTTACCGAGATCAACCTGCGCGTGAACGACTCCACCATCGATCAGCGCGGTTCCATCGAATACCGCGAGGCCAAGCGCCAGGCAACCGAGGTCCGCGACGCGCTGGTGCAGCTGCGTCAGGAAACGCGCGACAGCGTCGTGGCCGCTAAGGCCCCCAAGACCGCGGTCACCTGCCCCTTCTGCGGTGCAACCACCATTCCCGATGCCAGCGGGCGCTGCGAATACTGCGGCGGCGCCATCGGCGCATAGCCTCCGGCAGGGAAAGGACCGATCATGGCCTTCGAGAGCGTCAACTATCAGTGCCCCGCGTGTGGCGGCCCCCTTCACTTTGCCAGTGCCGAGCAAAAGCTCGTCTGCGACTACTGCGATTCGCGTTTTGAAGTCGAAGAAGTCGAGGCCCTCTATCGCGAGCGCCAGGACAAGGCAAATGCCAAAGCCGATGCCGCAGCCGCGGCCCCCAAGCCTGCTGTCGACGATGCCGTGCAGGAGCTGGCTCAAAACGCCGGCTACATCTGCTCGTCGTGCGGCGCCGAGCTCGTGTCCGACGGCACCGTCGCCGTCACCACCTGCCCGTACTGCGGCAACTCCGCCGTGGCGCCCGGCCAGCTCTCTGGCGACTTCTCGCCCGACCTGGTGATTCCGTTTAAGCTCGGGCGCGATGACGTCACGGCCGCACTCAAGGAACACTACAAGGGCAAGATCTTGCTGCCCAAGAGCTTTGTCACCGGCAACCATATCGACGAGGTCCAAGGTGTCTACGTGCCGTTTTGGCTCTACGGCGCCCGCGTTGACGGCGAAGTGTACTTTGACGCGACCAACGAGACCGTGACCGAGGAATCCGATCGCACCGTCACGACCACCGACCACTACGATGCCTATCGCAAGGGCAATATCTCGTTTAAGCGCGTGCCCGTCGACGGATCATCCAAGATGCCCGACGGCCACATGGACGCCATCGAGCCGTTTGACTACGACGCACTGCGTCCGTTCTCGGTCGCATATATGCCCGGCTACATCGCCAACCGTTACGACGAGGACTGCGAGACTTGCAAGGCGCGCGCCGAGCGCCGCATGGAAGAAAGCACAATCTCGGTCCTGCGCGAGACCGTCGTCGACGAATACGACGATGCCACGGTCGAAAGCAAGCAGCTCGACTACACCTGGGAAGACAGCGACTACGCCCTGTTCCCCGTCTGGATGCTCTCCACCTCGTGGAACGGCAAGAGCTACCTGTTTGCCATGAACGGCCAGACCGGCCGCTTGGTCGGCGAGCTCCCCTGCTCCAAGCCCAAGCTCGCCATCGCCTCGGTGCTGTTCTTTATGATCGGATTTATCCTCTCCCAGATTCTCTTTATGGGGGAATACGCCTTCGATCCGGATTACCTCACCTTTGATATCGAGGGCATCCTCATCAATATCATCGCGCCGCTGATCATCGTGATTATCGGAGACGTGCTACTGGTAGGCCAGCTCAAGACGGCCAACGAAGCAACCTGTGCCGATGAGTATTGTGGCGAGCTCGACCTGACCGAGAAACACGACACCTTCAGCCACACCGAGACCACCGTTGTCATGAAAGACGACAAGGACGACTAAGCAATCCAACCAATACCACCCGGCCTTTGACGAGAAAGGAAGATCACCATGGGACTCTTGAAAGCTGGATTGGGAGCTGCCGGCGGCGTCATGGCCGACCAGTGGAAGGAATTTATCTACTGCGAATCGATGCCTGCTGACGTCTTGGCCTGCAAGGGCAGCAAACGCACCGGTGGCCGCAGCTCCAACACGCGCGGCGAGGACAACGTCATCTCCAACGGCTCGGTCATCGCCGTCAACGACGGCCAGGGCATGCTCGTGGTGCAAAACGGCAAGATCATCGAAGTCGCGCTGGAGCCCGGTGAGTTCGTCTTCGATACCGGCAGCGAGCCGAGCGTCTTTAGCGGCAACCTGGGCGATTCCATCAAGGAGACCTTCGCCAATATCGGCAGCCGCTTTACCTTTGGCGGCGACGCGGGCAAGGACCAGCGCGTCTACTTCATCAACACCAAGGAGATCATCGGCAACAAGTACGGCACCGCCTCGCCCGTGCCCTTCCGCGTGGTCGATAACAACATTGGCCTGGACGTCGACATCTCCGTGCGCTGCAACGGCGAGTATTCGTATCGCATCACCAACCCGCTGCTGTTCTACACCAACGTGTGCGGCAACGTGACCGATAGCTATACGCGCGACAAGATCGACAGCCAGCTTAAGTCCGAGCTGCTCACCGCTCTGCAGCCCGCCTTTGCCAAGATCTCGGAGATGGGCATCCGCTACAGCGCTATCCCCGGCCACACCACCGAGCTCGCCCGTGCGCTCAACGAGGTCCTCTCTGCCGACTGGCGTGACCTGCGCGGCGTCGAGATCGTGAGCTTTGGCGTCAACTCCATCGCCGCCTCGCAAGAGGACGAGCAGATGATCAAGGACCTGCAGAAAGCCGCGGTCATGCGCGATCCCACTATGGCGGCAGCCAACATTGCCAGCGCCCAGAGCGACGCAATGCGCGCGGCAGCCGCCAACCCCAACGGCGCGATGGCGGGCTTTATGGGCATGGGCATGGCAGGCGGCATGGGCGGTATGAACGCCAGCCAGCTGTTCGCCGCCGGCCAGGCACAGCAGCAGGCCGCCCCGCAGCCGGCTCCGGCTCCCGCCCCCGCACCGGCACCCGCTGCCGCACCTGTGGCCGGCGCATGGACCTGCAGCTGCGGCGCCACCAACACCGGCAAGTTCTGCTCCGAGTGCGGCAGCCCCGCACCCGCCCCGGCACCGGCCAAGTGGTTCTGCCCCAACTGCGGCAGCGAAAACGGCGGCAAGTTCTGCAGCAACTGCAGAACGCCCAGGCCCTAACCCCTCTATCTGGTAATTGGCGGGGGATCCGCCACCCCCGCATTTGCTTCTATGGGTTTCGTTCGATAAAGGAGGACACCATGAAGACAACGTTCAAAAAGTCCGCGCTCGCATTCCTGACATGTATCTTGGCGCTCGCCTTTGCCCTGACGGGCTGCAGCGGCGGCGGCAAAGACCCCAAGGCCAACTTCGTCGGCAGCTGGCAGTACTCGGGTGGAACCTTGGACGGCGAAGAGCTCACCGATGAGTACATGGATATGCTCAAGGAGTGGGGCCTCAACTGTATCCTGATCCTCGACGAAGACGGCACGGGCGTCCTCGACATGTTCCTTGAGGTCGCCGACCTGAAATGGGAGGCCAAGGACGCCACCACCGTAACGATTACCGCCGAAGATGAGTCGCACGACCTGAAGCTCAAGGACGACAAGCTCGTCCTGGAGGTGGACGGCGACAAGCTTATCTTTACGAAGTCCGACAAGGATCTGTCCGGTACGGTGAAGAAGGATCGCGAGAACGCCGAGAAGGAAGAAGAGATCGATGAGGCCGTCGAAGACGACGACGTCCAGAGCATCGAAATCTCCCCCGCCGTCACCGTCGCCGATGACGACCTGTGCACCATCACCATCACCGAGAAGTTCAAGGACGACTGGGGCGACATCGGCTTTGTCGTCAATATCACCAACAAGAGCGACAAGGACCTGACCTTCTACGCTCCTTCCGGCAAGACCAACGTCAACGGCACCATGAAGGAACCCTGGTTCTCGGCTCACCTGATGCCCGGCACCAACGCCACCGAGGAATTCACGTTCTCGAACGGCACGCTCGATAGCCTTGACGACCTCGTCAATACGACCATCGGCATCGACGCCTACCTGACCGATTCCTACGAGGACGTCGCCTCCTACAGCGCAACCATCGCGTAACGGCACGTAACATCAGCCGCGGATTGGCGGACACATCCGCGCACATGTCAGGCGGGGCCGCAGGAGATAATCCTGCGGCCCCGCCGCTTTATGCCGATGCGTAACGAGCGCTAGCGCTCCATGTTGGGAACGATGCTGCCCTCGGTCACCGCATGCACGGCAAGGCGCATGATGTTGTCGTAGCCGGTCTTGCTTAGGATCTCCGAGATGCGACGCTTGATGGTGCCCTCACTCATAAACAGCTCGGCCGCAATCTCGCGACGGCTCTTGCCCTCGCAGGCAAGGCGCAAAATCGACAGCTCGACATCGTCGAGTGCCGCCGTACCCGAAAAATGCTCTCGGGCGGCTTGGGAAACGTGCAATAGCCCGCCAGCGTAGAGCGCATCACGGCGAACAGCTCGTCGATACCGACGTTCTTGTACACAAAGCTATCGACGCCCGCCTCGCGGGCCTGATCGACAAAGGTGATCTCGGGCATGCCGGTCATGATAATGATGCGGCACTCGGGCAGCCGCTCCTTGATGCGCGCCGCCGCCACGATGCCGTTTGAATCGTGTTCGGTGCACACGTCCATCAGTATCATGTCCGGGCGCTCCTTGAGCGCGACACCCAAGGCCTCGGAGGCATCGGCGATCGCGGCGACGACGGTCATATCGGGCTGGTCGCCAACGGAGCGCGCCAGACTTTCGCGCAGAATGGCCTGGTCTTCGACGATTAGCACGCGAATCATGAGCTTCTCCTTTGGGACGTGTCGTTGGCGTTAAGCGGAATGGATACCGTAAGCGTAAAGGGCGGGGCGGCGTGGACCTCTAGGCTGCCACCCAGATTTTGCGCGACATGCCTCATGCCTGGGATACCCGTTCCCTCGCGATACGATACGGGGGCCGGGGACCCGTCGTTAGAAATCGTCATGCGCGCGACGGCGTCAGCATCTGCCCCCTCCTGCCACAGGCGCACATGGACCCGATGCGCCTGCGCATGCTTGGTGGCATTGGTCGAGGCCTCGCGGATAATCTGCAAAAATGCGGCAGCAACACGCGCGTCCTCAGGCAGTGCACCCTCAACATCGATCTGTACACTCACCAGGCCAAAAGCATGGACGATATCACCCAGCTGCTCTGCAGGCTCGCTGGCACCGTCACTACGCAAATCGGCGGCAATTGAGCGTAGCAACGGGTCAATCTGCTCGAGCGACTCATCGTCCAGACGCCCCTCCTCCAAATAGCGATGAAGAATGGACAGACGCTGCCCGATTACATCGTGAACGCGGGCACGCATACGTAGGTAGGCCGCATTGTCGGCAACCTTTTTGACTTCTTCGATCTGGGCCTGGAGTTCTTTGCCCGCAAGCTCAAGCAGGTGATTGGCTTGCGCCAGGCGGTCGTGGGCATGCGCATACTCCGTCACGTCCAGTCCGATAATGCGCTCAAAGAGGCGGCCCGAAACCATAACCTCGTCGTGCACAAATAGGCGAATCTCGGCGGGAGAAATCTCGATCACCGCGCGAGCCTCACCAAAACGGTCCAAGTTAATCCGCACACGGTTCCTACTGCTTTCGGGCATTTGCATGCTAAGTTTGCGCAGGTCGTTCCATGTGCTGCTCATGTCACACAGATCGGTAGGCATATGAAGTTCCACCAGGTTTTTGCGCATGCAGCGGTTCATGAGCAGCGGACGGCCCCTCGGGTCCAGATACAGGATGCCCACGGGAATCACGTTGATGGTCTCGATCGTCGAGAACGCGGTGATATCCTCCTGGCGGTTACGGACGTCCATCAAGAGCGCCGCGATGGAACGGAACAGGAAGAACGCTCCCTCTGCGATAAGGACAACGGTCCACGCCGAGCCCATGGCAAAAACCACCGGCGGTGTAACGGCGACAACAAGCAGCAGCTCGACCAGCATGACGGGGCGACGATAGCGCACCATAAGTGCCACGCCATAGGCAAAGATCGCGGCATTGAGCCACAACGCTCCGCCCATTGCCCTGGCGCAAACGTCAAGCGGCGCCACCAGATACGAGCCAGACGACGCGAATAAGATGAGCGCCGAAATCATCAGGTGAAGCACAAGACTCGCCTCGTAGGCGCAAATCACCTTACGGTTATAGGACGAGCGGCGCGATGCGATGAGCGGGACGTGGATCGTCTGCAGGCACGCAGCCAGGGCAAAGACAACATCGAGCGCAACGATTTGGGGAAGGATGAGCGAAATCTGCATCGTCACTCACCCGCCCTCGGCATCAAAACGATCATGCGCAGCTGGCCGGGATCGCCCTCAAGGCGGTATGCCACGTTGCGCCCTTGCAGAGCGCTTTCGAGCTCTTGCGCAGCGGGCGTCTGCGAAAGATCTTCATCATCGTTGGAAAAAAGCGTGGCGCGCAGCTCGACACTGCATCGGTCATGGTCGCCCAAGTGATACATAAGCGCCGGATGGTCGGTGGTGTAGGCAAAAAACGCAAAGTCATACACGCAGTCGTACAGGGCGCTTACCGTACTGGCGTGCATCGGGCGCCGTATGGCGATAATCGAGGCGCAATCGATATCGATGGTGCGCAGGTCGCTTGCGAGCTCGTTGGCAATGAGCTGAATGCGGTCGCGATCAAAACCGCTCTCCCCGTGCTGTGCCAACGTGAGCGACCCCTTGCGCTTGCAATAGGCGACGAGCATCTTGGCGCGCTGCAGCATGCGGTAACGCTCGTGCGAAGATGCCTCATCGGTCAACGGCGGCAGCGAGCTCAGCAGGTCGTACATCCCTTCGAGCGCGCGGGCAAGCGCCTGGTCTACGTCTTGGACCAGCAAGGTCTCGGCCTCTTGATCTGCCAGGTGCGTCTTAAGGTCGTAGTCGGCGGCGAGTAGCTCGTTTTGACGCTGCAGCTCCATGCGACGATGTGCCAGTTCACGGTTAAGCTCATTGAGCTCCGACACGTCTTGGGCAAGCAGGGCCGATCCGCCCAGCAGTGGAAAGGCACGGTACATCACATCGGGATCGGACGCCACGGCAAAGGCATGGGCGCGGCCGTGCTCCTGGGTCCGCAACTCCTCGCGCACGCCTACCGGCATTGGCTTTGACACCGGCGTGGCATAGACTTCCTGCAGGTCGCGCGTTAGAACTTTGAGGTCGAGCGGCAAGGTGTCGAAGATGCCGGCGATGTCGTGATACGACGGAATGACACCACAATCGAGACAGATTTCCATCGCCACCACGCACAGGACACAATAGACGAGCGAAAAGTTGAGCCTCCATGCCCAAGGCACGCGCAACGCATACGAGATGGCAAAGAATGCGCCGCCCAGCAGCACGAGCGCCGCCGTGCCCGAGAAACGCTGGATGCGAAAGGACGAGGACCGGCCCACCAGGATAAAAAAGGCCACGAAGTCAAAGGCCGTCCACACGAGGACGGCGAAATAACCCCAGCCGTACGTGTAATCGTTGCTCCAGGTGTCGATTGTGCGGTCAAAGCGGAAGACCTGCTGGTGAAAATCGTTGGTGAGCACAAATCCGATAAGCAGGATGGCCACAATCCACAGCGCAGCGCAGTAGCGACGACCCAGGCGGTGTTGTTCCAGGCCCGCAAGGCGCAGACCACACAACTGGTAGAGCAGCGGAATGAGCGTCATGGGCACGTAGTACAGGTACCACAGCACGGTGGCATAGAACGGCGTGAACGACTTGTACTTGAGAATGACTTCGATCATCCACAGGGCGCAGATGGTGGCGACGGCAACAAGGCGACGGCGCAACACATAGTCCAAACAGCGCAGATAGACCGACACGCCCCAGATCGAAAATACAATTGCGGCGACAAGCAGCGGGAGAGAGCTCGAATGGACGAGCGCATCCACGACCTCTTCGGACACCCCGCCATAGGCTGGCACGGCGTTAGAAAGTTTGGGGTCGAAGGCGAACAGTGCCGGCAAGACTGCCAAAAGCATGAGGAACATCGCGGTGATGACACCGGCGATAGCAAAGACGCGGTGGCGGTACACCTGATGTGTTATGCCAACAAGGAATCGCGGCATGGCGAAGAGCCTGCCGCCCCTGGGATCCGCCACGGGTGCGGATCGGGCGGCCGCGTTGCCGATATGTCGCTCGCGGGTACCCATAGTGCTTTTAGTGTACCGACAGATGGGTCGAAAAAGCGGGCCGCATGTCCCAAAATCCGCAGACGGCAAGGCGCCCGGCAGCCTCCCCCGTCTGGCACTTCCCGATATCCGCCCGCCCCAAACCACCGCAAAGGAGACAGGCACCTTTGTGGTGGTTTGGGGCGATGCGCTAGTCCACGGTGATGTCGAGGTTCTTGCCGATGAGACCTACGTAGCCGCCCTCGGCTGCCTTGGGGCTGTCAGCATGGCAGAGGACCCACTTGTCGGCCTTCCAGTAGCAGTAGCTGTCACCGGCGGCAGGCATGTCGGATGCAGCCTCGGGGCGCGGGCCGTTGGTGCCCGCCGGCAGCGCCACCATCACCTGGAAGCCGCCGTCATCGACCATGCAGGGCGTGTAGTGGAGCGTGGTGTTGAAGACTTCGACGACCGTACCCGCCGGCACGCGAAACGCCTTGACGCACGCGGTGTCGAGCTTGCCGTCCTCGATCTCCCAGCGATGCGCCACGAGCAGAATAAAGTCGCGCGCGCCCAGGTTGAACTCGCTCGCGCGGTGGTACTCCAGGCAGTTGAGACGCGTGTTGTGGCCGTTGCACCAGCCCAGCTGGAACGGACGGCCACCAAACATGAGAAAGCCAAGCTTGTCGGCATCCTTGACGTCCTCGAGCTCCGGCGCACTTGCTACGTACTTGCTGCCCTCGGGAATGGGCGTGGCAGAGAGCGCCTCGAGCACGGGCGACGTGAGCTCGGACGAAACGTTATCCCAAACGTTGCCATAGGATTTGAACTCGGGATCGGAAACAGAATAGATATGCATGTTCACTCCTGTTCGTAAATGTGACTATACGAACATTCTAGAACAAACATGAGCGATTTTGAACGCTCGTCCCGACCAATCAACAAAAAGGCGCCCCCGCATAAGCAAAGGCGCCCAATGCGCGCGTTTTGGGCGATAAAGCTCTTACGCCTGCTGATAGTGCAGATGCTTCTCGTCGATATCGGCCAGGTCGCGGTCGAGGTAGCGGCGCGCAAGCCAGTTAGCCATGGGGAGGTTCTGGTCCAGGTAGTTGCCGCACTCCTCGGGAGCGGCACCGGGGACATCGCCCTCGAAGCCGGCGACAAACTCAAACAGCTCGCGGACGAGCGGCAAGATCTTCTCGCTCGTCACCTCGCCAAACACGACCAGGTAAAAGCCCGTGCGGCAGCCCATGGGGCCAAAGTAGACAATGCGGCTCGACCACTCGGCATGATTGCGCAAGAACGTTGCACCCAGGTGCTCGATGGTGTGGCACTCGGCCGTGTTCATGACCGGCTCCTTGTTGGGCGTGGTCA
The DNA here is from genome assembly GCF_046116875.1 of Collinsella sp. wc0529. Classification (NCBI taxonomy): domain Bacteria; kingdom Bacillati; phylum Actinomycetota; class Coriobacteriia; order Coriobacteriales; family Coriobacteriaceae; genus Collinsella; species Collinsella sp. wc0529. The sequence goes on from NZ_JBJXBO010000001.1 coordinate 385,975, forward strand.
GGCGCAGGTCAAACGTGGTGACGGCAGCACCGGTCGCCGGATCGCGGTCGATGCGGCTCACATACACGCCGGGCTCAAGCAGCAGATGGTCAACGGAAAAACTCGCGATGCGCTCCATGGCAGATCCTCTCGATAGTCAAATTGGGACGGGGCTCTTTTAGCTGGTTCGAATAGTCGCACCAATCATACCAGTCAAAAAAAGCCCCATCCAAAAAGACAACTTAGCCAAGGACACGGGCCATGCGCGTCTTGAACTCGGACAGGAAGCGCGGAGCGTCAACAGTCAGCGCCACGAGTGCGCTCTTGTCGGGGTCGGCCACACGGCGCTCATCGCAGATGGTGCGGCCGCGATACTCGCCGAGCAGGTCGACGCGCAGGTTACAGCCGAGCGCGCCCACGAGCGTGGGGTCAATCGCCACGGCGACGGCAAGCGGATCGTGCAGCGCACAACCACCCAGGTAGGGGGCGTTCATCTCGTACGAGCCAATATAGTGCTCCACCATGCTCGCAAACGCGCAACCGGCCATGGTGCCCGAGCCCGTCCAGCCGGCAATGTCGCGACGCGTGAGCACCACGCGATGCGTCACATCCAAACCCACCATAGTGAGCTTGCGGCCCGAACGCAGCACGGCGTCGGCCGCCTCGGGATCACTTGCCATGTTGGCCTCGGCGCCCGCGCTCACGTTGCCGGGCACGGTCAGGGCGCCGCCCATAATCACCACGCGGCCGATAGACATCACCGCTGCCGCATCGCGCTCCAGGGCAAGCGCCAAGTTGGAGAGCGGGCCGGTCGCTACGTAGACCAGATCGGGACCATAGGTGCGCGCGGCATCGATCAGATAATCGACCGCAGCGTTACCGTCGGCAGACGTCGCCCCCACCGGCTCGTAGGGCGACGACGGCACGCTCGCGCCGCCGATGCCGTTCTTGCCGTGAATGAGCGCGGTGGACGCCGGCGGCGTATAGGGCTCAGTCGCCTGCAGAGGACGGTCGGCACCCAGGTACACCGGCACCTCGGGACGACCCAACAGGTCGAGCACCGCCAAGCAGTTATGCGCCGACTGGTCGACGCGCACGTTGCCAAAGCACGTGGTAATGCCGACGAGCTCCACCTCGGGGCTCGCGATGGCATAGGCAAGCGCCATCGCATCGTCCACACCCATATCCAGATCAAGGATCAGCTTCTTAATTGCCATTGTTCTACTCCGCTTCTCCGTCTTGTACTAAATCGTCTAAATCAAACACGCGCTCAACTTCGGCTCGCGTGGGAATCGACTGCTGTGCGCCCAAGCGCGACACCGTCACCGCCGCGGCGCGCGCGCCCACCGCCATGCACTCAAAGAGCGGCAGGCCCTCCAGACGAGCTGCAGCAAGCGCACCGATAAATGTATCGCCCGCGGCCGTCGTATCGACCACCGCACTCGAAAGCGCCGGCATGCGCAGCAGCTCGCCGTCATCGCCAAGCGTAACCGACCCGGCGCCGCCCAACGTGATGACCGCAGCTCCAGCACCCTTGGCGAGCAGGGCATTGAGCGCCGCGACGCAGCTCGCATCATCCGCGGGCAAGATGCCCGTCAGCACCTGGCACTCAGTCTCGTTGGGGCAGACCAGGTCGACTGCAGACCAGACCTCCGCAGGCAACTCACAGGCAGGCGCTGGATTAAAGACCGTATAGAACCCCAGCTCGTGAGCGCAAACAAGCGCCTCGGCAGTCGCCGCAAGGTCACATTCGCCCTGGGCGATAAAGACGCTTCCGGCAGCCGGGGCAATCTCGCTGGCGTCGCCGTCGAGCTCATCGGCCACCAGGCGTCTCAGCGCGCGGGCAACGTCCTCGCCCGCAAGCGCATGATTGGCGCCCGGCGACAGCACAATGCGGTTGTCGCCCTCACAGCGAATGATGGTCGCCGTTCCCGTCTCCACATCATCACGACGCGCCACAAAGTCACAGTCCACGCCAGCATCTTGGAGCCCCGCCACGAGCGACGTGCCAAACGCATCGCGCCCGACCGCGCCGATCATGCACGTGCGCGCGCCCATGTGCGCAGCTGCCACGGCCTGGTTGGCGCCCTTACCGCCGGCATTGCTGATAAATCCGCTGCCGCCGACGGTCTCGCCCGCACGCGGCATGCGCTCGCACGCCACCGAAAGGTCCATGTTCATACTGCCGAACACCGCAACGATGCCGCAATCTGCCATGGAAACCTCCTCGTCCGCGAGCTCTGCACCCGCTGTTGGCCGTCAATCGTGCGCTCTCGCGCCTCTATAACTTTAGTTCACTTTGATGTGAACGCGCGCTTGAGCTTGCACCGGCAGCAAGCATTCACAGGAGCAGGCGGCTACAATGAAGGCGTGCTGATTATTCTCGTCATTGGATGAAGTTTTATGGAACAATTCCCGCGATCGAGCTCACGCAGCTCACGCCACGCGAGCGATCAACGAGCGCCGCACGAACGTTCGCGCGCTAACCGACAAGCCACCGAGCCGCGCCGCGCCGCAGACTCTCATCGCGTGCCCGCCAACAAGGGTGACCGCACCAACAGCGCCGCAAAAGAACAGGCGCCCACGCGCCCCAAGTCCCGCTACATTCCCGCGCTCGACGGTCTGCGTACGCTCGCCGTCGTCGCGGTGGTGCTCTATCACCTCAACCTCACGTGGGCTCAGGGCGGCCTGCTCGGCGTCACGATCTTCTTTGTGCTTTCGGGCTATCTGATCACGCGCCTGCTGCTCAACGAAGTCGCTAAGACCGGCCGCATCGATCTTAAAAGCTTCTGGATTCGCCGCATCCGTCGCCTGGTCCCCGCCGTGGTAACGGTAGTGTTCGTGACCTGCGCGCTGTGCACCATCTTTAACCACGTGATGCTCACCAAGATGCGCCCCGACATCCTGCCGTCGCTGCTGTTCTTCAACAACTGGTGGCAGATTGCCCAAAACGTCTCATACTTCAATGCTCTGGGCGACCCCTCGCCGCTCACGCACTTTTGGTCGCTTGCCATCGAGGAACAGTTCTACCTGATTTGGCCGCCACTGCTGTTTGCCATGGTATCCATGCATGTGAGCAAGCCCAACACGCGCCGCGTGGTTCTGGGCCTTGCCGCGGTATCTGCCCTCGCCATGATGGTGCTTTACAACCCTGCCGCCGACCCCAGCCGCGTGTACTACGGCACCGACACCCGCGTGTTCTCGCTGCTACTGGGTGCCTGGATGGCCTTTATCCCCGATCGCGACCTGGCGCCGGTGCGTCTCGCTCATCGTTTGGGGCTCAATCGCCTGGCTGGCGCCGCCAAGCGCGGCAAGAGCACCGAGGGCAAGCCTGGCGAGAAGGCCGACGAATCAGCCGAGACCGCCCCGGCACAGCCGAGCGCCCTCGTGCGCTTTTGGTCCTCGCCCGCATCCATCGATGTGTTGGGCGTCGTGGGTCTGGTTGGCCTTGCCGCCATGGTCGCGCTCACCAACGGCTATACCGCGTTCCAGTATCGCGGCGGCACGCTGTTATGCTCCATCCTCACGCTCATGGTCATCGCGGCCTGCGTGCAGCCCCAGGGAATGGTTGCCCGCGTGCTGTCCGCCAAGCCGCTCGTGTGGGTTGGCAAGCGCTCGTACAGCATCTACCTGTGGCACTATCCGCTGCTGTTGCTCATGAACCCGGTCGCCAACATCAACGATACGCCCTGGTGGCAGTACATCTTGCAGGTACTTGTGGTAGTCGCCGTAGCCGAGTGCTCTTATCGCTTTATCGAAACGCCGTTTAGGAAGGGCGCCTTCGGCCGCACCGTCACCGAATTCCGCAATGGCACCACCACGCCCGCCAACTGGGCACGCGCGCACGTCCCTGTCTGCGCAGCCTGCGCTGTCGTGTTGGTCGTTGCACTGGGCGGCCTGATCTTTGTGCCCGAGACGTCTGCGCTGAGCGGCGAGGGCGCCGAAGTTCTGAACAAGGAAGCCAAAAACACCGCGCCCACCGACCAGCAGGCGGCCGACGACACCGACAAGGACAACGACGGCTTCCCCGATGGCTCCTACGACCTGTTGATGATCGGCGACTCCGTGTCGCTGCGCGCCGTTGATTCCTTTGACGGCGTGTTCCCGCACAGCCATATCGATGCCGAAAAGGGCCGCCAGTTTGATGCGGGCCGCGCGACATTTGAGGGCTATATCCAGCAGAACCTTGCCGGCAAGATCGTGGTCTTTGCCCTGGGCACCAACGGTTTGGTAACGGACGCCCAGGTCGACGCGATCATGGCCGACGCCGGCGAGCAGCGCATTGTCGTGTTTGTAAACACGCGTAGCCCGCAGCCGTGGGTCGGGTCCACAAACCAGGCCATCGCCAACGCCGCCACGCGCTACAAGAATGTACGCGTTATCGACTGGTACGGGCACAGCGCCAACCGCAACGACCTGTTCGACGGCGACGGCACGCACCTGTCGGCCACCGGCGTGACCGAGTACCTCAACCTGATCCACGATGCCGTCAAGAAGGACCTGCCCGTGCATCCCGAGGATCACGTTAACGATCCGCAGCCGGCAGCCGTCAAGTCTGCCACCGACGCACTCGTCAATGCGCTCGCTCTCAAGCCGCACAAGCTGGGCACCGACAAGTAACCTGCAGCGCAAACTTCCCACATCCGGAGGGGGTGTCTGCCACGGCAGACACCCCCTCCGGCAGTTAGGGACACTCCTGGCGCAGCCAATGAAGACCTCTACGGATGAATTCCAGGCCGCTCCGTCGCTCCAGACATCGTTTCCGCGCCTCGTGCGGTAGCGCACAGAGATGTGGTGTAAGAGGCGGGGCATGCCCCGCCTCCGCCCTTTCTTGAAAGGGAGGGGACACCGCCTAGAATTCGTCGTTGGAGTAATGAAGGTGACGAATGGAAGGAAAGGCGATGCCCCAAGAAGAGAGTGTACTGCGCCTCGGTCGCGACGAGGCCCTCGAGGCGGCGAGGCTTTGGCAGGAGTGCGGCGACGCGCGCGAGTTCGCGTGCAGGGTGCTGGGCGGCGTGATGAACGCACTGATGGACTCCGAGGCCCAGCAGATGTGCGGCGCGAGCCGCAACGAGCGCAGCGACGGCAGGGAGAACAGCCGCAACGGCTACCGCCCCAGGTCGCTCAAGACCGCCGTGGGCGACGTGGAGCTCGAGATACCCAAGCTCAGGCACGGCACCTACTACCCCGAGGGCATGCTCGCGCGATGGTCGCGCGTCGACACCTCGGTGGCCGCCATCGTGCAGGAGATGTACGTGTGCGGCGTGTCCACCCGCAAGGTCGAGCGCGTGGCGTCCAAGCTGGGCATATCCTCGCTGTCGAGCTCGGAGGTCTCGAGCCTCTGCTCCGACCTCGACGCCGAGGTGGCGGAGTTCCGCCGCCGCGACCTTTCGGGCACGCCGTGCTGCTACCTGTGGCTCGACGCCACCTACATGAGCTGCAGGGTCGGCTCGTCGGTCGTCTCGCAGGGCGTCGTGACCGCGATCGGGCTGGGCGCCGACGGGCGCAAGCACTTCCTGGGCTGCGACGTGGTCGACACCGAGAGCGAGGACTCCTGGGCGGCATTCCTCGGCGGGCTGCGCGAGCGCGGGCTGGCCGGCGTCCGCCTCGTGGTCTCCGACAGCCACGCCGGGCTCGTGGCCGCCGTCTCGCGCCTGTTCCAGGGCTGCGCCTGGCAGCGCTGCGTGACGCACCTGCAGCGCAACCTCCAGAGCGCCTGCTCGGGCAGGCCCGAGGACTCCAAGGCGGCCGTCAGGGACCTCGTGCACGCCGCGGTCTACCAGGACGACCCCGACCTCGCGCGCTGCGTGTGGGCCGAGGCGGCGCCCTGGGTGGCGTCGGTGTCCGCCAGGGCCGGCGAGGTCTTCGAGCAGGCCGAGGACTCCGCGCTGGCGTTCACGGCCTTCCCCAGGGCGCACTGGGCCAAGCTCCGCACCAACAACGTCCAGGAGCGCGCCAACCGCGAGATCAAGCGCCGCTACAGGGTCGTGCAGTCCTTCCCCTCGAGGGAGTCGATGCTGCGCCTGACGTGCGCGAGCCTCATGGAGACCGAGGGGCAGTGGTCCCAGCAGCGCGTGTTCTCCGAGGCCTCGGCCGCCGAGGGCTTCGCCGAGACCGCGGACAGGCCGGCCCCGACAGAGGGGAGGCGCCGCGCGCTCGGGCGGCGCGCCAGGGAGATAGTGGACGAGATAGTCGAGAAGCGCGGCCTCAAGAAGGAGTAACATCGGGGCTTGCAGCGACGGACCTCAGGACACTCTTACACCACGTCTGCGCGCGCCACCCCTACAACCCCCTAAAGCAGCCAACCTGACTGGTTTAAGGCGTATTGAAGCCAATTTTAATGAACATACTATAGGCTATGTTCATTATCTTTTAGGATGTAAATGCTATTCACTTAGCAACAGTACTCATATTTGGCATTTTTTGTCCATTGCTATATAACTAACACCCTATAGCAGACAAAAAACAGGCCGCGCCCCATCGCTGCGGCCTGTTCGGAAGCAAAAGTGGGCGTTAAGCGCTGTAGCCCATCGCTTGCAGGACAAACATGACGACCGTGAGCACCGTAATCACGGCGATAGTCGCCCAAGTGAGCATGTTCCACACGCGACCGTTGCGGTTGGCACCCATAATGTGACGGTCGGCCGCGATAACCACCTGGAATACCAAGACTACAGGCAGCAGCACGCCATTGATGACCTGCGAGGTCATCATAATCTGGAACAGATCGACGCCGGGCATAAGCACCAGCACGGCAGAGATACCGATGATGGCCGTAATGATGCCGCGGTAAACCGGGGCCTCGTCCCAGCTGCGGTCGGCACCGCGCTCCCAGCCAAATGCCTCGCAGATAGCGCTCGACGTAACGCCCGGCAGCACGCAGGCGGCCAAGAAGCTCGCCGCGACCAGCCCCGAGGCAAACAGCACCGTGGACCACTGGCCCGCGATGGGCTCCAATGCGCGGGCGGCATCGGCAGCGTCGCTAATCTGAATACCCGCGGGGAACAGCACCGTACCGGTCGTGATGATAATAAAGCCGGCGATGACATCGGCAGCAATCGAGCCGCTCACGGTGTCGATGCGCTGCAGCACGATATCGTCCTCGCCCGCATTCTTATCGACCACGTTGTTCTGCGCCAAGAAGATCATCCACGGCGCGATGGTGGTGCCGATCGTTGCGACCACAAGCGACACGTAACTGGGGTCGTTTTGGATGTTGGGCACAACCAGGTCGACCGCCACCTCGCCCCAGCTGGGACCAGCCATAAATGCAGCGACGATGTAGGTCACAAACACGCAGCTCACCAGCAGCAGAATCTTCTCGATGCGTTGGAAGCTGCCCGACATGGTAAGCATCCAAACCAGCAGCGCCACCAGCGGCACCGAGATGCTCGCTGGCACGCCAAAGAGGGCAAGGCCGCTCGCGATACCCGCAAACTCCGAGATGGTCACGGCCGTGTTGGCGATCAGCAGCGCCGCCATGGCCAGCACGCTCCTGCGCACGCCAAAGCGCTCGCGGATGAGCGAAGCCAGGCCCTTGCCTGTGACGCAGCCACAACGCGCCGCAGTCTCCTGCGTCACGATGAGCAGCACGGTCATGACAGGAAGCATCCACAGCATCTTGTAGCCATAGCTGGCACCGGCGCTGGAATACGTGGCGATGCCGCCGGCGTCATTGCCCGAAAGCGCCGCCAGAAGGCCAGGGCCCATGGCGCCAAAGATGGCCGCGATGGTCAGCTTTTGCTTGGTGCTCGCCTTTTGCTTCGTGTTTTGCACGCGACCACCTAGCCAATGACCGACATGGTGAGCAGCACTGCGGCGATGCAGTACGCCACGCATGAAATCATGACGGCAATGACGTTCATGGCGGTACCCGACGTATTGAGGTCGTGCTCGTCACGCCAGAACAGCACCATCAGGTAAATCACGGCGCTCATGTTGCCAATCAGGCAAACGATGGCCGCAATGTTAAAGCAGCCGGTAAAGAGCTGCTCTTCAAACATGGACGCGTCGGGGAATGCGGCGGTGCGCACCAGCTGGGCGCACAGGTAGGTCACGAGCGACAGAATCAGGCCCATGCCCGTGCTCTGGAAGAAGAACCCCAGATACGGCTTGGGCTCATCGTCATGGCCGTCGTACTCCAGGAAGTAGTTCTTGACGAACGACACCATACGCGAGGCAGCCAGCAGCACGAGCGGCATGGCGCACATGGGGAACACCACCAGATGCGCAGAGCCCAGCGCCGTCCCCAGCACTGTTGCCATGATGCACGAGGCAATACCCCACACGACAACCCAGTACTGGCGATGCACAAACCAGCTGAGCACATTCGTCGAGTCGTCGGACGCGCTATCGCCCGAACCGACGCCTGCGATCTGCAGGTCCTCCTGGTGCTCCTCGGCGATAACGTCCATGGCGTCGTCAAAGGTCACGATACCCAAGATGTGACGGTTCTCGTCGCAAACGGGGATGGCGACCAGGTCGTACTTGGTCATCTCGTCCGTTACGTCTTCCTGGTCATCGTCGGGCGACACATACACCAGGTCGCGATAGGCCAGCTGGCCCAGCGTGGCATCGCGGTCGGCCACGATGAGCGTGCGCAGCGAAAGCACGCCGGTGAGCATGCCGCTCGGATCCTCGGTATAGACGTAATAGACACTCTCGAAGTCCTCATCGAGTTTGCGAATCGCCTCGATGGCATCGCCGACCGTCGCCGTGGCGGGCAGCGAGACAAACTCCGAGGTCATGATGCGACCGGCGGTGTTGTCCTCATAACCCAGCAGGTTACGAATCGCCTTCTCCTCCTTGACGCCCATCAGGCGCAGGAGCTTCTCGGCCTTCTCGTAATCGAGCTCGTCGATCAGGTCAGCTGCATCGTCCGGGTCCATCATGGCCAGCATCGACGATGCGTCCGTGTCGGACAGGCCCTCGAGCATCTCGGTCATAAGCTCGTCGTCATCGAACTCCGAGATGGCCTCGGCGGCCTGGGCAGTATCGAGCTGCGCAAACACCTGCGCACGTAGGCGCGGGTCGAGCTGCTCGATAATATCGGCGATGTCGGCAGGGTGCAGCTCGCCGAGCGTCTTGTGCGACACCGAAAGTTGAATGTTCTTGGTCGAGCGGTCGAGCAGGTCCATGTAGGACCAAGCGATGATGTCCTCACTGAGCGGCTTGCCCAGGTGCTTCATAAAGCCTTCGACGATATGCTCGAGCGCGGGGCTGATGGCGCGTAGCAGACCGCGGGCACCGACCTCGGCGCCCAGCAGGCGCAGCTGATTTTCGCCCGACATGGAAAACTTGATGTCGTTTACGCGCACGACCTTCATGCCCTGCGTGTCGACAATCTGCTTGTTGAGCACGTCGCGGGCAAGCAAGAGTTCGGTCGGCTGCAGGTACGAAAAACGGATTTCGGTGGCCGACGTCTTAAGGTGTACACCCGTCTCGTCGATACGGTCGACCCATTTGCGCCAGCTGATCATAAACGGCGTCTTGCCGGGACCGCGGAACGCGAGCGACGTCACGTGCGGAAAAACTTCGCCGGTAGCAATACCAAAATCGTTCACCACGCCGAGCTTTTCTCCATCGACGTCCAAGACCGGCAATTTGAGCATCTCACTCAGATAATTCAATGGTGCTCCCCATCATTATTCCTCCGGACGCGGCCGCATGTGCGACGTCCGGGGGCTTCTGGATATGTATACGCATGCGCGGGCGGCACGCCGCTCGACGCTTACACCCCGTGCATGCGCAAAAAGCACCTGCATGGGGTCATCGACTGTATGGTCGAGGTTTGGATTTCACCTGTAACCTTTCTCTTGACCCTCATTAACCGCAGTAACTATAGCATCAGCATCGCCCTGCGGCATCGAATTTATGCGCTGCACATTGCAGGCATACCAAACGCTGACGCATCCGTGACATAGTCATTGGGGACGTTCTTAAATGACTACCCAATGACTACTCTGTGGTATCTTCGTCCTCGGCAAGTTGGGGGAACACGGCGTCCTTGGGCATGGTGACCTTCGTCAGCGAGGTGAGCTTTTTACTCAATGCCGTGTCCGTCTTGACCAGGTCGCTGAGCGTCACGATCTTGTAGCCGTCGGCGACAAGGCCATCGATAATCTGCGGCAGCGCCTCGAGTGTCTGCTCGGCGCATTCGTCTCTATCGGTGAGCAGCACGATATTGCCCGGCGTCACCGAATCGAGCACCGTCGAGACCTGCTCGTCGGCACCGTTGAGCAGCCAGTCGCCCGAGTCGATATTCCACGAGACCACGGCGGAGACCAGGTCCATCGCATCAATCCAGTTTTGCTCGTCAAAGGCAGCGTAGGGAGCACGCAGCAGCATCGTCTTCACGCCGGTCGCCGACTTAATCGCATCGGTGCCTTTCGTGATCTGTTCGCGTACCGCCTCACGGTCCTCGCCCTTGAGCGAATCGTCGCTGTAGCTGTTGGATCCGATCTCGCACCCGGCATCGACAATCGCCTTGGCCGTGGCAGGCGAGGCCTCGGCCGCATCGCCCGAAAGGAAGAACGTCGCGGTGACGCCCTTTTCCTTGAGCACCTGCAAGATCTGCTTGGTAGCGCCGCTCGGACCCTCGTCAAACGTCAGCGCCACGTACTTTTTGTTGCCCTTGGGCGCCACGCTGGCGCACGCAACGACGCAATCGGTGGCGGGCACAACCTCGCCGCGGTCTTGCGTCTTGCCCGACTGCTCACCAACCCACACCTCGGATCGGCCCTGGACACCCCATGTCTGCACATACTCGATAGCGCCCGTGCCCTCGATCTTGAGCTTGGGCTCGATAACCGCAGCCTGAACCTCGTGCTTCTCGTAGGTGTTACGGCCATCCTTGACCGTCACCTTCTCGCCGCCCTCAAGTTCGCGACTATCCCATTTGCCTTGCTTCACGCGCTTGCCGTCGACCTTCACCGACAGCTTTTCGCCGCCATGGCGCTTGAGCACGCTGTCGTCGACGGCCAGCAGATCGCCGGCGTCGTACGTTTCGGTCAGGCTTTGATCGTCGATAAGATTCTGCAGCGTAGAGCCCACGCGCACCGCGGTCTTCCGGCCGTTGAGCTCCACGTCCACGCTGCGGTTGACGTAGCCCACGACGGCAGCGATAAACAGCACGAGTGCACAACCCACGGCGATAAGCGCGTAGGGCAGGCGAGACGAACGACGGGGTGTGCGGCTGTTGCCGATGCGCGCACTGCGATCGCTAAACCCGCGGCTATGGTTGAGGTACATCGCGCCGGGCTTACGGTGACGCTTGCGCTGACCGCTGGGCAGCTGCCCCAGGTCGCGGCGCGCCGTCGGACGCGCACCCGAACGCCCGTTTAAGTTGGATCCGTTTTGGCGCATGTGCCCTCCCCCATAAACACAGCAAGCCGGAGCAACAGGTCTCCGGCTTGCCTCCCATCATTTGGTACGTCGCTATTTTGTAGCTTTTGACGAGCCTCCGCTCGCCTTTTGGTATTCGTCCTTAAAGGCCTTGAACATGCCGCGCGTCTTGCCGAGCTGCTTGCCCAGTGCGCGACTGCCCTTGTCCACGGCAACCGATCCCTTGTCGTCGAGCACCTTGGCGCCCTTTTTGACCTTGTCGCCCACCACGACGCTGGCCTCGGCGGCCTTGGCAGCCGCACCGCCCGAATACCCGAGCGACTTGACCTCGTCCGAAACGATCATTGCGCCGTCCGCATAACCGCGCAGCATCGTCGGCGGCACCTGCGTGTCACCAACCAAAACACTCGAAGCAGCACCGGCGGTCACATAGAATGCCTGCACGATGCCCGAACGCGGCTTGAACTCCACATCCGAGCAATAGCCCACGACGTCGCCCGATTCCGTGCGCACGTCCATACCGACCCAGATGATGCAATCGTCCAGGTTGATGTCGAGGCGCTTGGCGGCGGCGGCATCGTACGTGTCCTTGACGTCATCGACCGCAATGGCGCCCTCGTAGACACCAATGGCGTCGAGCGCTACGAATCGATCGGGACGCTCGATCATGCCCGCGATATCGGACTGGCGGACCATAAAGCCGACCACGCGCGTACCGCCCGGGGTAAAGACCGGAAAGTGAATCTTTCCGAGCTTTTTAGGGCTGCGCGGCGTGCCGTCCTTTTTGGTGCGCTTGTCCTCGGTAGGCTTGCGATAGATCTTGGCGCCGACAAAATCCCCGGCGCGCATTATGCCTCGGTCGAGGGCTCCGCAGCCTCGGTATCAGCCTCGACGGCATTCTCGACCACGACGTCGGCGGCAGGCGTCACGTTGCCACCCGAAATGGCGTCGTTGAGCTGCTCGCGCAGCTGGTCCATGCGCTCGCGGGCCAGGTCGACCTTGGCGCGCAGGTCGTCGGTCTTGGCGTCGACCATCGGGCCAAAGTCATTCACCGCAGCACGGGCCTCCTCGGCGCTGTGCTCGTAGGTGTCGCGCATATTGTCCCAGGCGTCGTTGGCGATATCGGCAGCCATGGCGCGGGTCTCGGCGCCCGAGCGCGGGGCCAGAGCAACGCCGACAATAGCGCCGGCAGCGGCACCAAAAAGTGCGCCGGAGACAAAGCTGAAAGTCTTACCCATGATCATTCCTCTCCTGCGGGCACGTCGGTGCCCACCGTTTGAATGTTGTCCATTATACCCGCAGCGCATCACTTGCCGCTCCGCTCATCTACGTACGGCAAAGGCGCAGGTACGTGATGGTGATAAACGCGTAGGCCTACTCCTGGGGCATAGCCGGCATGGCCGCCGTGGCACCCGGGTCCTCGCCGGCGCCGTCCACGAGCGGCAGGCTGCCCTCATGCGCAGGTCCTGCCGGAACCGTCGCCGCACCGCCAAAGACGGCAGCGGAAGCCTCGTGGTTCTCGGCAACCGCGCCCTCGGTATCAATCGCCACCTGGGGCTCGTCGTCAAAGTTGGGGACACCCTGGGGCTCGGTGGGAACAGGCTCGGCGGTCGCATCGGCAACGGACTCGGCGTCGGCCGGCACATCGCCCTCGTCAGCGCCCTCGTCCTCGACAGCATCTTCGCCGTTCGCAGCGGCGACGGCCTCGTGAGGATCCTTGCCCTCGGCCTCGGCGCGCATGCCCAGTACCAGGTTGCGCAGGCCCGCGACCGTGCCTTCCACGTCAGGGGCAGGCTGGTCGGCGTGCAGGTACGCCCAGTCCATCATAAAGGTGGCCGAAGACAGCGCACCGATGGCCAGCGCGTCGTCGGGGCACGAAAGCTCAACCTCAAAGACGCGCTCGTCGTGCTCGCTTACGCGCGTGCGGCCGCACGAGATGCTACCGGCAAGACCGGTCTCGTTCATGAGCTCGACCGTCACATGCTCCAGCAGATGGCAAAGCTCGGTCTGGCCCATGCAGTCCTGGAACTCGCGGCCAGAATCGCCCAGGCACAGGTGCTTGGCAATCGCCGGCACCAGGTAATACACGCGCGCCGTAGCCTCGATATCCTCCGAGGTCATGAGCGGCATGCCGGGGTTCACCAGCACGTGCGCGCAGATCTTGTCCTCGCTGACGGTGACCTTAAGGATGTTGAACAGGCCTGCCATAACTCTCCCCTACTCTTCCTTGTCCTACTCGTCGCCGTCGTGCGGATTCGCGGAACCCGCACCCGACGTCGTCGGCTCGTCTACCGAAGACTCGGAATCCTTCTTATCGGTTTCGGCCGGAGCGATCACGCGAATGAGCGAAATGCGCTGGCCACGCATCGACTGCACTTTAAACTTGTACCCCGCGACCTCAAACACCTCTCCGATGTCGGGCACCGAGTCACAAAGCTCCAAGATCCAGCCGGCGATGGTCTCATAATCATCGCTTTCCTCGAGCGGCCAACCAAGCTCAATCGCGTCATCGCACGAAAAACGCCCATCAACGAGCCACTCGCGGCGCGAAAGGCGCGTGAGATACTTGTTGTCGGGGTCGAACTCGTCCTCGATCTCGCCCACAATCTCCTCGACGATGTCCTCGATGGTGATGATGCCGGCCGTGCCGCCGTACTCGTCTACGACCACCACGATCTGGTCGTGAGAGGTCTGCATCTCGGACAGCAGCGGTAGGATGTCCTTGGTGTCGGGCACAAAGGTGGCGTCGCGCAAAAAGCCGGCGATGGGCTGGTCGCCCTTGCCGTCGAGCGCGGGCTGAATCAGGTCCTTGATGTGCGCAATGCCGGCGACGTTGTCGGGATCCTCGTGATAGACGGGGATGCGGCTGAAGCCGGTCTGGCGCATGGTGGACAACACGTCGGCGACCGTCTCGTCGTCCTCGCACATGGTGGTGTCCACGCGCGGCACCATGACCTCGCGGGCAACGGTGTCGCCTAGGTCGAAGATCTCGTGGATCATGCGCTTTTCCTCGTCGAGCAGGTCGTCCTGCTCCGAGACCATGTACTTGATCTCTTCTTCCGAGACGTTTTGGCGGTCGTCGGCGCTCTTGATGCGCAGGATGCGGGCCAGGCCATCGGAGCAGGCACCGGTCAGCCACACGAGCGGACGGGCGATCTTTTGGAAAAACGACAACGGTCCCACGACCTGCTTGGACACGCCCTCGGCATTGGCCAGGCCGATGCGCTTGGGGACGAGCTCGCCGATCACGATGGACACGAAGGCGACCGCGACGGTGATGATGACCGGCGCCAGGCCGCGCGCGATGGCGGAGAGCGGCGCGATGCCAAAGCTCATGAGCCACGTGGCGAGCGGGTCGGACAGACTCGTCGAGGCGACGGCGGACGAGGCGAAGCCCACGAGCGTAATGGCAACCTGGATGGTGGCGAGCAGCTGGTCGGAGTCGGCAGCCAGCTTAATGGCACGCTCGGCGCGCTTGTCGCCTTCCTCGGCCTCGTGCTCCAACACGGCGCGCTTGGCCGTGGTGAGCGCCATCTCGGACATAGAGAAGTAGCCGTTGATGAGGGTCAAAACGAGGGTGGTGATAAGGGAGATGGTTATGTCCATCGGGAGTTTCTCGAACCTCCAAGATTCGGGACGTCAGGTTAAAACGTTGATGGCGGATACGGCAATTGCACCGGCGCCCAAACGAGAACGCGGGCGCGCAGGCGTGGTCGCTAGATTACGAAGAGGATCACCGCCATGAACTGGAAGATGCTGCCGGCGAGCACCCACAGGTGAAACACGCTGTGCAGATAGCGCACGTTTTTGGCGATATAGAACGGCACGCCCGCGGTGTAGCACACGCCGCCGACGGCGAGCAGGGCAAGCGCCACGGGGTTGAGCAGCGCCACAAGTTCGGGCAGCTTAAAGACAACGAGCCAGCCCATCAGCAGGTAGACCAGGCCGCTTACCCAGTGCGGTTGACGCTCGCGCATAAAGCACTCGAGAGCGATGCCGATAATGGCGATGGCCCATACGGCAAAGAACAGCGCAGGGCCGCCGTCGTTTGCGAGCGTGATAAGGCAAAACGGCGTATAGCTGCCCGCAATGAGCAGGTAGATGCAGCTGTGGTCGATGATGCGAAACACGCGCTTGGCGCGCGCGGGCTGAATCGCGTGGTAGAGCGTGGAGGCTAGGTATTCGAGGATAATGCTGACGCCATAGACAATCGCCGCGGCCATGTGGGCCGGGCCTCCGCCGCGCAGGGCGGCGAATACGATCAGGAGCACCAGGCCCGCGATACCCAGCAGGCAGCCGACACCATGGGTGACGGAGTTCATGATCTCCTCGCCCACTGTGTAGTGTGGAACGACCGCGGTCTTGGGTCGCGGCTTAGAACTGTCGCTCGAATCGGACATGCCGGTTACATCCTCCAACGTAAAGAGTTCTCAACACTATATCAAAGCGTCTAGGTACGTGCGAAATTTGCACCATACGTGACCCTTTGTTTACCCATTCTTTGCCTGTTGACGCATCAACGGCGAACGTCCATAATGCGCTTGCATTAAATGTTGATGTATTAACATCTTATAGGAAAGCTTCTTATGTCTCAAAACGCACGTTCCCATCGAAAGCTCAAGATAGCCGGCATCGTTGCACTGGTGGTTGTCGTTGCGCTGCTCGGATTTGCCGGCAACTTTCTGTTTGACTTTGCCCTGAATCCCCAAGCGCCCTACACCATGAAGATGATGCAGGATAGCAAGAACGACAAAGAAGGCGAGCAGCCGGATGCCGAGGAAACCGAGGCGCGGGCGTGGTTTAAAGAGAATCGCGAGAGCAGCAGCCTCACCGCAGATGACGGAACCGAACTTGCCGCTTGGTATTTTGCCGCCTCGGAGAACACCCACGATTACGCCGTCTGCCTGCATGGATATACCAACGAGCCCATCGGCATGGCCCGATACGCCAAGCGCTTCCACAACCGCGGCATGAACGTGCTTGCGCCTGCCGCCCGCGCCCACGAGCGCTCCGGCGGCGACTATATCGGCATGGGCTGGCCCGAGCGCCTCGATATCGTCGCATGGATCGAGCAAATCGTTCAGGCTGACCCCGAGGCGCGCATCCTGGTCTTTGGCGAGTCGATGGGTGCAGCAACCGCTATGAACGTGGCGGGAGAATCTCTGCCCGCAAACGTGAAATGTATTATCGAGGACTGTGGTTATACGAGTGTTTGGGACGAGTTTTCTCTGCAGCTCAAGGACGTGTTCGGCCTGCCCAGCTTTCCCTTGCTCGATGTAGCAAACTTGGTGTGCAACGTGCGCGCGGGCTACGACTTTCATAAGGCGAGCAGTGTGGAGCAACTCAAACACGCGACGGTTCCCATGCTGTTTATCCACGGCGACCAGGACACCTTTGTGCCGTACGACATGCTCGACCAAAACTACGACGCGTGCGCCAGCAAAGTCAAGCAAAAGCTCACCATCCATGGCGCCGCCCACGCCAAGAGCGCGCAAGTTGACCCCGAGCTCTACTGGAACACAGTCAACAACTTCCTCGACGAGTATTTTTAGGCAAAAAGCAACGTCTGGGGTTTTGTTGCCAAAAATCGGTTTGTGGTCGGCGGTATTCGATTTTTCACCACACTTCTGAAAAGCCGCCCGCGAGCGTTGTGCTCGTGGGCGGCTTTTGCTCAACTTACGCTACAAAGGCGCTTATTTTGTCCAATAGCTAGGTGCTACTTGACCTCGATGAGCTCGTACTTGCTCGTGCCCAGGCCGATTTTCTCGGCGTGCGCGATGCACACGCGCCAGTCGGTGTCGGGATGCGTGATGCAGAAGGGATCCTTGGCCTGCTCGCCCTCCAGATGCTCGTGGTTGTGCTCCATCTTGGCCGCGCTATCGGTGAGCTCGGTGTTGGGCAGCGGCTCGGATGCCATGACGGCGTCGGCGCAGGCCTGGTCGATGGCGACCGGGTCGAAGCTCGCGAACATGCCGATGTCGTTGACGATAGGCGTATCGTTTTCGGGATGGCAGTCGCAGTTGGGACTGATGTCCATGGCAAGCGAGATGTGGAAGCTCGGGCGGCCGTCGACGACGGCCTTCGTATACTCGGCGATCTTGCAGTTGAGCACGTCGGCCGCGGCCTCATAACCGGGCTTGATGCAGTCCTGGTTGCATGCCGCAATGCAGCGTCCGCAGCCCACGCAGCGATCGTGGTCGATGGCAGCCACGTGCACCGTGCGAGTAGCGCCGCTGGCAAGCTCGCGCTCGCGGGTGCCGTCGAACGAGATAGCGTTGTGCGCGCAGATCTTTTCGCAGGCATGGCAGCCAACGCAGTGCTCGGTCGCGACGTTCGGCTTGCCGGCGGCATGCTGCTCCATCTTGCCGGCACGGCTGCCGCCTCCCATGCCCAGGTTCTTCATGGCGCCGCCAAAACCGGCCTGCTCATGGCCCTTAAAGTGGGTGAGGCTGATCACGATATCGGCATCCATGAGCGCCTGACCGATCTTGGCCTCGTGCACGTACTCGCCGCCCTCGACCGGGACGAGCGCCTCGTCGGTGCCCTTGAGGCCGTCGGCAATGATGATCTGGCAACCCGTAGCATACGGGGTAAAGCCGTTCTGGTAGGCGGTATCGATGTGCTCGAGCGCGTTTTTGCGGCTACCGACATAGAGCGTATTGCAGTCGGTGAGGAAGGGCTTGCCGCCCAGCTCCTTCACGACGTCCGCGACGGCGCGGGCGTAGTTGGGGCGCAAAAAGCTCAGGTTGCCCAGCTCGCCAAAGTGAATCTTGATGGCGACGAACTTGTTCTCAAAGTCGATCTGCTCGATACCGGCGTGACGGATGAGGCGCTTGAGCTTGTCGAGCTGGCTCTCGCGAGCATGCGTGCGCAGGTTGGTGAAGTACACCTTAGCGGGTGCTGCGGGTGCAGTTGCGGTCATAGATCTATCCCCTCGGTCTATATGGCGTTACAGACATAGAGGATGGTACCAGTTAAAGCAGAGGTAAAGTCAAGTACGGCACCTAGTCATTGGGGATGTTCTTAAATGAGTAGTCGCAGGGGACACTCTTTCGCCACCCGGCAGTTGGGGACAGTCCCCAAGTGCCGGCAGCTAGGGACAGTCCTTTCCAGCCGGCCGGCGAGCCGGCAAGTCAGCAAAGACTGTCCCCGATGACTAGTCGTTTAAGACTGTCCCCGATGACTACTCCTGCACCTTGAGAGCTTCGGCCAGGCCCACACGTTTGATGGAACGCATGTGCAGCAACGCCACGACCAGGTAGGTCGCAAAGCCAATGCCGACGCATGCAGCCATAGACCAAGCGGGCACGTAGATCTCGATATTGCCGTTGTAGGCGAGCAGCATCGAGCGGAAGATGGCCGTGAGCGAGCCAATAATGACCGGCAGGCTCAGCACGAGCGACGCCGCCACGCACAGCGTGATCGACCGGATGTACAGATGCGAGATCTCGCTATCGCGATAGCCAAAGACTTTCATGTAGCTGATCGAACGGGCGCTGTGGTCGATCACAGCCTTAGTCAGCAGGTACATAAACAGCAGGAAGATAAACACCGCGAGCCCAACCATCATGCCGATCATTTTGCTCATCATGCCTATAAACTGGTCGCCCACGGCGCGCATGTCGTCGGGCGTGGTGTCGCCGGCAAAGTAGCGCGCATCGAGGTCGAGCTTCTCGTCGCTCACATAGCCGTTAAAGTAGGCGGCGTCGTTGTCGAACAGCTCGTTAAAGTCGTCGATGCTCATGTAGATATTCATGTCCGACTTGGAGCCCCAGGCACAGTCCTTGCCCGCATACTCAAGGGAATAATGCTCGCCCTCGTACTTGTCGCTGAGTGTGACCTTCTGGCCCTCGCTCCAGCCAAACTTATCGAGCAGACCGCCGCCAAAGACGACGCGTCCGTCGCCGACGTTGAGGTCTTTCCAGTAGCGCGAATCGGGCAAGATGCCGTAGACGGAAATCGTCTCCTCGCCATTACCATCGCCGCGGTCGTATTGCAGCTGGTAGACGGCATATTTCTCGGCCTGTGCGATTGCACCCACGCCGTTGTCGGTCGTGTTAACCGGGTGGATATCGTCGTTGTCAGTGTCGACCTTAGAGGCCTTGTCAATCAGGTCGATAGCCTCGTCGCGGTTGCAGCCGAGGGCATCGGCAAGGTCATCGAGGCACGCATAAAGCGCATCCTTCTTGTCCTGAACCTTGGCAAGCGCGTTCTGCGCTGCGGTCAGGCTCTCGGCAGACGGAAACGCGGTCGCGGCATCGGCTGCCGTCTGCGCCGCATCGGCCGCGTCGTCAAGCTCGTCATCGGCATCTTGGGCGGCGGAAAGCAGCGCGCCGTCAACCGACTGCAAGCGCTCGAGTGCTGACCACTGCTCGCGCTCCTCGGCAGTGCCCTCGAGCTCCAGCGGCGCCTTGAGCGTGTACTGGTGCTCGGCGACCAGGCTTGTCTCGAGGTTGTCCGCGTAGTGCGTCATCGTGGGCAGAATCGCCAGGCCAAAGAGCAGCAGCAGCGAGGCAAACGCAATGCCCACAAAGAGCGTGACAAAGTTGCCCAGGTTGCGCAGAAAGATACGCAGGCGGAAGCGGGAAACAAAACCCATGCGCTCCGGCAGTTGCATACCGCGCTTGGTGCCCGATTTGCCGCTCGCCTCGTGACGAAGGAACTGCAACGGCGTCTTGCCCATTTTGCGAAACAGGCCCACCAGCGTGATGAGGATGAGCGCGGCGGCGGGAACCACGGCGCACTTCACAAAGATCTCCCAGCTCCAGTACACCTGGAAGGGCGGCAGGCTGTACGAACCGTAATAGAGGCTGCGCATGGGCTCGGTAAAGAACACAACGCCGAGCGCAGTGCCCAAAAGCGCCGCGACCACGCCCACGATGGCGGGAAGTGCCAGGTAGTGCAGCACGATCTCGCGACGGCGATAACCGCTGGCGAGCAGCGTGCCGATGATGGCGCTCTCCTCCTCGATGGTGGCGTCGGTAAGGACCACAAAGACGAACGCCATGATCACGATGATGATGTCGAGCAGCGTCATCCACATCATGGAGTCGCCGTCCACGTCATCGCGCGCATAGCCAATGCCCTGATTGGAATCGGCGTCGGTCAGATCGTCCACGCGCGCATCGGCGTCGGTCAGTGCCTCGACCATATCTTGCTCGGCGTCGATGCGGTCCGCGGTGGGGAGGTCGCGATCGGTAAAGGTGAAGGAGTAGGTGTAGGCGGGTGCGCCGCCGGCATCTTCGAGCGCGGCAAAGCCGCCATCGGTGACCTCGGCCACGCCGTACGTGATGGTGTTCACCGTAAAGTCCGAATTGTTGAGGAACAGCGCCTGACTATCGGGCTGGGTCATGATGCCGCAAATGGTGTAGGTGCGACCCTCGAGCTCGACTTTATCGCCCACGGACAGGTTGTTATTGGTGGCAAAGACACGGTCGATGGCCACCTCGTCATCCGCCTTGGGTTCCCTACCCTCACAGTAGGACGCAATGTCCACCTTAGCGCGGTGCGCATAGGTGCGCAGCGTGCGCTTGGTGCCGTCGTCGCCGGCGGTCTTTTTGATGATGGCGTCGATGGAGAAATTCTTGTAGAGCGTGACGCCGCCGACGTCGTCGGCCGCGTCCTCGGCGGCCTTGAGCTGCTCGTCGGTAGCCTCGAAGGAGGTGGTCACGCGGCCGTCCTCAATCGTGTAGTCGTCGCGCATGTCGTCGATAAGGCAACCGATGGAATGCGCCGCGAGCAAAAAGCCCGAGGTAAGGGCGATGCTTCCGCACATAAGCAAAAAGATGCCCAGGTACTTGCCGATATTGCGGCGCAGCTCGCGCGGGAGACGTTTTGCGAGAGGTGTCATGGCGCCGCCTACCAATCGAGCTCGGCGGCCGCAACGGGCGACTCGTTGAGCTCATCCTCGACGATGCGCCCGTCGCGCAAGCGCAGCACGCGATTGGCCATGCGCGCGATGGCGGCATTGTGGGTGACAATGATGATGGTGCAGCCGTAGGTGCGGTTGACATCCTCCATGAGCTGCAAGATTTCCTTGGACGTCTTATAGTCAAGCGCGCCCGTGGGCTCGTCGCACAGCAGCAGGCCCGGGTTTTTGACGAGCGCACGGCCGATGGCGCAGCGCTGCTGTTGGCCGCCCGAGACCTGGCGCGGGAACTTGTTGCGGTGCTCGTAAAGGCCCAGCGAACGCAGCAGGTTGTCGACATTGAGCGGGTTTTTGGACAGGTGCGCCGTGACCTCGATGTTCTCCTTGATGGTGAGGTCGGGCACCAGGTTGTAGAACTGGAAGACAAAGCCCAGCTCACGGCGGCGATACTCGCCCAGGTCGGCAGGCTTGAGCACCGTGAGGTCGCAGCCGTCCACCATGATGGAGCCGCCGTCGGCATCCTCCAGGCCGCCGATCAGGTTGAGAAAGGTCGACTTGCCCGAGCCCGAGGGTCCCAGCATGACGCAGATCTCGCCGCGATTGATGGACGTGTCGATGCCATCGAGTACCGTCAGGCGCGCATCACCGTCGCCGTAGTGCTTTTTGAGATCCTTGACCTGGACATAGGCTTCCTGCGTTGCCATGGTATCCCCCATTGTTAGCCTCGTACTACTTTATGAACGTAATAGTAAACCTTGGCGAACTATTTTGGGGCGAGGGCTAGGATTTATTTCAGACTAGGCGCGGGATTTGGCGCGTGCGAGAGCCAGGCCTACGGCGGCAATGGCGGCGGCGAAGAGCACGGTGACGCCCAGGTCGCAGGCGATGTCGCCCAACACGGCAGACGTCAGGTCCGAAGCAAGCGCCTTGCCGATCGCGTCGTTCACCCAATACGTCGGCACAAAGTGCGCCACCGTCTGCACGGCCGAGCCCATGAGCGACAGCGGCATCCAAGCGCCGCCCAAAAACGTCATGAGCATGCCGAGCAGGTTGCCCACACCGTTGAGCAGCTCCTCACGCGCACCCAGGCTCGAAAGGGCAAAGCCAACGGCCAGAGGCGTGCACGCCAGGGCAAACGTCGCCGCCAGCGCCAGGCACACACGACCCACGCCGACCTCGGCAACCGCGCCGGCAAAGCCCACGACGCCCATCATGCTCGACACAAACCAGATGCAGACGGTGAGCACTGCGGCAGCCGCGAACACGGCAAGCGAGCGCTGGCGCTCGGAGACCGGGCCGGCATCCATACGACGCACGCGCTCGGGCTCGTTCATGCCCGAGAACACCAACCCCACCGATACGATGACCGACGAGATAATCGCGTACGCGCCAAAGTTGAAATACGACTCGAGCGTGGCGGCAGCCGTCGAGTCGACCTTGACCTGCTCGATCTGGACCTCCGCGCGCTTTGCAGCGGCATGCTCGGCGGCCTTGGCAACGTCGCCGTTAGAAGCAGCGGGCTCAAGCGCCGCCGCAGCGCCCGCGAGCGAGATCCAGCGCGAGGCCTCGGCAGACGAAAGCGCCGCCGCCATGGTGCCGGAACCGTAGGTCACGTCGAGCTTGGGCAGGGCCTCCCCCGCGCGGGCAGCCGCAACGAGGTCGTCCTCAAACTCCTCCGGGATAAAGAACACGCAGTCGGCGCTGCCCTTGGCGCTGTTGCTCTTGGAGAGCGCGTCCGCAAGGTCGTACGTATCGTCGCCGATGCCCGTGACCAGCTCAAAACGCGAACCCAGATGCTTGGTAAGCGCACGCGAAAGGTCGCTGTCGTCGCAGTCGACCACGATCACGTTGGCATCGTAGGGCTTGTACTCGGTGAGCTGCGACGAGTTCCAGCTCACCGATGCCGCGATGAATACGCCCATGAGCGAGATGAACACCGTATAGATGAGCAGGTAGAACGGGTGCGCCAGCGCCATGCGAAGCGCGGTCTTAAAGGTGCTCATAGCGACTCCTTCCAAAGATCAGCGTAGCGGCGGCGACAAACACCAGGGCCATCAGGACGAGCACGCCCGCGCGAACAGCGAAGGGCCCCAGGTCCTCAAAGAAATACAGGCGATTGAACATGTCGCAGATGAGCTTGACGGGGTTGAACCAGCACTCGGCCGGGCAGGCGCGGGCGACGTCGTCGGCAAGCGCCATCGCCGGCTCGCCGTAGAGGCCGGCGAACAGGGCGCACGTGGTAGCAAAGCCCGTGAGGATGCCGGACTTGGACGCCTTGCCGCCCTTAACGGGAAGTGTGCCCACAAAGAGTCCCAGGCCCGTGGCGGCAAGCGCGGAAGCGGCGCCGCCCACCAGACACAGCCCCTCGCGCCCGCCAAAGTCGACGCCCACGACCAGGCGCACGTAGCCGATTGCGATCGCCATCGAGGCGAAGGAAACCAGCCACGAGCCGACAAAGATGCCGGCCAGCGACGCCGTCTTGGAAAGGCTGCCCACGCAGCGACGCGCGCCAAGGCCCGACAGATTGGGCTGCAGATCGACGACGCTCAAGGCGGCAAACTCGGCAGACATCATCGCGACCAGGCCAAAGAGCGCGTAATAGTAGATGACCGTGCCATCGGGTGTGGTGCGTGTCAGGCTTACGCGGCGGGTACTGCCCTCGAGCGACAGGGCGCGCGCAACCGCCTCCGGGTCGGCGAGCGCCGCCGGGCTGTCCTGGGCAATCTGGGACATGAGCTCGGCATTTTGTGTATACGAGCTTGCCACCGTCTCCAGAATGCTGCGATCGGTGAGCACCGATGAGGCACGCGAGCTGTCGTAGCTCGATAGCAGTGTGAGCTTGGGTACGCCTGCGTCGTCGACCGTATAGATGCCCGCAACCTCGCCGGCCTTAAGCGCACGGTTCGCATCGGCTGCGTCGTCGCACTCGTGAATCTCGAGCAGCTGATCGTCGCTCTCCTTGGCAAGCGACGTCGCCACGTCCTTAAAGGTCGAGGCGTCCCAGGCCTCGTCCGCTATGACGGCAACCGGCACCGGGTCGATCTTGCCGTCGGAGCTCAGATTCGCAAACATAAACATGAACATCGTGGAGAGCGCGACGGGAAAGATCGCGCCCCAAACCCACGTGCTCGGCCGGCGCAGCAGCGTTTTGACCGTGATGACAATGGTGTTGAACATGGCCGCCCCCTAGTCGCGCAGCTCGCGGCCGGTGATCTCGAGGAACACGTCGTTGAGGGTCGGCGGCTCGCTCCACACGCGGCCGAGCGCCACGTCGGCGGCGCGCAATGTGTCGAGGATGTCGACCAGGTTGTGCGGACTCGCCTCGCAGGTGCAGACGAGTTCGCCGCCGGACAGCTCGACGCTGAGCACGTGCTCGAGGGCGCGCAGCCGCTCGACCGTGGCGGGCTCGACGGCGCCGACCTCGACGGTCACGCGCTCGCCCATCTGGATCATGCGCTTGAGCTCGTCGTTGGTGCCCTGCGCCAGCACGCGGCCGCCGTCCATGATCATGATGCGGCTGCAGATCTGCTCGACTTCCTCCATGTAATGGCTGGTATACACCACCGTGGCGCCCTCGTCGCGCAGGCGGCAGATGCCCTCCAGGATGGCGTTGCGGCTCTGCGGGTCGACCGCCACCGTGGGCTCGTCAAAGAAGATGAGCTCGGGCTTGTGCGCGATGCCGCAGGCGATGTTGAGGCGACGCGCCAGGCCGCCCGAGAGCTTGCCGGGGCGGAACTTGGTAAAGTCGCCCAGCCCGACAAAGTCGATCGCCTCGTCCACGAGCGCGCGACGGCGCTTGCGGTCGTTGATGTACAGGCTGCAGAAATAGTCGATGTTCTCGCGCACCGTGAGCTCGTCGAATACCGCCACCTGCTGCGGCACCACGCCGATGCGGCGCTTGAGGTCGTAGCGGGCGGGCGTCATGGGCTCGCCGAACAGCTCGATGGTGCCCTTGTCGTAGGCGAGCAGCTGCAGAATGCAGTTGATGGACGTGGTCTTGCCCGAGCCGTTGGGTCCGAGCAGGCCAAAGATCTCGCCGGGGGCGATGCTCAGGTTAAAGTGGTCGAGCGCGATAAGGTCGTCGTAGCGCTTGACGAGGTTTTCGACGTGGACGATGTCTGTCATGAGGCGGCCCTTCCGTTGATTGCGGCCCGGTACGATTGCATCATCGCAGGAGCGAGCGGCGCGCACCAGTGAGCTTTGTCACGAGTGCGGAGCTTGGCCGTGCGGCCTGCCGACGTCCCCGCTTTGCCGCGTGGGAGGAATGTCACGGTTGCGTAGGCGGTCCCTCCACCACGCGCGGCTTCGCGTACAATACCCGTATGAACAGGC
The DNA here is from genome assembly GCF_046116875.1 of Collinsella sp. wc0529. NCBI lineage: Bacteria > Bacillati > Actinomycetota > Coriobacteriia > Coriobacteriales > Coriobacteriaceae > Collinsella > Collinsella sp. wc0529. The sequence goes on from NZ_JBJXBO010000001.1 coordinate 411,497, forward strand.
TTTTCGACAAATCGATCGTGCTGGCGTGCTGCATTGCGGCCGCCATGGGTCTTGCCGTGGACGCTCGCTTGGTCACGGCGTTTTGCCTTGGCGTTATCGCCACCTCGCTGGCCGAGGTCGTACAGGGAAACCGCGCCCGCCGTGTGAGCGAGGCCGCGAGCTACGCCTGCATCATCGCGGCTGTCTTCGTGCCGCCGTTTGTGCCGTTTGCGCCTCTCGCCCTCTATGACATCGCGCGACGCGTTCGCCGTGAACGAATCTGGCCCGCGCTGGCGATTGGCGCCGTGTTTGTCTGCGCGCTTGTCGCGGACCTTCGTGGTGGCGTGCTCACCACCCGAACGCTCCTGCTGACCGCCATCCTTTCGGTTGCCGCCACCTTGCTATCGCTACGCACCGCCCAGTTGGAGCGCGAGCAGCGGCGCATGCGCCGCACCCGCGACGAGCTGCAGGAACGAGCCCTCGCGCTCGAGGCGCGCAACCGCGATCTTGCCGATCGCCAGGACTACGAAGTCGAGCTCGCGACGCTCGCCGAACGCGCCCGCATCGCGCGCGAGATCCACGATAACGTCGGGCACCAGCTCACGCGCGCCTCACTGCAGGCCGAAGCCCTACGCGTGGTCCACGCCGACGAGCCTGGCGTCGCCGCCGATTTCGCCGACGTTAAACGCACGGTTGACGAGGCGCTCCAGCTTGTGCGCACCAGCGTCCACGCGCTCAACGACAACGCCGTCGACCTTTCCGTGCAGCTCGAACGCATTGTCGAAGGCACACGCTCGGACGGCGGCCCGCAGATTGAGCTTGAAGTTATGGCCGAACATGCGCCCGCAAACGTCGCCAACTGCTTTGCAGCGGTCCTGCGCGAAGCGCTCTCCAATACCATGCGCCACGCTTGCGCCCAGACCGTCACCGTACGGTGCATGGAGCATCCGTCGTTTTACCAGCTCATTGTTACCGACGATGGCGTGGGTGAGGTCCAAGCAAGCGGCCGCGGCACCGCGGAGGGCATGGGGCTCGCCTCCATGCGCAAGCGCATCGAGGCGCTTGGCGGCACCTTCACCGCCGGCCCACGTGCCGGCGCCGGCGGCTGGCGTGTGTTTGCCACCGTTCCCAAACAGCAAGGAGATGAGGGCCGATGAGGCTCATCGTTGTCGACGACGACCGCTTGGTGGTCGATTCGCTCAAGATCATCTTGGGCGCCCAGCCGCAGATCGAAGTGGTGGGCACCGGTGCCAACGGCAACGATGCGGTGGCGCTCTACGCCGAGCACGCACCCGATATTGCGCTGCTCGACATCCAGATGCCGGGACGCGACGGCCTTTCGGCCGCGCGCGAGATCCTTGAGCACGACCCTGCGGCGCGCGTGGTGTTTCTGACGACGTTCTCAGATGACGAGTACATTGTGTCGGCGCTCAAGCTGGGCGCCCGCGGCTACCTGATCAAGACCGATGTCGCTGCCATTCCGCCGGCGTTGGCGCAGGTCATGGACGGCAAACGCGTGCTCGAGGGCAAGGCGATCGAAGATATCAACTTTGATGGGGCGGACGTCGAGGCCGGCGCGACCCGCCGGCCCGCCGCCTTTGCCGGTCTGACCGACCGCGAGTTCGAAGTCGCCGAGCTCATCGCCCGCGGCCTCGACAACAAGGAGATCGCTGCCACCGCCTATATGGGCGAAGGCACCGTGCGCAACCACATCAGCTCAATCCTAGCCAAAATGGGGCTACGCAACCGCACCCAAATCGCCATCGCCTATCTGCGAGGCTAGCCGCTGGCTGCCGCCAATTTGATGCCATTTCAAAACTATGCCGGTTTACTACGATGAACCGCATATCTCCGACCACGGCAAATTGCGCACTTACAAAACCGCAGGTAGAACACTTGCGATATTTGCAAAAATGCGGGTGTGGTCAGGAATCTCGGATTCATCGTAGTAAACCGGCATAGTTTTGTTCGGGCGGCCCTGCACGAGTGTCTCCGCCAGCCTCGCGGGACCAAAATGAGCCGTTTTCCTCCGTCCCCAATGGATCAGCCGAAACCGCCCGCCACGAAATCGGCCCATCTACTACGTTTGACTCGATACCCCTGACCATACCTTCGTTTTGAACAAAACCGCAGGCGTTCTACCTGCGGTTTTGTTTTTGCGCTTTTCGGCATGGTTGGGGGTAAGGGGCTAAACGTAGTAGATGGGCCGGTTTCGTGGCGCGCCCTCCTCCCCAACGCACAAAAGCGCCACCACGGAGGAGGGAGATGCCTCCGTGGCGGCTGGGGGTAGGAGTAGGTCGGGATTTAGCCCCGCCGGCCGCCCGGGGCCTTCTGGCCCCGGGCGCTGCCAGCGTGCCTAGCGCTTACGGATACCCCAGACCAGGGCTCCGACGCCGGCCATGGCGATGACAAATGTCATAAGCAGAGCGGCGGCCTGCTGGTCACCCGTGGTGGGCAGGAAACCCTTGACCGTCTTGACGATATTCGTCACGGTCTTGGGCGTGCCGGGATCGGGCGTCGGCACGGGCGTCTCGGGCTTCTTGTACGTGTTGTTGAACACGATACCCTCGACGCTCTTGTCGCCCTTGGTAAAGGCGCCGTTCGCCTTGAGGTTGCCCTCGCCGTCATCGACCACGTTGACGGTCACGGTAAAGACGGACTTGTCGTAGGTCATACCGACCTCGTCGCCCTTGACCTCGCTGATGGTGTAGACGTGCGTACCGGGCTCGTCGTACTCAAACTTGTCGAAGCTGATCTTACCGTCGGCATCGTTGGTGACGGTGGACTCGATGCCCTCGCCAACGAGCTTAAAGCTGAACTCGTCCTTCTTGAGCTCGCGTCCCTCGAGCACCTTGATGGCGCCGATGGAGACTTGGGTGGGCATGGCGTGATACTTGTTGGTAAAACCAGCCGACTCGGTGGTTCCCTCGAGCTTGTGCGTCGCGGTCAGTGTGCCGTCACCATTGTCGGAGACGGTGGTCACGACGGTGTAAGTCGTGCCGTCATAGGTGACGCCCTTGTACAGGCCGAGCGCGTTGGGGCAAGCCTCGCGCAGCGTGTACGTGTGCGTGCCGGGTGCCTCGTAGCGAATCGGGCTCAGCGTCACGGTGCCGTTAGCGTCGTTGGTGCCGTTAGCGACAACCACGTCGTCCTCGAGCAGCTCAAACGTGAACTCACCTGCTGCAAGGTCGCGTCCAGTCAGGCGCTTGACTGTCTTGACCTGATCGGTCACGGACGAATCGGTAGGTGCCACGCCGTAGGTGTTGGTAAACGTGAAGGCAGCACCGTCATCGCCTTCGCGCTTGACGCTCAGATGCCCGGCACCGTCGTCAGACACGGTGTAGGAAACCTTGCGCGTGGCGTTGGTGTCATTGGTCACGCCAGGGGCACTACCGGACTCGGTCACCGTGTAAGTAAAGGTGTGCGAGCGCGGAGCGGTGGGGGCTGCGGGCTCGGACTCGTCGCCGGGCTCGTCAACGTTGGCATCAGCGTCGGCGTCGGCCTCTGCCTCGTCAGCGTCGACGTCGTCAGCTTCGTCTGCCTCGGCCTTATCGGTCGCATCGTCCGTCACGCCCAGGGCGCGGTTGAGGTCGTCGAGCGTAAAGTGGATCTTGCCAAAGTCCACGTTGCCGGCCGCGTCGTTGGTTGCGGTCGTGCGCTCGGGCATCGGGGCACCAGCCTCATCGGCGGTCACGGTAAAGGTGAACTTACCCGTGATGTCGGCCGGGGTCAGGCCCTCGGCAACCTGGAGCTTCTTAGTACCGGTGAGCGCGGCATCCACGGCGTCGGCGCCGTAGGCGTTCTCGAACAAGGGCTCGACGCCGCCGTAGTCGACCGTCGCCGTCAGGGTACCGTCACCGTTGTCGACGACGATAACCTTAAAGCCAAAGCTCCACGTTGTAGCGGAAACGCCATTCGGCAGCCCGAATAAATCTTCGTAGGCCGTGTAGTTAATGGTCCAGGCAAGCTTGCCGTCCTTATCGGTACGATAAGCAAGCCCAGCAGCCTCAAGATTAGCAAGCATCTTGGTGTCGTAGTGCAGCGTATCAAAGCTCACGTGCCCGCCGATATTGGGCTTGAGGTTTTCGTATGCCACAAGCTCACCCTGATAGGCGATGCCGAACCAGAACTCGCCGTCGGCCATCGGGCGACCGGTCAGAGTCTTGGTGGCAACGACCTGAGCAGCGGTGCCACCAGGCGTGTTGGTCGTAGCGCTGTAACTGTTGTGGAACGGCACCAGGGCCTTCTCGACCTTGTTCTCGCCACTCTTGTGGAACGTCTCATGCGTGCCCTCGGGACCACCGGAAACGGTCGTCGTAGCAGTGAGCGTACCGGCGGTGTCGTCGACGATGGCGATCGTCACCGTGCGTACGGCGTCATCGTAGGTGTAACCGGGCTGGCCGTCGTTCTTTTCGGCCACGGTGTACTTGAAGGTCTTGCCGGCGTCAGCTTGCGTAAATTTAACCTCATGACCAGCCAGAATGTCGATCAGTCCGACCGTTCCCTCTATCGTTGCGGGGGACTCGAAGTTGTTGGCCCCGGGCAGCAGGCCAAGTGCGCAAGCCGAATCATCGTCGGCGGGCGTCACGGTAAAGGTGAATTGACCCTCGGTCATGGGACGTCCGCAGAGGGTCTTGCTGAGCTTGAGGCCGCCGGCCGCGGCGTAATCGAGCTCAGTGCGGTATGTGTTGGTAAAGCGCCCGTTTTCCTTCTTGGTGACGTTGGCGGTCAGGTTGCCCTCGCCGTCCTCGGTCACGGTCACTTCGGCGGTTGCGACATGCGCGTCATACGTCATGCCGACCGTGCTGCCCGCGTTCTCGCGAATCTCGTACTTATAGGTTCCGGCAGCCGCAAAGTGAATCTTGCCGAACTTGATGGCGGCAATGCCGTCCTCCGCGTCCCCCTTGCTCACGGTTACGGTTGCGGGATCGGGCAGTGGGACGCCCTCGGGAGCGGTGATGGTAAAGCTAAACTCGTCCCCATCCGTCCAGTCGCGGCCGTCAATAGCCTTGCTCAGGCCAAAGTCGAGCTCCGCATCGAGCGGGGTCACGCTGTAGGTGTTCTTGAACTCGGCAGGCTCGGTGCCCTTCAGAACATGTGTGACACTGAGCGTACCGTCGCCATTGTCCGTGATGGTGGTCTCGATGGCGTACTTGGCGTCACTGTAGGTGATGCCCTTGCTGGTGGTTCCGCCGTTGACCTCGCGCAGCGTGTAGGTGTGCTTGCCGGGCTTGTCGTAGGCAATCTTGTCCATGGCAATCGTGCCGTCAGCAGCGTTGATACCCTTGGCGACGACCTTGTCGCCCTCGACCAGCTCAAAGGAGAACTCGCCGGCAGCAAGCTCACGCCCGGTCAGAACCTTGTTCGCGGTAATCTGGTCGGTGACGCTCGTCTCGACAGGCGTCGCGCTGTAGGTATTGGTGAACGTAAATGCCGCGTTGCCGTCCGGCTTGCGGGACGCGCTCAAATTGCCCTTGCCGTCATCGGTCACGGTGAAGGAAACCTCGCGCGACGGCTTGGCGTCGTTGGTCACGCCAGCGACCTCGCCGGACTCGGTCACGGTGTAGGTAAAGGTGTGCTCGCGCTTCTCGGGCTTCTCGCCCAGAGCCTTGTTAAGGTCGTCGAGCGTAAAGGTGATCTTGCCAAAGTCGACCTTGCCCTTGGCATCATTGGTCACGCTCGCGTTCGCGGGCATGGGTGCGCCCTCTTCACCGGTCACGGTAAAGGTGAACTTGCCGTTGATGTCGACCGGCATCAAGCCGTCGGCGACCTGCAGGTTCTTGATGCCCACAAGCGATGCCTCGGTAGCATTCGTGGTGTAGGCGTTCTTGAACTCGATGCTCTTGACGTCCTTGGCGTCCTTCAGCTCGTGCGTGGCAACCAGCTGGCCCTTGCCGTTATCGCTGATGGTCGTCACGATGGTGTAGGTCGTATCGTCATAGGTGATGCCGCCAGCGTCGCCCTTGACCTCGCGCAGCATGTAGATGTGCTGGCCGATCTCGGTGTACTTGATGGCGCTGAACGTCACCTTGCCGTCGGCGCCGTTCGCAACGGTCTCGATAAGCTCAGAGTCCTCGCCCTTAACCTCGCGCAGCTCAAAACTGAACTCACCGGCCGTAAGGTCGCGACCGGTCAGAGACTTGGTCACGTCAATCTTGTCGGTAACGCTGGACTCAACAGGATCCGCAGCGTAGACGTTCTTGAACTCGGTCACTTCGGCTTCACTCCAGGCCACCTTCACAGCGGCGCTGAGCTCACCCTTCTTGTTGGGCGTCACCGTCACGGTGATCTCCGCGACGCTACCGCTGTAGGCAATGCCGTCAATCGTGGTCCCGGCGTGCTTTTCGCTAACCTTGTAGACGTACGTGCCAGGCTCGGTGTATTCAATCGTGCCGAAGTCGATGGCAGCCTTGCCCTTGTCGTCCAGGTCGGCCCCGTGCACGATCGCAGTCGTAGTCGCAGGCATCGGAGCATTGCCCTCGGACGTCAGCCCAAACTCAAACGTGTCCGTATCCGTCCAAGCGCGGCCCTCGAGCACCTTGGTTAGACCAAAGCTGGCCTTGGTGTTCACCATTGCCGGCATCATGTCATACGCAAAGCTGATCTTGCCGTTGTTGCCCAGGTAGGAATTGACATGCGTCGCGGTCGCCTTGGCGGACACGTTATTCCACTTGGGGTTGAGAACGTCGGTCGCGGTGCCGGTGTTGTTGCCGCCCACGCTCTTCTTGGTGGTGTGGAGCTCATCGATAAAGGCCAGGCGCGCGGTTCCCACGCTAAACGACAGGTTTCCGTCCTTGTCGGCAACTATAGCGCCGTCAAACTTGGCAGCGTCGCCACCGATGAACTCGATGACGGCGGCGGTGGGCTTGGCCTCGCCGTTCTTGCCCTGCTCCTCAAACTCATCCTTGTAGTAATAGGTGCCTTTCTCTGCCAGTGAATTCTTTGCGGGCTGTGTGCAGTCCTTGTCCGTGTAAATGGGAGTCTGCTTCTGGAAGTAGTAGTAGCGGTTGGTGTCGGCCGGCTCAAAGGTCGCAACCGTATCGCCCAACGCACCACCGCTCCACTTGTTCGCGTAGAAGCTCACGGTCTTGGTGCCGTTGGCAACAGCCGTATTGCTCTCGATGTAATCCTTGAGCCCCGTTACCTTCTCGGGCGTAAACAGGTTGTCGAGTGCGACCTTCTTCACGCTCGAGGCATACTTCACCTGGATGGGCTTAACGGTATCGACCGAAAGCTTGCCGTCTACGGTCTTAAAGTGACTCAGCGGAATCAACGACGCGGGAATGTTGACCGTTACGATATCGCCCTTCTGGGGATTGTCGTCGCCGGCACGCTGCGCGGTAATGAGCAGGTCTTTTGCCTTGCCATCGAACTCGTACGTATCGGTCTTGGTTTCTTTGTTGACCGTCTTGCTCGGATTGGTAAACGGCGTGCCGTTGATGACGACCTCGGTGAAGCTGTCGACCTGCATAAAGTCGCCCAGCTCGTCGGTAAACGTGATGTAGCCGGACTTGGTCTCGTCGTAGCCCTTATGGATTTCGGTCGGATAAGGCGCCTCCGATGTGATGGCCTGCGAGATGTCGTCGAAAACCTTCTTGAGCTCTTCGGCATTGGTCGCCGACTTGTAGTAGTCGGCGTTTTCCGCGCGTGCACCGTGAGTATCCCATGCCGTGGCATTGGGGTAGTTGCTCGAAACGGCCTGCATGAACTTGTTCTCTTTTTGGCTTTTTCCCGAATCCTGGATACCAGCGCTGGGATCCGCGCCATCAAAGATGCCGATAGTATAAACGGTGGCCTTGCTGTCCTTCATGTTCTTGGCAGCCGCCACGGCAGCGTTAGCAACCGTAGGATCAAACTTGTCAATTTTCGTTGGCGTGCCGTCGGTAAAGAACACAACAATCTTCTTGGCGTCCGCGCGACCAGAAGTGATACCCTCTGCCAGCTGCAGACCATTGTCGGCGCGCGTTGCACCAGCGGGTGTAATCTGGGCAATCCTATGCTTAAGAGCTTTCACGTTGCCGCCGGAGCAATCGGTCAGGTCTTTCATAACCTGTGTGTAATTGTAGGTGTATCCTCCGTCACGATACGTCTCGTTGCCGATATTGTTGGACGTCTTGCCCGCAAACTTAACGATAGCAACCTTATGCTGCCTATCCACGCCCTCGATGCCCTCGTTTTGTTTGGCAATGGCGTCGATGAAGCTGCTGGCAGCGCTCTCCAGCGCATCGATGCGCCTGGTGGGATCTCCACCGCCCATCTCATGATCCATCGAGCCAGAGGCATCCAGCACCATCACGATGTCGAGCGGCGTGGTAACCGTCACGGTTGAATTAGACGTCGAGGACATCGCCGAAAGCGTGGTCAAAAAGTCCGACTCTTCGTTTTCCTCGGTTGCCTTGACCGTCTTGTCGGTCCAAATTCGACCGACGTTTTGGGTCGTTACCTTATTGCCACCGTGGCCTGCCGCCCAGATTTCCCAGCGACCGCTGGTGTCGGGGTCGGCGACCTTTCCGGTCATTATCGGTCCGTCCATTCCTGTGCTGGACCTGGCGTTGGCCTCGGGCAGCATGGCGAATGCTGCGGCTGGCAACACCAGCACTACGGCCAGTATCACCGCCAAGAGACCCCTCGTGTACTTACCCATCGTGTCTCCCTTCTCGCGGTCTCAGACCTTGCATCAGCCTAAAGTTACGAAATGAGACACAATTAGGGCAGGTGACACACGTTCCAGATTTGATTTTGGGCGTGAGACAAATGTCTCACCAAAGTTGAGACACGAGAGTTTTCGCAGGAAAACGGATGCGACTCGGAGCCAACAGGTCAAAATGATCCGTTTTCCTCCGTCCCCGGGGGATCAGTTGGTAACGCTCGCCACGAAATCGGGCCATCTACTACGTTTGACTCGATACCCCCGACCATAGCCGCTTTTCATGAAAAACCGCAAGCGTTCTACCTGCGGTTTTCATTTCGCATTACTTGACGTGGTCGAGGGCTGCCGCCTAAACGTAGTAGATAGGCCCATTTCGTGGCAGACGGGTCACGCGGCAGCCCTCGTGAGGCAAAAATGATCCGTTTCCCTCTGTCCACGGGAGATCAAGGGCTGCTACGGATATGGTGCTATTTCAAAACTATGCCGGATTACGGGGCTAAAGTCGGAGTCCTCATCCATACAGCCTTTTTTTGAAAAACGGCAAGCAGTCTACCTGCGGTTTTGTTTTTGGGATTTTCTGTATGGTCGGAGGTTCGCTATCCAGCCCCGTAATCCGGCATAGTTTTGTTCGCGACGGCACAACCGCGCGTTTAAGCGCGGGGCCGGTGGGGCATTTTTGCCCCACCGGCCCCTATTCCAGCGCTATTCCGGCTTGGTTTCTACTGTGGGAGTCTTGTCCGCTGCGACTGGGGTGCGGGCGGTGTCCATAGTCAGGCAGTGCTTGGGGCAGCTCTCGATGCACTCACCGCACACCACGCAGGCATACGGGTCGATCGACCACGTTCCACCCTTGCGATCGACCGCGAGCGCGCCCGCCGGACAGCGACGCGCGCACATACCGCAGCAAATGCACACGTCCATGTCGTTGACGATATGCCCGCGCAGGCGCTCGGGAGCCGTCAGCTTCTCCTGCGGATAGCACACCGTGACCGGCTGCTTGACCATAGAGCCCAAGGCTGTCTTGGCAAATGTCAGCAAACTCATGCCGCGCCTACCTTTCCGTGCAGCTAATACAGGGGTCGATGGTCAGGATAATCATGGGCACGTTGGCAAGGAGCACGCCCTGCAGCGCATGTGTCAGACCCGCCAGGTTCTGCGACGTCGGCGTGCGCACGCGGAAGCGATCCAGGTTCTTGGTGCCGTTGCCGCGCACATAGTAATACGCCTCGCCACGCGGCTGCTCAATCACAACCTCGCCACGCGCGCCGTCGGCCGGCGTGAGCTTGGTGCGCCCGCCGATGCCGTCGTGCGGGATCTTGCCCACAAGCTCCTCGATGATGTCCATGGCCTGCGTGACCTCGGCACAGCGCACCTGGCAGCGGGCATAGCAATCGCCATCGGTAGCAACGATGGGCTCAAACGCAGCCAGATCCGCATAGGCGCCGTCGCCGAACATGCGCACGTCGTAATCCACGCCCGAGGCGCGACCGAACGGGCCGACCATCGACAGATTCAGCGCATCCTTCTCGCTAATCACGCCCACGCCATGCAGGCGCTCGCCGCAGCTGGCATCGTCCAAAAACGTATGCACCAGAGCCTCGTAGTCGGGGCGCATGGCGTCAAGCGTCTCGACAATGCCCGCCAGCTCGGAGTCCTCGATATCGTGCTTAAGGCCGCCGATCTCATTAATCGACAGAATCACGCGGCCGCCGCAAGTGCTCTCAAAGATCTTGAGAATCTGCTCGCGCAGAGTCCACGAACGATAGAACAGTGCCTCGAAGCCAAAGGCATCGGCGAGCAGGCCCAGCCACAGCAGATGCGAGTGGATGCGCGAAAGCTCGTGCAGAATGGTGCGGATATACTGCACGCGGCCGGGCACCTCGATGTCGAGCATGCGCTCGCAGGCGCTGGCATAGCCATAGCTGTGACCCACGGCGCAAATGCCACAGATGCGCTCAGCGATGTAGCCAAACTGGTGCATATCGCGCTTTTCGGTGAGCTTCTCGAGTCCGCGGTGAACAAAGCCGATCTGCGGAATTGCCTCGATGACGCGGTCGTCCTCGATCACCAGGTCCAGATGAAGCGGCTCGGGCAGCACCGGGTGCTGCGGGCCAAACGGAATAACGGAGCGATGTGCCATGGACCTTACGCCTCCTTTTTCTGCTTGTCGCGGGCGGCCTTAGCGGCAAGCGCCGCGCGGACCTTGGCCGCTTTCTCGGGATCCATGGCGGCGAGCTTTGCCTCCATCTCGGCAGCCTTGAGCGCGGCCTTCGCAGCGGCCTCATCGTGCTGAGCATCGGAGCCGGCAGCCGCAGCGGGCTGAGCAGCGGCGCCCGCGGCGTCGCCGGCGCTCGCAGCACCCTCCCCTGCAGCAGCCGCAGCCGCGGCGGCCTTTTCGGCCGCGGCTTTGCGCGCCTTGGCCTCGGCGGCGGCACGGACCTTCATGGCCTTCTCGCGTGCGGCCTTCACCTCGGGCGTGATAACGCTCATGGGTTCGGCAGTCGAGACCTGGTAGAAAAAGCCCTTAAAGTCGATCTGCATGTCGGTGATGGCAAGCCCAAACAGGTCGTGCGCTTCGTTCTCAAACGGAAATACCGCCGGATAGTACGAGCTGATGGACGGAATCTCCTGATACTGATCAATTCCCTCAACCACCAGGTTCTCGATCGCATAGCTGCCGTCCTGCGCAATATTCTCCTGAGCAGCGCGGACGTTGATAAACGTATAGACCAGGCGATACGATCCGTCGTCCACACAGCGCTCGGCATGCATCTGCACAAAGCGCGCGCCGACGCCCTTGAGCGCCTGGACATGCGACAGAAGCTCGTCGATCCCAACGGTGGCATAGATAGCCTTTTGCATTACTCGGCCTCCTTTGCAGCGACGGGCGCTGCGGGTTTCTCGGCAGGCGCGTCACCGGCACCGTCAGCCCCGGCCCCAGCTGCAGCCACGAACCCGTCCTCGCCCAACTCGACGCCGCCATCCCAGGTAGCAGCGCCGCCCACGGTAAGCGGGTCACCGCCGGCGCGCATCACGGCCTCCTTCTGATCAAGGATGCCGCACGCCTCCACGATGGCATCGATCACGGTCTCGGGACGAATGGCGCACCCGGGCGCATACACGTCCACGGGAATCGCGCGGTCCACGCCGCCGATCACGTTATAGGCATCGCGGAATACGCCGCCCGAACACGCGCAAATGCCGCACGCCACCACGCACTTGGGCTCGAGCATCTGGCTGTAGATCTGGCGCACGACGGGCAGGTTCTGGGCATTGACCGACCCCGTCACCAAAAAGATATCCGCATGCTTGGGGTTGCCGGTGTTGACCACGCCAAAGCGCTCCGCATCGAACAGCGGCGTGAGCGAGGCCAGCACCTCGATATCGCATCCGTTGCAGCTCGAGCCGTCGTAATGAATGACCCACGGCGAGCGCGACATTTTATGATCCATGGATGCCGCCTCCTAAATAAACACGTCGACGAGGATGGGCATAAGGTTGAGCAGGCCAAACACCAGCGCCACGCCCCATCCGAGCCTAAAGCAGCTGCGCCAGGTGCTGCGTGCGAAGGTGTTGTCGATCAGGACCTCGACAAAATACGTCGCGGCCATCACGACCAGGGCTACAACCCAGCTCACGGGGTTGTCCCAGACAAAGAACATGCCCACCCACATCAAAAACAGCACGGTCTCGCACCAGTGCATAAGGGTCATCTTGGCCAGCGTGCCGCCGCTCATCTCGGTGGCGACGCCCTGGACGATCTCCTGATGCGCATGATGCGAGTACGAAAGGTCAAACGGCGACTTGCGCAGCTTGATGGTGAGCACCGCGAGCAGCGCGAGGAAAATGGGCGCGCTGTACACGATGATGGGGGCCGACTGCCCCGTCACGGCGATGGAATCGAAGCTGTCGGTGGCAAGGTACAGGCCCACGCTCATCAGCAAAACGGCGGGCTCGTAACTCATGACCTGCAGCAGCTCACGGTCGGCGCCGACCTGGGCAAACGGGCTTTGCGTCGAGGCGGACGCCAACACCACAAAGATCGCAGCGAGGGTCACCATAAAAGCGCACAACAGCGTGTTGGAACCCGACACAAAGATGCCGCCGCCCACCACGGTAAAGATGAGCGCGCACGCCATGTAGGTATCGTCCATGGTGTTTACGCTGGCGGGGGCCTTGCGCAGCAGCTTGGCCACATCGTAGAAAGGCTGGAGCAGGCGCGGGCCCACGCGGCCCTGCATGCGGGCCGAAAGTTTGCGGTCAACGCCGTCGATCAGGCCGCCCACAAGCGGCGCCAGTAAGGCAAATGCCACGGTGCCAATAAAAATGCCCACGACGCCCGAACCTTCAAAATACTTGCCGCGCAGCACCGAGGGCGCACTCATGGCAAGTCGCTCGGGCCCAATCCACGCGCAACACAGCAGCGCAAACAAGATAATGCTGCAGCACACGACGCTACCCGCGGGGCCAATACGCTTCTCGCCAAGGGCGTCCTCCGAGTACCAATTGCGCTTTTCGGCCTTCACCTCGTGTCCCATCGAGCCGCGGAAATGGCGATATTTGTCGGTCCCCACGCCCGAAAGGTACACGTTGACGTGCGGTTTGTTGCTCACGCGGAATGAAGTCAGCAGCACCACGGCGATAAACGCCACGATAACCACCATCAGGTACATGGCGTCCTTGCCAATAACGTACGGCACGCGGCCAAACACCATGGCCAAGTAAGGCGACACCAGACCGCTCGAGATAACCGGGAACGCCACGCAGCACAGAATCAGCAGCGCGGCGATGGTGTTGAGGGCCATCCATTCGGTCTTATGGACATTGACCTCAACGTTTTGAGCCGTGGGGTCGACACCCGAAAGCTTGGCAAGCCACTTGCCCCAGAAGAAGAACGTCGCGGCCGAGCCAAAGGCCAGCACCATGATCATGAGCACGTTGCCAGTCTGCGCGAACGCCACCAGGGCGCCCCACTTGGACACGAGCATGCCAAACGGCGCCACAAACATGCCCATGATGCCCAGCATCATCAGACGCGTCAGGTGCGGCATGCGGCTGAACATACCGTCCATGTCCTCGATATCGCGGCTGCCGATATGATGCTCGGCCGTGCCCACGCACAGGAACAGCAGCGACTTTGCCACCGTGTGGAACAGGATCAGAAAGATGGCCGCCCATACGGCCTCGGGCGCGCCGACACCCAGGCAGGCACTGATGAGGCCCAAGTTGGAAATGGTGGAGTACGCGAGCACGCGTTTGGCGTTGCTCTGCGAGATGGCCATGAGGGCAGCAAGCAAAAACGTGATGGCGCCCACACTCGTGACCATAAAGCCGGTTACGGGATAGATAGCATAGAGCGGGCTCAGCTTGACCATTAGGAACACGCCGGCTTTAACCATGGTTGACGAGTGCAGCAGGGCGCTCGTGGGAGTGGGGGCAACCATAGCACCCAACAGCCACGTGTGGAACGGCATCTGTGCGGCCTTGGTGAGTGCGGCGAGCGACAACAGGATGACCGGCATCACCAGCAGTGCGGATTGCGCGGTACCGGCGCCGGAAAGCTCGATCATGCCCGAGATGGTCAGCGGCATGCCGTTAACGTGCAAGAACATAAGGCCCGCCAAAAACGCGATACCGCCCAGCATGTTAAGGATGATCTGGGTGAAAGCGTTCTTGATGGCCTCGGGCGTGCGCGTGTAGCCAATCATAAGGAACGAGCACACGGTGGTGATTTCCCAGCCGCAGAACAGCCACTCAAGGTTGTCGCTCGTCACGATGACGAACATGGCCGAGAGGAACAGGAACATAAGCGCCAGGAACTGCGGGCGACGGTCGGGCGCGGTCTGCCCGCGCAGTGCGGCCTCGTGCTCGTCGTGGGCCTGGAAGTCCTTCATATAACCCAAGGCATACACGCAGATGAGGCTGCCAACAATGCCGACGGCGAGGACCATGATCACGCTCATGTAGTCCAGGTAGAGCGGCGTCGCCGTGACGGCTTCGACCGCGGGCAGCGTCATGGCTGCAAAGGCGAACGAGCCCACCAGCTGGACTATGCCGAGCACCGTGGCGAGCGCGTTCCTATATTTGTACGCGTTGTACAGGATTACGGCGCACAGGATGACGTCGATGACGGAGCTGATGATCGAGAGCACATGCGAGGTGCCGGAGGCAACCTCAAAGCTCTGCGGACCCATGCCAAAAAACATGACGGCGACTACAACTGTCACCGCCATAATAATGCCGGAGCCTATGAGCCCCACCGCATCGCGGGCGCGGTCACCGCGCGCGAGCAGCATGCCCAGCGCCGGTACCAGCGGAAACAGGGTAAGGAAATACAGTAGCGTCATACCATCACTCCCCCATGCAAAAACGCTGCAATTGTTTAACGTTATAGCTCAATTGATGAGTAGCGGCAGCGGGTTTTCGGTCAACTGGGGAGTTTTAGGCGTACGGGGCAAGGAGTCTGTCCGCTTTGGAGTAGAGGGGCGGCAAGAAAAATGCGCCCCTGTGGGCGCACCATCCCGTTCGCTATTCCGCCTTTTTAACGCGCAGCTTGCGACCGCGCGGCTTATCGACCAGTGCGGACTCACCGCTCTCGCGGTACTGACGGCACCAAGCCTTGACCGAAGACTCGCTGGGAATCTTGTGCTTGATCATGGCCTCGCGAACCGTCAAGCCGTTTTCCAGACGGTCCTTAACCACAGCGAGCTTTACGTCGTACGAATAGGTGTGATGATGCGAACCGGCATTGAGAACGGCGTCGGCACCGCCCACGGCATACGCGCGGGCCCACTGACGAGCCGTGGCCTGGGGAATGCCAAGCTCCGCGGCGAGAGCGCGATGACCGACCCCCTCTTGGAGGATCTCGACGGCGCGCTGTCTAACCTCGGGCGCATGCGTGCGAGTCCTAGTTGCTTCCGACATACCTGCCACTTCTTAGCCTTAGCCGTTAATCTGCTTTCTTACGTGCAAGTTAGATAGTAGCATTTTACTGTTTGCTCAAAGCAGTTAATTAAAATAGACGCGGCGTTATCTGGGCATTTGGCACCAAATTACGACATTTCTTTATCGATTATTTACGCTGGTAGCTGACTCGCAGCTAATCGTCATTCGCTTGTCAACAAAATTGGCATCTCTTTATGTCCTTTGGTATAGAGGATATAGTTATTAACCCCTCCCCCAATAATTTTGAGTGATCTGCAAGGCAGTAGACGTCCTCACTCCTCATGATTACCGCGCATTGCCATCCACCGGAGCAAAACAAAAAGGGCGGGACCTGCTGCGCTTGCAGGCCCCGCACCGGTTGACACCCGACGGGACACAGCCGGGCGAGACGGATCCGTGCTACCGCCCCGCCTGGCCGCGAAGTTAACTACAGCTCGTTGGCCGCGTGATATGCCGTGCGAATGGCGCTCGCGATGTCGGCGGTGCGCTCGCCCGAGCAGTCTCCCACGCAGGTCACGGGCACCGTCACGCCATCCAGGTCAAACGCGTTGGCCTTGGAGCCCACGGCCATCACCACGTAATCGCAGGCGATCTTTACCGGCTCCTCGGCGCCGTCCTCGGTAGTGCGAATGGCCTCCACGCCCTCGTCGGTAATGGCGGTCAGGCGGGTCTTCACGTGCTGCTCCACGTTGTGCTCTGCAAAGTCGCTCATAATCAGCGGCAGAATGGTCTCGGACTCGCCCGCGGCAATCTTGTCGAGCATCTCGACAATCGCCACCTCGCAGCCGCGCTGCAGCAGGTACTCGGCAGTCTCGGTGCCCACCAGGCCACCGCCAATGACGGCGACGCGGCCCGTAAGCTCCACCTTGCCGGCCAGCACGTCCCAGCTCGAGACGACCTTGTCCGAGTCGGCACCCGGAACGGGGATGACCACGTCGTGCGCGCCCACGGCAACAATCGCAGCGTCGGCGGCGTTGAGGTCCTCAGCGGTAGCGGCATGGCTGAGCTCAACCTTCACGCCCAGGCCGGGCAGAATCTTCTCGTAGTACTCAACCGAGCGCATGATCTCGTCCTTGCGCGGAGGCGCAGCCGCCAGCACAATCTGGCCACCCAGATGATCGCTCGCCTCGTAAACGGTCACGTCGTAGCCGCGCTTGGCCGCCACGCGTGCGGCCTCTAGGCCGGCGATGCCGCCGCCCACCACGGCGATCTTCTTGTCGCCCTCGCCCGGCTTAATGGCTATGGTCGCCTCGTCGCCGTTCTCGGCATTGAGCACGCACGAGATATACCTGCGATTTTGAATCGCATCGACGCAGCCCTTGTTGCAGTTGAGGCACTCGCGAACGGGCTCGCCCGTGGCGGCCTTCAGCGCAATGTCGGGGTCGCACATGAGCGAGCGGCCGTAGGCGATGATGTCGGCCGCGCCGTCTTCCAGAATCTTCTCGCCGGCCTCGACCGAGACAACACGGCCGACGGTTGCCACCGGCACGGAAACCAGGGCCTTGACGCGCTCGGCCACGGGCAGCGTCCAGTTGTAGGGCATGGCGCCCATGGGCGGAATGGTGTCTCCCATGTTGCCGGTGTGGTTGGCCTGCGCGACCTGGATCATGTCGATGCCCGCGCCCTCGAGCAGCTTGGCAAACTCGCAGGCCTCGTCGGGCTGCAGGCCACCCTTGCCGCGCGGCGTGCCGTCGGGGTTCTCCATGATCACGGGGAGCTTGTACTCCACCATCAGCTGCGGCGCGGCTTCCTTAATGGCAGCGACGACCTCCAGCGCGTAGCGAACGCGGTTCTCGAACGAGCCGCCGTACTCGTCGGTGCGCTGGTTGAGGATGGCCGAGCACAGCGAACCTACCAGGCGGTCGCCGTGGACCTCGATGGCATCGATCCCGGCCTGCTGCGCGCGAGCGGCCGAGGCGGCGATAGCCTCCTTGATCTGGGTGAGCTGCTCCACACTCGCCTCGTTCACAAAGTGCTGCATGTCGTGGTGCAGCTTGGCGTAGGCCTGGTTGCGGATCTCGTTGGACTCGGCCATCTTGGCGGCAAAGGTCTCCTCGTCGCCGGCGGCCTTGGCCTCCTGCGCGGCCTTGGCGGCGGCCATGGATCCCATGACCATGCGGCCGACACCGGGCACGTCGTACTCGGGGTGGAACAGCTGCAGCGCGACCTTGGCGCCGTGCTTGTGGACGGCATCGGCCAGGGCCTTAAACGTGGGGATTTGGGCGTCGGTCGCCAGCTTGGGCGTGGGGCTTGCGGTCATGACGGGAGCAACGTCGCCGATGACGATGTAACTCACGCCGCCACGGGCCAAGCGCTCGTAAAAAGCCAGGCTGCGCTCGCCAATGGAGCCGTCACGCTCCTCGTAGCCGGTGGTCAGCGGCGGAAACATAATGCGGTTTTTGAGCTCAAGGGGGCCAACCGTAATGGGCTGAAGCAGCTTGGATGCAGGTGCGGTCATGGACATTCCTCTCTTGTAGGCGCGGCGGCGATGTTGCCGCGTAGTTGTCTAGAGGATATGACATGGGAATACAACAGCGCAACGGAAATCGGCGGACAGCAGGTAGCGGCAGGTGGATGGGGCAGGGCGGCCCGTCGGTTTGTCTCAATCTGTAACAGTTACGCGGCAAAACTGGGTCTTACTGTTACAGATCGAGACAAACCAAACCCGCCTGCTAGAAAATCTCAATCTATAACAACAACTCGGCAAAATCCGTCCCTCGTGTTACAGATTTAGACAAACACGACCCAACCCACCGGTATATCTCGATCTGTAACACCTAGCCGCCCAAATCGGGTCTAGATGTTACAGATCGAGATTTTGTTTGAGAGGCCGAGAATTGGACCGAAAACACGGTCCCGAAATAACAAAAAAGCTCGCCGGCTAGGCCGACGAGCTGCAAGTTCTTGGTCGCGGGGGCAGGATTTGAACCTACGACCTCCGGGTTATGAGCCCGGCGAGCTACCAGACTGCTCCACCCCGCAATGTCTGGGCGCCTCATGTGCGCAAGAAAGAATATTACGCGGGAGTTCGGTAAACGGCAAGGAAAATCTCGTAGAGCATAATTCCTTCATATTTAAACCCCTCAGCCCCTATCACCGTAAACGAATCGCAGCCGAGCGCCGTCGACGGCACGTATACAATGGTGCGCGTCCTTTTATGCCGACACTGGGAGTAGACATGCTGCTCGCTATCGATATGGGAAATACGCAGACGGCCATGGGCCTGTTTGACGGAGACGAGCTGGTGCAGTCGTGGCGCATGCCCACCGACCGCTCCTATACCGCCGACGAGATCCACGTGCGCCTGATGGGCTTCTTTAAGATGTACGACCTCTCGCTCGGCGCGGTCGACGCGATCGCCTTTGCCGGCGTGGTGCCGCAGCTCTCGCGCGAATGGCACGCTGTGGCCGACCGCATTGCCGCAGACGCCATCGTCATCGGGCCGCAGACGGCCGCCGTGACCAAGCTGCGTGCGGCGCGACCCCAGGCCGTGGGCGCCGACCGCGTAGCTAACGCCGTCGCAGCCGAAGCTTTCTACGGCGCGCCAGCGATCGTGGTGGACTTTGGTACCGCGACCAATATCGACGTCATCGATGAGGACGGCTATTACATTGGCGGAGCGATCGCGCCGGGCATCCGCATCTCCATGGACGCGCTAGCTGCCCGCGCTGCCAAGCTCGCCAGCGTTCCGCTCGAGGCGCCCGAGCACGCCATCGGCCGTGACACCGAGGAATGCATCAAGGTCGGCGCCGTGATGGGCGCCGCCGCCATGGCCGAAGGCCTGGTCGCGCGCATGAAGCGCGAGCTGGGCCGCGACGATGCCACCGTTATCGCCACAGGCGGTCTCGCCGGCATCGTCGCCGATTCGACCGATGCCTTCGACGTGGTCGACGGACAGCTCACCATCAAGGGTATCTGCGAAATCTACCGCCGCATGCAGGAGCTGGGATAGGACAGGGGCTTAAGTCGAGCACGCCCGATGCCACAGTCCCCGCAAATGCTCGCCAAGCCTATTCCTCAAAACTGAATAATTTTCAATTTTGAGGAATAGGGCGCTGGCAACCCATTCCCCAGATAGGCGAAACCCTCCCCGGCACAGGCCGAGGAGGGTCTTGTTGTCATCGTTGTCTTTGAGCGCTGGTGCCTCGCGCTACAGCCCGCGAATTCGTACGGCCTCGGGCGGAAACTCCTGCTCGCCGGCATCGGTCTTGATGGTCGCGCGGCCCCAGATGTCCAGGCCCGCAAACACGCCCACCGCGAGCGGCAGACCGTTGGGCGACACCGCCGCGACCTGACGACCCAGCAGTGGCACCATGTCAAAGTACTCGCCCAGCACCGGAGCCAGCGGGCCCGCGGCGCCCTGCGGCGTGTTGGCGGCAACCGCCCAGGCGCCCACGCGGGTCAACACGGCGGCGGCCAGCGCCTCGACCAGCGCTTCGTCAGCCATATCCACGCCAAGCTCGCTCAGTGCCGAACGCTCAATATCCACCGTCACGGCACCGAACATGCCCGCGGCACCGGCACCGCCGTTGACGGCGACGCGCGCGAGCGACGTCTCAAACGCGGGCGCGCCGCACACGATGTCACTCGGCCACTGGATGCCCACTTTGCCGGCAAGCCCCAGGCCCGGCGTTGCGGCCGTGCCCGCGAGCACGTCCATCATACCCATTGCGGCCACAAACGGCAGGCCGTGGAAGGCGTGCATGTTCACATCGGGGCGCACGACCAGCGAAAACATCAGCGATGCATCGCCCGCGCTCCACGCGCACCAGCCCGCGGACATGCCCTCGCGGCCCGCGTCGCGCGCCGCGTCGAGCTCGGTGCCAGCGGCAACAGCATTCATCTCGATCATCTACATACGCCCCAATTCGCCCACGATATGGCCCACGCGGTCCTCGGGCTCCTTGACCTCGACGCCGTTGTAGCGGAAGAACCGCGCCGGGTCGTGCATCAGGTCCTCGAGCGGCACCAGCACAAAATCGCGTTCGCCGATCAGCGGATGCGGCAGGCGCAGCTTTTTGCCGCCGTGGGTCTCGCCGTCCATCCACAGCAGGTCCAGGTCGATGGTGCGCGGACCGTTGGCCTTGGCCTTTTTGGAGCGGTCGCGGCCCAGCTCGGCCTCGATCTTCATGAGCTCGTCGAGCAGCACCAGCGGCGCCAGCTCGGTCTTGATCTCGATGACGGCGTTGGCAAACGCATCCTGGCGCGTCTCGTAGGCCGGCTCACTCTCGTAGATGCGCGAGCAGTTGGACACGCAGGTCAGCGGAATCTCGGCGATCATGTCGCGCGCGGCGCGGATGTTGTCGCAACGATGCCCCAGGTTGGAGCCCACGGCCACAAACGCGCGGCGCGGCTGTGGCTTGGCAACCGCCCAGTAGCCGTTCAGGAACTGCGCAAAACCCGCGGCGTCGTGCACGCGCACGATGTTGGCACCGGCCTGGATGGCGCCCAGGCACACGCCAAACGTAGCGGCATCGCGCTCGGCGGCCTCGGTCACGCCCGAGACGGCGCCCACAAAGCGCTTGCGCGACACGGCGCACATGAGCGGATAGCCCAGTGACGCCATCTTGGCAGTCTCGCGCTGGATGACGATGTCCTCGTTAGCCGACTTACCAAAGCCCGGGCCAGGATCAATGCAGATGCGGTCGCGCGACACGCCGGCATGGATGAGCGTGCGGGCCTGGTCGGACAGAAAGCCCATGACGCGGCGCATGATGGGCGCCGAATCGGGCAGGGTGAAGCGGCGGAGCTGCGAGGTGGGCACGTAGGCTTCCTCGCGGCGGGCGCTGCGGCGCATCATGGCTGCCAGGTGGTCATTGGACTCCGATGCGACCTCGGTGGCTGCGGGCGCGGCCTCGGGCGCGGGCGCGACGGTCTCGGCGGCAGCAACCTGCTCGGCGGCCGGCGTCTCCTGCTCGCTTGCAGGCTCGGACGTGGGCTCCGGTTCGCCAAACGGCAACGAGGGCTGCACCACGCCGCCCGGAAGCTTGGCCTCCGGCTTAGGCTCGCCCAGCAACTTGCCGCGACGGCGGCGAGCCGGCTTCTCGGCCTCACGCGCGGCCTCGGCAGCCGCCTCGCGCGCCTTCTCGGCAACAAACGCCGCTGCCGAGGTATCGAGCTGCACCGTTGCGTGCGTGCGTGCGGTCGCGGCGACCTCGCCGGCGTGCATTACGATGACGCCGCAGGTGCTCGTCTTAACAAACTCGACCATCTTGGGATCGGTGAAGCCGGTCACGTCGTTGACGATCGAGGCGCCGCAGCGCACGGCCGCCTTGGCAACCGCCACGTGGCGCGTGTCGATCGAGACGATGGCACCCTCTTTGGCCAGCGCGCGCACCACGGGCAGCACGCGGCGAGCCTCCTCGTCGGGGTTGACCGGAGTAAAGCCGGGACGCGTGGACTCACCGCCCACGTCGATGATGTCGGCGCCGGCGTCGAGCATCGCCAGGCCGTACTCGATGGCGGCATCCGGGTCGAAGTGCTCCCCGCCATCGCTAAACGAATCGGGCGTCACGTTGAGGACGCCCATGATGCGCGGACGGTCAAAGCTGAGCTCGTACTTTCCGCACCGCCATGTCTTGCTGTCGTTCGCCATGAACATCCTCCTAAAATGCCCACGCCGCCGAGCTTGGGGAGCTGGCGGCGGGGTCGCTTTGCACTCAGTCTTTCTATTGTATCCGCGCACGCGGGCTAGAACGCAAACGCGGCCGCGATGTCGCAAGAAATCAGCAGGTCGGCATTTGCATCCTGATCGGTAGGAGCAAGATTGCAAATAGCCAGCGTATCGCCGGTAAAGTATCGCGTAAGGCCTGCCGCCGGATACACCACGAGCGAGGTCCCGCCCACAATGAGGGCATCGGCCGCGGCGATGGCGGCAACGGCACCGGTCAACACATGCTCGTCGAGCGGCTCTTCGTAGAGCACTACATCGGGCTTGATGCGGCCACCGCACGCGGGGCACGCAGGCACGCCCGCGGCATCCTCGTGCTCGCGCGAGCAAATCCACTCGGCGCTATAGACCGCGCCGCACGACTGGCAAATGTTGCGATGGACCGATCCGTGCAGCTCAAACACTCGCTGTGAGCCGGCCATCTGATGCAGGCCGTCGATATTTTGCGTCACCACGGCATTTAGCTTGCCGGCGCGCTCCAGCTCGGCCAACTTGGTGTGGCAGCGGTTGGGCTTAGCACCAAGCGCGATCATCTTGGTGCGGTAGAAGTCGAAGAACTCGGCCGGATGCGCCTCGTAAAAGCTATGCGAGAGCATAGTCTCGGGCGGGTAGGCAAACTGCTGGTGATACAGGCCGTCCACGCTGCGGAAATCGGGGATGCCACTCGCCGTGGAAACACCCGCGCCGCCAAAGAAGACCACGCGCTTGTGGGTGCCGAACAGCGCCGCCAGCGCGGCGGAGGCCTGTTTGGAGTCCGTTATCGCCTGCGTCATATGAGTCCTCCGTCCTCGTTGGTCAGGCAGCGTCGGGCAATGTCCCAGCATACAGCCTTTGGGTCAGTACGCGCGGAGCCCACCACCGCCCCTGTTGCGCTAATCTTAAGCCTGCCAACCCCGTCGAAAGGACACCATGCCTCAGACTTACACTTTTGCCTCGTGGAACGTCAACGGCCTGCGCGCCGTGCTCAAAAAGGACCCGAGCTTTATCCAGATCGCGCAAGAACTCGACGTCGATATCTTGGCGCTGCAGGAGACCAAACTGCAGGAGGGCCAGGTCGATATCGACCTGCCCGGCTATCACCAAACCTGGAGCTATGCCGAGCGCAAAGGCTATTCGGGCACTGCGGTCTTTAGCCGCCAGGAACCGCTGCGCGTGCTGCACGCCAACGCACTGCTACCCTACGCCGGCGAGGGCAAGGCGGCCGAACTCGTCGCCCAAGCCGCAACCGAGGGCCGCGTCTGCGCGCTCGAGTTCGACAAGTTCTGGTTTGTCGATGTCTACACGCCTAACGCCCAAAATGAGCTCGCGCGCATCGATGTACGCATGGCCTGGGACGATGCCTATCGTGGCTTTTTGAGCGCACTTGAACGCGAGACCGGTAAGCCCGTCGTAACCTGCGGCGACTTTAACGTAGCGCACGAGGAAATCGACCTTAAGAACCCCAAGTCCAACCGCGGCAACGCAGGCTTTTCGGACGAGGAACGCGGCAAGTTTACCGAGCTGCTCAACGCCGGCTTCACCGATACCTGGCGCGCGGCAAACCCCGACGTCGAGGGCGTCTACAGCTGGTGGAGCTACCGCTTTAATGCCCGCAAGAACAACGCCGGCTGGCGCATCGATTATTTCCTGGTGAGCGACGCAATCGCCGGCAACGTTCGCGACACCGGCATCCGCGGCGACATCTTTGGCAGCGACCACTGCCCCGTCACCCTCGCGCTAGAGCTCTAGCGCCAAGCAATTCCTGGGGGACAGAGGAAAACAGATCATGTGACCCCTCTCCCCCTATAAGTTGCGGTGGAGTAGTTCCTGTTTGGGCAGCAAATAGCCAAAAACGAGAACTATTCCACCGCAAGTTCGTGTGGGAACGCGAAATGCCCTACAGTCCGTATTTCACGACGACACGGTTAATGCGACGGCACCAAGGCTTGTACAAGGCGGCCAAAAACACGCAGGTCGCAAGGCCGTGCGTGATATCGAACGGCACCGCCGTGGCAAGACGTGCCACGGCACCCGCCCAAGTAAGCGGCCGTACAAATCCAATGATGTCATACGCGTTGATCACGACGCCATAGAGCAGGCCCGACGCAAAGCCGTACGCCAGCAGCGCTGGCATGCGCACGGTGCCGTCGGCGCGGTCGAACGCACCCGCATACGCCAGCGCACCGCCAACGTATCCCACGAGCCCCCAGGCATACATCTGCCACGGCGTCCACATGCCCTGTCCAAAAAAGAAATTGCTGGTCAGCGCCGCCAGCGCGCCAACCATAAAACCGTTGCGGCGACCAAGCGTCGCCCCCGCGATAATGGCGATGGCGCTCACCGGCTTAAAGTCGGGAATGGGCCCAAACAGGATGCGCCCCGCCGCCGCCAGCGCCGCCAGCACCAGCGTGGGCATAATCTGGCGCAATCCCGGACGAGATGCCTCGTAACCCGCAAAGAACAGCGCGAGCACCAGCGCCACCACAACCAGCATGGCCAATGCTGCCTGCTCAACACCCGACAGCAACGCGGCAGCCATCACCGCCGGCACCGCCAACAACAGCGGGACCTCCAGTTTTGCAAGCAAGCGCGCGACGCGATAATCCGTCATCCCATCACGCCCTATAAAACACGTTATCGGCAAAGAAGTCGGCCGGCGGCTCCATGCAGGCAATCTCGCCGTCAAACATCATGACGACGTCGTCGGCTACCTGCTCGGCAAAGTCCAAATCGTGCGTAGCCATGATGACGGTGCCGCCAGCCTTCGCATGGTCACGCAGGGCGCGGGCAATGATGCGGCGGCTGAACAGGTCTAGACCCTTGGTGGGCTCATCGAGCAATAGCAGTTCGGGGCCGATTAGCAGCAGTTTTGCCAATGCAAGCAGTTGACGCTGCCCGCCCGAAAGATCGTACGGATGGCGTCCATCCAGACCCGACAACCCCAAGCTCGCCGCACGCTCCCGCGCCAAGTTCTCGTCATATCCGCAGGTCGAAGCCCATTCCATCAGCTCGTCGCGAACCGTATCGGCAACCAGCAATGCTTTGGGATTCTGAGGCAGCAGCGCCGCCGAGGCCGCTCCGCGCACCATGCGGCCGCGCTGCAGCTTGGCGGTCTTCGCCAGCACCGAGAGTATCGTCGACTTACCGCATCCGTTGCCGCCCACGATCGCATGCACCGCACCGGCCGAAAACGTCACGTCGAGCCCGCGCAGCACCCAACCGCCCGCGCGATCGTAGCGAAACCAGCCTTCCGACAGGGTGGTAGCCGACCCGCCGTGCATTTTTTGGAGTATTCTGCTTCCATCCGTGCGCGGGAAGGCTTCCGAGCCATTCTCGAGCGACGTTTGCGCCACAAATTCGGACGATTTGTCCAATTCTGAACTTTTTTTCGCGCTCGATACGTCCCCGGGCGGCTCCAGAGAGCCCAAATTGTCCTCACGCCTGCTGAATACTCCGTTTTTTGCACATCGGATGGCACCCCACCCCAACATGTCATCGGAAAACAGCGATTCTCGGCGTCCCAAAGAAGACATATCCGCCACCTCGCGCACGCGACCGCCCTCAATCCGGTACGTACACGTCGCATACTCGAGCATCGGCCGCGGCTGATGCGTCGCCACAACAACCGTGCAGCCCAGCTCGCGATTCACACGAAACAGCGCGTGCAGGAAATTCTTCTCCGCAACCGGATCAAGCTGAGACGTGGGCTCGTCGAGCAGCAGCACGCGCGGGCGCAACGCCAGAACGGCCGCCAACGACAGCAACTGTTTGCGACCACCCGAAAGCGTGTCAGTATCGCGGTGAAGCCAATCTTCCAGCCCAAAGAAATAGCTGGTCTCAGCTACGCGACGGCGCATCTCATCACGTGCTAGCCCCAAGTTTTCCAGGCCAAACGCCATCTCGTGCCACACGGTTTCGCACACGATCTGGTTCTCGGGATCCTGGAACACATAGCCCACGCGCTCCGCCGATGCCCGCACATCCATGTCGGCGACGGGCTCGCCCAGCACGCGCAGCTCGCCGGAGCGCGTACCCGCCGGCGCGATCTCGGGCTTGAGCAGCGACAGCAGCGTCGACTTGCCCGAACCGGTACCGCCAACAAGCAGTGCAAACGCACCTTGGGAAACACGCCAATCAAGCCCCTCGAGCACCGGTGCCTCGGCCCCGGGATAGGCAAAACTAAGGCCTCGCACCTCAATCGCCGGCGCGGCCGAGCCATATGCCACACCCGCCGCCGAGCTCCTATCCAACCGAGCCATCAGCCAAACCTCTTCTCATCAATCGCGTGCGACGCGCAAGGCAGCATCATCCAGGCAGCGTACACGACATAGCCCAGCCACGGCGCCGGCACCGATAGTTGCGGGTAAAACGAATACTGCATCGTCGCAGTCCACGCCACTGCCGTCGTGGCCATGCCAAACAGCGCAAGTCCAACCAGCGCGGCAACATCGCCGCGCCCCAGCCGATACCGCGCATACGTCGTTCGACGCGTCGCGGCGCCCCACCCACGGGAGCGCATGGCGTCCGCGCGCTCCAGCGAATCTTCCATGCCCCAGCCCATCAACACGCTCGACGCCCACAGGCGCGATCGCACGGGATCGGTGGGCACGCGGCCCGGCACATCAATCGCATCCTGCACCGCCAGCACCGTACGACCGCGGCGTAAAAACTGCGGGATAAGCCTCATGCACATCGAGATCATGAGCGCAATCACCGGTGCGGCATTGCCCAGCAGCGCGAGCACCTTGTCGTATTCGAGCATCGACGCCGCGGCCTCAAACCACAGCACGCTCGCCACAAACAGCCCGCCCATGCACAGGCCGTATACCATGCTTTCCAGATACACCGCGCGCATGCCAATACGGAACAGCTCCGTCGAGCCCGAGGCGCTAAACAGCGGATTGACCAGCGCGATAATCAAAATCACCGGCAGCTGCCAGCGGAGTGCGCCCAGCGTGCGGGCAGCCCCGCGCGTCGCAAATCCATACGCCAGCCCGCCCGCAAGTGACAGCGCAATCAGCACCGGCTGCATCGAGAACATGGTGAGCCCCAGCGTCAGCACCATGTAGAGGGCCGGCACAGCCGGATGCGACATCGAGAATGCCGCGACGGGCTCGCCGCCAAACTCCTCTTGTATGTTGTCCACGGGCACCCCCGTCCCCTCGCTCAAACGACAGCTCCGCAGCACCGCCAACGCCGCACGCAAGCAGCGCAAACGCCACGCCGGCGGCACCGACATCGGCCGCCATGAGCCAATCGCTACGCGCTCAACATATGCCTGCGGTATCATATTGCGCCGTGTATCGTTTCCAAACACACGTCTCTATAACGTAACAGGAGATCACATGGACGCAACCGCAATTATCCTCGCTGCCGGCGAGGGCACCCGCATGAAGTCGAACCACTGTAAGGTTTCGCACAAGATCCTGGGCAAGCCCATGGTCCAGTGGATCGTCGACGCCACCATCAAGGCCGGCTGCAGCCGCGTCGTGGTCGTCATCGGCAGCCACGCCGACGAGATGCGCGCCCTGATCGACGGCGCCTACGCCAACAGCGCCACCAAAGTCGAGTGCGTTGAGCAGACCGAGCGCCTGGGCACCGGTCACGCCGTGAAGGTCGCGCTCGAGGCCTGCGGCATCACGCAAGGCCCCGTCGTCGTGCTCAACGGCGACCTGCCGCTCATCACCGCCGACACCGTCGCCAAGTTCGCGCAGACCGTCGCCACCGGCGAGCTCGCCTGCACCGTCATGACCATGACCCCGCCCGACCCCTTCGGCTACGGCCGCATCAAGCTGGGTGCCGACGGCCAGATCGAACGCATCATCGAGCAGAAGGACTGCACACCCGAGCAGGCCGCCACGCTGCTCGAGTGCAACGCCGGCTGCTACGCCTTCGACGGCGCGCAGCTCGCCGCGCACATTGACGAGATCGGCAACGACAACGCGCAGTCCGAGTACTATCTGCCCGACATGCTCGAGATCCTCAAGGGCCACGGCCAGGCAGTCTCCATCTTCCACTGCGATGACTACCGCGACGGCCTGGGCGTCAACAGCCGCATCCAGCTCGCGCAGCTCACCGCCATCGCGCGCGACCGCATCAACGAGCACTGGATGGCCGAGGGCGTTACCTTCATCGACCCCACGCAGGCCTGGATCGGCCCCGACGCCACCATCGGCCGCGACACCGTCGTGTGGCCGCAGACGCACCTGATCGGCCACGTCACCGTGGGCGAGGAGTGCCAGCTCGGCCCCAACAGCCGTCTCACCGACACCACCGTCGGCAGCGGCTGCATCATCGATGAGACCATCGCCATCGAGGCCGTCATCGAGAACGGCGTCGACTGCGGCCCGCGCGCCTACCTGCGCCCGGGCACCCACATGCTCGACGGATCCAAGGCCGGAACGCACGTGGAGATCAAGAAGTCCACGATCGGCGAGGGCTCCAAGGTGCCGCACCTGTCCTACATCGGCGACACCACCATGGGCTCCGGCGTCAACGTGGGCGCGGGCTCCATCACCTGCAACTACGACGGCGTGCACAAGCACAAGACCGTCATCGGCAAGGACGCCTTCATCGGTTCCGACACCATGATGGTCGCGCCTGCCCAGATCGGCGACGGCGCGCTCGTGGCCGCCGGCTCCGTCATCACCGAGCCGGTCCCGGCCGACGCACTTGGCCTGGGTCGTGCCCGCCAGGTAAACATTGAGGGCTGGGCCGCCGATTACCGCCGCCGTCTGCACGAGGACGACGAGGTATAACGTTTTACCAAGCATCTAAGGAGCTGTTCCCATGGGGGCGGCTCCTTTTTCTATCGTGACCTGCGCAACCGGATGAGTGGTCGGTTCGTGTCCGTTGACGGTAAAGACGTTATCAAGACCCGATTAACCCCGTCGCGCGGTTACAATGCAACAAGGCATCTATATGGCATTCGATATAAAGGAGAAGGGTAATGCCGATTAATGATCCCGAGAAGTCGGAGAATATGCGCAAGTCCATCCGCGTGTATTCCGGTTCCTCCAACCGTCCCCTCGCTCAGAAGATCGCTGAGTACCTTGGGGTCGAGCTTTCGGGCCTTACGCTAAAGCAGTTCGCCAATGGTGAGATTTACGCCCGCTACGACGAGACCGTCCGCGGCGCCGACGTCTTCCTGATTCAGTCCGTGGCCGGCGGCAACGTCAACGACATGCTCATGGAGCTGCTCATCGCCACCGACGCTGCCAAGCGCGCATCCGCCCGCTCCATCACCGCCGTCATCACCCACTACGGCTATGCCCGCCAGGACCGCAAGGCCGGCCCGCGCGAGCCCATCACCGCCCGCCTCGTCGCCAACCTGCTCGAGCGCGCTGGCGTCAACCGCATCATCACCCTCGACCTGCACCAGGGCCAGATTCAGGGCTTCTTCGATATCCCGGTTAACCACCTGTCCGCGCTGCCGCTGTTTGGCCAGTACTATAACGACATGCACTTCGACACCGACAACCTGGTTGTCGTCTCCCCCGATGTGGGCCGCGCCAAGGCCGCCAAGAAGCTGTCCGACATGCTCGGCTGCGACCTGGCCATCGCCCACAAGGGCCGTCCGCGCCACAACGCCGCCGAGGTCATGGGCATCATCGGTGACATCAAGGGCAAGACCTGCATCATCAACGACGACATGATCGACACCGCTGGCACCCTGTGCGCCAACGTCAAGGAGCTCAAGGCTATGGGCGCTGGCGACATCTACGTCTGCGCCACCCACGGCATCTTCTCCGGTCCGGCCATCGAGCGTCTGAACGACGCCCCGATCGTCGAGTGCCTCGTCACCGACGCCATTCCCGTCGAGGTCGGCGGCAAAATCAAGACCATCTCGGTCGCCGAGGAGTTCGCTCAGGCCATCTCCGCCGTTTACCACGAGGAGCCCGTCTCCACGCTCGTCGGCGGCGACTTCGCGCTGTAATCCAGCGTGCATCTCATCATCTTTGGTGTTTTTAAAGGGTCGGAAGCTCGCTTCCGACCCTTTTTCTGGTGGCGCGCGCAGACGTGGTGTAAGAGTGTCCTGAGGTCCGTCGCTGCAAGCCCCGATGTTACTCCTTCTTGAGGCCGCGCTTCTCGACTATCTCGTCCACTATCTCCCTGGCGCGCCGCCCGAGCGCGCGGCGCCTCCCCTCTGTCGGGGCCGGCCTGTCCGCGGTCTCGGCGAAGCCCTCGGCGGCCGAGGCCTCGGAGAACACGCGCTGCTGGGACCACTGCCCCTCGGTCTCCATGAGGCTCGCGCACGTCAGGCGCAGCATCGACTCCCTCGAGGGGAAGGACTGCACGACCCTGTAGCGGCGCTTGATCTCGCGGTTGGCGCGCTCCTGGACGTTGTTGGTGCGGAGCTTGGCCCAGTGCGCCCTGGGGAAGGCCGTGAACGCCAGCGCGGAGTCCTCGGCCTGCTCGAAGACCTCGCCGGCCCTGGCGGACACCGACGCCACCCAGGGCGCCGCCTCGGCCCACACGCAGCGCGCGAGGTCGGGGTCGTCCTGGTAGACCGCGGCGTGCACGAGGTCCCTGACGGCCGCCTTGGAGTCCTCGGGCCTGCCCGAGCAGGCGCTCTGGAGGTTGCGCTGCAGGTGCGTCACGCAGCGCTGCCAGGCGCAGCCCTGGAACAGGCGCGAGACGGCGGCCACGAGCCCGGCGTGGCTGTCGGAGACCACGAGGCGGACGCCGGCCAGCCCGCGCTCGCGCAGCCCGCCGAGGAATGCCGCCCAGGAGTCCTCGCTCTCGGTGTCGACCACGTCGCAGCCCAGGAAGTGCTTGCGCCCGTCGGCGCCCAGCCCGATCGCGGTCACGACGCCCTGCGAGACGACCGACGAGCCGACCCTGCAGCTCATGTAGGTGGCGTCGAGCCACAGGTAGCAGCACGGCGTGCCCGAAAGGTCGCGGCGGCGGAACTCCGCCACCTCGGCGTCGAGGTCGGAGCAGAGGCTCGAGACCTCCGAGCTCGACAGCGAGGATATGCCCAGCTTGGACGCCACGCGCTCGACCTTGCGGGTGGACACGCCGCACACGTACATCTCCTGCACGATGGCGGCCACCGAGGTGTCGACGCGCGACCATCGCGCGAGCATGCCCTCGGGGTAGTAGGTGCCGTGCCTGAGCTTGGGTATCTCGAGCTCCACGTCGCCCACGGCGGTCTTGAGCGACCTGGGGCGGTAGCCGTTGCGGCTGTTCTCCCTGCCGTCGCTGCGCTCGTTGCGGCTCGCGCCGCACATCTGCTGGGCCTCGGAGTCCATCAGTGCGTTCATCACGCCGCCCAGCACCCTGCACGCGAACTCGCGCGCGTCGCCGCACTCCTGCCAAAGCCTCGCCGCCTCGAGGGCCTCGTCGCGACCGAGGCGCAGTACACTCTCTTCTTGGGGCATCGCCTTTCCTTCCATTCGTCACCTTCATTACTCCAACGACGAATTCTAGGCGGTGTCCCCTCCCTTTCAAGAAAGGGCGGAGGCGGGGCATGCCCCGCCTCTTACACCACATCTCTGTGCGCTACCCTTTTTCTACCCCTCGACAACCTTCCCTGGACAATTAGTTCAGATACGTATTTTTTTAAAGCTCCAAAGGCCGTTCTGAGCCTTCTGAGCTCCCCGGCGAACGCCATACTGCCCAAAGCTCATCGCTTTCGAGTACGACCGCCGCATATTTACCCTCAAATCGCCCTCGAAAGCCCTTAGAAACGCCTCGAACGCCCGCCGTCTTATACGTATCTGAACTAACTGTCCAGTAGCTATCGTCAACCTTCGCGGCAGAGCTCAATTTCCTGCAATCCCCTCAACCGATTCCACCGATTTCATAACACCCAGCCGTTCATGGCGCGCAGCGCCCCGCTGAGCGAAAAGAACGGTATGGCGGTCGCATTCTGCCGCCAACTTAGTACGTTATAGCTATGACGACCGTGATTTCACATCTCTCCGCCCTCCGCGCAATTCGTCGCGCACGACGGGCGTACTCTGCCCTACCCTGGGACTCCGTTGATAGCGAACAGCAAGCACAGGCCTTGGCTGGCTGCATTCCCAACAATGACGCGATAGACTTTGGCGCACTTTCGATACTCGACGCCTGGAATGAAGATGATTCCGAACTGCTCGATCTTCTCGTTTCAAACGAAGACAACAGGCGCCCCGACAAGCGACTTCTTCAGCATATTCTCTCCACTCCTCTTCCTGAAGGTGCAATTATGCACGTCGAGGCCGACATCTACGCAACGTCTCCTGCCATGACAGCCATGCTTTGTTCCAAAAATGAATCAGTCGTCAAAACCTTGATGCTCCTTATGGAGCTGCTCGGAACCTACTCCCTTCCTCCCGGGGCAACATACCCCATTGCCTATGACGACATCTGGCCCAAGGGCGATGACTACGAAGCGATGGACGACCTCGATTGCCGGGGCGACCAGTCGGCGACCGAACAGCAGAACGAAACCCGCTACGAACAGGCACACTACAAATGCGAGCCCGCCACGACCATCGAAGATCTCGAGACTGTTGCACAGCTTGCCAAAAGCAGCTCATACACCTCGTTTCGCACGGCAGTCAAGCTCGCCCGACCCGGATCTGCATCCCCAGCCGAATCCCTAATGTTTGCCGTTCTCGGAGCGCCCATGCGCTTTGGCGGATTCGGATGTTGCAGCCTGCCCATGGGAGGCCTGCTACTCAACTATCGAATCGACTTCGACACTCTTGCGGTCAACATGTCCTCCGGCATCCCTTACGCCATCTGCGACCTATATTGCCCGGCCGCCGGAGTCGACAACGAATACAACGGAATTGGGCATGAGCTTCAAAACGCTCGCATCCACGATGGCAATCGAAATAATGGCCTCAAGGCAATGGGCATCCACGTCCTGGTTATCAATCGCGACCAAATGAAAGACCTTGTTGCACTCGAAGCCTTCGCCCAAACGATGCATCGACTCGCGGGAGTCCGATTCCGATACCGTATCAAGGGCTATCGCAAGCGTCAGGCCGCTTGGCTCAACGCCCTGCGGGCCGGAATCGGCCTTGCGCCGGTCTAAACGGCGAATCACCCGTGCACCGTCGAGCAGGGCTGGACAGTTAGTTCAAATACGTATAAATGGACACATTGAATTAGGCTGTTTTGCAGTTATCTCTATACCATTCGCCCGATTTGAAGGCAGGGTAGACTTCAAAACAGCGTCATATGGACTAACTAAAGCTCCAAAACAACGTATCGGCATTGAATTGAGCACTTCGAGTCCTCAGAACTTATACGTATCTGAACTAACTGTCCACCTCGATTTCGACGGCCGTCCAAACGCCCTCAAATAACCTCAATTGCCCTCCATTTGACAGCGGCAACAGGGTCGCTCACCATAGCAGGCGACAAATCAACGAAAGGATGAACATGGCAGCTGCACAGCCGCTTAAGATTCGCATGGTTGCCGGACTTGGCAACCCTGGCGATGAGTATGCCGAGACCCGCCACAACGCTGGCTTCAAAGCGATCGACGAGTTGGCCCGTCAGGCCGGCGTCACGTACTGGAAAAACCAGGCCGGCGCCGAGGTCGCGCTCATCAACATCAACGATCCCGAGGAAGAGGGCGGTAAGCGCCAGATTGTACTGGTCAAGCCGCAGTCGTATATGAATACCTCGGGTGGCCCCATCTCCAAGCTCTGCCGCGAGTACAAGATCAAGGCCGAGGAGCTGCTCGTAATCCACGACGAGCTCGACATTCCCGCCGGCGACGTACGTGTTAAGGTGGGCGGTGGCCACGCCGGTCACAACGGCCTGCGCTCCATCATCGACAAGATGGGCAGCCGCGACTTCAGCCGCATCCGCACCGGCATCGGCAACCCTCCCGGCAAGATGGCCGTCGCCGACTACGTGCTTAAGCAGCTGCGCGCCCGCGAGGCCGAGGATTTCCAGGACACCTGCGCCCGCGCCGCAGATGCCGCCGGTCTGGCAATCGTGCACGGCGTGATCTATGCCCGCGACCACGTCAACGGCGCCGCCTCCGCCAACGGCAAGCACTAAAACCTATCATTTAGGGATAGGTTTATTTTGGCAGGTTTTAACTGCGGAAACGCCGCAGCGGCCGCATCGCAATAAACCGCGCACCGGCATACACACATAGCACCCCAAAGGGGGCCGACCTCATTGCAACCCGAGGCTGGCCCCTTTGCCGTTTTACCCGATAAAACCTGCCAAAATAAACCTCTCCCCCTTTGGTAGGCCAAAGTGGATAAACCCTGCTCCCAACCGCCGAAGACACACGTAAGTGACATGTCCATGAGGGTATAATTTGCACCGTATGTCTGCACAACGCCTGTGCACGTACGGTTTTATTCGGGCTACCGTCCATTTCCGTGGAGGCACGGTTCGGCGGCCCTAACAAGAGAGGGGTTCTATGTATAAGATCCTGGAGAAGACGCAGTTCTCGGAGAAGGTGTTCAAGTTCCGCATCGAGGCGCCCGCAATCGCCAAGCATGCGCACGCTGGACAGTTCCTCATGGTCCGCGCCAACGAGACGGGCGAACGCGTCCCGTTTACCCTGGCCGGCTGGAACGGTGACGAGGGCTGGGTCGAGTTCATCTTCATGGTGATCGGCAAGACCACCGAGATGCTTTCCACCTACGAGGCCGGCGAGTCGCTGCGCGACGTCGTGGGCCCGCTGGGCGTTCCCACCGAGATGGCCGAGGGCCCCTGCGCCGTCATTGGCGGCGGCGTCGGCCTGGCAATTGCCTTCCCGGTCGCCAAGCACCTGGTCGAGACCGGTCACGAAGTTCACGCCATCATGGGCGCCCGCACCAAGGACCTCCTGCTCATGGAGGACCAGTTCCGCGAGCTCCTCGACGAGGACCACATCCACATCACCACTGACGACGGCTCCTACGGCGAGCAGGGCGTTGTCACCGCTCCGTTGGAGCGCCTGCTGCAGGACAAGGCCGTGAGCCAGGTCTTCTGCGTCGGCCCCGTTCCGATGATGAAGTTCTCGACCCTCACCGCCCAGAAATACGACACCCCCATCACCGCGTCCCTCAACCCCATCATGGTTGACGGCACCGGTATGTGCGGCTGCTGCCGCGTCGAGGTGGGCGGCGTGACCAAGTTCGCTTGCGTCGACGGCCCCGACTTCGATGCCACCCTGGTCGACTGGGATG
Organism: Collinsella sp. wc0529; assembly: GCF_046116875.1. NCBI lineage: Bacteria > Bacillati > Actinomycetota > Coriobacteriia > Coriobacteriales > Coriobacteriaceae > Collinsella > Collinsella sp. wc0529. The sequence goes on from NZ_JBJXBO010000001.1 coordinate 446,856, forward strand.
ACCTTCGTGCCCGCCAGGCCGCTTACCGTTCCGAAGAGGGCGAGTCCCTCAAGGCCTATGAGGAAAAGAGCTGCGCATGCCACTAGTTAACGGTCGTTTCGTTGCCGATATGAAGTCGCCCCGCACCCCCGATAACGAGGAGCCGGCTGCCGAGCGCGCCTGCGACTTCCGCCCCGTCGACAAGGGCTTCACCGAGGAGATGGCGCTGGCCGAGGCCGAGCGCTGCCTCAACTGCAAGAAGCCGTTCTGTGTTGAGGGCTGCCCCGTCAACATCAACATCCCCCGCTTTATCGAGCAGATCCGCGCGAAGGACTTCGGCGGCGCTCTCGATACCATCCGCGAGGACTCCATGCTTCCCGCCATCTGCGGCCGTGTCTGCCCGCAGGAGAACCAGTGCGAGGGCAAGTGCATCCGTGGTAAAAAGTCCGAGCCCGTGGCCATCGGCCAGCTCGAGCGCTTCCTGGGTGATCGCCCCGAGCTCGCCTCCACGCCCAAGATGGCCCCCAAGAACGGCAAGAAGGTCGCCGTCGTCGGCTCCGGCCCGTCCGGCATCACCTGCGCCGGCGAGCTCGCCCGTAACGGCTTTGACGTTACCGTCTTCGAGGCCTTCTTCACCGGCGGCGGCGTGCTGGTCTACGGCATCCCCGAGTTCCGTCTGCCCAAGGCGGTCGTCAAGCGCGAGATTGACGGCCTGGAGGACATGGGCGTCAAGTTTGAGTACAACTCCGTCGTGGGCAACATGGCCACGGCCGAGGAGCTGTTCGAGCAGGGCTTCGACGCCATCTACGTGGCGACCGGCGCTGGCCTGCCCAAGTTCCTCAACGTCCCCGGCGAGAACCTGCCCAACGTCTTCTTCGCAAACGAGTACCTCACCCGCGTGAACCTGATGAAGGCCAACAAGTTCCCCGAGTACGACACCCCCACCAAGCACGGCAAGAACGTCGTCGTCTTTGGTGGCGGCAACGTGGCTATGGACGCCGTCCGTACCGCCAAGCGCCTGGGCGCCGAGCACGCCATCATCGCCTATCGTCGTACCGAGGACGAGATGCCCTGCCGTCGCGCCGAGCTGCACCATGCCAAGGCCGAGGGCATCGAGGTTCTGCCGCTCGTTTCCCCGCTCGAGTTTGTCGCTGGCGAGGACGGCTCCGTGTGCGCCGTCAAGGTCCAGAAGATGGAGCTCGGCGAGCCCGACGAGTCCGGCCGTCGTCGCCCGGTGCCCATCGAGGGCGCCATCGAGGAGATTCCCTGCGACGTCGCAATCTCGGCTATCGGTACCAACGCCAACCCCTTCGCAAAGAAGATCGGCGGCAAGATGGAGCTCAACAAGTGGGGCTACATCATCGCCGACGAGGAGACCGGCCAGACCACCGATCCCCGCATCTGGGCCGGCGGCGACATCGTCACCGGTGCCGCTACGGTCATTCTGGCGATGGGCGCCGGCAAGAAGGCCGCCGCTTCCATCACCAAGAGCCTGCTGGGCGAGTAATCACCCTCAACGCTAGCCATCAAACGGCAAAGTCCCCGTCGAGCACACGCCCGGCGGGGACTTTTTCTATGCCGATCGCCCGACCACCACGATGGGGACAGGCACCTTTGTGATGGTTTTGGTCGGTTAGCCTTCGAGCTGCGCCACCTTGTAGCGGTAGGCTGCGGCGATGACGTCCTTGCAGCCTTCGCGGCCCAGCTTGGCGCGGTTGACGACGATGTCTTTACCGCTCGTCATCTTCCACTTTCCGGCACTGTAGCGCTTGTAAAATGCCTCGCGTGCCTTCTGCTGCTGTTTGACCAGCTTGGCGCCCTTCTTTTTGTTAAGGCCACGCTTTTTGCGCACAATCTCGACGCGGTCCTCAAAGGGGGCTGTCACCAGCACGGCAATGTGGTTGGGGTTGTTGCGCAGCAGATAATCGGACAGACGACCCTCGATAATGCAGCTCTCGGTCTCGCCCAGATCCAAAATCACCTGGCTCATCTTTTGGAACAACTTATCCGAGTACGAACGCGCATCGTAGCGGTCGGGCAGAAACGCCATGTTCTCCACGGCCAGACGCTCGTCGTAGGCGGCCATCTTATCGAGCGACTCGCCCGCGCGCAGCGATGCGCGCACCAGCAGCTCGTTATCGTACAGCGGAATCCCCAACTCGTCGGCAAGCATGCGGCCAATCTCGTGGCCCTCGGCGCCAAAGTCGCGCGCGATGGTAATGACCACAGGATTCTTCTTGTTCTCCAGATCGCTCATCGCGATTCCTTTCTCTATGTGACAAAGGGACAGTCCCTTTGTCACATTCTACGCTGCCACGATACGACGTTGATACGCTCGGACCAGCAGCGAGATACCAAAGTTGAGCACAAAGTACATCGCAAACACCAGGCCGTAGAGCATAAGCACCTGCGACAGGTCGATCGCGTGGGCCATCACGACGTTTGCCGTGTACATGAGCTCGGCCACGTTAATGCCCGAAAGATACGAGCTGTCCTTGATGACGGTCGTGCACTGGCTAAACAGCGCCGGAATGATCGTCTTAAACGTCTGCGGCAGAATGATGTAGCGCATGGTGGCAAAGAAGCCGAAGCCCTGGCTCTGCGCTGCCTCAAACTGGCCGCGCGGAATCGAGTTGAGACCGCCACGCACAATCTCGGCCATAACAGCGCTGGTGAACAGTGTAAAGGCGATGGTCGAAATCACAATGTCCAAACCCTGCACCGTAAAGTAGATAAACAGAATCCACAGCAGGTTTGGCGTGCAACGGAACAGCTCGATATAGGCGCTCACCAAAATACGGAACGGGCGGGGCGCATAGCTTTTAACGAGCGCCAGCACCGTGCCAAAGATGAGCGAGAAAAAGATCGACAGCGCCGAGATCTCGATCGTCTTAACAAAGCCGCCCCAAATGTAGAGCAGGTTGGTCGCGTTGAAGATTTCCATGCGCTAGGCCTCCTCTACGTTGTCGAGCCCCAGCTCGGCCAGGCTCACGCCGCGCGGACGCTCCTTGGAGCGGCGCTCGAGCCACTGCACCAGCATGGCGAGCGGAAAGCAGATGATGAAGTACATAAGGCAGCAGACGATGTATCCCTGCAGGTAACCGTACAGACTCACAAAGTTGTCGGAACGGTACATAAGGTCGCCGCCGGCCACAAGCGCCAGCACCGACGTGTTCTTGACCAGGTTGAGTGCCTGGTTACACAGCGGCGGCAGAATGATCTTGAATGTCTGGGGCAGCACGATGTACCAGTACGCCTGCGCACGGGTGAAGCCCTGGCTCTGGGCCGCCTCCATCTGACCGCGCGGAACCGCCTCGATACCAGTGCGGATGACCTCCGAAATGTAGGCCGCGTGATACAGGCCCACACCCAAGAAGCCCAACACGAACGGCGCGATGCGCACCGGCTGGTCGGCACCGGTTATGGCCTGCAAAAACTGCGGACCGGCCATGTACATAAAGAGCACCTGCACGGGCAACGGGGTGTTCTGGTAAAACTCCACGTACACGCGGCTTATGGCGCGCAGCACGCGCGAGCGAGTGGTAGAGAACACGCCCAGCAGCGTGCCCAGCACCAGCGACAGCAGCAGGCCGGCAACGACCACCTGCAGCGTCACGCCAAAGCCCTCCCAGAAGGGCCCCATGTTTTGAAATGTCGTCGACCAACGGTCGGCGTCAAATAATCCTTCGAGCATTTGATTCCTTCCTTGGACGATGCGCCTATACAAGACCCCAGGTCTTGACCTCTTGATCGAGCCAGCCGTCGGCCAGGCGATCGCAAATCACCTGATCGACCACGGCCGAAAGGTCGCAGCCCTTCTTGGTCGCCACGCCGTAGCCCTGCTCGCCAAACTTGACCTCGGGTTGCAACAGCTCAACGGTCTCGTTCATGTAACCGGCCAGCGTGGAGCGGTCCATGGCAAAGACGTCGATATTGCCGGCGTCGAGCGAACTCTTGATGATGGGGTAGCCGCTAAAGGCCCTAAACTCGGGCTTGCAGCTAAAGCCGTTGTCCTTGATCATCTGCTCGATCAGGCTCTGCGTGGTGGCGCCTTGGCTCACGCCAATGACCTTGCCGTCCAAATCCTCAATCGAGGTAAAGCCCGAACGCTTCTTGACCATGAGTCCCACGTAGTCGGTGCGGTACGGCGTCGAGAAATCCCAGCTCTTCTTGCGCTCGTCGGTTATGGTGTAGGTCGCCGCGACCACGTCGAGCTGGCCGTTATCGATCAGCGGGCCGCGCGTCTTGGGCGTTACGTCGGTAAACTCGACAAGCTCCTGGGCACGGGCCTCCTTGTAGCTCACGCCAAAGACGGCAGCGGCGATCTGGTAGCACAAATCGACTTCCATGCCCTCAAAGCGGCCCTTGGCGGTGTCGTAATAGCCGTAGCCGGGAACGTCCTTCTTAACGCCGGCATTCAGATGGCCACGCGACTTGATGGCCGCAAGCTTGGACCCCTTGCCGGAGTCCTCGCCGCTGTTGGAGTTGCCGCAACCGGTAAGCGCGGTCCCCGTCAGCGCGAGCATGCCGGCGCCCGCCAGCTGCAAAAAGCGACGGCGCGACACGGCCGCTCTCGTAATATCCGTCATGTCCATCACCGCGCCTAGTGCAGAATCTTGGACAGGAACTCGCGGCAGCGCGGGTTCTCGGGGTTATCGAAGAAGTGCTCGGGCGTGCCCTCCTCCAGAATGCGGCCGTCCTCCATAAAGATGACGCGGTCGGCCACCTGGCGCGCAAAGCCCATCTCGTGCGTCACGCAGATCATGGTGATGTCCTCCTGCGCGAGCTCAATCATAACGTCCAGAACCTCTTGGACCATCTCGGGGTCGAGCGCCGAGGTCGGCTCGTCAAACAGGATGATGGGCTGCTTGGTGCACAGGGCACGGGCGATGGCGATACGTTGCTGCTGACCGCCCGAAAGATTCTGCGGATACTCGCCGGCCTTATGCGCCATGCCAACACGCTTGAGCGCGGCGATGGCGATCTCGGTCGCCTCCTCCTTGCTCTTCTTTTGCAGCTTGATGGGCGCGAGCGTCAGATTGCCGAGCACCGTCATGTTAGGATACAGGTTGAACTGCTGAAACACCATGGAACTATACTTGCGAGCCATCTCCAGGTGATTCTTTTTGGTGAGCGGCGTACCGTCGATGACGACCTCGCCCGACGTGGGCTCCTCCAGATAATCGACGCAACGGATGAGCGTCGACTTACCCGAGCCGGAAGGCCCGATCATTACGAGCTTCTCGCCGCGCTTGACGGTGAGATTGATATCTTTGAGCACATGCAGGTCGCCAAAGTACTTGTTGAGATGCTTGATCTCGATCATGTCTGCCATGAATGTCCCTTCCCTGCGTTTACACGAGTTGAACTATTGTACGGAAAGAACCGCGTTTCCGCAGCCCACACTACATTCCCGTAAAGAACCCGCAACCTTTAACCCACTCATTGGGGACTGACTTAAATGAGTACCTGCTCATTGGGCACTCATTTAAGTCAGTCCCCAATGAGTACCCAGCTCATCAAAAAGGGGCGCGACTGCAATGGTCACGCCCCCTCGACATCAACTATGTACCGCTCGGCCCCTACGCGAGTTTGGCTCCGACGATCTTTGCCGCGGCAGGCTTATCGAAGTTGCCGCCGGTGGCCTTGCCGAGTGCGCCCATAACCTGGCCCATCTGCTTCTTGGACGTGGCGCCCAGCTCGGCGATGACCTGCTCAATCAAGGCCTCGAGCTCCTCGCCCGAAACCTGCGCGGGCAGCAGGCTCTCCAGAATCTTGACCTGCTCGGTCAGGTTGTCGGTACGCTCCTGGTCGGTGCCGGCCTTGATGGACATCTCCAGCGTCTCGCTCGTCTGCTTGATCAGACGCTTGATCATGCTGTTGACGTCTTCCTCGGTCACATCGCGGCGCTCGTTAACCTCGATATTCTTCACCTCGGCCTTAACCTGGCGAATGATGGACAGGCGAACCTTGTCCTTGGCCTTCATGGCAGCGATCATTTCCTTCTGCAGCTCTTCGTTGGTCATCTGCAAATCCTCCTCAATAGCGTGGGCGGCACTCGCGCGAGCACCGCCCCATGATTACTCGGTCGTCGACGAATCGTCGGTCGAACTCTTGGTGACGCCCTTCAGGCTGACGTTGTATGGCACGTCTTTGGGCATGGGATTGACGGTGATGTCGGCATCCTTCTTGTACTGCTCTAGCCACTCGCTGTACGCGGTGCTGGCCGCCTGCGTCTTCACCACGTTGGAGACGTACTTCTTGATGGCCTTGGGCACCTGGTTGATGTCATCAACCTGATTATCGACATGGAAGTAGTCGGTGCACTTGATGATGTGGTAGCCATAGGTCGACTCGACCACGTCGCTCACATCGCCCTTGTTGAGCCCCTCGAGCGCCGTCTGGTAGCTGTCGACAAAGGTGGTGAGCTTATCCCAGCCCACATCGCCCTTCTTCTCCTTGGAACCGGTGTCCTCGGAGTACTGCTCGACGGCGTCCTCAAAGCTCAGCTCACCGGAGTTGATCTTGTCCAGGCACTCCTGTGCCTTGGCCTTGGCGGCGGCCTTGTCCTCGTCGGAAGCGTCGGAATCAACCTTGATCAGGATGTTCGACGAGCGACGGGCGTCGTTGTAGCTGGACAGGTTTTCGTTGATGTAATCGACAATCTCGCTGTCCTTGGGCTTGCTCGTGGGCGCGACGGCATCCTTGAGTTTCTGTTGCGCCAGACTCTCCTTGAGCGAGTCCTTGTAGGTGTCCTCGGTATAGCCGTAGGTCTTGAGGGTCTTCTTAAAGGCCTTGGCTCCGCCCGCGCTCTTGCACGCGTCCTTCCAAGCCTTCTCGACCTCCTCGTCCGACACCGTCACGCCGTTCTCCTTCTGTGCCTGTTGAAGCAGAATCTGCTGCGTGTAGGAGTCGATGAGTTGCTTGCGGTACTTCTTGGGCGTGAGGTCGTTGTCGACCAGATACTGCGCCCAATCCTCATCCTTGGTGTAGCCGTAGGACGTGCGCATGCTCATGATCTGCTTGGTCACGGTGTCCTCGGTAAGGTTGGTGCCGTTGATAGTAGCAGCGACACCGCCGGTCAGCTTGTAGCCCGAGGTGTCCTCGGCCTGCGACATAAGGCCGGAGCACGCCATCGCCGAGACGGAAAGCAGCATCGCCAGCACGCCGATGACCACCAAGACGATCTTGACGGTCTTAGACACGTACGTCTTGCGCTGCTTCTTGCGAGAGCTGGAGGCAGCGCGGGCCTGCTGCTCGGGCGTCGGCGCGGCCTCGGAGTTCTTTTTCTTATTTGCCATAGTTGGCCTTTCGCATAACGAATCGAACAAACGCCATTGTGTCACAACGCAGCCCCCGCGGCACGCTTGGTGCATTGGGGACAGATTAATCTGCACCATTTTGGTGCAAAGGGGACAGCTCTGGCAGCCGGCAGTTAGGGACGTTCCTTTTCTGCCGGCAGTTAGGGACAGTCCCCAAGTGCCGGCAGAGACGATATGAGCAGGACATAAAAACATTGAGAGCCCCTGCTGCATGAAAGACCGCGGATTAGGCCGACAATGGTGAGTGTCTAATTCAGCCGCGGCGGCCACGCCGCATTCATGGAAGGGGCTCCCATGCTCGATACTACCACCTTCGTCGGCCTCGACGTCCACGCCCGCTCGATAAAGGCAGTCTCCCTCGACGTCATGACCGGGGAGGTGCGCTGCGCGACCTTCGGCTACGACGCCGGGGCAGTCGCGGAGTGGGTGCGGTCCGTGGACCCAAAGGCCAGGTGCGTGTACGAATCCGGGGTCACGGGGTTCGACCTGCAGAAGAGGCTCTCCGGCCTCGGGGTCGACTGCGTGGTCGGCGCCGTCTCGAAGATGATCAAGCCCAGCGCGGACAGGCGCAGGAAGAACGACCGCAACGACGCCGAGTTCCTCGCCCGCATGCTGTCGGTCGGCAACGTCGTCGAGGTGTGGGTCCCCGACGACGAGTGCGAGGCCGCCCGCGACCTGACCAGGGCGCTCGAGGACGCGAGGGACGACCTCTCGCGCGCGAAGCAGCGGCTCTCCAAGTTCCTGCTCAGGCACGGGCTCGCCTTCGACGAGAGGACGCCCACCGGCCGCAGGAAGGGCAACTGGACCCGGGCGCACTGGTCCTGGATCGAGTCGATTAGGTTCGCGGAGGGGGCCGACAACGACGTGCTCGCCTACTACGTCGACGCGGTCAGGCGGGCGGCGGAGGAGAAGGCGCGGCTCGAGGGGCTCGTCGAGGCCGAGGCCCGCAAGCCCAGGTGGAGGAGGAGGGTCGACTCCCTGCGCTGCCTCAAGGGCGTCGACACCGCGTCCGCCGCCGACCTCGTGTTCGAGGCCGGCGAGTTCTCGAGGTTCAGGAACGCCCGGTCGTTCGCCGCATGGGTCGGCCTGACGCCCTCCGAGCACTCCAGCGGGGAGAGCGACCGCAGGGGCGCGATCACCAAGGCAGGCAACAAACACCTGAGGAAGGCGCTGGTCGAGGCCGCGTGGCACTACCTGACGTGCTCGGGGCGGCCGAAGGGCCTCGCCAAGGGCCAGGCCCCGGACCGGGTCGCCCGCAGGCATGCCGCCAAGGGCGTGCGGAGGCTGGTCGAGAGGCGGGAGGCGCTGCTCGCGCGCGGGGTCCACAACAACAAGGCGAACGTGGCCACGGCGCGCGAGCTCGCCTGCTGGGTGTGGGCGGTCGGCCTCATGGCCGAGGAGGCGTAGGGGGGCGGTCCCCCGCACATAAGCCGATCACCCCGGAAGCGGTTCGATCCGAAGCCGTTGAGGCGAACCTCAGGTCCCTTTTCTGCGAGCGCCCAGGGCGCCACACGCGTGCACAGACTGTCGGTTCGACGTAGAAGCCTCAGCCGTAGCAACGGATTGCCCAGCGAGAGATCGCCGCGGGCGGATATTAAACTGCAAAGACGAGCGTCGGGAAGACACGCCGAGGTCGCCGCGGACGGGTTGATATAGGGAGAGGGCCTGACCCCATATCGTTGGGGCCAGGCCCGATTTTGCCTCTTGACAATGTCCTGCTCATATTAAAAGGAACGTCCCCAAGTGCCGACTCAGCCCCACCTTAGAAGTGGCGGCGGATGGCGTCGACCATACCCTGGGGCGTGGTCTGGCCGAGCACGTCGGCTGCGGCATCGGCGTCCATAAAGATGTTCATGAGCGCCTGCAGGGCCTCGACCTGGCCGCCCGGCTCGGCGATGCCCAGATTAATGACGATCTGCGCCGGCACCGGAGCGCCCATGCCAGCCATAGCGTTAAATGTCACGGGCGCGGTGGGCTTCACCACCGCGATATAGGGCTTGGTCACAAACCCCGGATCGGTATGCGGAATGGCAATGTTTGCCGCCGGCATGGCAAGGCCCGTGGGATAGGCATCCTCGCGCGTGAGAACGGCGTCGAGCCAACCGTCGGCAATGTAGCCACGTGGTGCAAGCTTGCCCTCGAGCCGCGCAAACACCTCATCCGGCGTCGCACACTCCCAATCAAAAAACACCAGCTCAGGCGTAAACAGCGCTTCGTTATCCGCCATGCGCTCACCTCTCTCACCTAGCCATCGGGGACGTTCTTAAATGACTAGTCGTTAAAGAACGTCGCAGGTGACTACCCAAAACAAAAGGTGGCCACGCGCGCCTTGGCGCCAATGACCACCCTGACTACTCGGCTAAATTGTACTGTGCGCCGCTAGCCGCGAGGCGCGTCAATTGCGACCTTGCCGCTCTCCAGCACGTGGACGCGGCCGTCGGCGAGCATTTGCACGACCTCGGGATACAGCACGTGCTCAATCGCGTGGATGTGCTCCTCGAGCGTGTCGACATCCCAACCTTCCTCGACAGCCAGCGCGCGCTGGGCGATGATGGGGCCGTTGTCGTAGATCTCGTTGGCAAAGTGCACGGTCACGCCGGTCACCTTGACACCGCGCGCAAAGGCATCGTCAATCGCATGCGCACCGGTAAAGCTCGGCAGCAGTGCCGGATGCAAGTTGACCACGCGGTTGGGAAACGCCGCCAGTAGAGGCGTGTGCACCATGCGCATGTAGCCGGCCATGACCACATACTCGCAGCCGCGCTCGAGAAGCTCGTGCGCGATGATCTCGTCGGCGGCAATAGGGTCGGCATAGACATCCTTGGACAGCGTGAGCGTCTGGATGCCCGCGCGCTCAGCGCGCTGCAAACCCTTAGCCGAAGGACGGCTCGACACCACAAGCTCAATCGAAGCGTTGAGCTTGCCGGCAGCGATCAGATCGATCAGCGCCTGCAGGTTAGTACCCGAACCGCTGATGAGCACACCGATCTTGAGCGGCTCGGCCGTATCGGTGCCGGTCGGACGGGTGTAGGGCACAAAGCCCAGGCCCTCGGCAGCAGCCATCTGCTCGTTAGCGCTCATCGGAGTACACGACCTTACCGGAACCCTCGACGCACTCGCCCACGCGGAACGGCTTCTCGCCCAGCGCGATCAGGGCCTCGGTAACCGCGACCTCGTCCTCGGGGGCGACGATCAGGCACAGGCCAACGCCCATGTTGAAAGTCTTGCATGCCTCATTGGGCGCGAGCTCGGCCTGGCGCGACACGTAGGTGATGACGGGCGGAACGTCCCAGCCCATCTCGGCACCGTTGCGGGTGACCACGGCGTCGACGTCGTCGGCGAGCGCGCGGTTGAGGTTCTCGGTAATACCGCCGCCAGTGATGTGGGCGATGGCGTGCACGTTGGCGCCGCCGCGGAGCAACTCAAGAATCGGCTTGACATAGATGCGCGTGGGGGCCAACAGGGCGTCTGCCAGCGATGCGCCACCGAGCTCCTCGAGCGGACGGCTCAGCTCCTCGGCCTTAGCGGCGGCCTCGGGCGTGCCCGGCTTAATACCGTCGACGCCAATGACCTTACGCACGAGCGAGTAGCCGTTGGAGTGCACGCCGGTGGAAGGCAGGCCCAGGATCACGTCGCCGGGACGGACATTCGCGGGGTCGAGCATCTTGGGACGGTCGACGACGCCCACGGTAAATCCGGCAAGGTCGTAGTCGGCAGGAGCCATGACGCCGGGGTGCTCGGCCATCTCGCCGCCCACGAGCGCGCAGCCCGCGAGCTTGCAGCCGTCGGCCACACCCTTGATGATCTTTGCCATGTGCTCGGCCTCGATGTGGCCGATGGCAACGTAGTCCAGGAAGAACAGCGGCTCGGCACCCGAAGCCAGAATGTCGTTGACGCACATAGCAACCAGGTCCTGGCCCACCGTCTCGTGACGGTCCATGATCTGGGCGAGCACGAGCTTGGTGCCCACGCCGTCGGTACCGCTAATCAGAATCGGGTCTTCCATATCCTTAAGCGCGGCAGCCGAGAACAGGCCACCAAAGCCACCGATGCCGCCGATGACCTCGGGACGGTTGGTGTCCTTAACCATCTGCTTAATAGCGTCAACGGCGCGGCCGCCCTCGGCGGTATCGACGCCGGCATCCTCATACGTCACATGCTTGCTGTCGCTCATCTGAGCCTTCCTCTCCCACTACCGTGGCGCCGCCCGGGCGCCAAACGGTGCTCATAGTTGCGTTCATTTCGGCGCGCGCCATAACAACGCGCGCCGTCATATCAACAAAACAGCAGGTAAAACCTACCAAAATAAACCTGTCCCTTTTTGGCAGGTTTTAGGCCTCGCCGTGTTCCTCTTCCCAGCTGCGATCGTCGTATTTCTCGACCACGGCGTCGTCATCAAAGTGCAGCGGCTTGTCCAGGTTGCGGGGCTTAAAGCCCTCCATGAACTTGTCGCGGCCAAAGCTCTCGGGAATCGCCACGGGGTAGCGGCCGGTAAAGCACGCATCGCAGTAACCGCCCTTGGGCATGACCTTAAGCAGGCCCTCGACCGAAAGGAAGGCCAGCGAATCGGCGCCGATATACTCGCAAATCTCGTCGACCGTCTTGTTGGCGCTGATAAGCTGCGACTGCACGTCGGTATCGATACCGTAGAAGCACGGCCAGATGACCTCGGGCGAGTTGATGCGGATATGAATCTCCTTGGCGCCGGCGTTGCGCAGCATCTTGACGAGCTGCACCATGGTGGTGCCGCGCACGATGGAGTCGTCGATGACGACCAGGCGCTTGCCCTCGATGTTGTCACGCAGCGGGTTGAGTTTCATGCGCACGCCCATGGCGCGCAGCTCCTGCGTGGGCTCGATAAACGTACGGCCCACGTAGCGGTTCTTGATGAGGCCCTCGCCAAAGGGAATACCGCTCTCGTGCGAATACCCCTCCGCGGGCGGCAGGCCGGAGTCGGGCACGCCGATGACCAGGTCGGCCTCGACGGGCTCCTCGTGTGCCAGCTGACGACCCATGTCGTAACGGCAGGCATAGACGCTCTTGCCGTTCATGATGGAGTCGGGGCGGGCAAAGTAGACCTGCTCAAAGATGCAGTTGGCGGGCTCTTCGGCTGCAGGCACGCCCTGCTCGGATACCAGACCCTCGGCGCTGATGCGCAAGATCTCGCCGGGACGGACGTCACGGACGTACTCGGCACCCACGATGTCGAGTGCGCAGGTCTCGGAGGCAACGACCCAGCCGCCGGCGCGGGTGACATGGGTGGTGGCGTCGACCGTCGCGGCGCCGTCCTGCGACGGCAGCTGCGAAACGGATGCGGCATCGGCCTGGTCCAGACCCTCGTCCACCAGCTTGCCCAGCACGAGCGGGCGAATGCCGTGCGGATCGCGGAATGCGTAGAGCGCTTGCTCGTTAATGAGCGTCATGGCGTAGCCGCCGCGCACAAGCTCCATGGTCTTACGAATGCCCTCGCGCAGGTGGCCCGTACGCTGGGTAAAGTAGCCGATAAGCTTGGTCGCGACCTCGGAATCCGAATTGGAGAGGAACGGCACACCCAGCTCGATCAGCTGGCGGCGCAGCTCGTCGGTGTTGACCAGAGTGCCGTTGTGAGCAAGCGCGATAATGACGCTATTGATGGTAGAGAGGTGCGGCTGAGAGGCTTCCCAGCTCTTGGCGCCGGCGGTGCCATAGCGCACATGGCCCACGGCCAGCTGACCGGAGAGCGTCGACAGGTCGGCATTGGAGAACACGCGGTCGAGCAGGCCCAGATCCTTGCGGACCATAACCGTACCGCCGTCACCAACAGCGATTCCCGCCGATTCTTGGCCACGGTGCTGCAGTGCACGCAGGCCAAAGTACGTCAGTCGAGCCACGTCGCGATCGGGCGCCCATACGCCGAAAATGCCACATTCCTCATGCAGCTGGTCGGAGTCCGGATCATACGTCGACATGGTGTTCACCTGTCCCGCGGCACGCTCGGCCGCGCGGATGGTTTCTTGAGACATGGCATCCCCTCAGAGCCTCGTTATTTGGCGTTACCTGCCCTATTATACGCACGGCAAGACAAGCACTCCCGCGCATGAACAGCGCTTTTTAAAAGCCCACCGAGCTTATAATCCGTTTTGCAGCCAAACATTTTATTGGGCAACCGCCTCGGGGCCGACGATCCCGCATACTTCCGTTGCGACGTGTCTCGCCCGCCGTTAGGACTTACATTGTTGCAATTGGGACGTTCGTCCTGTCTTTTGGCAGGTCGGCGGCGTATCCTTGTACCTACAGCAAAACGAGAAAGGTTATGTATGGATCGAAACGAACTCGACCCCAGCGTCCCCAGCGCCACGGAGGTCAAGAAGATCCCCCTCATCATTAAGGTATACGCCGTCCTGTGCATCCTGTCCGGCGTGGGCACGCTCCCGTCGGTCGGCGCCTTTATGTGGCAGGTCATCACCGCACTCATCAACGGCAACGCCGCCGCCAAGCTCGGCGACAACACGCTCGTCGCGGTCGGACTGATTGTCGCCGGCATCATGCTCTCGGCTGCCAGTGCCGTCATCTTGATCATCTTTGGCCTGGACCTCATCAAGAACCAGCGCCGCAATGCCGCCCGTCTGTCCTATATCCTTATCGCGTTTACCGTCGTCGAGCTTTTGGTTGACGTGATGCTCCAGGGCATCGGGCCCTTCTTGCTGCGCCCTGCCATCCAGCTCGGCATCCTCGTCGCGCTTTCGGCCACCGTCGACCCCACACTGCGCCAGGAGCGCGAGCTGCAGCGCCGCCTGCAGGAGATGCTCGACCGCGACGCCGCCGCCGAGGGCATGCTCGGGCGCGATGAAACCGGCGAGGGCTACATCAAGCTCAACTACTTCAACCTGTTCTGGGTATTCTTTGTCTGCTGCGTGCTCGGCCTGGTCCTGGAGGATATCTGGCATATGACCGTCAACGATCCGGGTGTCTACCAGGACCGCGCCGGTATGCTGTTTGGCCCCTTCAGCCCCATCTACGGCTTTGGTGCCGTGCTCATGACCATGGTGCTCAACCGCTTCTATAAAAAGAACCCCATCATCATTTTCCTGGTGAGCGCCCTGCTCGGCGCCAGCTTTGAGGTGTTCGTGGGCTGGTTTATGCAGACCGCGTTTGGCGTGGTCTCGTGGAGCTACTCGCACATAACGCTGTTCGGTATGCCCGACCCGCTCGTGGTCCTCACGGGCGGACGCACCTGCACGGGCTTCGCCTGTCTGTGGGGCCTGGGTGGCCTCATCTGGATCAAGCTGCTGCTGCCGAGGCTGCTCAAGCTCATCAACATGATTCCGTGGAAGAGCCGCTACTCGGCTACCGTCATCTTCACCATCATTATGCTGGTCGATGGCGTTATGACGCTGCAGTCGCTCGATTATTGGTATCAGCGCGTCAACGGCACGGAACCGGATATTCCCGTTGCGCAGTTCTACGGCAAGTACTTCGATAATGACTTTATGGAAAACCGCTTCCAGAGCATGACCATGAGCCCCAAGGATGCGACGCGCGTGTAGCGCCCACCGCGCCCAAAACGCAAAATGCCCGCCGGTATCTGAACTGCGCCCCAAATCTTGGACGCCCTAAATAGCGACTAGGCCGCGAGGGCCTGATTCCGGTACTCCTCCGGGGTCAGGCCCTTCAATCTTACCTGCCTCCGGCTCGTGTTCCAGTGGACTATGTATTCCTCCAGGTCGCGTTTGAAATCCTCGAACGTCTTCCACTCGCGGCCCCTGTAGAACTCGTCCTTGACGTGGCCGAAGAGCTGCTCGGTGGCGGCATTGTCGATGCAGTTCGCCTTCCTGGACATGCTCTGGACGATGCCGGCGGCCTCGAGCCTGGATGTGTACGAGGCGTGCTGGTACTGCCAGCCCCGGCCCGAGTGCATGGTCGGGGCGGCGCCCTCGGGGATCTTGGACAGCAGCTCGTCGAGCATCCTCGCCTGCTGGGCCATGTCGGGCGTGGTCGATATGTCGCTCGCCACGATCTCCTTGGTGCAGAAGTCCAGCGTCGGGGCCCAGTAGGCCTTGCCGCCGGCCACCTTGAACTCGGTGACGTCCGTCCCCAGCTTCCGCCACGGGGCCCCGGCGTCGAAATCCCTCGCGATCACGTTCTCGAACGTCCTGCCGACGACGCCCTTGTACGAGTTGTGCCTGTGGTAGGCCGTCTCGCGTCTGATGCCGCAGCGAATCCCCATCTCGCGCATCATCTTGAGCACGGTCTTGTCGGCTATCACGGCCCCCTCTTCCGCCCTGAGGCACATCGCTATCTGCCGGTGCCCGCAGCCGTTGGCGGTGCGCGAGAAGATCTCGGCGGCCGCCTCCCGGAGCTCGGCGCGCGTGGGCCTCGGCGGGTGCGCGAGGGCGTAGTAGTAGGTCGACCGCTTGAGCTCGGCGCATGCGAGCAGGTGCCCGAGCGCGTGCCCCTCGGCGCGCAGGGCCGCGACCGCTTCGGCCTTCGCCCTGGTCAGAGCCCGTCCCTCTCGACCAGGGCGCGTAATTTTTTTAGGTAGGCCACCTCGGCCTCGAGCCTACGGCACCGCTCCTCGAGCTCCTCCTCGCGGGTCCGCGGCCTCGCCCTGGAACCGCTCGGCCGGCCCTTGGGCCTCGGGCGCAGGGCCTCCGCGCCGCCCCGGCGGTATAGCGCGCACCACTTCTTGAGCGGCGACATCGACATTATGCCGAACGCCGCCATCGCCTCGGTCTTCGTCATGCCGCCGTCGACGACGGCGGAGGCGGCGGCGACCTTCTGCTCGTATGTGTACCTGCCCTGCTTTCCGTCCATGCGCAGCAGCACCTCGCTCCCGAACGCGCGGTATATCTCCTGCCATCTTCTCACGGCTTCCGCGGGAAGCGAAAGGGCAATCGCGGCAGATTTATACCCGTGCCCGAGCTCGAAGAGCCCTATGGCCGCCTTCCTGGCCTCGACATCATGCTTCACCCTCAAATCAACGCGCATAAAGAAAGCCTCCCATTTCTCATGTCCAAGAAATGGGAGGCAGTTCAATCACACGTACCGGCGGGCATTTTTATAAACGAGCCTTCTATCGACGCAAACCTCTACGCCTCGCGCTCAACCTCACTCACACACTCATTTTTGATGGTGCCAACGAGCGCCTGCAGCGCATCGACCACGTGCGGGCGAATGTCCCCGCCAATGAGCACGAGCATGATGTCGTCACCTACGGCAAGCTCGCCGCTTGCCAGCCACACGCGCACATAGCCGATACCCGGCATCGCGCGCGTGGCCTCGATAGCAGCCTGCACCTTGCTGGCGTCGTAGCCGAACACCATGCCGCCCACCTTGTGGCCCGGCGCCACGCCATCGGTCTCGACACCGCGCGCCTCGGCCTTGGGCGTCGCGCGCACCACACCGTTATGCGTCAGATACATCCCACAGCCTGCCGCCGAAGCATCGGCCTTGGCCTCGCGCAGCCAAGCATCAACCGAAGGCATCGTTTTGCCATTCTCTAGCATCATTTCTCCCTTACCGTCGTCGAGTAGCCAATTTGGAACGGGGCTTTTTAGCTACTCTCGAACAACTTATTCCTCGACCGGCGTGAGCACCATGACAGCACGCGTGTTGCTCAGCGATAACGAACGACAGGTCACAAGCGTCATGACCTTGGTTGCCGAAGCGGCACGATCGGTGGCATCGCTCGCCACGGCAGAGGCACCGTCGAGCATCTCGGACAGGTAGTTCTTGAGCCCGTCACCGCCCTCAAAATTGGGCGTGCGCGCCTTGGCATACGTGTCCTCGACAACTTTGGTCGCCAGTGGTCGCAGTTTATAGGTGGCGTCGCGCGTGATGTAATACACGTACTCTATGCTGTCGAACGTCGCCTGATCGGTCGTGTCCGAGACCACATTGAACATCGATCCGTCGTTCATGTGGTGACCATAGATCGTAGTCTGCTGGTCAACCATTCCTGGCGCGGTATCGTCGCTGTCCAAGAAGATCGCACCCGATGCATTGGACGTACCGTCAAACAGCGTGTTGAGGTATTTGGAGTTGTTATTGGTCTGCACCACGGGATAGTTGATGTTGGTTCCCGGCGCGTAAATCCAACCCACAACCTCGGGATTTGTCTGGGCAAGTGCATCGAAGTCGATAATCGGCACGCCGCTGGCGTCCTTATCGCTTACATATTGCTTTTCGATTTTCTGGTACGAATCGCTTGCCTGCTTATAGCCAATCTGAGCATTGATAAAGATGGCAGCGGCGGCAACAATCAGGCCGATGCCGATGATGATGAGCAGAATGGGAATAATGGAGCGGCGCTTTTTGCGCGGCGGCTCGGTGTAATCCGACGGCGCGGCATGCGATGAAGACCGGGGCGGCTTCTTAGCGGTGCTATAAGATGAAGGTCGATATGCGGCCGGCGCGTCCTGCCGACGATGCGTCGCCGGTGTCACGGGGCGCGGCGCGCGTGGCTGCTGAGGAGAGGATGCCCGACCCTGCTGCGCCGCATGGGCAGCATCCGGCTTCGACGGATCGGGAATCTGAGAAGCCTTGAATCGTTTTCCCTGATAGTCGGACATGGCTCTCCTTATACTGCGGTGTAACGGCGGAACGCCTAGGCGTCGGCCATCTCCTGCTTCATTTTCTCGATAACCTTGCGGTATTCGGGGTCGCAAGCGCCCAGAATCTGCGTGGCGTAGATGGCGGCGTTCTTGGCGCCGTTGATGGCAACGCAGGCCACGGGCACGCCCGAAGGCATCTGCACCATCGACAGCAGCGAATCCATACCGCCCAGGTCACTCGTCTTCATAGGCACACCGATAACCGGCAGTGGCGTAAAGGCAGCCACGACACCACCCAGGTGAGCGGCCTTGCCGGCGGCGGCGATGATCACTTTGATACCGCGATCGGCAGCGGTCGAAGCCCACTCGTGGACCTTCGCCGGCGTGCGATGTGCGCTCGCAATGACGAGCTCATAGGGCACACCAAGCGCCTCGAGCTCGGCGGTGCAACCTTCCATAACGCCCAGATCGGACTTGGAGCCCATGATGATCCCGACAACCGGCTTTTGATCTGCCATAAACAAAGACCTCCTGTTGAGAACGGCGACGCGGCGGATCCGCGACCCTTAACTACTGAGAGTAGTATAGCTGCTCCCGTCCCTGCGGTCTTTGTGGCGCTTCGCGGGCGGGCCAGGCTTTATCTTCACTCCGGTTGCTTCGCAAAGTCGTTCAGATAAAGCCTGGCCCGCCCGCGAAGCGCCCTGCGACCTACCGGGGATTGCTATGACGTACGTTGGCTGATGAATTGGAAGGAAAGGTCAACGGAGGCTGAAGGCAATTGGTTCAGCGAAAAACCCTGACGAATCTAATTCGTCAGGGCCCCACCAACGCTCACTCGTCGTTCATCGTTAAAGCTAGATATTCTCTTCCGCCCATTTCTCGAAATCGAGTTCTCGTCTCTGAGCAGTTCGGTAGACTTCCATGTCTTCGCGAGCGCCTACCACTACGATGGCCATCTTTTCTTTAATTCTGATGAGGCGGTACACGATTCGAATGCCACTTCCCCTGAGCTTGATCTTCATAAAGCCAGTCAAATCCGTACCTGCCTTGTTTCCAAGAGGCTTGCCGAATCCACCTTCGTTCTGCGGCAATGGGTTCGTTCTGATTTTTTCTATAGCCTTAA
Source organism: Collinsella sp. wc0529 (assembly GCF_046116875.1). Taxonomy (NCBI): domain Bacteria; kingdom Bacillati; phylum Actinomycetota; class Coriobacteriia; order Coriobacteriales; family Coriobacteriaceae; genus Collinsella; species Collinsella sp. wc0529. The sequence goes on from NZ_JBJXBO010000001.1 coordinate 465,812, forward strand.
GGACGATCTTTCGTTGGGAGCCGTCCAGACGCTTAATATCCTTGAGAGCATCCGGGTAGAAAGCGACTTCGTACCCACTCATTCAAACTCGACCTCATCCATCTGATCGAGTTCGTCCTGGCTCACACCCAGCTCTTCCATAACATCAGACAGGGAAACAAGCGCATCGTCACTTGCCACAGCCATTCTCTTAAGCGCCAACGTTAACAAGGTGAGGTCCTCCTCCGCTTGCTTCGCTTCCCTATATTCATCGGGTGTAACAATCACAAACGCTGGCTTGTTGTGTTTGAGAACCACAACAGGATTGTCGTCCCCAACCTTCGAAAATGCAGCCGAGCCCTTACCGTGGCTGAAATCGCTAATTGGAACAAGGTTGTCGAGCATCTGCAAAGCAGGCATACATACCTCCTAAAAATGAATTCTTTTTCGAATTCATTTTATCATTCTTTTTTGCTATATTGTACCGCGCAACCGAAACAACCTTTTTAGAATACGAATCCGAGCTTAGAATGACTGTTGGCCCTCGCACCGCCCTTGCCTCTTTTATTACGTCAAGTGGTATACAGCGAAGCAAAATGGCGATCTAAAGTGCGCGGCACTCGCCTCGCATCGCTACAAAAAACAAACTGCCCCCCACCCACTCGGGCAAGGAGCAAGCCTCATTTTTAATCAGACTGAGAACCACGAATGCAGAAACACAGGCGACTTCAGTCCCTTATCGCCGAGAGACGTTATTGTGCAGCCATTTCTTTAAGCTTCTCAGCCATCAACAAACACACGTCTTCCGATTGCGGGTACACGCCAAAATGATCGAAGAAACCATGGTCACATCCGGCATATTCGATGACCTCGACATCGATTCCTGAAGACCGTAATTTTGTAGCCCATTTTTCATCGGGGATACGAAGCGGATCGTATTCGGATGTCACGATAGTCACCGGGGGGAAATCAGTGCAGTCCTCAAGCATTAGCGCAGAAATCAACGGGTCATGAGGAGACATTTTTCCGTGTGCACAAAGTTCGACCATCGGGCCGTCCGAATCGCGAAGATGGTCGATGCGAAAACGCGCAACGTCCTCTTGATCGGCTATCGCAGGAAAATCCTCATATCCCTCGCCCTGTTCGCCCGCAAGGTCGACTTCAGGATAGATTTCGAAGGCATGGGCTACAGCTCCAGCACCCCTGAGCTGAACACACGCATTAGTAAGGCTTCCTCCTGCGGAGTCGCCGGCGACCATTATTTTATGAGGATTGATTCCGAGATCCCCGGCATGCTCGCACACATAATCAAGAGCAAGAACGCAATCCTCGATCTGCCCGGGAAATGCCGTCTCCGGCGCCAAGCGGTATTCTGGATAAACCACCACTGCACCAGACTTTTCGGCGATGAACTCGAGCTGATGTTCAAATTGCAGAACATTCCCCGCCATAAACGCGCCGCCATGCAGGTAAACAAGCGCTGGACTTGCCTTCTTATGATTTGGTGGCGTCCAGACGAATAAATCTATATAGCGATCGGCCGCCTCCATGAGGATCTCATCGCGCTGAACCTCACCATCGAGTAGGCGGTATGTCGGCTTATCCGGGCGATGGCGCATTCCAATAAGGCTCGTCCAGCTCGGAGACATGCTAACATTCCGCATCTTCTTGCGAGATACCTCGAGAATTCGTGGGTCAAGCACATGCTCTCTTTCATCATCAGGAACCGGACGAATTTGAACCTCGAGCCCCCTCTTCTCGGTTATAAACGAGCGACCGGAGATGGCGCCAATCAACGCCTCGTCGTATTGTCTGCCCATCTTAAATCCCCTCTCGGCGATAACGCCAAATCGATATTTCCATAACTTTTGAGATAACGGCTTATGATGTCCTCAGTTGTCGTATATCTATGTACTAAAGAAACTGAAGACCAAGGGGTCCACCATGCCTGCAGCAAAAGACGAGCTCACTCAGCCAGAGCTTCTCTATCAGACCGTTGAAAACGATATCCTCAAGAAAATAGTTTCTGGCGAACTCCCCGGCGGCAGTCAGATTCCCACCGAAACCGAGCTTTGCAAGCAATACAAAGTAAGCAGGATCACCGTAAGACGCGCCGTACAGAATCTCATTGACCAAAACTTGCTCTACCGCCTGCGAGGCAAGGGAACATTCGTAAACCCATCGAAGCTCACCCTGAAACGAGGAACAAGCACCATTTTCAATTTGAGCTCCGACCCCCAATACGGCGATAAAACAACCAAGTCCATCTTGGAAACAGGCTTGATCAAGGCTGATGCCCACATTGCACGGGAGCTCAAAATTGACAACGGAACCGTAGTGCAACGAGTTGCGCGCTTGGTTTATATCGAAAATGCCCCCTGCGCCATCGACACCGTTTATGCAACGCAGGGCACTCTGCCCGGACTACTGGAGCTTCTCACAGACAATGCCAGTCTTTTCGACCTGATCGCCAACCATTACAGCATCGCAACCGGTATTGAGAAGCTCAAAATCACCGCAGGAATAGCGGGGCTCCAAGAAGCAAACCTTCTCGGTTATATCGTTGGAGCCCCCGTGAGCGTTGTCGAGCACGTCACATATGCCTGCGATGAAATGCCGCTCCACTATTCAAAAACCGTTTGGCGAGCAGACGCATCGTCCTTCGAGTTCAGCATCTCAAAAGATGGACGCCTTCTCTAGCCCAAAATCCCCAGGACGCCGAGCACAATACCCGCAGCGAGAATGCCCACAATCTGCCAAATAATTTTGACCTGTTTCTTATTGCAAAGACACATGATCCCGAACGCGCAGAGCGGCAAAAGAGCCGGGAATATCCCATCGAGCGTTTCCTGCAACTTAAACGCGGTGTCGCCGAAGTTAAGAGCGAGCGGAGTGGTAACTGCAACGGTGGTCGCCACCATTCCACCAACTACCATTAGTCCCACAATCGCCAGGCCGGACGTAACTTTGTGCATTACATCAGAATCGTTCAGCTTCGAAATCATGCCACTGCCAAGCGAATAACCATACTGAAGCCCAAACCAGCGGATCAGGATCGTTGGGACATTATAAAGAAGCAGGAACAGGATTGGGCCGAGCAGACTGCCCGAAAGGCAAAGTCCTGTCACAACGCCCGTCGCAATCATGCGAAGCGTACTGGCAATCAGTGAATCTCCAATACCGGAAAGCGGAGCCATAAGCGATGCTTTCATGGCGTTAATTGAGGCGGTGTCAAAGTCCTGATTGTTGGCGTTCTCCTCCTCCATGGAGGCCACAATGCCGGCGACCAGAGGATTAAACGTAACTTGAATATTGTAGAACTCAAGATGACGCTTATATGCCTCGATCCGGTCTTCAGGCTTATCGTATAACCGCTTGATTACCGGAATCATGTCGTAGCAGAAACCAACGTTCATTTGTCGGTCAAAGCTCCACATGATGTTGAGTGGAAAGCTACGCCAAAATAACGCCTTTAAGTCTTTCTTGGTTATTCTCTTATCGGTCGATTTATTTGACTCCGGCGAGAGCTCAAGAACATCATTAGAATTCGTTGTCATCGTCAACCTCCTTAGCGACCGCCGCACTGGCAGGCATAAAAATGTGAGCCATATTGAGAATCCCAATCAGGATCAGCGAAAACGCCACGATACCGATCGTCGGAATGTTTAGATAGGCACTCAGCAAGAAGCCTCCAAAGAATAGGAAGCTCAGCTCCTTGGTGGACAGGATTGACATAAGCTGCGCAAATCCAAGCGCGGGCAGAATACCCGTTGCGATCGTAAGCCCATTCGTAAGCCAATCAGGAATGGCGTCAATCAGTGCCTGAACAGCATCATTTCCAACGTAAAAAGCCACGCCGCAAATCAAGCCAAGCGCAATGATGTAGAGAATTCCATTGGTCCACATAGCGGCTGCAATCGTTTTGGGGTCGTCTTTTTCGGCGCCACGATCAGCCCAGACAGCCATAGGAGGCGTAACAACGCTATACATAAGGCTGTCAAACATGCCGGCAAGCACCGCAGTGGGCATAGCAATAGTCAGAGCGGTCTCGGGACCCGCACCCATAGTAATCGCAAAGGCTGTTCCCAAAACTGAACCAACAATTACGTTGGGCGGCACGGCAGCACCAACCTGCCAGACCCCCATGAACGCGAGTTCGAGCTGGAAACCAACAATAACGCCAGTCGGAATATCACCCAAAAAAATACCGACAATCGCTCCGAGGACAATCGGCCGCTCGACCATCGCAGTACCGAGTAAATAATCCGATTGACCTATCGCAGCGGCAAGACCAACCAGAAAAGCTTGAAGCAGCATATTTCTCCCTCTTCCTACAAATCAAAACTTGTTACGATGCGTTTTTTCTCGCTAGCAACCTGCCTTACCTCGAACTCGATTCCATCAGCCATGGCTTTCTTAATTTCATTAATATCGGATTGGGAAAGGCGCACAGCAGGGCCAAGCTCCTTTACGCTATCCCCCAACGGTCGAGCGCCGCCTAAATTCACAGACGTTATTTTTGGACACGCACGCGCAACTTCACAGGCGTCATGTACATTTCCCGCAACAACAATTAGCTCGTATTTATCCACCGCGCTTCCGTTAAGGGCCACGATGGAATCTTCTACACTTTTGACAACCAATTTGGCATCAGCGGGTTTTGCAATTCGCAGCGCTTGAATTCGCTCTTTGCTTGCGGCGTACTCATCTGAAACCACAAGAATAGCGTTTGCTTCAAGCGTTGGATACCAAGAGAACACGGTCTGCCCATGCACTAACCGGCTATCGACGCGACACAGTTTAATCATTTTGCCCCTTTCTCGACTTGAACACAGACAATCATCCTTGACTGCTAATGGCATATTACGTCATATGACGTAATATGCCATTACATAATATCTTGAACGGTTGAATATCACCGCTAAATGGTATTTATCTCTAAAAACAGGAGGTGCAATCCGTCTAGACACAGTGCGTCGGGGCAAGAGGGGCCGAGTTTCCTCCTGAGCGACTCTGCTTGCAGCCGGAGCGAAAGGGGGAAATCTCGGCCCCTCCCGCCCCGGCCGGCCAGGTCAACTACACCGTGTACTGCGGCAGGTCCTGCAGGGCGATGACGTCCATGCCCATGTCGTTGGCACTGCCGTGGCCCTGCTGGTCCTCGCGCACGGCCTCGATAGCACTCACGTACGTGTTGGCGGCAGACATCGCGGTCACGCAGGTCACGCCGCGGCGCACCGCCTCGGTACGCAACAGATAGCCGTCGCCACGCGAGCCCGGGCCGTATGGCGTATTGATGATTACCGCAATCTTGCCATCGGCGATCAGGTCACCGATATTGGGACGCTCGCCGTCGTGCGGGCCGCTAATCTTTTCCACGACCTCGCACGTCACGTTGCCGCCACGCAGCACGCGCGCCGTACCCTCGGTGGAGCAGATATCAAAGCCCAGGTAGCGAAGGATACGCGCGACCGAAAGGATGTGGCGCTTGTCGCGATCGCACACGCTAATGAACACCTTGCCGGCGCTCGGGTCGGGCAGCTTGTAGTCGATCGCCAGCTGCGTCTTGGCGTATGCCTCGGGATAGCTCTTGGCGATACCCATGACCTCGCCCGTCGACTTCATCTCGGGACCCAGGATAACGTCGGCGCCCGGGAAACGACCCCAGGGCATAACGGCTTCCTTCATGCAGAACCAATCGAGCTGACGCTCGTCGCTCGGCAGGCCCAGGCTGGCGATGGAATCGCCCGCCATGATACGCGCCGCACACTTGGCCAGCGGCACGCCGGTGGCCTTGGAGATAAACGGCACGGTGCGGCTGGCACGCGGGTTGGCCTCGATCACGTAAACGGTCTCGCCCTTGATGGCGTACTGCACGTTAACCAGGCCGCGTACGCCCAGCGCCATCGCGATGCGGCGCGTGGTCTCGCGGAGCTTCGCCTGCAGGCTCTCGCTAAAGCTGAACGGCGGAATGCAGGTCGCAGAGTCGCCGGAGTGAATACCGGCCTCCTCGATATGCTCCAGAATGCCGCCGATGTAGACCTCTTCGCCATCGCACAGGGCGTCGACATCGGACTCGATCGCACCCTCCAGGAAGCGATCGAGGTACACCGGGTAGTCGGGGCTAATGCGCGCGGCCTCGGCCATGTAATCGCGCAGATGCTCGGCATCGTAGGCGATCATCATGCCGCGGCCGCCCAGCACGTAGCTCGGACGCACCAGCAGTGGGTAGCCGATGTGCGCGGCCACGGCCTCGGCCTCCTCAAACGAGGTGGCCTGGCCCGCCGGCGGGTACATGATACCCAGCTTGTCGAGCAGAGCGGCGAAGCGCTCGCGGTCCTCGGCAAAGTCGATGGCATCGGGCTTGGTGCCCATGATGTTCACGCCGCTCTCCTCGAGCATGCGCGCCAGCTTAAGCGGGGTCTGGCCGCCGAGCGTCACCACGACGCCATCGGGGCGCTCAACGTCGATAACGTCCATGACGTCCTCGTAGGTGAGCGGCTCAAAGTACAGACGGTCGGACGTGTCATAGTCGGTCGAGACGGTCTCGGGATTGCAGTTGACCATGATGGTCTCAAAGCCGCGGGCCGCCAGCGCGTAGCTCGCGTGCACACAGCAGTAATCGAACTCGATACCCTGGCCAATGCGGTTGGGGCCGGCGCCCAGGATCATCGCCTTGGGCTTGTCCGCCGGCGTGGTCTCGTCGGGAGCCACGCACTTCTTGGCATCCGGGCTCGTGCGGTAGATGTTCTCGTACGTCTTGTAGTGGTACTCCGTGGCGCTCGAGAACTCCGCAGCGCAGGTATCAACCGTCTTCATGCTGGGAACCACGCCCAGGCCCTTGCGATAGGCGCGCACAAAGCGCTCGTCCGAGCCGGTCAGCGCGGCAATCTCGGCGTCGCTCGTGCCGTACTGCTTGAGCAGGCGCATCGCGTCGGCGTCGATATCCTCCACACGCAGGCCGCGGATGCTCTCCTGAACCTGCACCATGTCGTTGATGCGGTTGAGGTACCACGGGTCGATGCCGCAGGTGGCATGGATGCGAGCGATGTCCCAGCCACGGCGCAGGGCCTCGACCACAAAGAAGATGCGGTGCTCGGTCGGGGTTGCCACAGCCTGAGCAAGCTCATCGTCGCTCAGCTTATCGGCACCCTCTTTGCCACCGGCGCAAATGCCCTGGTGGCCATCCTCCAGCGAACGCATGGCCTTGCCAAAGGCCTCCTCAAAGGTGCGGCCGATCGCCATGATCTCGCCCACGGCCTTCATGCGCGTGGTGAGCGTGGGATCGGTACCCTTGAACTTCTCGAAGGCAAAGCGCGGCACCTTGACCACGCAGTAGTCAATCGTGGGCTCAAAGCAGGCAGGCGTTGCCTTGGTAATGTCGTTGACGATCTCGTCGAGCGTGTAGCCCACGGCAAGGCGCGCGGCGGCCTTGGCGATGGGGAAACCCGTGGCCTTGGAGGCCAGCGCGGACGAACGGCTCACGCGCGGGTTCATCTCGATGACGATCAGGCGGCCGGTGTTGGGGTTCACGGCAAACTGCACGTTGGAGCCGCCGGTCTCGACGCCGATCTTCTCCAAGATGGCGAGCGAGGCGACACGCATGCGCTGATACTCAAGGTCGGAGAGCGTCTGCGCCGGCGCCACGGTGATGGAGTCGCCGGTATGCACGCCCATGGGGTCGAGGTTCTCGATAGAGCACACGATGATGCCGTTGCCGGCGTGGTCACGCATGACCTCCATCTCGTACTCTTTCCAACCCTCGATGGACTCCTCGACCAGTACCTCATGGGCAGGCGAGAGCTCAAGGCCCTGGCTCACGATGGAGACGAGCTCCTCGTGGGTATGAGCGATGCCGCCACCGGCGCCGCCGAGGGTAAAGCTCGGGCGCAGTACGCAGGGATAGCCCACACGCTCGGCGATGGCCTCGGCGTCGGCCACGCTGTAGGCATAGCCCGAGCGCGCGACCTCCAGGCCAATCTCGGCCATGGCCTCGTTAAAGAGTTTGCGGTCCTCGCCGCGCTCGATGGCGGCCAGGTCGCAACCGATCATCTCGACGCCGTACTTGTCCAGCGTGCCGTCTTTCGCCAGCTCGACGGCGGCGTTCAAACCGGTCTGGCCGCCCAGCGTGGGCAGTAGCGCGTCCGGGCGCTCTTTCTTGATTACGCGCTCGATAAACTCGGCGGTGATGGGCTCAACATAGGTGCGATCGGCCAAGCCCGGGTCGGTCATGATGGTCGCCGGGTTGGAGTTGACCAGGATGACCTCAAAGCCATCCTCCTTGAGCACCTTGCAGGCCTGGGCGCCGGAGTAATCGAACTCGCAGGCCTGGCCAATGACAATGGGGCCCGAACCGATAACGAGGATACGCTTGATGTCAGTACGTTTCGGCATGTTAGTTCTCCTCGGTCTCGGTCGCGGCGGTCTCAGCAAAGTTCCAGCCAGCCAGGCGGTCCTTCGCGGTATCGATGTTCAGGTAGTTCTCCTCGCCGTCCATGAGTCGCGTAAAGGCGGTAAAGAGATAGTGGGCATCGGTGGGGCCAGGCGAAGCCTCGGGGTGGTACTGGACCGAGAAGCACGGGGCGTCGAGCAGCTGGATGCCCTCGGCGGTGCCGTCGTTGAGGTTCACGTGCGTCAGGCGAATGCGGCCAAAGCGCTCGTTCATCACGACCGGCGCGATTCCGCGGCGCACCCAGACGCGCAGATCTCCATCGGCCGCATGCTCGGTCTCGCCGCCGGAAAGCTCGGGGACAAGCTTGCCCAAGCTGGGGAACAGCAGACCAAAGCCATGGTTTTGCGCGGTAATCTCCACGCGACGGCTTACCAGGTTCATGACCGGCTGGTTGCCACCGCGGTGACCGAACTTAAGCTTTTCCATCTGAGCGCCGCAGGCCAGGTTGATCATCTGGTGACCAAGACAAATACCAAAGACCGGCACCTTGCCGATCAGCTGCTGCACCTGCTCGTAGGTCTCCACCACGGCGTCGGGGTCGCCGGGACCATTGGACAAAAAGACACCGTCGGGATTCATGTCGAGCACCTCACTCGCAGGCGTATCCCACGGCACGACGGTAAGGTCGCAGCCGGCGCGGACCAGACCCTCCAGAATGCCGCGCTTCACACCGCAGTCGTAGGCGACCACTTTGTGACGGGCAGGAGCGGCAGCCGTAAGCGCAAAGTCATGCGTGGCAGGCAGGTCGGCGGCCACAAACTCATGAGGCGCGGGGCAACTTACGGTCTTGACCAGGTTCTCGCCTACCAGCGTGGGCGCTGCGGCCAGACGCTCGGCAAGCTCGTCGACGTCGAAGAACTCGGTTGAGATAATGCCCATCTTGGAACCATTGTCGCGCAGATGGCGCACCAGAGCGCGGGTGTCGACACCCTCGATAGCGACGATGCCGTGAGCGCGCAGGTACTCCGGCACGCTAACGGCCGAGCGCCAGTTAGAAGGCGTGGCGCACATGTCGCGAACGATCATGCCGCGCATGGCCGGAGCGCTCGCAGGGCGCACGGCGTCGCCGGGGAAGGCCGACTGGACGTCGGTCTCGTCGATACCGTAGTTGCCGATCTGCGGATAGGTCATGGTTACGATTTGGCCGGCATAACTCGGGTCGGTCATGACCTCAAAGTAGCCCTCGAGCGAGGTGTTGAAGCAGACTTCGCCGGTCGCGGTGCCCTCGGCGCCGCATGCACGTCCATAAAAAATGGTCCCATCCTCAAGATACAGGATGCAGGGACCGCAGGTGCCCTTGCTGGTTTTGGCCAGCATACGCTGGCAAAGCTCGCTGGGCGCGAAGGTGCGGGCGGTAGCGCCCGCGGTATGGTTGTTCGCCATAATTCTCCTTCCCGGTCTCACAGGACCGGCTTAAAGGTGTGTAGTTAGGCCTCGCGGTATTGTAACCGCAAGCATGCCTCATGGCGTTAATTTCATCGAAATGTTTACGAAATGATAATTATGACTTTCTATGCATAATGATTTTTCTGGGACGGGGATTAAAAAATCATCCCGCGAGGCTTGTGGCTCACGCGGGATGATGACGTCTTATTATTTCTTGTCCTGCTCCAGCAGTTCGGACGGTGTGCGATCGGGCTTGCCGCCGCGGAAAATCTCGCGGCCATGCAGACGATGCTCCAGGTCACGTTCGGCCTTTTCCTCGTCAATCTTGGTCTGGCTCACCACCGGGTCCTCAATCAACGACGACACCGAGTTCACCTGCTTCTGGATGCGCTCGGCGATGGTGTCATCCATACTCACGATGCGCATCTTCCAGTCGATACTCGTGGCGTTGGATGAGCTCTTGGTCCACACGAACGTCAAAATGGCACTCTGGTGGCCGCGCGCGGGGAACATGCCAAAGAAGGAATCGTGCTGAATGTTGCTATCCTCGTCGATATAGGCGTGAACGTTATACACCACGCGGTCGATCTTATCGTTGAGCAACGCGTTGGTCGCAAGCGCCGCGGCCTGAATCTGCCCGTTGGACAGCAGCTCGAGCTCGTTGGCAGACGATGTGTCCAACACCGTCACCTCGACCGTGCCCGTGCGTTCATCGGCTTCATCGACGGTGAAGTCGAGCGGGAACTGCGTAAAGCCGTTGCCCCACTCAAGGCCGCCCTTCAGCGCCGTCGAAACGGTATCGACCGAAACGCTCTCGGACAGGTTGGCGGTGTTCAGACGACGCATCACGCCGTAGCCAATCTGCATGCCCACGATCAGCACCAAAATACCGATGACCACGGCCATCGCGGTCTTCGTAATGGTATGGCTCACCTGCGAGCCCGAAGGATCGTCCTCGGACAGCGGGTCGATATGTTTTGCCTGGCTCGCGCGGTCCTCGCTGCGCAGCTGCGCTAGCGCCGCTTTGTCACCGCGCTTGGCCGCAGCCTCCTTCTCACGCATGCGCTCGGTACGCTTTTTGGCGAGCGTGGGATCCAAGACGCCGGATGCATCGATTTCGGAGAATAACTCCGTCACTTCTTCCGGAGTCAAAGGGTTCTTGTCAGCCATAAACTTCCTGTCATATCAATCAGTCGAGCTCGTGCGCACGCGCACCTTCGAACTGCATTCGATAGTAACGGGCATAGGTGCCGCCACGGGCGAGAAGCTCCTCGTGCGTGCCACGCTCCACAACGCGACCATGCTCAACGGTCGCAATCTCATCGGCATGCTTAATGGTCGAAAGACGGTGGGCGATGACAATCGTGGTGCGGCCGCGTGCCAGCTCTTCGAGTGACTCCTGCACCGCCTCCTCGCTCTCGTTATCCAAAGCACTCGTCGCCTCGTCCAAAATCAGGATCTTGGGGTTCTTGAGAAACACGCGCGCGATGGCAACGCGCTGCTTCTGTCCGCCCGAAAGACGGCTGCCGCGCTCGCCCACCACGGTGTCGTAGCCCTGCGGAAGCGACTCGATAAAGGCATCGATGTTGGCGCGACGGGCGGCCTCGGCGATCTCTTCTGCCGTAGCGCCCGGCTTGCCGTAGGCGATGTTCTCGCCAATCGTACCGTCAAACAGATAGACATCCTGCTGCACCAGGCCGATGGCGCGGCGCAGGCTCTGCTGCGTCACATCGCGCACGTCCTGACCGTCGATGCTAATGGATCCGGTAGCCACGTCATAAAAGCGCGGCAGCAGCGAACAGGTCGTGGACTTGCCGCCACCCGAGGGGCCAACCAACGCGATGGTCTGCCCGGGCTTGATAGACAGGTCCATATGGTCGATAACAGGACGCTCGTCGGCATCGCCCTCGCCCAGCTCAACATCCTCGTAGTTAAAGCACACGTCGTGATACTCCACGGCGCCGGCAGTCACCTGCAGATCCGTAGCGCCCGGCTTGTCCTGGATATCCGGCGCCGTCGAGAGCACCTCGTCCATACGCTTAAAGCCGGCGATAGCCTTCTGATACGTTTCGGCCGAATTGACGAGCGTCTCAAGCGGCGTGCAGAACAGCGAAATATAGAGTGCAAAGGTCGCCATATCGACCGCCTGCAGCTGTCCCTTGGCGACCAGCCAGCCGCCCAGCAGCACCACGATCACATAGAGCACACCCGAGAGCAGGCCATACGTCGCGGTATAGACGCCCATGGCGTGATACATGTTCTCCTTGGACAAAAGGTAGCGGTCGTTAGAGGCACGGAACTTGGCACGCTCGGTCTCCTCGTTGGCAAAGCTCTTGACCACGCGCATGCCCGCCAGAGAATCCTGCAGCTGTGCATTAATGCCGCTGATCTTCTTGCGGTTGTCGCTAAAGACCTCGCGCATGCGCATGTTCTGCCAAAACATGACGACCGCAAACGCCGCCGTCACCACGGCCATGGCAAGCGCCAGCACCGGAGCGATGGTAAAGAGGATCACAAACGAGCCGATAATCTCGATACCGCAGATGATGATCCACTCGGGTACGTGATGCGCCGCCTCGCAGATATCGAACAGGTCGTTGACCACGCGGCTCATCATGTCACCCGAGCTGTTGCGGTCGAAGTACGCAAAGCTAAAGCGCTCATACTGGTCGAACAGGTCCTCGCGCATTTTGGACTCCATGCGCGCGCCCATCACGTGGCCCCAATAGCTCACAAAGTAGCGGCAGGCGCAGCGGACGGCATACATCAGCACCAAGCCCACCGCGATCATGCCGAGCGCCTGCATAATGGCAGCCTGACCCTGAGTAAATAGCCCACCGGTCAAATTACGCAGAATAATAGGAAAAGCAAGGTCAATGGCGGCAAGCACCAGAGCACAAACAGTATCAGCAACAAAAAGCCCCATCTGGGGCTCGTAATACGAAAGAAACCTCTTAAACATGCAGTCCTCGAAGAGAAATAAATAGCGTGATAAATCCGGTTGAGCCGGTCGGGCTGAAAACAAAGCGTCCCAACAAACATAACGCCGATGTTCTAGCAACGTCAGCGAAAACGTCCCTAAGCGAGCAAGGTGTCTTGAAAGAGGAGCGACGCGTACTTCGGTACGCGAGCGACGATTGAAAGGCAGATTGCCGCTTAGGGGCGTTTGCAGCGTCGACTCGTTACGCGGTTTGGTAAAACCGCGTAACCTAGAGCTCCGTGCCCCCAAGGCGGTGTGCGATGCTGTCGCAGGCCAAGGCGCCCACGACGGTCTTGGCGTCTTCGATCTTGCCGTCGAGTACGGCGTCGATCAGCTCATGCAGCGGCACCAGGTCCACGTTGACAAACTCGTCATCATCGGGGTTGGGCGCATCAAACTCGAGCTTGGTAGCCAAGTAGATGTGGATAATCTCATCGCAAAAACCACAGGACGTGACAATCGACGTCAAAAAGCGAATGCGACCAGCCCTAAAGCCCGTCTCCTCATGCAGCTCGCGCTTGGCGCAATCGAGCGGGTCCTCGCCTGGATCGAGCTTGCCGGCGGGAATCTCGACCGTCACGCGGTCGATGGCGGTGCGGTACTGACGCACCAGTACGATCTTGCCGCTCTCGGTCAGTGCCACAACAGCCGCCGCACCCGGATGGCGAACGATATCGCGGGCGCTGCGGCGACCGTTGGGCAGCTCAACCTCAAGACGGTGGACGTCGAGGATCTTGCCCTTCCAGGCGCACTCCTCCGAAAGAATCTTCTCGTGCAGCTCGGCATCGTGCGGGTCGTCATCGCCCAGCACCAGCGCCGGCTCGTCAGCGACCTCGCCACCAGGCTCGCCCTCGGCGTGCCCATACACGCGGCTGTCCTCTTCGACGATCTGCGCGTCCACGAGCTCTTCGTTCTTCTCGTCCATCCGTCTCATTCCTCTCGGATTTTAGGCATCCCAGGCGTCGCGGCCGCGCAGCGCGCGCAGGCCGATGTCGTGACGCAGGGTCTTGCCCTCAAAATCAATCTTCTCGCAGGCCTCGTAGGCAAGGTTGCGAGCGTTCTCGAACGTGTCGCCCAGAGCGGTCACGGCAAGCACGCGGCCACCATTGGTCACGAGCTGGCCGTCCACCACGGCGGTGCCCGCGTGGTACACGGTCACGTTCTCCATGGCCTCGGCATCGGCGATACCGGTGATGACCTTGCCCTTCTCGTAGCTGCCGGGATAGCCCGCGCTCGTCAGGACAACGGCCACGGCCCACTCGTCACGCCAGTCGAGCTCAATCTGATCGAGCTCGCAGTTGGCACAAGCCAGCATGACCTCGACCAAGTCGTTCTTAAGGCGCGGCAGCACGACCTGCGTCTCGGGGTCGCCAAAGCGGGCATTGAACTCCAGCACCTTGGGGCCGGCAGGCGTGAGCATAAAGCCGCCGTACAGGCAGCCGCGGTAGTCGATACCCTCGACAGCGAGCTCGGCCACGGTCTGCTCCATGACCTTCACCATCGTGGCGTGCTCCTCGTCAGTCACGATGGGCACCGGGCTGTAGACGCCCATGCCACCGGTGTTGGGGCCCTTGTCGCCCTCGAGCGCGCGCTTGTGGTCCTGCGAGGTGGCCATGGGGCGAACGGTCTTGCCGTCGGTAAAGGCCAGCAGCGAGCACTCGGGGCCAACGAGCATCTCCTCGATAACCACGGTGTTGCCGGCATCGCCAAAGGTGCCGCCAAAACACTCACGCACGGCCTCCTCGGCCTGCTCAAGTTCGGTCGCCACGATAACGCCCTTGCCCGCGGCAAGGCCGTCGGCCTTGACGACCAGCGGGGCGCCCTGCTCGCGCACGTAGGCGAGAGCCGAAGCCTCGTCGGTAAACGAACCATAGGCTGCCGTCGGAATGCCCGCACGCTCCATGAGCTGCTTGGAGAACAGCTTAGAGCCCTCCATCTGGGCGCCCTCGGCACCCGGGCCAAAGCAGGGAATACCCGCCGCGCGCACGGCGTCGGCCACGCCCGCCACGAGCGGAGCCTCGGGGCCAATTACCACGAGTCCGCATCCGTGGCTCTGAGCAAACGCCGCCACGGCCGCAGGATCGCAGTCGTCGAGAACAACGTTCTCGCCACAGCTCGCGGTGCCGCCGTTGCCCGGCGCGATGTAGAGCTTGCCGGCGCGCGGTGATGCCGCGAGCTTAGCTGCCAAAGCATGCTCACGGCCGCCGCTGCCCAACAACAGGATGTCGATGGTTTGAGTGTCCGCCTTCAAGGGTGCCTCCTCTATGGATTAACGGCCCGCTCCGCGCGAGCCCTTTGCAAGCAAATATACCCCTCGGCCGCCCGCTTGGGCTGCAAAGGGGTATATCGCAATAACCAAATAGCCCCGATTACTTCCAGAATCGGTTGATGATCTGCTCGCGACCAGCGCCAACGCCAATGAACGTCACGCGGGTGTGTGCCAGATCCTCGATAAACGCCACGTAGTCCTGAGCCTCCTGCGGCAGCTCGTCAAAGCTGCGGCAACCGGTGATGTCGCACTTCCAGCCAGGGAGCTCCTCGTAGATGGGCTTGGCATGCTCAAAGCGCACCTGATGCTCGGGCACGCTGGTATAGCGCTCGCCATCGACGTCGTAGGCCACGCACACCTTGATGGTGTCGAAGGCCGAAAGCACGTCGAGCTTGGTCACGGCGATGTCGGTGAGGCCGTTGACGCGCGAGGCATAGTTGGCGATAGGGCCGTCAAACCAGCCGCAACGACGACGGCGACCGGTGGTCACACCGTACTCATAGCCCTCCTCGGTCAGCGTGTGGCCAGCCTCGGACTCATAGGAAAGCTCGGTGGGCATGGGGCCCGAACCGACGCGGGTGATATAGGCCTTCATGACGCCCAGCACGCGGTCGACGTTCTTCATACCGACGCCGGAGCCGGTGATGGCGCCGCCGGCGGTGCAGTTGGAAGACGTCACGTACGGATAGGTGCCGTGGTCGATGTCGAGCAGCGTCGCCTGGGCGCCCTCAAACAGCAGGTCCTTGCCCTCATCGATCATGTTGTTGAGCAGCAGGCTCGTCTCGGTGATGTAGGGACGCAGGCGCTCGGCCATCGGCAGGTACTCGTCGCAAATCTGGTCCACGGTGTAGGTGGGCAGGTTGTAGATGAGCTCGAGCTCGGGGTTCACGCGGGCGAGAGCGGTCTCCAGCTTGTCGCGGAACAGCGCCTCGTCCAGCATGTCCTGCATGCGAAGGCCAATGCGGGCCATCTTGTCCTGATAGCACGGACCGATGCCGCGCTTGGTGGTACCGATGTTCTTCTTGCCGAGCTTCTGCTCAAAGGCGCCATCCAGATCAATGTGGTACGGCATGATGACATGCGCGTTGCCGCTAATCTTGAGGTTCTTGGTGGTGATGCCGTCGGCCTCGAACATGTCGATCTCCTCAAGGACAACCTTGGGGTTGACGACGCAGCCGTTACCGATCACCGACACGTGGTCGGAATACATGATGCCGGAAGGCACCTGGTGCAGGCCGTACTTCTTGCCGTTGACGACGATGGTGTGACCGGCATTGTTGCCGCCCGAGTAGCGCACGACGGCATCGAAGTCGCCGGCGACCAGGTCGCAAATCTTACCCTTGCCCTCATCGCCCCACTGGGCACCGACCAAAACGGTTGACGGCATGTTTACTCCTCACATTCATGGACTGTCTACGCGCCACGCCGGCACGCAGAAGCACAAAACATTCCCAGTATACCCGTGCAACGGGCGCCTGTCCTACTCCTCGGTATGCGCCCCATCAAGCTCATAGAACTTGGTGGATGCCGGCAGGAACATCAGGTCGACGTCACCGATCGGGCCCGAACGGTTCTTGGCCACGACGATACGCGTAACGCCCTCGTCGGGTCGATCGTCACGCGAGGCCTCGGCCTCATCGGCGGAGCGGTCCAAGAACATAACGATGTCGGCGTCCTGCTCGATGGAGCCCGATTCACGCAGGTCGGACAGCTGCGGGCGCTTGCCGGTACGGGACTCGACCTGACGCGACAGCTGCGACAGCGCAATGAGCGGGATCTTAAGCTCCTTGGCCATGATCTTTAAACCACGCGACATCTCGGAGACCTCGACGGTACGGCTCTCGGAGCGACGTCCCGGCGGAGGACTCACCAGCTGCAGGTAGTCCAGGATAATGATGGCCTTCTCCTTGTTGTGGAGCATGCGGCGGCTCTTGGCGCGGATCTCGGTCACCGTGGTGCCGGGCGTATCGTCAATCAGAATGTCGAGCTTAGACAAGGTCTGCGTGGCCTCGTTGATATTGGCCCACTGCTCGGGGCTAATGCGGCCCGTACGGAAGTCGCTGATCGAGATCATGGCGTAGGCGCAAATCAGGCGCTGGGCAATTTCCTTGCCCGACATCTCCAGCGAAAAGAAACCGACGGTATAGCCCGCAGCGGCGGCATTCAGCGCCAGGTTCAGAGCGAACGACGTCTTACCCACGGCAGGGCGGGCGCCGATAATGATGAGCTGGCCCTCGCGGAAACCCATAAGCATGCGGTCGAGCGACGGGAAGCCGGTGGGCACGCCCGCGGCCTGTCCACCGGCCTTACACACTTCCTCTGCCTCGTTATAGGCCTCGACCATAAACTCGGTCAGTGTCTTATAGCTCGACTTGACCTCGCGCGCCGTGACCTTGAGCAGCTTGCTCTCGGCCAGCTCCACGACCTCTTTGGTGTCGGTAGGGGCGTTATAGGCCAGCGCGTTGATCTCGTTGGTGGCACCGATCAGCTCGCGCAGCATCGAGTCGCGACGGACGATGGCGGCATGGTGCTGCCAGTTCACGAGCGACAGGGTCTGACCCATCAGCTCCAAAATGTAGGCCTCGCCGCCCACGGCATCAAGCTTGTTGATGCTGCGCAGGTAATCGATCAGCGAGATAGAGTCGATGGGAATGCGGCTGTTGTACATATCGACCATCGCGGTGTAGATGGTCTTATGAATGGGCCGGTAGAAGTCATCGGGCTGCAGCTCGACCTGGGCCTCCTCGACCACCTCGGGCGACAGCAGCATGGCGGCCAGTACATTGGCCTCTGCATCTTGGTTTTGAGGGAGACCCAACTTGGAGCCACGGTCCTCGACCGTCAGCCCCGTCTCCCTATCGTCGTATGCCATGAGCATCCTCATTCATATCGCTTGCGAGCATCCATAGTATCAGCCACAACCCCAAAACGGGCCGCGCCCCGGCAATCATCACCGAACGAAACGGATGAACGGTCCCGCATTTGGGACTTCACCGCAACGCATGCCATGGCGCTCGCTAAGCGTAGAAAACAAAAGGGCGCCCTGGTCTCCCAGAGCGCCCTTCTTAGAACAAGATTGTTGCGTTGCAGCAAATGCTACTCGGCAGCAGCCTCAGTCTCGACCTCGGCGGTCTCGGCCTCGGCGACCTCAGCGGCCTCCTCAGCCTCAGCCTCGGCAGCGAGCTCCTCGGCGGTAACGCCAACGAGAACGACAACCTCGGCCTTGATCTCGCGGTACAGCGAGATGGCAACGGTGTGGGCACCGGCAACCTTGATGGGCTTACCGAGCTCGACGCGCTTGCGGTCGATGTCCATACCGAGCTGAGCCTTGATGGCGTCAGCGATCATAGCGGCGGTAACGGAGCCAAAGAGGATGCCCTCGTCGCCGACCTTGACGTCAACGGTGACCGTCTTGCCCTCGAAGGCAGCCTTGGTCTCGTTGGCGGTAGCCAGACGGACGGCCTCGCGCTTGGCGATGTTGTTGCGACGCTCGTCAAGCTGCTTGAGGTTGCCCTTGGTGGCGGCAACAGCGAGCTTCTTGGGGAACAGGAAGTTCTCAGCGTAACCCTGAGCGACCTCTACGACGTCACCCTCGCCGCCCTTGCCCTTGATCTCATCGAGAAGAATAACCTTCATGACGCGTCTCCCTTCTTAGCCGCGGTCGCGGTTGCCACGAGAGGAAACCACGGGGACGGTGTACGGCAGGAGAGCCATCTCGCGGGCGCGCTTGATGGCGTTGGCGATGTCATGCTGATGCTGCGTGCAAGCGCCAGTGACGCGACGGGGCTTGATCTTGCCACGGTCGGTCATGTACTTACGGAGAAGCTGAGTGTCCTTATAGTCGATGAACTCAGTGTTCTCCTTGCAGAACTGGCAGTACTTACGACGCGGCTGACGTGCAGAAAAATCATTAGCCATGTCAAAATACCTTTCGTTTGGCAACTTCGGCGAACCGAAGCCGCCTCTCACTCAAAAATAGGTGAACAGCCCTTAAAACGGGATGTCCTCATCGTAGACGTCGACCGCGGGCGGCGCAGCCACCGGTGCGGCAGGACGCGGTGCGGGCGCTGCAGGGGCTGCGGGGGCGTAACCGCCCTGATCGTAGCCACCCTGGCCACCACGGGAGCTCATAAACTCGATCTCATCGACGATGACTTCAAGCTTGCTCCGGCGCTGGCCGTCGCGCTCCCAAGAGCTGTAGCGCAGCTTGCCCTCGATCGCGACCTTGTTTCCCTTTGCCAGGAAACGGCTCACGGCCTCGGCGCGCGTGCCGAACATAGTGCAGTCGACAAAGTTGGGATAGTCCTCCCACTCGCCAGTCTGCGGGTTGCGGCGACGATCGTTCACGGCGACGCCAAAGGACAGAACCTGGGTTCCGCCGGCGGTGGCGCGCAGCTCGGGATCACGCGTGAGGTTACCGGTGATGTTCACTCGATTGATGCTCATAACTCACTACTTCCTCTTGGGGCACAAGCCCAGTCCAAAACGACAGTCTTACTCCTGGTCGTCGCGACGGACGATCATGTGGCGGACCACAGCGTCGGTGATGCGCAGGACGCGATCAAGCTCGGCGATCTGGGTAGGATCTGCGTGGAAGTTGATGAGGGTGTAGTCACCATCGGTGAGGTCGTTGATCTCGTAGGCGAGCTTGCGCTTGCCCCACTCGTCAACGGAGTCGACCTTGCCAGCGCCCTCAGCGATCGTGGTATCGATACGCTTCATAACAGCGAGACGAGTCTCGGGGTCGAGCGACGGGTCAACAAAGAACAGCAGTTCATAAGCCTTCATATTGTCACCTCCTCTGGGCAAATGTGGCTTCAGGTCGTGAAGGTGCGCCTGAAGCAGGAAAAGACTTGGTAATAATATCTTTCAACCTCCCAGGCTGCAAGAATGTTCAGCTACAACCTCATGACCTCCACATATGCCCATACTCGCACGACGTTTCATGCGCATTCCAACCAAATGCTGACCAAAAGCTTGACGGATCTGTGGACAAGATACGGTGCCGTGAGGACAAGCTGAGCCAAGTCGCAGGTCAACGGGCGCATGGTTGTGGTCACAAAATGCATACCAGTGGCCCACAGCACCACCCAAAGATTTTTAAATTCATTGCCAAATCGCTTATAAATACCCCTTTTGAACAATTGAGTTGATCAACTACGCTGGTCGGAAGCCGTTTTTTGGCATCTCAAACCCCGCTGCAACGCCAAGCGCGGCCAAGCGTTTTAAAAAATGCCAACTTTTCTGTTTGCACTTTGCGATTCCTCGTGTATACTGACTTTCGCATTTAACGGAGAGTTGTCCGAGTGGCCGAAGGAGCACGATTGGAAATCGTGTAGGCGTCAAAAGCGTCTCCAGGGTTCAAATCCCTGACTCTCCGCCAGTTAATTCCAAAGCAGGCCTTCGAGCCTGCTTTGTTTTTACCCCACGCGGAGGGGTGGCAGAGTGGTTGAATGCGGCGGTCTCGAAAACCGTTTGGCCTGTATAAGGTCACGAGGGTTCGAATCCCTCCTCCTCCGCCATTTTGGTTGAAAAAGCTCCCGAGAATGGGAGCTTTTTTGTTTTGAGTCCCCAACAAGCAAACACGGCGGAGGAGGAGGGATTCGAACCCGCCAGGGCCCGGAGCGTAAAGAAAACGCGCCCGTGGCGCGTTTTTAGCGCAGCGCGGTCGGCGCAAGCCGACCGGATAAATTTTGAGCGGAGCTCAAAATTTGGACATCCCTCCTATTCGACCACGCCCCCATCGCGTTCAGCATCAACCCGGATCCCCAAACATGGAACCTATGACCGTACCCAGTCCCGACCGTTTGCCGAGCAATAGGGTCGCAATCGGCGCCGAACATGTACTATGTACGGGCATTGTCTAAACCCGTAACTCAAAGGACCCCATCTTGCCCGTTGCCGCCGCTATGATCGTTACCGCACACGCCTCGGATGCCATGGTTGCCATCCCGTTTTGGCTCGAGATGTTCGCCGTCGTCGCGGCATCGATCTCGGGCGTGTTGGTCGCACGCGAGCACAAACTCGACCTGGTGGGCGCCGTCGCGCTCGCCGTGGTCTGTGGACTGGGCGGCGGTCTTTTGCGCGATATGACGCTGCAGGTGGGCAACGTCTACATCCTCAACCAACCGATGGCGCTCCCGCTCTCCATCGCCACCGCGGCCATCATCTACATCTTCCCGGCAATCGTCGACAAGCCCGAAAAGCTCATTCCCCTGCTCGATATCATCTCGGTGGGTATTTATGCGGCAACCGGCGCAGACAAGGCGCTGGTCTACGGCTTTGCGCCGGCGGTGTGCATCATGATGGGCTTTTTTACCGCGGTGGGCGGCGGCATGCTGCGAGATGGTTTTATGGGTGTGGTGCCGGGTATCTTCCAACGCACCAACTTCTATGCCATCGCGGCCATCGCCGGATCGGCAAGCTATGTTTGCCTTGTCATGAGCGGCTTGGTCAGCAATGTCGTCGCACTGGTCGTTTGCGTCGTGGTGACCATGGGACTACGCTGGCTGTCGCTGCGCTTTGATATCAAAAGCCCCACCGAGGATGACATCGCACGCTTTTTGCACCGCAAAAAGTAGGTGGCGCGGGCTCATCCTTCGAAATGCAACCGAGAGGTTCTTTTAGAGCGCCCACGCGTTGGGTACCCTGTTAGGTGCATGTCGAGCATCTGACGAAGGATTCACTATGCCCTGTAATCAATTCCCGTCGACCCAGCGCCGTAAAGCGTGGGGCCGCATCACGATCTTATTCGCGCTCATCGCTCTAGCGGTCACCGCGCTTCCCACGGCGTCGTTCGCCGGCACGGACACCGCAGGCAACGTACTTGCGACCGACAATGACGCCAATTCGTCCGGCGTCGAAGGTGACCTGTACTGGGCAGGTCAGGCCCTCAACTTGGACGATGCGTCCATCGGTCGCGACATAATTGCAGCAGGCGAGAGCCTCTCCATCCGCGACTGCACGGTGGGCGGCGCCGTCCGCTTGGCGGCACGCACTATCGATATCGCCAAGACCACGGTTGATGGCAGCGTCACGGTCGTCGGTCAGCACGTTGTGCTCAATTCCGACAGCACCGCCAACTGTTTTTACGCGATAGGCGAGACGGTTGCCCTGCGCGGCTCTACCAAGTCGGCAGCGCTTGCGGGCGACACGGTGACCATCGATGGCACCGTCGAGGGCGATGTCGAGGTTTGGGCCGACAAGCTCATCCTGGGCAAGAACGCCCACATCACCGGCACCGTGAACGCGCACGTCTCCGAGGACCCCGAGCGTGCCGCAGGAGCCGAGGTAGGCGCGCTCAAGATCGACCGCACCGAGAACGAGGATACTTCCACCGTTAACGATGTCATCGGCGGTATCGTCGCCGCGGCACTCTCGACCTGCTTTGTCGCTCTGCTGCTCGAGCTCGTCTTTCCGCGCGCGACCGCCAGCGCCGCCGGCATGCTCCACCAGCGCCCCATGCCCCTGTGGGTGAGCGGTCTTCTGGGCACGATTGCTATCGTCCCCGCCGTCCTACTGCTAATTATCTCTATCGCTGGTCTGTCGCTTGCCGGAGCCCTCTTGTGCGGCGTTATCGGCATCGCGTTGGTGTCGAGTGCCTTTGCGGGGTGCGCGATCTCCCGCATGGTCGGACACAACCAAAACCGCTACGCCATGGCAGCCGTGGGCGGCGTAATCGCAGGCGCCCTCACGGGGCTTCCCCTCGTAGGTGACTTCATCAGCGGCGTAGCCTTTGTCTTTATGCTCGGCTACGTTATCCAGATCATCTGGCGCAACGCCCACCTCAAGCCGCAGCAGCCGGCTAACATGCCAGGACTCCCCACCGCTTAGCCACCAACCACCACAAAGGTGCCAGGTTACTTTGCACCAACAAACGAAGCGGGGCACTCGGTCATGTCGACCGGGTGCCCCGCTTTTCTTGGAGGGTTCTCTAGTAACTTTTTCAAAACCAATGACCATCAGGTCGGTAGGCCTGTGCGTCACTCGCTACGGAGGCAGTACGCCATTGAGCAAGAAGGGCAATTATTTTTCACGGCGACCTCCTCCCCGCTTGATGACGAGCGCGACAACAATAGCCACCACTCCGATGGCAGCCAAAACCGCCACCAGTACCAACGTTCTATCTCCCGTCGAGGGCATAAAGCCTCGACCTGCTTCTTTGCTTGGGGTGTTGAGCACCGACAGCTCAATCGAACCCGTCCTGGCATCGGCGGTATCAACCCGCAGAGGGTTTTCGACCGATACGGTCACCTTGGGCTTCGCGGTCGCCACTTGTTTAACGTCCAGACCCTCAGCCGCAACCGTCACCGTACGCTTGCCCTCAAAGGCGGTGTAGCCCTTGGGTGCCGCGATTTCCTCGACGGTATAGACACCCGCGTCCACACCGCTCAATTCCACATGGCCATCCGCGTCCGTGGTGATGCACGCGTCGGCATCCGTCGACCACGAGCCGTCAGTCGTTAGGATGCGGCCGCGGTCGTCGATGATGCGCAGTTTGGCACCCGCGAGCGGCTTATCGTCTGAGCTTGAGCGCTTGATCAGACTGAGTCCCCAGGTGTAGGCGCACGCATCGTCGCTCGGCGTGCGGGTGAAGCCGGCGTCGCCGGACTGGTCGGCGAGGGGAGAGCGCGGGTAGCGCAGGTACACCTCGTTGGGGTTGCCCTTCGCGATGCCGTGGTTGCACGCGCCGTTGAGCGGCGCATTGTACACGGCGACCACGCGGGCGCCCGCGGTGAAGGCGTCGGCCCCGCCGAGCGCGACGATCAGGTCGCCGGTGCGCACGGTGAAGGTCTTGCCGTCGGCCGCTACCTTGGTGGCGCACTGGGCCGTGATGTCGGTCCAACCCTTCGCGGGCTCGGTGCCGGCGCGGCCGTCCCTGACGGCCGAGACGGCGTCGAAGCCGCCGTCCGCGCCCGCCGCCGCGTACACGCGCATGCTCGCGGCCACCTTGGAGGGGTCGAGCCCCGCGCTCATGGTGTCGACGAACCGCACCGTATAGGTGTCGTAGGCCGTGAGCCCGGCCGGGACCGTGGCCGAGAGGCGCCAGTACAGGTCGTCGGCGACCGTGGCGTCGGCGGCCTTCTGCCAGGCGGCGGTGCCGTCCTCCAGCACGTGCTTGGCGACCTTGGGGGTCGCCGCCTTGGGCTTGACGGTGACGGCGCCACCGCCCACCAGGGCCATGATCGGCGCGGTGCCGGCCTCGCCCTGGTCGATGGCGTCGTCGTCGGCGACGATGAGCCAGTAGCCGCAGGGCAGCTCGGCCGCCATACCCGCGTTGAGGGGAACAGAAGCGGCACCTGCATTGCAAATCGCACAGGCGAGCCTTGCCGCCAGAGCGGTCGACATATGTCCGTCGGCATTCAGCCACTCGGCAGCCTCTTGCGCCGTCGATGCCGAGCTATCAAACCCCGCATCATAAAGAACGGGAAGGACAGCCTGACGAGCTGCATCGCTCGCCCACGCCAAGTCCGTCGCGACCTTTTGATCGGAGCCGGCTTTATCGGTAACAGTTGCCGAAAAGAGCTGGTATGCATCGTATTGCGTCGCGACGTCGCCGCCAATCGTGATGGCTCCGGCATCGGCAGCACGGGCCGTCTCGGGCGACGCTGCAAAAGCGAGGATAGTCGTCATGGCCACCATCATGACGGTCAACAAGCGGCGGTGCAGTTTACTCACGGCGACCATCTCGATCAAGACCACGGTGGCGACGAGCATGCATCCACGTCGCGGCAAAACACAACAGCGAAGCGCCGGCAAGATATGTCATAGTCAAGCCAGCCCCGCCCGCCTCAGGTAGCGTAGTCGAGTACTTGTTGGTAAAGGTCGGCGGATTCTGAGAGCCATCGTTATAGGTAACTAGGGCGTCGAGCTGGTCCGTGCCATTAGTTACCTTAACCGTGACGTTGTACACGGTCCTGTCATAGGTGATGTGATCTTTAACATGGTCGACGGCGCCCTCGGGCTCGACCTCGGAGATGGTGTAGGTATAGGTTCCCGCCTTGTTGTACTTGACGTCAAAGGAGACATTTCCCTTGTCATTATTAGTCACCGTCTGGAGCACCTTGCCCTCGGCGTCCTTGAGCACGAACGAGAACTGCCCCGCCTTGAAAGTGCCACCTTCAAGCACTTTCTTTGCTTTAATAACCGCAGAGCCCGTTAGGCGATTGTCGTAGATCCAGATCTCGTCCTTTTTGTCATCGCCGATGATTTCGGAGTCTTTGACGATGCTCTTCGCTTTATTGAGCTCAGTTTGATACTCCTCATCGTCAGCATTACCCTTAAGCATGATCCACGTGGGCGCCGCCGCGGCATAGCCGTCAGGCGCTTTCGTCTCCACGAGCTGGTAAAGCACGCAATTTACCATCGCCTTGTCTTCTGCGCCAAACGAGATTTTGCCGTTGGCGTCGGTGGGGGCGGCTTCAAACTTAGTCCTTGCATTCTCGATACCCACCGTTGCAACCTGGTCCATATTCACGCTGTAGAGCGTAAACTCCGCACGCTCGAGCGTCGCACCGACCTGCTGGGCGTCATACTTGGTCATCGTGATGCCGTAGCCGTTGCCACCTGCGCTGGCAGAAGCTTTTTTAATTTCCCATGTTTGATCATCAGTCGCAGAACCGTCCTTCACACCCGTAAGCATGGCGGTATTGGATAGAGGAACCTTGTTGCCAGGGATTCCGGTCGGGATAACCTCATACTCGACCTGGAGGTATTTCTTGTCGGGTACCTTAAGCGTCAACTTCGTACGCGAGCCAGTTTCATCCTTGACCTGCTCCACCTTCGACGAATAGTCCTTATCAGCCAGCGGTGACCAGGCACCATACACCCACTCATAGACCTTAAGCGTCGACGGCACCAGCGTGCACTTGGCATCCATGGTATCGACGAGCTCAAGGAAGTCGGTGCCGTTTTTAAGGGCAACGGCAGACTCGTTAACAAGAATGGTGTACTTAATGCGGTTGCTACTACTGACCTGTTCACCAGTCTTTTTGATAACGTTGTTCTTGATGGTGACGGTGCCACTGCCGGATTCGAACTTCTTGCTTCCCGACTCGGCGCTGGCCTTGTTGGCGAACTTCACCTCGTTTGTGGAGGTATCGAGCTCACCGCGCTTGACCGCCGTCTTGTACGTGAGCTTTGCGTAGCCGGCATAGCTTTCAAGCTCAGTCGTGGGGATGGAGAAGGTGACCGTATTGCCGTTGCGGCTGACGTTGTCGGCGGCGAGCGTCCGACCCGTAACGACCTCCTTGGCCTCGCCTCCGCGATGAAGCCCCGTATGTTTATCATAGGGGTTCTGCACGAGCGTATACTTTGCGGAATTCGCAACATAGCTCATACCATCCGGAAGGCTATCAACGATATTCAGCGGTTTCCCGCCCAGCTTTCCAGCTCCATAGTATTCGAACTCGCCATTTGCGCCCTTATTACCCTTTTGGCGGTTTGCATACACCGTCCAGTCGACAATCCAGGCGCCCTTCTCATCCGAGCCGTCAACGGTATGCCAATCGAAGTTCTCGACCCAAGACACCTTCGACTCCGTTTCCGGCTTCTCGACCGCGGGCGCCGTTTCTTGGTTGACAACGTACTTGACGGGTTCGGTGAACGGCCACTGTAGTCTCAGGCCCGGTGCTTCGACCGCTGCGAAGTTTGAGTACCAGCCCGACAGCGCTTCTGATGTGGTGTCGTAGGTGATAACGGCGTAGTCCTCGTTCTCGAGAGCGGCTTTCACGTTGTCGGTAACGATGATTTTGAGGTCGTAGTTTTTCTTTGTTTCATTACCCGGATAGCTGGTCGTTGGTCTCCAGTCGGTGCCCGGAACCAGCTTGGTATTGCCGATTTTAATGGTAATGGAGCTTTCGTCGACACCAAGCTTCTGCGACCATGTCGACTGAAACGTGTCCTTCACCGTCACCTCGCCTGGATGGGCCGCATTGACGATCGCCTTCAGCGCGACCTTCGTCTCCCACGTCGCCCTGCCCGTCGTCGCCGCCTCATCGTATCTCACGAGCCTCTTGGCGATCGGCACAACACCCGTCAGCTGCGGCGTGAAACTGCCATCATCGCTACCGGAAACGGAGCCTCCGCGCTCGATGGCCGCGCTGTTGCGCACAGTGTCGTACGAGCTCGTGTCGTTCATCTTGGTGTGATAAACGATGCAGTAGGTGGCGTACTTATCCTCAAGGTTGTTCGGGAACGTATAGGAAAAGGAATTATCCTTAGGTTCAAGTTTTCTTTCACAAATCTTGACTCCGCTCGCCTCCGAGTCGCCTTTGTAAACCGTAAAGTTGCCCGTATACGTCTGTTTTCCGTCCAGATTATCAGTGAACATGTAGCCGCTCATGTCGGCCTTGAGCTTGCCTTGGTTGAGCTTGACCGTCCACTTGATGTCCGACGGCGTGCCTGAGCCATTGGACTTCTTGATCATGTCATAGCCGAATGTAACAGGCTCAGCCGTAGCTGTTCTGTTATCGCTGTCGCTTGAGCCAGCCCAATTCCACGTTGCCGTATTCTCAGCTTTGATCAAATCGCCGCCGTTCGCGGCAACGCCGCTCTTCAGCACCGTATCGTACGTGATCGTGTGGTTGCCCTGGGAAAGGTTGCCCAGGCTGTCGAGGGTTACGACCTGGCCGTCGATCATCGGCTGGGAGTCAAGCTTCTTGCCGTCGAGCTTGAAACTGTCGTTCACAAAGCCGAAGTTGTCGCCCAGCGTATCAGTGAAGCTAACGTCCGTAGCATACGACTCTACGGTAAGCGTAACAGTCCAGGTAACCTTGGCCACGCCATCTGCGCCCTGGGAGAAGGTCCCCGACTTCGTCCCCGTGACTTTGCCGTCCTTGGTAGGGATTTTGATCGTTCCCACACCAGGGAACACGACAGATGCGCTGCTGCCTGAGCCGGTGCCCTTGCCTGCAAGCTCGAACGAGAAATTGGCTCCGACATAAATCTCCGCAGGGTTTGACGCAAGCCAGTTTTTGTCAAACGCAAAGATGACCTTATTGTCCTTAATCTTCCACGTGCCAGCCTTGGCGGCAGTGGCTTCCGGACCCTCCATGAGGTCG
Source organism: Collinsella sp. wc0529 (assembly GCF_046116875.1). NCBI lineage: Bacteria > Bacillati > Actinomycetota > Coriobacteriia > Coriobacteriales > Coriobacteriaceae > Collinsella > Collinsella sp. wc0529. The sequence goes on from NZ_JBJXBO010000001.1 coordinate 493,936, forward strand.
CCGCCGTCGTTGTCGTCAACGACAATGGTGTCGGGCAGCTTATAGACAGCGATGTTCTTCTCGGGCGTAGGCGCCTTGCCGCCTTTGAATTGTGCCGAGAAAGCTCCATAGAGCGTCGAAGTGGACGTTACGGGATCCTCGAGCTTTTGAGTGTGGTGCTCATCGGTATACAGCCTGACATCAACCGTCGCCGTATCCCCATCGATCGCAATCGGATCGGGCTTCGCAACGTCATCGGCGCGCACGGGGGATGCGCCGTGAAAAACTGCGGCGGTGAGGCTAATCAAAATGAAGATCAGGGCCGCCATACCAAGCGACCGCGAGCGGTGTGCGTCCATAGTTGTCCCTTAATTCCTACAACACAGTGTGGAATACGGCGAATCGTCGGATCGAACACAAGCCCCAACATCTACGAGAACCTACCTAGCGCATTGCAAGAACCCATTGGGGGCAACTTCTAAGACGGTTCGTCTATGCCACAATGCATAAAATACAATATAGATAACAGTCATGTAAACCGCTGGTAAAGAGGTCTTTTAATGTAATACCAGTTGATATTTATCTGTTAACGGTTTTGTATCAAAGCGGTTATATCCTGTGGAATTATGTATATGTTTAAACAACTTTACTTTGGCTGGAAAGCCGCTCGGGGGATAACCTCCTCCACCGTGGTGCAAAGTAACCTGTCCCCTTGCACCAAAAAGGGCGCCGACCATTGCGGTCGACGCCCTTTCTTGTTAGTCGCTATAAAGCCCAGCGCTTATTTGTTGACCTGGCCGGCGCGGACGGCAGCCTTCTTGCGGTCGGTGGCGTTGAGCAGACGCTTGCGCAGGCGGATGTTCTTGGGAGTGATCTCGACCAGCTCGTCGTCGGCGATGTACTCCAGCGCCTCCTCCAGCGAGAAGGTGCGGGGCGGCACCAGCTGGACGGAGATATCGGAGGTCGAGGAACGCTGGTTGCCCAGGTTCTTGGTACGGGCGATGTTGACGACCATGTCGCCGGCCTTGCTGCGCTCGCCCACGATCATGCCCTCATAGCACTCGGTGCCCGGCTCAACGAACAGCTGGCCGCGCTCCTGCAACGTGCCCAGAGCGTAGGCGACGGCCTTCTCGGTGGTCATAGAAATCATGGCGCCGTTCTGACGGTTGCCGATCTCGCCGGCATAAGGACCATACTCCAGGAAGGTGTGGTAGAACACGCCCTCGCCGTGGGTGACGTTCATGATGCGGTTCTTAAGACCCATGATGCCGCGCGTCGGGATTTTGAACTCGAGGTGCGTCACGATGCCCGAGGTGTCCATGCTCGTCATGATGCCGCCGGAGGTACCGAAGACCTCAACGACCTTGCCCGAGTACTCGTCCGGGCACTCGACGACGGCCTGCTCGACAGGCTCCATCTTGTTGCCGTTCTCGTCCTTCTTAAACAGAACGCGGGGACGGCCGACCTGGAACTCAAAGCCCTCGCGGCGCATGGACTCCATCAGGACGGACAGGTGCAGGATGCCGCGGCCAGAGACCTCGACGCCGCTCTTGTCCTCGAGCTCCTCGATCTTCATGGTCACGTTGTTCTCGGCCTCGTTGAACAGGCGCTCCTTGAGCTGACGGGCGCCCACGATGTCGCCATCACGGCCGACGAGCGGGGAGGTCGAAGCCTCAAAGACGATGGACAGGGTCGGCGGGTCGATCTCGATGGGCTCGAGCTCGACAGGGTTCTCGGGGTCGGTGTAAACATCGCCGATATCGGTGCGGTCAATACCCACGACAGCGGCGATATCGCCGGCGCCGACTTCCTGGCACTCGGTGCGGCCCAGGTAGTCGAAGGTAAAGAGCTGCTTGACGGTAGCGGTGGCGCTGGAGCCGTCGTTCTTCACAACCAGAATCTGGTCGCCCTGGTGGATGGTGCCAGAGTACACGCGGCCGATACCGATGCGACCGACGAAGTTGGAGTGGTCGATGGTCACGCACTGCATGGCCAGCGGGGCGTTCTCGTCAACCTCGGGCGCAGGCATGTCGTCGATGATCATGTCGAGCAGCGGGTACATGTCCATGTTGCCGTCGTTGGGGTCAAGGCGGGCAAAGCCATTCATGGCGCTGGCGTAGACCACGTGCTCCATGGCGAACTCAAGCTGGTCGTCGGTGGCGCCCAGGTCGGCCATGAGGTCCAGGCAGTCGTTGTAGGCCTTCTCGGGATTGGCGCCCGGACGATCGATCTTGTTGATGACGATCATGATCTTAAGGCCGGTGTCGATAGCGTGACGCAGCACGAAGCGGGTCTGGGGCATGGGGCCCTCAAAGGCGTCGACCAGCAGCAGGGCGCCGTCGGCCATACGCAGCACGCGCTCGACCTCGCCGCCAAAGTCGGCGTGGCCCGGAGTGTCGATGACGTTGATCTTGACGTCCTTGTACTCGATAGAGATGTTCTTGGCGAGAATCGTAATGCCGCGCTCGCGCTCCTGGTCGTTGGAATCCAGGACGCGGTCCTCGACCTGCTGGTTGGCACGGAAGGCGTCCGTGGCACGCAGGAGCTTGTCGACCATCGTCGTCTTGCCGTGGTCGACGTGGGCGATGATGGCGATGTTCCTCAGATTGTCTACGCGCATGTAGTTCCCCTATCTTCTATCTATATACAACCGGCACGCGTATGCGACCCACCCAGCAACGCAACGCTCGGCGGGAATATTGAGCCTTTTACCGAAAACTCGTTTATTTTAGCGATTTTAGATGAGAGGGGTTTCCTCACCTGCAGGTTCAGGGTCGCTCCACATAAAACCATCGCCGGCGCCCATGCCCTCATACAGCACATATGCCGAAAAACCACTCTCGAGCGTGGTTTCGAAGAAGCTCACGAGCAGAGCATCGTGATAGCCGCCGTCAATCTCGACGCAGCCGGTGTAGCCGATGGCATAGCGAGCGATACGGCCCAGGCCCTCGTCCTTAAGACCCATCTTGTGCTCGGAGATAAAGTTGGTGGCCGCCTCGAGGCACGCCTCTTCGCCATCCTCATCGAGCGCCGCCAGATAACGGTTGGAAGCGGCGTCCTCAATTGCCACGACCACGCCAGGGTTTTCACCGGCGGCAAGGTCGTCCAAGAACGCGCCGATCAGATCGCACACCATGGCGTCGAGCTCGGCGGAGACGTTACCGGCGTCCTGCATATCCTGTGCCATCTTTAGACCTTCCCATCGAGTCTGGCGTCGTTACAGTTCTTGTGCCTCGGCGGCGATCCTGGCGGCAGCGTCGCGGGCGCGCATCATGTCCGCTGCGCGCTTGTCGAGCACCTTGATCTGACTGGTCAGCATGACCGCATCGACCACGCCCCAGATCACCAGGCCCGTAGAGATCGAAAACCCAAGCGCACCAACTGTACCACGAAGGCGCGAGCAGATTGCCGCAACAAGGGCGGAGATGACAACCATCTTGATAAACGAGCCGCGGCGTTCGCGAAGCGTGCGGGCCTGCGTCACATAGGCAATGCGAGCCGCCTCAGAAGCCTCCGAGCGCATCTGGGCCTCGCGGACGATTGCAGCCGCCTCAGCCGACATACCGCCGGCCATCAGCGAACGCTCCGCAGCCTGGACGCCCCGCATTTAGAAGTCATCGGGGGAGAGCGTATGGACGAACTCGTCGAACTTCTCGAACTCCTGCTCGTCGTCGACTTCCTCGGCGTGGGTAGAAACAGTGCCCAGGCGATTCATGATGTCGTCCTCCACAAACATGGGGGCATTGCTGCGCACGGCAAGGGCAATGGCATCACTGGGGCGGGCGTCGATCTTGCGCTCGTCACCATCGGCCAGTACGACGATCGTCGCGTAGAACACCGGCGGCTCGGCGCGAACGATCTCGATGCGCTCGAGCTTGGCGCCCAGGGCGCCAACAGTATCGAGCAACAGGTCATGGGTAATCGGGCGCTCGGCGCGGCCGCTATCGATGCCGCGGCTGATGGCAGCGGCTTCAAACGAACCAGTCTGAATGGAAAGGGAACGCAGCGGCGCGGGCGAGTCCGATTTGCTGCAGCGCTCGCGAAGCACGATAAGCGATGGCACGGGACCGGCGGCCATGACGATGGTCTCTATGTCGACACGAACCATGGAACACCTCCGGTACGTAGCGGTTAACACGCGGCAGTCCGCCGCATTGAATAGCTATACTACCCAATCTTTCGCACAGCACACAAAACCAAAATGAGATTTATCGCAGACAAGAAAAAAGCCCCGAGGCAATGCCCCAGGGCTCTTCACAGTTTTGATGGTGGACCTGACAAGATTCGAACTTGTGACCTCCCGGTTATCAGCCGGACGCTCTAACCAACTGAGCTACAGGTCCATCATGGTGGAGGTTAGGGGGATCGAACCCCTGACCTCAGGCTTGCAAAGCCCGCGCTCTCCCAGCTGAGCTAAACCCCCACGGAGACAGTAATAAACACCCCAGCGGCGACTCGGCTCTCGCTGGGGTGTTTATTGCGAAAGAAAGTGGTGGACCTGACAAGATTCGAACTTGTGACCTCCCGGTTATCAGCCGGACGCTCTAACCAACTGAGCTACAGGTCCATCGCGCAAGGGATATATTAGACGAGTCGTTACGCGCGCGTCAACAACTTTTTTGAAAATCTTTGGGGGGTGTTCCTATAGTTTTGTCAACTGGGAAATGCTCTTCGTGCGACCGAATCGCGGCATGCTGACGCCAAGCCATTAGGCCGGTGGGCTTCAGTCTGCTCGGTGCGTTTCGGCTAGGCTGCGTAAGGCACCCTGTCTCGCATGACCGCGTAGATGACCTTCAGTCTCTTTCGCGCCAGCGCCTTGAGCGCCTTGCCGTGCGACATGCCCCGCTCTCGGCACCTGGTGTAGTAGTCGCCCCATCTCCCCTCTGTCCGGGTGAGGCAGTTACATGAGAATATGAGCAGGTTCTTCAGCCTCTTGTTGCCTTGGCGCGATGCCGTCACCGAGGAGATCGAGGTTCCCGACTGGCGGTTGCGCGGCGCCAGGCCGCAGTACGACGCGAGCCTGTCGTGACTGGGGAAGTCTTCGATGTCGATGGAGATCGCAAGCTCGGAAGCGGTTTTGGGCCCGATGCCCGGCACCGTCAGGAGGCATCGGTAGGTATCGTCGCCCTCGAGCAGGGCGGAGATCTCCGCCGTGATCGCCTCGATCTCCGCCGAGTTCTCGGATATCCTGCGCGCGAGCAGTTTCACCGCCCGGTCCTCGGCGGCGACGACCGACGCATCCGGCCTTGTCGAGGAGGTTGTCGAGCGGACGAGGGCCTCGATCTTACCGCGCGCCGCCCCACGCGTGAGCGCCGCCGCCCTGCGGGGCCCGGCGTCGGCTACCGACCAGGCCCCGCCGAGGGATGCCATGAGCCTCAGCTGGGGCCCGTCGGACAGGTCGACCAGTGCCTCGAAGGCGGGGCACGATTCCAGCAGGATGCTGCGCAGCCGGTTCTTATTCCTAGTGTTCTCGCAGGTCAGGAAGTTCCTCTGGGCGGCCAGCGCCCTCGCCGCCGCAATCGTCGGACCTGGGTCTCCGACCGGCAGGAGCGCGTCGGGGATGCCAAGCGCCGTCTTCGCGATGACCATCGCGTCTCGCTCGTCGGTCTTGGCGTCGCCGGCGAAGAGCCTGGCGGCCCCGTGCGCCGCGAGTCCCGGCAGGTACGCCGCCGACATCCCGGCCGCCCTGGCGCGGGCGAGCGCGAGGGCGCCTATGTTGCGCGACTGGTCGACGACCACGAGCGCATCGGGGAAGCGGCCGAACAGCGAGTCCAGGTCGTCCTCCCTGTTCGCGACGGGGGTGCTCAACAGCACCTCGCCGTCTCGAGTCGCGACGCATGCCCAGTGGGACGATTTCCCGACATCGAGCCCGATGACGGCTTCCGACATTCTAATTGGTGCCACGGTGGTATCCTCCAATCGGTAGGCCGATCGGAACCCCTCCCCGCGACACCCACATTACCTGGCCGTGGCGCTTGCGCCCGGCAGTTTCCTATCAGTCGTCCGGAGCGGCGAGCGCCCCCGGTGGCAACACCCCCCGGGCCCTCTACGGGGCAGGGGCAGACGGCCATCCGGAGGCGCCCGATCGGCGGCCCCTCGGGGCTTGCCCGTATCGTAGGCAATGCGCCGAATGCTCGCCATCGAAATTTATCGATGACCTATTTCAGACTGTAATGGGTGGTCGCTGGGCTGGCGAGATGGTTTTGGTTTGCTGCTCGGACAGTCCTGCGCAAGACGAAGGCCACATTAAGTGGCCTTCTTTGCGTGCGGAACTCGCGACAAACCAAAACCACCTCGCCAGCCCAGCGACCATGGGGTCCCAAGGTTTTCAAAAAAGCGGTCGGCGCGCAGTGCGCCGACCGCCGATATATGGGGTCTGATATTTTCTACCAGCCAGGGCCTCTTACTCGTCGAGGAGATCTTCTGGCATGTCGTTGCCGTCGCCTAGATCGACAGGGGTTTCTTCGGAAGCAGAGCCGTTTTCTGTGGCTTCGCCTTCGGGCTTTTCCTTGGCTGCCGTCATGCGGGCGACAGCGCATACGCGGTCGTTGTCGTCGACGGTCATCATCTTGACGCCCTGGGTGGCGCGGCCGGTCTGGCTGATCTCGTCGGTCTTGACGCGAATGACCGTCGCGCCCTCCGTCACGATGAACAGCTCGTGCTGCGGGCCCACCGTCTTCATGGCCGCGAGGTTACCCTTACGCTCGGTCATTTGAATGGTGTAGACGCCCTGACCGCCGCGATTCTGCTCCGGGTAGTCCGCGACCGGCGTGCGCTTGCCGTAGCCGCGCTCGGTGATGACGAATAGATCGCCGTTGCCGTTAGTGACTTCCATGCCCAGAACGCTCACGCCGTCCTTCAGACCGATACCGCGAACGCCGCTGGTATCGCGGCCGGTGGCGCGCACCTGCTCCTCGGAGAACATGATCGCCTTGCCCGCGGTGGTGGCCAGGATAATCTTGTCGCCCTCGCGCACGCGGCGCACGTTCAGCAGCGCGTCGTCGTCACGCAGGTTGATAGCGATCAGGCCGTCGCGACGGCTGCGGTCATATGCGCTCATCACGGTCTTTTTGACCATGCCGCTCTTGGTGGCAAACATCAGGTACTCGTCGGCCGGGAACTCGCGGCAGCTGATGACGCTCGCGATCTTCTCGCCCTCCTCGAAGGGCAGCAGGTTGACGATCGCGGTACCGCGCGCCTGGCGCGTACCCACCGGCAGCTCGTGCACCTTCAGGCGATAGACCTTGCCCTTGCTCGAGAAGAACAGCACGTACTCGTGCGTGGACGCGATGAACATCTCGTCGATAACGTCGTCCTCTTTGAGGTTGACGCCCGATACGCCCTTGCCGCCGCGCTTCTGGGCGCGGTAGGCAGCCACCGGGATACGCTTGACATAGCCGGTGTGGGTGATGGTCACGACCATGTCCTCGTCGGCGATGAGGTCCTCGACATCCAGGTCCTTCTCAACCTGGCTGATCTCGGTGCGGCGCTTGTCGCCAAACTTCTTGGAGATCTCGCGCATCTCTTCCTTGATGACGCCCAGGATCTTCTCCTCATGCGCCAGCAGGTCCTCGTAGTAGGCGATGGCGCGGCGCAGGCCGTCCAACTCTTCTTGGATCTTGTCGCGCTCCAGGCCGGTCAGGCGGCGCAGCTTCATCTCGAGGATGGCCGTAGTCTGCTCGGGCGTAAAGCCAAAGCGCTCGATCAAGCGGCTGCTGGCCTCGGAGTCGGTCTGCGAGGAGCGGATGATGCTAATGACCTCGTCGATATGGTCGAGAGCCATCAGGTAACCCTCGAGGATATGCGCGCGGGCCTGGGCCTTCTTAAGGTCGAAGCGGGTGCGGCGGGTAACGACGTCGACCTGGTGATCGATGTAGTGCTGCAGCATCTCGCGCAGGCTCAGGCATTTGGGAACGCCGTTGACGAGCGCCAGGTTGTTGGCGCCAAAGGTCGTCTGCAGCGAGGTGTACTTATACAGGTTGTTGAGCACGACCTGCGGAATGACGCCCTTCTTGAGCTCGATGACCAGACGGATGCCCTTCTGGTTGGACTCATCGCGCATATCCGAGATGCCCTCGATGCGCTTGTCGTTGACGAGCTGGGCGATCTTCTCCTGCAGGGTGCCCTTGTTGACCATGTAGGGAATCTCGGTAAAGACCAGGCGGCTGCGGCCGGTCTTGGTGGACTCCACATGTGCCTTGGCACGCACGGTAATGGAGCCGCGGCCGGTCTCGTAGCTCTGCTTAATGCCGGCGCTGCCCATGATGATGGCGCCGGTGGGGAAGTCCGGACCGGGCATGATCTGCATGAGCTCGTCGACGGTGGCGTCGGGGTTGTCGATCAGGTAGCAGGTGGCCTCGATCGCCTCGGTGAGGTTATGCGGGGCGATGTTGGTGGCCATGCCGACGGCGATGCCCTGGCTGCCGTTGACCAGCAGGTTGGGGAAGCGCGCAGGCAGCGCCACGGGCTCGGCGAGCGATTCGTCGTAGTTGGGCTGCCAGTCGACGGTATCCTTCTGCAAGTCACGCAGCAGTTCCATGGCGGGCTTTGCCAAGCGGCTCTCGGTGTAACGCATGGCCGCCGCGCCGTCGCCGTCGATGTTACCGAAGTTACCGTGACCGTCGATGAGCGGCGTGCGCATGGAGAACCACTGCGCCAGGCGGACCATGGCCTCGTAGACCGCGAAGTCGCCGTGCGGATGGTACTTACCGATAACTTCGCCGACCGTCCAGGCCGACTTCTTATGTGGGCGGTTGGGGTAGATGCCGCTCTCGTTCATCGCGTACAGGATGCGGCGGTGCACCGGCTTTAAGCCGTCACGCACGTCCGGCAGGGCGCGCGCCGTGATAACCGACATCGAATACTCGATAAACGACTGCTTCATCTCGCGACCGAACTCCGAAATCTGGAGCTGACCGCCGTTGATATCCTCGCCGGCCGAGGCGCCACGGTCGACTTCGCCAAAGCTCTCCTCGAGCTCGGCGTCGTCTTCCTCTTCCTCATCATCGGCATCGGGGTTATAGGCGTCCGGGTCGCCGTCCTCGCCCTGCTCAGCACGGGCAAGCAGGCGCTTCAGATCATCGGGCATACCGGCATCGCCGGCCTCGCCCGTACCCTCGTTATTGTTGATACCGTCTGCCACGTTACCTCCTCTTAAGCGTCAAGGAATCGTGCATCATGTGCATGCTTCTCGATGTACTCGCGGCGATAGCCGACCTCGGAACCCATCAGCTCGCGCACGGCGCGGTCCGCCACCACGGCGTCCTCGATCGACACGCGCTGCAGAATGCGGGTCTTGGGGTCCATCGTCGTCGAGGCAAGCTGCTTGGGGTCCATCTCGCCCAGGCCCTTGTAGCGCTGGACGGTATAGCCCTTGCGCTTTTTGGTAATCTTGCCGTCCTTGGCCTTGCCGTCCTCGTCGTTATCGTCGGGGTTCAGGCCCAGACTCTGGATGGTGTCGCGCAGGATCTCGTCTTCGGGCTGGCGGCCGTTGGGATACACGTAGTGGATCTTGTTGCGCACCTTAATGCCAAAGATGGGCGGGCAGGCAACATAGACGTAGCCGGCATCGATCAGCGGACGCATGTACTTGTAGAAGAACGTCAGCAGCAGGATGCGGATATGCGCACCGTCGACGTCTGCATCGGTCATGATGATGATCTTGTGGTAGCGCGCCTTGGTGATATCGAAGTCGCCGCCGTCGCCGGCACTCGTCGTGACGCCGCAGCCGATCGCGGTAATCAGCGACTGGATGGTGTCACTCGAGAACGCGCGATGGTCACCAACGCGTTCGACGTTCAAAATCTTGCCGCGCAGGGGCAGAATCGCCTGGATGTCTCGGCGACGGCCGTCCTTGGCCGAACCGCCTGCCGAGTCGCCCTCTACGATGAAGAGCTCGGTCAGCTCGGCATCGCGCACCGAGCAGTCGGCGAGCTTACCGGGCAGGGACGCCGTCTCGAGCAGGCTCTTGCGGCGGGTCGCTTCGCGCGCCTTGCGGGCGGCGTTGCGCGCCTTGCAGGCCTGTTGCGCCTTCTTGACGATCTCGCGGGCGGGCTTGGGATGCTCCTCCAAGTAATCGGCGAGGCCGTCGGTCACGATCTTGAGCGTGAGCGCGCGCATATAGGAGCTACCGAGCTTGGCCTTGGTCTGGCCCTCAAACTGCGGATCGGGCAGCTTGACCGAGATAACGGCCGAAAGGCCCTCGCGCACATCGTCGCCGGTCAGGTTGGCGTCTTTTTCCTTGAGCAGGTTCTGCTTGCGCGCATAGTCGTTGATCACGCGGGTGAGCGCGGTGCGGAAGCCCTCAAGGTGCATGCCGCCTTCGGGGGTGTAGATGTCGTTGGCAAACGACATGACGTTCTCGCCGTAGCCGCTATTCCACTGCAGGGAAACCTCAACCTCGCCCATCTTGGCCACAGGTGCGTCCGGGTCCGATTTGCCCTCGATGTAGATAGGCTCCTTAAAGGCCTCGGGGACGTCCTTGCCCTCGTTAAGGAACTTGACGAAGTCGATGATGCCGCCCTCGTAGCAAAACTCCTCCACGTGGGGAGTAGACTCGCGCTCGTCAGTCAGCACGATTTTGAGGTTCTTATTGAGGAACGCCGTCTCCTGCAGACGGTTGTGTAGCGTATCGAAATCGTAGATGCAGGTCTCGAAGATCTCGTCGTCGGGCCAGAAGGTGACGGTGGTGCCCGTCGAATCCGAGGTGCCCACGACCTCCATCTTCTTGACGGTCTTGCCGCGCGAGAACTCCATCTCGTAGGTGTTGCCATCGCGACGAACCTGAACGACCACGCGCTTGGACAGTGCGTTGACGACGGAGATGCCCACGCCGTGCAGGCCGCCCGAGACCTTATAGGCCGAGTTATCGAACTTACCGCCGGCGTGCAAGATCGTCATGACGACCTCGAGCGTCGGGATCTTTTTAACAGGGTGCTCGTCGACGGGGATGCCGCGCCCGTTGTCGACGACCGTGATGGAGTTGTCGGCGTGGACCGTCACCTGGATCTCGGTGCAGAAACCGGCCATGGCCTCGTCGACGGAGTTGTCAACGATCTCCCACACCAGGTGATGCAGACCGCTGGCGCTCGTCGAGCCGATATACATGCCCGGGCGCTTACGAACGGCCTCGAGACCTTCGAGAATCTTAATCTCGCCGCCATCGTAATCGTTTTCGTTTGCCACACGTCCTCCTTCAGTCAAGAAAATGTGTACAGCCTTACTAGTTTATCGTAAAAAAATACCCTCGGGAACGAGGGTATTTGGCTCTACAAGGCCACCAGATGCGATTTAAGACTCTTTTTTGCTTTGCACGCCCTTGGCCCACTCGGCACTGGCTCTCATGGCATTCTCGAGGGCCTCGCGCAGTTTTTGGTCTTCGATGGGCGCCACTTGGCGCTCAATCTCGGTGCGCTCGGCCTCACTTAGGTCAGCATGCGGAGCCGGCGGGCGCTCGGCCACGGCAGGACGCAGACGCTCTTTGGCAGCGGGCGGCGTGTGACCGGGCGCGGTGGTTTTGAACACCAGGCCATCCACATGCGCACCGGCGCGCTCCATGCGCGCGCGGATGATCTCGCGCAACAGCGTCATTTCCTGCGTCCACGAGGGCGAATCGAGATATACCAGCAGCTCATTGGACTCGGGCAGGTAGCGCAGGCCCGTCACATGCCGCCCCTCGCGCGTGCCCGAGCACACCGCGTTCCACGCGCGATAGACCGCGCGCGACTCCTCGGCAGCCTCCATCTGCGCGCGGCGCTCAGGTGTTGCAGCCGCCAGAATGCGCTGGCGCTCTGCGTTTAAAAACCCACTGAAGGCGACCGTTTCGCTCTCGCGCTCGTAATTAGCACGTCTCACCCATGCTCACCACCTTGGCTCGATCAAGCAGGTCATCGGTAAAGTATCCCAGGTTGGTCGTGGTTATGACCGTTTGGATATCATCGCCGATCAGCCGCAGAAAAGCACCGCGGCGCTCGCCGTCGAGCTCGCTCATCACGTCGTCCAGAAGCAACAGCGGAGCAGTACCCAGAACATCGTGAGCCACGGCCACCTCCGCCACCTTCCAGGACAGTACCAACGTTCGCTGCTGTCCTTGGCTGGCAAATAAACGAGCGGAGCGACCCGCCACGGTAAATTCAATCTCGTCGCGGTGCGGCCCCACCAACGTCACGCCGCGGCGAATTTCCTCGTCGGCGTGCTCATCAAGGGCAGCCAGCATGCGCTCGTACGCCCAGCCCTTCAGCTCTTCGCGATCATCGACCTGGGGCAAATCCCCCAGCGTGGACGTATAGGTCACGTTGGCAGCCTCACCGGATGCCACTTGCCCGTAGGCAGTGTGCACATGGCCCGCCAGCCGGTCGAGCAGGGCCAACCGGTGCACAAGCAGGGCCGAGCCCGCGCGGGCAATCGAATCGTTCCACGCGCCGAGCATCTCGCGACAGCACCAGGTCTCCTTGAGCAGGGCGTTACGCTGGGTCACGCAGCGTCCATAGGTGCTCGCAAGATCGGCATAGCGTGCGCTCAGTTGCATGCCAAAGTCATCGAGGGCGGCGCGGCGCACGCTGGCGCCTCGCTTAACCATGTCCAGATGGTCGGGGCAAAACAGCACGCTCGGCAGGACCCCGCGCACGCCGGCGGCAGAGCATCTCTTGCCGTTGCGGCTAAACGAGCGTTTACCGTCCTCCGCGCTCAATCCCATATCAAGCACGCGGCCATCGCCCTCGAGCCTCAGCTCGACCTTGCACGAGCCCACGCCGTCATGGACGAGCTCGGCTGCGGTCGGATGCCTAAACGAGGCGCCGCTCGTCAGCAGCTGCAGCGCCTCTATGAGATTGGTCTTTCCCGCCGCGTTGGGTCCCGCAAGTATCGTCACGCCCTCGTCCAGGGCAAGACGATAGCTCTCGAAACTGCGGTAGTGCGCGACGGAAAGATCGCGGGCGAACATGGTCATGGCGCAGCGCTAGATCCGGACCGGCATGACCAGGTACAGGTAGTTGATCTTGTCGTAGGACTTGAAGATGCCCGCCTGCGAGTAGCTCTTGAGCTCCAGCGTGATCTCCTTCTCCTTGGACAGGGCATTGAGGCAGCCGAAGATGTAGTGGTAGTTGAAGGCGATGGTACCCGACTCGCCCTCGGCCTCGACATCGATCGTCTCCTGTGCAAGGTCCTGGTCATTGGAAATGGAGGACAGGCCCATCTGCCCGTTCTCGACATCGATCTCGAACTTGACGGCGGGGTTGGCGCTCGCGATAACGGCCACGCGCTTGAGGGCGGCGTTAAAGGCGGCGACGTCGATCTTGACGCTCGTCACGCACGAATCGGGGATGAGCTGCTTGTAGTTGGGGTACACGCCCTCGATGCGGCGCGACACGTAGGTGGTGTTGCCGGCCTCGAAGACGACCTGGGTGTCGGTAGCCCCGATCATGATGGTCGCCTGGCTGGCCATGATGTTCAGTGCGTCGTTAAAGGCGTCAGCCGGAACGTTGAGCTCAAAGGAACCCTCGAGGGTCGAGGTCTCAACCTGCGTATCGCACACGGCCAAGCGGAAGGAATCGGTCGCCACCAGACGCACGGTGTTGTTCTCGACCTTCATGTGCACGCCACCCAGGATGGGGCGGGCCTTGTCGGTCGAGGTGACGCGCCACACGCGGCCGACCATCTCGGACAAGATATCGGTCGGCAGTTCCACGGCGCTCTCGATGGCATAGGCCGGAAACTCGGGGAAGTCATTAGCATCAAGCGTGTTCAGGCGGAAAGAGCTCTTCTCGCAACCAATCAGCACCTGGCGCTCGGACAGCTCAAAGGTGACCGGGGCATCGGGGAGGGTCTTGGTGATATTGGAGAGCATCTTACAGGGGATAACCATCTCGCCCTCTTCTTCGACATGCGCCGCGATGCGATGACGGATCGAGATGGTGTAGTTAGAGGTCTGGAATTCCAAGATGCCGTCTTGGGCCTTGACGAGCACGCCCGACAGGATGGGAAGGGTGGATGCCGAAGCGACACCCTTCATAACGACGCCGATGGCTTGTGTAAGCGAGCTCTGGCTGACGGTGAACTTCATCTTTTAATACCTTTCTATAGATATAAATATCTTAATAATAGTAATAGCACTGACGAAACTGTTGATTACTCCCAAAGACGCAGGTCAGACCCAGAAAGAGAATCGACAGCAGCCTGTGTGCAACAGGGGTGGTTTTCCACGTTCAAAACCTGCGCAAAACTTTTCATCACCGCGGGTTGGGTTTTAGACACCTTATGCCCGTGGTTTCGACAAGTTTTCAACAGGTGTCTCTATTTCCCTACGAGCGCAGTGTAATTTTATCGCGCAGCGACTTGAGGTCTTCGGTGACGGTGCGGTCTTCCTGGATCATCTTCTGGACCTTTTTGTAGCTCGTGCTGACGGTCGAGTGGTTGCGGTTGCCAAATTCGGCGCCCACCGCCGTGGTCGTCATTTCGCACATCTCGATGGCCAGGTAGATAGCGATATGGCGTGCTTTGGCGATATTGGCGTTGCGACGCGGGCCGATGAGCTCCTCGTGTGTCACGCCGTACTGCTCTTCGATGACGGACTGAACCGTCTGGACGTTGATCTTTTTGGCCGATGTGTCGAAGTACTGGCTGGCGATGGCGTCGATATCGTCAAAGGTGAGCTCTCCGCCCTCGCGCTCGCGGTCGCCCGCCTCGCCGGCGCAGCGCTCGCAAAAGCTCTCGAGTTCGCGGATGTTGGTGCCCGAGACCTCGGCCATGTGTTTAAAGTGCTCGTCGGTCAGGTGCCCGCCGTCGCCCCCATAGGCCGCCAGCAGTGAGTCGTCGCCCGCCTCGGGAGCGGCGACGATGGTGTTCTCGTAATAGCGCTGCAAGATCTTGTATTTCATCTCGTAGCTGGGCTCTGCGACCAGGCAGAGCATTCCGGCGTTGAAGCGGCTGGTCAGACGCTCGTCCATGCTCAGGTCCTTGGGGGCGCGGTCTGCCGCGATGACGACCTTCTTGTTGTTGCGGATGAACTCGTCCATGAGCTGGAAAAAGTAGTCCACACTCGCGCGCTTGCCGATGATGTTTTGGATGTCATCGATGATGAGCACGTCCACGCCGTGGTACGCCTGCATGATGGGGGCGTTGCTCTTCTTTTGACGGTCGAACTCGGTCATTAGGTCGTCCAGATATGCCTGGGAGTTGGCATACTTGACCTTGATCTCGGGCGACTTCTCGGCGAGCTCGTTTTTGATGGCGAGCAGCAGATGGGTCTTGCCCAGCCCCGATTTGCCATAGATGAACAGGGATGTGCATGTGCCGCGCTCGTCCGCGAGGGCGGCAAACTTGAGTGCCGAGCGATAGGCATGGCTGTTCTCGGGGCCGTAGACAAAGTTCTCAAAGGTAAATTTTGAGTTCGCGGCGAGCGGGGCTCCATCCGTATTCTGCTCGGCCGGCACGGTCGGTGCTGGCATGGGTGAAGCGGGGGCCGCAGCTTGCGTGGATTTAGTCGGCGCTCCGCCCTTCATCTGGTTCATCATGCGACGAAAATCGTCGGCCGAGAGCGTGTTCTTGATTGCAATGCCCGAATCCGCGCCCGCCGCTGCGTCGTGAGCGATGGGCATGTGCGTGACGGGTGCGTTCGTTGACGTCGCCGCCGCGCTCGTCAACGGTGCCATTGTTTCACGGGAAACATCGCTGTGCTGGTGCTCGATTGTCGGCACATCGCCTGCGGAGGCCGGCACCGCCGGGGAAGCAGCGGGAGCCGTGGCGGGCGCCGTGGCGGCAGCGGATTCCGTCGCGGCGCCTTGCGGTGCCACGATGTCGAGCGCGATCGGTGCAAAGGCGATTTCTTCCAGATAGGCCTCAATAGTCGGCTGATGCTTTTTGAGCTGCGCGATGGCAAAGCGCGAGGGGGCCTCGATCGTGAGCGTATCTTCGGTCAGGCTTATGGCGCGCGATTGCCCCAGCATGTTGATGAGGCGTGCATCTTGGCCGTCGCGCTGGCAAAAGGCGATGGCATCCCCCAGGATGATGCTTGCTTCCTCGTCCACTGTCTCTCCCGTTCTTTAGCTCTGAGCTCGCACGCGAGCGGCGCCGAGTTCGGTCAGATGGTATTTCTGGCCATGCTTGATGACCAAGCCGGCCTGCGCCAAGTCATTGAGCGTGCGTGACCAAGTGGGGGCCGAGTTTCCAAACGCCCTCGCAAGATCGGTTGCGCCGCACGCTTGATTTTGCGCCAGATAGCCCAGCGCGGCGTTGCCGCGATCGCTTACGAACACGTCCGGTTGTGGCTGTGCATACTGATTTACTGCATTAGGATACATCATTTGAGCTGCTGGTTGTTGAGAACTCTGCGTCGGCGGCATTTGCTGTTGAAAACTTTGAGGCCACTGTTGGTAAGGCTGCGGAGGCGTCTGCTGGGCCCAGGGGTTGTACTGCTGCTGCGGCATCTGCTGGTACGGCTGCTGATATCCCTGCTGGTACTGCTGCGGGAACTGCTGGCCATACCCCAGTGGCGGCATCTGCTGATATGGATATCCCTGTTGGTACGGCTGATAGCCCATTTGCTGGCCACCCGGCGCCCCCGTCGCCTGCTGCATTGCTGCTGCATCCTGATCAGCCAGCGGCATGGCCTCTGGCATGTTTGGCGGCATCGACATAGATGCCGCCTGGGGTTCTTGTGTGGGAAGCATTCCGGGCTGCTGCATCTGCCTCACGGGGGGCTGCATCTGCTGCGTTGCCACGGGCTGCTGCGCAAAAGCTCCCGGCAGGGGATATGTGGGCTGCTCCGTCTCGGGCCGCACGGCAGCGCCGCGTCCGCCGGCACGCTCGATTTCCTGCACGCGTTTAGGGTTCAGGCTTACCGTAACCACGGTGCCGTTGCCCATGTTGTCCTCGATGGATACGGCACCGCCGGCGTTTTCCAAATACTCCTGCACCATGGGAAACCCTGCTCCGGTTCCACGGATATAGCGCTTCATCTTGCTGTTTGCGCTGGTAACGCCAAAGTCGAAAGCACGTTCCTTGTCGTCGATGCCGGGTCCTTGGTCAGCAAAGCGGATGGTGTCTCCGCCGTCCAGAATCGAGATGATGGGCTCGGCAAAGTGTGCGTGGATAAAGTTTTCGACAATCTCGCGGATGACCATGAGCGAGATATGGCCACCTTGTTCTTTCATGCACTGGTAGACGGTGTTGGTCGTCTCTTCCAAATACGTGCGGACATCTTGCGGATCAATGACGATCACCCGCGGTGTCGACAGCATGTCGTCATAGACGGCGATGCGCGCGGCGTACATGGCTTTTGGCGCCTGCGTGGTCGTCTGCTCGCCTTCCGCACGCTCTTCGCGCACGCCGGTGATGTGCTCGTTGTCGGGTGCCGGGTCTCCGGAATCGACCATGGTGTAAAAGTCGTCAGACATGCCGCTCGCAATCTTTCAAAAGGTTTCGAACAAATAGTAGCTCACCGTGCAACGTTTCTCATCTTTCGACAACTTTTCAAAACTTGTTGAAAACTTTGGAAAACGGGTGAAAAGTTCTCAACATTGCCAACATGACCTGTTGAAAACTCGATGAAATATCGTGAAAGGTTGCCATGAGGCGCAAATTTCGGTTGTGCTTATGGGGGAACCGTGTGAACTGCGCAACCTTTTACCTTTGATTTCTTGACATTTGAACATTGATTTCCCTACAATCTTCAAGCTCACGTGTCTATATCTGCGTCCGCGTCCCCGCGGACACTCGAAATGCAGCAGGAGGAACTTAAGATGAAGCGTACGTATCAGCCTAATAAGCGTAAGCGTGCCAAGACCCATGGCTTCCGTGCCCGTATGGCCACTAAGGGTGGTCGTGCCGTGCTCGCCCGTCGTCGCGCCAAGGGCCGCAAGCGTCTCACTGTCTAGCAGCGATACACACATCTCGCATGAAGACTATTAAGTCTCGGCAAGATTTCGAGCATGTGTTCAGTCAGGGGCGTCGTTTCAATCACCCTCTGATTCGAATGACCATATGTGAATCGGTTGGCGAAGGCGACTCCGGAAGGGTCGCCTTCGTTGGTGCTAAGCGACTCGGTTGTGCCGTCGTGCGCAACCGATCTAAGCGTGTGATGCGCGAGGCCGCCCGCAGCTGCGGATTTCCCGTTGCGGGTTATGACATCATCTTGTTTGCAACTCCCAAGACGAGGGTTTCCTCGCCGCAGGAGATGGACAAGGCGTTGCGTTCGCTTATGAAGCGCGCCGGCGTTGCCGGGGAGGAGCGATGAGCAATCACGTTTTGCGACGTGTTGCCATCGCTCCTATTCGCATATATCAACAGGTTATTTCGCCCTTATTGCCTGACGCCTGCATTTATTACCCAACGTGCTCGCAATACGCCATCCAGGCGATTGAGAAGCACGGTGTTTTGAGAGGCTGCTGGCTTGCCGTGAGGCGCATCGCTCGCTGCAATCCCCTGCACGTCGGCGGTTATGACCCTGTGCCCTAGCGGGCACTCGCTATCGGAGGAAAACTTACATGTGGGATTGGATCGTTAACATCCTTTTCGAGCTGCTCAAGCTCATCCAGACCTTTGCGGTCGACTGGGGCCTGTCCATCATCATCCTGGTGGTCATCATCCGTCTGCTGCTGACGCCGCTCATGCTCAAGTCGACCAAGTCGACGGCTCGCATGCAGGTGCTGCAGCCCAAGATGCTCGAGATCCAGGAGCGCTATGCCGACGATCCCCAGCGTCAGGCCGAGGAGATGCAGAAGTTCTACAGCGAGAACAAGTTCAACCCCATGGCTGGCTGTCTGCCGCTGCTGATTCAGATGCCTATCCTGTTCGCCCTATTTACATTGCTGCGCAACCTGCCGCAGTACTTTAACGACGGCACGTTCTCGTTCTTCAACATCCTGCCCGACCTGACCACCACGCCGAGTGCTTCCTTTGCCGATGGCTTTATGGTTGCACTGCCTGCGCTGGTTTGCCTGATCCTGTTCGCCGTCCTGACCCTGATTCCGCAGCTCTATATGTCGCGCAACCAGACCGGCCAGCAGGCTCAGAGCATGCGTATGATGGCCGTTGTCATGACGGTCATGATGCTTTGGATGGGCTGGAGCCTTCCTGTTGGTGTTCTGCTGTACTACGACGTCTCGTCTGCTTGGCAGGTTATCCAGCAGATTTTTGTGACGCAGAAGGTCATCGACAAGGCGAAGGCCGATGAGGAGGAGCGTCTTAAGAACGCTCCGCTGCAGGTTGAGGTCACTCGTCGAGAGAAGAAGCCGCGCCCGCACAAGAAGAAGTAGTGGGATATCAATCTTATTTAGGTACCTAACTTTTGGAGTACGTTATGTCTGAAGAGATCATCGAGGATATGCTTGAGGAGGTTGCCCCGCAGGTCGCGGGCGATTATCCCGAGATTGCACAGCGCTACAAGGCTGGTGAAGAGCTGACCGATGAGGAGCTCGACACCATTGCCGATGTTGCGATTTCCATCCTGCGTTCTATCCTTTCGCACTTCGATGCCGCCAACTCTCCTATCGATGAGTATGAGGGCGACGAGGGTGAGCTGATTTTGGATGTAACGGCTCCCGACCTTGCTGTTCTCATTGGCCGTCATGGTCGCACCCTTGATGCTCTTCAGGTTATGTTCTCTTTGCTGGTGAGCCGCAAACTTGGCTTTAGGTATCCGGTTGTAGTGGACGTCGAGGGATACAAGAGCCGCCGTCAGGACAAGGTTGCCTCCATGGCTCAGTCTGCTGCCGAGCGTGCCATTCGCACTCATAAGAGTGTTTCGCTTCCGCCCATGAATGCCTACGAGCGTCGACTGGTTCACATTGCACTTCGTGGCAATGATGCCGTTGATACTCATTCTGAGGGTTCTGACCCTGATCGCCATGTGGTGATTGTTGCTCGATAATCTACTCGAGTTTATGCTAAGGGGACGTGGTTTCCACGTCCCCTTTTTTTGTCAAAAGTTCTCGATACGCTGATTTTTGTCAGAAAGGAGCTTTCGTTGTTAGTACTTACTGATCAGCAAGCTGACGAGATGTTGAGTCGTCTAGCTTTCTATTGCAAAGACTATTCCTTGAGCGTAACTGATGTTGAGCTGAGGAAATGTATTCAGCATTTGGATTTGGTTCTAGAAACAAATAAGATAACAAATCTCACCCGTATTCTTAACGTAGAAGATGCTGCAGTACTTCATATCCTCGACTCACTTGTTTTGCTCCCCTATATCAACAAGGCTCCTGAGGGAGCTTTGCTCGATATGGGAACAGGTGCGGGCTTCCCTGGTATTCCATTAACCATAACCACGCATCGTAAAGCTACTTATATTGACTCTGTTGGCAAGAAGGTTGATGCGGTAAATTCCTTTGTCCATGCTCTTAGATTGAAACATGCTCATGCGGTTCATGATCGTCTTGAAGAATATGCTCGAAGCCATAAGAAGCAGTTCTCTGTTGTAACCGCCCGCGCACTGGCCCCTCTACCGATTCTTGTTGAGTATGCGGCTCCGTACCTCAAGGATGGAGGGCTATTTGTTATAACCAAGGGCAATCCTTCGGATGAGGAGCTTGCTTCCGGCATGTCAGCAGCTAAGATTTGCGGCTTCACTTTGCTTCTGAATGACGCAAATGATTTGCCTGAAGGCTTGGGTCACAGGGAGTTCATTGTTCTTAAGAAGAGTCATCCAGCATCCGTTTCATTGCCTCGTGCAAATGGCGTGGCAAAGAAGAATCCGCTTGCCTAGATGTTTCACGTGAAACATAATGGATACTAACAACTTGCAGTGTTTCACGTGAAACATGGCGGTTGATATCGATTCGGAATGTTTCACGTGAAACATCCTCCGTTTGACAGCTTTAATACACACCAGGAGGGACCGTGGGATTTCGCGACGTTAAGCGTTCTAAGAGCGCAAAAGACACGCGTATCATTGCAATCATCAATCAAAAAGGCGGCGTCGGTAAGTCAACGACGGCTGTAAACCTTGCAGCGGCACTGGGTGAGCAGGGTCGTAAGACACTGATTGTCGATTTTGATCCGCAGGGAAACAGCACCAGTGGATTCGGAATTGAAAAAGAAGACCTTGATCACTGCATCTATGATGCATTGTTGAATGATGTGCCGGCAGAATCACTCGTTCTTGATACAAATTGCAAAAAGGTATTCGTAATTCCAGCTACAATTCAGCTTGCAGGCGCCGAAATTGAGCTCGTAAGCGCAATTGCTCGTGAAACACGCCTCAAAGATTTGCTTGAGCCGATTCAGGACGAGTTTGACTTTATTTTCATTGACTGTCCTCCTTCGCTCGGCCTGCTTACTATCAACGCTTTGACCGCAGCAGACAGCGTTTTGATTCCGATCCAGTGCGAATATTACGCACTCGAGGGCGTTACGAAGCTGCTTGAGTCAATGAAGATGGTCAAATCACGGCTGAACAAGGGCTTAGACACCTATGGTGTGCTTATGACCATGTATGACTCGCGTACTTCACTATCAAATCAGGTTGTTGAGGAGGTTCAATCGTACTTTGGTGATAAGGCGTTTAAGACGCTAATCCCCCGTACGGTTAAAATCTCCGAAGCTCCGTCTTTTGGAGAACCGGTAATTACCTATGCACCTCAAAATAAGGGTGCAAAAGCATATATGAACCTTGCAAAAGAGGTGATCAAGCGTGCCTAGTGTAAAGAAACGTGGCGGATTGGGACGTGGACTCAATGCTTTGGTCTCAGAGGCCGAGTATGAGACCAGCGGTTCGGCTGCATCGGCTTCAAATGCCGCATCTGAAACAAAACTACCTATTGAGGATATCGTTCCCAACCCTAATCAGCCACGAATTCATTTTAACGAAACTGAACTTCGCGAGTTAAGCGAGTCAATCCAAGAGCACGGCGTTTTGCAGCCGCTTTTGGTTCGCAAGCATGGAAACGGCTATGAGATCATTGCTGGTGAGCGACGTTACCAAGCTTCAAAGCTTGCTGGCCTTGAAGAATTGCCAGTCATCATTAAAGAGGTAAATGATGAAGAGATGCTGGCTCTTGCTCTTATCGAAAACCTTCAGCGTTCTGATCTGAATCCCGTCGAAGAGGCTAAGGGCTATCGCCAACTCATTGATGCCAGCGGGATGACCCAGGAGGCATTGTCGAAGGCAGTAAGCAAGTCACGCTCTGCAATTACAAACTCGCTGCGTCTTCTCGATCTCCCCGAAGTAGTTCAGCAGATGATTTTTGAGGGCAAACTTACTGCTGGTCATGCACGTGCGATTCTTGCAGTTCCCTATGAGGACGCGCGTATTCGACTTGCAGAGAAAGTTGTTACAGAGGGCCTTTCCGTAAGAGCGACAGAAAATCTTGCTCCGTTGTTTTCTGCCGGAGAGACACCTAAGACGCCAAGGCCTGCAACGCCTCAGTCCTTTAAAAAGGCTGCCCGTGTGCTTCGTCAGGTATTTAATACCAACGTGCGTGTGAAGAGCTCGCGTGGAAAGAATAAGATTGAGATTGAGTTTAAAGACGAGGAAGAGCTCTCTCGTATTCTTGGCGAAATGATTCAGTTTGATCAAGGAGGCCAAGATGAGGAATAAGATTTTAACAGCGATTGCATTGGTGACGACTGTCGCGGCTGGTGCCTTTGCTGGATATAAGATCGCGACAGACGATGAACTTCGAGGTCGTTTGCTTCGTGGCGCGCAAGATATCGTCGATACTTCCAAAAAGAAAATGGATGTTATGACGGAAGATGTTGCCATGCGTACAGCTCAGGTAACGAAGAATCCCAAGATTAATCAAGGTTGGGTCAGCAACCAATGGGAAAATGTAGGCTATTAGGTACCTAACAATTACTCAGCATATTTTGAGGGGGTCCTTGTCTGATTCATGAGACAAGGACCCCTTATTTTGGCCGTAAAAAATGGGACAGGTAGCAGCTGATTCAAAATTAAGGTCAATAAATGAAACGACCCCGGTTGCATATTCTGTAACCGGGGTCGTTCGATGTTTCACATGAAACGTTTTGGGATGCGACTCCCCTATGCGTTCTTCTGAACTTTGAAGCGCTGCTTCAGCTGTCCGCAAGCGGCGTCAATATCGTTACCACGGGAGTTACGAATCGTGGTCTCGATGCCACGGGACTCAAGACGACGCTGAAGATCCTCAACCTTATGAATCGGCGACGGCTTGAGCGGGCTACCCTCGATGTCGTTAAGCTGAATGAGGTTAACGTGGCACAGCGTTCCCTCGCAGAAGTCGCAGAGCGCCTGCATCTCGGGATTCGTATCGTTGACGCCTTCGATCATGGCATACTCATAGGTCGGGCGGCGGCCGGTCTTCTCGGTGTAGAGCTGAAGCGCTTCGTGAAGGCGAAGCAGCGTGTACTTCTTAACACCGGGCATGAGCTTATTGCGCGTCGACTGGATGGCGGAATGCAGGGAAACGGCAAGCGTGAACTGCTCGGGGATGTCGGCAAATTTGCGAATACCGGGAATAACGCCGCTGGTAGAGACGGTGAGGTGACGAGCGCCGATACCGATGCCATCGGGGTCGTTGAGGATTCGCAGCGCCTTGAGAACCTCGTCGTAGTTGGCAAACGGCTCGCCCTGGCCCATGAAGACTACGCTCGTGGCGCGCTCGCCAAAGTCGTTGGATACATGAAGTACCTGGTCGACGATCTCTTGAGCGGTCAGAGAGCGCTTGAGGCCGTTGAGACCGGTAGCGCAAAAGGCACAGCCCATGCCACAGCCTGCCTGGGTGGAAACGCAGACGGAAAGTTTGTTACGACGGGGCATGCCGACGGTCTCGACGGAAACGCCGTCGTGGTACTCGAGCAGATACTTGCGAGAGCCATCTTTGGAAACCTGCTTGGTGAGTTCAGTCGGCGTGTCAAAGGCAAAAGCCTCTTTAAGCTGCTCGCGGAAAGCCTTGGGAAGGTTGGTCATATCGTCAAACGAACAAACGTTCTTCTCAAAGACCCATTCGATGAGCTGCTTCGCGCGGAAGGCGGGCTGGCCAAGCTCGGCCACGAGCTCGCGAATATCGTTTTGGCTCAAGTCGCGAATGTCCTGAGATTTAGTCCTGGGATTCATGGAAGCCTTTCGATTTTGGGGAAACGTAGAGGGTATCGCTACAATATGGTATCAGCTGCAGAAATTATAGAGGAGGAGTCTGCCCATGCCGGGTAAAAGCCTAGAGAACATGCACGTAGCGGTCTTGGCGGGCGGTCATTCCGCTGAGCGCGAGATCTCGCTCAATTCGGGAAAGAACGTCGTGGTTGCCTTGAAGGAGGCCGGCTACACTTCGGTGGAGCTGCTCGACACGGCTGCCGATGATTTTATGGTAACCATGGCGACCGGCGGCTTTGACGTGGCGTTTATCGCCATGCACGGTGCCGGCGGCGAGGATGGCGCCATGCAGGGCGCCATGGAGACCCTGGGTATCCCCTACACGGCCTCGGGCGTGCTTGCCAGCGCCTGCGGCGCCGACAAGGAGGTCTCTAAGCTCTTGTACGCCAAGGCGGGCATCCCCATTGCCCCCGGCCTCGCGCTCGAGGTGGGCGATGAAGTCGATATCGATCATATCGTCGAGGTTTGTGGCGAGCGCTGCTTTGTGAAGCCGGCCGTCAACGGTTCCAGCTATGGCATTTCCCTGGTCCATGAGCCCTCCGAGCTGCCCGCGGCAATCGCCAAGGCGTTTGAGTACGGCGACAAAGTGCTGGTCGAGAAGTGCATCGAGGGTACCGAGATCACCGTCGGCGTGTACGGCGAGGACGACGTGCGCGCTCTGCCGATTGTCGAGATTCGTAAGCCCAAGGACTGCGAGTTCTACGATCTGGACGTGAAGTATGTCGACCCTACGGACATCCATCGCATTCCGGCGCAGATTTCACCCGAGAATTACACTCGCGCTCAGGAGCTTGCCTGTGCCGCTCACAAGGCCCTCGGTTGCCTGGGTATCTCGCGCAGTGACTTTATTGTGAGTGAGGACGGCCCCGTCATCCTCGAGACCAATACCATTCCCGGCATGACCGATACGTCGCTGTATCCGGATGAGATCCGCCACACCGACGACATGACGTTCCCGCAGGTCTGTGACAGCCTGATCCGTATGGGCCTTCGTCGAGCGGGCATTGCATGCTAATCGAGGACGCGGTTTCGTCAGGAACGCCGCAGTTTGTCATCGACTCCTATGCCACGCTTGCCGAACGCGCCAAAACGCAGTCCTTTGGCCTTATCGAGGAAGATGTAATTGTCCTCGATACCGAGACCACAGGTCTTTCGGTGCAGGACAACGAGCTGATCGAGATCTCGGCGGCCCGTCTTTCGGGCCGCGAGATCGTCGACCGCTTCGATACCTTCGTGCATCCCAAGCAGCTGATTCCCGCCGAGATTACCGAGCTCACGAGCATTACAAATGCCGATGTGGCAGATGCCCCGTCGGCCGTTGAGGCCGTAGCCGCTCTCGCCGATTTTGTCGGTGGTTGCCCGGTAATCGCACATAACGCCACGTTCGACCGCTCGTTTATCGAGTCGGTCAAAGGCGGCGTCAACGTGAGCGATATTTGGATCGATTCGCTGGCGCTGTCGCGCATCGCGCTTCCGCGCCTGGCCTCGCACAAGCTGTCTTTTATGGCCGATCTGTTTGGCTGTGACTCGGTATCACACCGTGCCAATGCCGACGTCGACGCCCTGTGTGGCGTATGGCGCGTGTTGCTCGTGGCACTCACCGACTTGCCCCAGGGCCTCATGGCGCGCCTAGCCGACATGCATCCGGACGTGCCTTGGTCCTATCGTCCAATCTTCTCATTCTTGGCGGGGCAGAACCCTAGTTCTATCTTCTCTCTCAGCGCCGCCCGTGCTGACGTTCTCAAGGCCGATCGCGCCGACGATCGGGTGGACGCCGACGAACTGCCGGTCCTCAAGATGCCGAGTCGTGAGGAGATTGAGGCAGACTATGCGCCAGGTGGCCTGGTCAATCGCATGTATCCCACTTACGAGCCGCGTGATGAGCAGATCGCGATGGCGCTCGAGGTCCGCGATGCGCTGGTCACGGGCACTCATCGTGTAATTGAGGCGGGCACAGGCGTCGGCAAATCGATGGCCTATCTGGTGCCTTTTGCCGAGGCGGCACGCCGTAACAACATCACGGTTGGTATTGCGACCAAATCGAACAATCTTGCAGACCAGCTCATGTACCATGAGCTGCCAAAACTTGCCGAGCAACTGGACGGTGGTCTGTCATTTTGCGCTCTCAAGGGCTATGACCACTATCCGTGCCTGCGCAAGCTTGAGCGCATGAGCCGAGGCCAGGTCGAGATTACCACCAAGCGCGATCCGGCGGACACGCTCACGGCGGTCGCGGTCATTATGGCGTACGTCTGCCAATCAGCCGATGGCGACCTCGACTCGCTTGGCATTCGGTGGCGCAGCGTCAACCGCCCCGACTTTACGACGGCTTCGCGCGAGTGTGCTCGCCGCCTCTGCCCGTTTTTCCCTGATAAATGTTTGGTCCACGGCGCTCGCCGTCGTGCGGCGCATGCCGATGTGGTGGTCACCAACCATTCCCTGCTGTTCCGCAATGTTGCGGCCGAGGGCAGGATTTTGCCTCCGATTCGTCATTGGGTAATCGACGAGGCTCATTCTATCGAGCGCGAGGCGCGCCGTCAGTGGGCGCGCGTGGTGTCGGCGGACGAATCACGCGTTCTGTTTGAGCGCCTGGGTGGCTCGAGCACCGGTGCGCTAAGCCAGGTCTCCCGTGATTTGGCAACCTCTGAGGGCTCTACGCTCTATCTGGGCCTTACTGCCAAGGCGACGTCGACGGTTGCGCGCGCGAGCATGGCAATCGCCGACGTGTTCGATGGCGTTCGCGAGCTCGGCCGCCGTGCCCGTGGGGGTTATGACAATGCCAATCTATGGATTGGCCCCGAGCTGCGCGAATCTGACGACTGGCATGATTTCTTACAGTCGGCCTACGCTGCCATCGATGCATTGGAACAAGCTGACAAGTGCGTCGACGCGCTGGTGCAAGCCGTCGCCGCCGACAAGCCCGAGGTTGTTGTCGACTTGGGCGATATCTCGCGCCGCCTGCACGAGCTGGCCGAGAACCTCAAACTCATCATCGACGGCACCGATGAACACTACGTGTATTCGCTGCAGGTCAATCGCAGGTTGCGTGCCGGCGGAGAGTCAATGACCGCAGAGCGCATCGACATTGGCGAGGCCTTGGCAACCGAGTGGCTGCCCGAGGTTCACACGGCTATCTTTGCCTCGGCGACCATGACGGTGTCCAAAAGCTTTGAACACTTTAACCACGCGGTCGGCCTCGATCGCATCGGTGCTTCAACATCCTCATCGCTGCACTTGGACTCGAGCTACGACTTTGATTCGAACATGGCTGTAGTCGTTGCGGGCGATATACCCGATCCGCGCGATCGTGAGAGCTATCTTACGGCGCTCGAGCGCGTGCTGGTCGACGCCCATCTTGCCATGGGCGGATCGGTGCTCACATTGTTTACCAATCGGCGCGACATGGAAGACCTGTACGCCCGCGTTGAGCCCAAGATGGCCCGTGCGGGTCTGGAGCTCAACTGCCAGCAGCGCAACTCATCTCCTCGTCGCCTGCGCGACCGGTTTATCAACGAGCCGACCTCGTCGCTTTTTGCTCTTAAGGCCTTCTGGGAGGGATTCGACGCCAGCGGCGAGACACTGCGCTGCGTCATCATTCCCAAGCTGCCGTTCTCGAGCCCCACGGACCCGCTCTCGTGCGAGCGCAACCTGCGCGAAGACCGCGCTTGGGCGCGCTATTCGCTGCCCGAGGCGGTGCTCGAGGTCAAGCAGGCGGCCGGCCGCCTTATCCGCTCGTCGACCGATTGCGGCGTGCTGATTCTGGCCGACCCGCGCCTGGTGACGAAGGGCTACGGAAAGAAGTTCTTAACGTCGCTGCCCACGAGCTCCTACCAGCGCATCGAATCGGCGCAGATCGGGCACTATCTGCAACTGTGGCGCGCACGCCACGAGCGGCGGCGCTAAAGCGGACAGACGAGGGTTTTTGCCATATCGCACAGGCGCTTTGACAGGGCGGGGTCATCCAAGATGCGGATGGCTCCGCCCGCTGCGATTACCTGGCTCAGTAGCCAACGCTCGGAGCCGTAATGCACGGTTACCGTTGCCATGTCTGCCCCGCCGCGCTCGATTAGGGTGATGCCGGCCCAGTCCAGATGCTCCGCCATATCGAATGGCATCAAGAGCTTTGCGCTGCGCTGCGTCCGGGCAAGGGAATCGTGGAGGGATGCGACGTCCGGTGTGTGAGGCACGACGGAGTCTTCCGTCAAGGCGAGTCCCTCGATTTTATCCATGCGATAGGTGCGCTGCTCATCGACTGTGATGTCCCAGGCAATCAGGTATGTTTGGTCGCCGTTTGCCGTAATGCGCAAGGGGTCGACCAGACGCTCGCGTGGCCGTGCATCGTCCATCGAGCGATATGAGATGCGGCAGCGAACGCCGTCCTGAATGGCGCAGCTCAGCTGCTGCCAGTGCGACCCGTGGTTGACGGTGTCAAAGACGCGCTGGTTATAGCCGAGCTCTTCGGGTAGAAGGGCATGTCGAATCCGGGCTGCCGTCTGCGGCTCGATCCCCAACGATTCAAGTTCGTGGTTGAGCACAGCGCCCTCGGCGGCACTCAGGCGCAACGGTAGCACACGCCCGGCGTCACCGGTGAGGATCACACGCTCGCCGTGGCATTCGCAGATGATGCGCGCACCAGATTCTCGGTCCGCGAGCGTCGAGACGATCTCGAGAATCTCGTCGAGCGATACTCCCGTGATGTCAAAGCGGCCGCAAATCTCGGTTCGTGTCATGCCGCTCTCGCCGGCGGCGTAGAGGGCCTCCATGATGTCAATCGCACGCGAGAGCCTTTGCTCGCTGGTGAGTTTACGCACGGGCATACTCGTGCACCGTCCTTTCAATGAGGTGGTTCCACGCCTGCTTGAGCGATTTGGGGGCCATGGGCCTCATGCCGTCCATGGCGTGGGCCATGCAAAATGAGGCGGCGGCTTCAAGGTCGCGCACGTCAACGGTCCAGATCCATCCCGCATCGGTGTGTGTGAGCTCACCTCGCCCGCGCGTGAGGCCGTTGATCATATCGATCTGCGTCTGAGGGGCGAACGAGAACGTGGCTGCAACGGGCGGTCGGTCGGCGAAATCGAATTCAAAGAACAGATAGTCGTTGAGATTGAAGTCCGCAGGGATGGCGTAGGCCTTCGAAGGACGCCATGCGCGAACGATACGGTCGCAGCGGAATGTCCTGATGTCGTCGGTGACATTGTCGAGGCCGCAGAAGTACGCCACGCCCTCGCGTTCGAACATGCCGTAGACACAGACGGTACGTTCTTTCTGCTCGCCGCGTCCGTTCTGATATAAAAATCGCAGCGCGCATCGCTCGGCAAAGGCGCTCCATACCGCATCGACGGTGGGAGAGCGGCGGATTGGTGCTTCGTCCACCGTCGTCCTACCGGTGAGATAGGCAATCTTGGAGCGAATATCGGCAAGCGGTGCGGCAAAAGTGGATGAGCCGGCCGCTAGTGTCTGGTCGATGGCGTTGAGCAGGATATCGGCGTCGTCTGCGGTGATGAGGCCGCCTGCTGCAAAGGTGTGCTCGCGGTCGATTGTCCACGAGCTTTCCTCGGTCTCCTGCGCACCGGCGGGGCGAACCTCCTTGATTAAGATGCCACGCTCGAGCAGTTTGTCACGATCGCGCCGAAACTTGCGCTTATCCGAGTCGATGTTGCCGGAGCCATATCCCAGGTCGGAATCCAAGACGATCTGCTCGGTCGTCAGCGGTTCGGGGGAGCTGTTGAGCACAAAGAAAAGATTGAGGATGCGCTGAGCCGTTTTATCGAAACTGGGCTCCGAATTCCCCTTTTTAATTGTCGCGGTCGTGTCGCTTGCCGTCATAGAGTCCTCGCATGAGAAGGTGGTTTGCTGCCATGATTTTAGTCCGATATGGAGATTAGGCTATATCCTTGTCCGCTCGGGGCGTTAAGATGGCCCGAATTCGGTCGTTTGCGCTCGCTCGGGGTATACTTTCGACTATATACGGTTCTAATGTGCATGCATTGGGCCTATTTGTCGGATTATGGATGTGGAGCGCACATGGCGAACACCCAGAACTATATTAACCACCTGCTGCAGAACACCGGCATTACGCCGGCATGCAGCGAAGAAGAGCGCTTGGCGGCCGAGGATATCGCTCAGATCTTCCGCAACCACGGCTTTGATCCCGAGGTTCAGGAGTTCAATGCCCCGGCGCCCAGTAGGTTGGCATTTGCCGTTACCGGTATTCTTGCGTTTGCCGGTGCCCTGCTGATGGGCATTGGTGGCGGTATCGGCTTGGTCGGCACCTTGCTGGCCATTGTCGGCGCCGTTCTTTACGTGCTCGAACGCACAGGGCACCCCGTGGTTTCGCGCCTGGGCAAGACGGGCGTGAGCCAAAATGTCATCGCCTACCACAAGGCCTCGGGCCCGCTCGCGTCTCCGCGCAACCGCCCGGTGGTCGTTGTCGCACACTACGACTCTCCCCGTGCTGAGCTGCTCGCCCGCGAGCCCTATGCTTCGTATCGTGCGCTCATCGCCAAGCTGTTGCCCGTTGCCACGGTTGCCCCCGCTGCCGTTGCCATCCTGCGTATCCTGCCGCTCCCCGGCGCGCTCAAGGTTCTGCTGTGGATTGTCGCGATCCTCGCTTCCCTCGTTGCACTTGCCAACGCGGCAAACATCATCTCTAACCGCCACATTCTTCCCTATACGTCCGGCGCGGTGTGCAACAAGTCTTCTGTCGCCGCTATGCTCGGCGTTATGGACAACGTTGCTCCCTTCCAGGGCGAGAACGAGTTTCCCGACGATGTTCCGTTCGATACCTATTTTGGGGAGCAGAAGCGTCGTGCCGAGGAAATGGCGCGCGCGGCGGCGGAGTATGCCGCGGCCCAGCAGCAAAACGACTACGGCAACACCATCGAGTACGAAGAGCCTACCTACGCCGAGGACGAGTTCGGTCAGCCGATTGCTCCCGACGCTCAGACCGAGCCCGAACAGGGCGAGGCTTTTGACGAGCAGATCGAGGGCTTTGAGGGTGCGTCTGCCGACGAGACG
This sequence comes from Collinsella sp. wc0529, assembly GCF_046116875.1. NCBI lineage: Bacteria > Bacillati > Actinomycetota > Coriobacteriia > Coriobacteriales > Coriobacteriaceae > Collinsella > Collinsella sp. wc0529. The sequence goes on from NZ_JBJXBO010000001.1 coordinate 524,996, forward strand.
CTGATTGGCGCCATCGTGCCCGAGGATCAGAATCAGGCTGTCCAGGCCGAAGAGTTCAATGACGAGGTTCCCGCTGCTGAGCCGGCGGAGGAGCCTGCCGCGGCCGAGCCCGAGCCCAAGCTCTATCGCAACGCCGCCGGCAACATCCGCTTTGGTTCGGATGCCATCCGTGCGCTCGGAATGCTTCCCGAGTCCTGCACGCTCGATTACGAGGAGGGCGAGGAGCCGACGTTTGAGCCCGAGCCTGCCCCCGTCGTGACTGCGCCTGCGCCCGCTGTCACCGTGGATGATGAGTCTGCCGCGGTTGCCGCTGCCGTTGCCGAGCCCGAGGCGGTGTCTGCGATCGATCCCGCGGCAGGACTGGACATTTTGGCTCCCGCCGCGCCGGCGCAAGACGTTGCGGACGAGTCTGACGACGATTACGTTGAACAGCCGAGGCGCGTGTCTTACGAGAGCGATACTGATTTCTCTGCCGAGATTCCCGCGGCAACGCCCCATGCCGATATTGCATCCGCGTTCTCTTCGATTGGCGCCAGCGCTTCCAGCTTCTTTAAGGGTGCGCTTGCAAAGGGCAGGAAATTTGTCGACGATTTCGAGGAGAAGCGCGCTGCCGCACGCGAGGCTGCCGAGCAGGAGGCTATCGCTCAGCAGCAGGCAGCCGAGGCGGCACGTGAGCGCGCGGCGCAAGAGTTTGAGCAGAACGAGGCTATGCAGTCCGGGCCCGTCGACGCTGCCGAAGCTACGACGTCCTTTGAGTCCCAGCAACCGACGTCAGCGGATGTTGTTGAGGCAACAACGTCTTTCGAGGCTCAGCAGCACGTCGATAGCACCATGTCGTTTGATGCCGCGCAGTTCGATTCCACGATAACGTTTGAAAAGCAAGGCACCGCGATTGCCGAGCCCCTTCCTGTTTCCGATGAGCAGGGCGACGCGGCAGACGATGACGAGCCCATTGATGCTGCCGAAATCCAAGATGCCGCCGAGGACGAGTCCGTCGAGGCCAACTCTGACGAAGAGCAACACGCGGCAGCCGATCAAGGTGATTCGACCGAGGTCGAGCAGGAGGAAGTGCCTGCGGTTTCCGAGACTCCCGAGACGGATGAGTCGAGGCCTTACTCCACGCAGATTTTCACCATGCCGACCCCGAGTGGTTCCGGTGCCACGGTTGCCAATGTTGCTCCCACCCAGGACGAAACGGTCGATTCCCTTATGGCCCAGATTTCCTCCCAGGCATCGCCGCGTCCGCAGATGAATGTTCCCGATCCGGCGTCGGCACCGTCGCCTGCACCTTCCTCGTCTCCGCTGGCTTCGGTCCCCGATCCGTCGCTGCCGTCTATGAGGCAGGCAAACGTTGCGTCTCGCGCGTCGCTGTTCGACCTTCCCGATCCCTCTGCCCAGGTCAACGACCCCTTTGCTACTGCCCAGGGTCCCGAACCCACATCGGCACCCGTTGCGCCTTCTATGCCCGTTGCGTCGGGCGCGCAGCCGATCGAGACCATTTCGGCTCCCGCCCCGGCGGCACCCAAGTCTCGTAAGCGCGGCCTGGGTGGCCTGTTCGGTTGTAAAAGGAAAAACGAGCAGGACAGCATGAGTGATTGGCTGGGCGTCGAAGACGATTACGATGCCAAGAAGTCCGGTCGCGGTATCGGTTCGTGGGATAACTTCGAGGACGATAACGATGGCTGGAAGGGCGGCGCTACGTCTTCCGATGGCGCTTCTTCCGAAGATATGCTCTCGGCTGTCGCCTCTATGGGCGATGATGAGCTGCTCGGTCACGATATCTGGTTTGTGGCAACGGGCGCCTCGGATTGTGATGGCGCCGGCATGAAGGCCTTCTTGGCTTCGCATCGCGATAAGCTCCGCGGCGTATTCTTCATCAATCTTGAATCCGTCGGCGCCGGTAGGCTTTCGGTGGTGACGGTCGAGGGCGAACAGCAGCTGCTCAAGGGCGATCGCCGCATCATGAACCTGGTCAGCAAGGTGTGCAAGTCGTTCCATGTCGATTGTGGCGCGCTCGAGATGCCCTATGCCAAGACCGATGCCTATGCCGCGCTCGAGGCGAGCCGCCGAGCCCTCACCATCGCCGGCGTGGACGGCACGCGTCTGGCTTGCGCTCGTACCGAGGACGACCTGCCCCACAATGTCAACCCGACGAACATTGCCACGGTATCCGAGGTCGTGACCGAGGTTATCCGCCGTTCGTAGACGGAGCTCTAAGGAGTCAACGTGTTTTCGTATATTAAGCGCCATTGGCCTGTCTACGTGATTTTGACCTTGATTGCCATTGCGTTAGGATTTGGGGCTGCCTACATCGTGGGTGCAAAGGGCTCGACCCCCGCCTCCGCAATCAGCGAAGAGGTGGAGCAAGAACAGAGTACGGGTGCCGATGGGATTCCTGAGTCCGATCAGGCAATCGTTGATGGTGGATCTTCGTCTGCAGAGTAGATACGGCGATTTACATGATTGAAAGCGGGCGAGCCGGGGGACTGGCTCGCCCGCTTTTTCATCGCGCTAGCGCTTCTTTGGGATCGACCTAAGGCGAGCGAACCATAGGGCTGCGGCACCCGAGGTCAGGAGCGCGGTGATGCAAGCGGCGATGGGAACTGATCCTGTTGCCGGTAGGTCCTGCGGTAGGGTACAGCGTTGAATGACACGGTCCTCGTCATGTGACTCAAGTTTATCGCCGCCGCCGTTGCGGCAAAGATCGACGCGCGCGCTGTTGGTGAGTACGGTTTGGGGCGTATAAGCCGACGTTGCCTGCATGTGCACGACTGCGCCCCGAGCGTCTGTGCCAAGGATTGCTTTGGCATCGTCAAGGTCGTCGTGCTCATCTTTGAGATCATCGCGGGTCCAAGAATCCGCATCGCTTCGAGTCGTAAAGTCGGCGGCTACCGCACCGTATTCAATGCGAATGCCCGTTACGACGGTATTGGACGCAAGGTCGAGTTCTTTCGCCTCGAGTGTGGTGGATTCCGTGGTCGAGACATCCGCCTTCCAGAGGTGCCAGCCGTCGTAATCGACGAGGCGGCAATCCTCACCCAGACTTTCCCTTACTTCGTCGGACTCAAGCCAAGGATTTTCGTGCCCATCGTCAAGTGTCGCGTTTGCCGGCTCATCGACGTCTGTCGAGTCCAACGGCGTCGTGCGATACCACACGTTGCACAGACCGTTGAGGTCGCCGATGGCGACGGGGGTTTCGATTGAGACGAATCTCGCTGTGCCGTCTTTGGCGCACTCAAGATCATCGGTAATTGTGAACTCATCAACCCAGGTAGTTGAATCGTTTCGAGCGTCGATGGTATAGGAGAAAAGCCCATCCGTATTGGTTTGCATCGCGGCACGGTTTTTACCATCGCCGTTAGCCAACAGGCCCTTTTCGATAGGTTGGACAACTTCCTGACGCTTGTCGACCTGCCCCTTGATCTCGATGGGCGCATCCTTCATCGCGACGGATTGGACTTCTCCCGTATCCTTTATTTCAAACGTTATCTCCTCGGCAAGGTCATAGGTCCGCGGAGACATCATTTCGCGCAACGAGTAGGTGCCGGGTGCAAGATGTTCGACGCGGTGTGGCTTGTCGGATGAGGTCCAGGAGTCTATTTCGGTTTTATCGGGACCATATAAGGTGAGCTGTGCGCCTTCCACTTCCTGCTCACCGCTTGCATCGACCTTGGAGATATCAACCTTGGTGTAATCGTCGGATACGTTAAGCCGTGCTTCTACAACGGGTGTTTTCTGGTCGGCATAAGTAAGGTCGACAATATGGGTTGTCTGATCGAGCAAGAAGCCTGCCGGCGCTTGAGTCTCGACAACCTCGTAGCGTGCGGTGCCAGATTCCAGTGGGAGGTTGTCCGCGCGTGCTTCTCCAGTTTCATCCGTCGTGACGGTAGCGACAGTCTCACCGTCGAGCGCGGCAATGCTACCGTCGGGGCGCACGATATCACCCGAGGCGCGGATCTCAAAGACGGCGCCCGCGAGGCTGCTGCCGTCTATGGCATCGGTTTTAACGATCCTGATGTTTCCGGTCGCGGCGTGGTCATAATACGAGGCGATTGCAACGGGCGTTAGGTTCATGTCGGCGGGTATGTTTACCTCGATCTCTTCGCCGACAAGATAGGGCTCTTTGGCCGAGGTTTCGCGTACATAATAGGTGCCCGGCACGAGCGATTCGGGCAGTGTGACGGTGCCGGTCGCGTCAGTCGTAAAGGTGTCCATTACGTTATGTGCTGGATACCAGCAAGTTTGTGAGACAGGTTCGTGATTGCTGTCGAGGAGTTGGAAGGTGAATCCGGCTAGGGGAACAGAAGCGCCTGTTTGGGCATCGCGTTTTACAATCTGGAGATGCGTCGACAGAGCGTGGTTGTCCACGATATATTGAAGCTCGGCGCTGTCGGAAATCTGATTGGCCCCGACGGTCCATTCCCCTGCACGTTTAAAACCCTCGGGGACGGTTTCCGGAACCTCGCGAACCGTGTAGCCGGCACGGTCGTATGGGACGGCTCCGTGGACACCGGCGGGTCGTTTGCCTGTGCCGAACCATGCTTCGGGCTGATCTTTGGTGGAGGCAAAGCCATAGATGTTTGTGGTCAGTGTGCCAACAACCTGCTGAGAGCTGTTGCTGACAACCTCAAAGATAACACCACCCGCCGGCTGCTCCAGACCGGATTGGTCGCTATTGCCGTAATCCTTGAATTTGGAAATCTCAAGGTTAAACGCAATGGGGATATCGGAAACGCGAGATTCGATCTCGACCACGTCTGAATCGCCGAGCTGATCGGCTCCAACGGTATAGGTCCAGCTGTCGTTGGATGGTAGGTAGCCCTCGGGGGCTTTTGATTCGTAGATGGTAAAGGTTCCTAAGGGGACATCGGCGAGGGTAGCCCGACCGCTTTCGTCAGTCGTGAGAATTTGCGACCATCCAGGGGTTGATTGCGACACACACGTGAACTCTGCTCCTGCGAGTGAAGATCCCACCTGGGGGCCGGCATTCGTTGCGGCATCGAGTTTTACGATACGCAGGTTGATGGTGCCGGGTTGTTCATCGATGGCGACCTGCCCGCCGTCATTCCCCGTGGTAAAGGCAATACGATCGTGGCGGGGGACATAGCCGGTCGGCGCCTTCGTTTCAACTAGGTAGTATGCCGTGTTGGGCAGAAGTGTTGCTTGCGCTCGACCGTTGCTGTCCATCTTGATGGTGCCGACACGCGCGCCGCTGCCGCTCTCAAAAATATCGAATGTTGCCCCGGTAAACTGATAGGTATTGTTTCCGCTGGTAATAACGGTGTTCGCAGACTGCTTTTGGAAGGAAACAGAGACCGCCGGCAGTACATAGAGCATGTCTTGACGTTTGCTGCCGCCCGATACGGCCCCTAGATAGCGTCGCGCGCGGTGCGGAGCGGCTTTGATGCTTCCTGATTTTGCGCTGTCGTGGAGCCACCGCGCAGCCGTCACGACTTCATTGTCGGCGGTAAAGTGTCCGCTCTTGGTTTTACCCTGAGCGGTCGTGTAGGAGTAGGTGCCGTCGACATGGGTAGTGCCGTTGAGCATCCATACGGCAAGCTGGGTGGCGGCGCGGGCGCGATCGGGTGAAAGATGGTAACCGCCAAACGACGTGGTGGTGGGATATCCGTGACAAACGATTGCCGCGAACTCGTCGTCGAGCCACACCCAGCCTTGATCAAAGTTGAGCCATGGGCCGCCCGGTTTGGTGGGGCCGGGGCGCTCCTGGTTCATGCAGTAGGCAATCGAGGCGTCTTGAGCTTCATACTTGCCGATGAAGAAGGGTCCACAATCATCGCTAATAGTGCGGAAGCCGAGCTGGTCGTAGCCATCGACGGCAAATGCGGCTCCCGGTGCCAGGCAGCCGAAAAGCAGGAAGAGGAGCAGGAGCAGCGGACCTGTTGCGATTGCGCTGTGGACAGAGTGCGTGGGTGCGTTGGACATGGCTGCTCCTTATCCCTCGTGCGTCGCACGGGGAGGCTGCGACGCGTAGGATGAGGCTACCCCCGAGGTTCATGCGGGTAAGTACCGGAGCCTGACCAAAAGCTTGCCCAATTCCTGACAAATTGAGCTCAAATACAACAATCAAGCAAAAGCGCAGGTAAAAGATAAGGGGAACAGGAAGCCAAAGGTCCTCGTCTCCACAATTGACGCGATTTTCAAACGAATCTCCACAGCTAAAACAAGCATCGCCACCCTTGTGTCGAACAAGACAACCGCGTTATACTATCCCCCACATATGCGGGCATCGCCAAGTGGTAAGGCATCAGCTTCCCAAGCTGACACTCGCGGGTTCGAGTCCCGTTGCCCGCTCCAAAAAAGTAAAAGCACGACACCGTTTCGGTGCCGTGCTTTTTTCAACAAAGCGCCGGGACTCGAACCCGACAGGGTGCGAGCGTTAAGCAAATGTGAAGCGTTTGTAGCGAGCAGGCGAAGGCGCCGACAGGCGCCTGAAGCCGGTGCGGATTTGCGAAGCAAATACGCGGATGTCCCGTTGCCCGCTCCAATTCCAAAATGTTAGGTTAATGCCTGCTGCCCATACTTGCACCTGCGCACGGTACAATGGATGGGTTACGACCAACGTGCCAATAACCAAAAAGGAGCCGCTATGATCGATCGCTATACCCGCCCGGAGATGGGACACATCTTCTCCCTCGAGAACAAGTACGCCATTTGGCAGGAGATCGAGGTTCTGGCCTGCGAGGCCCAGGCGGAGCTCGGCAAGATCGGTATTTCCAAAGACGAGGCCCAGTGGATCCGCGACCATGCCAACTTTGAGAAGGCGAAGGTCGATGAGATCGAGGAAGTCACGCGCCACGACGTCATTGCCTTCCTGACCAACATGAAGGAATACATCGATGCCGATGTTCCCGAGGGCGACCCCAAGCCCAGCCGCTGGGTTCACTATGGCATGACCAGCTCGGATCTGGGCGACACGGCCCTGTGCTACCAGCTCACCCAGGCCTGCGACCTGATCATCGAGGACGTCAAGAAGCTCGGCGAGATTTGCAAGCGTCGCGCCTTTGAGGAGCGCAACACGCTCTGTGCCGGCCGCACTCATGGCATCCACGCCGAGCCGATGACCTTCGGCATGAAGTTTGGCTCTTGGGCCTGGGAGCTCAAGCGCGATCTGGATCGTCTTGAGGACGCCCGCAAGAATGTTGCCTTTGGTGCCATCTCGGGCGCTGTCGGCACGTACAGCTCCATCGAGCCGTTCGTCGAGGAGTATGTCTGCGAGCACCTGGGCCTGGTTCACGACCCGCTGTCCACACAGGTTATCAGCCGCGACCATCACGCCTATCTCGCCGGCGTTCTCGCCACCACCGCAGCCACCTGCGAGCGCATCGCTACCGAGGTCCGCAATCTGCAGAAGACTGATACGCTCGAGGCCGAGGAGCCGTTCCGTAAGGGTCAAAAGGGCAGCTCCGCCATGCCGCACAAGCGCAACCCCATCACCATGGAGAAGGTCTGCGGCCTGTCGCGCGTCGTGAAGGCCAACGCGCAGGTTGCCTTCGACAACGTCGCCCTGTGGCACGAGCGTGACATTTCGCACTCCTCTGCCGAGCGCGTCGCCCAGGCCGATAGTTTCATCGCGCTCGACCACATGTTCCAGTGCCTCATCCGCGTTATCGACGGCCTGCAGCTGTACCCTGCCCGCATGATGGCCAACCTCAATAAGACCCGTGGCCTCATCTTCTCCTCCAAGGTGCTGCTCGCCCTCGTCGACACGGGCATCACCCGCGAGGACGCGTACGCCATTGTGCAGGAGAACGCCATGGCAACCTGGCACGAGGTACAGGATTGTGTCTCCGGCCCCACCTTTAAGGAGCGTCTCGAGGCCGACCCGCGCTGCACCGTCAGTCAGGAGAAGCTCGACGAGATTTTTGATCCGTGGGACTTCCTCACCCGTATCGACACGGTCTTTGATCGTCTGGAGCAGTTGAGCTTCGAGTAGGTTCGGGCATAACGTTAGCTTTTTAGGGCGCTTTGCTGGTAATGTGTGTTGCCGGCGAAGCGCCTCGTTGCATTTAGGGAAAGACGGGGATAATAGTCGTCTCGAATAACATTCTGAGAGGGGATCGCATGATTTCGTTTGATTACAAGCCTCAGGGCGTGTGTGCTCGCAATATTCACCTTGACCTTTCCGATGACGGCAACAAGGTGATGGGCGTTGAGTTTACCGGTGGCTGCGACGGCAATCTCAAGGCAATCTCCAAGCTGGTCGAGGGCGCTCCTGCCGATCGCGTAATCGAGGTTCTCGCCGGTAATACCTGCGGTATGAAAAAGACCTCCTGCGCCGACCAGCTTACGCGCGCTATCGAGGCCGCTCGCGCCGAGATCGCCTAATGGGTATCGCCGATCACATCAAGAACGGAATATCGCGTCGCGGCTTTGTACTCGGTGGGGCTGCCGCGGGCGCTGCCACGGTGCTTGCCGGATGCTCGAAAAAAACGGGTACCAGCGATGATGCCGCCGGCGAGCCGCAGGTTATCAAGGACGATTCCAAGATCATCTCGATTACGGATGAGTACGAGGCAGTCGACATCGATCTTGAGCCGGCGGCGTCGTGGACGCTGCCGCTGGGTACGCTGCTGTACTACTGCGACGGCGATTACGCCGCGGCGATGATGGCGCCCGCATCGGCACTGCACGCCAACACACTCGGTGTGCTCAACCTGGGCGATGGCTCGCTTACCACATTAATCGAGGATCCTATCGAGGGCACGGGATATGCATTCTACGATGTCCGTGCCGGCGACGGCGTATTCGCGTGGGTTGAGATGAACTTTGCCAATTCATCGTGGAAGCTCTACGCTCAAAATCTGTCGGGCGCTTCGCTCTCTGGCGATGTGGTTGAGCTCGATCGAGGTGGCAAGGACTATGATCCGCCCCTGTTCACGGCGTTCGGGTCATCAGTCATCTGGTATAAAATGCCTTCGGCAGGCGGCAATAAAACGAGTAGTGATTCGTTTTGCTATCGTCGCTCGCTTGATGAATCCAAGGCCGAGGCAATTTGGAAATCGACGGGCCGCTTTGCATCGGCCCCGCGCGCGAGCGACGGCATTTTGACCATCTCGCCGCGTGTCCGCAACGACGAGGGCGTCTACTACGGCATAACGGCAATCGATCTGACCGACGGCAACAACACCAAGCGTGCCCAGCTGGTCCTCCCTTCGTCAGTTTCGCCTTTCGAGGCCGTATATATGGGCGATACCTTCGTGTTTTCTATCGAGGCGGCCTATAGTGGCGTGGGCAGCCTGGGCAATATGGGCACGTATATCGGTAATGAGGGAGGGCCGTACCTCTTCCTGTCACGCGAGCCGCTCGCATGTGCGGCTGGCAAGAAGAATAAATACCTTGTTAAGGTACAGGCGTCGCATTTCCTGATCGACACCTCTGCCAAGACCTATGGCTCGCTGCTGTCGCCCGACCGCGCTTTGGAGTATGGCGATTATCCAGCTACGGCGGGAAAATCGGACTCATTCCTTACGTACGCCACGGTGCGCAACAGCCAGGGTATACCAGAGACGGTCACTGCACGCCTGTTCTCTCTTTAAGCTTAGAGGGGTTAAAAAGGCGCCAACAGGGGAATAAGCGCGTTGTAATTGTGAGTACCGCCCGCCGAGCTGCCGCGTCATAGCGGCATCTGGCGGGCTCAGGTGCGTTAAAATGGGCTTGTTCTTAGCTAATTGAGACAGGGGGGGCCGTGTTATGGCTTCAGATGCAAAAAAGATTCTGCTGGTCGAGGATGAGAAGGCAATCCGTGACGCCGTCGCTGCCTATCTCGAGCGCGAAGGCTACTGGGTTGTGGGCGTCGGCGACGGCCAGTCCGCGATCGAGGAGTTCGAGAAGCATCAGTTCGACCTGGTCGTGCTCGATCTTATGCTCCCCAAGATTCCCGGCGAGCGTGTTTGCCGCACCATTCGCGATACCTCGGATGTCCCCATCATCATGCTGACGGCTAAGGGCGAGATCGAGGACCGTATTATCGGTCTTGAGCTCGGCGCCGACGACTATCTGATTAAGCCGTTCTCGCCGCGCGAGCTCGTCGCCCGCGTTCGCGCTCTGTTCCGCCGTGCCCACCAGGCCGACGAGCCCGCCGTCGAGGTGCTCGACTTCGGCGATCTGGTCATCGATATTTCGGGCCACAAGATCTTGGTCGAGGGCAAGGAAGTCGATCTGACGGCTTCCGAGTTCAAGCTGCTCACCACACTTGCTCGTCATCCCGGCCGTGTCTACAACCGTATGGAGCTGGTCGAGAAGGTGCTTGGGTATGACTTTGAGGGCTATGAGCGCACCATCGATAGCCACGTGAAGAACCTTCGCGCCAAGCTGGGCGATGATCCCAAGAAGCCCAAGTGGCTCTACACCGTCCATGGTGTCGGCTATCGCTTCGAGGCTCCGGCTAAGACCGATAAGTCGGACGAGAAATAGGGAAATCACATATGACACCTGCGCGCTTTGAAATCGGACAAAAGCACAAGCAGGAGAGCGAGGCGGGTTCCAAGGCTAGTTGGAACACGCCTCGTTCCGATTCACGGCCAACGATGAGCTATCCCTCGCGCATGGCACTTGCTTTTGCTCTGACATCGCTCATGACGGTATTGGTGCTGGTGGGCGTTGTCTCTGTTGTGTGGGGCACGGTCTTTTCGGATTACACACGCTCCAATATCGTCGAAATCGCAAATTCCGCTGCCGAGAAGTTGGCGACCTCATATGAGGAAAACGGCTCTTGGACCGCGGGAGAACTGCGCACGGTCGCAACGTCGAGTTTGGTTTCCGACGATCTGGGCATGCAGGTCGTCAATAAAAAGGGCGTGATCGTTTATGACGATTCCTGGCCCTCGGCAAGCGCGACCGCCGATGTACGCGAAAACCAGGCTACGACCGACGACACGAGCGGCAAGAGGGCATCGCATAGCCCGGTCTCGTCTGCTCCAACCGACTCCGATAGCGTTGCTAACGTCGAGATTGTAACGTCTTCCGGCGAGCATGTCGGACAGGTAAAGCTGTGGGCCATCGGCTCCGACGCTCTGCTCACCAAGGCGGACTCTGCGTTTAGGGAGAAGACCTTTAACGCCATGGCCCTCGCCGCGGTTGTTGCAATCTGCATTTCGGTCGTTATCGGATCGCTCGTGTCGCGCATGCTCACCAAGCCGATTCATCGCATCACCAGTACCGCAAAGCAAATCCGTGACGGCGACCTGTCGGCTCGCACGGGACTGCGCGGTGATGACGAGATCGATCAGCTGGGTGAGACCTTCGATGAGATGGCCACTTCGCTCGAGAAGGATATGAAACACGAGAAGCGCCTGACCTCAGACGTTGCACACGAGCTTCGCACGCCGCTTATGGCCATGCTCGCAACGGTCGAGGCCATGCAGGATGGCGTGTATCCCACCGACGATGAGCATTTGGAGACCGTTGCTTCCGAGACGCGTCGCCTGGCTCGTCTGGTGCAGCAGATGCTCGACCTGTCGCGTATGGAAAACAGCACGGCTCCGCTCAATCTAGAACCGGTGGACATGGTTCCGTTCGTGCGATCGATTGTGAATGGCCAGGAGCGCCTGTTTGCCGACCGTGACCTGCGTTTGCGCTTTGCAGATGAGACGCAGGGCCACGATGACGTTGTCGAGGCAGATCCCGACATGATCACGCAATGTGTTATCAACCTCATGAGCAACGCCATGCGCTACACCCCCGAGGGCGGTTGGGTCGTGGTGTCGGTGCTCAGTGACCGCAGGCACGTCAGCATTGCCGTTTCTGATACCGGCATCGGTATTGCCAAGGACGATCTGTCGCGCATTTTCGGGCGGTTTTGGCGCGCCGATGCCAGCCGCGCCCGCGAAGCTGGCGGCCTGGGCGTCGGCCTCGCCGTGACCAAGCAGATTGTCGAGCGTCACCATGGCTACATATCCGTGGAGTCGGAGCTTGGAAAGGGTACGACTTTTACAATTCATCTGCCCCGCGAGCACACGGCAGACGCGGCATCTACTACAATGGAGCACTAGCTTTTCGCTATTCGGTGAAGGAGGGGCCGCGTCCCTGCCGCTCCGAGTTTGCGAAAACATGCGGGAAAGAACCCGCATTTCTGTCGTATTTAGGTAAGGAGTGACTCACGTGACAACGATGGAGCGTCGTCCGGATTCCCGTGGCAAGGTTCGTGATATTTACGATGCCGGTGAAAACCTGCTGATGGTCGCCACCGACCGCATTTCTGCGTTCGACTTCATTCTTCCCGACGAGATTCCGTTTAAGGGAGAGGTGCTCAATCGCATCTCGGCATTCTGGTTCGATAAGTTTGCCGACATCGTCCCCAACCATCTCGTTTCCATCGACCCGGCGGATTTCCCCGAGGAGTTTGCTGAGTATCGTGACTACCTCGCTGGCCGCGCCATGCTGGTTAAGAAGGCCCAGACGATTCCTATCGAGTGCATCGTCCGCGGCTATCTGACCGGTTCGGGCAAGAAGACCTACGACGAGAACGGCACCGTCTGCGGCATCCAGCTGCCTGAGGGCCTGACCGAGGCTTCCAAGCTTCCCGAGCCGTTGTTCACGCCGTCCACGAAGGCCGAGATCGGTGACCACGACGAGAACATCTCGTTCGAGCGTTGCTGCGAGATCGTGGGCGAGGACATCGCCACGCAGATTCGTGACCTTTCCCTCAAGATCTACAAGGCCGCTGCCGAGTACGCCGCGACCCGTGGCATCATCATTGCCGACACCAAGTTCGAGTTTGGTGTTATTGATGGCAAGGTCACGCTGATCGACGAGTGCCTCACGCCCGACTCCAGCCGTTTCTGGCCTGCTGCCAGCTACGAGGAGGGCAAGATCCAGCCTAGCTACGACAAGCAATTCGTCCGCAATTGGCTCAAGGCCAACTGGGATATGACGGGGGAGACCCCGCACCTGCCCGCCGAGGTCATCGATGGCACGTCCGAGCGCTATCGCGAGGCCTTCCAGATCATCACCGGCTCCCAGTTCACAAGCATGAAGGAGAACGCATAAGTGAGTACCCGTAGCGCCACGAACAAGCGCACGCAATCCCACGAAGTTACCGGGGTTGCGCGCAAGTCTGCCGCATCTGCTAAGCCCGCCCGCCAAGCAGCGAGCTCCGTTCGCGTCGTGCCGGCTTCGTCTAAGGCACGCCGCAAAGAGCTCGAGAAGGGCGAGAACCTCGAGGGCCTCTCTAAAGAGGAGAAGCGCGCCCGCAAGGCCAAGCAGCGCGCCAAGGAGGACCGCATCTATACGGTGTCGAATATCCTCCTCAAGCAGGACGAGGACTACACCAAGCGCCGTCGCATCTGGTGGATTGTGCTCGCCATTGGCATGGTGCTCGTCGTGGCAATTTGGGCCTCGCTGTACTTCGCTCCCGCTGGCATGGTGTCCAGCCCTGTCCAGATGGTCGGCATCGTTTTGTCCTATGTCATCATCCTAGGTGACTTTATCTACGACTTCGCTCGTATTCGTCCCTTGCGCAACATGTACCGCGCGCAGGCCGAGGGCATGTCCGAGAACAAGCTCAACGCTCTTATTGAGCGCGCGGCTGCCGAGGAGGACCAGAAGGACTCCAAGAAGAAGTAGCGTTTGCATACATACTTATCGCTAAGATATAAGGCGCGTCGTTTTTGCGGCGCGCCTTTTTACTGTTCTATAGATAGATGGAGTGGCACATGATTCGAGCTGCCCTGACGGTCGAAGAGGCTCTGGAGGGCATGAAGGCCCTGGAGCCCAAGATTAAAAACTACGCGCGCCTGGTCGTCCGCAAGGGCGTAAACGTCAAGCCCGGCCAGGAGGTCGTCGTTCAGTCTCCGGTCGAGTGCGCGCCGTTTGCGCGCGTGGTGGTCGCGGAGGCCTATGCTGCCGCCGCCGGCCACGTGACGGTCATTTGGGCCGATGATGCCGTGACGAGGCTCACGTACGAGCATGTCGAGAAAAGCTATTTTGAGCAGACGCCCGAGTGGAAGCGCATGCAGCTGGATTCCTTGGCCCAGGATGGTGCCTGCTTTGTCTTTATCGAGGGTGCGGATCCTGCGGCCCTCAAGGGCATCGATCCAGCCAAGCCGGCCGCGGCATCAAAGGCGAGGAATACGCAGTGCAAAGTTTTCCGCCGTGGACTGGATTACAACATCAATCCGTGGTGCATCGCCGGCGCTCCGGTCGTGGCTTGGGCGCAAGAGGTGTTCCCAGGAGACGCCGATGAGGTTGCAATCTATAAGCTGTGGAATGCGATTCTGCACACCGCGCGCGCCGATGGCCAGGACCCGGAGAGCGACTGGGAACTCCATGACGCCGCATTCGAAAAGAACCTGCGCTTCCTGAACGACAATCGTTTCGACTACCTGCACTACACCGCGGCAAATGGAACCGATTTGACGATTGGCATGACGAAGGGTCACGAGTGGGCCGGCGGCAAGGGCAAGACGCCCGATGGACACCCCTTCTTCCCCAACATTCCCACCGAGGAAGTCTTCACCTCGCCCGATCGCATGCGCGCCGACGGTATCGTGTATTCTGCCATGCCGCTCATCCACCACGGCAATAAGGTCGACGATTTTTGGATTAAGTTTGAGGGAGGCCGCGTGGTGGACTACGACGCCCGTGTGGGCAAGGCAACGCTCGCGAGCATCATTGACACCGACGAAGGTGCCGCTCATCTGGGCGAGGTCGCGCTCATCTCCAAGAACACGCCGATCCGCGAAAGTGGTGTTCTGTTCTACGATACGCTCTATGACGAGAACGCTAGCTGCCATCTCGCGCTAGGTGTAGGTTTCCCCGAATGCATCGAGGGTGGGTATGACATGTCCAAGGAGGAGCTCCTGGAGCATGGCGTTAACGTCTCGAGCACGCACGTCGATTTTATGATCGGCACGGACGACATCGATATTACGGGCATTACGCCTGATGGACGTGAAGTTGTGATTTTCCAGAACGGCCAATGGAGTTGGGAATAGTCCCAGACCGTGGTACAATGCCACCCGCGGGCCGTTAGCTCAGCTGGCAGAGCAGGGGACTTTTAATCCCAAGGTCCAGGGTTCGAACCCCTGACGGCCCACCCAAAGATTGTTGAGGCGGTCAACTTCGGTTGGCCGTCTTTTTTGTCGCCCTTTCATGGGTTCGAACCCGTCGGGGCGCGGAGCTGAGTAAACGCGTGAGCGTTTGCCAGCGCAGCGCGCAAGGCGCGAAAGCGCCGCAGCGGCCGCCTGCGAAGCAGGCTGAACCCCTGACGGCCCACCATGGAATAGAAAGCGACCAACTCCGGTTGGTCGCTTTTTTGTTGCCGGTGCACGGGTTCGAACCCGTATCTAGCTATATATAAGAACGCTTGGCGAACAAAACCCGCCTTTTACCGATGGGAAACAAATAACTGATGCCTTTGGAGTAAAGTAGCGCTCCAGAGATGACCGATGTCTCAATACACATAAAACAGCTGGTCATCGTCAATATCAGAAGCCAATGCTTCAGTTTTAACCTCAGTGATGCGACTGAGGGACCTATTTATTTGTGAACAAAATATGGAGTGCGCGATTCCCGCCCACGGCGCCCCTCCGGTCTGGCAATATATCTCCTTGCCGCGCGGCCCGGTCGGACCGGGAACCAGCGCAGGCGTGCACCTTGAGAACCGGATACTGCGAGGATGGACACACCAGTTGTGTCGCATCCGGGCAGACATCGAACCATTTGAAATGGTCTAACTTGGATTTGTTTTTCGCAAGGCCGCCGAGAGGCGGCCCCGAGAAATTCCTTTTCCTATCTAATAGAACCATATGAATCGAACGGAACCGATCAGCGATGACTGAGAGGACCGGACGGGCTCGAAGCCCATACATTTTGGACGGAGAGTTCGATCCTGGCTCAGGATGAACGCTGGCGGCGCGCCTAACACATGCAAGTCGAACGGCACCCCTCTCCGGAGGGAAGCGAGTGGCGAACGGCTGAGTAACACGTGGAGAACCTGCCCCCTCCCCCGGGATAGCCGCCCGAAAGGACGGGTAATACCGGATACCCCGGGGCGCCGCATGGCACCCCGGCTAAAGCCCCGACGGGAGGGGATGGCTCCGCGGCCCATCAGGTAGACGGCGGGGTGACGGCCCACCGTGCCGACAACGGGTAGCCGGGTTGAGAGACCGACCGGCCAGATTGGGACTGAGACACGGCCCAGACTCCTACGGGAGGCAGCAGTGGGGAATCTTGCGCAATGGGGGGAACCCTGACGCAGCGACGCCGCGTGCGGGACGGAGGCCTTCGGGTCGTAAACCGCTTTCAGCAGGGAAGAGTCAAGACTGTACCTGCAGAAGAAGCCCCGGCTAACTACGTGCCAGCAGCCGCGGTAATACGTAGGGGGCGAGCGTTATCCGGATTCATTGGGCGTAAAGCGCGCGTAGGCGGCCCGGCAGGCCGGGGGTCGAAGCGGGGGGCTCAACCCCCCGAAGCCCCCGGAACCTCCGCGGCTTGGGTCCGGTAGGGGAGGGTGGAACACCCGGTGTAGCGGTGGAATGCGCAGATATCGGGTGGAACACCGGTGGCGAAGGCGGCCCTCTGGGCCGAGACCGACGCTGAGGCGCGAAAGCTGGGGGAGCGAACAGGATTAGATACCCTGGTAGTCCCAGCCGTAAACGATGGACGCTAGGTGTGGGGGGACGATCCCCCCGTGCCGCAGCCAACGCATTAAGCGTCCCGCCTGGGGAGTACGGCCGCAAGGCTAAAACTCAAAGGAATTGACGGGGGCCCGCACAAGCAGCGGAGCATGTGGCTTAATTCGAAGCAACGCGAAGAACCTTACCAGGGCTTGACATATGGGTGAAGCGGGGGAGACCCCGTGGCCGAGAGGAGCCCATACAGGTGGTGCATGGCTGTCGTCAGCTCGTGTCGTGAGATGTTGGGTTAAGTCCCGCAACGAGCGCAACCCCCGCCGCGTGTTGCCATCGGGTGATGCCGGGAACCCACGCGGGACCGCCGCCGTCAAGGCGGAGGAGGGCGGGGACGACGTCAAGTCATCATGCCCCTTATGCCCTGGGCTGCACACGTGCTACAATGGCCGGTACAGAGGGATGCCACCCCGCGAGGGGGAGCGGATCCCGGAAAGCCGGCCCCAGTTCGGATTGGGGGCTGCAACCCGCCCCCATGAAGTCGGAGTTGCTAGTAATCGCGGATCAGCATGCCGCGGTGAATGCGTTCCCGGGCCTTGTACACACCGCCCGTCACACCACCCGAGTCGTCTGCACCCGAAGTCGCCGGCCCAACCGTCAAGGGGGGAGGCGCCGAAGGTGTGGAGGGTGAGGGGGGTGAAGTCGTAACAAGGTAGCCGTACCGGAAGGTGCGGCTGGATCACCTCCTTTCTAGGGAGATACATTCTTAGAGAGACAAACTTTAACTCGAATAGAGGGCAGGAGCCCGTCCGGTAGATGTCCCGCCACGGATGATTCCCCGCAGCACCCGGTCCCCGGGGTCGCACCCGCGTACCTTGAGAGCCGCATAGCGATAGGAGAGAGATGGAAGATCAATTTCTTCCAGACTCGATTCTTTTCTGCGATTTATCAGACAGAATGATAGCAATCATTCATCCGATCCAAACAAGAAGAATTCACTTATATATGAGTGAGGAGCATCTGATCGCGAGCACAGTTCAACTACTGTGCCGCGGTATGAGATACCCGAATTGCGACATACGAGCGCTATTCATGATATCGATTAATTAATTTTAGCGACACGTGGATATCCCGCGGGCCCGATGCGGTCCCGCAAGATACCACGGGCGCACGGCGGATGCCTTGGCACAGGGAGCCGATGAAGGACGCGGCAAGCTGCGATAATCCCCGGCGAGGAGCACACATCCTTCGACCCGGGGGTCTCCGAATGGGCGAACCCATGCACAGCGGTGTGCATATCCCCCCGCTGAACACATAGGCGGGGGGAGGACAACCCGGGGAACTGAAACATCTAAGTACCCGGAGGAGAGGAAATCAATCTCGAGACTCCCCGAGTAGCGGCGAGCGAAAGGGGACCGATGGCCAAACCGTCGAGCGGGCATACCCGGCAGGGGTTCCGCCGACGGGGTTGCAGGGCCGCGCATCCGGGGGCTGCCGCCCCCGGGCGCAGGTCCGGCTGGGGAGCGGAACGGCATGGGAGGGCCGGCCGCAGCGGGTGACAGCCCCGTACGCGAACCCAGACCGGACGGCGCGACGCGGTCCCTGAGTAGGGCCGGGCACGTGAAACCCGGTCCGAACCTGGGTGGACCACCATCCAAGCCTGAGTACTACCCTGTGACCGATAGCGCACCAGTACCGTGAGGGAAAGGTGAAAAGCACCCCGGGAGGGGAGTGAAACAGTACCTGAAACCGTGCGCCCACGAGCAGTCGGAGCAACTTTATGTTGTGACGGCGTGCCTTTTGTAGAATGAGCCAGCGAGTCGCTGGCGCGGGGCGAGGTTAACCGAAAGGGAGCCGGAGCGAAAGCGAGCCTTAACAGGGCGACTTGAGTCCCGCGCCGCGGACGCGAAGCCGGGTGAGCTATCCGTGGGCAGGCTGAAGCGGGGGTAAGACCCCGTGGAGGGCCGAACGCACGTCGGTTGAAAACGGCGGCGATGACCTGCGGATAGGGGTGAAAGGCCAATCAAACCCGGAGATATCTCGTTCTCCCCGAAATAGCTTTAGGGCTAGCGTCGCGCGTTCACCGCCGGAGGTAGAGCACCGGATGGACGAGGGGGCTTCGCCGCCTACCGAATCCAACCGAACTCCGAATGCCGGCGGCCCAGAGCGCGGCAGTCAGAGCATGTGGGCTAAGCTGTGTGCTCGAGAGGGAAACAGCCCGGACCGCCCGCTAAGGTCCCCAAGTTCCAGCCGAGTGGCAAAGGATGTGCGTCCGCCCAGACAACCAGGATGTTGGCTTAGAAGCAGCCATCCATTCAAAGAGTGCGTAACAGCTCACTGGTCGAGTGGACATGCGCCGACAATACACGGGGCTAAGCTGGACACCGAAGCGGCGGGATTTTAATTCATTAGAATCGGTAGGGGAGCTTCCCATGGGCGGAGAAGCCGGAGGGCGACCGACGGTGGAGCGCATGGGAGTGAGAATGCTGGCATGAGTAGCGAGAGACGAGAGAGTAACTCGTCCGCCGTGAACCCGAGGTTTCCTGGGCAAGGCTAATCCTCCCAGGGTCAGTCGGGGGCTAAGGCGAGGCCGGTAGGCGTAGCCGACGCGCAGCAGGCAGACATTCCTGCACCGCGCACGCGGCGCTACGACCGACGGGGCGACGGATGGGGGTGGCTCGGCGGGGTTCTGGACGTCCCCGTGATGGAGCGCGGCCCGCGGACCAGGGAAATCCGGTCCGCATCGAGGGCGAGGCTCCGGACGAAGCGACTGAGCGAAGCGAGTGAGCCCGAGGTCCCTAGAAAAACCCCTAGGCAGGCGCGTGCGCGCCCGTACCGCAAACCGACACAGGTGGGTGGGTAGAACATACCGAGGCGATCGGGTCAACCATGGTCAAGGAACTCGGCACAATGGCCCCGTAACTTCGGGAGAAGGGGTGCCCGCGCGTACGTGAACCGGCTCGCCCGGGGAGCGGAGGCGGGCCGCAGTGGAGAGGCCCAAGCGACTGTTTACCAAAAACACAGGACTCTGCAGAAGCCGCAAGGCGACGTATAGGGTCTGACGCCTGCCCGGTGCCGGAAGGTCACGCGGAGGAGTTAGCCGATTCGGCGAAGCCCCGAAGCCAAGCCCCGGTAAACGGCGGCCGTAACTATAACGGTCCTAAGGTAGCGAAATTCCTTGTCGGGTAAGTTCCGACCTGCACGAAAGGCGCAACGACTTGGGCGCTGTCTCGACCATGGACCCGGTGAAATTGCACTGGTCGTGAAGATGCGACTTACCCGCGGAAGGACGGAAAGACCCCGTGAACCTTCACTGCAGCTTGGCATTGGCCGCTGGTCCCGCGTGTAGAGGATAGGCAGGAGGCACAGATCCGGAGGCGCCAGCCCCCGGGGAGCCGCCCTTGGAATACTGCCCTCGCGCGACCGGCGTCCTAACCCGAGGCCGTCAACCGGCTCGGGGACCGTGCCAGGCGGGCAGTTTGACTGGGGCGGTCGCCTCCTAAAGGGTAACGGAGGCGCGCGAAGGTCCGCTCGGGACGGTCGGCAACCGTCCTTTTGAATGCAAGAGTACAAGCGGGCTTGACTGCGAGGCCCACAAGCCGAGCAGGTGCGAAAGCAGGCTCTAGTGATCCGGCGGCCCCGAGTGGGTGGGCCGTCGCTCAACGGATAAAAGGTACTCCGGGGATAACAGGCTGATCTTGCCCAAGAGTCCACATCGACGGCAAGGTTTGGCACCTCGATGTCGGCTCATCGCATCCTGGGGCTGGAGCAGGTCCCAAGGGTACGGCTGTTCGCCGTTTAAAGCGGTACGCGAGCTGGGTTCAGAACGTCGTGAGACAGTTCGGTCCCTATCCTCCGTGGGCGCAGGAGAATCGATGGAGGCTGCCCCCAGTACGAGAGGACCGGGGTGGACGCACCTCCGGTGAACCGGTTGTCGACCAACGGCACGGCCGGGTAGCCGCGTGCGGCGCGGATAACCGCTGAAGGCATCTAAGCGGGAAGCCGTTCCAGGGATTAGTTCTCCTTCCGGTAAGGGCCCAGGTAGACTACCTGGTCGATAGACGGCAGGTGCAAGGGCGGCGACGTCCTCAGCCGAGCCGCACTAATCGCCCGAGCTCTTCCGGAACCGCACCTCGCGGCCCGCGGGACTTAGCGCTTGCGCGGTCCGGGCACGAGGATGCCCCCGAGTCATCTTTCCTATGCGCCATGCGGCCCCCAGGGCACGTGTAAGGTGAGACCCAGGACACCGTAACGGTGGGCGCCGCCCACCGGTCAGCGGCCAGAGCATGGGGGGCACGCCCGGTCCCGTTCCGAACCCGGAAGCTAAGCCCCATCGCGCCGAGAGTACTGCGGGGTCAGCCCGTGGGAGGCCAGGGCGCCGCTGACCGGTGGACGGCACCGAGCCGTACGCTTGAACTGAGAAGGGGGAGGCCTCGCGGCCTCCCCCTTTTTTGCGTTTACGCGCAACATTCCTTATGCAATTAAATCGATTTAATCATCTACCGCTGAATATAGACGTTCACCGGCTTATAGGACAAAATGTGTGTCTGCTTTAGGGGCATCGGCGCAGGCCGATGCCCCTTTTTCAGCCGTTTAAATTCCGTGCCCGCTTTTAACCGCTCGGACAGAATGTGTGTCCGGTTGCCTATCGTTCCCGCAGGTAGATAACCTTTTCCGGAACCGTTAAATACCCTTTCGGAAGAGGTGCCCATGAAGGCCGTTTATTGCCCCTACTGCGGCGGTCGGACCAAGCGCAACGGCAGGACCTCATCGGGGTCCCGGCGGTGGAGGTGCACGGCCTGCGGCGCGTCGACGACGGTGAGGTACGACGACACGGCGACGAGGCTCGAGGAGTTCCTCGGGTGGCTCCTCTCGAAGGACTCGCAGGCCACGATGCCGGGCGGCGGGCGGTCCTTCAGGCGCAGGACGGCCGAGCTCTGGGAGGTCTGGCCCATGCCCGTCCCCGACGGCGAGCTGCACCGCGTGCTCCACGTCGACGGGATCTGGGTCGCGCGCGACCTCGTGGTGCTCATATGCCGCAGCGGCGAGAGGGCGGTCTCCTGGTACATGGCCAGGTCCGAGAACCCGGGGGCGTGGTCGGCCCTCATGTCGCCGATCCCGGCGCCCGAGGTGGTCGTCACCGACGGCGGGAGCGGGTTCGCCAAGGCCGTGCGCGAGACCTGGCCGCGCACCAGGGTCCAGAGGTGCACCTTCCACGCCTTCTCGCAGGTCAAGCGCTACACGACGACGCGGCCGAAGCTCCAGGCGGGGCGCGAGCTCTACCTCATCGCGCGCGACCTCATGGGCATCGAGACGCTGCACCAGGCCGAGCTCTGGGTCGAGCGCTACCTCGACTGGTGCGGGTTCTGGGCCGACTTCCTGGAGGACAGGACCGTGGTGGACGGCAGGAGGGCCTGCGCCCACGAGAGGCTGAGGCGGGCGCGCTCGTCGCTGTCGTCTCTGGTGTCGGCGGGGACGCCGTCCACCCACCTCGACCCCGCCCTGGCCAAGGCCGGCCCGCTGCCGTCGACCAACAACATGATCGAGGGAGGGGTGAACTCGCAGCTGAGGGCCGTCCTGCGCAACCACCGGGGGCTGACGTCGGTCAAGCGCGTGAAGGCGGTGTTCTGGTGGTGCCACGCGCACTCGGGGGACGCGAGGACGGCGCGCGAGAAGCTCGCCACGATGCCGACCG
This sequence comes from Collinsella sp. wc0529, assembly GCF_046116875.1. Lineage (NCBI taxonomy): Bacteria > Bacillati > Actinomycetota > Coriobacteriia > Coriobacteriales > Coriobacteriaceae > Collinsella > Collinsella sp. wc0529. The sequence goes on from NZ_JBJXBO010000001.1 coordinate 547,280, forward strand.
ACGCGGACATCGGCTTCCTGTTCAGCGTCTACTCCGCCTCGCCGTCGCGCGAGGACGGAGGGCCGGAGTGGGGCGACGGGGCCGTGTGGGAGGACCTCCACCACAGGGACCCGTACCCGTTCTGGCTGGATTAATGGATGGAAACGGATGTTCTATCGGGACACACATTTTGTCCTATAAGCCCGTTCACCGTTCTTTGGTCGGTTCTTTGTTCTCAATGGACTAATATTTGCTTTAGCGCACTGCTGCGCTTGTCCTGTTTTACACGGGTCGTTTTATTGATTGTGACGGAAGGACTCACATGGCAGATGTTCATGAGCTGCTTGATACTTGGATTGCCAATGTCAAGGACGAGGAGCTCCTCGCTGAGCTTAACACGATGAAGGAGCAGGGTGATGAGGACGCCATCACCGACGCTTTCTTCCAGGATCTCGCCTTCGGTACTGCCGGCCTTCGCGGCACTATCGGTGCGGGCACTAACCGTATGAATATCTATACGGTCGGTCGTGCGACCCAGGGATTCGCTGACTACCTCAATGCAACCTTCGAGCATCCGACGGTCGCCATCGCTCGCGACAGCCGCAATAAGGGCGAGCTGTTCGTTAAGACGACGGCTGCCATTCTTGCAGCAAATGGCGTGACTGCCCTCGTGTATCCCAAGATTTCTCCTGTGCCGACGCTCTCCTGGGCCGTCCGCGACCTTAAGTGCTCCGGTGGCATTTGCATGACCGCTAGCCATAACCCGGCGCCGTATAACGGCTACAAGGCCTATGGCCCTGACGGCTGCCAGATCACCAGCGAGGCCGCCGATGCAATTTCTAAGGCTATCGCCGAGACCGATACGTTCACCGGCGTGAAGTCCATGGACTTCGATGAGGCTCTTGAGCAGGGTCTGGTCAAATGGATCGATGACTCGTGCCTCGAGCGTTATTACGACGCCGTTCTCGCCCGCGGCGTGACTAACCTTTCTGCCGAGGAGATCGCTGGCGCTCCGCTTAAGCTCGTCTACACTCCGCTCAACGGCACTGGCCTCATTCCCGTCATGACGGTGCTCGAGCGCGCTGGCATCACCGATGTCACGGTTGTTCCCGAGCAGAAGGAGCCTAACGGCGATTTCCCGACCTGCCCGTATCCTAACCCCGAGATCCGTCAGGCCATGCAGAAGGGCATCGATCTCTGCGAGCAGGTTCACCCTGATTTGCTGCTTGCAACCGATCCCGACGCCGACCGTGTTGGCGTTGCCGTTAAGAATGGCGATGACTATCTGCTGCTGACCGGCAATGAGATGGGCGTTCTGCTGCTCGACTATATCTGCAAGACCCGCGCTGCCCGCGGTGAGGACCTCACTAAGAAGGTTGCTGTCACTACTATCGTTTCTTCCGCCATGGTTGACGCTCTGGCCGACGAGTACGGTTTTGAGCTCCGTCGCTGCCTGACGGGCTTCAAGTACATCGGCGACATCATTACTTCTCTTTCCGATGCTGGCGAGGTCGATCGCTTTATCTTCGGTTTTGAGGAGAGCTACGGCTATCTGGCCGGCGACCACGTGCGCGACAAGGACGCCGTGAGCACTTCGCTTTTGATTTGCCAGATGGCGCAGTATTACAAGCTCCAGGGAAAGAACCTTGCCGACGCGATGCACGAGCTGTACGAGAAGTATGGCTACTATCACAACAAGACGATTTCGCTGAGCTATCCGGGTGCTGAGGGTGCGGCAAAGATGGCCGGCATCATGGCCGGTCTGCGCAAGAACCCGCCCGCGGAGCTCGCCGGTTCCAAGATTGAGGCCGTCGTTGATTACAACACCTGCGTGAACGGCCTGCCGAAGGCTAATGTTATTGAGTTCGATCTTGAGGGTGGCAACAAGGGTATTGTTCGTCCTTCCGGCACCGAGCCCAAGATTAAGCTGTACATCTTCGCTAAGGGCGCGGATGCCGCCGAGGCAGATGCAGCACTTGACGCGATCGAGGAGTCCGGTCGCAAGCTGCTGGCATAAGGTATTTAAGAGTCTATTGCTATAGATGGGCGAAAGAGGGGATCTCGGATGCGAGGTCCCCTCCTGTTTTTAACCAGCCAGCCGAGAGTACTTATATGTGTAGGAAATGTGTACGCCCAGATTCCCGCCCCCGGGGCCCCTCCGGTCTGGCAATATATCTCCTTGCCGCGCGGCCCGGTCGGACCGGGAACCAGCGCAGGCGTGCACCTTGAGAACCGGATACTGCGAGGATGGACACACCAGTTGTGTCGCATCCGGGCAGACATCGAACCATTTGAAATGGTCTAACTTGGATTTGTTTTTCGCAAGGCCGCCGAGAGGCGGCCCCGAGAAATTCCTTTTCCTATCTAATAGAACCATATGAATCGAACGGAACCGATCAGCGATGACTGAGAGGACCGGACGGGCTCGAAGCCCATACATTTTGGACGGAGAGTTCGATCCTGGCTCAGGATGAACGCTGGCGGCGCGCCTAACACATGCAAGTCGAACGGCACCCCTCTCCGGAGGGAAGCGAGTGGCGAACGGCTGAGTAACACGTGGAGAACCTGCCCCCTCCCCCGGGATAGCCGCCCGAAAGGACGGGTAATACCGGATACCCCGGGGCGCCGCATGGCACCCCGGCTAAAGCCCCGACGGGAGGGGATGGCTCCGCGGCCCATCAGGTAGACGGCGGGGTGACGGCCCACCGTGCCGACAACGGGTAGCCGGGTTGAGAGACCGACCGGCCAGATTGGGACTGAGACACGGCCCAGACTCCTACGGGAGGCAGCAGTGGGGAATCTTGCGCAATGGGGGGAACCCTGACGCAGCGACGCCGCGTGCGGGACGGAGGCCTTCGGGTCGTAAACCGCTTTCAGCAGGGAAGAGTCAAGACTGTACCTGCAGAAGAAGCCCCGGCTAACTACGTGCCAGCAGCCGCGGTAATACGTAGGGGGCGAGCGTTATCCGGATTCATTGGGCGTAAAGCGCGCGTAGGCGGCCCGGCAGGCCGGGGGTCGAAGCGGGGGGCTCAACCCCCCGAAGCCCCCGGAACCTCCGCGGCTTGGGTCCGGTAGGGGAGGGTGGAACACCCGGTGTAGCGGTGGAATGCGCAGATATCGGGTGGAACACCGGTGGCGAAGGCGGCCCTCTGGGCCGAGACCGACGCTGAGGCGCGAAAGCTGGGGGAGCGAACAGGATTAGATACCCTGGTAGTCCCAGCCGTAAACGATGGACGCTAGGTGTGGGGGGACGATCCCCCCGTGCCGCAGCCAACGCATTAAGCGTCCCGCCTGGGGAGTACGGCCGCAAGGCTAAAACTCAAAGGAATTGACGGGGGCCCGCACAAGCAGCGGAGCATGTGGCTTAATTCGAAGCAACGCGAAGAACCTTACCAGGGCTTGACATATGGGTGAAGCGGGGGAGACCCCGTGGCCGAGAGGAGCCCATACAGGTGGTGCATGGCTGTCGTCAGCTCGTGTCGTGAGATGTTGGGTTAAGTCCCGCAACGAGCGCAACCCCCGCCGCGTGTTGCCATCGGGTGATGCCGGGAACCCACGCGGGACCGCCGCCGTCAAGGCGGAGGAGGGCGGGGACGACGTCAAGTCATCATGCCCCTTATGCCCTGGGCTGCACACGTGCTACAATGGCCGGTACAGAGGGATGCCACCCCGCGAGGGGGAGCGGATCCCGGAAAGCCGGCCCCAGTTCGGATTGGGGGCTGCAACCCGCCCCCATGAAGTCGGAGTTGCTAGTAATCGCGGATCAGCATGCCGCGGTGAATGCGTTCCCGGGCCTTGTACACACCGCCCGTCACACCACCCGAGTCGTCTGCACCCGAAGTCGCCGGCCCAACCGTCAAGGGGGGAGGCGCCGAAGGTGTGGAGGGTGAGGGGGGTGAAGTCGTAACAAGGTAGCCGTACCGGAAGGTGCGGCTGGATCACCTCCTTTCTAGGGAGATACATTCTTAGAGAGACAAACTTTAACTCGAATAGAGGGCAGGAGCCCGTCCGGTAGATGTCCCGCCACGGATGATTCCCCGCAGCACCCGGTCCCCGGGGTCGCACCCGCGTACCTTGAGAGCCGCATAGCGATAGGAGAGAGATGGAAGATCAATTTCTTCCAGACTCGATTCTTTTCTGCGATTTATCAGACAGAATGATAGCAATCATTCATCCGATCCAAACAAGAAGAATTCACTTATATATGAGTGAGGAGCATCTGATCGCGAGCACAGTTCAACTACTGTGCCGCGGTATGAGATACCCGAATTGCGACATACGAGCGCTATTCATGATATCGATTAATTAATTTTAGCGACACGTGGATATCCCGCGGGCCCGATGCGGTCCCGCAAGATACCACGGGCGCACGGCGGATGCCTTGGCACAGGGAGCCGATGAAGGACGCGGCAAGCTGCGATAATCCCCGGCGAGGAGCACACATCCTTCGACCCGGGGGTCTCCGAATGGGCGAACCCATGCACAGCGGTGTGCATATCCCCCCGCTGAACACATAGGCGGGGGGAGGACAACCCGGGGAACTGAAACATCTAAGTACCCGGAGGAGAGGAAATCAATCTCGAGACTCCCCGAGTAGCGGCGAGCGAAAGGGGACCGATGGCCAAACCGTCGAGCGGGCATACCCGGCAGGGGTTCCGCCGACGGGGTTGCAGGGCCGCGCATCCGGGGGCTGCCGCCCCCGGGCGCAGGTCCGGCTGGGGAGCGGAACGGCATGGGAGGGCCGGCCGCAGCGGGTGACAGCCCCGTACGCGAACCCAGACCGGACGGCGCGACGCGGTCCCTGAGTAGGGCCGGGCACGTGAAACCCGGTCCGAACCTGGGTGGACCACCATCCAAGCCTGAGTACTACCCTGTGACCGATAGCGCACCAGTACCGTGAGGGAAAGGTGAAAAGCACCCCGGGAGGGGAGTGAAACAGTACCTGAAACCGTGCGCCCACGAGCAGTCGGAGCAACTTTATGTTGTGACGGCGTGCCTTTTGTAGAATGAGCCAGCGAGTCGCTGGCGCGGGGCGAGGTTAACCGAAAGGGAGCCGGAGCGAAAGCGAGCCTTAACAGGGCGACTTGAGTCCCGCGCCGCGGACGCGAAGCCGGGTGAGCTATCCGTGGGCAGGCTGAAGCGGGGGTAAGACCCCGTGGAGGGCCGAACGCACGTCGGTTGAAAACGGCGGCGATGACCTGCGGATAGGGGTGAAAGGCCAATCAAACCCGGAGATATCTCGTTCTCCCCGAAATAGCTTTAGGGCTAGCGTCGCGCGTTCACCGCCGGAGGTAGAGCACCGGATGGACGAGGGGGCTTCGCCGCCTACCGAATCCAACCGAACTCCGAATGCCGGCGGCCCAGAGCGCGGCAGTCAGAGCATGTGGGCTAAGCTGTGTGCTCGAGAGGGAAACAGCCCGGACCGCCCGCTAAGGTCCCCAAGTTCCAGCCGAGTGGCAAAGGATGTGCGTCCGCCCAGACAACCAGGATGTTGGCTTAGAAGCAGCCATCCATTCAAAGAGTGCGTAACAGCTCACTGGTCGAGTGGACATGCGCCGACAATACACGGGGCTAAGCTGGACACCGAAGCGGCGGGATTTTAATTCATTAGAATCGGTAGGGGAGCTTCCCATGGGCGGAGAAGCCGGAGGGCGACCGACGGTGGAGCGCATGGGAGTGAGAATGCTGGCATGAGTAGCGAGAGACGAGAGAGTAACTCGTCCGCCGTGAACCCGAGGTTTCCTGGGCAAGGCTAATCCTCCCAGGGTCAGTCGGGGGCTAAGGCGAGGCCGGTAGGCGTAGCCGACGCGCAGCAGGCAGACATTCCTGCACCGCGCACGCGGCGCTACGACCGACGGGGCGACGGATGGGGGTGGCTCGGCGGGGTTCTGGACGTCCCCGTGATGGAGCGCGGCCCGCGGACCAGGGAAATCCGGTCCGCATCGAGGGCGAGGCTCCGGACGAAGCGACTGAGCGAAGCGAGTGAGCCCGAGGTCCCTAGAAAAACCCCTAGGCAGGCGCGTGCGCGCCCGTACCGCAAACCGACACAGGTGGGTGGGTAGAACATACCGAGGCGATCGGGTCAACCATGGTCAAGGAACTCGGCACAATGGCCCCGTAACTTCGGGAGAAGGGGTGCCCGCGCGTACGTGAACCGGCTCGCCCGGGGAGCGGAGGCGGGCCGCAGTGGAGAGGCCCAAGCGACTGTTTACCAAAAACACAGGACTCTGCAGAAGCCGCAAGGCGACGTATAGGGTCTGACGCCTGCCCGGTGCCGGAAGGTCACGCGGAGGAGTTAGCCGATTCGGCGAAGCCCCGAAGCCAAGCCCCGGTAAACGGCGGCCGTAACTATAACGGTCCTAAGGTAGCGAAATTCCTTGTCGGGTAAGTTCCGACCTGCACGAAAGGCGCAACGACTTGGGCGCTGTCTCGACCATGGACCCGGTGAAATTGCACTGGTCGTGAAGATGCGACTTACCCGCGGAAGGACGGAAAGACCCCGTGAACCTTCACTGCAGCTTGGCATTGGCCGCTGGTCCCGCGTGTAGAGGATAGGCAGGAGGCACAGATCCGGAGGCGCCAGCCCCCGGGGAGCCGCCCTTGGAATACTGCCCTCGCGCGACCGGCGTCCTAACCCGAGGCCGTCAACCGGCTCGGGGACCGTGCCAGGCGGGCAGTTTGACTGGGGCGGTCGCCTCCTAAAGGGTAACGGAGGCGCGCGAAGGTCCGCTCGGGACGGTCGGCAACCGTCCTTTTGAATGCAAGAGTACAAGCGGGCTTGACTGCGAGGCCCACAAGCCGAGCAGGTGCGAAAGCAGGCTCTAGTGATCCGGCGGCCCCGAGTGGGTGGGCCGTCGCTCAACGGATAAAAGGTACTCCGGGGATAACAGGCTGATCTTGCCCAAGAGTCCACATCGACGGCAAGGTTTGGCACCTCGATGTCGGCTCATCGCATCCTGGGGCTGGAGCAGGTCCCAAGGGTACGGCTGTTCGCCGTTTAAAGCGGTACGCGAGCTGGGTTCAGAACGTCGTGAGACAGTTCGGTCCCTATCCTCCGTGGGCGCAGGAGAATCGATGGAGGCTGCCCCCAGTACGAGAGGACCGGGGTGGACGCACCTCCGGTGAACCGGTTGTCGACCAACGGCACGGCCGGGTAGCCGCGTGCGGCGCGGATAACCGCTGAAGGCATCTAAGCGGGAAGCCGTTCCAGGGATTAGTTCTCCTTCCGGTAAGGGCCCAGGTAGACTACCTGGTCGATAGACGGCAGGTGCAAGGGCGGCGACGTCCTCAGCCGAGCCGCACTAATCGCCCGAGCTCTTCCGGAACCGCACCTCGCGGCCCGCGGGACTTAGCGCTTGCGCGGTCCGGGCACGAGGATGCCCCCGAGTCATCTTTCCTATGCGCCATGCGGCCCCCAGGGCACGTGTAAGGTGAGACCCAGGACACCGTAACGGTGGGCGCCGCCCACCGGTCAGCGGCCAGAGCATGGGGGGCACGCCCGGTCCCGTTCCGAACCCGGAAGCTAAGCCCCATCGCGCCGAGAGTACTGCGGGGTCAGCCCGTGGGAGGCCAGGGCGCCGCTGACCGGTGGACGGCACCGAGCCGTACGCTTGAACTGAGAAGGGGGAGGCCTTGCTGGGTATTCGTAAAACAGTTTTCGAGAAATGACACGGCAACTGCCTGTCAGGATTGGTTACGAGTACCCGGCTAGGCCGAGGAAGCATCAAGTCCCATGGCCGCACCGTCAAGGTGTTGGGTATGGGGCTTTTTGCATTTCAGGAACGTGTACATCTCTGGAAAGGTGTAACACACTAGACTTTGTACCAAAGTCGTGTGCCAAGGGTGCTGCGCCCCTTTGGAATCCCTGCTCATATCGCCTGTGGGCGATGAGGATTCGCCGCACAGAAAGCTCTCACAAAGGTGCACCGGGCTGTCTGCGGCGAGGGAAATGCACTTCTGCGGAAGTGTAATATTTAAAGAAGATAAATCGAATAACAAGGGCAACTGCTATGGCCACAATGATCAAAAGCAGGATTGTCAGTCGATGCTGCTTGCGTCGTTTACTTGACGAAACGAAGATTGATTTTCCCTGTTTTGGCGTTTCGAGATAGCGAGCCGAATTCGTCAAGGTTTGCTTTGGTCGAGGACCTCTTTGTTGATGAGTGGTGGATGCTTTCATCGGCTCATCACTAGCTGCGCTGTTTTTAGATAATGGTGCGTCTTTCAGATATACGGGGTCTCCCGAGGCGACGCCCATATGTTTACGTCCCGTTTGGGCATCCTCGAGCGTTTGATATCGATTTCTCGTCACATACTCGGGCTCCGGATCATTAATGGGCTCTTGCGAGATGTGGGGGCGATGGAACCGTGGCGGCTGCGTGGAAGTATCTTCCCCCTGCGTCGGCATAAACATATTGTTCTGGTTTTGGTCGTCCATGATGCCCTTTAGCTCGTTACCAACAACGTGTACGCGCTCATTGTAAGCCCCTTGTTATTTGTAGCTGGGGACATACTCGGTATTTAAGCTCCGGTTCAAAGAACCTTAACCTTCCTAAAACCTGAGTCATACGCACTTAGATATGCTTATAGTACTGGACTCAAAAAACTTTATAGTCGATGTATATATGAGCACTGGGTGGGCATATATAAGAGCGTCAAAAGAAGTCCCAGTCACCTGGAAGATGACTCGGCAGTCCTATAAAGGAGTGGTAAACATGGCAAGCATGGTTCCTTATCGTTCGGTTTTTGGCGTTCGTCCCTCTGCAAGCTCGCTGTTCGATCTGTTTGATGATATGAGCGACCTAGCGAACAGCTCGATTGCCTCTAAGGCGTTCCCCGTTGACGTTGAGGATAAGGGCGATGGCTATGAGGTCAAGGCTTATCTGACCGGCGTCGCCAAGGACGATATCGATGTCGAGCTTAACGAGGGCCGTCTGTCCATTAGCGTGAATGTCGAGGAAGACGAGGAGAACGAGGGCAAGAACTTCCTGCAGAAGGAGTTCAGCTCGTACAGCGCGACGCGTGGCGTGTATCTTAAGGACGCTTCGAGCGAGGGCCTCTCGGCTAAGTACGCTGACGGCATCCTGACCGTTACGGTTCCCAAGATCGTCGAGAAGAAGAACGTTACGAAGATCTCCATCGAATAACTTCGTTGGTGTTCTTCGCTATTAAAAGACAGCAAAAGGGGCTGGGAAGCGATTCCCGGCCCCTTTTGCTGTTTAGGACAGTCTATTGAATGGTTGCTGGCCGATACTGGCTTGCGGGGCGTATCGAGAGTTTTCGCGATCCTTGGAGAAGGGTGGCGGAGCTGCCGAGCTCGTCGTCCAGGGTTGCGGCTAGAGCTTTGGCATAGCTTTTGACGGTCAGGCTCGGACGATTGTTATCTTGGCTGATATGCATGGCAATGAGCTGTTCGGTGCGATCGGTAACAAGTTCGCGCGCGGCTTCGGCGGCTTGGCCGTTGGAGAGGTGTCCCCTTGCAGACAGGATGCGCTCCTGAAGAAAGCGGGGATATTCTCCCTCGTGCAGCATGTTCACGTCGTGGTTGCTTTCGAGCGCGAGGACTCGACAGTCTTTGAGGGTGTTCATGGCTTGGCTCGATAGCTCTCCGGTGTCGGTGGCAAAGCCGATGGAATCATCGAGGGCGTCGAATCGATAGCCGACTGGATTGATGACATCGTGTGATGTTGAGTAGGTTTGCACGTGGATGCCGGCAATGGATAGGGTGTCACCGGGATCGAATTCCTCGACAGGCAGATGCGAAAGATTTTCTTTGCTCGAAAGTGTGCCCCTGCTGGCAAAGAGGGGGCCGTGCCAGTGCTTGCACCAGACATCGAGACCCTTGATGTGATCGCTATGCTCATGAGTAATGAGAAGAGCCGAGACGTTCTCTGCCGAGAGCCCCAGTTCTGCCATGCGCTTTAATGTCTCGCGGCGAGAAAGACCGTCGTCAATCATGAGGAGCCCCCGGGGGCCTTCGATGAGCGCGCAGTTGCCTTTTGAGCCGCTGCCAAGGATATGAAGGTGCAGACGAGACATAAGATTCCAAAGGATACAATGGGTGCGAACGAATAGAGGAGGAAGCAAATGCCAACGGTATCTCAGCATTATGGACATCATGCTGCGTCGTGGGCCGATGATAAAGCCCTGGCAACGCGGCAGACGGCTGCCCCCGTGGTGCTCATGGTATCAGGTGGTGCGGACTCGACGGCTTTGCTCCTTATGGCGTGCACATCAAAGTTGGATATTCTGGATGGGCGTGGTGTAGCCCCCATTGCGCGCGAGCGACTGCACGTGCTGCATGTGAACCATCATCTGCGCGGCGAGGCATCCGATGGCGACGAGGCCTTTGTGCGCGGTCTATGCGCACAATATGGCTTGCCGCTATGTGTTGAGCATGCCTATTTTGATGATGAATCGGGCAATATCGAAGCGGCTGCCCGCGAGGTGCGCTATGCCGCGGCGCGGAGGTATGTTCGCGAGCTCTGCGCCCAGACAGGGGCACCGCGAACGGCGGCTCGTATCTGCACCGCGCACACGTCTTCGGATCGCGCGGAAACGTTTTTGATGAACGCGATTAAGGGTTCGGGGCCCGCTGGTCTATCGAGCATTCCTCGCCGGAGGAATATCGTGGTGCGCCCCTTGCTCGACCTGACCCATGATGAGCTCGTGGGCTATCTGCAGGTGCATAGTCAGCCGTGGCGAGAGGACGAGAGCAACGAGGACGTGTCGTACTTGCGTAACTACGTACGCCATCGAGTAATGCCGGTGGTGGCGCAGCGCAACGCGAGCGTCTGCAAGACAATTGGCGCCGCCTGCGAGATCTTAGGCGATGAGGACGCCTTTCTTTCCCAGCTTTCCGCACAGGCGTTTCGAAGCTGCCTACGTAAGGAGGCGGCGGGTGCATTGGTCCTTGACGCCCGCCGACTGGCCGCGGCCGAGGTGGTGATTGCCCGGCGCATGGTGCGACTGGCAATTAAGCGTATCGGCCCCGACGCTCGCCCGGAGATGCGGCATGTGGAGCGCGTGCTCGCCTGTGTCGCCGAGGGCTCGGGTTCGGTCACGCTGCCGGCGGGAATCGATGCGCGCGTGGAGTTTGGCATGCTGTCATTCAAGGCCCCGGCGGCGCGCGAGGGGTTAGTTGCCGATTGGGTCACCATTCCCGGTCGATTGCCGCTGGGGGCGGGCCGCATCCTGGTGGCAGAGCCGATGGCTGTGGAGCCGGGGTGTGATATTGTGCGCCGTGCCCGCGAACTTGCGGGTGCCGGAGGGGTGGTCGCTATGGTGGATGCCGCGACGCTGGGCTTTGCCGATCGCGATAGCGAACGGATGCTCGCCGGCTCGCGCGGGGAGATTCCCGCCGAGGCGCGTTTGGCGCGTCTGTGGGTAGACGGTCCCGTGCCGGGGGATGTGATGTGTCCGTTGGGCATGAGTGGGCGAAGTAAGAAGGTATCCGACCTACTCAACGAGGCTCGTATTCCCGTTTCTGAGCGCGCAGGCGTTCCCGTGGTGAGAACGGCTCCGGGAGGTGCCGTGGTATGGGTCGCAGGCGTTCGCACGGACGAACGTTTTAAATGCACGGCCGCAACGCGCGTGGCGTATCTGCTTCGTGTGGTCGATGCGGAATAGCGTCCCACGCCAGCTATTCTGTGCGACGTTGACGGTATTCCCGCGCTGATGGCGTACGGGCTGGAAAATATACCCCGTGCGCTGCTAGAATGTGAAGTTCGCGTCCATACGGCGGTGTATGGGCGATAAGCACAAGAAAGGGTTGTCATGGCTTCTCAACATCCGGATATCGAGAAGGTTCTGTTTACGCAGGAGGATATCGACGGTATCGTCTCTCGCCTGGGCGAGCAGATTACTCGCGACTACGCGGGTAAGGATCTGGTGCTGATTGCGGTCCTGCGCGGCGCCGTGGTCTTTATGGGCGACCTGATGCGCAAGATCGAGCTGCCGACCAACATCGATTTCATGGCTGTTTCGAGCTATGGCGACGGTGTGAAGTCCTCGGGTATCGTGCGTATCATTAAGGACCTGGATATCGACATCCGCGGTCGCGACGTGCTGATCGTCGAGGACATTCTGGACTCGGGCCTGACGCTCAAGTATCTGATGAAGAACCTCGAGAGCCGCAAGCCCGCTTCTCTGGAGGTCGCCGCCTTCCTGTGGAAGGACGTTGAGGACCGTACCTCGGCCATCACGCCCAAGTATGTTGGAACCCATTGCCCCGATGCCTTTGTGGTGGGCTACGGCCTCGACTATGCCGAGCGCTATCGTAACCTTCCGTATCTGGGCATTTTGAAACCGGAGGTTTATTCGTAAGATGCCCGACGACCGTAACGATAACAATTCCCAGACTCCCCGGGAGCCTAAGATCCCGGGGATGCCCGGAGGCAAGAAGCCCACGCGTACGGGCTGGCTGTATTTTATTTTGGCTTGCGCGCTTCTGGGCTACGCCTTCTTTAACATGGGCTCCGGCTTTGCCAATTCCAGCAATACCGTAAAGCTCGCGACGAGCGAGATGGTCAACGCCATCAAGCAGGATCGCGTCGAAGATCTGACCTATACGGTTCAAGACGGAAGCGTGACGGGTCATTACTGGAAGACGAAGAAGGACAAGGGCGATACGAGCGAGCTCAAGAGCTTCTCCTCGACCTATGTCGGCTCCGATTCGCTTGCCGAGCTTATGGCGGAGCACCCCGATACCAAGTACATCGTCAACACCAATGATCCCGATTTTTGGGGCGACCTGGCGATGAGCGTGCTTCCGACGATCGCCCTGATCGCCATCATGTTCTACTTTATGCGCCAGATGATGGGCGCCAACAACAGGAACATGCAGTTTGGCAAGACCAATGCCAAGACCAACGAGGCCACGCGCCCCAAGGTCAAGTTTGAAGACGTTGCCGGAGTGGACGAGGCAGTCGAGGAGCTCGAGGAGATCCGTGACTTTTTGAGCGATCCGGATCGCTATCGCAAGCTGGGCGCCAAGATCCCGCGTGGCGTGTTGCTGGTTGGCCCTCCGGGCACCGGTAAAACGCTGCTGGCCAAGGCCGTTGCCGGCGAGGCGGGCGTGCCGTTCTTTAGCATCTCGGGTTCCGACTTTGTCGAGATGTTCGTAGGTGTCGGCGCCAGCCGTGTGCGTGACCTCTTTAAGGAGGCCAAGTCCCAGGCCCCGTCGATCATCTTCATCGATGAGATCGATGCCGTGGGACGTCAGCGCGGAGCTGGCTTGGGCGGCGGTCACGACGAGCGCGAGCAGACGCTCAACCAGCTGCTGGTCGAGATGGACGGCTTTGAGGAAAGCGAGTCGGTCATCCTGATCGCCGCCACCAACCGCCCCGACATTCTGGATCCGGCGCTGCTGCGTCCCGGTCGTTTTGACCGTCAGGTTACGGTCGACCGTCCGGATGTGAAGGGCCGCGAGCAGATCTTGCGCGTGCATGCCGAGAACAAGCCGATGGACGAGGACGTTAAGTTTGAGAAGCTCGCCCAGATGACCGTTGGCTTCACTGGTGCCGATCTGGCAAATCTGCTCAACGAGTCTGCGCTGTTGGCTGCCCGCCGCCATCGTTCCGTGATCTCGATGGACGAGGTCGAGGAATCGATGGAGCGCGTGATTGCCGGACCGCAGCGCAAGGGTCGCGTGATGACCGAGGCCGAGCGCACCACGATTGCCTACCACGAGAGCGGTCACGCCCTGGTGGGCCACATCTTGGAGCATTCCGATCCGGTTCACAAGATCTCGATCGTCAGCCGTGGCCAGGCGCTGGGCTACACGCTGCAGCTTCCGCAGGAGGACCACTTCCTCAAGACCAAGAACGAGATGCTCGACGAGCTTGCCGTGTTCTTGGGCGGTCGCGTTGCCGAGGAGCTCATGTGCGATGACATCACGTCGGGCGCGAGCAACGACCTGGAGCGTGCGACCAAGATGGCGCGCGAGATGGTCACGCGCCTGGGCATGAGCGAGGAGCTGGGCACGCAAGTGTTTGGCGAGGCGCAACATCAGGTGTTCCTCGGTCGCGATTACGCCGATCATCAGGATTACTCCGAGGAGACGGCGCGCCGCATCGATATCGAGGTTCAGCGCATCATGCGTGAGGCCCATCGTCGTGCGGTCGAGATCCTGGACGCCCGTCGCGATCAGCTCGATCTGATGGCGAAGGTGCTGCTTGAGCGCGAGACCGTCGAAGGCGACGCCGTGAATGCCCTGCTCGATAACGAGTGGGACGCCTACCTTGAGCGCGAGGGCGATATCCTGGCGGCCAAGGAGGAGCGCAATGCCAAGGCGGCTGGCTTGCCGACCAAGAAGCGCACGCCTCGTATGAGCGAGGAGGAGCTGGCGGCTGATGCCGCGGCCTTTGCGCAGGCGGCCATGCAGGAGGATGCCGAGGCCGCGTCCGATGATGCTGGCGATGACCATGCCGTCAATGCCGGTGCCGACACCGACGCCGACAAATAGTCCTTGTAACAAAAGCCTCCGCGGGAAACCTGCGGAGGCTTTTCCTTTTGGCCGATATGAGGCCGTCTGTTGATTGGGGACAGACTTAAATGAGCGTTTTCACGCATTTAAGTCTGTCCCCAATCAACATTGCTGCGGCACTTTGCTCGGCTAAAGCGTACAATAGCGCCTATGCGAAAGGGGAACAGATGATCAACGAAACTATGTATGCTCGCGGTGCGGAAAGCTCCATCATCCGTGAGATTTTTAGCTATGGCCTTGAGCGCAAGGCGCAGATCGGTGCGGAAAACGTATTCGATTTTTCGCTGGGCAATCCGAGCGTTCCGGCACCCGCTGCTGTGGCGGAGTCCATTAAGAAGGCCCTGGAGCTGCCGAGCGACCAGCTGCACGGCTACACGCCCGCACCGGGCCTGCCGCAATGTCGTGCCGCTGTGGCCGAATCGCTCAACCGCCGCTTTGGCACGAGCTATGAGGGCAAAGACGTCTTTATGACGGTGGGTGCCGCGGCTTCGCTCACCTGCGCGCTCAACGCCGTTACGAATCCGGGCGACGAGGTTATTGTTATCGCCCCGTACTTTCCGGAGTATCGCGTTTGGATTGAGAAGGCCGGCTGTACGTGTGTTGAGGCGCTCGCCGATGAAGATACGTTCCAGCTGAGCGTGGACAACGTGCTCAAGGCGATTACCGATAAGACGACTGCCGTCATCATCGACTCACCCAACAATCCGACTGGTGCCGTATATACACGCAACACGCTGACGCGACTGGCCAATGTTCTGCGCGAGGCCAACGCTCAGCGCGATCCCGAGAATCCGATTATGCTCATCTCGGATGAGCCGTACCGCGAGATCGTGTACGGTGCCGAGGTGCCTTGGGTGCCCTCGATCTACGAGCACACCATCGTGTGCTACTCGTATTCCAAGTCGCTTTCGCTGCCGGGCGAGCGCGTGGGATGGATCCTTGTTCCCAATACGAATCCTCAGGCAAATCGTCTAATGCCCGCCGTTGCCGGTGCCGCCCGTACGCTGGGTTTCGTGTGCGCGCCGGCGCTCTTTCAGCGCGTAATTATCGACTGCATCGATGAGCCGAGTGACGTTGAGGCCTATGCCCGCAACCGCACCGCGCTTACCGACGCACTAGCGGAGTACGGCTACACCTATGTTGAGCCGGATGGCGCGTTCTACCTATGGGTGAAAGCGTTGGAGCCCGATGCGAATGCGTTTTGCGAGCGCGCAAAGAAGTATGAGTTGCTTGCGGTTCCCTCGGACAGCTTTGGTATGCCGGGTTGGTTCCGCCTGGGCTATTGCGTGAGCTACGAAACGATTGTCAATTCGCTACCCGCTTGGAAACAGTTGGCGGACGAGTATCGTTAAAAGTAAAGCGCTCTGCCTACAATGTTTTACGTGAAACGGGGTTTGGTGTTAAGCCGGACCCCGTTGTCATGGACGTTGTGTCTTTGGGATGGAGTGGTTTTACGACTATCGAAGGCTATGCGTACAATGAATATAAGCGACGGCCGTGCCAGATAAGGAGACCTGATGCCCTACCTGCTTTCTTGTGACATTCATACCCATACGATGTTCTCTGCGCATGCATATTCGACCATTGAGGAGAATGTGTACTGGGCGGCAGAGCGTGGTCTGCAGGTGCTCGGATCTGCCGACCATTTGAGCTCTATGGTTACGGCTTGCCCCAATGACCTGCGCAGTTACCAGTTCTTTATCAACCAGGATATCTGGCCGCGCATTTGGAGCGGCGTGCTGGTGCTGCGTGGTGCCGAGGCCGATATCGTTTCGCTGGACGGAAGCCTGTTTGGCGAGGACACTCCTGTCACGCTCGATATTGCCGGCGATTCGTACAGCCGTCAGCATTCGCTGTTCGATTTGGTTACGCGTAATTTGGATTATTTGGTTGCAAGCGTGCATAATCCGCAGATTGCTGAGGGCGCGACGCTGGCCCAGACGACCGAGATGTATATCAATGCCCTGGAGCACCCCAAGGTGTTCATGCTGGGTCACACGGGGCGTTCGGGTGTGCCGTTCGATATCGACGAGGTGCTGTTGGCAGCTAAGGCCAAACACAAGATTATCGAGATCAACAACCATAGTCTTGAACACGGTGTCGACACTGAGCATTGGGCCGTATGCCGCAAGATTGCCGAGCGCTGCGCCGAGCTGGGCGTGGGCATTGGCGTGTCGACCGATGCCCACATTGGCATGGCCATTGGCAAGCTCGATCACGCGCGCAAGATGCTCGACGAGATTCACTTCCCGCTGGATTTGATCGTGACGCGCGACCGCGAGACGCTGCTGCGCGAGATGGCGGCAGCCGGCGTGTGCGATCTGCGCAATGGGATGTAGCGGAGTTTATAAACCAAGCGAAGGGGGCGGCCCAGGCGGGTCGCCCCCTTTCTTGTCCCAAAAATCTACTGAGGTTGGTTAGCGGCGTTCGAGGACCGCTACGGTTTCGGTGTGGTCGGTGTGAGGGAACATGTCGACGGGCGTGATCTTGAGCAGGCAATAGCCTCCGTCGAGGAGCTGATGCAGGTCGCGCTCTTGAGTTACGGGGTTGCAGCTGATATAGGTGATGCGGCGCGGCTTAAGCGCGCAGGCAGCTTCGAGGAACTCGGGCGTGGAGCCGGCGCGCGGCGGATCGATGGAAAGGACATCGACCCGCTCGTTGTTATCGGCGGCATCCAGGATGTAATCGGTGGCGTCGTCGGCCATAAACCAAGCGCTGCGGGTGAGGCCGTTGAGCTCGGCATTGCGGCGTGCGTCGGCAATGCCCGCCGGGTTGCGCTCCACGCCGAGCAGCATAATGCCGATACCCTTGTTCTGGGCATCTTTAGCTGCGCAAAGACCGATGGTACCGCTGCCACAGTAGGCATCCATGAGCACATCGCCCTGGTGCAAATCCATGCCGTCGATAGCGAGCTGATAGAGCACCTCGGTCTGTTGCGGGTTGGTCTGATAAAACGCGGTGGGGGAGATGTCGAATTCGCAGCCGAGCAGCTGGTCGCGCATGCACTCGGCGCCATATACAATGCGGGTTTCCTCGCCGAGGATGGCGTTGCCGGGACGTCCGTTGATGTTTTGGGCGACGGTGACGATGCGCGGATCGAGTGCGGCGACAGCCTCAAAGAACTCCTGCGCATGCGGCAAGTCGCGCTGAGCGGTCACGAGCGTGACCATGACCTGGTCGGTACGCCAGCCGCAGCGGACGACGGCATAGCGAAGCAAACCAAGATGCTTGTCCTCATTAAAGGCGGGAATATGCAGCCGCTCAGCTTCGCGTGCGATGCCGTTGAGAATCTGACGGGCACCCGGTGCCTCGACAGGACACTCGGGTACGGCAACGATCTTGTGCGTGCCGCGCTCAAAGAAACCGCAACGGACAGCACCCTCCTTACCGGGAGCAAAGGGAGTGGCGGCCTTATGGCGAAAACCGCGCGGCGCAGGATATTTGCCCGGGTCGCCCAGGGTGACTCCCATACCGCGAATGGGGTCGACGCTAATACCCTCGCGCTCGCAAAGAGCAGCAAAAAGCTCCTCCATGGCGGCCTGCTTGGCGGCGAGCTGCTTCTTATAAGGACGATTGAGCGCCGTACACCCACCGCAAGCTTTCATGATGGAACAAGGAGACTTGGGGTCCACAGCCTTACGTGCAGACGAAACCCGATCTTTATGCGAGCGCTTGGAGCGAGTCTGAGACGCTTTGTCTCCGCCTCGACGAGAGTCAGAACGCTTGGTCTTAGCCCTGCTCTTGGTCGATTTGCTTTTTGCAGCTTTAGAAGACTTGGATTTCGTAGAAGATTTCTCCTCCTTCGACCCCTCAGCCGCCTCGACCAAAGCACGACGAGCCTTACGCTCCGCACGAGATTCTGCCATGAATTAACTCCACTAATTTACAAATTGAAATCTGAAAGCATTGTACCGTGCCAAGCTAGCGGACGATATACAAGCGCCCATTTCATGTCAGTGATAAGCCCAACGACGTTTGCCCGCCGGGTGCCGGGGCAGGGGTTAAGTTTGTCGCGAGTTCCGCACGAACAGGAGGCCACTTAATGTGGCCTCCGTCGTGAGCAGGACTGTAGAGCAGCAAACTTAACCCCTGCCCCGGCACCCGGCGGGCAACCTATCCCTTGTACTCTATCAAGGTAAAGTGTATGATTCTGAACGTTACACGACTCACTTTACTTAACTAAAGTGCCACCAAGGGGGAATACCATGAATACCGATATGTCTCGTCGTCAGTTTGTTGGTCTAGCCGGCTCGCTCGCCACGGTGCTTGGCCTTGGTCTTGTCGGTTGCGGCGGTGGTGCCGGCAAGGGCTCCGCTGCTGGCTCTGCCGCGGCCAAGGATGTGAAGGGCGCTGCGGAGTCCAAGAAGCTCGTGGTGGGCTTTGATAAGTCCTATCCTCCGTACGGCTTTGTGGGCGACGATGGCGAGTACACCGGCTTTGATCTCGATTTGGCCAAGGCTGTTGCCGATAAGCAGGGCTGGGAGGTCAAATACGAGGCCATCGACTGGGATGCCAAGGATACACTGCTCAACTCGGGTGCCATCAACTGCATCTGGAACGGCTTTACCATGGAGGGTCGCGAGGAGGATTACACGTTCTCCGAACCGTACATGCTCAACGAGCAGGTGCTGGTGGTAAAGAAGGATGCGGGCATCAAGAGCTGGGACGATCTTGCCGGTAAGACCGTGATTACCCAGACCGATTCCGCTGCGCAGGATGTGCTCGAGGGTGACCAGAAGGATCTGGCGGCGACGTTTGCCACGCTCGACACGATCGGCGAGTACAACACGGCCTTTATGCAGCTCGAGAGCGGCGCGGTCGATGCTGTGGCTTGCGACCTTTCGATTGCCCAGTATCAGCTTGCCGCAAAGCCCGATGCCTATACGCAGCTTGATGAGCCGCTGTCCAGCGAGCACTACGCCGTCGGCTTTAAGAAGGGCGACACCAAGTCGGCCGATGCTGTAGCCGAGTCGCTCAAGGCACTCTACGATGACGGTACGGTTAAGGATCTCTGCGACAAGTATTCAAGCTATGGTCTATCTTTCGATAATTGGGTGCTCAAGTAATGTCTATTCAGGTCATGATGCAGATGCTTGGCCAGGGTTTCTTGGTCAGTTTGCAGTTGTTTGTGCTGACGCTGTTGGGGTCGATTCCGCTGGGAATCCCCGTGGCGTTTATGCGCATGAGCAAAATCGCGCCGCTTCGCTGGATTGCGCGCATCTACATTTCGATCATGCGCGGTACGCCGCTCATGCTGCAGATGTTTGCCATCTACTTTGCCCCGTACTACGTGTTTGGCATTTCGCTCACGCCCGATTCCAAGTGGACGGCGTGCGTCGTGGCGTTCATCATCAACTACGCCGGTTACTTTGCCGAGATCTATCGCTCGGGCCTGCAGTCCATTCCGCGCGGTCAATACGAGGCTGCTGAGGTGCTGGGCTATTCGCGCATGCAGACGTTTCTGTATATCGTGATGCCGCAGGTCGCCAAGCGTATTCTGCCTGCGATGGGCAACGAGATCATCACGCTGGTCAAGGACACGTCGCTGGCGTTTGCCATTGGCGTGGGTGAGATGTTCTCGACGGCCAAGGCGCTGGTCGCCTCGCAGGTGAGCATGGTGCCGTTTGCGATCGCGGCGCTGATTTACTGGGTCTTTAACTTTGTGGTCGAGATGCTGCTGGGCGCCGCCGAAAAGAAGCTGGACTATTACCATGACTAACTCAGTGATGAAAATCGAAAGCGCGCGCAAGGCGTTTGGCGGCAATGAGGTGCTCAGGGATATCTCGCTCGAGGTCAAGCGTGGCGAGGTCGTGGCGATTATCGGGCCTTCGGGTGGCGGCAAGTCCACGCTGCTGCGGTGTGCCACGCTACTCGAGACACTCGACGGAGGCTCGCTCTCGTTTGGTGACCTTGCCGTTGCGACGGATGCGGGTTCGGGCGCGGTCTATGCGAAGGGCGATGTGCCCAAGCGGGCACGCTCGCGATTCGGCCTGGTGTTCCAAAATTACAACCTGTTCCCGCACTATACCGTGATGAAAAACATCATCGACGCGCCGATCCGCGTGCTTAAGCGCCCGCGCGAACAGGCGGAAGCTCGTGCGCGCGAGTTGATCGCGCAGATGGGGCTTACGGGCAACGAGAACAAGGTGCCATGTGAGCTTTCGGGCGGCCAGCAACAGCGTGTGAGTATCGCCCGCGCCTTGGCGCTCGACCCGGAGATCCTGTTCTTTGACGAGCCGACCTCGGCGCTCGATCCCGAGCTGACGGCCGAGGTGCTGCGTGTCATTAAAGACCTTGCGGCGCAGAATATGACGATGGTGATCGTGACCCACGCAATGCAGTTTGCGCGCGATGTTGCCGATCGCGTGGTCTTTATGGACGGCGGCCGCATTGTCGAGGAGGGTCCGGCCGAGCAGGTTATCAATCACCCGCGCGAGCAGCGCACCCGTGAGTTCTTGAGCCGTATCGAGGGATAGGCTCAGGTATTTACTCAACTATTAATTGAGGCGAAGCCGCCGCAGGTCTTACGGTCTGTGGCGGCTTTTTGTTTGCATCGACGGGGTTCAATAATCGCCTCACAAGCTTGTCTCTTCCTCTCGCCGCCTGTATTCATACGTGCGCCGAAAGGTATGCATGGACAGCCGCCCGTGAGGGTAGGGTGGTGGCATAGGACATTTGGAGGGTGAGTCGGCTCGGCTGCCGACCATGCTGCTCCCGGGACGGCACCGACCGCGAACTCTCCCCGTTGGCGTCGCGCATTGCGCGCGGCCCTGCAAGGAGGTCATCATGGGTGCTCCCAAGACCGGTAACGTAAGGAACGTGGTGCTCGTAGGCCAAGGCGGGGTGGGCAAGACTTCACTCGCCGAGGCCATGCTCCACCTTTCCGGCAAGACCGCCCGCCTGGGCGGCCACGACGGCACCAAGCCCACGCTCGACTATGACCCCGAAGAGGTCAAGCGTGCATTTTCCATCTCGACGACCATTGCGCCTATCGACTGGAAGGGCGCGCGCATCAATGTGCTCGATGCCCCGTGCTACCCCGATTTTATCGGCGACGCCTTTGCCGCGATGAGTGTCTGCGAGACGGCTCTGTTTGTGGTCGACGCCGAGGCCGGCCCGCAGCCTACGACGGTTAAGCTCTGGTATGCCGCCGAGGACCTGCGCCTGGCGCGTGCGGTGTTCGTAAACCGCCTGTCGCGCTCCGAGGCCAGCTTTGCGACCACGATGGACCTGCTGCAAGAGCGCTTTGGCACGCGCCTGGGCGCCGTGACCCTTCCCTGGGGCGAGGGCGAGGACTTTGACGGCATCATCGACCTGGTGCGCATGAAGGCGCGCCATTGCAACGGCACCGAAGCCGTTGAGTCGGAGATTCCCGAGGAGTATCGTGCCCAGGCCGAGGAAGCCCATGACCATCTGTGCGAGCTGGTGGCCGAGGCTGACGATGAACTGATGATGAAGTACTTGGAAGGCGAGGAGACGCTGACGCAGGAGGAGCTTGAAGGCCTGCTGTCGAAGGCGATTGCCGAGCGCATCTTTGTGCCGGTCTTTGCGGGCGATTGCATTAAGGAGCAGGGCGTCAACTCGCTGATGGACGACATCGCCACATACTTCCCGGCGCCGACCGACTACGGCGAGATGCCGCTTATCGACGGCGATTCGCTCAAGATTTCAAGCGACGATGATCGTCCGGTGGCGTTTGTGTTTAAGACCCTGGCCGATCCGCAGCAGGGTCGCATCAGCTTTATTAAGGTGCTGACGGGTACGCTTGAGCCGGGCCTTGAGCTGGTCAACGCGCGCACGCGCAAGGGCGACCGTCTGGCTCACCTGTATGTGATGTGCGGCCGCGACATGACCGAGGTCGGTCACGCCTATGCCGGCGACATTATCGTGGCACCCAAGCTGGCGGCCGAGACGGGCGATACGCTCTCGATTACCGGCAAGGTCGAGGCTGCGGCGTTTAAGTTCCCCAACTCGCAGTACCGCATCGCCATCGAGGCCGAGAATCGCGGCGACGAAGAGAAGCTCTACACGTTTATCGAGAAGGCCTGCAAGGCCGATCCGACCATGAGCATCGATCGTGACGAGGAGACGGGCCAGACCATTATCTCCGCCGTTGGTGAGGCGCAGGTTTCGGTGCTACTCAACCGTTTGGAGGATCGCACCAAGGTCGTGGCCAAGAGCGTGCCGATCCGCATTCCGTATCGCGAGACCATTCGCCGTACGGCAAGTGCCCAGGGCCGCCATAAGAAGCAGACCGGCGGTGCCGGTCAGTACGGCGACTGCTGGCTGCGCGTGGAGCCGCTTATTGGGCCCGACGGCACGAGCGACGGCTATGAGTTTGTAGACGAGGTCGTGGGCGGCCGCATTCCGCGCTCGCTGATCCCCGCCGTGGACAAGGGCGTTCAAGAGACCATGAAGGACGGCATCATTGCCGGCTACCCGCTCACGGGCATTCGCGTGGCTGTGTACGACGGCTCGTATCACAGCGTCGACTCCAACGAGATGGCGTTTCGCGCGGCGGCTCGCATCGGTCTGCGCAAGGCGTGCGCCGATGCCGATCCGGTGGTGCTGGAGCCCATCGAGGAAATCACGGTGACTATTCCCGAGAGCTACGCCGGCGCTGTGATGGGCGACATCTCGGCATCGCGCGGTCGCGTGACGGGCATGGAGACCGATGAGCGCGGCGACACCGTGGTCATTGCCCAGGCGCCGCTGGCAGAGCTGACGGATTATTCGACGCGCCTGCGCTCTATCACGCGCGGCACGGGTGACTTTACCATGAAGCCCGCTGGCTACGAGCAGGTGCCTTATGACGTTCAGGCCAAGCTGGTCGAGCGCTATGAGGAGGGCCGCGCCAAGTAACGCGTGGTTTTGCCTGCAACATGCATGCCGATGCAAGGGCCGCCCTGGGTAACCGGGGCGGCCCTTTTTGATCCCTTGGGGACGGAGGAAAACGGATCATGTTAGGTTTTGGGGCAGCTTGGTCGGCCCTAGTCTCCCGAGGTCTGGTTGCGGCCGGTGGCGTAGTCGATCTGCACGTGCGGCTGCAGGTTGTAACAGTACACGTGGAAGCAGAGGGTCTTACCGTGGTCCTCGACCGATTGCGCCTCAAGGCGAACACCGCGGCAGACAAGTTCCTCTTCGTTATACATGGGCGTGACGCGGTAGAGCACATGGTTGCCCGTATCGCGGATATAGCCGAGAATCTGCTCCTCAAACGGAAGCATGCCTGTTTCGTTGAGATAACGCGTGCCGGTGAGGAGATTCTTGCGGTTGGCGTTTTCGCCGCAAAGCGACCAGGCGATGAGGTGGCAGCGGTTGTAGAGGCTCTGGCCCGGAATAAAGTCGTAGCGCTGCTGGCGCCATCCAGCGGGATGGATACGCGAGATATCGCCGCGCTCGCCTTGACCGAGTGATTCGGGGCCCACGCAGGCGAGCGCTTTGCGGGTGCGGCCCAGGCTGTCGAGTTTGGAGAACTTCTTAAAGCAACCCTCTTCTGTAGCGCGCTCGTATTCATCGAGTGTGAATGATGGTGTGCCGAGCGGGTGCGTGCTGTCGGCGCGAAGGGCAACGTAGGGGTTGCCGGCGTAGTCAGGAATGCTGCTGAGATATACGCCACGGGCGCGGTCGAGATCGGGGTTTTCGACCTCGTCGATGGGTGTGACGGCGCTGTCCGCGGAAGCGTCGTCACCGGTGCCGTTTACGGCGGAGTCGGAGTCATCGCCAGCGTCTTGGCTATTTTGAGAGTCCGAGGAGCTCGCTGTTCCCGATTCGAGCCGAGCGACCAGGTCTGCCTCGTTGTCGGTGCGGCTGGGACTTTCGTTTTGTTTCTCGGCCAGAGCTACTGCCTGCTCATCGCTTTGCGGCGACAGCAACTTGGGCGCTCCGTCGAGCGATCCCGTAAACAGCGCAAACCCGAGCACCACGGCGGTGCCGATGGAAAGTACTTGCTTGTAGGTGGACTTGCGCGACATTGAGGCTCCTGGATGGACGGTTGGGAATCTACCAGTCTAGCAGGAGCCGCCAGGGGCCGTTCTGTCGAACAAATACTCAAGATTTTGGGGCAAACGCTGCTGGTTCATTTGCCTCATATGGAGCTGCAGCGGTTATGCATGTGGGGCTATTCGGAGTTTCCACAGATAAAACCTACCAAAATAAACCTGTCCCTTTTTGGCAGGCTAATCGTGAGTTATTTCACCGCAACATAGGGTACGGTTAGGAAGTGTGCACCTTAAAGAGTGGAGCCCTTGATTAGAGAGATTGCGCTCGTCTCTCTAAATGTCTCTCTAACGAGAAGGTCAGTTAAAGAGATAACATTAGGAAATCTAGCAGTGAATTTGATGCATCTCTCTAAATTTCTCTCTAAAATAAGATGCCTATCTCTCTAAAGTTAGAGAGATATACTATACTTTAGAGAGATAAATCTATCGTTTTAGAGAGACGGAATTCCGATGCTGCTGGATGAACCTCTTGGCCTTATCGTTGAGCGCCTTCGCAGGCGGGGGACTGATGACGCATCGGTAGAAGTTAAAGCCTGCACGAATAAATTGAGCGCAGACGTATGGGAGACAGTGAGCGCTTTTGCGAACACTGCGGGTGGGCTCATTATTTTGGGCCTGAACGAAGCCGAAGGATTTGTTCCTTCGGCTAACTTTGCTATCGATAGGGTGCGCGATCAGTTTGTTTCGGGTATCGGAGACGGAGGCTCAGCGGCAGTGGTGGCCCATGCGCCGCGGTACGAGCTTGATCGAGGCGAGGTCGACGGGCTCCAGGTGCTTCTGGTGCGCATCTTTGAACTTGAGCTTAAAGCGAAGCCTTGCTATATCGGCGCGCGCGGCGTGCAGAACGGTAGCTACAAGCGCGTGGATGATAAAGATATCAAGATGTCACCCGCTGAGCTATATGAGCTGCAGAGTGCGTTGCTTCCGAGCGATGCAGACGGCACGGTGGTTTCGGAGGCAACGGTCGAGGATTTGGATCCAGATGTCGTGCGGTCTATTATCGCAAATCGCCGGCTGCAGACCCCGCGCGTTTTGCGCGGGGCCGATACGCTGGAAAAGCAGCTGGTCAGACTCAATATCACTACAAAGGATGGTGCCGTGAAGCTCGCGGGGCTTCTGTCGGCGGGAATTTACCCCCAGCAGTTCTATCCCAAACTGATGATCGATGTCGCCGTTCATTCCGATGTGGAAAAATCTGCACCCGGGCAACCCCGGTTTATTGACCGCCAGTTGTGCGATGGCCCGATTCCGGCTTGCATCGAAGATGCCCTTGCCGCGATTGGACGAAACTTGCGCAAAGCGACGATAGTGCAAGGCGCTGGCAGAAGGGAGGATTGGGAAGTTCCCCAGGAGGTTTTGCGCGAGGCCTTGGCAAATGCCTGCATCCATCGAGAATATTCGCCCATGTTTGTGGGGCAGGCCGTGAGTGTCGATATCTATCCAGACAGAATAGAGATCAAAAACCCTGGCGGGCTTTGGGGCGGAAAGACGGTGGACAATCTTGCAGACGGGGAATCGCGCTGCCGAAACCCAAAGCTCATGAGCCTAATGGGGGCGACGCCGTTAGAGCATGCCGAGGGGGCCGTTGCGGAAAGCCAGGGATCTGGTATCCCGGCTATGATTCGCGAGATGGAGTCTCGTTCGCTTGGCAGGCCGAAATTTATCGTTAAGGCCGATTCGTTTACGGTGCTGCTTTCCCGGCACGGGGCGGAGCTTGCTGAAAACCGCACGTGGATTCAGAGCCATGTGGGCGCCGAGCTGACGGATCGCGAAGAAACATTGCTCATGTTTATGCGGGAGCATGGGTGCGTATGCGATGTTCAAAAAATACGAGAGGCCCTGAAGTGGGATTCGGATGACATTCGTCTGATCTGCGGGGACCTTGTAGATAAACATGCCCTGTCAAAATGCGGCAAAGACACGTTCGAAATTATCGATAGGAACAGAGAACCGTCAGCTTCGACGGCGGATAGGATCCTGGAGGCTCTCAGCGCCGAAGTGGATATGACGGCGCGAGAAATAGCGGTTGCATCGGGGGTCAGAATTTCGTCTGTCCGTTACCATCTGCCAAAAATGGCGGATAAAGGGCTCATCGAAGTAATGGGTTCATCGACGAGTCGTAACCGCCGATATCGGAAGAAGTAGATGCAGCCGGGTCGCCTCTCTAGTGCCTCTCGAAGTTAGATGGGTGCTAGAGGAGCGACTGCCTCGCGATATTTCCCCAGATAAAACCTGCCAAAATAAACCTGTCCCTTATTGGCAGGTCAGTTAACGCAGTGCAGGTTGGGCATATGCGAGCGAGCGGGCTTCGGGTGCGGTAAGGTGACGTGAAACAAGCGGGCGCTGACCTTTTGGTCGCGCCCGCGAAGTTGAACGTCAGATTGCCGTGCCCGGAGCCCGCGCAGCGCCGAGCAGTTGCGCCGTTTGTAAAACGGCGCAACCTAAAGATTCATGTTGCCGTGAATGTAGGGGGTGACCTCGGGGGAGATATGGTCGCAGCCCAGCTCGCGCAGCGCGGACTCGATGGCGGCGGGCAGCGGGGTCTTGCCCTTGTCGTCGACGGCGG
The DNA here is from genome assembly GCF_046116875.1 of Collinsella sp. wc0529. Lineage (NCBI taxonomy): Bacteria > Bacillati > Actinomycetota > Coriobacteriia > Coriobacteriales > Coriobacteriaceae > Collinsella > Collinsella sp. wc0529. Next base: position 574,311 of record NZ_JBJXBO010000001.1, read on the forward strand.
CACCGCCGAGGGTGGCAATCTTGGCGACATCTGCGGGTGCGGCCTCGATATGCATGCAGCCGCCGACCAAGCGTGCGCGGACCTGAGCCAAGTCAAGATCGTGCAGGTAATCCTCGCAGGCGCGGATTAAATCGACCTTCTCGCGCGTAAGCTTCTCGCCCGTGGGAACGCGCGTGGCAAGACAGGCTCCCGCCGGCAGGTTCCAAACGGGGTAGCCCCATGCACGCAGCAGCTCGCGCTCTTCGTCCTTGGTAAAGCCGACCTCCATGAGAGGGGAGCGTACGCCGAGCTCTTCTGCCGCACGCATGCCGGGGCGGTAGTCACCGCGATCGCTTGCATTGCTGCCATCGATGACGGTGGGAAAGCCGAGCGACTTGGCGTGGTTGACGATGGCGGTAAAGCCGGCGTGCTTGCAGTGGTAGCAGCGATTAGCATCGTTGCAGGCTACTTGGGGGAGCTGCAGCTGATCCACCGAAAGATTGAGCACGGGGAGCTTAAAATGCGGCCCCTCATTGGCCTGTCCATCAACGGACTGCTCAAACGAAGTCTGTTCGGGCGTGCCGATGAGCGGCGTGGTGAGATGGACGAGGAGGGTATTGGTAGGCATGATGCGGGCGCAGACCGCGGCCAAAAAGCTGCTGTCGACACCACCGGAAAAGCCGATGGCGACGCGTCCGTATGCCAAAAGCAGCTGCTCGAGTGCTGCGAGTTTGTCCTGAAGCTCCTCTGCGGGTGCGGCGGTGTCTGAAAGCATGAAACGATCCTTATCGTTGAGTACTCGATCGAAAACTATAATCCTAATGCGTTACTTGCCATAAGACTTCTATCTGTGTAACGAAAGTGCAATATGGCATATACGTTATATACAAGTTGCCAAATGCGGTAGAGTTGCAGCAACGCGACAGCGAGAGTCGATGGGGGACCGATATGATCAAGGCTGTTATTTTTGACATGGATGGAACGCTGGTCGATACCGAGCGTTTGGGGATTAAGGCCTGGAAGGCAGGCGCCGCTGAGCTGGGGCTCGCGATTGATGAAGCGCTGATCCATCAGTTTATCGGCCGCACGCTGCCCGATGTTATGGATATCCTCGATAAGCATTATGGCAGCCACGAAACCACCGAGGCGATCTATCGTCGCCACAAGGAGATTCGCGACGAGATGGTCAAGACCGAACTGGAGCTTAAGGCCGGCGCCGCCGAGTGCCTAGACGAGTTGCTAGCTGCGGGCTATCACGTGGGCCTAGCGACGTCGTCGCGCCTCGTTACGGCCGAGCGCAACCTTAAGATGGTCGGTCTTTTTGACAAGTTTGAAACGGTAACGTGTGGCGAGGACGTCGTGCACGGCAAGCCCGACCCCGAGATGTATCTGCTCGCCTGCGAGCGTGCGGGCTTTGCCCCCGAGGAGTGCGCCGTGGTCGAGGATTCGCGCAATGGTTGCGTCTCGGGCATCACGGCCGGCTGCCACGTCTTTGCCGTCCCCGATATTGTGCCGCTGCCGCAGGACGTGGTGGATGGCTGCGAGGCCGTGCTCGATACGTTGTTCGACCTGGCGGCGGCAATCAAGACTGTGCGCTAGAAAATTGCGGCGTTGAAACGAGCGATTGCTCACGTTTGCGCTTAAGCAAAAGGGGTCCGGCAATGGTCGGGCCCCTTTTGCTTAAGCGGCGACTTAGCATACTCGCGGGCGTGCTATAGATACGCACCGAGGTTGATGGCCGTGGCGTCGGTCTGGCTGCTTGCCTGGGTGCTGGCGCGTTCCAGTAGGAACGGACGTACCAGTTCTTGGCGGTTGATATCCTCGGCGGCGACTGCGGTGACGGTACGCGCTGCGGAGCCGACACGGATATGCTTGATCTTTGCCGGGGCCTTGTTCTCGATTTGCTCCATCAGCAGTTGGACACCCTTGCGGCCAATCTCGTAGCCCGGGGGCGCTACCGTAGTGAGCGGGACCGATCCGCTCCAAGCGAGCGGGTTGCCATCGCAGCCTGCTACGCGTACTTGCCCGGGGACAGAGATGCCCTTGTCGACCAGTGCCGAAACGACGCCCGAGGCCAACACATCGGTCAGGCCGACGACAAAATCGGGACGTTCGTCCGCGGGGCGCTCGGCGATTTGGGCACCGATGCCGTAGCCGTCGGCAGCGGTATTCCATTCGCCGGCGTCGATGACTTCGATCTTGATATCGGGGTGCAGGGCGAGCGCCTTATGAATGCCAAGGACGCGCAGGGTGAGTTGCATAAATGCTGCTCGGCCGACGACGACAATATGGTGCGCGCCGCGGGCGATGGCAAGTTCGGCAATGATGCGACCCTGGGCCTCATTGTCGGCCGCTACGTAGTAGCCGGGCTCGGAGCAATGGATGTCCAGATGGACGATCGGCACGGGCATCTTGGTCATGGCGGGGTGCCAGTCGGGGGATGCCATGGGCTGAACCATGACGCCGGACATCTGGGTGCCCATAAAGTAGCGCAGGTAATGATCCTCGAGAATATCGTCGTTATCGGCGTTGGCGATGAGCAAGTCGTAGCCGTGCTTGCGGGCCTCGTTGTGGGCGCCGCTGGCGATTTGGAGCGAAAAGCCGTGATCGAGACGGGGGAGCACCAGGCCAAAGGACTTGGTGGCGCCGCCCGCGAGCTGACGGGCGCTTTGGTTGGGCAGGTAGCCAAGGCGATTGATGGTCTCGTTGATGAGCTTGAGGGTCTCGGGGCGCAGCTTTTCGGGGTGGTTGAGCGCGTTGGAAACCGTGCCCAACGAAACCCCGGCCTCGCGCGCGACGTCGCTGATTTTTACCTTTGCCATAGCGGCCCCTTTGATGCGTTTCAAGTACAAGCCAGATTGTAGCATCCCAAACCTACCAAAAAGGGACAGGTTTATTTTGGCAGGTTTATCTGGGGAAACGCCGTTGCCAGCGCGACCACCACGAAGGGGGCAGGTACCTTTGTGGTGGTTTGGACCGGCTGGACGTGTGTGCATCGAGTGGTATCTAAGTTGAGATACCACTTCTGGTATATCAGCTTGCGTTTGCGTGAGTACAATACTCGAACGTTATGCGTCTCAGCGCCCCCTGTGCGTGGACGTTTTGCAGTCAAGCGGACGAAGGGATTTATCCTATGTGCGGAATTGTCGGCTACACCGGCTCTGATATTGCAAAGAACATCCTGGTCACGGGCCTCAAGCGTATGGAGTATCGCGGCTATGACTCCTCGGGCGTCGCGCTCGAGGTGGGCGAGGGCGCCGCGGCGCACCTCGATGTCATCCGCCGCGTGGGTAAGGTCGCGGGCTTGGAGAGCGAGCTTTCCAATATCGACAGCGACGCTACCTGCGGTATCGGCCACACCCGTTGGGCCACCCACGGCAAGCCCTCCGTCGTTAACGCTCACCCCCACACCAGCTGCGACGGTCGTATCGCCATCGTCCACAACGGCATCATCGAGAACTTCGCCGAGCTGCGCGAAGAGCTGGAGGGCCGCGGCCACCACTTTAAGAGCGAGACCGATACCGAGGTCTTCGCGCATCTGATCGAAGAGGCTTATGCCGAGACGCACGACCTGATGGCCTCCGTGCGCGAGGCTTGCGCCCACGTGGTCGGTGCCTATGGTCTGGCCGCCGTGTGCGCTGACGAGCCCGGCGTGATCGCCGTGGCCCGCAAGGATTCCCCGATCGTGGTCGGCGCGGGCGAGACCGGCGCCTATGTCGCCTCCGACGTCATCGCGCTCATCGACGCAACCCGCGACGTCGTGGTGCTCGAGGACGGTCAGTTTGCCAAGCTCACGCCCGCAGGCGTCGAGTACACCGACGAGGCCGGCAACGTTATCGAGCCCAAGGTCACCCACATCGACTGGGACCTGGACATGGCAGAAAAGGGCGGTTATCCCGACTTTATGCTCAAGGAGATTCACGAGCAGCCGCGCGTCGTGCGCGACACGCTGGTTGGTCGTATGACGCCGGCCGGCGAGCTCGACATCGACGAGCTGGGCCTTTCGCTCGAGGAACTCAATGACATCGACCGCGTCTACGTGATCGCTTGCGGCACCAGCTATCACGCTGGCCTCATTGCCAAGAATCTCATTGAGGGCTGGGCTCGCATCCCCACCGAGGTGGAGGCGGCCAGCGAGTTCCGTTATCGCAACCCCATCATTACGCCGACGACGCTTGTCGTTGCCGTGTCCCAGTCGGGCGAGACGGCCGATACCCTTGCCGCCATTCGCGATGCGCGCATCAAGGGTGCCAAGGTCTTCGGCATCACCAACGTGGTGGGCAGCCCCGTGGCGCGTGAGAGCGACGGCGTCATCTACACCAAGGCCAACAAGGAGATTGCGGTCGCCTCGACCAAGAGCTTTATCGGCCAGGTTGTGAGCCTCACGCTTTTGGCTCTGCTGCTGGCGCAGGTCAAGTACCGCCTGACCACCAAACAGGCGCGCATGCTGTTCCGCGAGCTTTCCGATACGGCCGAGCAGATCCAGTGGATTTTGGATACCCAAACCGAGGCCGTTCATGAGGCCGCCCTGCTGTGCAAGGACGCGCAGTCGGCGCTGTTCGTGGGGCGTGGCATGGGTGCCGCCATTTCCTACGAGGGCGCGCTCAAGCTCAAGGAGGTCAGCTACCTGCACGCCGAGGCCTACGCCGCCGGCGAGATGAAGCACGGCCCCATTGCCCTGATCGACCCGGGCTTCCCTGTCATCGCTGTGGCCACCAAGAGTGCCACCTACGACAAGACCGTGTCGAACCTTATGGAGTGCAAGGCGCGCGGTGCCAAGGTCATCGTCGTTGCCACCGAGGGCGACGAGGAGATCAACAAGATCGCCGACTGCATCATCCGCGTGCCGGCAGTCCGCGACGTGTTCAGCCCCATCACGGCGAGCGTTCCTCTGCAGCTGCTCGCACGCGAGGTCGCCATCCTGCGCGGCTGCGACGTCGACCAGCCCCGTAACCTGGCGAAAAGCGTTACTGTCGAGTAGTTGGTTCCGCCGTTCTAGCGACTAAGGCCCGGCTCCGCATTTGACGGAGCCGGGCCTTGTTGCATTTGCACAGATAAAACCTGCCAAAATGAACCTGTCCTTTTTTGGTAGGTTAGCGGAGCTTGCTGGTCTCGAAGTACTCGGGGAACTGGTCCAGGACCTCGGTTTGGTTGCGGAACATCATGTGCAGGTGCTTGCTGACCAAAAAGCTCGCTTCGATGGGGTCGCGACCGGCGATAGCGCGGCGAATCTGCTTGTGCTCGTTCACGATGTCCTGATTGTCGAGAACCTGCGTGGCGGCGCGCAGCCAGCGGAAGCGCTCCAGGTCGGCATTGGTCTCTTCGAGCCACGACCACACGGTGCTGCGACATGCGATGCTAAAAATCATGTGATGCATGAGGTTGTCGCTCAAAAAGAAGCCGATGCGATCCTCATCGGCCATGGCCTTTTCCTGCAGCGCGATGGCTCGGTCGAGCTGCTCGATGCCTGCCGAGGTGGCGCGCGCACAGCACTCCACGATCACCTGCTTTTCCAGATGCTCGCGGATATAACAGGCACTCTCGGCAAGGGTGAGGTTGATGGGCGAAACATAGGTGCCGCTTTGGGGTACGGTGCGCACCAGGCCCTCTTGCGCCAGACGTACCAGTGCCTCGCGCACAGGGGTGCGCCCCATATCCAGGTCGTCGCAAAGCTGCTTGACGCCCAGCTTTTCGCCGGGCTTGTAGTCCAGGTAGACGATTTTGCGTCGAATGGTGTGGTAGGACTGGTCCTGTAGGCTCGTTTCCTGCTCGCCGACGTGCATCGATTCTTCCATAGCGCCTCGCAACTGTTCTATCAAACTCATATGTCAGTTGTTAATTATGCCGCGAATCAGCTCTCCGCGGTGGGTAATTCGGCTGTTGCCTGAGAACTATTGCGGCATCTTAGCCTGTGTTTGCGCAAGGCTGCGCTCAATGTTGCCGTATCATAAGCCGTCGCAAACGTGAAATAGAAAGAAGGAGTCCCATATGCAACTGGCAAATATCGTACGCGAGCGCTGGAAAGGCGTCTTGTTCTGCCTGATCATCGCCATTCCCGCGACGTTGCTCGGCAAACAAATTGAAGTGGTCGGCGGTCCGGTATTTGCCATCCTCTTTGGCATGGTCCTGGCGCTCGTCTTTCCCGGGAAGCGTCGCGAACAGCTCGCCGCCGGCGTCACCTATACGTCCAAAAAAGTCTTGCAGTACGCGGTTATTCTGCTTGGCTTTGGCATGAACCTCTCCCAGATTCTGTCCAAGGGCGCCCAGTCGCTGCCGATTATCGTGGCGACAATCTCGACCTCGCTTGTCATCGCCTTTGTCCTCTGCCGCGTCATGAACGTGCCGGGCAAGATCGCGACGCTTGTGGGTGTGGGTTCGTCGATTTGCGGCGGTTCTGCCATCGCCGCGACCGCACCCGTCATCGATGCCGACGATCGCGAGATTGCCCAGGCCATTTCGGTCATCTTCCTGTTTAACGTTATCGCGGCGCTCGTGTTTCCAACGCTCGGCGGCATGCTCGGGCTGACCAACGAGGGCTTTGGCCTGTTTGCCGGCACCGCCATCAACGACACCTCGTCCGTAACGGCTGCGGCGAGTGCCTGGGACAGCATGCATCCCGGCGCCAATGTGCTCGAGAGCGCCACGGTGGTCAAGCTTACCAGGACGCTGGCCATTATCCCCATCACGTTGGTCCTCGCATGCTGGCAGATGCATCTGGCGCGCAAAGCCGGCGGCGACGCCAAAAGCACGTTCTCGCTTAAACGTGCGTTTCCCATGTTTGTGCTGTTCTTTGTGCTGGCGAGCGTGATCACCACGGTGCTTCAGCTTCCTGCATCCATCACGGCGCCCATCAAGGAGCTGTCGAAGTTCTTTATTGTGATGGCCATGGCGGCTATTGGCTTTAATACCGATATCGTCGAGCTGGTCAAAAAGGGCGGCAAGCCCATCGTGCTGGGCTTTTGCTGCTGGATTGGCATTGCGTGCATGAGTTTAGGAATGCAACACGTACTGGGAATCTGGTAGAGAAGTAGCTTGTTTGCGTGCTGCGTGCTTCGTGCTGGTGAGCGCATGCTTGCGGTGGAGCGATAGGAGCTCTTGCGGGTATGGCTTGTCCGCAGGTTTATAAGTCCCGAAGAGCTCTTATCGCCCCGCCAGGATGGCGATGCGGGGCAACACCTATACTCGCAGGACGGCGCTTTCTGCCCTATAGTGTTTGGTAAGCAATATCGTTCAATTTTGAAACACTCGGTCGTACGACCGTCGGCGGTTGCACGACGCCGCGGACAGGGGCAAATCATGGATAGCGATGCCAAACTGAACATCTTGACCGATGCCCTGGCTGCTGCCGGGGCCTCGGCATTGGCAATCGATGCGCATGGGGACGTCGCGATCTCGACCATGAATGACGCGGCGCTTGAGCGGGATGTGGCGGTTTTTGTCGCTGAGCGCCTCGACCGTATAGGAGACGGCGCGCGTCTGGTTATGGGGCGTGCGGGTACGCGCCTGAGCCTGACCGTTCGCCCCACCGACAAAGAGGGCGGGGGCCTTTGGGCCGTCGTGGTCCGCGAGGTGCGCGGTGCCGCGGCGCATGCGGGCGTCGAGTGGCTCAACGCCGACGAAGTTGAGGCCCGCTACGAATCGAGCGCGTACGGCATCGTTGAGGGTGCCGCTGCGGTGGCTGCACCAGTTGCCGAGAGCTACGCGCGCGGTGTGCCCCTTATGCTCGAGGGTGAGCTGGGAGCGGGTCAGGTTGAGATCGCCAAGCGCCTCTATCTGGACGGTCCTTTTGCCGATCAGCCCTTTGTTTCCGTTGCGCTCGATGAACTCACCGATCGCGGTTGGCGCCATATGCTCAAAAGCTCCGAATCGCCGCTGTTCCAAACGGGGCTGACCCTTTGCATTGAGGGCTGGAACGCGGTTGGCCCCCAGCGCCTCCGCGAGCTCGTTTCCACGATGGCCGACACCGCGTTGGCGACGCGCTGCCATGTGGTGCTGACGGCGAATGACATGCCGGGCGGCAGCGAAAGTGATCAAGCCGCCTTTGTGACCGAGCGCTTCGCCTGTGCGGTGAGCGTGGCGCCGGCAATCGCCGAGCAGGGAGCCGCGTCGACGAAGGTTGCGCGCTATTTGGAATATCTCGCTGATGCATTTGGGACGGCAGCGGCCACGCTGTCTGCCGCGGCGACGAAGACGCTCGATGCTTACCGCTGGCCGCGCAACTATCTGCAGCTCCGCGAGGTCTCGGAACGACTGTATATATTGGTGGGGGCGGGCACGGTGGACCGCGCTGTGGCGGAGGAAGTGCTCGCCCAAGAGGACGTGATTAAGACCGCAACCTTTGGCGCCCCGACGCTCGAAAGTGACCTGTATATCCTGCGACCGCTGGCCGATACCGAGCGAGATATCGCGCATCTGGTTGTAGATCATCTCCACGGCAACCGAACCCGTGCGGCGGAGGTGCTGGGCATAAGCCGTACAACGCTGTGGCGCTTGCTGAAGGACGATGACCGTTGAGCGAGGCGCCCGTGACCGCGCGCGACGCGTGTGCTACAGTCCAAAGCGTTATTGTTTCGATTCGGTTACGGCGTGCGAGGGCATATGGCTGAGACTTCAAAACCGAGCCGCAGAAGGCGGAGTGCCGCGCCGGTCAACCGACGCACAACATCGGTGACGTGGGGTAAACACGCCTCGGGGTTTGACGGCTCGTTCAAGCGCACTAAATACGGCTATCCTTCGGCAAGCGCCCGCTTGGCCATGCAGGCAGAGTCCTCGCTATGGGGCCGGAAACGCGTGGTGGGCTCAAAGCTCAAGCACGATGGAACGCTCGGTTACATCAGCCGCGGGGCGGCTCGCCGCAGCGGACTCAATCCGGCTGGTTGGCATCGTTATGTTCCGATCGCGGTCGTCGTTGCAGTGATCGTCATCGCACTCGCTGCGCTTGGCTACGCCGGCGGTGGCGCCAACTTGGACGCAGTGTTTAAATCGCCCGAGCTCGCGCATGCAGGCACAGAAGTTGTCGAGGGCGCACAGACCCAGACGGGCGTTGCGCCCCAGCGCGGTATCGTTGCGGCGGCCTCCACCATCGCCGATGCGCAAAAGGACGAAGACAAGCAAGGCGACGACGCCGAAACGGCCCAGACGAACGAAACGACGACAACTCAAATATCAACATAGCTTGCCGGCAGAAGGGGACGTTCCTTTTCTGCCGGCAGTTTGGGACACTCCTGCGCTACTTGACGTATACCACGTTGTCGCGGCGGGGTTTGGGCTCGGGCAGCGTGTCCTCGGCATAGCCCAGAATGCAGTGACCGACACCGCGCAGGCTGCCGTCGGCGGGTAGACCCCAACTGGCCAGTAGCTCCAGGCCCTCGGGCGAATCGAAAACCTCGTGGGCGCGATGAATCCAGCACGAATCAACGCCCAGCGCATAGGCAGCGTTGAGCAGGTTGCCCATGGCGAGCGAGCCGTCTTCCAGATGTGTGGGCACGCTGCGGTCAACCAGCACCACCACAACGGTCTTGGCGCCATAGAAGGGGTCGCTGTTGCTGCCCATGACCTGGGCGTTGAGCTGCGAGAGACGCTCGACGGTCGCGGGGTCGGTGACGGCGACAAACGTCACCGGCTGGCGGCCCATGCCGCTCGGTGCATATTGGCCGGCTTCGATAATATGTGCAAGCTTTTCGGCCTCGACGGGACGATCGCTGTAGTTGCGGCAGCTGCGGCGGTGAATAAGTGCTTCGATAGTCTCCATGGTGTCTCCTTGCGGTGGCGTTGCAGATGCCCCGTTCATACCCGTCGGGCTCAAACGATAGACGGTCAATTGCCCGGCCAAAAGGATAGATTCCAATTGGGAAAGTAGGTTTGCATAAAAGTACCTTCAGAATGTGACAAACAAATAGAATGGTTAAACGTTTTATCCCGTCTACCCTGCGGTTTTTTACCACTTGCCTAAATGACGAACGCATAACCTCTGATAAAGGTTTTACTAAAGGAGCACCAACGTTTATCAATGCGCCGTGGTGGCGCCGGGCCAGGAGGTAACATCATGTTCCAGGCTGGAGATGTCGTCGAGACCGATTTCGAAGGATTTCTGAAGCTGCTGCGTTCCAAGACGCGCGCTTTCGTGTCGATCAACGATCACGAGTACTACATCACGCACACCGATGGCTATTGGCGTGTTCAGGATTGCGAGGCCCTCAACGACAAGGGCCACTTTACTGACTGATCCGAGCTGGTCAACACGGTCTGCGAGGTCGTCGAGCTGCCGTGGATTGCCGGCAAGAGCCTGCATGACAGCTTCTCGGGCGCTACGGTCTATGAGGCCGTCGCCGCCTAACAGGCAATAAAGCTCGATTTTCACGTGACCGCTGGCGCAGCCCCCGCGCCGGCGGTCTTTTCTGCCGATAGGCCATAAAAATGCACGCATTTGCGGAGAGCCTGTTGACGATAGTCAAAACTCGGACTAATGTAGAGATACAAATTGGTCAAAACTCGGACAATCGAATGGTGGGATAGATGAATAGTGCGGTTACGCTGGTCGATTTTGACCGGATGCTCAATGGACTCGACCATATCTATTCGGAGTTCTCGCGCACCTGCGGTCTTTCGGACTGCGCCTATTGGATGCTCGTCGACACCAGGACGGCGGGCGGTAGCATCGCCGTGAGCCGTCTGACAAGCGAATGGTTCTACAGCAAGCAGACCATCAACTCGGCAATTAAAACCTTGACGGCGCGGGGCTTCGCAACGTTGGAGTTTGCCGAAGGCAGCCGTAAGAACAAGGTTGTGAGCCTGACCGAAGAGGGCAGGCGATTTGCCGAGCGTTATGCGCTGCCGGCACTCAAGGCCGAGCAGCGAGCCTTTGGCGCGCTTGAGCCATGTGAGCAGCGCGAGATTATGCGCTTGATCGGCAAATTCTCTCAGGTGCTCGGCGATGAGTGCGATGCCTTTAAGCAGCATATCGCTGCCGAGAGCCAAGCCGAGAATCAAGGTGAGGGGGAGTCGTGCGACTGTTAATGAGGTTTCTAAAGCCATATCGAGGGCTTGTCGCAGTGACGCTGCTGGTGCTGCTGGTGGATAACGTCGGTACGCTGTTGGTTCCCACGATGCTGGCGAACATGGTCAACACCGGTATTACCACGGGCGATGTCGACTACATTTTACGCAACGGCCTATACATGTTTATCGCGACCAGCATGGCTAGCGGCGGTACGGTGCTGGGCTGCTATCTTTCGGCGCGCCTGGCCGCCAACGTGGCTTGCGATATCCGCAATGCCGTGTACGACAAATCGCTCGAGCTCGCGGCCAGCGATTTTGAGCGCTTTGGCACCGGATCGATGATCACGCGCTCGCTCAACGACATCAACGTGATTCAGCAGGCGATTCTGCAGACGATTCAGCTGGTGCTGCCCGTGCCTTTTTTGGCTGTGGCGGGCATCATCTTCGCCTGGTTTATCGATCCCGCCATGGGCACGCTTCTGGGCGTAGTCGTTGCGATTGTGCTGGTGGCGGCGGTCTTTACGGTTGCCAACGCGGCGCCGATTTTTATGCGCCTACAGGGCTTTATCGACCGCATGAACGTGGTGCTGCGCGAAAATATTGTGGGCGTGCGCGTCATCCGTGCGTTTAACAAGGAGCGCCACGAGGAACGGCGTCTGGACGAGGTGTTTAGCGAATACGCCGCCAACGCCATCAAAGTCAACCACCTGTTTGTGGGCCTCGACAGCTCAAGCTTCTTTTTGATGAACATCGCCGAGGTGGCGGTGCTGTGGGTGGGCGGCAACCGCGTAGGTGCCCACGCCATGCAGATTGCGAGTATCTCGGCGGTGCTGGAGTATGCAATTCTGATCCTGTTCTTTGTGATGATGGCCCAGATGGTGGTGCTGACGCTTCCGCGTGCTGCCGCGTGCCTGAACCGTGCGCAGCAGGTGTTGGAGATTGAGCCGAGCATCGTCGATGGCGAGCGCACGCTGGATGACGGGGCGCGCGAGCCCCAAGACGAAGCCGATGCGGTGGCCGTGTTCGACCACATGTCGTTTCGCTTTGACGATGCCGACGAGGACACCCTGTGCGATCTGAGCTTTGCCTGCCGTCGCGGTCAGACGACTGCGATCGTTGGCTCGACAGGCTCGGGCAAATCGACGGTGGCAAAGCTTCTGCTGCGCTTCCACGATGCCACCAAGGGCTCCATTCGCCTGAATGGTGTGGACCTGCGCGAGCTTACGCAAGACGAAATCCGCGGGCGCATTGCCTATGTGCCGCAGAAGGCGTGGCTGTTCTCGGGCACGGTGGCGAGCAACCTTCGCTTTGGTAACGAAGGCGCGACCGAGGGCGACATGCTTCACGCGCTCCAGGTTGCCCAGAGCACCTTTGTGCTCGATCAGCCGCAGGGGCTCGATACCCCGGTGGCGCAGGGCGGCACGAACTTTTCAGGCGGCCAGCGCCAGCGCCTGGCCATTGCTCGCGCGCTCATGAAGCGCGCCGATCTGTACATCTTCGATGACAGTTTTTCGGCCCTGGACTTTAAGACCGATGCGGCCCTGCGCCATGCATTGCAAGACGAGACGCGTGACGCTGCGGTGCTCATCATCGCGCAGCGCATCTCGACGATCTTGCACGCCGACCAGATCGTCGTGCTCAAGGATGGCGAGGTTGTGGGTCTGGGCACGCATGGCGAGCTTATGGAAACCTGCGAGGTGTACCGCGCCATCGCGGAATCGCAGATGAAGGGAGGTGAGTAGCATGACCGAGGAGCTCAAGAAGCAGGGCGGCGTTGATGACGCCGCTGCCGCGGGACTGGTCGAGGAAACGGCTGCCGCGTCGACCGAGCTGGATGACGCCGCCAAGGCTGCAGCCGAGCGCGAGGCTCGCCGCCAAGCGCTCTACGAGGAAAACGAACGTGCCGAGGACGAGCGCGCCCGCGCCGAGGCAGAGCGTATGCGCGACGTGGACGACGAAGACGAGGACGAGACGCCTCGGGATACCTGGGCGACTGTGCGCCGCCTGTGGAGTGAGGCTGCCGGCGACCATTGGCGCTTCTATATCGTGTTCGCGAGCATTGTGTTCTATGTCATCTTTAACACTGCCGCGCCGGCATATAGCGCCCGCGTGATCGATGAGCTGTGGGGCCACATTCAGGTAGCGTTTGTCAACAACGCCACCTTCAGCATCACCTGGGAGAACTGCGGCAGGACTATCTTCATCTACTTTTTGATTTGGACGGCCGCCGCTTCGTTCTACGCGCTCCAGAGCTTTTTGATGTCGAGCGTGGCCGAACGCCTCAATCTGTGCCTGCGCAACCGCATCGCGCAAAAGCTCAACCGTCTGCCGCTCGCCTATTTTGACGCGCATCGTCCCGGCGAGGTCGTCAGCCGCGCGACCAACGACCTGGACAAGATGTCCGAGAGCATGCAGCGCGGATTGCTGCAGCTGCTCGTGTCGATCGGCACGGTTGTTGGTGCTGTGAGCGTGATGTTCGTGTTCAGCGTGCAGCTTACGCTCGTCTTTCTGTTCTTTACGGCACTGTCGCTGCTGGTGACGAAGGTCGTCTCGCGCCGCACACACGATGTGACGGGCGAGCGCCAGGAGTGGGTGTCCAAGATTACGAGTGCGGTCGAGGAAGGCTATTCGGGCCGTCTGGTGATCCGCGCGTTTAACCGCGAACGTCAGAGCTCCGCTGAGGTGCACGAGGCTTCGAAGGAACTGGCTCGTGTGAGCACCAAGGCCGACTTTATGATCAATGCTGTCGGCCCCGCAGTGCGCTTTATCGGCCGTTTGGCGCAGATCGTTATTGCGCTTGTGGGCTGCAGCATGTTGGTTGCCGGCCACATGACCGTCGGCGTGTTCCAAGCGTTCTTTCAGTTTATCTACGAGGCATCCGAGCCCATGACGCAGCTGTCGTTTACCTTCAACTCGCTGCAGAGCGCGCTGGCGAGTGCGGAGCGCGTGTTCGACCTGCTCGATGAGCCCGAGATGGAGGCCGATCCGCAGCCGGGCGAGGCCGCCAAGCTACCGGGTCGCGTGGAGGGCCGCGTCGCCTTTGAGCATGTGCGCTTTGGCTACACGCCCGAAAAGCTGCTTATGCGCGACGTGTCGTTCACCGCCGAGCCGGGCCAGAAGATCGCCGTGGTGGGAACCACGGGCGCGGGCAAGACCACGCTCATCAACCTGCTCATGCGCTTCTACGAGATTGACGGCGGGCGTATTACGCTCGACGGCGTGGATACGAGCCGCATGGATCGCGGCGAGCTGCGGCAGCAGTTTGGCATGGTGCTGCAGGACGCCTGGCTGTTCGATGGCACGATTGCCGAAAACATCGCATATGGCTGCCCTGAGGCAACGCGCGAGGAGGTCGTGGCCGCCGCCCGTGCCGCGCAGGTCGATTTCTTTGTGCGCACCATGCCACAGGGCTACGACACGCACGTGGCCAACGATGCCGAAAGCATCAGCCAAGGTCAGCGCCAGCTGCTGACCATCGCGCGCGTACTGCTCAACAACCCGGCGATTCTCATCTTGGACGAGGCGACGTCGAGCGTGGACACGCGTACCGAGCTTGCCATCGGCCGTGCCATGGATGCGCTTATGCGCGGGCGCACGAGCTTTGTGATCGCGCATCGCCTGTCGACAATTGTGGATGCCGACCTGATCTTGGTCATGGATCATGGCAACATTATCGAGCAGGGTACGCATAAGGAGCTGCTGGCTGCCGAGGGTGCCTACGCCGACCTCTATCTGAGCCAGTTCGCATAATTTGATAAAGGGGCAGCCCCTTTGTCATATCACAAATAAGGCGCGCCGGGGATGAATTCCCTGGCGCGCCTTTGCGTTGACGTCAATGTTGTCGGTAGCCATCCGCTTCTAGCGTTCGTCCATGAGCTTCGTGACGAGGGCTTTGAGCTCGGCCACCTCTCGCTCGAGTTCCTTGACGCGGCGGGCATTCTCGGTGATGCCTTGGCGGTTGAGCGCGGACTGCTCGGCGGCGTCATCGGGCATGTACTCGCGATGCTGCTTGGCATCGAAGCTCTCCTCGAACACGCGGCAGCCGTTGCGCTTGATGATGCGGCCTGGCACGCCCACGACGGTGCAGTTGTCGGGCACGTCCTTAACGACAACCGAATTGCCGCCGATCTTGACGTTGTTGCCGATGCGAATGTTGCCGAGCACCTTGGCGCCCGTGCCCACGGTGACGTTGTTGCCCAGGGTGGGGTGGCGCTTGCCGGTTTCGTTGCCGGTGCCGCCGAGCGTAACGCCCTGGTAGAGCACGCAGTTGTCGCCCACGATGGTGGTTTCGCCGATGACGACGCCCATGGCGTGGTCGATAAAGAAATGCTTGCCGATCTGTGCAGCGGGATGAATCTCGACGCCGGTGATGTGGCGGGTGATTTGCGAGAGCACACGGGCGAGCGAGCGATGTCCATGCTCCCACAGCCAGTGCTCGGGCACATGGTTCCACTTGGCGTGCAGGCCGGGGTAGGACAGGAAGATGACCAGACCGTTTTGCGCAGCGGGGTCTTGCGCCTGGACGGTTTTGATGTCCTCGCGAATGGTATTGATAAAGCTCACCGGCCGCCCTCCCTTAGCGCCATGGCAATGCGATTCAATAAAGTATAGCGATTCGCTAGGGATTAGGAAGGACAATCTTGGCGGCATTGCGCGACAGGTGTCAGTTATGCAAACTTGCTGGTAATGAAGTAAGACTTTTGAGGGGTTTGACCCGTGCTCGTGCCGCAACCGTATACTGGTCAACTTGGACGTGCCCGCGCCCACAACTGAGAGGTTTTACTTCATGGGTTTCATCAATTTCATTGCCGAGCTGCTTAAGGATCCGCGCACCGCGATCGCCAGTTGGATTGCCGCCGGCCCGCTTATGGCCTACGGCGGCGTGTTCCTGATCATCTTCATCGAGACGGGCGTGGTATTCTTCCCGTTCCTTCCCGGCGATTCACTGCTGTTCGCCTCGGGTTTCTTTGCCCATAACGGCGGCTTTAACATCGTGGCTCTGTTGGCCGTCGCATGGTCTGCTGCCATCTTGGGCGATCAGTGCAACTTTATGATTGGCCATTTCTTTGGCAAAAAGATTATCGCTTCGGGCAAGGTGAAGGCTATGACGCCCGAGCGCATCAAAAAGTCCGAGGACTTCTTGGACAAGTGGGGTCACCTGGCCATCTTCCTGGGTCGCTTCTTCCCGTTTATCCGCACCTTTGTGCCCTTTATCGCCGGCATGGGCGGCATGCACTGGCGCAACTTCGTTATCTTTAACGTGCTGGGCGGCATTACCTGGTCGACGGTCTTTACGCTGCTGGGCTACTTCTTTGGCGGCATTCCCTTTGTGCAGGAGCACTTTGAGCTGCTGATTATCGGCATCGTCGCCGTGTCGATCATTCCGACCGTGGTCGGCTTGGTTAAGGCTAAGCTGGGCAAAAAGAACGCATAGCTCGAGGCAGCGCACAAACTGTGTCGTTGAGGCCCGCCACTGCTTACGGTGGCGGGCCTCTTTAGCTTCGGTTGAATGAAAATACTTTACTTAGTTAAAGAAAAGCGTTTTATCAGGCGCGTGCGGGGAGTACAATCTCGTGCATGCGAATCGACGTGCCATAGGCTTTGGTGTTGTCCGCGTGTCCCGTCCGGCTCTACGCTCCGGGCGTGCGACGTTGCGACGCGGTCGGCCTCGGTCCTTGCGTGCGAGTTCGCGAGTATGCAACTGTGTATGTAAGGAGCGACACATGACTGTCGAGAAGAAGGATATCGATTGGGGTAGCCTCGGCTTTGGCTACATGAAGACCGATTACAGCTACGAGGCCCATTGGAAGGACGGCGAGTGGGACGAGGGCGGCCTGACCACCGACCACACCCTGCATGTCTCCGAGTGCGGCGGCATCTTCCATTACTGCCAGGAGGTCTTTGAGGGCCTGAAAGCCTACACCGCCGAGGACGGCAGCATCGTCTGCTTCCGTCCCGATATGAACGCCGAGCGTATGTACAACTCTGCCCAGCGCCTCGAGATGCCCCCGTTCCCCAAGGACAAGTTTGTTGAGGCCGTCAAGCAGGTCGTTTCTGCCAACGCCGCCTGGGTTCCGCCCTTCGGCTCCGGTGCGACCCTGTACGTGCGCCCGTTTATGATCGGCTCCGGTGACGTGATTGGCGTGGCTCCCGCTCCTGAGTACACGTTCCGCATTCTCGTGACTCCGGTCGGTCCGTACTTTAAGGGCGGCCTTAAGCCCGTTAAGCTGCGCGTTTCCGAGTACGACCGCGCCGCACCGCATGGCACCGGCAACATCAAGGCCGGCCTGAACTACGCCATGTCCCTCAAGCCCACGATGGAAGCACACCGCGAGGGTTATGCCGAGAACCTGTATCTCGACTCCGAGTCCCGCACCTATGTCGAGGAGACCGGTGGCGCCAACGTCCTGTTCGTGAAGGAGGATGGCACCCTCGTCGTTCCTCAGTCGCACACCGACTCCATCCTGCCCTCCATCACCCGTCGTTCGCTCGTTCAGGTTGCCGAGGATCTGGGTATGACCGTCGATCAGCGTCCCGTCGAGTGGGCCGAGGTCAAGGCCGGTACCTTTGTGGAGTGCGGCCTGTGCGGCACCGCTGCCGTCATCTCCCCGGTGGGCGAGATCGACAACAAGGTCTATGGTGCCGATGAGACCGTGACCTTCCCGGCTGGCTACACCGAGATCGGCCCCGTGATGAAGAAGCTTCGCGAGACCCTGACTGGTATCCAGTCCGGTGCTGTCGAGGATAAGCACAACTGGGTTTACACCGTCGCGTAAGCTGCCTTGTATGTCCGGCCCGAGGGCAACCTTCCTTTCCGGTGCGTCCTCGGACATGAAAGAACCCCCGCTGCGCACTACGTGCGGCGGGGGTTCTTTCGTCCTGCGGAGTGCGCCGGAAAGGAAGGCCGCGCTTTTGTTTTGGTTCGCGCCATGTGGGGGGTGTTCCTATAGTTTTGTCAACTGGGAAATGCTCTTCGTGCGACCGAATCGCGGCATGCTGACGCCAAGCCATTAGGCCGGTGGGCTTCAGTCTGCTCGGTGCGTTTCGGCTAGGCTGCGTAAGGCACCCTGTCTCGCATGACCGCGTAGATGACCTTCAGTCTCTTTCGCGCCAGCGCCTTGAGCGCCTTGCCGTGCGACATGCCCCGCTCTCGGCACCTGGTGTAGTAGTCGCCCCATCTCCCCTCTGTCCGGGTGAGGCAGTTACATGAGAATATGAGCAGGTTCTTCAGCCTCTTGTTGCCTTGGCGCGATGCCGTCACCGAGGAGATCGAGGTTCCCGACTGGCGGTTGCGCGGCGCCAGGCCGCAGTACGACGCGAGCCTGTCGTGACTGGGGAAGTCTTCGATGTCGATGGAGATCGCAAGCTCGGAAGCGGTTTTGGGCCCGATGCCCGGCACCGTCAGGAGGCATCGGTAGGTATCGTCGCCCTCGAGCAGGGCGGAGATCTCCGCCGTGATCGCCTCGATCTCCGCCGAGTTCTCGGATATCCTGCGCGCGAGCAGTTTCACCGCCCGGTCCTCGGCGGCGACGACCGACGCATCCGGCCTTGTCGAGGAGGTTGTCGAGCGGACGAGGGCCTCGATCTTACCGCGCGCCGCCCCACGCGTGAGCGCCGCCGCCCTGCGGGGCCCGGCGTCGGCTACCGACCAGGCCCCGCCGAGGGATGCCATGAGCCTCAGCTGGGGCCCGTCGGACAGGTCGACCAGTGCCTCGAAGGCGGGGCACGATTCCAGCAGGATGCTGCGCAGCCGGTTCTTATTCCTAGTGTTCTCGCAGGTCAGGAAGTTCCTCTGGGCGGCCAGCGCCCTCGCCGCCGCAATCGTCGGACCTGGGTCTCCGACCGGCAGGAGCGCGTCGGGGATGCCAAGCGCCGTCTTCGCGATGACCATCGCGTCTCGCTCGTCGGTCTTGGCGTCGCCGGCGAAGAGCCTGGCGGCCCCGTGCGCCGCGAGTCCCGGCAGGTACGCCGCCGACATCCCGGCCGCCCTGGCGCGGGCGAGCGCGAGGGCGCCTATGTTGCGCGACTGGTCGACGACCACGAGCGCATCGGGGAAGCGGCCGAACAGCGAGTCCAGGTCGTCCTCCCTGTTCGCGACGGGGGTGCTCAACAGCACCTCGCCGTCTCGAGTCGCGACGCATGCCCAGTGGGACGATTTCCCGACATCGAGCCCGATGACGGCTTCCGACATTCTAATTGGTGCCACGGTGGTATCCTCCAATCGGTAGGCCGATCGGAACCCCTCCCCGCGACACCCACATTACCTGGCCGTGGCGCTTGCGCCCGGCAGTTTCCTATCAGTCGTCCGGAGCGGCGAGCGCCCCCGGTGGCAACACCCCCCGGGCCCTCTACGGGGCAGGGGCAGACGGCCATCCGGAGGCGCCCGATCGGCGGCCCCTCGGGGCTTGCCCGTATCGTAGGCAATGCGCCGAATGCTCGCCATCGAAATTTATCGATGACCTATTTCAGACTGTAATGGGTGGCGACGTGCATTTTTGCGAGTATTCTGCAATCGAAGGCCCCTGCATACCGACCTCGGGCAAAAAATCGGGATTTCTCGATGTTTTCTACGAATGATGGGCGGGGTTATGGGCTGGCAGCGTTTGATTTGCAGGGATATTCGCGGTCTTTGGCATTTATCGTGGCGCCCGAAGCTCTTGGTTATGTTGAATACTCCTGAAAATGCACGGCGCTTAGAGGGGGACCTTCGCGAAAAAGGAAACCGCCCCGTCGAAGTATGCATTCGACGGGGCGGTTTATACATTTGGCCGATTAAGGATGCGCTGTCAAACTACTAGAACTTGACGGTCGGGGCCTGGCGGGCTGCTTCGGCGGCCTCGAAGCCCTGGCGCTCCTTAAACTGGAAGATGCCGGCAAAGATGACAGCCGGGAACGTCTGAATGGCGTTGTTGTAGCTGAGTACGCAGTCGTTGTAGCTCTGGCGTGCATAGCTAATCTTGTTCTCGGTATCCTCGAGCGATGCCTGCAGCTGCGTAAAGTTGGTGTTTGCCTTAAGATCGGGATAGGCCTCGGCCACGGCGAAGAGCTGGCGCAGCGCACCGGTCAGCACGTTGTCGGCTTCCATCTTGGCCTCGGGCGTGGTGGCCTTGACGGCGGTGTTACGCGCGCTGATCACGGCGGAGAGCGTCTCCTGCTCGTGCTTGGCGTAGCCCTTGACGGTCTCGACCAGGTTGGGGATCAGGTCGTTGCGGCGCTGCAGCTGCGTATCGATGTTCTGCCAGGCGTTATCGATGCGGTTACGCTTGGTGACCATGTTGTTGTAGATGCCGGCGATGGCGCAGACAATCACAATGACAACAACGATGCCGATGATGACGGTAATCATGATGTCTCCGTTTCGAATGGCCGCGGCGGCATGCGCCAGCTGCCGTTGGTATAACGCTACTAGTATACCCGCAACGTTTTGCCGTGCCGAACTTTCCGGTAAGCGTTGTGTTTTCGGCGGGGTTGGCACCGGGGCAAAGCGCGCGAGGTACAGGTGTAAGATATGCGACAGATTGACGAGTGTTGTCTTTGCCCTGAGGATGGCGATACCAGTGGACCTTCGCATTAAGAAAACCTACCGCGCCCTGTTCGATGCCTTCACCGAGCTTCTCGAGGAGCATCGTTTTGAGGACCTGACGGTTGCCATGCTGTGCGACCGCGCCATGATTCGCCGCACGACGTTCTACAAGCACTTTCGCGACAAGAACGATTACTTTGCCTTTTATATCGATGAGCTCATGTCGGGCTTGCCGCAAAAACAGCCCGATGAGGCCGGCGCAGTGTCTGCCGAGGACGTGCGCGCGCTTCGGCACGCGATTTTGGACGATGCCATGAATATGATTCTGGCGCATGAGCAGCTCATGGATAACCTTTTGGCCAGCAGCATGTCGGGTATGTTGACCAACGTTATTTGCGACCGCATTGCCCGCTCCATCCGCGAGCGTGTGATGAACGTGCTTGCCGAGGATGCCCTGGCCCCCGTGTCACTCGAGACGACGTCTGAGTTTGTCGCCGGCGGTATTATTCGACTTTTCACGATATGGTGGGAATCGGGCCACGATCTTGAGCGTCGACCTGAGATAGCCGACGTGGTCGATGCGCTGTTTGAGCGGACCATGACACCGGTGCATCACTAGGAGTGGCGGAGAGAGGGGGATTCGAACCCCCGGAACGCTCTCGCGCTCAACGGTTTTCAAGACCGCCGCATTCAACCGCTCTGCCATCTCTCCGTGAGTCGTAATGATAGCATCGTTTTGAATTTGCAACAGGGAAGGCGAACGATGACGATCACCGAAATCGACGAGAAGTTCATGCGCGAGGCGCTGGCCGAGGCGCGAGCCGCCGCGGCGGTGGGCGAGGTGCCCATCGGAGCCGTAGTGGTGCGCGACGGCGAGATTGTCGCGCGGGCGCATAATCGTCGCGAGCTCGACCAGGATCCTTCGGCTCATGCAGAGTTCGCGGCCCTGTGCGCTGCCGCTCGGTCGCTCGGTCGTTGGCGCCTTTCCGATTGCACGGTCTACGTGACGCTCGAGCCATGCTGCATGTGTGCGGGGCTTATGGTTAACGCGCGCGTGGGGCGCTGCGTGTATGGCGCGCGTGACGCCAAGGCGGGCGCGCTGGGATCCCTGTATGACCTCAATGCCGACTCGCGCCTGAATCATCGCTTTAACGTGACGGCTGGGGTCCTGGCGGATGAATGCCGCGAGCTGCTGAGTAGCTATTTTGGCGGTCTGCGCGGAGCGGGCGGCGCTGGTTGCGGTTGTGGGGCCGATCTTGACGCGCACACCGCTCACGCCGCAGCGCTTGCAGGTGCCGGTGAAGATGCTGGCACGGCGTTTGACTTTGGTCCTGCGTGCCGCCGGCCCCGCCGTGTGCTGTTGGCGATCGACTCCTTTAAGGGCAGCGTGTCGAGTGCGCAGGCGGAGGCGGCGGTTGCCGAAGGCGTGCGCCGTGTGTGGTCCGATGCCCAGGTGGCCGCGTTGCCGCTGGCAGATGGTGGCGAGGGGACGCTCGATGCCGTTGCCGCGTGCGACGGTGAGATTGTGACCTGCGAGGTGGCAGGTCCCTTGGGCAAGCGCACGTCTGCCCGGATGCTGGTTGATATCGAGCACGAGTCCGCGGTCATCGAGATGGCCGAGGCGGCTGGCATTGGGTATTCGCCTTGCACGGAGTCGTCGGCGCTGGCTGCTACAACCTATGGCGTGGGCGAGCTCATGCTTCGTGCGGTTCGCACGGGCGCAAAGACACTCTATATTGGTCTGGGCGGCAGTGCCACCAACGACGGTGGCGCCGGCATGCTGCAGGCGCTGGGCGCCCACCTTGTCAATGAACACGGCTGCGATATCGTTCCCGGTCTTGCAGGCCTTGAACACGTGGCGAGTATCGATGTGGCGCCAGCGCTTCGGACGCTGAACGGCGCACGTGTCGTGGTGCTTTCCGATGTCGAGAATCCGCTCGTGGGGAGTCGAGGCGCCCTAGCAGTGTTCGGTGGGCAGAAGGGCCTGCCGACGGGGGATGCCGAGGTCCTGCGCAGGTGCGACAGCTGGATGGTCGGCTACGGTCGCTTGCTCGACGCCGCGATTGCCGGAGCTCGAGCCCAGGGGTTGTTGCGCACACCCGAGGGCGCCCGGACATTTGGCTCGGTGCTCAGCGTGCCCGGCGCGGGCGCTGCCGGTGGCTTGGGCGCGGCGTTGCTGGCGCTCGGCGCGGAGCTACGCTCGGGTGTGGAGACGGTGCTCGATCTCGTGGAGTTTGACGAGCGTGTACGCGATGTCGACCTGGTCATAACGGGCGAGGGCAATATGGACGAGCAATCCGCCGCCGGTAAGGCGCCGGTGGGCATGGCCCGTCGCGCGAAGCGATATGGCAAGCCGGTGGTCGCCGTCGTGGGCGGGCGCGCCGTCAACCTGGATGCGGTGTATGAGCAGGGTATTGACTTGGTTTTGCCGATTTGCCGCAAGCCCATGGACCTGGAGCAAGCGCTTAATCCGCAGGAAGCCACCACCAACCTTATCTGCGCTGGCGAAGCAGCCGCTCGATCCTACGACCTTGGCCGTATCTAAAACCTATCTCTTTATAAGTTGCGGTGGATTAGTTCCTGTTTGGCGGCTCAGACAGCAAAAACAGGAACTATTCCACCGCAACTTCGAGAATGGCCATTCGAGGTTGGCTGCCTTGGGTCTTTGGTCGGACCGTTTGCCACGAAATGCGGCCATCTACTACGTTAAACCGGCCACCCTCGACCATCCCGGAATTTGCAAAAACAAAACCGCAGGTAGAAAGCTTGCCGATTTTCGAAAAAGCCGGCTATGGTTGACCCTTGCGGCCTAAACGTAGTAGATAGGTCCTTTCTGTGGTGCGGCACCAAGCCGGTCATTTTGGGATGGGACTATTTTGACTACTCATTGGCTGCTCTGGCAATCGGGCTGCAAAAGTAGTCAAAAAAGCTCCGTCCCAAATTAGCTACCTTGCTCTGGCGGGCGGGAGCAGGTAAGATATACCGAGCGCCTAGCGCGTTCGATGGGTTCGGATGACGACATGTTCCGAATCTGGTCAGGTCCGGAAGGAAGCAGCCATAAGGAGCCTCTGTCGGGCATCCGAATCCATCGAGCGCACGGGCGCTTTTTTGGTGCCGCGATGCGGTCCCGGTGCCGGCGGGCTGTTTGGTGTCTCGCTGGTCCTCGGCTTTGCCTGCGGAATCGCTCGACTACCAAACAGCCCGCCGGCACCGGGACCACTTCGTCCAAAAAGCACCCGTAAAGGCGCGTTAGCCTAATTAAATCTATCCCTTAAGGAATGCTGCTCGTTGGCGTTGTCTGGGCATTGATGGCTACGTGGTTCAAGAGGCGGCGGTGCTGTTGCTTGAATTTTTGCAGTTAAAGAGGCTCGTTTCCCTAGGTTGGGGAAACGAGCCTCTTTTTGTCTCTGGGTTTGTAGATTGGCGAAGGCGATATGCTCTGGCAGCTATTTTGAGTTCTTGATGCGGCGTGTAGCTGTGGCGGTTATTCCGAGGCCTGCGGCGGCGACTGCTGCGAGTGCGATTGCGCTCGGCGCTGTGTCGCCTGTGTTTGCGAGCTTGCCGGCGGTCGTATTTGCTTGCTTGCCGCTGCTCGAGTTCGCCTGCTTGGTGGAGCTTGGCGGGGTATTTTTGCCGGTCGCGGACGAGCCGGTGGGATGTGCCGTTTCGGCCGGCTGCGCTGGGCTGGAGGGTTTTGTCGTCTCGGCGGGTCTCGTTATCTCGGGCGAGGTGGCCTTGTCTGCCGCGGCCTTAGCCTCTTCGTATGCCTTGCAGGCGTCGTCATAGGCCGCTTGCGCCTTTTCCAAATCGCCGAGGAGCGCATCTCGCTTGGCTATGTCCTCATCGATGTGGGCTTTAGCTTCCTGCGCCTCACTTTCGGAATCCTGAACCTGTCTTTCCTGGCTTTCGAGCCGGCGTCGGTAGGAGTGAAGATCATCTTCACAAGATTTCTCTCGCCTTTCTGCCGACATGATCTCACGTCGCAACTGCTTAATATGCTCTTTAGTAGCTGTGCTGGGCTCCTCGTCGCCGAGTGCTTCAAGTGCCTTATCTAATTCTGCCTGAAGGCCGCTTGTCCGGCTGTGGGCCTCATCGTATTTGGCTTGGGCTGCATCGACGTTCGCTTGCATGGCGGGAAGGCGTTCCCTCCGTTTGGCGGCTTCCGCCGCCACCATGTCGTAGATCTCTTGAAAAGCGGCAATGTCATCATCGATTGCCGCAAGTTTCTCGGGACTTGCGGCGTCTTTCGCGGCCTCGAGGTTTTTGAGCGCTTCCTGCATGGCTGCATACGCTTTTTCTTTTGCGGCGGCCGCATCTTCCGCCTGCAAGGCAACTGCACCGGTGGGGGAACTGGTTTCTGCCGCGATCGCCGTTGCGGGGGCGATTCCCGCGACAAGTGCCGCGGAAAGGGCGATGCCCACAGTTGCTCGTCTTGCTCTTCTTGCGAGAATGTCGTTCATCTCGGCACCTCATTTCAAGGGTCGGCGACTAACTTGGTAGCACTAATGTAAATATACCATGCTAGTTGACCCGACACTGGCTGGGTGTGCGCGTATACCCCTCCCCTGAAAACTGAATCCCGTTAGAAATGACGAGTTGTTTACGCTTCTTTTGGGGTGGCGGTACTATCATGGTTCGAATTGAATGTGGATGATGATAGGGAGCGCCTATACATGATTGAGCTGCTCAGGCGTTTTGGTGGTAAGTTTCGCCGATATATGGTGATCGGCCCTGCGTGCAAGCTAATCGAAGTGATCTTTGACCTGCTGACGCCGCTGGTGATTGCCCAGATGATCGATAAGGGCATTGGGGCGCACGACGTGAACGCCGTTATCCACTACGGTATGCTGCTTGCCGCCATGGCTGTGATCGGCATCTCGTTTACGCTCGTCTGCCAAAAGATGGCGGCGCTCACCTCGCAGGGCATGGGCACCGACATTCGTGGCGCGCTCTACCAGCATATCAACAAGCTGAGCTATGCCGAACTCGACCGTTTTGGCACGCCGTCGCTCATCACGCGTATCACCAACGACGTCAACCAGGTGCAGCTCGCTGTGGCGCTGGGCGTGCGCATGCTCATCCGCTGGCCCTTCCTAGCGGTGGGCTCCATGGTCGCGGCCCTTGCCATCGACCTTAAGCTCGGCATGATCTTCTTGATCTGCACGCCCGCTATCGGCCTGGTGTTTTGGTTTGTCATGGCGCGCTGTATCCCGTATTACAGGCAGCTGCAGGCAAAGCTCGACCGCATCGCGCTTATCTGCCGCGAGGGGCTTTCGGGCGCCCGCGTTGTTCGCGCCTTCGTGCGTGAGGACCACGAGCGCGAGCGTTTTGCCCAAGCCGCCGATGACCAGGCCAATACTGCCATCGCGGTGGGCAAGCTCTCGTCGATCCTTAATCCCGTCACGTTTTTGGTGATGAACCTGGGCGTGTGCGCCATCCTGTGGGTGGGCGGCATCCAGGTCAACGTGGGCGAGCTCACGCAGGGTCAGGTCATGGCGTTTGTGAACTACATGACGCAGACCCTCACCTCCATCGTCTACGTGGCCAACCTGGTCGTTGTTTTTACCAAGGCGAGCGCCAGCGCGTCGCGTATCAACGAGGTGCTCAATTGCGTGCCGAGCATCGCTGACGAGGGCAACGAGCCGGTCGCGCTGCCCCAGGCGCTCGCGACGGACGTCGACGCCCCGGCTCCCGCGCTGAGCTTTGACCATGCGAGCTTCTCGTTTGGCGCCGGCGCGGCCAATGCCGTGAGCGATGTGACCCTGGAACTTTCGTTGGGCAAAACGCTCGGCATTATCGGCGGCACGGGCAGCGGCAAGTCCACACTCGTCTCGCTTATTCCGCGCCTGTACGATGCGAGCACCGGCAGCGTGAGCGTGATGGGCTCCGACGTGCGTGCCTGGCAGCTCGGCCAGCTGCGCCATGTGGTCGCGACCGTTCCGCAGCGAGCGTCGCTGGTGAGCGGCACCATCCGCAGCAACCTGACCTGGCGTGACGAGTCGGCGACCGACGAGGAACTTTGGGCGGCGCTCGATATGGCGCAGGCGAGCGAGTTCGTGCGCAACAAGCCGCAGGGGCTCGACGCCCCGGTCGAGGCGGGCGGCAAGAACTTCAGCGGTGGCCAGCGCCAGCGCCTGACTATCGCGCGTGCCTTGGTGGGTTCGCCTCAGATATTGATCATGGACGACTCCGCCTCGGCGCTCGACTTTAAGACCGACGCGGCGCTTCGCCATGCCATCCGCGAGCGTAGCGTGCGCGGTGCCGCCGAGGGCGGGCTGCCGCTCACGACGGTGATCGTAAGCCAGCGCGTCTCGACCGTGCGCGACGCTGACATGATCTGCGTACTCGACCACGGCTCGGTCGCAGGCCTGGGCATGCATGACGAGCTGTACGCAAGCTGCCAGCTCTACCGCGAGATTTGCCAGTCGCAGTTGCGCCGCGAGGAGCTCGAGGGCCGGCAGGGGAGTGCGGCGCCCGCGTCCGCCCCAACCGCCTCCGCATCCGTCTGCGCAAAGGAGGGCTGCTAAATGAATCCGTATACTTCTTCCGGTTCGGTCGCCACGATGACGGCCAACGTGTCCGGCAACGATAACCTCAACGACCTGGGCGACGGTCCGCGCCAGCCCGGCGACCCTGAGCGCTATCCCGTGGGCGCGGTGACCCGCCGCCTGATGGGCTACGTCCGTCCGCACCGTATTTCGTTTGCGGCGTCGTTTGTGAGTGCCGCCGTCTCGGTGATTCTGCAGCTCTACACACCTATTCTCATCGGCGAGGGCATCGACCTGATCGTTGCTGCCGTGCAGGTGGACTTCGACGCGCTACTGCCGCTCGTTACCAAACTCGCGCTCGTCGTGGTAGGTGCCGCGGCCTTCCAGTGGCTGCAGGGCTATTGCGTCAACCGCTTGTCCTACGAGACGGTGCGCGACATGCGCGTGGAGGCGAGCGACAAGCTCAGTCGCATGCCGCTCAGCTTTATCGACAGCCACGCCCACGGCGACCTTATGAGCCGCGTGGTCAACGACGTCGACCAGGTGGGCGACGGTCTGCTCCAGGGCTTTACCCAGCTATTCACCGGCGTTATCACCATCGTTGGCACGCTCGCGTTTATGCTCTCCATTAACCTGACCATGACGCTCGTGGTGGTACTCGTCACGCCGCTTTCCATTTTTGCAGCCGGCGCCATCGCCAAGCTCTCCAACAAAAGCTTTACGGCGCAGCAGCGCATTCAGGGTCAGCTCGGTGGTCATATCGAAGAGTACGTAGGCGAGCAGAAGCTTGTCGACGCCTTTGCCTATGGCCCCAATGCGCAGCTGCGCTTTGATGCCCTTAACGCCGAGCTCTATACGGCAGGCGAGTGCGCGCAGTTTATGGGCTCGCTTTCCAATCCCGGTACGCGCTTTATCAATAACATCATCTATGCCGTGGTCGCTGTGATCGGCTGCGTGGGCGTGATCACGGGCGTGCCCGCGGCGCTTACGGTGGGCGGCGTGCAGATCTTCCTGTCCTATGCCAACCAGTACACCAAGCCGTTCAACGAGGTCACCAACGTCATTACGCAGGTCCAGACCGCGTACGCCTCGGCGCGCCGCATGTTTGCGCTGCTCGATGCGCGCGAGCAGGAGCCCGACGCGTCGGACGCTGTAGAGCTTACCGCCCCGCAGGGTGAGGTGACTTTTGAACACGTGGACTTTAGCTACGTGCCCGACCGCAAACTGCTGCAGGATATCTGCATCGAGGCTAAGCCCGGCATGCGCTTTGCCCTGGTCGGTCCTACGGGCTGTGGCAAGACGACGCTCATCAATTTGCTACTGCGTTTTTACGATATCGATGCCGGTCGCATTGCGGTCGATGGCCGTTCCTCGCGTGACTACACGCGCGCAAGCCTGCGCCGCGCCTTTGGCATGGTGCTGCAGGACACTTGGCTGTTCGAGGGCACGGTGGCGGAAAACATCGCCTACGGTTGTCCCGATGCCACGCGCGAACAGGTTGTCGAGGCGGCCAAGCGCGCGCACGCGCACAAGTTTATCGTGCAGCTGCCAGGCGGCTACGATACGGTGATCGGCGAGGACGGCGGCACGTTTAGCCAAGGTCAAAAACAGCTGCTGTGCATCGCACGCGTCATGCTCACCGATCCGGCTATCTTGCTGCTGGACGAGGCGACTTCGAGCATCGATACCCGCACCGAGCTGCAGGTGCAGGCGGCATTCGACGAGCTCATGGCTGGCCGCACAAGCTTTGTCGTGGCGCATCGCCTGAGCACCATCCGCAACGCCGACTGCATTTTGGTGATGCGCGACGGCCAGATTATCGAGCGCGGCACGCACGACGAGCTGCTAGCGGCAGGCGGCTTCTACGCCGAACTCTACCGCAGCCAATTCGCCCAGTAAGCAAGCCCGTGGGGCAAATTAATCAATCGACAGACGGTGGTTTACATCTGTCACGTAAGTACTAAGATATTCATCTAATAAATTGCATTAGTGGCTTTAGTTTTGGGGGAAACGAGGCAACGTGACTATGACGTGCTCTTTGGTGGTTAACAGCAAGAGCGGTAATACCAGGATGGTTTCGGGCGCGATCAAGCGCGCTCTGCAGGCTGCGGGTGTTGATTTTGTCCATGCCGCGGCGTTGAGCGACGATGCGGATGCAGATCAGGTTGCGCTCGAGGCGCAGGGCGCCTGCGCGGCCGACACGGTGCTCGTCGGTTTTTGGTGCGACAAGGGCGCGTGCACGCCTTCAGTTGCGGCGTTGCTCTCCGCCTTGCACGGCAAGCGCGTGTTCCTGTTTGGCACCTGCGGCTTTGGGGCCGACCAGAGCTATTATCAGCAGATTATCGACCGCGTAACTTCCAATTTGGCTGGGGATGCCGAGCTTGCGGGCTGGGCGATGTGCCAGGGCAAGATGGGCCCTGCCGTAAAGCAGCGCTACGAGGCAATGCTTGAGCAAGAACCCGAAAACGCGCGCTATAAGATGCTGCTCGACAACTGGTTTGCCGCAAAGGACCATCCCACCAAGGAGGACCTGGACAACATGGCCGCAGCCGCCAAGAAGGCCGTGCTGGGGGAGTAGCTCCCATCGCTGACGGCGGTCGGTCCATCTTTCTAAATGAAACGTCCTCCCGGGCGTCGGGGCACGAAGTTCCCTGCTCTACAGTCCTGCGCAAGACGAAGGCCACATTAAGTGGCCTTCTTTGCGTGCGGAACTCGCGATGAACTTCGTGCCCCGCCGTCCGGGAGGACGCCTCTTTATTGATGGGAGGCCTGATAGGTCGATGGTTCCGTGCCCGGATGCGTCCAAAGTGGGACGGGCTTTCCGGATGGGCAGGCTTTCGAAAAATGCGTCCCGGAATTTGCCTTTGGAATGGGACGTAGTTTCCCGTTGAGGTGCTTTGCGGAAAGTGCATCCCACTCTGGGCGGTCGAAGTGGGACACACTTTCCCAAAGGCGCTCCAACGGGAAATTGCGTCCCATTATTCGGTCAAGAAACGGGATGCATTTTCCCAATGAGAGCAAAACCGGAAAATGCATCCCACAATCAGCCCTCAAAGTGGGACGCCGTTTCCCAATGAGGCTCAAGCGGAAAATGCATCCCGGAATTTGCGCTCAAAGTGGGATGCGGTTTCCGGTTGAGGGTCTAAGGGGAAAATGCGTCCCAGAATCGACGCTTGAAATGGGATGCAGTTTCCCGATGAGGCACTCGACGGAAAATACATCCCAGAAATGGCCTTTGAGCTGGGATAAGATTTCCGCGGCATCTCGGATTCTCAAAAATGAGACACGCCGTTGGCGAAAATGAGACACGTGATATCGGGCATCGGATGTATCATTTGCAAAAATGAGTACACTCCACTCGAATAAAGCGAGGTCCCTCATGTACGTTCCACACCCCCGTATCCGTAGGCTGTCGAAAATCCCGCTTGTTGGGACGGCGGCGCTTGCTGCGTTGGTCGCCACGAGCGTCGCCTGCTTCACGGCCACGCCCCAGGTTGCCCAGGCGGCAGACGCGCCCGCAATCACCGATATGACCGAGCAGGATTATCAAGCCCTGGGTCTGGGCACGAGCGAGGACATTCCGGCCGATACCGTTGGCCCCTATTCCACTGATACCCCCACGACGTTTGCCACGCGCAGCGAGGTCTATATGGCAGCTAACGGTAGCCATGGCAATCGCTACACTCTGCGCGACAAGCTCGAGAACGTCGAGCGCGGTGACATTGGCGGCAGCAGCAAACTCACCGATGGCTATGGAAGTGTGTGGGGCGCCGCAAAGTTCTGGCAAAACGTCAACAACTTCGATACGAACAGCGATCTCTACAAGCATAGCGACTACGGTGGCGGCACCTGGTCGTACCTAAGCAACAATGAGCCCTCAACAGTACTCGCCAACGACAACAACGGTTTCTCGGGCATTCACGCCACGAGTGTTGAGTTCTGCAGCGACGCCAGCACGGGCAAAAAGAGCCGCGTTGCCGAGCTCCGTGCCTACGGCGACAGTTCCTCCACGACGATTGACGGCAAGTCATACGCCGGAAAGGTTGAGCTGGTCCTCTACTCGTTTAGCAACGGGCGCACGCGCACTCTCGACACACACCTGCCGGTGACGGTCAACACTAATATGATGTACGAAGGCCGTTTTAAGTACCTGGATGCCGGTTACCTGCAAGAGCACGACGCCGTCTTTGATGTCGAGGCGGGCGATGTCGATGGCGACGGCGTCGACGAGCTTTTTGTCTACGCGGGCTGCTATGTCGACGAGAACGGCGTGCGCAAGGCTGTAGTCGACATGTATGACTTGGAGGGCGGCAACTGGAAGCAAAGCGTCGTCAAGATCGATGCCGGTAACGCCGCGGACTACACCACGCACAACAAAGGCGGGAACGACTCCTGGACGCAGCTTCAGTCAGCTCCTGTCGTTTCGCTAGCGGCCGGCGACCTCGATCGCGATTTTTGCGATGACCTCGCCATCGTGGTCTCGGCACCCTACGGCAAGAAGAATATTGATAAGTCGACGCATTGCGAGCTGTTTTCGTGGGATGCATCCAAGGGTGCGCTCGTCCATGTCGATGCTCTGGGCGACGCGGGCGCAATCTCCCTCTCCGCGAACGGCAAGACCATGGTCGCTGCGAATGCGACGTTCGGCACGTTTGCCGCCTACGATGAAGAAGGAAAGAAGACGGGTGAAACCGTCACGGGCCTTATTCTTGCGGGCTATGACTGGCAACGCAGCGCTTTTGATTACGGCGCTTCTGACGGCAGCAAGGGGCTGTACGGCGCGCTGTACCGCTACGCGTATTTTGACTCGGAGTCTGGCGAGTTCAAGCTTTCCGATTGTAAGGAATACAGAGACGGGCTCCTCGCCTCCTATGGGCTGATGCATGTGCCCAACAGCGCATGGAAGGATAGCGCTCAGGATAAGCGCTATCCGTGCACCTTGGCGCCTATTGCCCTTGCCACTGCCAACCTTGACGGCCTGTCCGAGCAGCTGGCGGTTGACGAGGTGCTCGTGGGCGGCGATGTGTTCCGCGACTTTGCCTGCAACACGGCACAGAGCGGGGCTCAGGGCTTGGGGTCCATGGTCGGAACCATGAGCATGAGCGGTCAGCAATACAACAGCAGCAACAAGCATGACCACAAGGGTATAGAACAGGTGTGGATCAGCGACGTCAAGGCGGGCAGCGTCTCGGGTTCGGACCGCTATAACGAGAGCTTTATCGCCGTGGTGGGCAAGCATCGCGACGAGGACCTGCGCAAGAACGATGACTACTATTGGATGACCGCCTCGCATTTTTCGCTCGACGAGAACGGAAAGGTGCGCCGCGGCGAGGAGCAGGTGATTAGCGAGAGCAACCGTCGCGGCACTACCTACGGCACATTTATCTCGCTCGCGCTGCCCGATGTCGACAACGACAGCGTCAAGATCACGTACAAGGACCGCTACAAGGTCTATACCAACCCGCGCGTGCTTGCCGTGCTGCAGGATGCGCCCTATGTTGAGGATCTGGAGCAGGCATACGGCTATCTGGTGTTGGGCGGCACGTCATACGGAGAGGAAAAGGGCACGGGGACATCCCAGGGCTATACCATTGGCGCCGAGTTGGGCGTTGCCGTCGAGGTGCAGACCGGTCCGCCCCTGGTCGCGATGAATGCTTCAGTCGATTTTGCCGCCGAGGGATGCTATGACTATCGGAGCGAGCGCACGGTCAGCGCAAGCGTAAGCTATGAGTCGCATGCCGGCGAGGGTGACAAGGCCGTGCTCTACACGATTCCGATGGTCTATTACGAGTATGAGATCGAAAATGAGGAAACTGGTGGCAAGGGCGTGATGGCGGCGCCCGTGTCGCTCGGCGCGCAGACCTCGGTCGTTAATGTCGAGGCCTATGACCGCATTGCCAAACAGCACAATATGACGCCGCTCAGCTACTTTTTGACCAACCGGTCGGGAGAACCCGGAACCTATCAAACGACGCTCAACGGCGAGACTCCCGTTGGGGATTCCTTTGGCCTGGGCAAGCCTGGCGTAACGCGTGCCTACACGCACGATGGGTTTAACGGCGCCGCCGCGCAGTCGGGGGCGAGCATTGAGCAGACCATCGAAGTCGAGGAGGGCAAGGAGCAGGAGCTCGAGCTCGGCTTGACGCTGAACGGCAGCGTTGTCATGGGCGCGAAGCTCGCAAAGCACGAGTTGTTTGGCGGCCTGTGCTTTGGTGCCAACGCCGGCTTTACTACGGGTAACTCCTCGAGTGAATCGACCGAATACGGCGGCACCGTCGACAACCTGCCCGAGGCCGCGCAGGGCAAGTACGGTTTTGTGTGGCGTCTGGGCGTCAACGCGGTGGATGTCGACAAGTTCGAGGCAGACTCGGGCGACAAGCTCGGCACCAAGGACACCGACCAGTTCTGGATCGTGGGCTATGACGTTAAGGACGTCGAGATGCCCGACGCGCCGGCCGTGACGGGCTTTACGGCAAACGCCGTCGATTCGACCAGCGTTACGTTTAGCTGGGACGATGTACTCGCAAACAAGAGTGGCTTTAGCTACGGCGTGGGCATGCTGCAGAGCAATGCGGCGGATGCGGTCGTCAATAGCTGGAAGATTGCCGACAACACGCAGACCTCGCTCAAGTGGGATGGGCTGCAGCCCAATACGGAGTATCGATTCGCCATCGCCGCCGTTAAGAATGGATCCACGACCGAAACAGGTATTCGCTCGGCAATCATCACGGTCAAGACCATGCCCGATGGCATGACGATGACCGTGAGCGGACCTGCGGCGGATGCTGCGGAGGGGTCGGATCTTGGATACGACTCTTCGGTTGAGCGCACGGCGGGAAGCCACCTGACGCTCTCGGCGATTGGCCATGTGAAGCAACTCGGTGCCGACGATAGCGAAACAGGGCTGGCACCGACCTATATGTGGTACCGCAAGGGCCGCGGCGAGACAGAGTTTAAGCTCGTGGGTGCCGATGGCAACCTCGCGGCTGGAACGGCCTCAAAGCTCGAGATTGACCTGACCGCAGACGATGACGGTGCGCAGTATTACTGCCACGTGGGATACAACGAGGTGGGCCTCGACACCGGCACGACGCTCGTGAATATCGAGGCCGAGGAGACGGCGCTCACAACGGTGAACGCCACCCCGATCCGCACGCGCCGCCTGTTCTCACAGGCAAGTGCGGGCGCCAAGAAGTTCCTGGACCATACGCTGGTAAACACCGCCGGCCCAACCGATTCCGAAGGCTCAAAGGACCCCGAGACTCCTGAGACCCCGACGAACCCGGACAAGCCCAAGTCCGACAACGGAGCTAAGACCGACACCAAGGTCAAGACTACGACCACAGCGAAGAACCTCGCAAACACCGGCGACCAAACATTCGCCCTAGTCGCCACCGCAGCAGCAGCGGGAGCAACGCTCGTAGTGATAGCCCTCATCATGCTGATCAAGCGCCGCAAGACCCACTAGTAGCCAGTCGAACATATCGACAACCCAAAAACCCGGGTAGCCAAAAAACAGGCCACCCGGGTTTTCTGTTGAGTGGAGACTCCGCAAGCGGAAACTGCGTCCCATAATTAGGCCGAGAAATGGGATGAACTTTCCCAATGAGAGCCAACCGGAAACCACGTCCCAGAATCAGCCCCCAAAGTGGGACGCACTTTCCCAACGAGCCTCAACCGGAAAATACATCCCGGAATCCAGCTGAATAGTGGGACACACTTTCCCAATCGGGTCCCAAGCGGAAACTGCATCCCATTCCGGACGTGAATTCTGGGACACGGTTTCCGGATGCAAAAAGGCCACATGACGTGGCCTTCAACTTATATATGTTCAGCAGATGCCCCCATGACAAGCCGCGTTTCAACACCGAGGCGTCTGCCCGGCGGCACGGAACGTAAGGTTCATCGCGAGTTCCGCACGAGCCGGAGAGCACTTAATGTGCTCTCCGTGCGAGCAGGACTGTCCGAGCAGGGAACCTTACGTTCCGCGCCGCCGGGCAGACGAACCAGTTAAGACGCGCCGTTACTTGATCTTGGTCGTACCCGGTGCCAGGTTGGGGTCGGTCTCGTTGGCCTCGGTCTGGAAGTGCTCGGTGTACACGTTCTTGCCGTCGCGGAACATCTCGTAGTACTGCATCTTGGCGTAATCCTCGCGCGCCTTGGTGGCGGCTGCGGCAGCGGCGTCGTCGCCGGTGACGTTGGAGGAAAGCGCCCAGCGCAGGCTGGCGTCCTCGTAGCCCACGGAGTTGATAGCGGGCAGCGACTCGCGCAGCGTCATGTGCGCTTTCTGGTAGTCGGTCAGCGGGGCGCCGATCAGCTGCATCAGCTGGGTGGACAGGTAGTTGGTGGACAGGTCGTCGGTCTCGCTCGTCTGGTCGCAGCCGGCAACGTCGTAGTTGGCCCAGATGATGTAGTCGGTCTGCCACAGGCGCTCCTGATGCGTAGCATCGTCTTCGCCGGTAAACCACTTGTCATTGAACTTGGACGGGAAGAACGGCTGGTGGTCGCCCCAGAACACCACGACCACCTTACGGTCGAGCTTGCTCAGGGCGTTGAGGAAGTAGCGCAGCGCCTGGTCGGACTGCTCGATGCACGAGACATACTCGTCGACATCGGAGAGCGTGCCGTCCTCGACGGTCTTGGCGTCCAAATCGGTCGTGTCGATATTCAGGTGCATCTGCTTGTCGACCGGCAGCAGGCCCGTATCGTAGCCCGAGTGGTTCTGCATGGTCACGTCGAAGATAAACTGCGGATCGGCGTTCTGGTCGAGCAGCTCAAGAATCTTGTCGTAGGTAGCCTGGTCGGTCACCATGCCGCGCAGGGTGTCGGCTCCCTGGAAGTCATTGATAGACAGGAACTGGTCAAAGCCAAAGTCCTTGTAGACGTTCTCGCGGTTCCAGTTGGTCGCGTGGTTGGGGTGCATGGCCGTGGTGGAATAGCCGAGCGATTTGAACTGTTCTGCCAGGTTCCCGGTCGTCTCCATGTTGTAGATGGTGTAGGGGTACACGCCCGAGCCCAGGTTAGCCATGGAGTTGCCGGTCATAAACTCAAACTCGGTATTGGCGGTGCCGCCGCCGTAGGCGCTCACATAGAGCTTGCCGCGGCTGAGGCAGTTGGACAGGTTCTTAAAGTACTGCGGGCCCTCGTAGCCGGCGCGCATGTTCTGGTAGATCGACAGATCCGAGAAGGTCTCATTCATGATGGCGATGACCGTGGGCTTCTCGCTGTCGAACTGCTCCTTTGCGGCGGCGCGCTCGTCGCTCTTGGCCGCGTCGGACTTGTCGTAGGCCTTGGCGTACTTTTTGAGCGTGGCCTTGGCATCGTCGACGGAGTAGTCGGCGGGTTTGGGCGGCTTGATGGACTGCGCCGCACTAATAAAGGCGGGCAGGTAGCCCTCGCGCCAGTAGCTCTCGAGCGGGCGCCAGGTGTAGACGGTGATGCCGAGGGTGTTGTAGTAGTCGATGAGCGTGACATGCGCGGTTACGCCGCCCAGGCACAGCACTGCCACGAGCAGGTTGGTGAGCAGCATGCGCTTGGCGTTGGCGGCACCCTTCTGACGGTGCGGTGCCACCAGGCCGGCGTACTCGCACAGCAGCATGGCGATGGCGGTAAAGCCCA
This sequence comes from Collinsella sp. wc0529, assembly GCF_046116875.1. Taxonomy (NCBI): domain Bacteria; kingdom Bacillati; phylum Actinomycetota; class Coriobacteriia; order Coriobacteriales; family Coriobacteriaceae; genus Collinsella; species Collinsella sp. wc0529. The sequence continues at coordinate 610,917 of NZ_JBJXBO010000001.1, forward strand.
TGGACAGCACACAGAACAGCGAGATGGAGAAGGTGTAGCCGGTGCCGGCGACCGCGGCGGCGGTGGAGATGGCCGAAAGGTCGCCCGGCTGGATGGGCATGGATTTAAACGTGATGACGAAGAACTCGGCAATGCCCAGGACAAAGAGGGCAAAGGCCAGGACCGCGGGAGCTGCGCCGTGGCGCTGGAACAGGAAGAACAAGCCGATCATGAGCACGGTGATGATGGCCCACTCGAGCAGGATGCACAGGGGGTAGACCCAGGTAAAGTCGTGGTTGGACGAGACCTCCATGCCCAGCAGCGCAAAGACGCCGGCGAGCAGCAGGCACAGGACGGCGGCGACGAGTGGTTTGCCCACAAAGGCGCCGCGCAGGCGGGCGAGCTTGCCGGTGGGGGCGGGGGCGTCGGGCTTGGCGAACGCAAAGACGCGCGGGGCGATGCGATCGCGGGCGATGCTGGCCCAGGCGCATCCGGTGAGGATGGCGTTGGTCAGGATGAGCATCACAAAGGCGAGCGGCTCGTTTTGGGCGACGAGGCCAATGGCGCCCCAAATAGTCAAAAAGACCTGGAACAGGCCGAAGACGACGCTCCACCCAAGAGCGCTTTTGGCAACGGTGCCCGACTGAGCGCGAATGGCCTTGGCCTCGCGCAAGACAAGGTAGACGGTCGCCGTAAGACCGACGAGCGAGATGGCGGCAGCGAACATGCTGAGACTCCTCACAAACTAAAACGTACGAAAGCGGGGGTTTACCCGATTGTTACCAAGATATGCGCTGCAATTGGTGGCTGCGCACAACAACCAGCCATATTAACGCGCACGTGCGGCGGTGTGGCGCAATGTAGTGGCGGCCTGCGCGATAATGGACGGGAATTACACGGAAACGTAAAGGCTTCTTAAAGAATTAGCGAGGATAGAGCTATGGGCGAGCAGGTTTGTATGACGGGCACCGAGTACTGCGGCGGAGCTGTGGGCGTGGATGCGTGCGGCTATCCGGTCGAGACTACGGGCAACGCGGCGCTGGACATCTTGGAACACCGCTCGTCCACGCGTGCCTTCGCGCGTGATGACGACGACCGTCCCGTGGCGGTGACCGACGAGCAGCGGGCGGCGATCTTGCATGCGGCGAGCCGCGCGCCGTCGGCGGGCGCCATGATGATGTATTCCATCGTGAGCATCCGCGAGCAGGCAACGCTCGACCGCCTGGCCGACCTGTGCGACCACCAGCCCATGATCGCCAAGGCGCCCTGGGCACTTATATTTGTGGTCGACTATGCCAAGTGGATCGATCTGTTTGAGCACGTGGGCTGCTTTGAGCCCGAGTTTGTCGAGCGCACGGGCAAGGCGCCCCGTCGTGCACCAGGTCTGGGCGACTTTGCCATCGCGGCCCAGGACGCCGTGATCGCCGCGCAAAACGCCGTGGTTGCCGCCGAGGCCCTGGGCCTGGGGAGCTGCTACATCGGTGATATCGTCGAGAATGCCGAGGAAGTTGCCGAGCTGCTCGATCTGCCGCCCTATACCATGCCGCTGTCGATGCTCATCATCGGCACGCCCCGTAAGGAGCGCCCGGCAATCGCGCACCCCGTGGTGAACCTGGTGCACGAGGAGCGCTACTGCCGCGCCGATGCTGCGACCATGGACGCGCAGGTGGCCGAGATGGACGCGATGTTCCGTCCGCATGCCCGCGAGGTGGGCGAGCGCGTCGTGGACATCTATACCCGCAAGCACACGAGTCCCTTTATGGCCGAGATGAGCCGCTCCATGGAGTGGTGGTTCAAAAATTGGCTTGGAAAATGACGAATGTGACAAAGGGACAGTCCCTTTGTCACATTCCATATCGCCGCGGTAGCCTAAAGACTGTATAAATCTTTATCTAGCTGGGAAAACAGTGCATTTAAACATGGCCGATTACCTATAATCCTTTCGAACGTTAAAGTTGGGAGGAAACCGGCTTATGGAACAAAAGGCCAAGGAGGCAGCCTCGCACGCTGCGATTCCTGTGAGCATCTCGGCGATGCTCGTCACGCTGGGCGTGGTGTATGGCGATATCGGCACCAGCCCCATGTATGTAACCAAGGCGCTCGTTGCCGGCAACGGCGGCATCGGAAGCGTCACGGAGGAGTTCGTGCTTGGTGCGCTCTCCCTTGTCGTGTGGACGGTCACGCTGCTGACCACTATCAAGTATGTGCTCATCTCGCTGCGCGCCGATAACCATGGTGAGGGCGGCATCTTTGCCCTGTACAGCTTGGTTAAGCGCTGCGGCAAGTGGCTTATCATCCCCGCCATGCTGGGCGGCGCGGCACTGCTCGCCGACGGCATCCTGACGCCGGCCGTTACCGTTACCACGGCCATCGAGGGCCTGCGCACCATCCCGGCGGTCCATGCCGTGCTGGGCGATGACCAGGGCCGCGTCGTGGCCATCACGCTTGCCATCATCATCGCGCTCTTCTTGGTACAACGTATCGGTACGGCCAAGATCGGTCACGCCTTTGGCCCCATCATGACGCTGTGGTTCCTGTTCCTGGGCGGCACGGGTCTGTTCTTTGTCTTCCAGCACCCCGCCGTGCTGCTGTGCCTCAACCCGGTGCGCGGCATCGCCTTTTTGCTGAGCCCCAACAACCACGCGGGCATCATGATTCTGGGCAGCTGCTTCCTCGCCACCACCGGTGCCGAGGCGCTCTACTCCGACATGGGCCACGTCGGCCGCGGCAACATCTACGCTACCTGGCCGTTCGTTAAGTGCTGCCTGCTGCTTTCCTATATGGGCCAGGGCGCTTGGCTTATGAACAACGCTGCCAACCCCGAGCTCATGGGCATTGCCGACCTCAACCCGTTCTACCAGATGCTCGCCCCGGGCCTGCGCCCGTTTGCCGTAGGCCTTTCCACCGTCGCGGCCATCATTGCCTCGCAGGCGCTCATCACCGGCGCGTTTTCGCTGGTGTCCGAGGCCAGCCGCCTGGACCTTATGCCGCACATGCAGGTCTTCTACCCTGCCGAGACCAAGGGCCAGCTCTACATCCCCATGGTCAACAACGTCATGCTTGTCGGCTGCGTCATTGTGGTGCTGCTGTTCCAGAACTCGGCGCATATGGAAGCCGCCTACGGCCTTGCCATTACGCTGACTATGATGTGCACCACGCTGCTGCTCTTCTTCTACCTGCACGAGGAGCGTAAGCTCAAGGTTGCTCCGTGGATCTTCGCAGCCTTCTTCCTTATGCTCGAGGGCTTCTTCTTTGTGAGCTCGCTCACCAAGTTCTTCCACGGCGGCTACTTCACCATCCTTATGGCTGCACTCATCATGGGCATTATGGTGTGCTGGTACAACGGCACGGCGGTCGAGCAGCGCCAGTTTACGCTGCTGCCGCTGCGCAGCTACCTGCCGCAGCTCAAGCGCCTGCGTGACGACGACCGTTACGAGCGCATGAGCGACAACGTCGTGTACCTGACCAAGGACACCCATACCGACTACATCGACCGCGATATCGTCTATTCGATCTTGGACAAGCATCCCAAGCGCGCCCGCGCCTGGTGGTTTGTGAATGTCGAGACCATGGACGAACCGCACACCTTTGCCTATTCGGTCGAGACGTTCGGCACCGACTACGTGTTCCGCGTGCATCTGTACCTGGGCTACAAGATCAACCAGCGCGTCAATGCCTACCTGCGTCAGGTTGTTCAGGACCTGGCTGCCACCGGCGAGCTGCCGCCGCAGACGCATGACTACTCGGTCTACAAGGATCCGGGTAACATCGGTACGTTCAAGTTCGTCCTGATCCGTAAGCTTCTGGCGCCCGAAAGCGATGTGGAGCCCAGCGAGCGTACGGCCATCACGCTTAAGTACATCATCCGCCGTGCCGCCGGCACGCCTGCACGCTGGTACGGCCTGGAGAACTCCAACGTGAGCTTTGAGTACGTGCCGCTGTTCACCAAGTTCAAGGCTGTGAATAAGATGCAGCGCCTAGCCCCCAACGAGCGGCCGTAGACGTCGGCGGCTACACGGAGTTAGTTTTTGATGGATAAGCATGAGGCCGGGGAGGTAAACATGGATACAAAGGCGCTCGATGGCCGTGAGGCGGTGGTCGAAATGGTGCGTGAGGCGCGCGTCGACGCCGCCGAAGATCGGTTCTTTACGAATCGTGCCAACATGGACATGGCCGACCGTGTGATCTCGATCGTGGTGACGCTGCTTGTCGCGGCGTGCGTGTGCGCACTGCTCGCGCACGTGCTGTTTGTCTAACGACCGCAGGCTGCAAAGGCTATACACTTGGAACCACCACAAGGGAAACCACCACAAAGGTGCCTGTCCCTTTGTGGTGGTTTTTGTTTTTGAGAGAGGGGCGGGGCACTGATGGACGTCCGTACGGACGGCGATATTGCCGATAGCTTTTGGTGGCGGCGCACAACGCTGACGCGCCGCACTCCTCTGTATGACGCCTGCGTATCGGTGGGGCTGCTGGTCGCGGCGACGATTGTGGGCGCGCTGCTCGACCATCCGGGTCTCGCGCCGAGCATCATGATCGTCTATGTGTTCGCCGTTCAGCTGTGCGCATTCTTTACCTGGAGTCGCCTGTATTGCTTGCTGAGCTCGGCTGCCGCCGTGGCGCTCTACAACTTCTTGTTTGTCGACCCGCGCTACTCGCTGTCGCTTATCGACCGCGGCTATCCCGGCATGTTCTTCATCATGTTCGTGGTCTCGCTTGTGTCGAGCTCGATTGCGTTGGCCCTGCGCCGCGCCTTGGCACAGGCTGCCGCCAGCGACCGCCGCACGCATATGGTGCTCGAGACCAACCGCATGCTGCAGCGGTGCGCCGATCAGCATCAGATCGTTCACGCCATGGCCACGCAGCTGGCGCGTCTTTCGGGCTGCCCTGTCGTGTGGTACAGCGCCGACGCCGAGGGCGATGACCTGCTGCCGCGCGCGACTTACACGGCCGTGGGCGATGCCGCACCGGTGCACGAACTGGCGCCGCAGATGCCGCCTCGGCTCTCGGCGTCCGCCTATGTGGGAACGCCGCTCGACGCCACGTTTGGCGGCTCGGCGTTTTATGGCATCTACCTGACGGTTCGCACGGGCGACGGCTTCGCGCGCTCGGGCGACCCCGCCTCGGTGGTGGGCGTGCTGGCTATCGTTGCCGAGCCCGACGTGCTGACGCATGAGGAGCGGACACTTGCCGATGCCATCGTGAGCGAAGGCGAGCTGGCGCTCGATCGCGCCCGCGCCATGGAGGCCCGCGAGGAGGCGGCGGTGCTTGCCAAAAATGAGCAGCTGCGCGCCAACCTGCTGCGCTCCATCTCGCACGACCTGCGCACGCCGCTCACCAGTATTTCGGGTAATGCCGATGTGCTGCTCGACCAGGGCTCGACCGGCACCGCCGTGCTCGACGCCCAAACGCGCCGCGGCCTGCTCTTGTCCATTCGCTCGGATGCGCAATGGCTCAACGCCACCGTCGAGAACCTGCTCGCCATCACCAAGCTCGAGGGCGGCGGTATGCGCCTGTCGACCACGCTCGAGCTCATGGACGATATCGTCGAGGAGGCGCTGCGCCACGTAAGTCCGGCCGTGCGTGAGCACGATCTTAAGGTAGTGCCGTGCGACGAGCCGGCGCTCGTCAACGTCGATGCGCGCCTGATGGTGCAGCTGGTGGTCAATCTGGTGAACAACGCCATCACCTATACGCCCGCGGGCTCGCATATCATGATTTCGATTAGCGTCGACGATGGACGCGTGGCGTGCTCGGTTGCCGATGATGGTCCGGGCATCGCACCCGAGGATCGCGAGCGCATCTTTGAGTCGTTCTACACCGCCAACCACGGTTTGGCCGACAGCCATCGCAGCGTGGGCCTGGGTCTTTCGCTCTGCCGCTCCATTGCGCTGGCGCATGGCGGTAGCATAGAGGTTGCCGCGGCGGACCCGCACGGCTCGGTCTTTACGATTGAGCTTCCCGTCGCCGACGTTTCGTTTGATAAGGAGTAGCGCCGTGCCGAACTCTGCCGTAAAACCGCTCATCTTGGTTGTTGAGGACGACCCCGCTGTCCGCAACCTTATCGTTGCCGCGCTCGAGACGCACGGCTTGCGCCATATGGCCGTGGAGACCGCCCATGCCGCCATCGCCGCCGCCTCGTCGCAGGCGCCGAGCATTGTGCTGCTCGATCTGGGCCTGCCCGATATGGACGGCGTCAAGGTGGTGGAGTCGGTGCGCGCATGGTCGGGAATGCCGATCATTGTGGTCTCGGCGCGCAGCGAGGACGCGGATAAGATTCGCGCGCTCGATGCCGGTGCCGACGACTATCTGACCAAGCCGTTTTCGGTCGAGGAACTGCTCGCGCGCATTCGCACGACGCTCAGGCGCCTTTCGTATGCGCAAACGGGCAGTGTTGCCTCCGAGGGCTCGTTCGATACCGGTGAGCTGCATATCGATTTTGATGCCGGCATCGCCACGATGGATGGCGAGGAACTGCATCTGACGCCGATCGAGTATAAGCTCCTGTGCCTGCTGGCGCATAACGCCGACAAGGTGCTGACACACCAGTCTATCCTGCATGAGATTTGGGGCACGGCAACTAAGAGTGACCTGGCAAGCCTGCGCGTCTTTATGGGTACGCTGCGCAAGAAGATCGAGTCCGACCCCGCGCATCCGCGCTATATCCAGACGCACGTGGGTATCGGCTATCGCCTGGTCACCCAAGGCTAGATCGCCAACCACCATCCCAATATGAGTTGCGGTGAAATACGGTCTAAATTTGCCTAATTCCAGGCAAAGCAGTCCGTATTCCACCGCAACTTTGTTTATTTGCCCTTGGGCTTGCTGGCGTAGAACTTCTTCTTTTTGGGCTTGCCGGCGGGGGAGGGTTTGCCGGCAAAGTTGGACTTGCCGTTGCCGGTCTGCGCGTGCGCAGGTACAGCCGCGCGGGGCTTGCGGGCCTCGGGGTTGCGCAGCTCCTCGGTTCGCTCGGCAATCTCCTCGGCGCTAAAGCCGACCTCGGCCATGGCGTCCTCGATGGGCAGTCGGCGCACGATATAGCAGTGGTGCACCTTCTGGTTGCGCGCGAAGTCCTCGGGGATGGTCTGTGCCGTAATGTCCTCCAGCACGACGCCCGCGCGCGCGAGCTTGCGCGTTTCGGGGCGGAAGCCGCGCAGGTTGCAGCTAAAGATGGCATGTCCGCCCTGTGCAAGCAGGCGAGATACGCCGGCCAAAAGCTCAACATGGTCGCGCTGGACATCCCAGGTGCGGCGGCCCATCTTGGACGAGTTCGAGAACGTGGGCGGGTCGACAAAGATCAAGTCCCAGCGGTTGCGCGTCTGGCGCTGGTCGCGAATCCAGGCGAGCACGTCGTCGCGCACAAAATGATGCTGCGGACCAACAAAGCCGTTCTGGCGCATATTGCGCTCGGCCCAGTCCAGGTAGGTGTTGGAAAGGTCGACTGTCACGGTTTCCTCGACGCCGCCGTCGGCCGCATAGCAGGTGGCGGTGCCGGTATAGGCGAACAGATTGAGGAAGCGGCGTGCCTGTTTGGCGTGTTCGCGCACCAGGTTGCGGGTGACGCGGTGATCCAGGAAGATGCCCACATCCAGGTAGTCGTCAAAGTTGACGGCAAAGGTGAGCCCGCCTTCTTCGATGAGCGGCAGACGCCGGCGCGCGATGTTGGCGCGCTCGCCCGATCCGCCCTTGCCGGCGCCCTGCTTGCCGTACTGCGAGCCGCCGCGCGAACGCATGCGGGCCTTGGCGTGCACATGCTCGGCCGGAACATCAAGGATGCGCGGCGCGATGGCCAAGATGTCGAGCATGCGGGCCTGGGCCAGCGCGGGATCGATGGTCTTGGGCGCGGCGTATTCGGCGATGACGAGCCAGCGGCCCGGCGTCTGCGGGCAACCCTCGTACAGGTCGATGGCAGCGGAGTAGTCGGGCAGGTCGGCATCGTAGACGCGATAGCAGCTCACGCCCTCGCGCTTGGCCCACTTGCGGCGCAGACGGGCATTCTTGCGCAGGCGGTTGGCGAACTGCTCGGACTCCGGGATGAGCACGGGCAGCGGCTTGCCGTCGCCCAAGTCGAGCGTGGCGGCAGGTTCGGGCATGGAGGAAGCGGCGGCTTCGTCGTTGGCTTCGTTGGCATCCGCAACCTCGGCCTCGGCATCCGCGCTGGTCGCAGCCTCAAACGCTGCAGCGGCGTGGTCGAGTGAGGGCCAAACTTCAAGAGCCGCCTCCTCGTTATTGGGCATGACGGCGATCGAGCGCTCGGGCTCGGCGTGGAGCGCGCGGGCCAGCAAGCCGTCGCGGGTGAGAGCGGCGACCGGCGCCGAAGCGAGCTCGGGGGCGCGGCGCAGCTCGCCGATGAGCGTCATGGCATCGTGCATGAGCGAAAGCGGGGTCTCGGTCGTGTCCGCGACCAGGGCGGCACCGGCGACGGCGCCCGCATGGTCCAGCACGGTGGCGGGCTTGGCGGCACAAAAGTCGACAAAACGCTTGTAGCCGGCGCACTTGACCATGCGCTCGGCAGTCTTGCGGGCGGCGGGGTCGATGTCTACGGCCACGATGCGCGCCTGGCGCTCGCGCGCTGCCGCCTCGCGCTCGCGCGCCTCGGCAAGCAGCTGCTCCCACAGGACAGCGTCGTGCAGCTGCCAGCCCTCAAAGCCCCAGCGCTCGCGTGCGGCGCCCGGGGCGCGGTCGGTCAGAATGTTCACGGCCTCCAGCAGCAGACCGCCGCCGGCGCACGAGGCATCGATCAGCGTGGGAAGGGCTTCGTTTTCGTAATCGTCGGCCGTCAGCTCGCGCTCGCATAGTGCGGTCCAGCCGACCTGCGCTAGCACCAGGGCGGCGTAGTCGGGGCGCAACACGTGTGCGCCCTCGCCGGCACGAGTCGCAGCGGGCGGCAGACGCTTGAACAGCGGGTCGCCCGAAAGGTCCAGGCTGATGCTCGCGCGGCGCTGACGCAGCGAAAGCAACAGGTGAACATCGGGGTCGGCGGCATCGACGTCGGCGCGACGGCCCGTGGTCTCGGCCAGACGGTCGCACAGCGCGTCTTTGGCGCGCAGGGCCGAGAAGCGCGTGTTGCGCAGCTGCTCGGTCACGCCGCGGGCGGTGATGGCGATGGTGGCGCCGGGGCGGATGATGGTCTCCCAGGCGATGTCGTAAACGCTATCGTACAGTTCATCGGCATCCTGCGCCTCAAAGCGCCCGAGTACCACGAACACACGGCTCGCCAGGCGCGACCACAGACAGGCGCGGTAGCCTTCTTCGAGCTCGCCCTCAAATGTAGCGCGGCCCTTCAGCCGGCGAACATGCGAAAGCCCGAGGCGTTTAAGCTCATCGGCGAGTGCGGACTCAAAGCCCTCGGGGCAGCTTGCGTAAAATTCCATGGGTGACCTCTCTGGTTGCGTCGCTCCATTATATGATGGATACTTCGTTTACTCTCGCCCCCGAAAGGAACCCATATGATTGATGCGTGCCCCGATTCCGCCGTGCTCTTTTTTGACGTGGACGGCACGCTGACGTCGTTCGATCCCGACAACATGACCGACAAGGACTTTTCGGCGGTTCGCCCCTCGCAGGCGGTGATCGAGGCGTTTCATCGTCTGCGCGACGCAGGGCACAAGGCGTTTATCTGCACGGGTCGTCCCTTGTGGCTGATTGCCGATGGCCTGCGTGCTTTGGAGCCTGCGGGTGTCGTTGCCATGGCGGGCGCCACGCTCGAGGTCGAGGGTCGCGTGGTGCATGAGGACTGCTTTGACGAGGACGTTATCGAGGAGCTTGCGCGCCGTATGGCAGCGGCAGGGATTGAGGCCTTTTTCGAGACCAACGTGGCTACTTTTGCCCTGGAACCCGCGGGTGTTGAGCAGTCGTCTCTGATCGGCACTTCTGTGGTGCACAGCGCCGAGGAGATGCGCGTCGACGGCAGTCTGCGCGTGGGCAAGGTGTGCATCGTCGCGAGCTACCTGGCTCGCGTAGCCAACGATGACGGCTTTATCGATCGCGAGTTTGAGCTGTGCAACACCGGTGGTCAGAATCGCGAGCTGAGCCCCAAGGGCATTGACAAGGGCGTGGGCGTGGCGCGAGCGCTGGAATACCTGGGTCGCACCGGCAACGCGCGCACCTTTGGCTTCGGCGATTCGGGTAACGACCTGGGCATGCTCGCTGCGGTCGAGACGGCCGTGGCCATGGGCAACGCCATGCCCGAGGTCAAGGCGCTCGCCGACTACGTGACCGACGATGTCGCACACGACGGCACCGTCACAGCGATGCAGCATTTCGGCCTCATCTAATGAATCCCGCGTTCTGACGTTTGCCCAAACTGCGACTCTTTGCTTTTGCATGCTCAATCGATTTATCAATCCAAACACTGAGGTGTTTATACCGTTCGCCGAGAAGATAAAAAACCGCAGCTCACGCCTTGATAAACGTAGGTAAAGTGTTTAGCAGTTTAACGCCCATGTGCAAGCGAAAGGAATCAGGCAGATGGCAATCAAGGTGTTCGCTGACGGTGCAAACCTCGAGGGCATGCTCGACATGTACGAGAACGGCAACGTTCAGGGTTTCACGACCAACCCGTCCCTTATGAAGAAGGGCGGCGTGACGGATTACCGCGCGTTTGCCAAGGAGGTCCTGGCCCACATCACCGATGTGTCTGTCTCGTTTGAGGTCTTTGCCGACGACGTCGAGACCATGGAGGTCGAGGCGCGCGAGATCGCTACCTGGGCCGAGAACGTCTACGTCAAGATTCCGTGCGTGACCACCAAGGGCGAGTCCACCGCCGAGCTGGTGCGCAAGCTTTCGGCCGACGGCATCAAGGTCAACGTCACCACCATCTTTACGCCTACGCAGGTTGATGAGATGGTCGAGGCCGTCGACGCCGAGACGCCGTCCATCATCTCGCTCTTTGCCGGCCGCATCGCCGATACCGGCGTCGACCCCATTCCGTTTATGACGGAGTCGGTCAAGAAGGCCGCCGCAAAGCCCAACTGCGAGGTCCTGTGGGCGTCCACGCGCGAGCTCATCAACATTTACCAGGCCGAGGCCTGCGGTTGCCAGATCATTACGGTGCCCAACAGCATCCTGGCCAAGCGCAAGAACATTGGTCGCGACCCGTACGAGGTCTCGCTCGACACCGTGCGCGGTTTTGCCAAGGATATCGCGGCGCTCGGTTTCCATATCCTGCCGTAGCGCGAACACCGACTGTACCGTGGGCTGTTCGCCCCGGCCTTTCCTTTCCCTATCGCTCACGCGCTCCGCGAGGGTCGCGCTAGGCAAAGGAAAGGCCGGGGCTGCCGGCACGAGCTTGCCAGCAAGTTGGCGATTGGCTTCCATATCCTGCCGTGGGCAAAGGTACCCCCGCCTGCGCCGTGCAAAATTGAGAGTATTCAGCAAGGTAAAGGTCTTTATCAGTTGACCGAAGCATGGAACGGCCCCCGTTTTGGCTCTGACGACGCTAAAACGGGGGCTGTTTTTTGCTTTTTCGTCTCTGAGGGGCATCCGGAACGGTGGAATTTGCAGAATACTCGCGATTTTGCACATCGCTACAGGGGGTACCTTTGCTTTGGCGGTTTACTTTCCCTGCACCATGGTGAGCGAGATCTTCTTGCGGTCGCGATCGACCTTTTCTACCCACACCTTGACCGTGTCGCCGACGCGCACCACGTCGCTCGGGTGCTTGACAAAGCGATTGGCCAGCTTGGAGATATGCACGAGGCCGTCCTGGTGCACGCCCACGTCGACGAACGCGCCAAAGTCGACGACGTTGCGCACCGTCCCCTTGAGCTCCATGCCGGGTTCCAGGTCGTCGATGGAAAGCGCCGAGCGGCTAAAGACCACCTCGGGCGCGTCGTCGCGCGGGTCGCGGCCGGGCTTCTTGAGCTCGTTGACGATGTCGATGAGCGTGAGGGTGCCGCAGTTCAGGTCACTTGCCAGCGCCGAGATACTGCCCAGACGGCGCTCGATGTCGGGCACGCCGCCGCGGCTGAGCTCGCTGGCTTTAACGCCGGCGCGTTCCAGGACGGACGTGGCCACCTCGTAGCTCTCGGGGTGGACGCTCGTCGCGTCGAGCGGGTTCTTGCCGCCGCTGATGCGCAGGAAGCCCGCGGCGTTGAGGTATGCCTTGGGTCCTAGTTTGGGGACCTTCTTAAGCTGGCGGCGATCGGTAAAGGCACCGTTTTCCTCGCGGTAGGCCACGATGTTTTTGGCCACGCTCGGCGTGATGCCCGATACGTATCCCAGCAGGCTTGCGCTCGCGGTATTCACGTCGACGCCCACGCGGTTGACGACGTCCTCCACCACATGGCCCAGGGTGCGCGAAAGCTCGGCCTGGTCAAGGTCGTGCTGGTACTGGCCAACGCCGATGGACTGGGGCGGGATCTTGACGAGCTCTGCCAGCGGGTCCTGTAGACGGCGGCCCAGGCTCATGGCGCCACGCACGGTGACGTCCAGATCGGGATACTCCTGGCTGGCGAGCTCGGAGGCGGAGTACACCGATGCGCCGGCCTCGTTGACGATGGTGTATCGCAGCTCAGGCGCCTGCTCGGCGATGAACTCCGAGACGACTTCCTCGGTCTCGCGGCTGGCGGTGCCGTTGCCGATGACGATGGTGTTGACGCTGTCCTTTTTGACGAGGCGGGCGAGCTCGCGCTTGGTGCCGGCGACGTCGTGGCGCGGCTTGGTGGGATAGACCACGCCGTGGTCGAGCAGCTTGCCGGTCTCGTCCATGACGGCGACCTTGCAGCCGGTGCGGTAGCCCGGATCGAGCGCGAGCACGCGGGCGCCGCGCACGGGGCGTGCCGAGAGCAGGCCCTCGAGATTCTTGGCAAAGACATTGATGGCCTCGGTCTGCGCACGGACGGTGAGTTTGGCGCGGGCCTCGCGCTCCAGCGAGGGGGCCATGAGGCGCTTGTAGCCGTCGGCGATGGCGGCGTCAAAGACGGGCGCGAAGACGCCCTGGCGTCGGGGCCAACGGCTGCCGAGGCGTGCCGTGGCGGCGGCGCCGTCGACGTTCACGCGCACGCGGAGCTTGCCCTCGCGCTCACCGCGGTCGATAGCCAGCACGCGGTGGTTGGGTATACGGCGCAGCGGCTCATCATAGCTGTAGTACGGCTCGTAGGGGGTCTTCTCGGTGGGGTCGGTGGCCTCGACGACGATGTCTGCGGTGTTTTGCGTAAAGGCACGCAGGTCGGCGACGTTCTCGGGGTCCTCGGCCACCGTCTCGGCCACGATGTCCGCCGCGCCGGCGAGCGCCTTTTCGGGCGTGTCGAAGCCGGCCTCCTCATTGACGTATGCTGCGGCGGCGTCGAGCGCACTGCCCTTGGCCGAGGCCTGCATGATGATCATGTTGGCGAGCGGCTCCAGGCCGGCTTCGCGGGCCTTCTGCGCGCGAGTCATGCGCTTTTTGCGGTAGGGCTTGTAGAGGTCCTCGACACGCTGGAGCTGCGTGGCCTCGCGAATCTGCTGCTCGAGCTCGGGCGTGAGCTTGCCCTGGGCGTCGATGAGCAGAATGACGTCCTCTTTGCGCTGTTCAAGATTGCGCAGGTAGGACAGGCGCTCGTCGAGTGCGCGCAGGGCGACGTCGTCCATGCCGCCCGTTGCTTCTTTGCGGTAGCGCGAGATAAAGGGGATGGTGTTGCCCTCGTCGATGAGCTTGACGGCTGCCTCGATGTTGGCGGCCTTAAGGTTGAGCTCGTGGGCGAGCTGGGCGATAAGATCCATGGGACTCCTTGCGTTTAAGGTGCGTTTGCAGCACAGGGCTACCAAGGATACCACCCGTTTCAAAAGACTGTTTTGGGCCCTCGCCACGAAAACGACCTATCTACTACGTTTGAACCGTATGGGTCGACCATCCCCCGGTTTTCAGAAAATACGCAAGCCGTCTACCTGCGCTTTTGATTTTAGGAAATATGGCATGGTTGAGGGTGATTGGCTAAACGTAGTAGATAGGCCCATTTCGTGGCGAACGAATCAGGCTGAGGTGCAAAATGGCCCCCGTCTCAGAAAAATCGTCGGCAAGGTAGCAAAATGCCCCGCGGGCAGGAGGCTGCTCGCGGGGCAAAGAAGAGGGGCTTATTGGTGGCGGACCGAGGGGTTCGGCATGGGGTTTGCCGCGGTCGCTCTTAAGGCATTACAGCTCGACGAGCTGGCCGGTCTCGGCGGCCTCCTTGATGGCGTTGAGAAGCGTGAGCGTCTTGACGTTGTCGGCGGGGGTTACGACGGGCTCGACCTCGCGGCGGACAACCTTCACAAAGTGCTTGAGCTGCATCTTGTGTGGCAGTGCCGAGTCGACAGCCGGAATCTCCATCTGCAGCGGCTTGTGCCAGTTGGAGGCGCCGTCGTAGGAGAACTGGTGCAGGCGGGGCAGCGACAGGGCGCCCTTGGTGCCGCCGATAAAGTAGGCGTCGGCGTCGAAGGGGCGGTACTGCGGATCCTCGCGAGCGGTTGCCTCCCAGTTCCAGGGGCTGGCGGTGGCGTCGGAGATGGTCATGCTTGCGAGCGCGCCATCGGCAAAACGGACGTTGACCACGGCGGAGTCCTCGGTCTCAAAACCGCGGGCGGCGCTGGACTGCATACCCTGGACGGCAACAGGCTCGCCCAGCAGATAGCGGAGCAGGTCGACGTCGTGAACCAGGTTGACCAGGATCGGGCCGGCACCCTTCTTGCGGCGCCACTCGACATCGAAATACTCGTCATTCTTATAGATCATGTAGTGGAAGCTCGACACGGTGAGCTTGCCCAGCTCGCCGGACTCGATGATCTCCTTGGCCTTGTTGACGAAGGGGTTGTGGCGACGGTGCTGACCTACGAGCACGGGCACGCCGGCGGTCTCGGCCTCGGCGGCGAAGGCCTGGGCATCCTCGAGATCGTTGGAGATCGGCTTTTCGATCAACGGCACGATATTGCGCTTCACAGCCTCGCGGGCAACGCCCAGGTGCAAGTCGTTGGGGGTGGCGATAATGACGGCCTCGGGTTTGACCTCGTCCATCATCTGGGCGGGATCGGTGTAAAACGGCACGCCGGCGGCCTCGGCCGTGGCGCGAGCGCCCTCAAAGGCGTCGGCGATGGCGACGAGTTCGGCCTCGGGTTCCTCGGTGACAAAGCGGATGTGGTTGCGGCCCATGGCGCCGGCGCCGATAACGGCAATGCGGACGGGGTTGAGCTCAGACATTTCGACTCCTTAATACTGGTGACCGGTGGGATGCGACAAAGGGGCTGTCCCTTTGTCGCATCGGTAAAACTAGGCGGACTTCTTCTTGCTGTCGGAGACCATCATGTAGACGGTGAGCACGACGGCGATGGCGGCGATCACAATGGCGCCGTAGAAGGACTGCTGGTAGGCGGCGCTGCCGGCCTCGGCGTGATACAGCACGGCGGTGATGGGCTGGCTGATCCAGGTGGAAGCGGCATAACCCAAAAACATGATGCCGTAGTTGACGCCGATGTTGCTGGTGCCAAAGGCGCCACCGGTGAGCGGCGGGTAGATGACGAGCAGGGCGCCAAAGCTAAAGCCGAGCAGGGCGAGCGCCACAAAGAACATGCTCTGCGTAAAGCTCATCGACATGATGACGAGTGCGACGATGGTGACGACAAGGCTGATGAGCAGCGACTTATAGGCGCCGAGCTTGTCGATGATCTGGCCAAAGGACAGACGGCCGACCAGGTTGGCGCAGGTGTTGACGGAGACGACCACGCCGCCGAGGGCGACGGCCGCGGCGCTCGTGGGGTCGGCGAAGAGCTGGACGGCGGCGATGGAGGCAACCTTGCCCACGAGCAGGGTGCCCGCGGTGGCGGCAAAGGCGAAGGTGACGATGAGGACCCAGAAGCGCGGGGTCTTGACCATCTCGCCCGGGGTGAGGTCGCCGAAGGTGCCGGCATGTGCGCCACCCTTGGGGGCCTCGAAGCCCTCGGGCAGCCAGCCGGCCTCGGGGGCCTTCAGGAACAGGGCGGAGGCGGCGATTGTCACAAAGAAAATGACGCCGAGCGCCTTAAGGGCGCCAAAGATGCCCAGGCTCGGGATGAGCAGCGAGGCGAGCACCGGGGACAGCACGGCGGGGCCGGCGGTCGAAGCGGCCAGGGTGATGCCGGAGGCGAGACCCTTCTTGTCGATGAACCACTTTTGGCCGGTGGTGAGCGCCGGGTTGTAGCCCAGGCCGTTGCCGATGGCGGCGACGAGCGAGAACCACAGGTAGAACTGCCACGGCTCGGTGACGGTACCGGACATGAACCAGCCCAGGCCGTAGCACACGGCGGCGGCGATCACGACGTTGCGCGGGCCGATCTTATCGGAGATGCGGCCGGCGAAGATGCCCGTCACGGCCATGATGGTCTGAAAGACCGGGAAGGCCCAGGTAAGAGCGCTGGACCACTCGGGGTAGACGGCGAGCAGGTTCTTGCTCACGACGGAATACAGCGCGATGGAGCTGATGAAGAACATGGTGACGCACGCGGCGGAAAGCACGACAGCGCGACCCTTGTTGGAGTTGGTGGAAGCCATTGGACTCTTTCTAATCGATACGGGGGAGGAACAGGCGTGTCTGCGGGTCCTCCCTGTCGGGTTGGTTTACTGGTCAGTCGGCTTGGCGACGCCGGACTCATCGGACCAGAGCTCGACACCCTTGTTCTTAAGGTAGTTGTCGGCATAGGCGCGACGGCCGCCGGGCTTGGCGGTGAGGTCGCCCATCATGTTGGAGAAGCCGCCGTCGACCTTGATGGCGTCGCCGGTGGTAAAGTCCGAGCGCTTGGACGCCAGGAACATGACGGCGTTGGCGATATCGCTGACCTCGCCGATGCGGCGCGTGGCGATCAGGCGGCTGCGGCTCTTTTCGACCTCGGGGTCGGCGTAGAAGTTGGCCGACATCGGGGTCTTAACGAAGCAAGGCTCGACGCAGTTGGAGCGGACGCCGTAGGGGCCCCATTCGGCAGCCAGCATCTTGGACATCATGTTGACGCCCGCCTTGGTGGAGCTGTACACGCCCGAGAACGTCTCGGGGGAGTGGCTGGCAACGGTCGAGATGTGCACCAGGCGACCCTGGCCGGCCTTGATCATCTCGCGACCAAAGCGCTGCGAGGTGATGAAGTAACCGGTGAGGTTGACGTTGAGCACCTGCTCCCAGTCGCTCAGCGGCAGGTCCTCCATGGCGGCGAAGCGCAGGATGCCGGCGGTGTTGACAAGGACGTCGACGCGGCCGAAGTCGGCGATGGTGGCATCGACGGCGGCCTGAACCTCGGCCTCGTCGGTGGCGTTCATCTTGTAGCCCTCGGCGTGGATGCCAAACTCGGCGGCGAGGTCGGCGGCTGCGGCCTTGACCTTCTCCTCGTCCAGGTCGAGCAGGACGACGTTGGCGCCGTTGCGGGCGAACTCGCGGCAAATCTCGACGCCCATACCGCCGAGCGCGCCGGTCACGGCGCAGACATCGCCCTCGAGCTTAAGCCAATTGCTCATAGGAACTTCCCTTCTTGTGCCTCCCGGTGGGTCGCTCCCATTAACCGACCCACGTGGTTTTCGCTGGTTATCGTATGCTTTGCATTTGCGCAGGTGAATTGCATATTTGTTAGAATGGCGTTAACCGTAGGTTTATACTGTGCGATGCAGTTTTTCTCAATCGAGCGCGTGACCTGCCAAAACGACCCCCTGTGGCGCCATGCGTTCACAGGCGCGAAAACGGGAGATTGACGTGTACGATCGACGACTCGAGGCCATATCGGCCGCCGCGGAGCTGGGAAGCTTCTCACGTGCGGCGGCAAAATTGCGCGTGTCGACCCCGGCGCTCGTCAAACAGGTGTCGGGTTTCGAGGCCGAGTTTGGCATCACGTTGTTCGAGCGCTCGCATTCGGGTGTTAAGGTGACGCCGGCGGGCGCTCTGCTGGTGGACGACGCGCGCTCGATCATGCGGCAGTCCGAGGACGCGCTGCGCCGCGCCCGACGCGCGGCGGGCGATGGCGGTGCCGTGCGTCTGGGTGTGTCGATGATGTGCCCGGGGCGCCAAACGCTGTCGATGTGGTCGGGCGTACACGAGCTGGAACCGTCGCTGCGATTTGAGATCGTGCCGGTAAGCGACCTCTATGACGAGCGCGAGACCGTCATGCGCAGCCTCGGTCGTGAGGTCGATGTGGTGCAGTCGAGTTTTTCGACCCCGCGCTGGGGTGACGCCTGCCAAAAGCTCCGCATTGTCAACGTGCCGTTTTATATCGACCTGCCGCGCACGAGCCCGCTGGCGCGCAAGAATCGCATTACGGTCGCCGACTTGGAGGGTATGCGTCTGCGCGTGCTCCGCCACGGCAACGACGCTATGGACAGCCTGCGTATCGATCTTTTGGCAGACGGCGGCGTGGACGTGATCGATGTGGATAGCTTCGACTTTGCGCTCTTTAACGAGGCGGAGGAAAAGGGTGACGCGGTGCTCACCTGCGGCGCATGGTCGGGGGTGCACCCGGCCTTTGTGGGCGTACCGTTCCTGTGCGGCCGCGAGGTGCCGGTCTTTTTGCACTATCCGCTCGAGCCGACCCTCCAAGTACAAAAATTCATCAACGCCATGGCACAACTTCTCAAATAGCCAAAAGAGTCCCGTCCCAAATTAGCTACCCTTTGCTACGGGTTTAGCGGTCCTCGCGTCGCGGCCCGGCTGCCTCGGCTGTCTTTACGCGGTTCTTGTCGATGTACATGTTTTTGTCGGCCTGAGAAAAGAGTTCACGCATCGTAGGCGGTTCATCAAAATCACTGGAAAGCGCGTAGCCCACCGCATAGCTGATAGGCATGTCGGGGTGAGCCCCGGAATACTCGTTCACGTTCGCGCGAATCCGAGCGAGACAGGATTCCACAGCGGCTCGGTCGGCATCCCACAGCACCGCGATAAACTCATCGTCGCCGTCGCGACCCACAAAGCACGTCTCCGACGCCACACTTCCCAGTTGTTGGGCAAAAGAGCGAATGTATTCATCGCCCTTCTCATGGCCGAAGTTGTTATTGACCATATGCAGATTGTTAAGGTCGAAGACGCACACCGCAACGGGCGCCTCCGCGGAGACAGGCTGCTCCTGCCCCAAGATCTCCTCGCACTTGTTCTTATTGGGCAGTCCCGTGGCTTCGTCGAGATAGACTTTGTTCTGCAGTTCGCGATTGAGCGCGGCAGTTCGCACCGCGCGAACAAGTTCGACCGCAAAGGTCGCCACCAAGCCCATGATGTCGATGATCACCAGGCCCTCGAGATAGTTGAGCGCCGACGCCTTCTCCTGAGAGTAGTCCTCTGCGAGTCGCGTAGCATCGTCGCAAATGCCAAAGAACTCCTCGCTCATGGAGATGATGTCGGTGTTCTCATAGCCGACTTCGCGCACGCGGATGATCTCGGTGCAAAGCTCATCAAAATAATTTGCAAGCTCGGTCATTTTTGCCTGATACTCATCGTCGTCGAGACGGACGAGGTTGAGGTCGTCACTTCCGTAACGCAAACCGTTGATGTATGAATCCACGGCTTTGAGCAGGTCATCTTGAGGCTGGCCCGCATCCTCGAGCTTAACGATTCGCTGCGTGGTACCGCGCACCAGACCGGCGTAGTTGACCACACGCGCCGTGCCCTGGATATCGGAGACGAGCAGCATAACATTGATGAAGAAGAAGATGAGAACTGCCGTGAGCACCATCATGAGCAGGCGCACCGCCTGGCCGGCCTTCTTGGCGACAGAAGTATTCACAAGTTCACTCCCCTAAATGACAAAAGAACAGGTAGCACGCAGTGTGCTGAAATTCATGGGTGGTTAACTCTACCATATGGGCCAGCAGCCTCAAACTGCAGCAGACGCTCGTCCAAATTGGCGTGACGCTTGCCTTGTTGTTCTTGACCTGGCCGCGCTATCGGACATGCTTCTGGTCTTGGATCACCATGGGAAAGCTCATCCCGTTTTGTGCGTCTAGAGTGGGATGCGGCTTCCCAAAGGTGCCGTTAGGGGAAATCACATCCCGGTTTACCCCCTTGAAATGGGATGCCGTTTCCCGGAGGGGGTCCAGCGGGAAACGGCATCCCATTTTGGGCCCGAAAAGTGGGATACGGTTTCCGGCCGGCATGAAAAAGCCTCCGCAGCTCGTGTGGCTGCGGAGGCTTTATTCGTTGCGGTGCATTGTGTTTGGGTCGTTGAGATGAGTCGATTTGCCGCTCATTCGTCGGGCATTGACCTTAGGGTCATGCCCGACGAATGAGCGGCAAATCGGCCATCTCGGCGAGCCGAACTACTCCAGCTCAAACGCTCCGGTATAGAGCTGGTAGTAATACCCGCGCTTGGCGATCAGCTCGTCGTGGTTGCCGCGCTCAATGATGCGGCCGTGATCCAGACAGATGATCGCGTCGGAGTTGCGCACGGTGGACAGGCGGTGCGCGATGACAAACGTCGTGCGGCCCTCCATGAGCTTGTCCATGCCGGCTTGCACGATGGCCTCGGTGCGGGTATCAATGCTCGACGTGGCCTCGTCCAGGATCATCGCCGGCGGATCGGCGACGGCGGCGCGTGCGATCGAGATCAACTGGCGCTGGCCCTGCGACAGCTGCGCGCCGTTGCCGGTGAGCATGGTGTCGTAGCCGTCGGGCAGGCGGGTGATAAAGTCGTTCGCGCCCGCGAGCTTGGCCGCCGCGATGCACTCCTCGTCGGTGGCGTCCAGGTTGCCGTAGCGGATGTTGTCCATCACGGTGCCGGTGAACAGGTTCACGTCCTGCAGCACAACGCCCAGCGAGCGGCGCAGATCGGCCTTGCGGATCTTGTTGACGTTGATGCCGTCGTAGCGGATCTTGCCGTCGGCGATGTCGTAGAAGCGGTTGATGAGGTTGGTGATGGTCGTCTTGCCGGCACCGGTGGCGCCGACAAACGCGACCTTCTGGCCCGGCTTGGCAAACACGGACACGCCGTGCAGCACCTCGTGGTCGGGCGTGTAGCCAAAGTCGACGTTGTCCATGACCAGGTCGCCGCGCAGCGGCACGTACTCGATCTCGCCGGTTGCGCGGTGCGGATGTTTCCACGCCCACATGCCGGTGTGGTGGTCGGCCTCCTCGAGCTGCCAGGTGTCGGGGTTCACCTGAGCGTTGACGAGCGTCACATAGCCTTCGTCGGCTTCGGGCTCCTCGTCGATGAGCTCAAAGATACGGTCGGCGCCGGCGAGGCCCATGACCACGGCGTTGATCTGCTGCGAGATCTGGCCGATCTGTCCGCAGAACTGCTTGGTCATGTTGAGGAACGGCACCACGACGGCGATGGACAGTGCCATGCCCGAGATGCTCAGGTTGGGCACGCCCAGCGCCAGGAAAATGCCGCCTGCCAGTGCGACCAGCACGTAGAGCAGGTTTCCCAGGTTCATAAGGATGGGCATGAGGATGTTGGCGTACATGTTGGCCTTCTGCGAGACCTCGAAGAGCTTTTCGTTGCGCTCGTCAAAATCGGCTTCGGCGGCAGACTCGTGGCAGAATGCCTTGACGACCTTCTGGCCGTTCATGACTTCCTCGATATGGCCCTCGACCACGCCGAGCTCGGTCTGCTGCGCAATAAAGAAGCGCGCGGAGTTGGAGCCGAGCAGCTTGGTCATAAAGGTCATAAAGACGACGCCGGCCACGATGACCAGGCACATCCACACGCTGTAGTACAGCATGATAAAGAACACCGTGACGATGACGATGGTCGTCATGAGCAGGTTGGGCAGCGACTGGCTGATCATCTGGCGCAGCGTGTCGATGTCGTTGGTGTAGTGGCTCATGATGTCGCCGCGCTGGTGCGTGTCGAAGTAGCGAATCGGCAGGTCCTGCATGCGGTTGAACATCTTCTCGCGCAGCTTCTCGAGCGAGCCCTGCGTGACGATGGCCATGGCGCGGTTCCAGAACAGCGAGGACAGGATGCCGACGCCGTAGATGCAGGCGAGGGTGGTCACGAGCTGTGCAATCTTGGGCTCTGCGGCTTCCCAATCGCCCGACTGCCACGATTCGCTAATAATCTGCAGGGCGCTCTGAAGGAAGGTCGCGCCGATGGAGTTGATGATGGCGCAGAGCACCACGCCGACGACGACGAGGGGCAAAAGCACGGGGTAGAAGCCAAAGAGCGTCTTGATGAGGCGCGACATGGTGCCGCCCTTGCGGTTGAGCGCGCGCTCGGCAGTAGTTGCCTTACTCATGTGCCTCGCCTCCTTCCTGGGTCTGGGCTTGCGTTGCGGATGCCTCGGTATTGGCCTCGACGGCCCCTTCGCCCTCGGCAGACATCTTGTTTTGCGAGGTAAAGGTCTCGCGGTAGATCTCGCTCGTCTTGAGCAGCTCGTCGTGGTTACCGATCTGCGCGATACGGCCGCCCTCCATGACGATGATGCGGTCTGCGTCCTGCACGGAGCTGATGCGCTGGGCGATGATGAGCTTGGTCGTGTTGGGCAGATAGCTTGCCAACCCTGCGCGGATCTTGGCGTCGGTCTTGGTGTCGACGGCGCTGGTGGAGTCGTCCAAGATCAAGATCTTGGGGCGACGCAGCAGGGCACGCGCAATGCACAGGCGCTGCTTCTGACCGCCGGAAACATTGGAGCCGCCCTGCTCGATCCAGGTGTCGTAGCCCTTGGGGAAGCCGTCGACAAACTCATCGGCGCAGGCCAGGTGTGCCGCCTCGCGGACTTCCTCGTCGGTGGCGTTCGGGTCGCCCCAACGCAGATTCTCGGCGATGGTGCCGCTAAACAGCACGTTTTTCTGTAGCACCATGGCCACTTGGTGGCGCAAGGCGTCCAAGTCGTAGTCGCGCACGTCCATGCCGCCCACGCGCACGGTGCCCTCGGTGGCGTCGTACAGGCGGGCGATGAGGTTTACAAGCGTGGACTTGGCCGAGCCGGTGCCGCCGATGATGCCGATGGTCTCGCCGCTCTTAATGTGCAGGTCGATATCGTCGAGCGCCTGGCGCTTCGCATGCGCGGAATACTTAAAGCTCACGTGGTCAAAGTCGATGGAACCGTCGGCAACCTCGAGCACGGGCTCGGCGGGATCGGCGATCGTGGGCTCGGCGGCTAGCACCTCGGTGATGCGGTGCGCCGATTCGTCGGCCATGGTCACCATGACAAAGATCATCGATAGCTGCATCAGGCTCATGAGGATTTGGAAGCCATAGGTAAAGATCGAGGAGAGCTGGCCCACGTCGAACAGCGTGCCCTGGCTCGTGATGATGAGCTTGGAGCCCAGGTAGATGATGACGACAAACGCGCCGTTGACGCAGATGTTCATCATGGGGTTGTTAAAGGCAAGCAGCTTCTCGGCGCGGGTGAAGTCCATCTGGACGTCGCGTGCGGCGGTCGCGAACTTCTCCTTCTCAAAGTCTTCGCGCACGTAGCTCTTGACCACGCGCATGCCGGTGACGTTTTCCTCGACGGACTCGTTAAGGGCGTCGTACTTGTGGAACACGCGCGAGAAGATGGGACGCACCTTAAAGATGATAAAGAACAGCCCAAAGCCCAGCAGCGGAATGATGACCAGGTAGACCATGGCGACGCTGCCGCCCATGATAAATGCCATGGTAAAGGCGAAGATCAATACCAGCGGCGCGCGCACGGCGATACGGATGATCATCATAAAGGCCTGCTGCACGTTGTTGATATCGGTGGTCAGGCGCGTGACGAGCGAGGAGCTCGAGAACTCATCGATGTTGGCAAAGCTGAACGTCTGGATCTTGTAGAACAGGTCGTGACGCAGGTTCTTAGCGAAGCCGCAACTCGCATGGCTGCAGGTGACGCCGGCAGCGGCGCCAAAAGCAAGCGACGTCAGCGCGATGAGCACCAAAAAGCCCGCGGTGGGAAGCATCTCGGCTACGGTGGTGCCATCTTTGATGGCGTCGATCAGGTTGGCGGTGATAAATGGAATCAGCATCTCGCAGAGCACCTCGCCAAGCACGAGCAACGGCGTGGCAACGGTGACTTTTATATAGTCGCGGATGCTGCCCATGAGGGTTTTAATCATCCAGTTCCTCCCAGGTTACACGGATTTTCTCGAGCATTTCGGCGAGCTGCTCGCGCTCGTCGTGGGTGAGGGCACCAAAGGCCTGCTCTCTAAAGCGAATGCGGGCTGCCTGGTCGATGCGGGCGTTTTCCCGGCCGGTTTCGGTCAGGCGAATGGTGAGCTGCCGTCGATCCTTGGGGTTACGGCTGCGCTCGATGAGGCCGTTGAGCTCGAGTTTGGACAGGATCTCGGAAAGCGACCCCGGCTTGAGGTCAAAGTGCATGCCGAGTTCCTGCTGCGACATCTCGCCGCCGGGTTGCTTGGCCAGCAGGCAGATGATGGGCGCCTTGCCGGACACGCCTCCGCCATGAAAATGCATGTAATGGCCGCAAAAGCCCAGGCCATTGAGGATGCGCTTGGCAAGCTTGTCTTCTGAGCTAACCGCTTCGGGTGCATCCGCCGGCTGTGACGGGTCGCCGCCGGGCTCGTGCGAACAAAGGTTAAGAGGTTCATCGCACATGAATTAGTGTTGCTCCTTTCTTTAGTTAGGTAGTGGAATTGTTTTGTGCCTAACCAATCTAGGAGCATGAGAAATGAATGTCAAGGTACCAAACTTATTAAGTTACGGCGTTTTGCCAAACGCCGTAACCGCTCGACGCTGCAAACGCTCCTAAGCGGCAATCTGGCGTTCAATCGTCGTGCATGGCCACAAGGCCTATGCCCTCCTCTTTCACGCCACCTTGCTCGCTTAGGAACGTTTTCGCTGTCCGTCCTCAACCTGTGATTCCGCCACGGTCCGTTTCGGTGCATGCAATCCCTTGGGGACGGAGGAAAAGGGATCATTTTCCGTAACCTTTCCGCAACAATTTACCCTTCGCGCTGCTCGACTCCGCTCACAACGTCCCCTGCGCTACACTTAGTCGCACTGTGGCGCTGCTGCGCCGTGCCCGAACCAAGGGAGACCCTCATGAAGAACACTCAGCTGCTGCTGATCAACGATATGTGCGGCTACGGCAAGGTCGCGCTTTCCGCCATGCTGCCGGTGCTGTCGCACATGGGCTACCGCATCCACAACCTGCCGACGGCACTTGTGTCCGATACGCTCAACTATCCCAAGTTCTACATCCACGACACCACCGAGTACGTGCGCCAGAGCCTCGCCATCTGGGAGGAGCTCGGCTTTGAGTTCGACGCCATCTCTACCGGCTTTATCGTGACCGAGGAAGAGACGCGCATCATTTCGGACTTCTGCCACCGTCGCGCGCAAAAGGGTACCAAGGTGTTCGTCGACCCCATCATGGGCGACAACGGCAAGCTCTACGCCGGCGTGCCCGAGTCCACGATCGGTCTCATGCGCAGCCTGCTCGAGTGCGCCGACTATGCGGTGCCAAACTACACCGAGGCGTGCCTGCTCACCGATACGCCCATTGCCGAGCAAATCACGCCCGATGAGGGCCGCACTCTTGTGGATGCCGTGCGTGCCCTGGGCGCCAAGTCGGTGGTCATTACGAGCGCTGTGGTCGACGGTGCGAATGTCGTCATCGGTTACGACCATGTGGCGGGGGAGTACTTCACGATTCCCTTCGACCTGATCCCGGTCTATTTCCCGGGCACGGGTGACACGTTCTCGGCGGTGCTCGTCGGCCGCGTTATGGCAGGTTGGAGTTTGCAACGCGCGACGTCCGATGCCATGCGCGTGGTGGCTGAGCTTATCGAGCGCAATGCCGACCAAGAGGACAAGTCGGCTGGCCTTCCCATCGAGGCCTGCCTGGATGTGATTGACCATGAGTAATGCTGGCGAGGGCGGCGCCAAGCCTGCGGGCGAGAACAAGCCGCTCGGCGCGCCGCGGGGCAAGCGTCCGCGCATCCGCGTGAGCTGCGTGGACCAGCTGGGTGCGTGCCGCTGCCACCATGGTCACAAGCCGGGCGACGTTTTTGACTTCGACCGAGACCGCGGCAAGATGTGTGCCATGGCCTGCCATGTGGGCTTTCCCTATATCGATATCCTGCGCTATGGCGGAACCGTGCCTGGCAACGAGCCCGGTACGGCAAAGTTCTGCTGCCCCGAGGTCGATACGCTGAACGTCTGGCTTGCCGAGATCGTCGACGAGTAGTCGAGCGCAATGTGACAAAGGGACAGTCCCTTTGTCACATTCGCCGGGGCTGCCCCTTCTTTTTGCTTATAATCCTAAATCTCTGCATTTCATCCGATTTTAGGTTCTAAAAATCCTACATTTCATCGATAATTAAGCGCATAAAACTTTGCATTTCATTTGATGACACTGAGGGGAGAGCCTATGCTGCGCAGGAAAATAGCGGCAGAGCTGGAGCGTTGGCTGAAGTCTGCCGAGCAAAAGGCCTTATTCATCACGGGTTCTCGCCAGATCGGCAAAAGCTATTCGATTCGCGCATTTGGCAAAGCCAGCCATGCAACCTACATCGAGCTCAATCTCATGGAAAATCGCCAGGCAAAAGATGCTCTTCTCGAGGCGCGGAATGCCGATGATTTCATCAGCAGGGTGACGCTTCTTTCGGGAAAGTCGATTGCACCAGGCAAAACGCTCGTGTTTATCGATGAGGTCCAAGAGGCCCCCGACATCATGACGATGGCAAAGTTCCTTGTAGAGGACGGGAGGTGCCGCTGGGCGTTTTCGGGGTCAATGCTCGGGACCCAGTTCAAGGGCGTCAGGTCCTATCCCGTGGGGTATGTCCACGAGCTTAGGATGTTCCCGCTCGATTTTGAGGAGTTTTGCTGGGCAACCGGGGTGAGCGAGGGGGCTCGCCAAACGATACGTGACGCGTGTATCAGCGAGAGGCCCATTCCTGATTACATTCATGACGCGATGATGGCAAACTTCAGGACCTATACCGTTGTCGGCGGAATGCCGGAGGTCGTGCAGCGTTTCCTTGACACGCAGGGCGACCTTGCCTCTGTTCGTCAGCTGCAGTCAGAGCTCAACGAACAGTACCGGCGGGATATCTCCAAGTATGCAAGCGGGCGAGCCCTGCAGGTGCAGAGCATCTACGATCAGCTCCCTATTATGCTCGAGGGCGAAAACAAGCGCTTCGTGCTCAATTCCATTGACCCCAAGGCTCACTACGAGAAGTATCAGCGAGATTTTGTATGGCTTGTCGATGCCGGCGTTGCTCTCAAAGCCGATATCGTAACCGAGCCAAAATCGCCCCTGCTCAAGACGGCACGGCCATCGCAGTTCAAGCTATATCAATCGGATACGGGCATGTTGATGGCGCGCTACCCCGTTGGAGTCGCCCAAGCGGCGTATCTTGATAGCAAAGAGCCCAATCTGGGCGGCATTTACGAAAACGTGGTGGCCCAGCAGCTAGCTGCCCAAAATCGCCAGCTTTACTACTATCAGACAAAAAAGCGCGGCGAAGTGGACTTTGTGGTCGATGGACCGGATGGGACGGCTGTTCCGATCGAGGTTAAATCGGGCTCCTATTACCACGCGCACGCTGCGCTCGGTCATGTGCTTGATACGGCTGAATATGGCGTAAGGCTCGGGATTGTTTTCTCGAGAGGCAACGTTGAGCGCAACGGAGCGGTTCTCTATTTGCCGCTATATGCGACCTGGGCCCTTTCGGATGTTTTGGGCGACTCCTGCGCCGAAGGGATAAAGCTGGAGGTCAAGCCGGTCTAGGGCCAGTCCCGGATGTGGCAAAGGGGTAGTCCCTTTGTCACATTCATGAGCGTGGATTTTCTCCCACCGAGATAACGAGCGTGGATTTTCTCCCGTTTAGAGCGCACTCGAACGCTCAAAGTGGGAGAAAATCCACGCTCGTTTTATGCCGATGGCGTGGCCCGTGTGCCCGCGCCGCCCGAGCGCCTACAGCTGCTCGAGCATGGCGGTGCAACCGGCGAGTACATCGCGGTAGGTGGCGTCGAAATTGCCGGTGTACCAGGGGTCGGCCACGTCGCCGGGGCGATCGGTCCAATCGAGCAGGCGCGAGATCTTGCCATCGGGGTCCTTCCCAAAAATTCGGTACAGGGCGCGGGCGTTCTCGTCGTCCATATAGACAATGTGGTCCCAGTCGCCATACTCCGCGCGACGCACCTGACGTGCGCGATGTGCGACGACGGGAATCCCGACCTCGCGTAGCTTGGCAATGGTGCCGTGGTGTGGCGGGTTGCCGATCTCCTCGGTCGAGGTCGCAGCGGAATCAATGACAAACTCGCCCGCGCGCCCGGCGCGCCGCACTAGCTCGGTAAACACGGACTCAGCCATCGTCGAGCGACAGATGTTCCCATGGCAGATAAACAGTACACGTTGCATATGCGGTTTCCTTTCGATCGCCATCATCGAGCTCGAGTATCGCATCTACGCCTGCGCCCTTGCCCGCCTGCGCTCCCAGTGAGCCAATTTAATCGTCACCAGCGTAAGCACCCAGGCCACAAGCGAGAACGCGGCACCCACTGCGCCTACGTGCGCAATGCCAATGCTGCTTACCACGGCGCCGCCCACTGCGGTGCCAAACGAGATGCCGACGTTAAACGCCATGGGCTCAACCGAACTTGCGAGTACCATCGACTTGGGATGGCGGCTGCGTGCCACGTCCATGAAGTGCGTGATGCACGACACCGAGAACAAGTACATGAGCAGCGCCAAGCTAAAGACAAAGGCCAGCGCGAGCGGCATGGTGCCGCCCACAGCAAACAGCCCGAGTAACGCCGCAGCCTGCAGCACGAACGTCACAAGCAGCGCCTTCATGCCAAAGCGCGCATCGATCCATCCGCCCAGGATGTTCGAGATCAGGCAGAACACGCCGTAGGCCATGAGCGTGGTACTGGCTTCGACCGTGCCCATGCCCAGCACCTGCTCAAGATAAGGCGTCACGTAGCCATAGAAAACGTAGACCGACCCCACGCCAAACAAAAAGATGAGCATGCCGGTGACGATGCTCGGCTCGCGTAGCAGACCCGCCTGCTCGCGAAAGGTGGCGGGCTCGTCGGTTTGCCCAGCGCGCGGCATAAACATCACGAGCGCTCCGCAGATCAGAACGGCAAAGGTCAGCGTGCCGTACATGGCCACGTGCCAGTCGAGCGTGTCGGCCACAAACTTGCCGATCGAAGTGACAAAGACCATTGCCACGGAAAACGCGCCGTACACCACCGAGATGGCGAGTGAGGTCTGCTGCGGGGACAGCAGCTCGGGGATATACGTCACGCCCACGGCGAGCAGTGCGCCCGAGACGGAGCCCAAGATGATGCGCGAGGCGAACAGCACTTGAAAGTTGGGTGCCAGCGCCATGACCAGATTGCCGAGCACAAAGACGATGCTATAGCACACGAGCAGTTGGTAACGACGGAAGCGCCCCGTGCTGAGCGCGAGCACCGGCGTCGCGATAGCGTAGATCAGTGCGAACACGCTAATAAGTTGGCCTGCGGTGGCAAGCGATACGCCGAGTTCCGTCGCCAAGTCACTTTCGATGCCGATGACCACGAACTCCGAACAGCCGAGCGAAAAGCCTAACAACACGAGCAGCGCCAGGCAGAGCTTGGTGCGCGCGGGGGAGAGCGCGGCGGCGGTTGACTTACTTTTTGGCGTGGTTGCGGCGGTCAAGGTTGTCACTCCAATGTCGCGTGAATAAGCGGGATTCAATCCCTGCAACTCTAACAGAATGTGACAAAGGGACAGTCTCTTTGTCACATTCGCGGCGTGGCTGCCGCCTAAACCGTCACAACATTCGATGAAAATCTCGAAAACGAGGAAAAACGTGGTAGCGCACAGAGATGTGGTGTAAGAGGCGGGGCATGCCCCGCCTCCGCCCTTTCTTGAAAGGGAGGGGACACCGCCTAGAATTCGTCGTTGGAGTAATGAAGGTGACGAATGGAAGGAAAGGCGATGCCCCAAGAAGAGAGTGTACTGCGCCTCGGTCGCGACGAGGCCCTCGAGGCGGCGAGGCTTTGGCAGGAGTGCGGCGACGCGCGCGAGTTCGCGTGCAGGGTGCTGGGCGGCGTGATGAACGCACTGATGGACTCCGAGGCCCAGCAGATGTGCGGCGCGAGCCGCAACGAGCGCAGCGACGGCAGGGAGAACAGCCGCAACGGCTACCGCCCCAGGTCGCTCAAGACCGCCGTGGGCGACGTGGAGCTCGAGATACCCAAGCTCAGGCACGGCACCTACTACCCCGAGGGCATGCTCGCGCGATGGTCGCGCGTCGACACCTCGGTGGCCGCCATCGTGCAGGAGATGTACGTGTGCGGCGTGTCCACCCGCAAGGTCGAGCGCGTGGCGTCCAAGCTGGGCATATCCTCGCTGTCGAGCTCGGAGGTCTCGAGCCTCTGCTCCGACCTCGACGCCGAGGTGGCGGAGTTCCGCCGCCGCGACCTTTCGGGCACGCCGTGCTGCTACCTGTGGCTCGACGCCACCTACATGAGCTGCAGGGTCGGCTCGTCGGTCGTCTCGCAGGGCGTCGTGACCGCGATCGGGCTGGGCGCCGACGGGCGCAAGCACTTCCTGGGCTGCGACGTGGTCGACACCGAGAGCGAGGACTCCTGGGCGGCATTCCTCGGCGGGCTGCGCGAGCGCGGGCTGGCCGGCGTCCGCCTCGTGGTCTCCGACAGCCACGCCGGGCTCGTGGCCGCCGTCTCGCGCCTGTTCCAGGGCTGCGCCTGGCAGCGCTGCGTGACGCACCTGCAGCGCAACCTCCAGAGCGCCTGCTCGGGCAGGCCCGAGGACTCCAAGGCGGCCGTCAGGGACCTCGTGCACGCCGCGGTCTACCAGGACGACCCCGACCTCGCGCGCTGCGTGTGGGCCGAGGCGGCGCCCTGGGTGGCGTCGGTGTCCGCCAGGGCCGGCGAGGTCTTCGAGCAGGCCGAGGACTCCGCGCTGGCGTTCACGGCCTTCCCCAGGGCGCACTGGGCCAAGCTCCGCACCAACAACGTCCAGGAGCGCGCCAACCGCGAGATCAAGCGCCGCTACAGGGTCGTGCAGTCCTTCCCCTCGAGGGAGTCGATGCTGCGCCTGACGTGCGCGAGCCTCATGGAGACCGAGGGGCAGTGGTCCCAGCAGCGCGTGTTCTCCGAGGCCTCGGCCGCCGAGGGCTTCGCCGAGACCGCGGACAGGCCGGCCCCGACAGAGGGGAGGCGCCGCGCGCTCGGGCGGCGCGCCAGGGAGATAGTGGACGAGATAGTCGAGAAGCGCGGCCTCAAGAAGGAGTAACATCGGGGCTTGCAGCGACGGACCTCAGGACACTCTTACACCACGTCTGCGCGCGCCACCAAAAACGTCGAATGTTGTGACGGTTTTCGTGTCCGGCGCGGGTGAGCTTCGGTGCCGTCTGGGGGTATAAGACTAGCGAGTGTTTATTTGCGAGGCCTAAGGGGCGCCCCGTATGGATATCGATAACTTTGAATGGTGGTATAGCGAGGGCGAGGCTCCGGACGAGGAGTGGGACGAGCCCGCGTCGCGTGACGTGTCGAGCGACGAGGACGAGACCGGCAACGATGCCGCTGTCGAGCCTGATGCCGCCTCCGATGCCGCCGAGCCCCTGACCTTTGAGCAGGCTTGGGCCCAAGCCGAGGCCGATGAGGCTAAGGCCGATGCCACGGCCACACTCGGTGAGCCGGCGGACATGTCCATCTCGCCGGCAAAGATCCCGCAGCCGCGTCACACCATCGACCCCGACAGCACGGCATCCTTCAGCATTCTCGACGTGCCCGCGCAAGGCGCCCAGGCGCCTGCGCCCACACATCGCCCCGACCTGGCTCGTGAGGAAGACGCGGGCCGCCGTTCTCCGCTCGGCCCCATCCTCATCGCCTTCATGGCCGGCGTTATCGCCTGCTCGGCAATCGGTAGCGTTTGGAGCCATGTCGAGCAGCAGCGTCAAGACGCCGCCAAGGTCGAGATGTCTGTCGAGCAATCGCTCAGCCGCACGCGCTCGGTACATGTGTCGGTCGAGGTCAAGGACGGCGCGATGTGGGACACCGCGCGTGGCGACAGCCAAATGCTCATCCACATCGTGGGGCGTACGCTCAAAGGGCAGACGATTGACGAGTATCAATACGTCAATTCCGCTGGTGACGGCATCGAGCTCAAGCCCGGCGACTACGAGCTCACCGTCGACGAACCGCCCGTCGCCACCGACGGCACGCGCTTCCGCGCCTCAAAGCGCATGGTTCCCGTGAGCTTTAACTCGCAGGCGCCCGATACGGTCGATAGCACTCCGCAGGGCGGGTTTGACCTTTACGCTATTGCTCAATAACTGCGCCTGTCGCTCAACCCCGCCGCCAAGAGTGGGACAATAGCCCTCGACACTATTGTTTACTTTTGGAGGAAGTAGCATGTCTACCGTCACTACCATCAAGCGCGGCAGCCTCACCGCGGCCATCGATTCCATGGGCGCTCAGCTCACGAGCCTTGCCCTCAACGGCAACGAGTATCTGTGGCAGGGCGACCCCGCCTTTTGGGGCAAGCATGCGCCCATCCTGTTCCCCATTGTGGGCTCGCTGCGCAACAACACGGCGACGTCTGCGGCTGGCACCTGCGAGATGCCGCGCCACGGCCTCGCGCGCATCGTCGAGCACAAGCTGGTCGAGGTTTCGGAGGACGGCTCCTCGGTAACGTACGAGATCACCGACACGCCCGAGTCGCTCAAGGCCTTTCCGTTCCACTTTAAGCTCAACATGACCTATGCCCTGACTGGTGACGCCACACTTACCCAGACCTTTGCCGTCACCAATACCGGCGACGTGGACCTGCCGTTCTCGGTGGGCGGCCACCCCGCATTTAACGTACCTGCTCCCGGTGCCGAGGACGAGGCGTTCGAGGATTACGAGCTGGCATTTACCGAGGCTTGGACCAACGAGGCCCCCATCATCACGCCCGATGGCCTCATGACGTTCGAGGGTAGCTACAAGGCTCCCGATAACTCGGACGTACTGCCCATCACGCACCGCAGCTTCGATAACGACGCCATCATGTTCACCGATACCCCGGGCTCCACGCTCACGCTGCGCGGCCGCAAGTCGGGCCACGGCGTCAAGATCGACTTTGAGGGCTTTAAGTACATCGGCGTGTGGTCTGCCGCCAACGACGCCCCGTTTGTGGCGCTCGAGCCCTGGACCGGTCATACCACCACGGACACCGAGGACGACGTCTTTGAGCACAAGGTCAACACCATCACCTTGGCTCCCGGCGAGACGGACAAGCGCAGCTTTAGCGTTACCTTGCTCTAGAGGTTCCGCCGCTCGGTCGATGCTGCGCGCCGTCCAGAGCGATAATTTGTCATTCAAAAGGCAAGGCATGACCAGAAGGTTTATGCCTTGCCTTTTTCATGCCTAGTCGTTGGGGACGTTCTTGTTTGACTAGTCGTTTAAGAACGTCCCCAACGACTACCAATCATTTTCAGTTCGTAAACTTGCATATATGCATTTACATATGCATTTGCTGGAGATAGCGCTGAGCGGTATCCTGTTAAGTCGTCAGCATACGATTCAACAGGGAAGGCAGATTATGCATTCTCCCCAACAGTGCGATGCGCAGACCCAGCCGGTATGCAGCCGTCGCATCTTTTTGGGTGGCGCTCTCGCTGCGAGCGCTTCCGTCGTCGCCGGCGCGCTCGCCGGCTGTCGGCGTCCGTCCACGCTGGAAGTAGTTCAGCCCACGACGGGCGGCGGTCGCGATGACCTGTCCGATTCCGTGATTGGCAAGGACAAGATCCGCATTGGCATGGAGGCGGCCTACGCCCCGTACAACTGGCAGGTTTCCGAAGCCAGTGAGTACACCATCCCCATCGACAACGTGCAGGGCGCCTATGCCGATGGCTACGACGTGCAGATCGCCAAGATCGTCTGCAAGGCCCTCGGTGGCGAGCCCGTTGCCGTCAAGCAGAGCTTCTCGGGCCTTATCGACTCGCTCAACAACGGCCAGATCGACCTCATCATTGCCGGCATGAGCGCCACGCCCGAGCGCGAGGAGTCGGTCGGCTTTTCCGACCCGTACTTCATTGGCTACTTTGGCCTGTTCGTAAAAGAGGGTTCCCCCTACCAAAACGCCACCAAGCTCAGCGACTTTAGCGGTGCCACGGTACTCGGCCAAAAGGACACCATGCTCGATACCGTCATCGACGAGATCCCGGGCGTCGTCCACAAGAACCCGGTCGATTCGGTCCCCACGGTGTTCTCGAATCTGCTGCAGGGCACGTGCGACGCCGTGACCTACAACACCGAGAACGAGAAGGGCTATATGGCCCAAAATCCCGGTATCGTCCCCATCCATTTTGCCGAGGGCGAGGGCTTTAAGCAGGAGGTCGCGGCAAACGTCGGCTGCCGCAAGGGCTCGGACAAGCTGCTCAAGCTCATCGACAAGACACTCAAGGGTGTCAGCCAGGAGGAGCGCGACCAAATGTGGGACGCGTGCCTCGACCGTCAGCCGGCATAGGGAGGCAGCATGAAAACCATCAATCGTCTGGCCTCCTTTATCAAGGCCGACCACCGTTATGTGTACCTGGGCACGAGCGTCATCGCGGCACTCGGCCTGGCGTTTAGCCAGCGCAATCCCACACCGCTGAGCTTCTTGGCGCCTACGGGCGTGTTCCAAGACTGCCTCTGGGCAATCCTTTGGGCCTGGCTTGTCGTGTCGGCGGCGGCGCTGGTCACCAAACTCATGCACTGGAACGACTATCGCGAAACGTCGCCGTTCGCATCCGAGCGTTTCCGTCGCGGCGCACGCTTGGGCAGCTACGTCGTGGCCGCCATCGCGGCAATCTTTTTCGTGGACCGTTGCGTCATGTCGTTTATCGATCTGGTGCAGGTGAGCATTGTCTCGGACTCCAACCCCAGCGACTTTTTGTCGAGCCTGGTCTACATGACCTACAAGAGCGGCGACTTCTTTATCCGCGGCATCGAGATCACCATCGCACTTGCGACCTTCGGTACCGTCATCGCCTTTTTCCTGGCGCTGCTCTTTGTGTTCCTGCGTATTCAGACCTTCGATCGCGTGGACAACGACCTGGTGCGCTTCTTTAAGAGCATCGGCCGCGGCTTTGCGACTGTCTACTCCACCATCGTGCGCGGCACGCCCATGATGGTTCAGGGCCTGCTCATCTATTACGCGGGCTTCACCGTTTTGCGCGGCATGGGCTTCGAGACCGCCCAGGCCAACCAGATTTGGAGTACCTTCACCGCCGGCCTCGTCACCATCTCGCTCAACTCCACCGCCTACATGATGGAGGTTCTGCGCGGCGGCATCGAGTCCATCGACCCCGGCCAGGCCGAGGCAGCGCGCTCGCTGGGTCTTTCGCAGTGGCAGGCTATGCGCAAGGTCGTGTTCCCCCAGGGCATTAAAAACGCGATTCCGGCGCTCACCAACGAGCTCATCATCAACATCAAGGACTCGTCGGTGCTCTCGGTCATCGGCGTGTTCGACCTCATGTACGCCACCACCACCGTCGCCGGCGTGTACTACCGTCAGATGGAGGTCTACTGCGTGGCGCTCGTGGTTTACTTGATCCTGACGCTCGTGGCGAGCCGCCTGCTCGAGGCCTTTGGCAAAAAGCTCGGCGCCGAGGCTCCGGCAACGCTGCCCAGCTCCAACTAGGCTCAAGACGAGGAGAATCATCATGGCAGATATCGCCACTACCGGCACCGCGGCCGCCGCACAGACCAATGAGCCGCTTATCCGCGTCGAGGGCCTGCGCAAGAGCTTCGGCTCGCTCGAGGTGCTCAAGGGCATCGACCTGTCCGTTAACCCCGGCGAGGTCGTCACCATTATCGGCGCTTCGGGCTCGGGCAAGTCGACCTTCCTGCGCTGTCTCAACCTGCTCGAGACCCCGGACGCGGGCCACATCTGGCTCCACGGCCAGGACCTTACGGCCGAGCGCTGCAATATCAATAAACTCCGCGAGGACATCGGCATGGTGTTCCAGGGCTTTAACCTGTTCAACAACATGGATGTGCTCGACAACTGCACGCTTGCGCCCGTCACGCTCAAAAAGATGAGCAAGGCCGAGGCTGAAAAAATTGCGATGGAGCATCTGACGAGCGTGGGACTCGAAAAGTTCGCGCACGCCGCCGTGGGCCGCCTGTCCGGTGGTCAAAAACAGCGCGTAGCCATCGCACGCGCCCTGTGCATGAATCCGCAGATCATGCTGTTCGACGAGCCGACTTCGGCACTCGACCCCGAGATCGTGGGCGAGGTGCTCGAGGTCATGCGCAAGCTCGCGGCCGACGGCATGACCATGGTCGTCGTCACGCACGAGATGGCCTTTGCCCGAACCGTGTCCGACCGCGTGGTCTTTATGGATAAGGGCGTGGTGCTCGAGGACGCCGCGCCGGCCGAGCTCTTTGGCAACCCCAAACACCAGCGCACCCGCGAGTTCCTCTCGCGCTATCTCGAGGACAAATAACCGACCGCAAACGCTTATGTGGCAGGGCCGCTCCGGTGGGGCGGCCCTCGTCATCACAATCGAAAGGATGTCATGGCCGAGGTTTGGCGCTTCTTTGCGCATGAGGATGATTTTGCCGATTTGGACGAAGCTGGTGCGTGCGAGCGCCTGGGCCGCGTGCTGTCGTTTCCGACTATTTCGAGTATGGATGCCGAGGCGGTGGACTGGCAGCCGTTCGACGACCTGCGCTCGTATATGCAGCAG
The DNA here is from genome assembly GCF_046116875.1 of Collinsella sp. wc0529. Lineage (NCBI taxonomy): Bacteria > Bacillati > Actinomycetota > Coriobacteriia > Coriobacteriales > Coriobacteriaceae > Collinsella > Collinsella sp. wc0529. The sequence goes on from NZ_JBJXBO010000001.1 coordinate 647,417, forward strand.
GCTTGGCCGCACGTATTTACGGCGGGTAAGGTCGAGCTTATCGACCATTCGCTATTGGTGACGCTTGGCGGTTCCGACTCTGCCCTCAAGCCCATTATGCTCATGGGCCACATGGACGTGGTTCCCGTGGTACCCGGCACCGAGGCTGACTGGACGCATGCCCCCTTTAGCGGACATGTGGACGACACCTACATTTGGGGTCGCGGCGCCATCGATATGAAAGACCAGGTCGCAGGCATTCTCGAGGCGGTTGAGTATGCGCTCGCGCACGGCTGGGAGCACAAGCGTACCCTGCTGCTCGCCTTTGGCCAGGACGAGGAAACCACGCAGTGCGGCGCAGGCGCCATCGGACGCGCGCTCGAGGAGCGCGGCATTGAGCTTGAGTACCTGATCGACGAGGGTGACTACCGTATTGTTTCGGCTGCCGAGTATGGCGCGGGCGAGGGCTGGCTTATGCATGCCGACCTCGCGGAGAAGGGCTACGCCGATATCGTACTCAAGACGAAGAGTGAGGGCGGGCATTCGTCCAACCCTTACGGCGGCACATCGCTCGAGGTGCTCAGCCGTGCCATCACCGCAATCTGCGATATCGAGTGGTCGACGCGCGTGACCGACTTGCTTGCCGCCCAGCTCGTCGAGTTGGGGCTCTACACGGCCGACGAGATTGCCTCCAACAAGGACACCATCGTGCGCGAGTGCCTCGCCAGCAAGAAGCTCTACCCGCTCGTGACGACCACCTGCGCGCCCACGCAGATCGAGGGCGGCAGCACCGGCGCCAACGTAATGCCGCAGGATATGTGGGCTAATATCAACTTCCGCATGCTCGAGGGCACGAGCGTGGCCGACGTTGTGGCGCGCTGCCGCGAGGCGGTTGCCGCGGCGGGCCTTGCCGGTCGTGTCGAAGTGGAGTTGGGCCCCGGCAGCTCCGAACCCTCGCCGTCCCCGCGCATCGGTGGACCGGGACTCGAGGCCGTTCGCGCCATTGCCGCCCGCTATTTCCGTGATCCAAAGGGGACGGAGGAAAACGGATCATTCGAGCCAGTGGCAATTGTGCCCTCGACCGTGATCGGTGCGACCGACGCTGCCAACTACCAGCACATTTGCCCTGAGTGCATTCGCTTCTCGGCCTTTGTGGTTGATGACGACGAGTGCGATCGCGGTGTCCACGGCACCAACGAGCGCATCACCCGCCGCGCCTACCTCCAGGGCATCCGCTTCCTCGTCGCTTTACTCCAAACGCTCTAGCCAAAAAGCAAGCCCTTGGTGCAATGGAGTCAGGTTTGTTTGCACCAATCATTCCGTGCGGGTTATATGCAGGTTTGCCTGCGCACGCTATCATGTATGGGTTAGACCGCAATTATGTACCCCATACGCGAAGGGATGCGCATGTATCTGAAGATCGACATGTTCTAGCTGGGCTTACCCCCGCAGCGGCGCCCCGCGTCCCATCAATTCTGCCGATTTTCACCTTCACGCATATAAAGGAGTCCGTCATGCGCGACAAGCTCGAAAAGATCATCAAGGCCTACGAGGAGCTCGAGAAGAAGCTTTCCGACCCGGCCGTCGCCTCCGATATCAAGGAGTTCACGCGTCTCAACAAGGAGTACGCGCACCAGTCCGACCTCATCGCCGCCTCGCGCGAGTACATCGGCGCGCTCGATGACATCGAGGCTGCCAAGGAAATGCTGCACGATACCACCGATGCCGATGAGAAGGAGATGCTCCAGATGGACATCTCCGAAAACGAGGCAAAGCTCCCCCAGCTCGAGGAAGACATCAAGTACATGCTCATCCCGAGCGACCCCAACGACGACAAGAACACCATCGTCGAGATTCGCTCCGCCGCCGGTGGCGACGAGGCGGCCATCTTTGCCGGCGATCTGTACAAGATGTACCAGCGCTTTTGTGAGTCGCGCGGCTGGAAGACCACCGTGCTCGATTCCAGCCCCAGCGAGGCCGGTGGCTTTAAGTCCATTGAGTTCAAGGTTGAGGGCGACCGCGTCTACTCCGTTATGAAGTACGAGTCCGGCGTGCACCGTGTCCAGCGCGTCCCCAAGACCGAGTCCCAGGGCCGCATCCAGACTTCAACGGCTACCGTTGCCGTGCTTCCCGAGGCCGAGGAAATCGACGTCCAGATCAACCAGTCTGACCTGCGCATCGACACCTACTGCGCCTCCGGCCCTGGCGGTCAGTGCGTTAACACCACCTACTCCGCCGTGCGCATCACCCACCTGCCCACCAACACCGTGGTGCAGTCGCAGGAGCAGCGTTCCCAGATCCAGAACCGCGAGGTCTGCATGCAGATGCTGCGCGCCCGTCTGTACGAGATGGAACTCGAGAAGCAACAGGCAGAGCTCGGTGCCGAGCGCCAGAGCCAGATCGGCCACGGTAACCGTTCCGAGAAGATCCGCACCTACAACCAGCCCCAGGACCGCGTGACCGATCACCGCATCGGTTTCAACTCCACTTATAACGGCGTCCTTCTGGGCGACCAGCTCGGCACCGTGATCGAGGCGCTCGCCGCCGCCGAGCGAGCCGAGAAGCTGGCACAGGCCGTGTAGTGGGTTACGCGGTTTTACCAAACCGCGTAACGGCTCGACGCTGCGCGACGTCCAGAGCGACAATTTGTCATTCAAAAGGCAGGGCATGACCAGAAGGTCTATGCCTTGCCTTTTTCATGCCAACTTGTTCGCTCTGGACGTCGCTCGCTGTCCGTCCTCTACCTGCGGCGCCTTAGATGTAGTCATTGGGGACGTTCTTAAACGACTAGGTTGGGCTTATTGCTTTGAGATGTTATTCAACCAGTTGTGATGGCCTTTGAGCTGCTTACCTGCTTAAAGCAATTAACGGTGTGCATCTGCTATTGAAAATATTGCTCGAAAAATCGTTCAAGAAGTCGTGGGGCCCTTTTTGACGCGTCGCACGTCAAGTGATGTGGCACGCGTTTGGTTAGATATTGGTCAGTTTTGGGGCAACCTTGCCAAAAGCTTGACGGATGCAGATTTAGACGTCGGCGAATGAACGCTTCGATTGCAATCCAAGCAAAATTCTGGGCGGATTCTCGATAATCGCTTTCAATCGTCCCTTGCCGCGTGCCGCCCTCGCGTACAATCTGCTCCGACATTCGCGCGCCGCCCGGCGCTTAAGAGGGGAGGACCCCATGGCAAACGAGATCTGGACCATCAAGCGTTGTCTCGAGTGGACCAAGGAGTACCTGGCCGAGCGCGGCGAGGAGCACCCCCGTCTTTCTGCCGAGTGGCTGCTCTGCTCTGCCACGGGTTTGGCACGCATTGACCTATATATGCGCATGGACGAGACGCTTAACGCGGCCCAGCTCGAGACCATGCACGCGGCCGTTGTCCGCCGCGCTAAGGGTGAGCCGCTGCAATACATCACGGGCAGCACGCAGTTTCGCATGATCGACGTCGCGTGCGCCCCTGGCGTGCTCATTCCGCGCCCCGAGACCGAGATGCTCGTCGAGGAAGTCCTCAATTATCTGGATGCCGAGGTGCTGAGCCCCGAGGCCGCCGCCCGTCAGCGTGTTGAGCTGCCTTGGAACGATGAGGTCGAGCAGGCTCGCAAGGCCGAGGCGGCGCTGGCAGACGAGCGCGCGACCGCCGAGCGCCGTGCCGCCAACCTGACGGCCGCCGATGAGGCTGCGCTGGGTAGCGACGTGCTCGGTAGCCGTGCCTATGCCGAGGAACTGGCCGACCGCGAGGCCGAGGAAGCCGCCGCGCAGGCGGCAGAAGCAGAGGCCATGGAAACCCCCGAGCCCGAGCTCGACGAATACGGCATCGCCATCGACGGTGCCGACCAGGAGACGGCTTCAGCTCAGGATGCTGCTGCGCCTGCTTCAGCTGAGCCCCGCATCGCCCGCGTTCTCGAGGTCGGCTGCGGCACGGGCTGCATCTCGCTCTCGCTTGCCTGGGAGCGTCGCGGCCACGTCACCTGCACTGCTACCGATATCGAGCCGCGCGCCATCGACCTTGCTACCAAAAACCGCGATGCGCTTGGCCTCACGTCCGACGAGGTCGCCTTTAGCCTCACGAACCTGGTGAGCTCCATTCCCCGCGAAGAGTGGGGCACCTTTGACGTACTCGTCTCCAACCCGCCCTACATCCCCACCGATGTCATGCGCTCGCTGCCGCACGAGGTCAAGGACTTTGAGCCCGATCTGGCGCTCGAGGGCGGTGCCGACGGCCTCGATATCTTCCGCCGTCTGCTCAACGCGGCACCCTACATGCTGCGCGCCGGCGGCCTCTTTGCCTGCGAGCTCTACGAGGGCGCGCTCGATGCCGCGGCCGAGCTCTGTCGTCAAGCGGGCCTGTCGGACGTGCGCATCGTCCACGACCTCACCAATCGCCCCCGCATCGTCCGAGCCATCGTCACCGAGCCCAAGCAGCGCCAGTAATATTTATTAACTGGTTAGCAAAAATTATAAAGTAGTTTATAATTAGGACGGCTGAAAGAGGTCGGCCCATGCAACCTCCTACCTTTCGGGAAATCATTGCCCTACTCAAGCACGATGGATTCGTGAAGGTCGCGCAAGTCGGTAGTCACGCTAAGTATGTTTCTGGTGACCGTGTTGTCACCGTGAACGGCTCTGGTGGTGATCGACCAAAGAAGGGCACGTGGGCAAGTATTCGTCGCCAAGCTGGATGGTAGTTGGAGGCAAAATGAGGCAGCGATTTACCTATGACTGCGTTCTCATAAAAGAAGACGACGGTTACTGCGCCAGCTTCCCGCAGATTCCCGGCGCCTTTGCCGATGGCGATACGCGCGAAGAAGCGATTGCCCATGCCACCGAGGCGCTGATGGCGTTTTTGGCCGACGATCTCAACAACGGTTTGACTCCGGCAGGGTACGAACGCTCGGCCGAGGTCGTGGCCCTTTCAGTCGAAATCGATCACGAGGACGCTCGGGAAGCGGCGTGCCGAACATTTAAAGACGCAGCGCTGGACCTCAAAGTCTCCGCTCCGCGGATTACCGCGCTGGTCAAAGCCGGAAAGCTCGATGTTGAACTCGTCGATGGCCGTCGGATGATAACGATAGACAGCATCGAGCGCTACGCCGCTCAAGAACGTCACGCCGGAAGACCAAAGAAGTTCGTAGCCGTCCAATAACCCCCTCACTTTCACCGACTACTAGAGCCGCTCACCAAACCAACATGCGCTCTGGGCAAATAGGTTGAACGTTTCGTGCGAGAATGCCCCACAGTAAACAAACTTGCACCAGAGCGTAAGGGGCTGGCATACACATGCAGACGGTCTATCGGGTATACGAGGGAGCGCGCGAGCCGCATCGGCTTGCAGTCGAGCGCACGGCCGAGCTACTCGGTCGCGGCGGCCTGGCGCTTATTCCAACCGAGACGGTCTACGGTGTCGCCGTGGCGGTCAACGCTTTCTCGGACGCCGTTCCACAAGATACAAGTGAACCTCTGCCGTGGCCGCGCGATCCGCAGGCCACCGTCAACGGCGCCGCGGTCCCCGCACTCGGTACCGGCTATCGTCGCATCTTTACCCTCAAGCAGCGCGAGCTCACCCAAACGGTTGCCTGGCTGGTCGATGATGCCGGGGCACTCGATCGCTATGGCGTGGATATCCCTAATGAGGCCCGCGTGCTTGCCCGACGATGCTGGCCAGGCGCCCTGACTATCGTGGTCAAGGCGGCCCCCTGCGTGCCGATCTTTATGCGCGCCGCCGACGACACGGTGGCACTTCGCGCTTCGGCCTCGCCCGTGGTGCAAGCGCTCATCCGCGCCTGCGGCAGCCCTCTTGCCTGCACCAGCGCCAACACGCACGGCGCGCCCGCGCCGGCAAGTTTTGCCACGGTGGAGGAGCGCATCCTGGAGGGGGTCGATGTGGCTGTCGATGCCGGTGAGACCCCGTGTCGCGACGCCTCAACCATCGTGTCGTTTCAGCACGGCGAGCTCCAGATCCTGCGCCAAGGCGCGCTTCCCGCATCAGAGATCGAACGGGTCCTGTCCGACCCGATGCAATAGAAAGGTGTAAGCGATGTCGTTGAATCTAGGTAGCCTGGGTATGGAAGACGCCTCGTTTAGCTTTGGCGGTTCCTACATCATGGCGCTCGACTGCGGCACCACCTCGGTACTCGCGACCATCGTCGACGAGTACGGCTGCATCGTCGCCCAGGCGCGTCGTAGCGTCAAAACCAGCTTCCCGCGCCCCGGCTGGGTGGAGCAGGATCCCACGGAGGTGCTTGCCAGCCAGATCGGCGTGATGATGGAGGTTCAGTTTAAGAGCGGCATTCATTCTGACCGCATCGCCGCTATCGGTATCTCCAACCAGCGCGAGACCACGGTGGTGTGGGACCGCATAAGCGGCCAACCCATCTATAACGCCATCGTGTGGCAATGCCGTCGCACCGCACCTCTGATCGACGAGCTGGTCGAGCAGGGCGCAGAAGAACTGGTGCGCTCCCGCACGGGACTCACGCTCGATCCGTATTTCTCGGCCTCCAAGGTGCAGTGGATCCTCGACAACGTCGATGGTGCGCGTGAGAGCGCGGCGGCGGGCGACCTCATGTTCGGCACCATCGACACCTGGCTCATCTACAACCTCACCGGCGGTCAGGTCTTTGCCACCGACTACACCAATGCCAGCCGCACCGCGCTCTTTAATATCCATACGCTCGATTGGGACGACGATCTGCTGGCACTTTTCGACATCCCGCGTTCCATGATGCCCGAGGTTCGTTGGAGCTCGGGCGACTACGGCCGCGTCGCGAGCGACATCATGACCAACATGCCACCCATCATGGGCGTGGCGGGCGACCAGCAGGCGTCGCTGTTCGGCCACTGCTGCTTCCATCCCGGCCAGACCAAAAACACCTACGGCACGGGTTGCTTTATGCTCATGAACACCGGCGACGAGATCGTCGAATCCAAGAACGGTCTGGTCTCCACGATCGGTATCGCCGCGGACGGCAAGATCAGCTATGCGCTCGAGGGCTCTATTTTTGCCGCCGGCTCAACGATGAACTGGCTGCGCAACAACATGGGCATCATCTCGAGCGTGAGCGAGTCCGCGCAACTCGCCGTTTCGATCAACGACAACGAGGGCTGCTACTTCGTCCCCGCCTTCGCAGGCCTGGGCGCTCCCTGGTGGGACCCGCATGCTCGCGGTATCGTGTGCGGCCTGACCGGCGCCTCGAGTCGCGCGACCATTGTGCGTGCAGCCTGCGAGTCCATGGCCTACCAGAGTTATGACGTGCTACGCGCCATGGAGCAGGACGTGGGACTTTCGATTGAGCGCCTGTCCGTCGATGGCGGCGCCTCGCGCAACGAGTTCATCATGCAATTCCAGGCTGATCTGCTGGATATCCCCGTGCTGCAGTGCGAGACGGTGGAGACCACGGCGATCGGCGCCGCGTACTTGGCGGGCCTTGCTGTCGGCTATTGGGAGGATTTGGAGGAGCTGGAGCAAAACGCTCAGATCGTCAAAGTCTTCCATCCTCACATGTCCGCCGAGCGCCGTGAGAGCAACCTCGCTGGTTGGCGTGATGCCGTCAAGCGTTCGCTCAACACCGCTCAGTAGGGTTGCGACGAGCTGCTCGATACAACAAACCGTTAAACTTATGCACGGCGCGAGGCAACAATGTCGCCAGGCGTCTTGTCAGCAAGGCCATCTTCCGGCCGCAACGAAAGGGGCAATCAACCCATGACCGTCACCTACGATACGTCCCGCGTGACGCTTGTCGACCATCCGCTCGTCCAGCACAAGCTGTCGATCCTGCGCGACAAGAGCACCGGCACCAACCAGTTCCGCCAGCTCGTGCGCGAGCTTGCGCTCTTTGACGGCTACGAGGCCATGCGCGACCTGCCCATGGAAGACGTCGAGGTCGAGACCCCCATCACCACTGCCACGTTTAAGCAGCTTGCCGGCAAGAAGCTCGCCATCGTTCCCATCCTGCGCGCGGGCCTCGGCATGGTCGATGGCATCCTCGACTTGGTACCCTCCGCTCGCGTGGGCCACATCGGTATGGAGCGCGACGAGGTCACCCACGAGCCGCATGAGTATTACTGCAAGATGCCCAAGGATATCGATCAGCGCATCTGCCTGGTTGTCGACCCCATGCTCGCTACGGGCGGTTCGGCCGAGATGGCCATCAGCTACCTGCGCGAGCGCGGTGTCAAGGATATCCGCATGCTGTGCATCGTCGCCGCGCCCGAGGGCCTCAAGTCACTGACCGAAAAGGACCCCGACGTACATATTTATACCTGCGCCATCGACGACCATCTCAACGAGGCCGCCTACATCGTTCCCGGCCTGGGCGACGCCGGAGACCGCATCTACGGCACGCTCTAGTCGTTGGGCCTTGTCGGCTACGGTCACAAATACGAAGAAATGGTGCGCGCGGGCGAGCAAAAGTCGTCCACGCGCACTTCTGTTAACGGACGTTTTGCCCTGAGGGGTTCGAAAAAACGTATTACCGTACCTGCGGCATAAAGAAGGCCTTAAGAAAACGTACAGGTGCGTATTAACCGTTTGTTTTACGGTTGTACTTTAGCGATTGGCTCGTACAATAGTCACCAATGTTTGGCTGGGACTGTGCCGTGAGGCGTTAAAAAGGAAAGCGAGGAAGCCAGTGTTTCAGATAGCCGATCTGCTCGCTATCGTTGCAGGCGCCATCGCGGGCGCAATTGCCTTCCTTCCCTTTGTCTTTACGCTCAAGCCGGTTCTTGACGATAAACAGAATGCGGACATGCTCAAGGGCATGGTGAGTCTGGCGGTCTCGGCAGTCGCCCTGCTCGTCTTTACCTTGGTTGTGTTTGCGTTGTTCGGAGAGGCATTTCGCATGTTCCTCCTGGGCGAGGCGATCGGCTTCGTGGCCTTTATGGCCGCCTGCGCGGTTCGCGTCGCCAAGGCGCTGCGAGATCCTCATGAGGTCGAAAGGTAAGTCGTGGAAATTTTTGAAAAGCTGCCTGATGAGATTAATCATCTGGTCAGCGAGTTCAGCTCCACCCCTGTCGTGGGCGATCTGAGCTGCGGCATCACGCAGTACTCGTTTTGGCTGATCGTCTCCACGATCGTGCTCCTGATCGTCCTGGCCGTGTTCAAGAAGAAGCAGACCCTGGTTCCCAAGGGCTTCTTCGTCAACGGTTTCGAGTACATCATCGAGTACGTCGAGAACGATATCGGCAAGGGTGTCGTGGGTGAGAACTGGAAGAAGCACTTCCCGTTCCTGTGCTCGCTTTTCCTGTTCATCCTGATCAATAACATGATCGGCCTGATCCCGGGAATGAAGCCCGGCACCGGCGCAATCGGCTCCACCGCCGCACTCGCCATTTTCGCCTTCGTGTACTTCATCTACTACGGATGCAAGGCTCACGGCGTGATCGGCTACATCAAGAGCCTCGCCCCGCAGGGCGTGAGCTTCCCGATGAACGTGCTCGTGTGGGTCGTCGAGCTTTTCTCGACCTTCCTGCGCCTCATCACGCTCGCCGTCCGTCTGTTCTGCAACATGTTCGCAGGACACGTGGTCATGGGCTCGTTCGCCATCATGGCGAGCATGTTCATGCAGCCGCTGCTTCAGCAGGTTTCCGCGGCCCACGCCGTCGGCGCCCTGCCTTCGCTGGCCTGGCTTGCCATCCTCATCCTGATCTATGCGATCGAGCTTGTGGTCGGCGCCATCCAGGCTTACGTCTTCACGGTCCTTACCGCCGTGTATGTCTCCGAGGCAGAGGAGGTCGCGGAGGAGGAGTAATCTTCCGTTCGCGCCTTAAAGGTAAGGCAATTCGTTAAACCGCCGGTGCCCGTACCCATGGAGCCCGGCAGTTATAAAAAGGTTATCCTGCGTGAAATAAGACACGCACGACAAAGGAGGAATCGTGGGAGTTATCGGTTACGGTCTCGGTGTTATCGGCGCTGGTCTTGCTATCGGCCTGTCTGCTCTGGGTGCTACGGGTGCTATGGCCCGTCAGCCTGAGGTCCAGGGCCGCGTGTTCACCGTCTTCATCATGGGCTCCGCCTTCGGCGAGGCTCTGGCTCTGATCGGCTTCGTTGTCGCGCTGATCGTTAAATAGCACGGAGCGTCAAGTATGAATCTTTCATCCCAGAAGAGCGCGATCGCACTCTCCGCGTCCGCGGCCGCGCTGCTTATGCCGGTTTCCGCGTTCGCCGAGGACGGCGCTGCCGGTGCGGACATCCTCATCCCTAAGATGGCGGAGTTCATCCCGGCGCTTATCGCCTTCCTGATCATCTGGATCGTGCTGGCCAAGGTCGCCCTGCCGGGCATCATGAAAACCATGGAGGAGCGCGGCAAGAAGATCGAGGAGAGCCTCGACGAGGCCGAGAAGACCAAGCAGGAGGCTATCGCCAAGCGCGCTGAGTCCGACTCGATCGTCACCGACGCCCGTCGTCAGGCTGCCGACATCGTTCTCGAGGCCCGTAAGGACGCCGAGTCCGAGCGCGCCCGTATCATCGAGGCTGCTCACAAGGAGGCCGAGGAGATCATCGCCAAGGCCCATACGACCGTCGAGGACGAGCGCAAGTCCATTTACGCCGGTGCCGCGAGCTCCATCGCCGACCTGTCCGTTGCCGTCGCCACCAAGATCGTGGGCGAGGCACTCGAGGACGATGCCGAGCAGAAGAAGCTCATCGAGCGCTACATCCAGGAAGCAGGTAGCCTGAATGCCGACTAGCCGCTATCAGGACAAGGTGCTCGAGACCTACGCGCGCTCCCTTCTGGAAGCCGCTAAGGCCGAGGACCATGTGTTTGAGGACCTCGAGATGATCGAGCGCCTGGCTTCTGCCAGCCCCGAGATCATCGCCGTGCTCGACACCATGTCCAAGCGCGACCAGCTCGACCTTCTTCCCAAGGTGGCAGCTGCCTTTAAGTATGTTGCCGAGGAAGACGAGGATGTAGTGGGTGTGACCGTCACCACGGCGATCCCGCTCGACGACGAGCTGCGTCAAACCATCACTAAGAAATGCGAGCAGGACTTCGGCCGCAAGGTATTCCTTATCGAGCAGGTCGACCCGTCTATCGTGGGCGGCCTGGTGCTCGAGGCCCGCGGCGAGCGTCGTGACATTTCCGTCAAGACGCAGCTGCGCATCGCGCAGGAGACCCTCGCAAACTCTGCTAATTCGTACGGAGGTGAAGCCTAATGTCCGAAACCCTCAATGCCCAGGATATCGCCAAGAAACTGCAGGAGCAGCTCACGAGCCTCTCCGCGACGGTCGATACGCATGAGGTTTCAACGGTCGATGAGGTAGGCGACGGCATCGCGCGCGTCTCCGGCCTCAAGAGCGCCATGGCAGGCGAGCTTCTGGAGTTCAAGAGCTCCGATACCGGTGAGACCGTCTTCGGCCTTGCCCAGAACCTTGACCGTGACGAGGTCGGCGCCGTTCTGTTCGGTGCCGTCGACTCCATCAAGGAAGGCGACGAGTGCCGCACCACTGGCCGCGTTATGGATATCCCCGTGAGCCGTGCCATGCTCGGCCGCGTCGTCAATCCGCTCGGCCAGCCCATCGACGGCCTGGGCGACATCGTCGCTACGCACCGTCGCCCCATCGAGTTCAAGGCTCCCGGCGTCATCGATCGTACCCCGGTGTGCGAGCCGGTTCAGACCGGTCTGCTCGCTATCGACTCCATGGTGCCTATTGGCCGCGGTCAGCGTGAGCTCATCATCGGTGACCGTAAGACCGGTAAGACCGCCATCGCCATCGACGCTATCCTCAACCAGCGCGGCAAGGGCATGGTCTGCATCTATGTCGCCATCGGCCAGAAGGCCTCCACGGTTGCCAACATCCGCGAGACCCTCGCTCAGCACGGTGCGCTCGACTACACCATCATCGTTTCGGCCACCGCTGCCGATTCCGCCCCTATGCAGTACATCGCGCCTATGGCCGGTGCCGCTATTGGCGAGTTCTTTATGTACAACGGCGAGGACGGCAAGCCCGCCAGCGAGACCAACCCCGGCGGCCACGTGCTCGTCATCTACGATGACCTGTCCAAGCAGGCTGTGGCCTACCGTCAGATGTCGCTGACGCTGCATCGTCCGCCCGGACGCGAGGCCTATCCTGGCGACATCTTCTACCTGCACTCTCGTCTGCTCGAGCGTGCCGTCAAGATGTCCAAGAAGAACGGTTACGGCTCCATGACGGCACTGCCGATCATCGAGACCCAGGACGGCGATGTCTCGGCCTACATTCCGACCAACGTCATTTCCATTACCGATGGTCAGATCTACCTGCAGTCCGAGCTCTTCTTCCAGGGTCAGCGCCCGGCAGTCGACGTGGGTATCTCCGTGTCCCGCGTCGGTGGCGATGCGCAGACCAAGGCCATGAAGCAGGTCGCCGGCAACCTCCGTCTGGACCTCGCTTCCTATCAGGAGCTCGCTGGCTTTACGCAGTTCGGCTCCGACCTCGACGAGGCTACTCAGAAGCAGCTGACCCACGGTGCTCGCATGACCGAGCTCCTGAAGCAGCCGCGTTACAAGCCGTTTGAGGTTGGCGAGCAGATCGTTACGCTGTTCGCTGGCAACGAGGGCTTCCTGGATGACCTGGAGATCGCCGACGTGCTGCCTTTCCGTGCCGAGCTCATCGAGTACATGGACAATGGCTTTGGTTCGCTGCTCGACAAGGTTCGCGCCAAGAAGATCGATGATGACACCAAGGCTGAGCTCTTGCGCGTCATCGGCGACTTCAAGCAGCAGTTCATGGCCAAGCACCATTCGGATGTTTCTGGATCAGAGGAGAACTAAGCCCCATGGCCAACCTTCGCGACATTAAGAAGCGAATCTCCTCGGTTACCACGACCAAGCAGATCACGCGCACGATGGAGATGGTCTCTACGGCCAAGATTCGTCGTGCCCTCGATCGCTCCAAGCAGGCCGAGCCCTATAAGGAGGCGCTGACCGACGTCATGTTGACGGTCGCCGGCGACGCCTCCTGTTCGGGCACCGATCCCATGCTGCAGAAGCATGAGAGCGTCAAGCATGGCCTGATTGTCGTTATTGCCTCGGACCGCGGCCTTGCCGGCGGTTTCAATACGACGGTGGAGCGCACGGCCGAAAAGCTCGCCGCTTCTTGGGCGAACGACGGCATCGAATGCGAGATCATCGCGTGCGGGCGTAAGCCGGCCACGTATTTCCGTGACCGCGCAAACGTTGTCATGCACTTTGAGGGCAACTCCTCTGAGCCCGATTTCAATCAGGCCCGCATGATCTCCTCTCATATCTGCGATGCGTATCGTGCCGGTGAGCTTGACCGTGTCGAGCTTGTCTACCACCACGCCAAGAACCGCGTGGATCAGGAGCTTCGCGTCGAGCATCTGTTGCCGCTCGACCCCGAGATGATCGCTATGGCCCACGGTCCGCGTAAGAACGAGACCGACGCCCCTAAGCGCATCTCGTCCACGTTCGAGTTCGTGCCCTCTCCCGAGCATGTTCTCGGCAAGCTTGTGCCGTCTTATATCCTGACGGTCATCTACCAGGCCCTGATCGATTCGGCGGCTGCCGAGCAGGGTGCACGCCGCAAGGCCATGCACTCCGCGACGGAAAACGCCACCGCGATCATCTCGACCCTTACCCGCACGTATAGTCGCGTGCGCCAGGCTTCGATCACGACCGAGATTAACGAGATCGTCGGCGGAGCCTCAGCATTGGAGGAACAGTAATGGCTAATAACACCGTAAAGCTTGCGGTCGAGGAAGCCACCAAGAAGACGACTGCCGGTGATGGTCGCATCGTGCGAATCATCGGCCCTGTCGTCGACGTCAAGTTTGACGGCGCGGTGCCCCCGATCTACAACGCGCTCACGGTCGAGGCCGAGACCCCGATCGGTCATCTGAGCACGATCCTCGAGGTCGAGAGCCAGCTTCCGGGCGGCGTCGTCCGCACGGTCGCCATGTCCTCGACCGACGGCCTGCAGCGCGGCCTCATCGCCACCGATACCGGTGAGCCCATGAAGATGCCCGTTGGTCCCAAGACGCTCGGCCGCATTTGGAACGTCATGGGCAAGCCCGTCGACGGCAAGCCCATGCCCGAGGTGGAGGAGTTCTACCCCATCCACCATGCAGCGCCCCGTTTCGACGAGCTCACCACCAAGACCGAGATCTTCGAGACCGGCATCAAGGCCGTCGACCTGCTCGAGCCCTACATCCGCGGCGGCAAGACAGGTCTGTTCGGCGGCGCCGGCGTCGGCAAGACCGTTCTGATCCAGGAGCTCATCAACAACCTCGCCCAGGAGCACGGCGGCACCTCGGTGTTCACCGGCGTCGGCGAGCGTACCCGCGAGGGCACCGACCTGTTCCTCGAGATGAGCGAGTCTGGCGTTATCGACAAGACCTGCTTGGTCTATGGTCAGATGAACGAGCCGCCCGGAGCGCGTCTGCGCATCGGTCTGGCCGGCCTTACCACCGCTGAGTACTTCCGCGATCGCGGCCAGGACGTTCTGCTGTTCATCGACAACATCTTCCGCTTCTCCCAGGCAGGTTCCGAGGTTTCCGCACTGCTGGGCCGTATGCCGTCCGCCGTTGGTTACCAGCCCACGCTGGCAACCGAGATGGGCGACCTCCAGGAGCGCATTACCTCGACCAAGACGGGCTCCATTACCTCCGTCCAGGCTGTCTACGTCCCCGCAGACGACCTGACCGACCCGGCGCCTGCCACGACGTTTACGCACCTCGACGCCACCACGGTTCTTTCGCGTAGCATTTCGTCGCTCGGCCTGTTCCCGGCTATCGACCCGCTCGCATCTTCCTCCGACGCTCTCGATCCCTCGATTGTCGGCGAGGAGCACTACCGTGTCGCCGTCAAGGTCCAGGAGCTCCTGCAGGAGTACTCCGACCTTCAGGACATCATCGCCATTCTGGGTATGGACGAGCTGTCCGAGGAGCAGCGCCTTACGGTCAACCGTGCCCGTAAGATTCAGCAGTTCCTCTCGCAGTCCTTCCACGTCGCCGAGAAGTTCACCGGCAACCCCGGTGTCTACGTCCGCGTCGAGGATACCGTCCGCTCTTTCGCCGAGATTGTCGACGGCAAGGCCGATGACCTGCCCGAGCAGGCTTTCCGCTATGCTTCCACGATTGAGGACGTGCGCGAGCGCGCCCGCAAGATGGGGGAGAAGTAGGTTATGCGTATCCGCATCGTGTGCCCCGTGAGCTGCGCCTATGAGGGCGACGCTGCGTTTGTGTCGATTCCGTCCACGGATGGCGAGTTTGGCGTTCTGCCTGCTCACTCCAGCGAGATCTGCACGATCGACCGCGGTTACGTTCGCGTTTCCGATAAGGCCATGGGCACTGTCGACCACACGTTTGCCGTGGCCGGCGGCTATGCCCAGGTTGCGGACGATGTCGTGACCGTTCTCGCCGAGCGCGCTTGCGATTTGGCGACCGTCGATGCCGACAAGCTTAAAGCTGATATTCAAGGTTTTGAAGAGAAGCTGGGTAATTTGTCGGAGGATGATGCACGCCGCGCCTACCTCTATAATGAAATCGCATGGTGTAAGCTCAAGCTTGCCCAATAGTCAAACGATTTAGCGTTCGACCATTTGCGAACACATCATGCCCGGGATGGCCCAGCCACCCCGGGCATGCTTTTTGAAAGGGTAGACCTTGGATATTATCCGCGTTGAGGGTGGCCACGCCATCGGAGGCTCCGTGCCCGTTTCGGGCGCCAAGAACTCCGCGCTCAAACTCATGGCGGCAACGCTTCTGGCGCCGGGCAAGACGACGCTGCAGAACGTGCCCGATATTTCCGATGTCCACGTGATGGGCAAGGTGCTCAAAGGCATGGGCGCTACGATCGATGTTCTCGACGAACACACGCTCGAGATTGATACCTCTCAGGTCGATTCATGGGAGGCCCCCTACGAGCTCGTTGCCAAGATGCGCGCTTCCACCGCCGTCATGGGACCCCTGCTGGGCCGCTTCCATCGCGCCAAAATTGCCATGCCGGGCGGCTGCAACCTGGGTGCTCGCAAGATCGATATGCACATTCTTGGTCTTGAGGCCCTGGGCGTTGAGTTCGATACCGCCCACGGTTACATCAACGCTAATGCGCCCCAAGGTCTGCGCGGTACCACCGTCACGCTCGAGTTCGCCAGTGTCGGTGCGACCGAGAACCTCATTATGGCATCCGTGCGCGCGAAGGGCACCACGGTTATCGACAATGCCGCCCGCGAGCCCGAGATCGTCGATCTCGCCAACATGCTCAACGAGATGGGCGCTAAGATTGTCGGCGCCGGTACGCCTGTCGTGACCATCGAGGGCGTGGAAGAGCTGCATCCCGTTACCCATCGCGTAGTGGGCGACCGCATCGAGGCCGGCACCTTTATCGTCGCCGGTGCGTTGATGGCCGACGATCGCGGTGTCGACGTCACGGGTTTTTGCCCCATTCACTTGGGCATGGTGCTCAAGAAGATGGAGCTCATGGGTATCGACTGCGAGCGCGTCGAGGATGGCGTCCATGTAAACCGTGCCGAGCGTATCAAGCCGGTCGACATCCAGACGCTTCCGTTCCCCGGTTTCCCGACCGACATGCAGGCGCAGATTATGGTGCTCTCCGCCCTTGCCGACGGCAGTTCCGTTATTACCGAAAACATCTTCGAGAATCGCTTTATGTTTGCCTCTGAGCTGGTGCGCATGGGTGCCGACATTCGTATCGAGAGCCATCATGCCATGATTCATGGCGTCAAGGGCTTCTCGGGTGCACAGGTTACCTCGCCCGATCTGCGCGGCGGAGCGGCCCTCGTCGTAGCGGGCTTGATCGCCGACGGGACGACCGAGGTTTCGGCTATCCATCACATCAAGCGCGGCTACGAGCAGTTTGTCGAAAAGCTGCAGGCGCTCGGTGCGCATGTCGAGCATGCTACCGTCCCCGATCCCGTCATCTACTAATACAGGTTGCCTATGTTTAATAAAAAGCCCCTCGCGGATACCACCACCCGAAGACCCTCAACTGGTGCGCAGGCCAAGATCTACAGTCGCGATAACGTGGCTCGCTATTCCGAGCGCGCTCGTCAACGTCGCCGTAGCCACACGATTCGTCACGTCGCGCTCATTGTCGTGCTTGGCGTGCTGCTGAGTGCCACTACCGCTGCCGGCCTGTGGTTTGCCACCATTATGGGCAAGCTCGGCGATTCTAATGTCATTACCGACAATCTGCGTCGGGTTCTGGTTGACACCGATGAGGCAAAGGATCCGTTCTACGTGCTGCTTCTTGGCACCGATGGCCGTCCGGGCGAGGATACGTATCGTGCCGACTCGATTATCCTGGCACGCATCGACCCCACGCAAAAGCAGGCGACGCTCATTTCCGTTCCGCGCGACACCAAGGTCGAGTACAAGGGCGAGACCATGAAGATCAACGCCTGCCATACCGTTGGCGGCGCCGAGGCCATGGTCGAGGCGGTCAACGAGCTGTGCGGTGTTCAGATTTCCCACTATGCCGAGGTCAGCTTCGACGGTATGCAGGCGCTGATTGATTCGGTTGGCGGTATCGACATTAACGCAACCGATGATGTTGACGACCCCGAGCACCTGGATATTAAGATTACCGCTGGCCAGCAGCATATGGACGGTGCCACCGCCCTTACCTATGCCCGCTGCCGCTACACCTATGCCGACGGCGATTACACGCGCATGCGCCACCAGCGTCAGGTGCTTGGCGCCCTTGCCAACCAGATTCTCAATAACTTCGATGCCACGAAGATCTTTGGCCTGGTTAATTCGCTGTCCGATATGCTCGTAACCGATATGAGCGTTCAGGATATCGTGGCTACGGTCAACGCCATGCGCGGTATGGATGTCGACGGTATCTACTCGGCCAACCTGCCCTCGTACGCCGACGACAGCACCATGATCGACGGTGTGAGCTACGTCTTTGTCTACGAGGACGAGCTCAAGGAAATGATGGAGCGCGTCGACGCCGGCAAGGACCCCAAGGGTCCCAACACCATGGGCCTTTCCGACGGTTCCAGCTCTACGATCGGCGACCTGAACAACAACACGTCTGACGACTACGCAAACGGTACCGCAACCTCATCGGTCAGCTCTGACGATTCCGATGACTCAAGCGATTCGAGCGATTCGGACTACTACGAAGAGCCCACCGGCGACGGCAACGGCTACGAAGCCAACTACTAGAGTTACGCGGTTTTACCAAACCGCGTAACCAGTTGACGCTGCAAACCCGCCAGAGCGGCAATCTGCCTTTCAACTTCGGCGGCATGATCAAAAGATCAATGCCACCTCGTTTCAAGGCACCTTGCTCGCTCTGGCGGGTTTTCGCTGTCGGTGCCAAAACATCGGCGTAACACTTGGCACATGGGTAGTCATTGGGGACGTTCTTAAACGACTGGTCAAAGGGGGCACTCTTGATGCACTTGGCACTTGGGGACGTTCCTTTTGTACCGGCAGTTTGGGACACTCCTTGCTTCAAGAGGCTGGCGTGCGTCAACCTATTCTCGTTGCAGTAAAAAAACCGCCCCGTTCTTGGTTGAGGACGGGGCGATTCGTCTTTTGGACTTGTGCAGCCAGGCTTATGCAAAGCGGGCGACGAGCTCCTGGAGCACGTCGGTCATCTTGACGAGCGAACTGACCGGGACGAACTCGTTGACGCCGTGGTAGCAATAGCCGCCGGTGGAAAGGTTGGGGCAGGGCAGACCGCGGAACGACAGCTGAGCGCCGTCGGTGCCGCCGCGAATCGGCAGCACTTGGGGCTCAACGCCGCAGGCAAGGTAGGCTTCCTTGGCAACATCAATAAGCTCGGGATAGTCACGAACGATCTCGGCCATATTTCGATACTGCTGCTTAATCTCGACCGTCACGCGCTCCTCACCCAGACGCTGGTTGAGCATCGAGGCGGCGGCATCAACAAGGTCGAGTTTCTGCTGGAACTTGGCGGCGTCATGGTCGCGGACGATATAGCGCGCTGTGGCGTGATCGACGGTCGCAGATACACCCTCAAGGTGATAAAAGCCCTCGTAGCCTTCCGTATACTCCGGGCGCTGCACGTAAGGGAGCAACGCGTTGAAGTCACAGAACAGATTGCCTGCGTTGACCATACGGCCCTTAGCGTCGCCCGGGTGGATGGACTGGCCCTCAAAGCGGACGGTCGCCTCGGCGGCGTTAAAGCACTCCCACTCCAGCTCGCCGATGGGGCCGCCGTCGACCGTGTAGGCGTACTTGCAGCCAAAGGTATCGATATCCAACAGCTCGGCTCCGTGGCCGATCTCCTCGTCAGGGCAGAAGCAAATGCCGAGTGCGGGATGGGGCAGAGAAGGGTCCTGAGCGATACGCGCGACAAGCGACATGATCTCGGCGACGCCTGCCTTGTCGTCCGCGCCCAGCAGCGTGGTGCCATCGCTGCAGACCAGGTCCTCACCCGCGAGGTCATTCAGGGCGGGAAGCTTGGCGGTACTCATGGCAACGGGCTTACCGTCAACCGTGCCGCAGACCAGGTCGCCGCCTTCGTAGTGTACGATGTGCGGCTTCACGCCGGCGCCCGGTGCAACTTCGGTGGTGTCGAGATGGGCGATCAGGCCCAGGGCGGGCTTGTCCTCAGCGCCCGCACTTGCGGGGATATGCGCGCAGACATAGGCGTGCTCGGTCACGTGGGCATCTTCCGCACCAAGCTCGCGCAGCTCTTCAGCCAGCACGTTGGCAAGGTCAAACTGAACGGCGCTCGAGGGTACCTGGTCGCAGTTTGCATCCTCGGACTGCGTGTTGATCTGGACGTAGCGCAAAAAGCGTTCGAGGACATCGGGGCTCGTGGTGGTGTTTTCCATAAAGACCGCTCCAATCTTGGTCGTCGTGTGCAACAAGAACTCTAGCACGGTATGCCACGGCATACCACGACGCTTGGATGGGGTAGAATCAGCCATTGAATGCAGAAGGGACGGAAGATCATGGATACGACAAATAGCTCGCGCGAACTACATCTGACGGTGGCGAACGAAGACTACTTGGAGTGCATGGTTCGCATTGAAAGCGAAGAGGGGGAAACCAACGGCGTGCGATCGGTCGACATCGCGCAGCGCCTTGGCGTCTCCAAGGCATCGGTCAATAAAGCGGTTTCGGCGCTCAAGGCATCCGAGCTTGTCGAGCAATCGCACTACGGCAAGGTAATCCTGACCGATCGCGGTCGCGAGGTTGGCACGGCTATCTGGTACCGTCATCGCCTCATCCGCACGTTTTTGGTTCAGGAGCTCGGTGTCGAATTTGAGCGAGCCGATTCCGAGGCCTGCATGATGGAGCATGCGCTATCCGAGGACACGATGAGCCGCTGGCTCGCCTATCTCGAAAAGCAGGGAATCAGCGTCGAGGAATAGCGGGATATATATGGATACGAGTTATTACAACCGCTTTGGTGCCGAGGAACTTACGCGCCGCTTGTCGAGCGAGACCTTGTTGGCGCAGGGCCCCATGGGCAGTGTTCTGTTGAGTGAGTACGATGCCGCCGACATTCCACCGGCGTTTTGGAATCTGGCAGAGCCGCAGACCGTTTCTCGTATCCATCGCTTGTATGTCGCCGCCGGCGCGCAGGTGCTCATTACCAACACCTTTCAGGCATCGAGCTATGCCCTCAAGCACGACCAGATTGCGCCGTCCGTGGCGGAGGTCAATCGCGGGGCCGTCGACGATGCCCGCCAGGCGCACCCTCAGCTGCTGCTAGGCTCGATGGGCCCGATCGGTATTGAGTGGTTTGCCGAGGACTCTGCCGAGTATCGTGAAATCCGAGGCATTGCGCGCGAACAGGCGCACGCCTTGCTCAACGCCGGCGTTGACGGTCTGCTGATCGAGACGGTGACGTCTATCCGTAATTTGCAGCCCATGCTTGCCGGCGCCCGAGATGCCGCCGATGGCATGCCTGTTCTGGTGAGTTTTGTCGTTGACGATAAAGGCGACCTGTTGGGCGATGGCCTCAACATCGAGGCAGCCGTTTTGTACGCCGAAAAACACGGCGCAAATTCGGTTGGTGTTAATTGCTGTTCGCTTGCGGCCGCGAACGCGGCGGTGCCCAGGATGGTCGCATCGGCGACTACTCCCGTCACGGTGCGTCCCAACGTAGGCGATCCGGTCCAGACTCAGGATGGCCCCGTATGGCACGAGAACCCCGAAGCTTTCGCGCGCGCATGCATCGAATGGAGACATGCCGGTGCCGCAATGGTGGGCAGTTGCTGTGGAACCACGGCAATCACTACGGCCGCGATGGCCGAGGCGCTCGATATATAAAGGGCAAACCGCTCCATACGGGGCGGTTTTTTTATTGCTTGCATGTCCTCGGCAGCATTTGCCCAAATGGTGAATGCTGGTGCCGGCAGGTTGCCGAGTGCATGTTGCGGGTATACCCCATGCGTACCATGATCCAAACACTGTGAGGTGTCTGCGCGTGTGCGCGATAATTCATTTTGGAACTGACGGTTGGCGCGCTCGCGTCGATGAGGACTTCACTGCCGATAACGTTGCCCGTATCGCCGATGCCGTCGGCGAGTTGTGGCAAAAGACCAATCCGGGCAAAACGGTATATATAGGGTTCGACACCCGGCCCCTGGCGCGCGAGTTCGCTGAGCTTGCGGCGGGCGTGCTAGCAGCGCACGGGCTAGACGCCGTGCTCGCTTCGCGACCTGTCCCGACCCCTGCCCTTACGTGGGCGGCGGCTTATGACGGTGAAGCGTGCGGCGCGCTCATGGTGACGGGGTCCCATCATCCGCAGGGCTATCTGTGCCTCAAGATTCGCATGGGTGACGGCTCGACCGCCAACCAGGATGTCATCGAAGAGCTCGAAGAGACTATGGCTCCCGAGCCAATGGGGATCGAGGGGCAATATCGCACCGCGGATATCATTCCTGACTATATGCAGGCGGTGGCATCGTTTGTCGATGCCGAAGCCATCCGCGCCGCGCACTTGCGCGTGGTTGTCGATCCCATGGGCGGCGCAGCCCAGGGCTATCTAGCCGACTTGCTGCGCGAGCTTGGCGTTGAGGTGCACGAGATTCACGCCGGGCAGGCGTCTGACCAAGAAGATATCTGCCCCGACCCCGTTGAACCGTGGGTGGACGCTTGCGAGCGCACGGTTATCGAGGACGGAGCTTGCGCTGGCCTGGTGACCGACGGCGACGCCGACCGTATCGGCGCGGTTGACGAGCGCGGCAGATATATACATCCGCATCAGATCATGGCGCTCGTTTTGGGCGACTTGGTTCAATTTCGTAATTTGGAGGGGCGCGTCGTCGTCAATCTTTCATGCTCGACGCTCGTGCGTCGCATTGCCGAGGCGCTTGGCTGCCGCGTGACCGTCAAACCAGTCGGTTTCAAATATATAGCGGCGGAGATGAAGAAGGGCGGCGTCCTCATAGGCGGCGAAGAAGCCGGTGGTATCGGCATCGCCGCGCATATGCCCGAGCGCGATGGAATCCTCGCCTGTCTGATTCTGTGTGAGCTTATGGCAAAGACGGGCGCGCCTTTGGGCGTTCTGGTCGACCAACTCGAGGACAGTTTTGGTAAGACGAGTTACGGTCGACGCGATTTGCGCCTTGAGGCCGAAGATGCCGAAACGTTGCGAACCCTGCTGCCGGGCGTAAACCCCAAGTCGATTTGTGGCAAGGTGCCGCAAAACGTTAGCCATATGGATGGCTTGCGTTTGGCATTCGAGGATGACACGTGGCTGCTGGTCCGTCCTAGCGGGACCGAACCGGTGGTGCGCGTCTACGCCGAGGGGTTCTCGGTGGAAGAACGTGATGAGTTGCTCGATGCTGGCTGTGCTTTAGCTAGGGGGACGTATCCGCTTTAACCATGAGACTGCCTTATATAAAGAGATGCTCGGCGAGCGGTAGGTAACGGCTGGCAAACGTTAGTCGGATCAAAAGATGTGTAGGAAATGTGTACGCCCAGATTCCCGCCCCCGGGGCCCCTCCGGTCTGGCAATATATCTCCTTGCCGCGCGGCCCGGTGGAACCGGATGAGCCGCAAAGCGTGCACCTTGAGAACCGGATACTGCGAGGATGGACACACCAGATGTGTCGCATCCGGGCAGACATCGAACCATTTGAAATGGTCTAACTTGGATTTGTTTTTCGCAAGGCCGCCGAGAGGCGGCCCCGAGAAATTCCTTTTCCTATACTAGAACCATATGAATCGAACGGAACCGATCAGCGATGACTGAGAGGACCGGACGGGCTCGAAGCCCATACATTTTGGACGGAGAGTTCGATCCTGGCTCAGGATGAACGCTGGCGGCGCGCCTAACACATGCAAGTCGAACGGCACCCCTCTCCGGAGGGAAGCGAGTGGCGAACGGCTGAGTAACACGTGGAGAACCTGCCCCCTCCCCCGGGATAGCCGCCCGAAAGGACGGGTAATACCGGATACCCCCGGGCGCCGCATGGCGCCCGGGCTAAAGCCCCGACGGGAGGGGATGGCTCCGCGGCCCATCAGGTAGACGGCGGGGTGACGGCCCACCGTGCCGACAACGGGTAGCCGGGTTGAGAGACCGACCGGCCAGATTGGGACTGAGACACGGCCCAGACTCCTACGGGAGGCAGCAGTGGGGAATCTTGCGCAATGGGGGGAACCCTGACGCAGCGACGCCGCGTGCGGGACGGAGGCCTTCGGGTCGTAAACCGCTTTCAGCAGGGAAGAGTCAAGACTGTACCTGCAGAAGAAGCCCCGGCTAACTACGTGCCAGCAGCCGCGGTAATACGTAGGGGGCGAGCGTTATCCGGATTCATTGGGCGTAAAGCGCGCGTAGGCGGCCCGGCAGGCCGGGGGTCGAAGCGGGGGGCTCAACCCCCCGAAGCCCCCGGAACCTCCGCGGCTTGGGTCCGGTAGGGGAGGGTGGAACACCCGGTGTAGCGGTGGAATGCGCAGATATCGGGTGGAACACCGGTGGCGAAGGCGGCCCTCTGGGCCGAGACCGACGCTGAGGCGCGAAAGCTGGGGGAGCGAACAGGATTAGATACCCTGGTAGTCCCAGCCGTAAACGATGGACGCTAGGTGTGGGGGGACGATCCCCCCGTGCCGCAGCCAACGCATTAAGCGTCCCGCCTGGGGAGTACGGCCGCAAGGCTAAAACTCAAAGGAATTGACGGGGGCCCGCACAAGCAGCGGAGCATGTGGCTTAATTCGAAGCAACGCGAAGAACCTTACCAGGGCTTGACATATGGGTGAAGCGGGGGAGACCCCGTGGCCGAGAGGAGCCCATACAGGTGGTGCATGGCTGTCGTCAGCTCGTGTCGTGAGATGTTGGGTTAAGTCCCGCAACGAGCGCAACCCCCGCCGCGTGTTGCCATCGGGTGATGCCGGGAACCCACGCGGGACCGCCGCCGTCAAGGCGGAGGAGGGCGGGGACGACGTCAAGTCATCATGCCCCTTATGCCCTGGGCTGCACACGTGCTACAATGGCCGGTACAGAGGGATGCCACCCCGCGAGGGGGAGCGGATCCCGGAAAGCCGGCCCCAGTTCGGATTGGGGGCTGCAACCCGCCCCCATGAAGTCGGAGTTGCTAGTAATCGCGGATCAGCATGCCGCGGTGAATGCGTTCCCGGGCCTTGTACACACCGCCCGTCACACCACCCGAGTCGTCTGCACCCGAAGTCGCCGGCCCAACCGTCAAGGGGGGAGGCGCCGAAGGTGTGGAGGGTGAGGGGGGTGAAGTCGTAACAAGGTAGCCGTACCGGAAGGTGCGGCTGGATCACCTCCTTTCTAGGGAGATACATTCTTAGAGAGACAAACTTTAACTCGAATAGAGGGCAGGAGCCCGTCCGGTAGATGTCCCGCCACGGATGATTCCCCGCAGCACCCGGTCCCCGGGGTCGCACCCGCGTACCTTGAGAGCCGCATAGCGATAGGAGAGAGATGGAAGATCAATTTCTTCCAGACTCGATTCTTTTCTGCGATTTATCAGACAGAATGATAGCAATCATTCATCCGATCCAAACAAGAAGAATTCACTTATATATGAGTGAGGAGCATCTGATCGCGAGCACAGTTCAACTACTGTGCCGCGGTATGAGATACCCGAATTGCGACATACGAGCGCTATTCATGATATCGATTAATTAATTTTAGCGACACGTGGATATCCCGCGGGCCCGATGCGGTCCCGCAAGATACCACGGGCGCACGGCGGATGCCTTGGCACAGGGAGCCGATGAAGGACGCGGCAAGCTGCGATAATCCCCGGCGAGGAGCACACATCCTTCGACCCGGGGGTCTCCGAATGGGCGAACCCATGCACAGCGGTGTGCATATCCCCCCGCTGAACACATAGGCGGGGGGAGGACAACCCGGGGAACTGAAACATCTAAGTACCCGGAGGAGAGGAAATCAATCTCGAGACTCCCCGAGTAGCGGCGAGCGAAAGGGGACCGATGGCCAAACCGTCGAGCGGGCATACCCGGCAGGGGTTCCGCCGACGGGGTTGCAGGGCCGCGCATCCGGGGGCTGCCGCCCCCGGGCGCAGGTCCGGCTGGGGAGCGGAACGGCATGGGAGGGCCGGCCGCAGCGGGTGACAGCCCCGTACGCGAACCCAGACCGGACGGCGCGACGCGGTCCCTGAGTAGGGCCGGGCACGTGAAACCCGGTCCGAACCTGGGTGGACCACCATCCAAGCCTGAGTACTACCCTGTGACCGATAGCGCACCAGTACCGTGAGGGAAAGGTGAAAAGCACCCCGGGAGGGGAGTGAAACAGTACCTGAAACCGTGCGCCCACGAGCAGTCGGAGCAACTTTATGTTGTGACGGCGTGCCTTTTGTAGAATGAGCCAGCGAGTCGCTGGCGCGGGGCGAGGTTAACCGAAAGGGAGCCGGAGCGAAAGCGAGCCTTAACAGGGCGACTTGAGTCCCGCGCCGCGGACGCGAAGCCGGGTGAGCTATCCGTGGGCAGGCTGAAGCGGGGGTAAGACCCCGTGGAGGGCCGAACGCACGTCGGTTGAAAACGGCGGCGATGACCTGCGGATAGGGGTGAAAGGCCAATCAAACCCGGAGATATCTCGTTCTCCCCGAAATAGCTTTAGGGCTAGCGTCGCGCGTTCACCGCCGGAGGTAGAGCACCGGATGGACGAGGGGGCTTCGCCGCCTACCGAATCCAACCGAACTCCGAATGCCGGCGGCCCAGAGCGCGGCAGTCAGAGCATGTGGGCTAAGCTGTGTGCTCGAGAGGGAAACAGCCCGGACCGCCCGCTAAGGTCCCCAAGTTCCAGCCGAGTGGCAAAGGATGTGCGTCCGCCCAGACAACCAGGATGTTGGCTTAGAAGCAGCCATCCATTCAAAGAGTGCGTAACAGCTCACTGGTCGAGTGGACATGCGCCGACAATACACGGGGCTAAGCTGGACACCGAAGCGGCGGGATTTTAATTCATTAGAATCGGTAGGGGAGCTTCCCATGGGCGGAGAAGCCGGAGGGCGACCGACGGTGGAGCGCATGGGAGTGAGAATGCTGGCATGAGTAGCGAGAGACGAGAGAGTAACTCGTCCGCCGTGAACCCGAGGTTTCCTGGGCAAGGCTAATCCTCCCAGGGTCAGTCGGGGGCTAAGGCGAGGCCGGTAGGCGTAGCCGACGCGCAGCAGGCAGACATTCCTGCACCGCGCACGCGGCGCTACGACCGACGGGGCGACGGATGGGGGTGGCTCGGCGGGGTTCTGGACGTCCCCGTGATGGAGCGCGGCCCGCGGACCAGGGAAATCCGGTCCGCATCGAGGGCGAGGCTCCGGACGAAGCGACTGAGCGAAGCGAGTGAGCCCGAGGTCCCTAGAAAAACCCCTAGGCAGGCGCGTGCGCGCCCGTACCGCAAACCGACACAGGTGGGTGGGTAGAACATACCGAGGCGATCGGGTCAACCATGGTCAAGGAACTCGGCACAATGGCCCCGTAACTTCGGGAGAAGGGGTGCCCGCGCGTACGTGAACCGGCTCGCCCGGGGAGCGGAGGCGGGCCGCAGTGGAGAGGCCCAAGCGACTGTTTACCAAAAACACAGGACTCTGCAGAAGCCGCAAGGCGACGTATAGGGTCTGACGCCTGCCCGGTGCCGGAAGGTCACGCGGAGGAGTTAGCCGATTCGGCGAAGCCCCGAAGCCAAGCCCCGGTAAACGGCGGCCGTAACTATAACGGTCCTAAGGTAGCGAAATTCCTTGTCGGGTAAGTTCCGACCTGCACGAAAGGCGCAACGACTTGGGCGCTGTCTCGACCATGGACCCGGTGAAATTGCACTGGTCGTGAAGATGCGACTTACCCGCGGAAGGACGGAAAGACCCCGTGAACCTTCACTGCAGCTTGGCATTGGCCGCTGGTCCCGCGTGTAGAGGATAGGCAGGAGGCACAGATCCGGAGGCGCCAGCCCCCGGGGAGCCGCCCTTGGAATACTGCCCTCGCGCGACCGGCGTCCTAACCCGAGGCCGTCAACCGGCTCGGGGACCGTGCCAGGCGGGCAGTTTGACTGGGGCGGTCGCCTCCTAAAGGGTAACGGAGGCGCGCGAAGGTCCGCTCGGGACGGTCGGCAACCGTCCTTTTGAATGCAAGAGTACAAGCGGGCTTGACTGCGAGGCCCACAAGCCGAGCAGGTGCGAAAGCAGGCTCTAGTGATCCGGCGGCCCCGAGTGGGTGGGCCGTCGCTCAACGGATAAAAGGTACTCCGGGGATAACAGGCTGATCTTGCCCAAGAGTCCACATCGACGGCAAGGTTTGGCACCTCGATGTCGGCTCATCGCATCCTGGGGCTGGAGCAGGTCCCAAGGGTACGGCTGTTCGCCGTTTAAAGCGGTACGCGAGCTGGGTTCAGAACGTCGTGAGACAGTTCGGTCCCTATCCTCCGTGGGCGCAGGAGAATCGATGGAGGCTGCCCCCAGTACGAGAGGACCGGGGTGGACGCACCTCCGGTGAACCGGTTGTCGACCAACGGCACGGCCGGGTAGCCGCGTGCGGCGCGGATAACCGCTGAAGGCATCTAAGCGGGAAGCCGTTCCAGGGATTAGTTCTCCTTCCGGTAAGGGCCCAGGTAGACTACCTGGTCGATAGACGGCAGGTGCAAGGGCGGCGACGTCCTCAGCCGAGCCGCACTAATCGCCCGAGCTCTTCCGGAACCGCACCTCGCGGCCCGCGGGACTTAGCGCTTGCGCGGTCCGGGCACGAGGATGCCCCCGAGTCATCTTTCCTATGCGCCATGCGGCCCCCAGGGCACGTGTAAGGTGAGACCCAGGACACCGTAACGGTGGGCGCCGCCCACCGGTCAGCGGCCAGAGCATGGGGGGCACGCCCGGTCCCGTTCCGAACCCGGAAGCTAAGCCCCATCGCGCCGAGAGTACTGCGGGGTCAGCCCGTGGGAGGCCAGGGCGCCGCTGACCGGTGGACGGCACCGAGCCGTACGCTTGAACTGAGAAGGGGGAGGCCTCGCGGCCTCCCCCTTTTTGCGTTGTATAAGCTGATAATTGCCCTTTCTGTTTTAGGAGTGCTTGGATTGACTTTAGTCGAGGACATCGTTGTCGTCCGCGGTGAGGTAGAGCCGATCTTCTTGCTTATGTCGCTTTCTGGTGGCGCTCAGTCGGCTCCAGGGTTCTGTCGCCACGTTTATCCGGACGGATCTTTTGCTCCTTATTTCCAGTAAATCAATTAAGGGGGCGCGTTTCAATCAAATACACTCCGCCTGCGGGGGCTCTATCTAATTAGTGATAGAGCCCCCGCAGGCGTTTTATAGGTTTGTTAACGTTGTCCTTCAATTTATGACGGGTTAATTTGCGGATACAAACGAGGGTATAAAGATGCTATGTCTACAGTGGACAGCGAGATTCCCGAGGTCATACGGTCTGTCCAAGGTTTATGACCATATGTGTGACTCTGAGCAACTCGGAGCCCAGTTAATTAATTTGTGAACAAAATATGGAGTGCGCGATTCCCGCCCACGGCGCCCCTCCGGTCTGGCAATATATCTCCTTGCCGCGCGGCCCGGTCGGACCGGGAACCAGCGCAGGCGTGCACCTTGAGAACCGGATACTGCGAGGATGGACACACCAGTTGTGTCGCATCCGGGCAGACATCGAACCATTTGAAATGGTCTAACTTGGATTTGTTTTTCGCAAGGCCGCCGAGAGGCGGCCCCGAGAAATTCCTTTTCCTATCTAATAGAACCATATGAATCGAACGGAACCGATCAGCGATGACTGAGAGGACCGGACGGGCTCGAAGCCCATACATTTTGGACGGAGAGTTCGATCCTGGCTCAGGATGAACGCTGGCGGCGCGCCTAACACATGCAAGTCGAACGGCACCCCTCTCCGGAGGGAAGCGAGTGGCGAACGGCTGAGTAACACGTGGAGAACCTGCCCCCTCCCCCGGGATAGCCGCCCGAAAGGACGGGTAATACCGGATACCCCCGGGCGCCGCATGGCGCCCGGGCTAAAGCCCCGACGGGAGGGGATGGCTCCGCGGCCCATCAGGTAGACGGCGGGGTGACGGCCCACCGTGCCGACAACGGGTAGCCGGGTTGAGAGACCGACCGGCCAGATTGGGACTGAGACACGGCCCAGACTCCTACGGGAGGCAGCAGTGGGGAATCTTGCGCAATGGGGGGAACCCTGACGCAGCGACGCCGCGTGCGGGACGGAGGCCTTCGGGTCGTAAACCGCTTTCAGCAGGGAAGAGTCAAGACTGTACCTGCAGAAGAAGCCCCGGCTAACTACGTGCCAGCAGCCGCGGTAATACGTAGGGGGCGAGCGTTATCCGGATTCATTGGGCGTAAAGCGCGCGTAGGCGGCCCGGCAGGCCGGGGGTCGAAGCGGGGGGCTCAACCCCCCGAAGCCCCCGGAACCTCCGCGGCTTGGGTCCGGTAGGGGAGGGTGGAACACCCGGTGTAGCGGTGGAATGCGCAGATATCGGGTGGAACACCGGTGGCGAAGGCGGCCCTCTGGGCCGAGACCGACGCTGAGGCGCGAAAGCTGGGGGAGCGAACAGGATTAGATACCCTGGTAGTCCCAGCCGTAAACGATGGACGCTAGGTGTGGGGGGACGATCCCCCCGTGCCGCAGCCAACGCATTAAGCGTCCCGCCTGGGGAGTACGGCCGCAAGGCTAAAACTCAAAGGAATTGACGGGGGCCCGCACAAGCAGCGGAGCATGTGGCTTAATTCGAAGCAACGCGAAGAACCTTACCAGGGCTTGACATATGGGTGAAGCGGGGGAGACCCCGTGGCCGAGAGGAGCCCATACAGGTGGTGCATGGCTGTCGTCAGCTCGTGTCGTGAGATGTTGGGTTAAGTCCCGCAACGAGCGCAACCCCCGCCGCGTGTTGCCATCGGGTGATGCCGGGAACCCACGCGGGACCGCCGCCGTCAAGGCGGAGGAGGGCGGGGACGACGTCAAGTCATCATGCCCCTTATGCCCTGGGCTGCACACGTGCTACAATGGCCGGTACAGAGGGATGCCACCCCGCGAGGGGGAGCGGATCCCGGAAAGCCGGCCCCAGTTCGGATTGGGGGCTGCAACCCGCCCCCATGAAGTCGGAGTTGCTAGTAATCGCGGATCAGCATGCCGCGGTGAATGCGTTCCCGGGCCTTGTACACACCGCCCGTCACACCACCCGAGTCGTCTGCACCCGAAGTCGCCGGCCCAACCGTCAAGGGGGGAGGCGCCGAAGGTGTGGAGGGTGAGGGGGGTGAAGTCGTAACAAGGTAGCCGTACCGGAAGGTGCGGCTGGATCACCTCCTTTCTAGGGAGATACATTCTTAGAGAGACAAACTTTAACTCGAATAGAGGGCAGGAGCCCGTCCGGTAGATGTCCCGCCACGGATGATTCCCCGCAGCACCCGGTCCCCGGGGTCGCACCCGCGTACCTTGAGAGCCGCATAGCGATAGGAGAGAGATGGAAGATCAATTTCTTCCAGACTCGATTCTTTTCTGCGATTTATCAGACAGAATGATAGCAATCATTCATCCGATCCAAACAAGAAGAATTCACTTATATATGAGTGAGGAGCATCTGATCGCGAGCACAGTTCAACTACTGTGCCGCGGTATGAGATACCCGAATTGCGACATACGAGCGCTATTCATGATATCGATTAATTAATTTTAGCGACACGTGGATATCCCGCGGGCCCGATGCGGTCCCGCAAGATACCACGGGCGCACGGCGGATGCCTTGGCACAGGGAGCCGATGAAGGACGCGGCAAGCTGCGATAATCCCCGGCGAGGAGCACACATCCTTCGACCCGGGGGTCTCCGAATGGGCGAACCCATGCACAGCGGTGTGCATATCCCCCCGCTGAACACATAGGCGGGGGGAGGACAACCCGGGGAACTGAAACATCTAAGTACCCGGAGGAGAGGAAATCAATCTCGAGACTCCCCGAGTAGCGGCGAGCGAAAGGGGACCGATGGCCAAACCGTCGAGCGGGCATACCCGGCAGGGGTTCCGCCGACGGGGTTGCAGGGCCGCGCATCCGGGGGCTGCCGCCCCCGGGCGCAGGTCCGGCTGGGGAGCGGAACGGCATGGGAGGGCCGGCCGCAGCGGGTGACAGCCCCGTACGCGAACCCAGACCGGACGGCGCGACGCGGTCCCTGAGTAGGGCCGGGCACGTGAAACCCGGTCCGAACCTGGGTGGACCACCATCCAAGCCTGAGTACTACCCTGTGACCGATAGCGCACCAGTACCGTGAGGGAAAGGTGAAAAGCACCCCGGGAGGGGAGTGAAACAGTACCTGAAACCGTGCGCCCACGAGCAGTCGGAGCAACTTTCAGTTGTGACGGCGTGCCTTTTGTAGAATGAGCCAGCGAGTCGCTGGCGCGGGGCGAGGTTAACCGAAAGGGAGCCGGAGCGAAAGCGAGCCTTAACAGGGCGACTTGAGTCCCGCGCCGCGGACGCGAAGCCGGGTGAGCTATCCGTGGGCAGGCTGAAGCGGGGGTAAGACCCCGTGGAGGGCCGAACGCACGTCGGTTGAAAACGGCGGCGATGACCTGCGGATAGGGGTGAAAGGCCAATCAAACCCGGAGATATCTCGTTCTCCCCGAAATAGCTTTAGGGCTAGCGTCGCGCGTTCACCGCCGGAGGTAGAGCACCGGATGGACGAGGGGGCTTCGCCGCCTACCGAATCCAACCGAACTCCGAATGCCGGCGGCCCAGAGCGCGGCAGTCAGAGCATGTGGGCTAAGCTGTGTGCTCGAGAGGGAAACAGCCCGGACCGCCCGCTAAGGTCCCCAAGTTCCAGCCGAGTGGCAAAGGATGTGCGTCCGCCCAGACAACCAGGATGTTGGCTTAGAAGCAGCCATCCATTCAAAGAGTGCGTAACAGCTCACTGGTCGAGTGGACATGCGCCGACAATACACGGGGCTAAGCTGGACACCGAAGCGGCGGGATTTTAATTCATTAGAATCGGTAGGGGAGCTTCCCATGGGCGGAGAAGCCGGAGGGCGACCGACGGTGGAGCGCATGGGAGTGAGAATGCTGGCATGAGTAGCGAGAGACGAGAGAGTAACTCGTCCGCCGTGAACCCGAGGTTTCCTGGGCAAGGCTAATCCTCCCAGGGTCAGTCGGGGGCTAAGGCGAGGCCGGTAGGCGTAGCCGACGCGCAGCAGGCAGACATTCCTGCACCGCGCACGCGGCGCTACGACCGACGGGGCGACGGATGGGGGTGGCTCGGCGGGGTTCTGGACGTCCCCGTGATGGAGCGCGGCCCGCGGACCAGGGAAATCCGGTCCGCATCGAGGGCGAGGCTCCGGACGAAGCGACTGAGCGAAGCGAGTGAGCCCGAGGTCCCTAGAAAAACCCCTAGGCAGGCGCGTGCGCGCCCGTACCGCAAACCGACACAGGTGGGTGGGTAGAACATACCGAGGCGATCGGGTCAACCATGGTCAAGGAACTCGGCACAATGGCCCCGTAACTTCGGGAGAAGGGGTGCCCGCGCGTACGTGAACCGGCTCGCCCGGGGAGCGGAGGCGGGCCGCAGTGGAGAGGCCCAAGCGACTGTTTACCAAAAACACAGGACTCTGCAGAAGCCGCAAGGCGACGTATAGGGTCTGACGCCTGCCCGGTGCCGGAAGGTCACGCGGAGGAGTTAGCCGATTCGGCGAAGCCCCGAAGCCAAGCCCCGGTAAACGGCGGCCGTAACTATAACGGTCCTAAGGTAGCGAAATTCCTTGTCGGGTAAGTTCCGACCTGCACGAAAGGCGCAACGACTTGGGCGCTGTCTCGACCATGGACCCGGTGAAATTGCACTGGTCGTGAAGATGCGACTTACCCGCGGAAGGACGGAAAGACCCCGTGAACCTTCACTGCAGCTTGGCATTGGCCGCTGGTCCCGCGTGTAGAGGATAGGCAGGAGGCACAGATCCGGAGGCGCCAGCCCCCGGGGAGCCGCCCTTGGAATACTGCCCTCGCGCGACCGGCGTCCTAACCCGAGGCCGTCAACCGGCTCGGGGACCGTGCCAGGCGGGCAGTTTGACTGGGGCGGTCGCCTCCTAAAGGGTAACGGAGGCGCGCGAAGGTCCGCTCGGGACGGTCGGCAACCGTCCTTTTGAATGCAAGAGTACAAGCGGGCTTGACTGCGAGGCCCACAAGCCGAGCAGGTGCGAAAGCAGGCTCTAGTGATCCGGCGGCCCCGAGTGGGTGGGCCGTCGCTCAACGGATAAAAGGTACTCCGGGGATAACAGGCTGATCTTGCCCAAGAGTCCACATCGACGGCAAGGTTTGGCACCTCGATGTCGGCTCATCGCATCCTGGGGCTGGAGCAGGTCCCAAGGGTACGGCTGTTCGCCGTTTAAAGCGGTACGCGAGCTGGGTTCAGAACGTCGTGAGACAGTTCGGTCCCTATCCTCCGTGGGCGCAGGAGAATCGATGGAGGCTGCCCCCAGTACGAGAGGACCGGGGTGGACGCACCTCCGGTGAACCGGTTGTCGACCAACGGCACGGCCGGGTAGCCGCGTGCGGCGCGGATAACCGCTGAAGGCATCTAAGCGGGAAGCCGTTCCAGGGATTAGTTCTCCTTCCGGTAAGGGCCCAGGTAGACTACCTGGTCGATAGACGGCAGGTGCAAGGGCGGCGACGTCCTCAGCCGAGCCGCACTAATCGCCCGAGCTCTTCCGGAACCGCACCTCGCGGCCCGCGGGACTTAGCGCTTGCGCGGTCCGGGCACGAGGATGCCCCCGAGTCATCTTTCCTATGCGCCATGCGGCCCCCAGGGCACGTGTAAGGTGAGACCCAGGACACCGTAACGGTGGGCGCCGCCCACCGGTCAGCGGCCAGAGCATGGGGGGCACGCCCGGTCCCGTTCCGAACCCGGAAGCTAAGCCCCATCGCGCCGAGAGTACTGCGGGGTCAGCCCGTGGGAGGCCAGGGCGCCGCTGACCGGTGGACGGCACCGAGCCGTACGCTTGAACTGAGAAGGGGGAGGCCTCGCGGCCTCCCCCTTTTTTTGCGTTTACGGGCTCTTGTCTCACATAGTAGCTGTGTTTTATAACCCTCGTTTGTCGCATCTTCTGTGAACGGGCTACAATAACTTAGTCTGTGCGATATGGAGGTGAACATGGCTGAAGCTGGTATCGGCGTTGATATCGTCGAGATTTCCCGTATGAAATCAATACTTGAAAAGACGCCGTCGTTTGCTCGGCGTGTGTTTACCGAAGAAGAGCGTGCGTATTGTGATGCATCATCGCGCCCCGCTGCTCACTATGCCAGCCGCTTTGCTTCGCGCGAGGCGGTACTTAAAGCTCTCGGCACGGGTTTTAGTCAAGGCGTTGGTCGCAAGGATGTTTCGGTTACGCGTGATAAACTCGGCAAACCGAAAGCGCTGCTTTCGGGCCGTGCTCTCGAGATCGCTCAAGAGCTGGGTGTTGTTGAGGTCGCTCTTTCCATTACGCTTACAGGAGACTTAGCCGTTGCGAATGCCATCGCGATTACCGAAGATGCTCGGCCTAAGGCAAAAGAGGAAAAGGTGAGTACCAAGAAACGCGTAGCGCAGACATTTAAAGAGGCTCGCTCTGTTTTAGATGAGCTTGAGCAGCTGCAGAATTCAGCATTGACGGAGCACCTGGGCGATGCTTCGCAAGATACGCTAGGAGCATAGATGAAACCGGTTTTGAGTACCGAAGAAGTCGTTCGTCTCGAGGATATCATCGAACGCGAAGGGACTTCGAAGGCCGAGCTTATGGAGCTAGCGGGTGAGTTTGCCGCCAACGAGGTCTTGAAGCTCAATCCCGATCGGGTTCTCGTTCTGGTCGGTTTTGGTAATAATGGCGGCGACGGTTGGGTTGCCGCCGATATTCTGAGCCATAAGGGTGTGGACGTCGATATCGTTTCTCCGGTTGAGCCGGATGAGATTCCTGCTGCTCTGGCACGTCATGTTGCTCGTCGTACTGCCGGCCGCGATGTGCACGTTTGCGTCGGCCCCTCGCGTGACGAACTCGAGGTTTTGATCGATAAGGCCGATGTTGTTGTCGATGCCATTTTTGGTACCGGTTTCCACGGGAATCTGCGTGCGCCGTTCTCCATCTGGATTCCTACGGTCAATGAATGCGCCGATTGTGTCGTATCCATTGATGTCCCCTCGGGCCTGAATGCCGAGACGGGCGTTGTTGATGACGACTGCATTCGTGCCGAGCATACGGTGACGATGATTGCGCCCAAGATTGGTCTGTATAGCGCTGATGGTCCTGAGTATGCTGGCGATTTGATCTGCGGCAATCTTTACGACCGTCTTGACGAGGTCATCGATGATGTCGAACACGCCGCCGAGATTGTCGAGCCCGGTGACTTAGTCGATTACTTTGCTCCACTTCCTACGAATATCGATAAGTATTCCCGTGGCTCTGTGCTTATTGTCGCCGGATCTGCGCAATATCCTGGTGCTGCCATTATGGCGGCCAAGTCTGCAGCTCGCGCGGGTGCTGGTTACGTGGCAGTCGCGGCTCCTGACGCCTGCGCCAATCTTATTCGCATGGCACTTCCTTCGATTCCCGTCTTTGCTATTCCGTCTGATTCCCGCGGCTCCTTTGGCGCCGCTGCGCGCATGACGGTGTGCGAGATTGCAAAGAAGTACAGCTGTGTACTGTGCGGTCCCGGTATGACGACATCTGCCGGCGCTATGCAGGTGGTTTCGGGCTTGCTCGAGCTTGATGTGCCGCTTATTTTGGACGCCGATGCACTCAACTGCCTTGCTAAGATTGCCATTGACGGTATTGATAGTAATCCCGAGATGTATCGTCGCGAGCAGCCGTTGGTTATGACGCCGCACTATCGTGAGCTTTCGCGTCTGGTTGCCGGTGACGAGGTGAACGACCTTGGTACCGCGATTGCGGCCGCGCAGAAGGTTGTCTGGGCTGCAGGCTCCGACAATCTGGTGGTCATTGCCAAGGGGCCGACGACGGCTATCTGTGGCGTTGAGCGTGTGTTGCTGCCGCTCTCGGGTCCGGCTTCTCTAGCAACTGCCGGTTCGGGTGATGTTCTCGCGGGTATTTTGGCCGGCACGCTTGCCACCATGCGCGACGAGATGGATCGTTGGGAGTTGCTGTATTCGTACGCCGTCGCACTTCACAGCTACGCCGGTTTTGCCGCGGCGACGGAGTATGGTGAGAAGAGCGTTATCGCGACCGATCTTATCGACTTGATCGGTCCTGCCATGGAGCTGGCGGCAAAGGATGCGCTCGAAGATCTGGGAATCATGGACGAAGGGTCGGATGACTAATCATGAATAAAGCCGTTTTGACGCGCTGGTCCTGGGTCGAGATCGACCGTGGGGCGCTCCGTCGTAACACGAGGGCCTACAAGAACTTGCTGAATCCACGTCAGCGCCTGTGCTGCGTGGTCAAGGCCGATGCTTATGGCCATGGAGCTGTTGAGTGCGCCAAGATCATGTATTCGGCCGGTGCCGACATGTTTGCCGTGGCGACGGTTAACGAGGGCGTTGAGCTCCGACAGGGCGGGATTACGAAACCCATCCTCATCCTAAGCGAGCCGCCTATCGAGGCCATTCCGACGTTGCTCGAGTTTGATATCATGCCCTCGGTCTATACGTCTGACTTTGCTCTTGCGTATGGCGAATGTGCCGTCGCGGCGGGCAAAGTGGGCAAGTATCATCTCGCCATCGAGACGGGCATGAATCGTATCGGCGTTCACTACACGCAGGTGCTCGACTTTGTCCGCGGTATAAATTTCCATCGCGGTATTCAGTGCGACGGCGTATTTACGCACTTCGCCACGGCCGATGAACCTTCGGGCTGGGACTACAAACTGCAGTGTCAGCGCTTTACCGAGGCCGTTCAGGCCATTAAGGATGCGGGCTTTGAGTGCGGTATCGTGCACTGCGCCAACACGCCGTCCTCGATGCTCGACCCTTCGATGCATTTTGATATGATTCGCGCCGGCGTTGGCTTGTATGGCATGCAGCCGTGCGAGCTGAGTGGCCGCGTGATGCAGCTTGATCCCGTTATGAGCGTCCATGCGCGTGTGACGCGCGTGGCACACCCTGCGATGGGTGAGGGCGTGGGCTACGGTTTTACCTACCGCGTACCGCGTACGCGCGTTCAGATCTGCACGCTGCCGATCGGTTATGCCGATGGCCTATCGCGTACGCTTTCCAATCGTATGGATGTGCTGTATCGCGGCGAGCGCGTGCATCAGGTTGGCAATATCTGCATGGACCAGTTTATGGTCGCCATTCAGTCCAACCCGGCACACGAGATTCCCGAGGCCGAGTATGGTGACGAGATGATTATTGTCGGCCGCGATGGCGATGCCGAGATCACTATGGACGAGATGGCCCGACTGCGCGGAACGATTAACTACGAGGTCGCCTGCGGCTTTGGCATGCGTCTCGACAAGGTCTACGTGTAGGAGCCGCTATGGGCGTCATGCACATCCCCGGCCATACCCATCAGGCACCACGTGAGGTCGCACTCGAGGAAATTGAGGCCGTTCTGGGCGATTGTCACCTCTGCCAGCTCTACCAGTCGCGTCACAATATCGTGTTTGGCGTGGGAAACCCCCGCGCTCGTGTGATGTTTATTGGCGAGGCGCCGGGCCGCAATGAGGATTTGCAGGGCGAGCCCTTTGTGGGGGCGGCAGGCGAGGACCTCAACGGCATTTTGTCGCTGGCGGGGCTCAAACGCGAAGACGTCTACATTGCCAACGTGCTTAAGTGCCGCCCGCCGGGAAACCGCAATCCACGTCCCGAGGAAGTGCTGGCTTGCTCGCCGTTTTTGCGTGAGCAGATTCGAAGCATCTGGCCCGATATTATCGTGACGCTCGGCAACCCCGCGACGCACTTTGTGCTTAAGACCGAGATTGGCATTACTAAGCTGCGCGGCAGGTTCCACCAGATGGGGCATTTTGTAGTAATGCCCACGTTCCATCCGGCAGCAGCGCTACGCAATCCGGCGTGGCAGGAACTGCTGGAGGAAGACTTTAAGATGCTGGGCGACTATCTGGAGCGACATCCCGCACCAGAGGACGCCTCGGAATAATAAGGAGCATATATGTCCCTGGAGCGCCTGGGGGTAGGTACTTACAAAACGACTTGCGCTGCCGATACGGAGTACTTTGGCGAGCTAATTGCACCGTGCCTTGAGGACGGCGATGTGCTCATCCTGACCGGTGGCCTGGGGGTGGGCAAAACTCACTTTACCAAGGGCGTCTCGCGCGGGCTGGGCGATGAGCATATGGTTACGAGCCCTACGTTTGCGCTCATGGCCGTTCATGATCAAGGCCGTATTCCGCTGTTTCACTTTGATCTATACCGTCTGGAGCATGCCTACGAGCTCGAGGATACGGGCATTTTCGATGTGCTGGGCTATGAGGGTGCTTGCCTGCTGGAATGGGGCGAACAATTCCAAGACGAGCTGACGGATGAGTATCTTTCGGTGACGCTCAAGCGTGATGAGGGCGACAGTGATGTGCGAACGATAACGCTCGAGGCGCACGGTGACCGCGCAATGGAGCTTTCCCATTTGATTGATAAGGCTGTACAAGATGAGCTTGCATAACGACAACGCGCTGGTGGCGGCGCTCGATACCTCGACCGACATGCTTGCCTGCGCGGCAAGCTGGATTGATGGGCAGACGGGCGAGACGAAGCTCGTGAGTGGCGACCACATGTGTCGCCGTCACGCCAACGTTGAGCTCGTGAATACCGTTGATGGCGTGCTGGCTCAAGTCGGTCTGGATCGCAGCGATGTTGGTTGCTACGTGGTCGGCCGCGGCCCGGGGTCGTTTACGGGTGTGCGCATCGGCATCTCCACTGCCAAGGGCCTCGCGCGCGGTGCCAATGTTCCGCTGCTGGGCGTGTCGACGCTCGACGCTTGCGCTTGGACGGCGTGGAAGGCTGGCGTGCGCGGCAAGCTTGGTATCTTGGCCGATGCCATGCGCGGTGAGGTATATCCGGCACTATATATGCTGGGCGATGAGGGTCCCGAGCGTCAATTTGAGCGCGAACACGTGGTCAAGGCCGCCGTGGCGCTCGATGAGTGGCGCCGAGCAGCGGACTGGGACCAGGTTCAGCTGACCGGTGACGGTCTCGTGCGCTATGGCAAGCTGCTGGGTGAGGACGAGACCGCCCGCTGCGTGGAGCGCGACCTGTGGTGGCCTTCGGGCGAGGGCTTGCTGCTCGCGCACGCTGCGGGTGACGGCGATCCGGCTCGCGTCCTGCCGATTTACACGCGCCTTTCGGATGCCGAGGAAAACGAGCGCAAGCGTCTTGGTCTTGCCGAGAGTGCGCAGAGCGAAATTACGGGCGTTGCCGATGAGCTCGCCGGTCGTCATCTGCAGTTCCGTCCCATGGGCGCGGCGGATGCCGAGGGCGCGAGCGCGCTAGAGGCTGCCTGCTTTGAAGGTGCCGGACACGAGGCGTGGACGCCGGGCATGTTCCTGTCCGAACTGGGCGAGGACGTCGCTGCGCCGCGTAGTTGGTGGGTGGCACACGACGACGGCAAGCTGCTGGGCCTTGCCGGCGGTATGGTCGTGGACGGTGATGTGCAGATTCTGGATGTCGCCGTCGACTCGGCACATCGCCGTGAGGGCATTGCCCGCAAGCTGCTGTCGCATGTGAGCTATGATGCCCAGATGCTCGGCTGCACCACGGCTTCGCTCGAGGTCGAGGACGGCAACGAGGGCGCGATTGCGCTCTATGCCGCTCTGGGCTTTACCGAGGTGGGTCGTCGTCGTGGCTACTACGGTGTCGGCAAAGACGCCATCGTCATGACGGCCCCACTTCCCCTCGTACTTCCGGTCGATAACGCCTCGCCCGAGCCGACGGCAGCCGAGCAACGCGTATGGCCGCTGCCTGCGCCTGGGCGCTCCGAGGGGGAGCGCGCCGAAATTGAGCGCCGCCGCCTGGTGCTCGCTATCGAGAGTTCCTGCGACGAGACGGCCGTGGCGATTATCGATGCGGATGGCAATATGCTGGCCAACCAGGTGTCGACACAGATTGATTTTCATGCCCGCTTTGGCGGCGTGGTGCCCGAGATCGCCTCGCGCAAACACGTTGAGGTGATTGTGAGTGTCGTGGATGCGGCGCTCGAGGATGCCGCAGCATCGCTTGGTCTTGAGGGTGGAGCCATTGCTCCCAGCGAGCTTGCCGCCGTGGGCGTGACACAGGGTCCGGGCCTGGTGGGCGCCCTCGTGGTGGGCGTTGCCTTTGCCAAAGGCTTTGCCTACGCTGCCGGTAAGCCGCTCGTATGCGTCAACCATCTGGAGGGGCACCTGTTTGCCAACCTGCTGGCGCAACCCGACCTCAAACCGCCGTTTATCTTCACGCTTGTCTCGGGTGGGCACACCATGCTCGTGCACGTGAAGGCGTGGGGCGACTACGAGGTGCTCGGTGAGACGCTCGACGACGCTGTGGGCGAGGCCTTCGACAAGGTAGCCAAGGCGTTGGGTCTGGGCTATCCCGGTGGCCCCATCATTTCCAAGCTGGCCGAGACGGGCAACCCCAAGGCGATCGATTTCCCCCGTGCGCTTAACAGCAGGGGAGACTATCGCTTCTCGCTTTCGGGCCTTAAAACCGCTGTGACGCTCTACATTGAACAGGAGACCAAGGCCGGGCGCACGATTCACCTGCCCGATCTGGCAGCTTCGTTTGAGGCAGCTGTCTTTGACGTGCAGTACAAGAAGGCCAAAAACGCATTGCACGCTACCGGATGCAAGGAATACTGCATCGGTGGCGGCGTCTCGGCCAACCCGCATCTGCGCGAGATGATGATCAAGAAGCTTGGGCGTCAGGGGATTCGCGTAACGGTGCCGCCCTTGTCTGCCTGTACCGATAACGCAGCCATGATCGCGGAGGTCGCCCGCCGTAAATTCGACCGAGGTGAAATCTCGCCGTTCGACGTCGACGCCGATCCAAACATGACGCTGTAGTCGTACGGGTGCGGTCCCCGACGCTGCCCGGGCGCCAGCGGCCGCATATGAACTTTCCTGCTCTACAGTCCTGCTCACGACGGAGGCCACATTAAGTGGCCTCCTGTTCGTGCGGAACTCGCGATAAAGTTCATATGCGGCCGCTGGCGCCCGGGCAGCGCCGGGGACCTTTCTGTACCGATGCGGCTTCTGAGCCGGATTGGCGTCGACAACGTCCGGCAAGGTTAGCCAGCTGCGTCGAATTTCCGGCGTGCTTTAGCTGAAAGAAAAAGATGGTGTGCGGAGCTTTGCTCCGCATTTGGGATGGGAGCCCCTCGGGAGCGGGCGGGCGTATACAAGGTTTATCGCGAGTTCCGCACGAGCCGGAGAGCACTTAATGTGCTCTCCGTGCGAGCAGGACTGTAGAGCAGGAAACCTTGTATACGCCCGCCCGCTCCCGAGGGGCATCTCTCATGCAAAAACTGTCGTGGGGTAAAGTCCGAGGTCAGTGGCGTTTTATACCGAGAAATTCAAAAAAGTCGAAAATTCATTACAAATTTGCGTTGACTTTAGGTAACTAAAGTTTCATACTCCTTTTCAACCACTGGGGGATGTGAACACGCACGGATCGTTCGCATCATGATTGAAGAGGATTTCTTAGACATGTTCACGCATCAGCTAAACATTATCAGCGTAGTAATTATCTGATGCGGGTTAGCACATACAGCTAGCCCGTACGATAACGGGCGGCTGATAAAGATGAGGGCCGTCGAGCGCAACCGACGGCCCTCATTTTTTATGTCTAGGAAGTTCTTTTTAGAGGAGGAAATGTAATGAACGGAGTTTTGCTCATGGTTGTGGCCGCGGCGGTGCTCGCCTGCGGCTATCTGGGCTACGGCCGTTGGCTGGCCAACAAGTGGGGCGTTGACAAAGAGGCCCTCACGCCGGCCAAGCGCATGAAGGACGGCAAGAGCTTCTCGCCCGTCTCCGCCTTCACCGCGTTCTCGCACCAGTTCAGCTCGATCTGCGGTGCTGGCCCTGTTACGGGTACGATCGTCGCCATGGCCTTCGGCTGGCTTCCCGTCGTGCTCTGGGTCCTCGTCGGCGGCATCTTCTTTGGCGCCGTCCATGACTTTGGCGCTCTGTACGCCTCGATGAAGAACAACGGCAAGTCCCTGGCTCAGCTCATCGAGAAGTACATCGGCAAGACCGGCCGTCGCCTGTTCCTGCTGTTCTGCTGGCTGTTCTGCATCATCGTCATCGCCGCTTTCACCGACATGGTCTGCAAGACGTTCATGTTCACCCCGGCCGTTGACGCTTCTGGTGCTGCTACCGGTGCCATCGACTTCACCAAGTCCTATGCCGCCGGCTGCGCTGGTACCATCTCCATCCTGTTCACCTTCGTCGCTATCGCCTTTGGTTGGGCCCAGAAGAAGTTCAACCTCACCGGCGCTGCCGAGTTCGTCACCGGCGTGGTCCTCATGGTTCTCATGTTCGCCGTCGGTATGCAGTTCCCGCTCTACCTGGATAAGTTCCAGTGGTTCGCCGTCGTCATGGTCTACCTGGTCTTTGCTGGCGCTATGCCCATCCAGATGCTCAAGACCCCGCGTGACTACCTTACTTCCATCATGATGATTGTCATGATCGTCTGCGCTGTCCTCGGCATCGTCGTCCTGGGCGTCAACGGTCAGGCCACTATCACCGCTCCGGTCTTCACCGGCTTCTCCACTGCCTCCGGCATGATGTTCCCGGTCCTGTTCGTCTCCGTCGCTTGCGGTGCTCTCTCCGGTTTCCACAGCCTCGTTTCTTCCGGCACCTCTTCTAAGCAGGTCGAGAAGGAGCAGGACGCCGTCAAGGTCGGTTACGGCGCCATGATCGTCGAGTCCTTCGTCGGCATCCTTGCCATCATCGTCGCCGGCATCATGTTCTCCGACATGAACACCGCCGGTACCGGCGCCCTCAACGCCGGTGTCGCTTCCACCCCGTTCCAGATCTTCGCCGCTGGCATCTCCCGCGGTATGCAGGCCTTCGGTGTTGACGGCACGCTTGCTACCGTCTTTATGACCATGAACGTCTCCGCTCTGGCCCTGACCTCGCTCGACGCCGTCGCCCGCATCGCCCGCACTTCGTTCTCCGAGTTCTTTGCCCAGACCAACGATGCCCTGGCCATCGAGTCCAAGGCCGGCTACATGAAGGTCCTCGGCAACCCCTGGTTCGCCACGGTCGTTACCCTGCTTCCCGGTCTCGCTCTCGCTTTTGGTGGCTATGCCAACATCTGGCCGCTCTTTGGTGCTTCCAACCAGCTGCTCGGCGGCATGACCATGATCACCCTCGCCGTGTTCTGCAAGTGCACCGGCCGCAATGGCTGGATGCTCTACGTGCCCGTCGTCTTCCTGCTCTGCTGCACCTTCACCTCGCTGGTCCAGAGCGCCATGGGCTGCATGACCGCCGTCCAGGCCTACGGTTTCTTCGGTACCATCCCGGCTACCGCCACCACGGCCGCCGTCTCCGTCGCCGCCACCAAGGGCCTGCAGCTCGTCTTTGCCGTCCTGCTGATGGTCCTGGGCCTCATCGTTGCCGTCAACTGCCTCAAGGAGTTCTTCGGCAAGGAGGCTGGCTCCATGCCTGATGAGGAGCCCGAGTGGTCCGATATGGGCAAGGCCGAGTACGGTCGCGCCGCTGCCGCTGAGGCTCCTGCCGACGCCGAGGTCGCCAAGGCCTAGTCGGTCGGACGGGTTGAATCTCCCATCCATTTGACTCGGAAAGACCGGGTCCGCGACTTCGCGGGCTCGGTCTTTTTTCATGCAAAAGCGGGTGACGCTCGAGTGTTCTCGCAGATGTTTTGCGTGGATAAGGGCGCGCGTTGTACCATATAGACGTATATGTGTACATATGAAAGGGGCCCCGTGGCCAAGACGGTATATTCCGATAACCAAAATAATGTCGATGCCCTGGCTGAGCGTCTGAGCAGCCAGACATCGCTTTCTGCTGAGCGTGCCAAGCTGGTTGCCTACGACCTGCTTTGCCGCAAGGCGCTCAAGATCAAGTCGAGCGCGCTGGCGCAAATTTTCCGTTCCGTCGATAAGGAATGTGACACCAAGGCGATGCGCGATGAGCTTATCGCGGCAAATATCGTGACCAAGATCGAGGGTAGCGGCATTAACGGGCGCCCGGCGTTCTATACCATCAATGCCGAGATCCGCGATGCCCAGGAGCAGCCTGCCGAGTCCGTCGAGGATTTTGTCGTCGAGGATCCCGCTGACGTGCC
Source organism: Collinsella sp. wc0529 (assembly GCF_046116875.1). Taxonomy (NCBI): domain Bacteria; kingdom Bacillati; phylum Actinomycetota; class Coriobacteriia; order Coriobacteriales; family Coriobacteriaceae; genus Collinsella; species Collinsella sp. wc0529. The sequence continues at coordinate 691,964 of NZ_JBJXBO010000001.1, forward strand.
TGCTGTGGAAGAAGTTGCCCCGCGTGAGCATGTCGATACCGATGAGTTGCTCGATGAGAACGTCGTGCGTGCCTTTACGGCCAAGGCAGGACGCGGCGGTTTTGGCGGGGGTGGCAAGCGCGATGCGCAGCGCCGCGCCCAGCAGGAGCGCTTCCGTCGCGCCGTTGCTCGAAAGGGTGAGACGGATGCTGAGGCTGTTGAGACCGAGGTTGCTGCCGAGTCGCAGAAGCCCGCGAGGGAGCAAAAGCCCGTGGAGGCCCAAGAGCCCAAGCGTCGTCGCGGTGCTCACTTTAAGACTGCACAGCAGGATGCCGCGCGTGAGGTTGAAGAGTCTTCTGAGGTTGCAGACGATGTTGAGGGGTCTGCCAAGAAGGCTCCGGGTTCGTGTCGTCCCGGCCGCGGTTTTGCGGGACGCGCGTATCCCGTAAAGCATCAGGAGAAGGGCGAGTCGGTTTCGACCACCCAGGACGAGAAGGCCGTTGAGCCGGAGGCTCGCGAGCAGAAGCCTGTTGAGCCGCAGCTTGAGGTTGATGCCGAGGCCAAGGGCCAGCAGCCTACTGATGAGCAGACGGAGCAGGGCGCGTCGAGCAAGCCTCGCCGCCGTCGCCATCGTGGGGGCCGCAGTTCCCATGCCGAGACTGCAACCGAGAAGACCACGCCGCAGAACGAGGATGCGAAGGCCGAGGTTTCTTCGGGGCAGCCTAAGCGCCAGCCGGCGAAGGAGAGCAAGTCCGTTCGTCCGCAGAAGCAGGCATCTATGCCGAAGCGCGAGCGCAATTCCCAAGGCGATTCTAAGCGCAAGTCTCAGAAGAAGCCGGAGTCTGCCGCAGCAGATACTGCTGCCCAGCAGCCCAGGCCGGACGTTCACGGCGAGGTCTCGGCGTTTGCCCTTGCCCGCGTTTTAGGCAGGCAGCTGCTCAAGGTTGTCCCTACGCCCACGGCGCTCTCTAAGATCAAGGAGCAGCAGACACAGATCGTAAAGGTTGAGGGCAAGGACGGCAAAAAGGCTCCGCAGCGCACTCAGCACAACGAGATGTCCAACCGCAAGATTGCCGAGGAAATCGCAATCATCCAGGCTTGGATCGAGCAGAACCGAGGTGCCGATACGCCGGTTGCCTCGCGCCGCCAGCGTGCCTACCAGATCTTTAACGACGAGAAGGCTTTTGACGGCAAGCACGGTGAGCGCCTGATCAGGCGTATGACCGAAAAAGGCATCAGCATGCAGGCGATCAAGGTCGCTCCCAATCGCCCCGTGCACTTTACGGGTTTCTTTACGCTGGGTGCCGACAAGCCGTTCATTATGGTCGAGAACCTGGACACCTACGACGAGATCGTCAAGCTGCTGCGTGGCCGCAAGCACGCCAAGCTCTTTGGCATCAAGGTGGGCGGCGTGATTTTTGGCGGCGGATGCAAGGCAAGCGTCTCGCATGCCCTGGACGATTATCTGGCCGAGATTGGCTATCGCTTTAACTACGTCTACTATGTGGGCGATATCGACCGCGAGGGCGCGCGCATCGTCGAGCAGGCTCGCAATGCCAATGTGGTTGAGATTCGCCTGCATGCCGGCATGTACCGCGCCATGCTCGCCGAGCATAGGCGTCGCGTGAAGGCCGGCGGCGCGTGCGAGCCCGCTGCTGCCAACCAGGGCGTGCCGCAGAACCTGGCAGCGACGATCAAGGATCTGCCCATGGTTACGCGCGTGCAGTTCCGCAACGTGCTGCGCGAGGGCGGGCGTATTCCGCAGGAGATCCTGATGACCGCAGACTATCGGGATGGCGACTCGGGAAGCTTCGACCGCATGCTCAACAACTAGGGCGTTCGGCCCCGGGAGAGTGGGGACACCGGCTTAGGTTTCCTGCTCTACAGTCCTGCTCACGACGGAGGCCACATTAAGTGGCCTCCTGTTCGTGCGGAACTCGCGATAAACCTAAGCCGGTGTCCCCACTCTCCCGGGGCCTGCGGCTACTTGGTTGTCGCATGCGGGTCGCTTTTCGGAACTGGGCTGATATTTTCTAGATGAAAGGCGCTCTTGGTCCTTATGGGCTTGGGGCGCCTGTCTTTTAAAGGTAGATTTTTGGGAGGCCGGCACTTGGAGACGTTCCTTTAGTGCCGGCACTTTAGGAACGTCTCCAAGTGCCGGCTGTGGGACGGAGGGATTCCGCGTCCGCCTTTTCGGCGGCCGCGCCCCGCTGCGTCGCTTCGCTCCTTGCGTGCTGCGCTGGAAAACGCTTCGCGTTTCCTCAGCTCCGCACCCTTGCGGGTTCTCGAATCCCTCCGCTTGCCCACAAGAAAGCGCCCTGGGCCGTTATGGGCTCAGGGCGCTCAATTTTAATGGCTGGGACGGAGGGATTCGAACCCCCAACAGCCGGCACCAAAAACCGGAGTTCTACCGTTGAACTACGTCCCAATGTGTGGTGTTGCCCAAAAGCAACTCGTTTAGTTTACCTAATCTGCGAGGGCATCGCAAACGCCATCGAGCAGGCGTACGGCGAGTGTCTGCGCGTCGCTGGCCGTGAAGGTGCCGTTGTAGCGCGTCATGCCCGTGAGCTCAATGCGAATGCGAGCCGGCTTCTGCTGCGCGGCGACATTGGCGGTGCGGATGCGCTGGGCCAGGTTGTGGCACTCGGCGAGGGCAATCGTGGCGCGCGGTGCGGCGTCGGCGGGCAGCTCGTCGCTTGCGATCTCGAGCACCAGGTCAACGTCGGTTGGGACCTCGGAGTCGCAGAGCATCATGCCGCTGTTGTCGGTCGTTGCCGTGGCGATATTCCACATACGCGACGCAACACTGCGTGCGATGGGGTCCTCGCCGATAACGGCAATCTGAAAGCGCTCGAGCACGTTGGCGGCGCGAGCAAAACCGATGCGGGACTCGGCTTCGGTGACCGAGGGCTTGCCCTCCCACACATGGTGCAGGCGGTTGATGTAGGCGTAGGTGTCCTGGAAGGCCATGCCGTCGGCAAACAGGCCGACATTTTCCTGGAACTGCTGCAGGGCGGCCTCGGTATGCGGACCAAAGTAGCCGTCGTCTTCGCCACAGGCAAAGCCCAAAACGTTGAGAGCGCGCTGCAGGGCCTGCACATCGGCGCCATGGAAATTGGGCATGCGCAGATAGAGGGTGCGGTCGCCCAGCTTATACGAAGCGTCTACAAGGGCGCTCCAACAGGGGATATCGACGGCATGACCGGCAGCAAGGCCGCTGTCGAGCCTGAAGGTGCTGACGGCCTGCTCAGTGGTGGCTCCAAAGTACTTGTCGGTGACTTCGGCGGCATCAATCGTGTAGCCGAGCTGCAGGAGACGAGACTGCACGTCCTCGACGGCTGCTCCTTGCATGCCCGTTGTAATAGGTTCCATGAACGAACCCCTTTCGGCGTACCATTCGTACTATTTGAGCGTCTGTCGGATAGACAACGCAAAGGGATGCATAAACATGCACTCAACAGTGTAGCAAGTTGTGCCTAAATACGCTGCTGACAGGTTTTATAACCCCCGTTAGTTAAGGCGCTCCACAAAGAAATCTGCCATGGAGAGGAACAGCTCGCGTGCGTGCGGATCAAGCTCAACGTTCTCGATGGCCGCTTTGGCCTTAGCGGTCAGGTCGAGCGCGTAAGTGTGGGCGTAATCGATGGAGCCGGTTTCCTGAAAGATCTCCACGGCGCGTGCGAGCTGCGCGGGATCATCGGTACCCGAGGAAAGAATCGCTTCGACCTCGTCGTGGTGGCGCTCATCAGAGAGGGCGTGTACGGCGACAAGCGTGCGCTTGCCCTCGGTGATGTCGGTGCGGAAGTCCTTGTTGGCGGCTTCCTTAGCGCCGACAAGGTTGAGCAGGTCGTCCTGAATCTGAAAGGCAAGGCCCGTGTGCAGGCCAAAGGCGCGCAGCGCTTCGATTTGCTCATCGCTGCCGCCGCCGATAATGGCTCCGGCGGCAAGCGGCGTGGCTCCGCTGTAAAACGCGGTCTTGTGCGTCGCCATGTCCAGGTAGTCATCAACCGAGATATCAAAGCGCCCGTCACGGACCCAACCCAGGTCGAGCGCTTGACCCTCGATGGTGCGGACGATCATCTCGGTTAGCTCGTGGAGCACGCGCAGCTTCACGTCGGACTCCAGCGTGGGGTCGTCGAGAACGGTCTTGGTGACCATGGTGAGCGCCAGGTCGCCACAATTGATGGCAAGCCCCGTGCCCTCGGTAAGGTGCATGCAGGGCTTGCCTCGACGAAGCTGTCCGTTGTCGGCGATGTCGTCGTGGATCAGCGCGCCCGACTGGAAATGTTCGATGGCTGCCGCAGCGCTGCGGGCACTCTCAAAGCTACCGCCCACTGCGGTTGCGGCGAGCATGCAGATAAGCGGGCGGTGGCGCTTGCCGGCGTTGGCCGTAAAAGCCGAGAGCGGCGCGTACAGGTAGCGCTCGATATCGGCAGAGGTCGCCTGTCCGTCAAAGAACGTGGCCAGATAGTCGTTAATCTGGTCAAAGTGCTGGGCTAAAAAGCTGGTAAACGGACTGGACACGGGTTCTCGCATTCTTTCTGAGGTTGCATTGGTGCAATATGCAGACAACATATTGCCACATCAGGGCGTTTGGCGCGGCAGTTTTGGCGATTTAGGACAACGGGCGTGCGTTTGATGGAGCGCGCCTAAATCAGCCTAAAATGCTCGAGCGCCGCAACGACACCGTCGTGATCGACGGTGTCGGTCACGTAATCGGCCTTATCCTTGAGATAGTCCGGCGCATTGCCCATGGCGATACCGACATCGACGGCGTTCATCAGCGAGACGTCATTGCTGGCGTCGCCGATGCCGTATACGGTTCCGTGGTGGGGATCGAGGGCATCGAGTACAGACTGGATGCCCCCGCGCTTCGTGCATTCGCGGGGCGAGATTTCGGTTACCTCGAGTTCGAGCTCGTTAAAGCACAGCAGCGGCTCAAGTGCCTTATCTTGGGCGATGCGGTTGGCGAGCGATGTAGACATCAAGATCTTGTAGACACTGTAATGTTGCAGCTGCGTGACTGCGTCGCCCAGGGTGCGCGCGTATCCGGGGGCATCGGGGGCATCGGCACTCATGCGCACGACGCCGTTGAGGCCCTCAAAGCGGATGACCTCGCCCGATTGCTCAAGGTAGGGGGCAAGACGCTGCAGCATACTGGGCGTCATCGACAGATCGCGAATTGCGTGTCCGTTGATCTCGGCGTAACCGCCCGCAAGACAGACGATGCCGGTCCAGGGCAGCTCAAGAAGTTTGGGGTGGATGCAGCTCAGGGTGCGTCCCGTGCAGATAAAGGCCATGTTGCCGTTGGCGACAAACTCGCGGATGGCCTGCGAGACCGCCTCGTTGGGATAGGGGGAGAGGTCCCGCTCGTCTTCGGGAAGGTCTTGGGCGAGCCTGGGGTCTTGCCAGGCGAGCGTTCCGTCGATATCGAAGAAGCAAATATCGCCGCGCTTATGGGCTGCGCTGGCGGCAGGGGAGGCCGAGGCGGTGGGCACAAATTCCGGCTCGAGGCCCATGATCTGGTCAAAATGCTCTTTAACGCGGGGAACGGAGATGCCGATGACCACCTGGGCGGTCTTGTCCGTAATGATGAGGCCCTTGGCGCCCACCGCGACAAACGACGCGTTATCTGCAACGATGGAAGGGTCTGCGACCTCGACGCGCAGGCGCGTGGCGCAGTTGGTTGCGCCCACAATATTGCCAACGCCACCTAAAAGCTGAATTACCCGCTCAGCGAGGACGTGATCTTGATCGGATCGACTATTGACCTCGTCATTGGGAGATTGCTCTTTGGCAAAGCCGCTTTCCGTTAAACGATCGATTGCCGCGCGATTGGCAACATGATCCTCGCGGCCCGGCGTCTTAAGGTCATAGACCAAGATGAGTGCTCGAAAACTAACAAAAAAGATGAGGCTAAAGGCAAGGCCGATACCGAGCGCCAAAAGATAGGCACCGGCATGCGTGCGCATGAGCGGAATAAAGTTGAAGGCTGCCATCTCAATCAAGCCGCCCGAGAAGATGCCGACGATGCCAAAGAGATTCATGGTTGTGGCAAGGCAAGACGATAAGACGGCGTAGAGCAAAAAGAGCCCGGGGTGGGTGAACATAAAGAGAAACTCGAGTGGCTCGGTAACGCCGCAAACCACCGAGGCGACGATGGCGGGCAAAAGGATGACCTTAAGGCCGGCGCGGCGCTCTGGTTTTGCGGTGGAGTAGAACGCGGCTGCGATGGCGGGAAGGCCAAAGAGCTTGACCCAGCCGGTGGCGGTAAAACCGGCCCACGGCGCAAGTTCATTAAGGGGGCGCGTGCTATGGGAGAGGATGGGGAGCAAGCTGCTCCACGTGGCGTAGATGCCGTCGTTAATGACCAGGTTGTCGTAGTAGATCGGCATGTAGAGCAGGTGGTGCAGCCCCATGGGCTCGAGCGCTCGCTCCAAAAGCACAAAGATGCCCACGCCAAAGGGGCCGACGCTCGTAAGTGCATGGCGCAGCGTTTCGGTCATTGCGTATACGGAGGGCACGATGGCGGCCGAGATAGCGGCAAGGGCAAACACGGCAAAAAAGCTGATGAGGTAGACCAGCGAGGAGCCCGAGAAGGTGCCGAGCCAATCGGGAACCTTGGCATCGTAGAAGCGGTCATGGATGGCAACGACGGTTGCCGATACCGCCAGCGGGCCGATAATGCCGGTGTCGAGCGTCTTGATGCCGTCGATGACGGTGATACCGCTGGCGGAGGTCAAAGATGACGGGTACTTAAGTCCAAGATTGTCTCCGCTCAGCTTAATGATCTCGCTCAAAAAGAAGCAGTAGGCAAAATAGGCGACGAGAGCCTCGAGGCAGCAACGAGCCGGTTGTTTTTGGGCAAGACCGATGGGCAGCGCTACGGCAAAAAGGAGCGGGAGGCGTTTAAAGACCGTCCACGAGCCGCGCTGGATGATGGTCCAAAAAGCGTACCAAGGGGTTCCGTATACGGCGAGATCGCCGACGATGTCCGCAGTCGTTGCGAGAGCGGAGACGCCGACCATGAGGCCTGATATAGAAAACAGCATGGCGGGCGCGAACATTGCCCCGCCAAAGCGTTGGATTTTTTGCAGCATGTTCTGCCTTCCGAATATCGAGGCGCGTTGCGCGTGGGGAAACGTTTAAACAATGGATTCATTGTAGAGGACCAGACGATTGTCGTACCGGCAGTTTTGAGCGAAACCGATTTGGGCATGACAGAAACCGTCAACGGTTAAATCCTGTCGCTTTACCGATATTCGGTTTAAACAACTTTAAGAAATGCTATCGTGCCTAGCCGGAAATGAATAATGTAGAGGTGAAACAATGCCAAAAGCGATATACGAAGGAATCTACCGAGAAATACGCTCGCGCATCATTAATGGGACCTATGCGTTTCAGGAGATGCTGCCAACCGAAGCCGAGCTGACCGCGGAGTTCGGATGCACTCGCAATACCGTCCGTCGCGCCTTGGGTATGCTGGCCGACGGGATGTTTGTGCAGCCCATACACGGCAAGGGCGTGCGCGTTATTTGGCTTAAGGGCGAAACCGACATGTTGGGCGCACTCGAAGAGGTTGAGTCGTTTGGCGAGTTTGCAAAGCGCAACAATGCCGTTGCATCTACGGACGTTAAGTCTTTCGAACATCTGGTTTGCACCGAGCAACTCTCTCGTCACCTGGGCTTTAAGGTGGGCGAGGAGTTGATTCGCGTAGTGCGTGTCCGAAGCCTCAACGGCAACGCGCGCCAAGTGGACCATGGCTATTTTTTGGCGTCGATCGCCAAGGGCCTGACTCCCGAGATCGCGGCAGATTCTATTTACGGCTATCTGGAGCACAAGCGCGGTGTCAAAGTGATGGCGAGCCGTCGTACGGTGAGTGTCGAGCTCGCCAACGATGAGGACTGCAGCTATCTTGACCTCGGCAAATACAACTGCGTTGCCGTCATGGAGAGTCAGTCGTACACCTCGGACGGTATCTTGTTTGAGGTGACGCACACTCGCACACACCCCGAGATCTTCCATTACCGTGTCAATTCCAAGCGATAGCCGGCTAGCTCGCAGCCTGACGAGACTCATGGCCTCAAAGAGAAAACGCCCGGTCAAACCGACGGTACATCGGCTTGACCGGGCGTTTTCTCTGCATTCGATAACAAATAATTGTTTATACAAAACTTGTCAAGTATCAAGTTGAAATTACCGTTCACCGAAGTTTTTCTACCGCTCTAGTAATACTTGTTCAAACAACTAGCCAAATAGCGTATCGTTCAAATCAGCAAAAGGGGCAAAGTCCCCGAGCCAATCTCCGAAGGCGGCGGCAAAGGGTGCCGCCACGGTGTGAAAGGGTGGATTGTAATGAAGAACGAAATGAGCAGAAGGCAGTTCCTGGGCTTTGCTGGTTCCGCGGCTGCAGTTCTTGGTCTGGGCCTCGTGGGTTGCGGTGGTTCTGCCGGCTCCGGCTCCTCTGCTTCTGGTGACGCTGCCGAGGTCTACTTCCTCCAATTCAAGCCCGAGGTCGACAAGGAGTGGAAGGAGATCGCCAAGGCCTATAAGAAGGAGAAGGGCGTCGAGGTCAAGATCGTGACCGCTGCCTCCAACACCTACGAGGAGAAGCTCAAGTCCGAGATGTCCAAGAGCTCCGCTCCGACCCTGTTCCAGGTCAACGGCCCCACCGGTCTTAAGAACTGGAAGGATTACTGCGCCGACCTGTCCGATACCAAGCTCCGCGGTGAGCTCATTGACGACTCCCTGGCTCTGCAGTCCGACGGCAAGGATGTGTGCATCGACTGGGTTCAGGAGAGCTTCGGCATCATCTACAACAAGCAGCTGCTCGAGAAGGCTGGCTACAAGGCCGAGGACATCAACTCCTTCGACAAGCTGAAGGCTTGTGCCGATGACATCCAGGCCCGCAAGGACGAGCTTGGTGTCGAGGGTGCCTTCACTTCCGCCGGCATGGACGACTCCTCCAGCTGGCGCTACACCACCCACCTTGCCAACATGCCGCTCTACTACGAGTTTGAGAAGGAGCACAACCAGGAGGACGACGAGATCAAGGGTGAGTTCCTCGACAACTACAAGCAGATCTTCGACCTGTACATCACCGACTCCACCTGCGATCCTTCGCAGCTTGCTTCCAAGACCGGCGACGACGCCACCAACGAGTTCGCAACCGGCAAGGCCGTCTTCTACCAGAACGGCTCTTGGGCCTACTCTGACCTCGTCAAGGCCGGCATGACCGACGATCAGATTGGCATGATGCCGATCTACATCGGTGTTGACGGCGAGGAGAACCAGGGCCTGTGCTCCGGCGGCGAGAACTACTGGTGCGTCAGTTCCCAGGCTTCCGAGGATGCCCAGAAGGCCACCGAGGACTTCATGTATTGGTGCGTCACCGCTGACACCCCGACCAGCATCATCGCCGACAAGATGGGTCTGACCGCTCCGTTCAAGAGCGCCAAGGAGACTACCAACGTCTTCTCGCAGCAGGCCGTTGCCATGGCCAAGGACGGCAAGAAGACCGTCGCTTGGGACTTCGTCTACATTCCCTCCGAGGAGTGGAAGAAGAACCTCAAGCAGGCTCTGATTGCCTACGCTGCCGATAACACCAAGTGGGACGGCGTCAAGAACGCCTTCGTCGATGGCTGGAAGACCGAGAAGGCTGCTTCCGAGTAAGTAGTTGCTGCCCAAGCTATCTGATTAGCGACAGGGGGCGGGCAGACGTTGGTTTGCCCGCCCCCTGCATATTGAAAGGACCCTTCTATGGGCAAAGCACTCAAGCGCTGGTGGCCGCTCTTTATGCTGCCCACGTGCCTGGCGTTTATGATCGGGTTCGTGATCCCCTTTATCCAGGGCTTCTATCTCTCGTTCTGCCAGTTTATTACCATCAACAATACGCACTTTGTCGGTATCGAGAACTACGTGCGCGCACTGTCCGATCCGCAGTTTGCCACGTCGTTCTTCTTTACCGTGGCGTTTGCCTTCCTGTCGACGGTGCTCATCAACGTGATCGCCCTGGCCATTGCGCAGGCGCTCACCCGCAAGGCGCTCAAAGGCACCAACATCTTCCGTACGATCTTCTTTATGCCTAATCTGATCGGCGGCATCGTGCTGGGCTACATCTGGCAGATTCTGATCAACTGCCTACTCTCCAACGTGGGCGCCCAGCTCATTGCCCTTAACTCTGCTGCTGGCTTCTGGGGCCTTATCATCCTGACCCTGTGGCAGCAGGTCGGCTACATGATGATCATCTACATCGCTGGTCTGCAGTCCATTCCGTCCGACTACATCGAGGCCGCCAAGGTCGACGGTGCCACGGCATGGCAGACGTTTTGGAAGGTTAAGATCCCTAACCTGATGCCGACCATCACCATCTGCCTGTTCCTGTCCATCACCAACGGCTTTAAGCTGTTCGACCAGAACCTCGCCCTTACCGGCGGCGCCCCCGCGCACTCCACCGAGATGCTCGCCCTGAACATCTACAACACGTTCTATTCGCGTGCCGGTATCGCATGGCAGGGCATTGGTCAGGCCAAGGCGGTTATCTTCTGCATCCTGGTCGTGGCCATCTCCATGATCCAGCTTAAGGCCACGAGGTCCAAGGAGGTGCAGCAGTAATGAAACGCGATAAGGTTATCAACCGCGCGCTCTCGATTTTCTTTACGATCCTGTCGCTCGCGTGGATCTACCCCGTGTTCATGATTGCGCTTAATTCTTTTAAGAAAGCGACCGCAATCAGCACCACCACGGCATTCGATCTGCTCACGCCCGAGACGTTCAACGGCCTCGCAAACTACATGCACGCCCTTAACGAGCAGGGCTTTGCCTCGGCATTTATGTACTCGCTCATCATCACGGTCACGTCGGTCGTGCTGATTCTGGTGTGCTGCTCCATGTGTGCTTGGTACGTAGTGCGCGTCAACAACAAGATCTCGAACTTCTTCTATTACCTGTTCGTCTTCTCGATGGTCGTGCCCTTCCAGATGCTCATGTTCACGCTGTCCAATTTGGCGGACCGCATCGGCTTCAACACGCCGTTCAACATCTGCTTTATCTATCTGGGCTTTGGCGCGGGCCTGGCGGTCTTTATGTTCGCCGGCTTTGTAAAGAACATTCCGCTCGAGATCGAAGAGGCGGCCATGATCGACGGCTGCAACCCGGTCCAGGTGTTCTTTAAGATCGTCCTTCCCATCATGAAGCCCACCTATCTTTCGGTCGGCATCCTCGAGACCATGTGGGTCTGGAACGACTATCTGCTGCCCTACCTTACGCTCGACTCCACCAAGTACAAGACCATTCCTATCTTGATCCAGTACTTCCGCGGCGGCTACGGCCACGTCGAGCTCGGCCCCATGATGGCCTGCATCATGATGGTCGTTATCCCCATCGTTATCATGTACATCCTCTGCCAGAAGTACATCATCGACGGCGTGGTGGCAGGTGCCGTCAAGGGCTGATGCCGTAACTGTTTTGCAAGTTTCTGCGGCGCCCCTCAGCGCGGCGCCGCATATCGAAAGGTAAAGACATGGCCGAGATCGTTCTCAAACATGTTCAGAAGGTGTATCCCAACACCGAGTCCAAAAAGAAGGGCTTCTTTGGCAAAAAGAAGAAGACCGAGGAGAAGAAGCACAACCTCAAGGTTACCGAGGACGGTGTGCTCGCTGTAGAGGACTTCAACCTCACCGTTCACGACCAGGAGTTCGTCGTCCTCGTTGGCCCCTCTGGCTGCGGTAAGTCCACGACGATGCGCATGGTCGCCGGCCTGGAGGACATTACCTCGGGCGATGTGCTCATCGACGGCAAGCGTGTCAACGACGTGGCGCCCAAGGACCGCGACATCGCCATGGTGTTCCAGAGCTACGCTCTGTACCCCAATATGACGGTGTACGAGAACATGGCATTTACGCTCGAGCTCAAGAAGGTTCCCAAGGACGAGATCGACCGCAAGGTTCGCTCTGCTGCCGAGATTCTGGGCATTACCGAGTACCTCGACCGTAAGCCCAAGGCGCTCTCCGGCGGCCAGCGCCAGCGTGTCGCTATCGGCCGCGCCATCGTGCGTGACCCCAAGGTCTTCCTGATGGACGAGCCGCTGTCCAACCTGGACGCCAAGCTTCGTAACCAGATGCGTGCCGAGCTCATTAAGCTGCGCCACGAGATCAAGGGCACGTTCATTTATGTTACTCACGACCAGACCGAGGCTATGACCCTCGGTGACCGTATCGTGGTCATGAAGGACGGCGTTGTCCAGCAGATCGCCACGCCGCAGGAGGTCTTCAACCATCCCGCGAACATCTTCGTCGCCGGCTTCATCGGCGTGCCGCAGATGAACTTCTTCGATGCCCAGCTGGTGCGCTCGGGCAACGGCTTTACCGTCAAGACCGAGGATATGAACGTGGCGCTCGCCCCCGAGACTTGCGCTCAGCTTGCCCTCAACTGGGACGGCGGCGACGTGAAGGAGATTACGGCCGGCGTGCGTCCCGAGCAGATCCTGCTTGCCGACAAGGGCGAGGAGGGCGCGCTCCAGGGTACCGTCGAGGTGACCGAGCTCATGGGCTCGACCGAGCATGTCCACGTGACCGCTCCCGACGGCCAGTTTGTCCTGATTATCCCCGTCGTCGACCTCGAGGCCAAGGGCGCGCTCAAGGCTGGCGACACCATCTGGTTCAAGTTCGAGAAGAACGCGACCCACCTCTTCGATAAGGTCTCTGGCAAGAACCTTATCTAGGCCCGGTGCAACCAGGCCCTTCCTTTGGGCGACTGCGGTATTGCCATCCTTTTGCCGCGGTCACATATAAGGCTCCCCTCCCGTCCGCTGGGCGAGAGGGGAGCCTTTCTTTGTGTTGGGGCTGTCTGACCGGTCGTTTGTCTCGATCTGTAACAGGTAGGGCCGATTTCGGACGTTAGATGTTACAGATCGAGACGGTTCCGCTGAGCTAACCATTTCATCTAAATCTGTAACACCAAAGGTGAATTTCAGCTGCTAGATGTTACAGATCGAGATTGACCCAAGGGGGGGCCGGTATGTCTCAATCTGTAACAGCTGGGACCGTTTTTACCGAGTAGTTGTTACAGATCGAGATTGTTTGGCCGAGTTGGGTCGCAGGGTAACGTGCGGGCACAAAAAACGGAGCCGTGTTGCCACGACTCCGTTTCTCAAGAGGATGGGTAAGGGAAGCGAAATTAGCTCAGGTGCCAAATCTCGTCGTTGTACTGGGAGATCGTGCGGTCAGACGAGAAGGTGCCGGCGTTGGCGATATTGATGAGCGTCTTGCGCATCCAGGCGTCCTGGTCCTCGTAGTCGGCCAACACGCGCTCCTTGGTCTGGATGTACTCCTCGATGTCGAGCAGGGCCATAAACCAGTCCTTGCCCTTAATGTCATCGTGCAGGCGCTGCAGGCGCTCGACGTTGCCGGTCGCCATAAAGGCCGGGTTGGTGATGAAGTCCACCAGCAGTTTAATGCCGGGCTTGCGGTAGAGCACACCGGCGTCATAGGTGCCGTCGGCATAGAGCTGCTCGACCTGTTTGGACGAGGCACCAAAGGTATAGATATTCTCGTCGCCCACGAGCTCGGCAATCTCCACGTTGGCGCCGTCGAGCGTGCACAGGGTTAGGGCGCCGTTGAGCATGAACTTCATGTTGGAGGTGCCGCTCGCCTCCTTGGAGGCCAGGCTGATCTGCTCGGAGATATCAGCGGCGGGGATCACGCGCTCGGCGGCGGTGACGTTGTAGTTCTCGATCATGACGACCTGCAGGTAGGGAGCCACGTCGGGGTCGTTTGCAATCCACTGCGACAGCGTCAAGATCAGATGGATGATGTCCTGCGCGATAGTGTAGGCAGGCGCCGCCTTGCCGCCAAAGATGATGGTGACGGGGTGCTTAGGTCTGTTGCCGTTCTTGATATCGAGGTACTTCCAGATGATGTAGAGCGCGAGCATCTGCTGACGCTTGTACTCGTGGATGCGCTTGACCTGGACGTCGATGATGGCGTTGGAGGGAATGGTCACGCCCTGCTCGAGCGCCATGAACTGGCGCATGATGGCCTTGGCTTCGACCTTGGTGGCGGCCAGGCGCTCAAGAACGTCCTTGTCGTCGGCGAACTTGGCGAGTTTGCTCAGATCGCCGGTGCTGCGCCAGTCGGTGCCGATCACATCGTCGAGCAGGCTGGCGAGCGCGGGGTTAGCGCCATGGATCCAGCGGCGGAAGGTGATGCCGTTGGTCTTGTTGGAGAACTTCTTGGGATAGATCTCGTAGAACGGATGAAGCTCGGTGTCCTCCAGGATCTTGGTGTGGAGGGCGGCTACGCCGTTGATGGAGAAGCCAAAGTGGATGTCCATGTGGGCCATGTGGACGGTGTCGTGCTCGTCGATGATGGCGACGCGCGGGTCATCGTGCTCGGCCTTCGCGATCTCATCGAGCTTGACGATAATGTCGGCGATGGCAGGGGAGACCTTCTGCAGGCTGGCGAGCGGCCACTTCTCGAGCGCCTCGGCAAGAATCGTGTGGTTAGTGTAGGCGACCATGGAGCGTACAATGGTCACGGCCTCGTCAAACTCGACGCCATGCTCGGTGGTGAGCAAGCGAATGAGCTCGGGGATGACCATGGTGGGGTGCGTGTCGTTAATTTGGACCACGGCATAGTCGGCCAGATCGTGCAGGTTGCTGCCGCGCTCGACGGCCTCGTCGATCAGGAGCTGGGCGGCGTTGCTCACCATGAAGTACTCCTGATAGATGCGAAGTAGGCGGCCCTGCTCGTCGGAATCGTCGGGGTAGAGGAACAAGGTGAGGTTCTTGGCGATCTCGGTCTTGTCGAAGTCGATGGAGCTGCCGGGGACCAGGCCGTCGTCGACGCTCGCCAGGTCGAACAGGCGCAGGCGGTTCTTGGTGGGCTGGCCGTAACCGGGCACATCGATGTTGACGAGCTTGGAAGTAACGGCAAAATCGCCGAACTCGACGGTGTAGGAGCGGTCATCGTCGACTAGGATGTCCTGCTCACCGAGCCACTCGTCGGGGACGGCCTTCTGCTGGTTGTCGACAAAGCGCTGACGGAACAGACCGTAGTGATAGTTGAGGCCCACGCCATCGCCGGTCAAGCCCAGCGTGGCGATGGAATCCAGGAAGCATGCGGCCAAGCGGCCCAGGCCGCCGTTGCCGAGTGACGGCTCGACCTCGAACTCCTCGATCTTGTTGAGGTCGTGGCCTGCGGCGGTGAGCTGGTCCTTAACCTCGTCGTAGATGCCGAGGTCGATCATATTGTTGATGAGCAGCTTGCCGATCAAAAATTCGGCGGAAATGTAATAGAGCTTTTTCTTGCCGTTGTTGAGCGGGCGGGCGGCGGAGCGCTCCTGCACGAGTTTGACCAGCAGCTTGTAAATGCGACGGTCGTCGAGCTGCTCGAGCGAGGTGCCAAAAGACTGCTCGGCGAGTTCCATGAGGTTAATTCGGGGCATGTTTTCTCCTGTGATGGGTTGTTTCATGTCTGCAATTCATAAGAAGCCCGCGCGAGGGGATTGGGGTGGCCTCGCGCGGGAAAAGCAAGCGCGTCCGCACGGTGGGGAGGGGTCGGGCGCGGTGGCTCCTATTGAGGAAGCTCGATTTCGGCTTCCGACGGGATGCGGAAGTAGGTCTCGGTCCAGTCGGTGAGTTTGTGCTCGAGCTCGCGGGTGATGGCGCCGTCGAGCATGCGCCAGGTCCAGTTGCCGCCCAGCGTGGCAGGGGTGTTGATGCGCGCCTCGTTGCCCAAGTTGAGCAGGTCCTGCATGGTGAAGATGCACGTGTCGCTCACGCTGGCGGCGATGGTGCGATTGAGTGCATCTGCCATGGGTTCGCCGGCTTGCTGATGGGTGTACAGGGCTGCCTGCTCGCGCTGACGCGGGGTGGCCGTTCTCTCAAACCAACCGCGCGCCGTCTCGTTGTCGTGGGTGCCCACATAGGCGACGGTGTTGGCGATGTAGTTATGCGGCAGGTAGTACGAGTTGGTGCCCTCAAAGGCAAACTGCAGGATCTTCATGCCGGGGAAGCCCGAGTTGTCGCGCATGTCGATGACGCCGGGGGTGAGGAAGCCCAGGTCCTCGGCGATGATGGGCAGCGTGCCGAGCTTTTCCTCGAGCGTCTTGAAGAACTTGAGGCCGGGACCCTGCGTCCACGAACCGTAGGACGAATCGGGCGAGGAGAACGGCACCTCCCAATAGGCCTCGAAGCCGCGGAAGTGATCCAGGCGGATGACGTCGTACATGTCGAGGGCGGCGCGAATGCGGCCCTCCCACCAGGAGAAGCCGTCGGACTCCATGGCGTCCCAGTCGTAGATGGGGTTGCCCCAGTACTGGCCGGTGGCCGAGAACTGGTCGGGCGGCGTGCCGGCGACGCTCACGGGATTGCCGGCGGCGTCGATCTTAAAGAGCTCAGGCGTCGCCCACATCTCGACGGAGTCACGCGAGACATAGATGGGCAGGTCGCCGATGATGAGAATGTCGCGCTCGTTGGCATAGGCCTTGAGGCGGCTCCACTGGCGATCGAAGAAGTACTGCGTCATCTGGTGGTAGAGCATACGCGCCGGATGGTCGGCGCAGACCTTGGCGGAAGCCTCGCCGCGGGTGCGGAGCTCCGCGGGCCACTCCCAAAACGCCTTGAGACCGCACTCCTCTTTGACGGTCATGAACTCACAGTAGGGGATGAGCCAGTCCTCGTTGGCCTGGATAAAGTCATCGAAATCGGCCGGCTTGTCGGCGGCAAAGCGCTCGGCGGCGCGGTCGAGAATCTGACGGCGGCCACCAAAGATGGCACCGTAGTCGACATTGCTGGGGTCGGATCCCAGATACACGCCATCGATATCGCGCTGCTCCAGATACCCTGCCTCGATAAGCTCGGCAAAGTCGATAAAGTTGGGGTTGCCTGCGCGGGCCGAGAACGACTGATAGGGCGAATCGCCATAGCTGGTCGTCGTAAGGGGCAGAATCTGCCAGTAATGTTGTTTGCACGAGGCGAGAAAATCGACGAAGTCGTAGGCATTCCAACCAAAGCCGCCGATTCCGTATGGTCCGGGCAGAGATGAGACGGGCATGAGGACGCCGCTTGCACGCTCCATGGATGCACTCACCGTCCTTTTGAATAAGGGGCTGCGCCGTAGATGGATAGACGGCTCGTCCCGAGTTTCCATTTCTATTGTCCCTATTGTAGAACATGTTGTTTAAACATGTATAGAGAGAATGAAAAAGTTGCCGACTTTCGGTGAATGGTAGTGCGCCATAGACGATATGAGTTGAACATTGGGAGCTCCTCCCCTTGCGGCTCTTTTGTGGGTCGGGCGACAATGGTCGTCGTCATTAAAGACCGGCTGCCAGCCAGGTTGCAACAATGCAAGAAGGGTTCACATTCAGTTGGCCGTTGACACAAACAATCGCGCGAAGACCTCGTCTTCTTCGGTAAGTCCAGGCGCGGCAAGACGCGCATGGCAGTCGCCCTCACGATGCGCGCGGTCGCCGCGGACATGTCGGTCAGGTTCTGGCAGACCGCGCAGCTGGTTCTCGAGCTCGGCAACGCGAAGCGCAAGGGAACGCTGTCGAAACTGTTGAACGACGTGTCGCCCGCGAGGCTGCTCGTGCTCGACGAGTTCGTCTACGTCCCCTGCGACGTAGACGGTGCGAGGGTTCTCTACCAGGTCATTTCCGTCCATGTAGTGCTCGTAGGCTGCGGCGTCGTCGGGCTCGTCGAAGGAGAGGGACTCCGTCCAGTCCCAGTAGGCCCCCGTCCAGGCGCCCCTGCGCCTGCCGGCCGGCGTCGTCTCGTCGAAGACGAGGCCGTGGCGCAGCAGGAACTTCGACATCCGCTGCTTGGCGTGTTGCAGGTCGTCGCGCGCGTCCTCGAGGGCGCTCGTCGGGGACCCACACCTCGACGACGTTGCGGCGCGCCAGCATGCGTGCCAGCCACTCGGCGTCGCGGCGGTCGTTCTTGCGGCCGCGGTCGGCCGCGGGCCGGTGCATCTTCGGGACCGCCCCGACGACGCAGCCGAGGCCGAGGGCCCGCAGCGCGCGGCCGCGGTTGATGGTACGACCATTGTCGCCCGACCCACGAGAGAGCTGCAAGGGGAGAGGCCCCAATGTTCAACTCATATCGTCTGTTGTGCCAGAGTCGCTCGGGAAAGCGCGACCGACGCAGCGCGCTGTTTTCCAGTCACATCCAGTTCGGGTTGATTTCGGCATGCGATAAGAAACTGGATTTGAATTTCGACTCGAAAGATGGGCAATGCTGATGAGAAACGCTTGGAGTTCGGGATTGCGCGGCGTGAAGCGACCCTCCTTTTATCGAGTTCGTTACAATGTAGGAAAAACAGTAAGTAAGAAGACCTCTGATTGCTTTAGGAGGAGCTGTGGTGAATAGCGCCCAGAAGATCGATAAGTCCATCCAGAAGATGATGACTCTCGGAAGAAGGCTTGGGATTCTGTTTACGGCGCTGTTTATAGCGGTGTGTTGCTGTTCGGTGGTGGTGGTTATTTCCATTGGGCTTATGGCTGCTCAAGGAAACCTATATGATCCATCAAAGACGGTTTCCGTAGTGGTTCCTTTGATGTATCTTCTGATTTCCGGAGGGGCCACATGGACCCTGCGGGGAATCAGCATGGACATGGCTCATGGCGAATCGCCCTTTACCCTTTCGCATGCTCGAAGAATCTCGATTATCGGGTGGCTGTTTGTTGCAGCAGCAATAGGTGACCTCTTGTTTTCTCCGGGGTTTCTTTCGATAGTGATTGGCCCCTTCGACTTGCTGGGGAACGCCTATTCGATGTTTGAAAACCTGGCCCTGCCCATAGATATTGGTGCTGTGCTGGGGGCCGTTTGCTGCTTCTCGATTTCTGCGATATGGCGCTACGGAGCTCTGCTTCAAGACCAGACCGAGGATTTGGTGTGAGGGGCGGCATGGACTATCTGATTATTGAGCTTGAAAGCTTATTGCTTCGACGCGGAAAGACGAGTACGGATATCATTCGGGCGACCGGGCACACACCGGCAAGTATCTCAAAAATACGAAATGGCAAGGTGAAGGCAATTAGGTTAAAGACATTGCTGGATATTTGCGTAGAGCTTGATTGCCAGCCTGGCGATCTTATTAAGCGCGTCAACGAAAGAGAACTTGAGGAACTGGCGACGCGGCGCGCCCGCAACGCGCTGAGCAGGGCGACCGCGACGGGTGATGACCCGGTCCTGGAGTCAGATCATGTTTACGTGGTCGATCTTAGAGACGACTGAGGCTGGAGAATAAAAAAGTATTGAGCAGGTGCAGCCCGTGAAAACAACGGTTTTCACGGGCTGTTCATTCAACGTCCTGCAGTGGCCTGTATTTCTCGCCGCGTCACTGGGGAACGAGAGAGTCATTTCCTGTGCTGGATGCAGGGGGGTGCTTACCTTGTGTACTATATAAATAAGCTTATATTGAAATATGACACATATCGAATTAGAATAACATTATCAATTCGGTATGCAAGGAAAGGAGGGAGAGATGGATTGGATTAACGAGCCGGAGGAAGGCGTTGCACCCGCGTGCGGTAACTGCTTCTTCTACGCGCACGGGGGATGCACGAAGAGGTGCCCCAATCAGTCCTGCACGTTCCGTTTCTAGGGGGCAGAGATGAACTGGCTTTCTACCGCGAAAGGAGGGGAATGAAATGGAATGGATTACCGAGCCGTCAGCCGGAGCTGAGCCCATGTGCAACAATTGCTTCTTTTACGCGCACGGCAGCTGCAGCACCAAGTGTTCTTCACAGGAGTGCACTATCCGCTTTTAGCGGATAGTGCACGCCGTACGGCGTGCACAGACTGTTCAAAGATATTTTGGCCAGCAGCGCCTGAGGGGCGATGTGGCATTGCAATATGGGGGGGCGAACCGACGTTACCTATAACCCCGCACAATTGCCATGTCGTCCCTTTTTATTGACGGGGAGGATGTCGTCCATGCGGGAAGTCCCAGTTGAATTGCGTGCCATATCCAAGAGATATGGCGGGTTTGAAGCGGTTAAATCAGTCTCGTTCTCTTTAATGGAAGGCGAGCTGTGTGCACTCATTGGGGAGAATGGTGCCGGCAAGAGCACGTTAATTCGATTGATCACGGGGCTTTCGGAGCCATCGTCAGGAACGATCTCGATGTTTGGGCAAACCGGGAGACGTGAAATACGGAGCTGCAGGGAAAGGCTGGGTTATATGCCCGACCTCAATGCTTCGTATCCTAATCTGACCGCGCGAGACAACTTGGTCGTTCGCTGTATTGAGTGGGGGCTTCCCACCGATCGTTCCATCGACGGTGTGTTATCAACCGTCGGTTTGGGGGAGGCCGGCGGGAAGAAAGTGAAGAACTTCTCAATGGGAATGAGGAGGCGTCTCGATCTGGCCATAGCGTTGCTGGGCGATCCGGAGCTGTTGATCCTGGACGAGCCGACAAACGGCCTGGATCCGATGGGGATAGTCGAAGTAAGAAAAATCCTTACGCATCTTAACAAAGATCAAGGTAAAACGATTCTCGTATCCAGCCACAATCTTGAGGAGATGCACAAGCTGGCAACTGATTACCTCTTCATAAGTCATGGTCGCCTCATTCGAAGGATGACCGCACCTCAGCTGGAAAAGTCATGCCGCGGTGGTTTCGTGTTGCATGTGGACGATCTGGAGCGAACGAGATCGGTTCTCGGAGATGAGACCTCACATTCTTTTCTGCCGGACGGCAGCGTCCTTATGCGCTATGAGGAGAAAAAGGAAGGGCGGGGCATTGCAATCGAAGCGCTCTCGACCGCAGGTGTGAGGGTTGCGGAGGCGTATTCTCATAGGAAGAGCCTTGAGGAGTTTTATTCGGAGCTCATCGGTCGAGAGAGCGAGCTGTGATGAAACGCGAGTTCATCTCAGCTTTTCGGAGCGAGGTATGGTTGCTCGCCAGGCACCCGGCGACCGCTCTGATGATTGCGCTTGCGGCTGTGCTGTATGTGGTTGCGGCTGCGACTTCGTCTGAGGTGCTGATCATGGTCGCCGGTGATGACCCGTATACGCTTGGAGGGGCTATAGGTTTTATTGGAAACCTAGTGGATGCAGGGGACGTTTTGGGCTCTGTTGCCCGGACGTCTTTTGCGTCTACAGTGGTCTGGATTCCGGTGACGATTCTCTACGCGGTTTACGCCACGTCGAGAGACTTTGAATCCGTGGCTTACGCCGTATCGAGATCGCGAGGGGTGTCGCAGGCGGCGATTGTGATCACGAAGCTGTTGGTGAACTGCACTCTGGTCGGTGCCGTGTATCTTCTTTCTACGACTGCGCTGTATTTAACCAAGATGGCCCAATGGGACGTTGGGGCCTCGTGCTCAGGGTTTGCCCAATTTGTATCGATTGCGCTGATGATCGCGCTGCTGCTCATTTCGATGTACGCCGCTACCTTCGCCCTGTATTTGCTCACGAGGAGTGTGGTGGCGAGCAGCGTCGTTGCAATAGCGGTTTCGATATTTGTGATGGTGTGGTTCCCAAGTACATACGGAAGCGGTCAGCCCAGCTTGCTGCTCATGCTCTCGCCCGTGTATTACCTGATGAACCTGTGTTCCCTGAGTATGCAGAATGTTGGTGTAATTCAGGTTTTGCTGTATGCGGGCGGCACTGTGCTTGTGTCGGTTGGAGTTGCGCTCGTCTCGCTATTTGTAAGGACGGCGGTTCGATGAATCTTGGGATGTCGGTCAGGGCGGAACTGTTCCGCGCAAGGAGAATGAAACTCGCCGTGATAATAGCGCTGATGTATTTGGGCATCGCGGGGATTTATGTGTTTGCCGGGTCCGGCGCATGGGTCTCCGCAGGGGGAGAGGGCCAGTTCTTTGGCTTTTCCGCCGATCCGGGCTATCTTTTCTCGATAGGGGTTGGGCCAACGGGTATCTCTTCCTGGCTAAGTGTCGTCTCCATGGCGCATACGGTGTTCTTCCCAATCGTCTCTGTTGTTGTGGCGGGGACGCTATTCGGTGATGCGACGAGCGTGTCGGCAAGGGGAGTTTCGATTGCTCGGGGCTTCCGCAGCTGGCAGCTGTTTGCGGCAAAGACATTGGCTTGCGAAGTGTATACGCTGTGCCCCTACATCGTGTTTACTCTCGGTGTCGCTGCGGTCTTTGCCGTGTGCTCCGGAAGCGGTCTAGACAGCCTTACGGTTGGTAATGTGACCTCGGCACTCCTGTCGAATATCGTTATAGACGCCGCTTATACGCTGATGGTTGCGGTTGCATATGAGGTGTTCAGGATCAGATCTCTTGTGTCGGGAGCCTTGCTGGTCGCAACGTTCGCGGGCCTTGTTATCGCGATGAGTTTCCCAACCGTTTTACCCCCGGTTCACATGGCTTATTGGATGAGGGCGTGCGGGGCTGCCGGCGGGACGGTCCTGATGGCTGCATGCGGCCATGCGGTCATCGTGTCGCTCGCATGTCTATTGCTGCTTTCGTGCAGTTTTTATCGAAGAAGGTAGTGCGCTGGCGTATGCGCAGCGTCTGAGGGTCGATATGGATTTGATTGGAAATGGAGATGGTGCGAAGTGAAACTGTCGCAATTTAATGTGGTGCATGAACATAACGGAAGTCTTCTTATCATGAATGCGCGAACCGGCGGCATCCTGTCGTTAAATCCGGAATACGCGCAGTAATTCAAAAGGATTCAAGAAGGGGACGTTCGGGATGCCGATGATCTTGTCGCGGAGCTGATAAGGGGAGGCATCCTAGTCAATGAGGAGAGGGACGAGCTTGGGGAGATCAGGTTGCAAAGTCGCGCCGCGCGCTTTGCGAATACTGCTCTGTCCCTTACCATTGCGCCAACGATGGCTTGCAACTTTTGCTGTCCCTACTGCTATGAAAAGGGACAGGCGTACACGACGATGGGCGAGGAGGTTTTGACACAGCTCTCCAAGTTCGTGAAAGATTACTATCCTGGTATCGCAAGTCTCTCAGTTGGATGGTACGGCGGCGAGCCTCTGCTCGGAATGAAGATGATCGAACGGATTACGTCGGATCTGAAAGATGTCGTGGGGCCAACGTGTGAATATTCCGCATCGATAGTGACAAATGGCTATCTGCTGACGCCTGATGTTGCAAGGAGGCTCGCGGCATGTGGTGTGACGAGCGCGCAAGTGACTATAGATGGATCGAAGTCGGATCACGATTCGAGAAGGATTCTTCACGACGGAAGCCCTACATACGAACGTATTCTCAAGAACGTCAAAGAGTGTGCCGACATCATCGATATTTCGATAAGGAGCAACGTCGACAAGACCAACATCGAGGCCGCTCAAGAGCTATTGGATTATCTCGAGCTAAATGGCCTGATGAATAAGGTTCACTTCTATTTAGCCCCTGTTGACGATATCAATCAGGTATGTGCGAACGACAGCCACTGCTTTACTGTAAAAGAGTTCTCGTATGAGGAGACTGAGTTTTATAAAAGGGCAATTGCGCGGGGCTTCAAAGTTCAACCTTTTGGTGGGACGAATTTCGGGATATGTTGCGCCGTTGGAATCAACTCGTACGTGGTTGATCCCGTCGGAGATTTGTATAAGTGCTGGGATGACATTGGAATGAAGGAGCGGAGGGTCGGAACTATTTTCGAGCCGCCAATGTTGAGCAAGAACATGATTAACTGGATGGCATATGAGCCGGATGACCCGGAATGCCAAGAGTGCTTTGCTTTTCCCATGTGCATGGGAGGGTGCCCCAACCACGCCTTAAACGGTGAGGGGAAACGTTGCGTTTCCTTCCGGTATGATGCCGAGCAAAAAATGCTGCTCTCCCAGATGATGAATACGGCAAAACGGGGTGCGGGGCAAAATGAGGCTGATGCTTAATCTCTGTAGAAAATATATACTGGGCGGTCGATTCTACGCCTATCTTGTCGTAACAGTTTTGGTCGGGCTGCTTGCGCTTGCGGGTCCCTTTCTTACCGGCATAGTGGTAAACCGATTGGCGATGCCGGCCAGCGCCGATCTTGCCGCCGTTCTCGTTTGTTGCCTTATTTTGGTTGCGGTCCAAGCGGTTCGAGCGGGACTAGTGTATTGCTCAGAGATGCTGTACATCAACCTTCAGTCGCATGCGGGGTTCGGCTTAAATGCGGATACGCTTGAGCACGTGAAGCACCTTCCCCAGGCATTCTTCGAGGGCTTCAACGCGTCGTATTATAACCAGCAAATCAATCACGACGCTAATGACCTTGTCATCTTCGTAATCAACTCGGTTGTGGGGGTTTCAAGCAACGTTATCACCCTTTTGTCCGCCCTGTTTGTTCTCGGTAGCCTGAATATCAAGTTGAGTGTGGTCTGCCTTGTTCTTGCGGCAGCGAGTGCCGCTTTTTATGCGGTTTCACGCGCAAGGCTGTTTGAGAGAAGTTTTGACGTACAAGAGCAGAGCGCGAGGTTTTTTTCCTGTCTACAAGATCAGTTGGAGAAAGTTGATTTCATCCGCAAACATGCTTTGTTCGATAGGTCCCGCGCTGTACTGGTCGAAGCTTTTAATGGGCTCTATCCAACGATGAGAGCAAATCAGGAAGTAGGGTCTAGATTTACCTTTGGCAACGCGTTGGTCGCTTCCGCCGCTCAAGGATGTCTTCTTGCTGTGGGCGCGGTTGAAGTGATGGGCGGGAGACTGTTGCCTGGTTTTCTCGTGACTGCTGTTGGATATTATTCGAACTTAAGCTCAGCGGTACAGTATTTGTTGGGCTGGGGAAGGGATTACCAGACTAATCGCGTATGCTATGAGCGGCTGAAAAGAATTTGGGATGTCCCGGTGGAAGCGAATGGCAAATTGGCGCTTGGTCCGATTGAGGAAATCCGTCTAGAGAACATCAAGCTACGTTATCCAGGGGCGGAAAGGGTCGCGTTAAGCATTGAGGGGCTCGCGTTTTCCAGGGGTCGGCTATATGGAATCTCGGGGCCGAATGGTTCGGGGAAGAGCTCGCTGCTGTCAGTGATATTGGGGCTATATCCAGATGACACAGAAGGGGCCGTTCGCTACAACGGGGTGTCACAGCGTTGCATCGATCGATATGCATTGCGGCGGTGTCGAGTCAGCATTACGGAGCAAGAACCCCCTATCGTTGAGGGGACGATTCTCGATAATCTTACGCTGCTTTCTGATGATTACGAGATGGATAAGCTGAATCGGATGCTTGTCATATTGGGGCTAGACGAAATGGTTGCTTCTGTGGAGAACGGGGCAACGGCGATGCTTGACGGCGGGAAAGGAGGGGTGTCCGGCGGCGAGAAGCAAAAGATTGCAATTGTGAGACAGCTGTTGAAATCGCCGGACGTTATGCTTTTTGATGAACCGACCTCAGCACTTGATGCGAAGAGTCGAGGCGCGCTGATCAAATTGCTTCATGAAATTAAGAGAGACCATATTGTAATCGTTGTCACTCATGACGAGGAGATGCTTGCCGCCTGTGACGAGGTCATTTCGACGGCTGGATGATTATCGGATTGTGGCGTTGAAGACCAAGAAACTTGAAATGGCGTGGGCTCTGGGTAGGTCTCCACGGGTACGCCGTCGGTGCTGTACTCGACCGCCCGGCAAGAAGGTTTTATAGCGTGTTTCCCCAGAGAGGTCCCTTTGTCCGGTAGTGGCGAGGGGAGCCTCTCTTTTGCTCCCCTCTTGCGGCGGAGGGGGACACCATGCGCCTATGCAGGACGAACTGCGCGTTCTTGTCGAATGATGGGCTATGTGTAGAGATGATGGTCTCGGGTAGAGGCCGTGTCGCACTCGGCTGCGACGAACCAGGCATTCAATCTTCATCCGGGAGGGCCTTGGCAAGACGAGCAGGGCGAAGACCTTGGCGACGTTCGAGGGCCGTGTGACGCCCGGCTCCACGCTCATCCACGACATGGAGGGCGCGCACATGACGCTTGTCAACAAGCTGTCACTGAAGAGCCAGCGCTACAACGCGAAGCTGCTCAAGTGCGTTCCCGACGGCCAGAACCCGCTGGGGCTCGTGAACCGGATGCGCTACTTCATGCAGAGCTTCCTGAGGGTTCACCCCGGCTCCAACCGGGACGACATGCAGGGCTGTGGCTATGAGTCCGCCCGAGGACAAGCTTGAGAAGGTCGCGATGGTGCTCGATCGGGCAATGCGATACCCGAAAACGCTCAGGTTCAGGCAGTTCTATGCAAGAAGGCCCAGCTCAGATGAGTTCGACGAGTAATATTTATCAACACAGTGCAAGGGGGATTTTATTTGTATTTCATCCGTGTTGAGCTTCACACGGTGCGCGACTCATCGCAAACTGGCGGTCGCAGCGGAAAGAAAACCGACTGTAGACGAACGATCGAAATCGGGAGCAGATAGCCACCGGATGCTTTTCGGTCTCCTACGCGTCGACCTCCGCGATTTCTTCTGCGTCTCGCCAAGTTGAAAGGAGCGATGTCGAAAACTCCTTTTCGGTTAGCGTCAAGACATCCTTCACGCAAAACCCTTTCAATTTGTCAGGAAGCCCAAAGCGTGCTTTTCTCCTAATCGAACTGGCAACTCGCTTCAACGCGGTCTTGTTCTTGTCCTCGTTGTATACCAAAACAAAGACGCAGTGCTCGCGAAACCATCTCGTCCTCTTTCCCCACAGGTCCGAGCAGATCAAAACGCTGTCCTTGCACTTCTCGATGAGGGCGTCCCTTTGGCCAAGATTGATACCAAGCTCTTCGTCATCCTTGGGATTGAGCCTCTTCCCCAGCGTCTCCTTCAGACTGCCGTTCTTAAATTCGACTAGATATAACGTTTCCCGGTCGCAATACAGCGCATCGGCGGAGCGCGGGAGTTGCATCCACCTATTGACCTTTTTGCAGTAGCATTCTTTAACAGAGTCAAAATTGACAACAGGGAAATCGTCATCCACAAGAGAGACGCTCCCGTCTCTGGATGTTTTGGAGATGGTCGACGTGCAGTCCCTTAGGATACAGGTCCTGCAACGGGAGCAACCATCGCTGCCATCTGGCACCGCGGGAGAGTTCGGATGAGGGCAGGAGGCGCACAGGTCGCTACTCAAGGCCGTACTCCTCCCTCTCAAGCGTATCAAAAGGAGCCGCCAGCTTCTCGTAGGCGACCTCAGTCGAGCCGGTTATATCGGCAAAGCGAGAGCGTCCATCAGTGCAGGTCTCCGCAAGATAATATGAGCACAATCCATCAACAGCGTGCTTCTTAGAATACACTTCGATCGCATTCAGGAAATATGGACTATGGGTGCTCATTAAGACGTGCATCCCGAGCTCTTTCTGGAGCAGCACGATTATCTCGGCGAAGGCCAGCTGCCATGCAGGATGAAGATGAATCTCGGGTTCATCGAGGATAATAGTCCCTCCGGCATCTAGCGCGCCGGACTTCAAGAGCACCTTCATGATGGCGAACGTCTTCAAGCCAGCAGAAAGGTTCCCAGGCTCCAACCCCCGAGCGAAGCCCTCTTCGAGATACGTAAGGTGACCGCGACTTTCGCTCCTCTCGAAATGCCCCGGACATAAGGAGGAAACCTTGTCCATGAGAACCTTCAGGTGTCGCTCCTTCGCGATCTCTTCGAACAGCGAGGACTCGCTGTCATCGTTACGGATGGTCGCCTGAATCAAATCTTGCCGCAGCTCCTCCTGGTGTCCAAGGAGGGGCTTGAACCGAAAAGCGGGGCCGTAGGGTCCTCCGAGAGAATCGATCAGGAACGGGTCGTCCAGATAATGCGCCCTGAATCGCAAAACCCTCCTATCGTGCACCTCCGCCACCTCGTCACTTGCAACCGAGAAAACCGTAGATGCGTCCTTTATCTGGAGTTCGACCTTCCCGGGCTCTTCGCCGAAAACCGAATTGATCTGGCCGTTGAACTCGCTTCGGAACCTGTTTGTCGCAATCGCACGAAATACCTCATCATCGGAGATATCCATGATCTCGATAATCTGATCGGCAACTCCTGCTACGCCATTCGTGAAATCGGATTCGATCTCACGGGAGATCTCCTCCCCGTAATACTCCTTTATCTCATCAATAAGCTCGTCCCTCGTGCACTCGCCCGAAAAAACCCTGTCGATGAAACTATTCATTCTTCCAGCAGTTCGCCTATGGCGAGACGTGGAGTCGAGAGGGCTTCCCACATATGCCTTCCTGATGGCGCGCTCAACACTATTGCGCCTCATGCGGTCGATTTTGTTCTCCGAATCGGACATGCTGTTGAAGGCCGCATAAAGCGCTTTTCCAACCGTGCTTTTCCCCGTCCCGTTCTCCCCGGCGATCACGGCAATACCATTAATCTCGATATCGGCCTCAGCGACCCTGCCGATGTTTTTCATCTTGATTTTCAATGCATATCACCAGCTCTAAACTCGCGAGACTCAATAGCTCGATTATCGCACAGAGAGATCGACTTCTCGAGGACTCCCTAAATGGAACGCGCGGTGAGGACATGGCTCGCCGCCGTCCGCTTCGCGTTCGCGCGGGGGAAGGTGACGACCAGGGACCTCTCCGGGCTCATCGAGAGGAGCGCCAGATTCTCCTCGTCCATTTGAACTGTATCGTATTCAAGGACACTTGACTTAGAGGAATGGCGTTGAGCGGCGATAATCGTTTCAGCGCCAAAAAGAAAGGAGTGTCAGTCATGGCAGACGGGCCCTCCTACACAGCGGGGTACCGCGCCGAGGCCGCAGACTTCGCCGCCGCGTCGGGGAAGCCCATCGCCCAAGTGGCAGCCGACCTCGGCATCAACGAGAAGACCCTGGGAAGATGGGTGACGGTCAGGAAGAAGGAGCTGACCAACCACCCGGTCGCGGCGGCCGCAAGTGCATGCGCGAGCTCGAGCCCGAGAACGAGCTCCTAAAAGGCCCCGACCTCACATTGGAGGCCGGGGCCCGTAGATTTTGGAATATGCCCAGAAATCTACCGCGGTTGAGTGCTACTCGGCGTCGGCGAAGCCGTTGGGGTTGTGGCTCTGCCAGTTCCAGCTATCGCGGCACATGTCCGCGATGTCGTACTGGGCCTTCCAGCCCATCATGCGCTCGGCCTTGGAGGCATCGCACCAGTTGGCAGCGATGTCGCCGGCGCGGCGCTCGCGGATCACGTAGGGCAGCTCCTTGCCACAAGCCTTGGAGAAGGCGGCGACGACCTCGAGTACCGAGGTGCCGGTGCCGGTGCCCAAGTTAAAGATCTCGACGCCGGTCTTGCCGTTCATCCAGTTGAGGGCGGCCACGTGACCAGATGCCAGATCGCACACGTGGATGTAATCGCGCACGCCGGTGCCGTCGGGGGTGGGGTAGTCGTTGCCAAAGACCTGAACGGCCTCGAGCTTGCCCACGGCGACCTGGGCGACATAGGGCACCAGGTTGTTGGGGATGCCCTTGGGATCCTCGCCGATCAGGCCCGACGGATGGGCGCCGATGGGATTGAAATAACGGAGCAGCACGACGTCCCACTCGGGGTCGGCGGTGTGGACGTCCATAAGGATCTGCTCGATCATCCACTTGGTCCAACCATAGGGGTTGGTCGCGGGCTTCTTAGGATCCTCCTCGGTGACGGGCGGGTTGTCCGGGTCGCCGTAGACGGTCGAGGAGCTCGAGAAGATGATGGACTTGCAGCCATGGTTGCGCATGACGTCGATGAGCACCAGGGTGTTCTCGATGTTGTTGTGGTAGTACTCGACGGGCTTGCTCACCGACTCGCCGACGGCCTTAAAGCCGGCGAAGTGGATGACGCGGTCGATCTGATGGGTATCGAAGATCTTGTTCATCGCATCGCGGTCGAGCACGTTGGCCTCGTAGAAGGTGAGGTTCTTGGCGGCCTCGTCGCCCACGATGGTCTTGACGCGGTCGACGGCGACGGCGCTGGAGTTGGAGAGATCATCGACGATGACGACCTGGTAGCCACCCTCGAGCAGCTGAACGACGGTGTGCGAGCCGATAAAGCCGGCGCCACCGGTAACGAGGACGCAGGTGTCTTTGGGGTCGAGTGCTTTGGACATGTAGTCTCCTATCGAATCAGGAACACTTCTAGAGGGGAGTATAGCGCAGGCGGGGACGCCCAAATCGTGCGCAGTAGAAAAGCAGAGGATTATGTTAACGTACTCATAAAAGAGCTTGCGTACGCATAACCTGATCTTTGGCATTTGCTTACGAGCCGCCGACCTTGCGGTTTCCTGCCGTTCGTGGAAATCGTTGGGACGCGCCATATGTACGCTAATATGTATGAGTTGAGCGACATATAAATAAGCATGTAACGGAGTACATATGTCACCAAACAGCGATTCCATCCTTTCCCAGGAGCTCTCGCGCCGCACTGCCCTCAAGGCCCTGTTCGGCGCCGCTTCTGCGGCAGTTCTTTTTGGCCTGCCCGCTCGCGCCCATGCGGCGGAGGCTTCCAAAGAAACCACCGATAAACTGAATGCCGCCCAGGCCCAGCTCGACGAGGTTCAGGCCCAGCTCGACAGCATCGCAAATGAGTATGCGGCGCTGGCCAACAAGAATGCCCAGACCCTCAACGACATCGAGAATGTCCAGGGCAAGATTGACGACACGCAGGCCCAGATCGATGAAAAGAAGGCCGAGCTCAAGAAGAAGCGCAACGACCTTTCCGATCGCGTGGCCGCCAGCTACAAGTCCGGCGGCACGAACATCCTGTCGCTGCTGCTGGCCTCTGGCTCGTTTGAGGAACTCGTCGCCAACGCGCATTACGTTGAGAAGATCAACAAGAGCGACCGCGACGCCATCGAGGACATTCAGACCATCCAGGAAGAGCTCGATGCGCAAAAGACCGAGCTCGAAGCACAAAAGGCCGACCTGGAGAAGCTCAAGGACCAGCAGACGGCTCAGATGCAGGATATGCAGGCCAAGCAGCAAGAAGTCCAGACCGTGCTGAACGGTCTTTCCGACGACGTCAAGGAGCTCATGGCTCAGCGTGATTCCGAGATCCTCGCTGCCGCCCAGGCTGAGGAGGCCGCTAGGAAGGCGGCTGCGGCAGCCGCGGCCTCTGCGAACAAGAACAATTCCTACTCGGGTGGTTCGAGCTCGGGTGGCGGATCGTATGCCGGCGGCACCCCGCAACAGACGGGCGGTTCGGGCAAGCAGCAGGCCGTCGTCAATGCGTGCTACTCGACGCCTTCTCCCGGCCAGGGCTGGTGCGCTGCCTGGGTTACCAACGTCTTCCGCAATGCCGGCGTGGGCTACTTTGGTGGCAACGCGTGTGACATGTTCAACGCCTGGTGCTATAGCTCCGACCGCTCGGCGCTGCAGGTGGGTATGATCGTTGCCGATTCCTCGCACAGCGGCACGGGTGCTCCGGGTCTTATCTACGGTCATGTGGGTATCTACGTTGGCGGCGGCATCGTCATGAGCAATGAGGGCGCCATTACGTCTAAGTCGCTTGATTCGTTTATTAGCTTCTATGGCACTGGCTCTGGCGTGCGTTGGGGCTGGCTCGGCGGTATTGCGCTGTCGTAGCTGCGGCTTGGTCCGGGACAGTCCGAGAGGCATAAGGTTGCCTGCTCGGGCAGTCCTGCTCGCACGGAGAGCACATTAAGTGCTCTCCGGCTCGTGCGGAACTCGCGATCAACCTTATGCCTCTCGGACTGTCCCGGCCCTCTCGGGTCCAATACGTCACACACCGGACTGGTTTATCTGAATTAAAGAAAGTGAAGGCCCCTTTCGGGGCCTTCTTTTTATAAAAATTCGCCTACTCGGTGGACTTCGGGTTCTAGGTCTACGTTGAATTGGTCTTTGACGGTTGCCTGGATGTGGCGGATGAGTTCGTCGACGTCGGCGGCGGTGGCGTGGTCGGCGTTGACGATAAAGCCGCAGTGCTTTTCGCTTACCTGCGCGCCGCCAACGGCGTGTCCTCGCAGGCCGGCATCCATGATGAGCTTGCCGGCAAAGTAACCCTCGGGGCGCTTGAAGGTGGAGCCGGCACTCGGCATGTCGAGCGGTTGCTTGTCCTCGCGACGCTGACGGTAGTCGTCCATGTCGGCCTTGATCATCGCGGCGTTGCCCGGGGCGAGATTGAAAGTGGCCGAAAGCACGATAAAGCCGTCGTCGGCGATGCGGCTCTTGCGATAGCCCAGGTTGAGCTCATCGACATCGAACTCGATGATGTTGCCGCTGCCGCTGGTGCCGTCGTCGAGCATGCGGGCGGGCTTGTAGACGCGCACAGACTCCAGCACGTCTGCCATGCAGGCACCGTAGGCGCCGGCGTTCATGTAGCAGGCGCCGCCGACCGATCCGGGGATGCCCGAGATGGGCTCCATGCCGGTGAGACCGGCCTCGGCTGCCGCCGCGGCGACATCGGAAAGCAAGGCGCCGGCCGCCGCCGTGACGTGCGTACCGTCGACCGTAATGTCGGAGAGGCCTTCGCCCAACGCCACGACGACGCCGCGGATACCCTTGTCGCCGACGAGCAGGTCGGAGCCGTTGCCCACGATGGTGAGCGGCAGGTCGCAGCGATAACAGGTGTCGAGCGTGGCGACGAGGCCCTGCTCGGTATCGGGCGTGACAAAGACGTCGGCCGGGCCGCCGATCTTAAACGTGGTGTGCTCGCGCATGGGCTCGCTCATCAGCACGTTGTCCTCGCCGGCAACGCCAGCAAGCGCGCACAGCAGGTCCTCGTTAAAAAAGTCGTTCTCGTGCATACGAATATCCGCCTTTTGGTGGTCGTTGTCATCAATCGATTGCAATATACCCCACCCGGACGGATTTGGTGCGCTGGCGGCGATAAAACAGCCGTCTACCGGATTGGTAAAGTGTTTATCACCGAGGTAGAGGGGCGGTCGCTATACTTTCAAGAGATTGCGCGTAAACCTGGAAGGAGCGAGATGGCCAACAAAGTCACCCTCAAGCAGATCGCCCAGGAGGTGGGGCTTTCCCCCTCGTCGGTCTCGCTTGTTCTCAATAATCGGCCCTGTCGCATCTCGGAAGAAAACCGCAAGCTCATCAAGGAGGTCGCGGCGCGCAACCACTATGTCCCCAACCAGATTGCGCGTAGTCTGGTCATGCGCGAGTCGCGCACGCTGGGCCTTATCGTCCCTAACATCGAGAGCCGCTTTTTTGCCTCGCTCGCCGGTAGCCTGGAAAAGCGCTGCCGCGAGGACGGCTATGCGCTCTTTATTACCAGCTCGGGTGGAAGTGCCGACGACGATCTGGAGCTGCTGCGCCAGCTGGTAACGCGCGGCGTTGATGGCGTCTTCCTGGTTGTGGGCGACGAGTTCTCCGACGACCGCGCCCTGCGCGAAGAAGTCAGCCATCTGCCTATCCCTGCCGTGATGGTCGACCGTGCCATTGAGGGACTCGAGTGCGACAAGGTGATGTTCGACCACGAGATGGGCGGCTACATGGCCACCCGCTATCTGATCGAGCAGGGCCACCGCCGTATTGCTTGCCTGGTTAACGCACGCCGCTCCAATACGGGTCGCAAACGACTTGCCGGCTATGAGCGCGCACTGCGCGAGGTTGGCTTGCCTATCGACGCGCGTTTGGAGTTTGAGAGCGAGTACTACATTCCGAGTGCCTACGAGGCCTCGGAGGCGGTGCTCGCAACTGATGCCACCGCCGTGTTCGCAAGCTCGGATAACATTGCCCTCGGTCTGCTCAAGCGCTTACACGAGATGGGGAAGAGCATTCCGGGCGACATCTCGGTGGTGAGTTACGACAACTCGGCCGCCGACGTTCTCTTTGAGCCGGCGCTGACCGCGATTGAGCAGGATCCTGGTATCCTCGCGGAGCATGCTTTTGGCTGCATGTCCAAGCGTCTTGCCGGTAGGGGCGGTAGGCGTGCCGAAGAGGTCGTCCTGGAGCCGGCACTTATCGTTAAGGGCAGCGTGCTCGAACTTACCGAATGTAGCTAAGCGTACTTGTTTGTTTGCATAGATTGCATGCGGAGTGTCCGCTATTTGCCGGCCCTCGTCCGTTAACTCTTCCGCTGGGCGAGCCATAGACGCCGCGCACCGATGCGATAAAGCAGTGGCTTGAAATTGGTGCTATATTCGGCTTGAGTTGTTTAATGCTAGTACGGGAGGCTGATATGGGGCTGTTCAAGAAGAAAAACCCGCAGGATGCCTTTGATCCCGATGTGTTTACCATCACGGATACGATTTTGGACCCGCCGCGGTTTACATTTTTGCCGGCTATCTACCAGGATGCCACGCGCCGCAAGTGGGCTGTGCATCAACGCGGTGGCGAGCCGAAGATTTTTGACTATGCGGACGTGTTGCAGTGCGAAGTGGCCGAGGCAGGCGATCCGGAGGCCGAAGAAGCGGTCTCTAAACAGGAATTTGCCCAGCGTATCCTGGCAAATCCTGCCAAGGCGGCGAAAATAAACGCTGCCAAGCGTAATATGTGTCTTGGTATGGGCGTTGTTGTGGCGGTTCAGACGGGAAAAGACGAGGTTTCCAAATTAGAGATTCCCGTTATGACCGACGAGGTCAAACGCGATTCAAGTCTATATAAGTCGTATCGGAATGTCGCCGAGAAGATCAAGGCAGAATTTGATGCCATGGGAGGGCTGGCCTAATTTTGGCGGCATACGTTTCTGAATGAGGAGTCTGTGCAATGGCAGGCGAATCTTATGCAATTCCCCCCAAAGATCGTGCTGTTGAGGGAATTCTTTGGTATATCCAGCACCATCAGCTTGCCGGCGGCGATCGCCTGCCGGCCGAGCGCGTGCTGCGCGAAGAGATTGGCGTTTCGCGTACGGCGTTGCGTGCCGGTATCACGCGGCTTATCTCGTGTGGAACGCTCGAGAGCCGTCGCGGATCGGGCACGTATGTGTGTCCTCCCAAGCCGCTGAATATCTTCCAGGAAACGTATAACTTTTCCGATGCTGTGCGGACTGCCGGCCTGCACCCCTCTTCTCGTCTGGTTTCCACCGGGACCATCGAGGCGGATGAGGCGCTTGCCGACAAGCTTGGGGTGGCTGTAGGCGCTCCCTTGCTCCGCATGCAGCGCGTTCGACTTATTGAGGGCGAGCCGACGTCAATCGAGACGGCTCACGTTAACCTGTCCCTGTGCCCATCGCTTATCGAGCACGATTTTGAGTGCGAGAGCCTTTACGATGTCTTGCTCAAAGAAGGTGGCGTGCGTGTTGAGCATGGACGTGAGCATATCTCCATCTCGCGTTTGAACGCCGAAGAGGCCGAGCTGCTTCAGCAAGAAGAGGGAACGCCGGTGTTCTATGAGAGCTCGATCGAATTTGATAAGGACATGCGTTTTGTGGAGCATTGCAAATCGGTGATTTTGCCCACAAAGTTCCGCTTTGCCGATAACGGCGAAGAGAACGGCATGAGGAGCGTGGCGGGTGAACAATGGCTGAAACAGTAGATGCCACCCCGGTTTATATGCGCATTCGACGCCGCATCGAGGAACGTATCGAGCGCAGTATATATCCCATGGGTTCCATGATTCCGTCCGAAAAAGACCTTGCCGAGGAATTTGGTACGACACGCTTGACCATCCGAAGCGCTGTCGATGAGCTGGTTCGGCGCGGGCAGATTCGCCGTGTTCGGGGAAAAGGTGCCTTTGTGGCGCAGAAAGTACCTGCTTTTTTTGAACGCACGGTCGGTTTCCGTGAATCGGTCAGTGCTTCGGGCGGCGAGCCGTCCGTCCGTATTCTCGCGCGTTCCAAGCGTTATGCGGGGCCATATTACGCCGGCCTGTTTGGCATCGCCGAGGACGACCTGCTCTATTCCGTTCGACGCCTGAACTGCATAAACGGTAGCCCCGTATCGATTGAGACGGCGCTGATTCCCTGCCTGCTGTTCCCAACCATCGAAGATATTGACGTGTCGGTCTTCAGTTTGTACGAGACCTATGAGATGCTGGGCCGAAAGCCAGTCATGGCACAGGAAAAGCTCGATATCGAAGCGCTGGGCGCACGAGATGCCGGCCTCCTTGGACTGGAACAGGGCGATCTTGTTTTGCTTTTGGAATGCGTGAGCTATGACGCGAGCGGTCAGGCTATTGAGTATGTAAAGTCCTTCAATCGTGGCGATACGGGCGGCTACACCTATACGTACTAGCTGGTATTTTGTGAATAACGGCTGGGAAACTAACCAGTTTTGATCGTTGGGTCAGCTGTATATACAACCTTACAGGGCTCAAAATCGACCGTTCGCCGATGGGGATAAATTAATCGACAAAGAGGTATCAAAAAGCCGTAACCTGTAACTGTGATTGGTATCAAATACTAATGATTTGTTACGAGGTGAGACGATGAAGATGCTCGATTACGTTCAGCTTGCCCATGTGCGTATGGGGGAGAACCTCGAGCGTTCGTCTGAGCTGGTAGCGCAGCTCGTTGATATTTTCCAGTCCGGTTCTTTTGACGCGCTGCGCATCGTTGCTTCGGGTTCGTCGCGCCATGCCGCCGATTGCGCCCGCGATTACCTGCAAGATGCCCTGCAAATGCAGGTGTCCGTTGTGACGCCCGAGGCCTTCGTTGATTTTGAACACACCTATCCGCAGCATGCGCTCAACATTGCCGTTTCGCAGAGTGGCTATTCGACCAATACGATTGCGGCGCTCGATTACATGCGCGCACACGATATGGCTGCAGTTGCGCTCACGGCAAACGTCGAGGCACCCATCAAGGAACACGCTGACATCGTTCTTGACTACGGTGTGGGCGTCGAGTCGGTGGACTTTGTGACTCTGGGCGTCGAGGTGCTCGTTGAGTACCTGGTGCTCTTTGGTATTTACAGCGGTCAGGCGCGCGGAACGATTGACGCCAAGGGCGTTGCCCAGCGTCTTGACGACCTGCGCGAGGCCATCCAGGCCAATGCCGTCATGTGCAAGACCGCCGAGGCATATGTCCAAGACCACATGCTCGAGCTTTCTGAGCACACGCCCGCCATGGTCGTCGGCAACGGCCCCAACTATGGCGTTGCCGAAGAGGCGGCCCTCAAGCTGAGCGAGACCATCAAGATTCCTGCCATGCATCACGAAGGCGAGGAGTTCGTCCACGGTCCCGAGATGCAGATCGTTCCGGGCTATCTGGTGTTTATCGTCGACGATCCGCAGGGGTCGGAGCGTCTTGCGAATATCGCTGATGCGCTATCGAACGTTACGACAAAAGCGGTGCTGCTCACGGCCCATCCCAAGGGTAGGGCTCACGAGGTTGCGGTGCCTCAGGTGGCTCCGCTGCTCAGCGCAATTCCCAATCTTGTGTTCTTCCAGACGATTGCGGCCATGATAGCCGAGCGTCTGAAGTCATGGGACGTGCACCCGTATCTTGATGCTGTCTCCAAGCAAATGGAGGTCAAGGCAGAGGGCTACGAAGAGTCAGTCAATGCGCTTAAGGCCAAAGCGGCTGAGTGTTACGGAATGTAAGCGGGTTTTGATGCCCGTTGGCATGGGGGATGTGGAAACAACCCCAGAAAGGAGAGACAAATGAAGGAAACCGAGAAGATCGAGATCATGCATTTCGACCAGGAGGGCTATCTCGAGGACGGCAAGGCGCTCTACGAGACCGGCAAGAAGATGACCGCGCTCGCCGACAAGGTCGCCGACGAGGGCTACGACGCCGTGTTCCTGATGGGCGTCGGCGGCACCTGGGACGAGCTCATGCAGCTCGAGTACCTCATGAACAAGTTCGGCGACCGCGACCTCGAGGTCTACCTGATCCACGCCGCCGAGT
Source organism: Collinsella sp. wc0529 (assembly GCF_046116875.1). Taxonomy (NCBI): domain Bacteria; kingdom Bacillati; phylum Actinomycetota; class Coriobacteriia; order Coriobacteriales; family Coriobacteriaceae; genus Collinsella; species Collinsella sp. wc0529. Next base: position 729,543 of record NZ_JBJXBO010000001.1, read on the forward strand.
GGAACGCCATGGGCCACAAGCGCATGACCGAGAAGTCCGTCGTGCTCACCGCCTCCGAGTCCGGCACCACCCCCGAGGTCCTCGAGGCCGTCAAGAAGATGAAGGGCATGGGCGTGCGCGTCTACGCCATGACCAAGCCCGAGGGCCCCATCGGCCAGGCTGTCGGCGCCGAGAACTGCGTCGCCATGGCTTCTGACCATGGTTCGGGCGGCTGTGAGAAGGGCTACTACCTCGCCGACTGCTTCGGCCTGCGCCTGCTCAACCGCCGCGGCTGCTTCCCCAAGTTTGACCTGTTTATCGAGCAGACCAAGGACATCTGGAAGGACATGCTCGATATCCGCAAGCGCTTCGAGCCGCGCGCCGAGGAGCTCGCCAAGAAGTACGCCCTGGCCCCCTACACCATGTTCATCGGCTCCGGCGCCCTGTGGGGCGAGACGATCCTGTTCTCGATGTGCATCCTGGAGGAGATGCAGTGGAAGCGCACCCGCTACATCACCTCGGCCGACTTCTTCCACGGCACCCTCGAGCTCGTGGAGCCCGGCGTCCCGGTCTTCCTGTTCATGGGCGAGGACGAGAACCGCAAGCTCGACGAGCGCGTCCGCGCGTTCCTGACCCGCGGCGTGACCGGCGACACCGACATCAACATCATCGACACCGCCGAGTTCGCGATCCCCGGCCTTGACGACGAGTTCCGCGTCATCGTCTCCCCGTGGATTCTGACGGTGCTCGTGACCGACCGCCTGGCTCGCTACTACGAGACGGTCACCAAGCACAACCTCAAGTATCGTCGCTACTATCACCAGTTCGACTACTAAAGAAAACGGGTGCGGGAACGTGCCGGGCTATTGAGAGGAACACAGAATGAGACAGTACATCATCGCCAGCCATGCGCACTTCGCTACCGGCATCAAGGAGAGCGTCGAGCTGCTCTCGGGCGCTCGCGACAACGTCCACGATCTTTCGATGTTCGTCGATGGCCGCATGGACGTGGCCGAGGAGGCCCAAAAACTGCTGGCAGGCATGTCTGCCGACGATGATGTCGTTGTCTGCACCGACCTCTTTGGCGGCAGCGTCAACAACGAGTTCACCAAGATCGTCCAGACGCGTCCCCGCACGTACCTCGTTACCAACATGAACCTTCCTCTCCTCATCCAGTTGCTGTTCTCTGACGAGTCGGCGCCGGTTGAGGAGACGATTCGCGCCATCGTCGCTGCGGACGATACGCGCGTGAAGTTTGTCAACGATCTTTTGGTCGATGACGACGAGGAAGAAGAGTTCTAATCCGCAGCACCTACTGACACGCCGTAAGACGGTACAAGACCTTTGGGGGGTCACATTATGATTCAGCTACTTCGCGTTGACCATCGCCTGCTTCATGGCCAGGTCGCAGTTTCCTGGGTTCAGGGCCTTGGCTCCAACTGCATCTTCTGCGTGGGCGATAAGGTCGCTAACGACCCGGTGTGGAAGACGACGCTCAAGATGGGCAAGCCTGCCGGCTGCAAGCTCGTCATCAAAGATATGGAGCATGCAATCGAAGCTATCAACTCGGGCGTGACCGACAAGTACAAGATGATCATCTGTGTCGCCACTATTGCTGAGGCAAAGCAGCTTGTTGAGGGCTGCCCGCAGATCAAGTCGGTCAACCTGGGCAACACCAAGCCCAAGGACGAGAAGCGTCCCGATGCGCGTCAGGTCTCTCGTCAGATCTTCCTGACCGCGGCCGAGGAAGCCGATGTGCGCGAGATGCTGGATCGTGGCGTTGAGGTCGAGATTCGACCCCTGGCCGATGACCCCAAGGTTGACTGCGCCAGCGTGCTCTAGGCGTTCAATTTCGAAGAGTCTGAGCTCTTCGTAGTTTCCTATTAGGAAAGGGGGATATATGCTTACCCAAGCAATCCTCATCGGACTTATCGCCGCATTTGGTAAGTTCGACTTCCAGCTCGGTACGCTCTATGCGTTCCGCCCCATCGTCCTGTGCCCGCTCGTGGGCCTGGTGCTGGGGGACCTGCAGTCCGGCCTCGCGATCGGCGCCAGCCTGGAGCTGCTGTTCATGGGCTCGATCTCCATCGGCGCCTACGTGCCGCCTGATGAGACGATCGGCGGCGTGCTCGCCTGCGCCTTCGCTATCCAGCTGGGCCAGAGCACCGAGGCAGCCATCGCGCTTGCCATGCCCATCGCCACGCTGTGCCTTGCCATCAAGAACATCCTCAACGCCGCCCTGCCGATCCTGGTTGACCGCGCTGATGTCTTCTCCGGCCAGGGCAACCTTAAGGGTGTCTATGCGATGCACTTCCTGATCGGTTTGACCGGTATCATCATGGCGTTCCTGCTGTGCTCGCTGTCGTTCTATCTGGGTGCTGACGCCATCCAGGGCGTGCTCGACTTTATCCCCGACTTTGTCCTTGCTGGCTTTGGCGTTGCCGCCAACATCCTGCCTGCCATGGGCTTCGCCATGCTCGGCCGCCTGGTGCTCACCAAGCAGCTCGTGCCCTTCTACTTCCTGGGCTTCCTGCTGTGCTCCTACGCCAACGTGCCCGTCCTGGGCGTCGCCCTGATCGCCATCATCATCGGCATCGACAAGTTCGACCTGCTCGGCCTGGGCGGAGCCCAGCCCCAGCTCTCCGCGGAAGGGGATGAGGACGATGACTTCTAGTCCCGAGAACAAGATCACGCGCTCCGACCTCGTCAAGAGCGCCGTCAACGTCGGCGCCCTGGGCATGGAGTTCTCCTGGACCTACTACAAGCAGATGAACATCGCCTTCTGCCTGATGGTCGCCAACATGCTCAAGAAGATCTACGCCGGCCGCCCCGACGACTACGCCGAGGCCCTGCACCGCCACTGCGCGTTCTTCAACATCACCGTCCAGTTCGCCCCGTTCGTCGGCGGCATCGCGATGGCCATGGAGGAGAAGGTCGCCCGCGGCGAGATCGAGCCGGAGAGCGTCAACGACGTCAAGGCCGCCCTCATGGGCCCGCTGTCGGGCATCGGCGACTCCATCTTCCTGTCGACGCTGCGCGTGGTCGCCGCCGCGGTGGGCATCAGCCTGTGCCAGGCCGGCAACCCCTTCGGCCCCATCGCCTTCCTGCTCATCTACAACGTCCCCGGCTTCGCGCTGCGCATCTGGGGCGCCGTCAAGGGCTACGAGCTGGGCGTGGGCTTCCTGGACGAGGCCCAGAGGACCGGCCTCATGCAGAAGATCATGACCTGCGTGGGAATCGTGGGCGTCATGGTCGTGGGCGCCATGTGCAAGGACATGTTCTGGGCCAGCATCCCGGTGGCCATCGGCTCGGGCGAGGACGCCCAGACCCTCCAGGACATCCTGGACGGCATCATGCCCGGCATGCTCGGCATGATCGCCTTCTGGCTGTACTACTGGCTGCTGTCCAAGAAGATCAACCCCATGGTGCTGATCGTGGCCACCATGGTCGTGGGCATCATCGGCGCGTTCTTCGGCGTGCTGGCGTAAGGGCCCGACCTATTATCTGCCCCCAAGGGAAACGGCGACCCGTTGTGGTCGCCGTTTTTTATTACCGAAAGCTAGTTGGAGGTGCTTCGTGATTCGATCTGACAATCCACCCGATAATGGCGTGAGCGGGGCGATGTATCTATTTGGCACGGCGCTCTTGTGGAGTTTTATCGGCATCCTCGTTCGCGCCAATTCGCAGTCAGCTCTTTTGATTGGTGCCGTTACGGCAATATTTATGGCGCTCTTTATCCTGCTCGTTGGCAGGCCCGTCCTCCGCGTCAGCCGTCTTATTGTCCTTGTGGCCGTCTGCAACTTCGTGACGGGCACCACGTTTAACTTTGCCAACCAGCTCACGACGGTCGGCAACGCGATCGTTCTGCAGTACACCTCGATGATTTTCGTTATCGTGTATCAATCGCTCGCAACTCGCACGTTGCCCTCGCCTGCGAAGATTGCCTCCGTGGTGGTTGCTTTTACGGGTATGGGACTTTTCTTTTTAGGTGATTTGAGCGCCGAGGGCATGCTCGGCAACCTGCTTGCCGTCATTTCGGGAGCCACCTTTGGGCTGTGTTTCTTTTTAAACTCTCGCCCCGATGCGTCGCCCATGGTGTCCTCGCTCATCTCCTGCGGCATCTCGATGTTGCCGATTGTCTATTTTGCCGGCGCCCTAGACTCCGTGAGGCCATTTGAGTGGGGGCTCATGCTGGTGCATGGCCTTTTTTGCAGTGGCCTTGCGAGCGTGCTGTATGCCAAGGGGATCGCGCGAACCAACGCGTTTGCGGCCAACTTGGTTTGCATGAGCGAGGTCGTGCTCGCTCCCTGCTGGTCGGCGCTCTTCTTTGGCGAGGTCTTTAGCTGGAACGAGTTCTTGGGCGCGGCGATGATCGTTTTGGTGATTGTGGCCAACTTGGCATCCGATGCTTTTGGCGACGGCTTTCTGGTGGCGCTTGTCCGCCATCGAAACAAAGAGCGTGCCTAATGGGATGCGCCTGCCGTTTACGGTAAAAAACACCCCGCTGAGCGACTGGTATTAAATAAGGCGAACCTGCATACCTATAATTGGTATCAAATCATTTGTGCCTGGCATGGGTGTTAGCAGCACACCAGGTACGCTTCGAGCCGTGGAATCGAACTCCCGGAATTGATATCAACAACGCGCGCGACGGGAGTGACGACGGTTCGAGATTCCTTATTGGGAGGAATTATGCTTGTCCAAGCAATCCTCGTCGGCTTAGTCGGAGCGTTTGGATGCCTCGACTACCAGCTCGGCACCCTCTACGCGTTCCGCCCCATCGTCCTGTGCCCGCTCGTGGGCCTGGTGCTGGGGGACCTGCAGACTGGCCTTGCCGTTGGCGCCAGCCTGGAGCTGCTGTTCATGGGCTCGATCTCCATCGGCGCCTACGTGCCGCCTAACGAAACCGTCGGCGGCGTGCTCGCCTGCGCGTTTGCCATTCAGCTCGGTCAGGGTACCGAGACGGCCATCGCGCTCGCCATGCCCATCGCCGTCCTTGCGCTGACGATCGGCAACATTACCAATGCCTTGTTCCCTGTGTTTGTCGATATGGCAGACAAGTTCGCCCTCAAGGGAAACCTCAAAGGCATCTACGCCGTTCATTGGGGAATTGGAATCTGGGGCTGCGTCGAGTACTTCCTGCTGTGCGGCGGCGCCTTCTATTTGGGTTCCGACGCCATCCAGGGCCTGCTCGACTTCATCCCGCCCTTCATCATCGACGGTTGCGGCGTTGCCGCCAACATCCTGCCGGCCATGGGCTTCGCCATGCTCGGCCGCCTGGTGCTCACCAAGCAGCTCGTGCCCTTCTACTTCCTGGGCTTCCTGCTGTGCTCCTACGCCAACGTGCCCGTCCTGGGCGTCGCCCTGATCGCCATCATCATCGGCATCGACAAGTTCGACCTGCTCGGCCTGGGCGGAGCCCAGCCCCAGCTCTCCGCGGAAGGGGATGAGGACGATGACTTCTAGTCCCGAGAACAAGATCACGCGCTCCGACCTCGTCAAGAGCGCCGTCAACGTCGGCGCCCTGGGCATGGAGTTCTCCTGGACCTACTACAAGCAGATGAACATCGCCTTCTGCCTGATGGTCGCCAACATGCTCAAGAAGATCTACGCCGGCCGCCCCGACGACTACGCCGAGGCCCTGCACCGCCACTGCGCGTTCTTCAACATCACCGTCCAGTTCGCCCCGTTCGTCGGCGGCATCGCGATGGCCATGGAGGAGAAGGTCGCCCGCGGCGAGATCGAGCCGGAGAGCGTCAACGACGTCAAGGCCGCCCTCATGGGCCCGCTGTCGGGCATCGGCGACTCCATCTTCCTGTCGACGCTGCGCGTGGTCGCCGCCGCGGTGGGCATCAGCCTGTGCCAGGCCGGCAACCCCTTCGGCCCCATCGCCTTCCTGCTCATCTACAACGTCCCCGGCTTCGCGCTGCGCATCTGGGGCGCCGTCAAGGGCTACGAGCTGGGCGTGGGCTTCCTGGACGAGGCCCAGAGGACCGGCCTCATGCAGAAGATCATGACCTGCGTGGGAATCGTGGGCGTCATGGTCGTGGGCGCCATGTGCAAGGACATGTTCTGGGCCAGCATCCCGGTGGCCATCGGCTCGGGCGACGACGCCCAGACCCTCCAGGACATCCTGGACGGCATCATGCCCGGCATGCTCGGCATGATCGCCTTCTGGCTGTACTACTGGCTGCTGTCCAAGAAGATCAACCCCATGGTGCTGATCGTGGCCACCATGGTCGTGGGCATCATCGGCGCGTTCTTCGGCGTGCTGGCGTAAGGGCCCGGCTGCATAGACTGTCATTGCAACCTGGTAAGGGGATGGAGCGGGCCTATGCCCTCCATCCCCTTACTTGTATAGAGGGAGTTCGTATGTTCGCGAAGGATCGCGAAGCAATGCGCCTGACGCCGGCAGAAGTCAGGCTGATTCTTATTGAGTCTCTGCAATGGTGCGCCAACAACGCGGTGTACTTTTTAGGGCTTATCGGCGCGGCGACGTATAATCTGGCTGGCACGGCCTTTTTGGTTGCTGCCATTACGCTCGTACGCAATCTTATGACGTCGGCGGGCAATATGGTGTCGGGCTCGGTCATCGACCGTTTTGGACCGCGCCGGACGTCGTTTGTGACGTGCGTGATTACGGCGGTGCTATCGCTTGGCGTGGGGTTGGCGCCGTTGTCTGTCCCCGGGCTTGTGTTTGCCGCGTGCGTCTTGGGGCTTGCGGGCGGCTTTATCAACACCTGCACGCATGCGTTTCCGGGCTATCTTGAATCGACCACCGAGGGCCGCACCCGCGTGAACGGCCTGATGGTCTTCTATAGCAATATCGCCTATACCGCCGGCCCGCTGCTCGGCGGCGCCATCGTGAGCTGTTTTGCCACGCAGTCTGTTTACCTGCTCATGGCTGGCATGATGGGTGTGGCGGCCGTGCTCTCCTTGGGCTGTCACGAGTGTGTTGCTCCCGCAAAAGGGGAAAAGCCGAAGGGCGGTATTCTGGGCGGCATGGCCGAGGGTGCGCGACTTACGTTTCGCGATCACGACTTGCGCCTCATCTTTATCTCGGGCTTTTTGGGTTTCTTTGCGTTTGGCGCGTTCGATTCACTGGAGTCGTTGTTCTACCGCGATGTGCTCAACGTGGATATCGTCTGGCTGGGCTGGTTGTCCTCGGTCGTGGGCCTCACTTCCTCGGTGGGCGCGTTCATCCTGACCAAGCTTTCTGCTCGCCATGTCAACCTGCGATTGCTGCTCGGCGCGCTCATGGCCGTGGGCATTGGGTCCATGGTGTACGTGGGCACCGATATGCTGGGGGTCGCGATTATCGGTCAGGCGATTAACGGTCTGGCCTGGGGGTTCCTGGAGCCGCTGCAAATGATCTTGATTCAGGAGCGCGCCGACATCAAATACCTGGGGCGCATCACCGGCTTTGTGCGTTTTGGCCTGATGAGCGCCGGCGTGCTGCCGCTGCTGGCGGCTCCGTTTTTGGCGGAGGCTTTGGGCGTTCAGGCGGTGCTGTTTGGGGCATCGACCATTATTGCGCTGGTAGGAACGCTGTTCTTTGTCACACAAGGGAGGCGCCAGAGGCGTTAGCTATACATTCAATTCTAATTTAATACCACTCACCAGAGAATTTCGACCGTTCACCGAGGATTGGAGCAGATTGATAAGTGGTATTAAAAACACATTAGGTGTATGTCTATAATTGGTATCGAAAAGAAACGCGATGTATAGAGTTGCGTGCAGGACAGAAAGGAAAAGCCATGAAGGAAACCGAGAAGATCGAGATCATGCATTTCGACCAGGAGGGCTATCTCGAGGACGGCAAGGCGCTCTACGAGACCGGCAAGAAGATGACCGCGCTCGCCGACAAGGTCGCCGACGAGGGCTACGACGCCGTGTTCCTGATGGGCGTCGGCGGCACCTGGGACGAGCTCATGCAGCTCGAGTACCTCATGAACAAGTTCGGCGACCGCGACCTCGAGGTCTACCTGATCCACGCCGCCGAGTGGAACGCCATGGGCCACAAGCGCATGACCGAGAAGTCCGTCGTGCTCACCGCCTCCGAGTCCGGTACCACCCCCGAGGTCCTCGAGGCCGTCAAGAAGATGAAGGGCATGGGCGTGCGCGTCTACGCCATGACCAAGCCCGAGGGCCCCATCGGCCAGGCTGTCGGCGCCGAGAACTGCGTCGCCATGGCTTCTGACCATGGTTCGGGCGGCTGTGAGAAGGGCTACTACCTCGCCGACTGCTTCGGCCTGCGCCTGCTCAACCGCCGCGGCTGCTTCCCCAAGTTTGACCTGTTTATCGAGCAGACCAAGGACATCTGGAAGGACATGCTCGATATCCGCAAGCGCTTCGAGCCGCGCGCCGAGGAGCTCGCCAAGAAGTACGCCCTGGCCCCCTACACCATGTTCATCGGCTCCGGCGCCCTGTGGGGCGAGACGATCCTGTTCTCGATGTGCATCCTGGAGGAGATGCAGTGGAAGCGCACCCGCTACATCACCTCGGCCGACTTCTTCCACGGCACCCTCGAGCTCGTGGAGCCCGGCGTCCCGGTCTTCCTGTTCATGGGCGAGGACGAGAACCGCAAGCTCGACGAGCGCGTCCGCGCGTTCCTGACCCGCGGCGTGACCGGCGACACCGACATCAACATCATCGACACCGCCGAGTTCGCGATCCCCGGCCTTGACGACGAGTTCCGCGTCATCGTCTCCCCGTGGATTCTGACGGTGCTCGTGACCGACCGCCTGGCTCGCTACTACGAGACGGTCACCAAGCACAACCTCAACTACCGTCGCTACTATCACCAGTTCGACTACTAAGAGCAAATAACGTTTGTGTAATTGGGCCTCGCTCCTATATGGAACGGGGCCTCGCTTGGGTTGGAGAGTAATTATGAGCTATCCCCAGCTTGCCGTCATGAATATCAGCCATCGTTATTTTGACCTTGAGGAGTTCTTTTCTTCGGCGTCGGCTTCGGGCTACACGTGTTGCGAGCTTTGGACCGGGGCGATGCATCTGTATGTCGATTGCCATGGATACGATTCGCTCGAGCAGGTGCAGGAGCTGTCACAGCGGTATGGGGTTCGGATTGTGGGGCTTTGTCCCGAACAGAACAACCCCAAGCCGTGGAATATCGCGGCGCGCGGGAATGAGGCGCGTGCCCGCACGCTCGCGTACTTTAAGAACGTTGTGGATATCGCGGCGGAACTTGGAGCCGAGCAGGTCATGGTCTCGAGCGGCTGGGCATTTTTGAACGAGCCGATCGAGGACGCGTGGGGTCGCAGCGCCTCGATGCTGCGTGCGATTGCCGAGCATGCGGGAGAGCGCGGCGTGCGACTGGTGCTCGAGGCCCTGCAGCCGGTTGAGTCGATGATCGTGAACTCGGCGGCCGATACGAAGCGCATGATCGAGGCAGTTGATCATCCGGCACTTAAGGCATGTCTGGATTTGGGCGCTATGGCGGTGGCGGGGGATACCATCGACGATTATTTCGATCTGCTTGGCGATGATGTCGCCCACGTGCATTTTGTCGATGTTGCGGCAGATGGCACGACGCATCTTGCCTGGGGTGACGGCGACCGCGATATGCGCGCCGACCTGGATAGGTTGGTGGCGCGCGGCTATCGCGGAGTTGTTTCGGCCGAGACCTATGATTGGCGCTATTTCGCCAATCCCGCGGCAGCCGATGCGCAGGTAATGGCAGAGTATCGTCGTGCGATTGGCGTCTAGGTGGGGTTGGGTTGCGACAATCCGCTCCTATGTTTCCAAATGAATACGGTGTGAGCCGAGGAGGACGATTCTCCCCGCAAACACTCTAGTATGCTAAAGTACCCAGAAGACCGGCGGAGCTATGCCGGTCTTCTGCTCTATATGAAACACAGCATGAGGAGGCTCACCAGATGACGGCCACACCGTGGGGATTCCGGGACATATTGCCCGAGGAGGCTCAGGCGCGCGAGGAGATCGCATGTACGGTGAAGGGCTGCTTCAGGGAGCATCATTACCTTCCGGTCGAGACACCGCTGCTCGAGGACAAGGGTTCGCTCGAGGAAGGCGGCCGCATTGCGGACACGCCGTTTAAGCTCTTTGATGACGACGGCCGCCTGTTGGTGGTCCGTCCCGACAACACGCTGCCGATCGTGCGCTTGGTTTCGACCCGTATGCGCGCTGCCGACTTGCCTCTGCGCTTACGTTACGAGGCGCCGGTGGTTCGCGAGTGTCAGCGCAATGCCGGTGGTTCGCGCCAGTTTACGCAGTTGGGCTTTGAGCTTATCGGCGCGGGCGATACCTCGGGCGATGTCGAGATTGTCTCGCTGGTCGCCGAGGCCGTGCGCGAGCTGGCACTTCCCGATGCGCGCATTATCGCAGGCAGCGTGCGTCCTTTTAAGGAATTGCTCGCGGTATGCGAGGATCGTGAGCTGGCTGCCGAGGCCCTGCGCTGCGTGCATGCCAACGACTTTGTGGGCCTCGATGCCCGCGTGGCTGCCAGCGCCGAGTCCGATGCCGTCAAGGCCGCCATTAGCGAGCTGCCGCGCCTGCACGGTGGTGCCGAGGTGCTCGACCGCGTGGATGCGCTGCTGGAGGCTGCCGGCATCGTCGCGCCGCTGACGCGCGAGCTGCGTGCCCTGGTCGAGGGCCTGGCTCCCGAGGACGCCCAGGTGCTGTCCTTCGACTTCTCCATCATGAATTCTTTTGATTACTACACGGGTCTGGTCTTTAAGGCCTATGCCGGCGGCCTGCCCGATCCGGTCGGTTCGGGCGGACGCTACGACTCCATCTTTACCGGTGCGTTTGGCGACGGTATCGAGGTGCCGGCGGCGGGCTTCGCCTTTTCGCTCGAGCGTCTGGAGGCCGTGCGCACCTCGGCCGAGGACGCCGCTTCCGATGGCGACCACGCCGTGGGCCGTGGCGCCGAGGGGCCGCTGCGTATCGCCGTGCCCAAGGGCTCGCTTAAGGCCGACACGCTCGACGTGCTCGAGACCGCGGGCCTGGACGTCTCCGAGCTGCGTGACCCCGGCCGTCACCTGATCGTGCGCGGCCGCGACACGCGTGCCGGCGAGGGCGCGGTCGGCGATATCGAGTTTGTCATCGTGCGTCCCAGCGATGCGCCTGCCTTTGTGGGTTGCGGCGGTGCCGATTGCGGCATCTGCGGCTGGGACTCGCTCATCGAGGCAGACCTCAACCTGCTGCAGCTGGTCGACCTGGGCTATGGCCTGTGCACCTTTATCGAGGCGGAGCCCGCACGGCGCGCCGGTCAGGCCGAGCGCAACTATGCTCGTCGCGGGTCGCTTCGCGTGGCCACCAAGTATCCGCGCATCGCGAGCGCCTGGTATGCCGAGCGAGGCGTGAACGCCGACATCGTTTCGCTGCACGGCAACATCGAGCTGGGCCCCATCGTCGGCATGACCGATCGCATCGTGGACATTACCGCCACGGGTGCCACGCTACGCGACAACGACCTGGTCATTACCGGTCGCATCATGGACTGCACGGCCCGTTTCTTTGTCAATCCAGGTGCCGCACGCCTGGATTCGCGCGTACGCAATCTGGCAGATCGTCTGGCCGCGGCCGTGAAGGACAAGCATTTTGAGCCCGTTGCGGGCTCGGCACAATAGCGCGAGCACGCACGGGCGTCCCAGCGTACGGGCTGCGGGCCGATTGGCGCCGCCGCCCGGTCTCTCGTTTTTCGAACATAACCTCGACCGATAGGGGATACCGATATGAAGACCATCAAACTTGCTCCCGGTGAGCGCCTCGTTACTAACCAGCTCAACCGCAAGGGCGTGCTGCCGCAAAACATCGTCGACGCCGCCCGCGATATCGTGGCCAACGTGCGTGCCAACGGCGATGCCGCGGTGCGCGATTACTGTCAGCGTTTTGACGGTGTCGAGCTGCAGAGCTTCCGCTTGCCGCAAGAGCAGATCGATGCCGCGCTCGAAGGCCTCGATCCCGCTTTTGTCGCGGCGCTCGAAAAGGCTGCACGCCAGATTCGCGAATTCCACCAGCGCGAGGTCGAGCAGAGCTGGTTTACCACGCGCCCGGACGGCACGATGCTCGGCGTTAAGGTGACCCCGCTCGCGGCGGCCGGCATCTACGTGCCGGGCGGTCGCGCGCAGTATCCCTCCACGGTGCTCATGAACGCCATTCCCGCCAAGGTCGCCGGCGTCAAGCGCGTGGTAATGGTGACCCCGCCGCAAAAAGACGGCCTGATCAGCCCCTACACGCTCGCCGCGGCAAAACTCGGCGGCGTGGACGAAATCTATATGGTGGGTGGCGCTCAGGCCGTGGCCGCGCTGGCGTACGGTACCGAGAGCATTCCGCGTGTCGATAAAATCACCGGTCCGGGCAACGCTTTTGTTGCCGCTGCCAAGCAGATTGTCTCGGGCGACGTGGGAATCGACATGGTCGCTGGCCCGTCCGAGGTCTGCGTGCTGGCCGATGCCACGGCCAAGCCCATGGTGGTCGCGGCAGACCTGATGGCCCAGGCCGAGCACGATCCGCTGGCCGCCTGTTATCTGGTGACCTGCGATGGGCAGTTTGCGCGCGAGGTCGAGGCTGGCATCGACATTCTGGTGGCGCAGTCGCCACGCGCCGAAATCACGCGCGCCTCGCTCGACAACGAAGGCACCATCGTGGTGGCCGCCGATATGGCTGCCGCCGTCGAGGCCGTGAACACCGTGGCGCCCGAGCACCTGGAGCTGCACTGCAAGGATGCGATGGGCCTGCTCGGCGGCATTCGCAACGCCGGCGCCATCTTTGTGGGCGCTTGGAGCTCCGAGCCGCTCGGCGATTACGTTGCCGGTCCCAACCACACGCTGCCGACTGGCGGCACGGCCATGTTCTCCAACCCGCTTTCGGTCGAAGAGTTCGTTAAGCGCTCGAGCGTCATTTGCTATACGCCCGAGGGCCTGCTCTCCGACGCTCCCGCCACACAACGTCTGGCCGAGGCCGAGGGCCTGTGGGCGCACGCGCTATCCGCCGCTCTGCGTCGCCGTGTGCTGGAGCAGGGCGAGGATGCCGTGAGTGCCGAGTCTCTGGCTGCGGCCGACCTGACCAAGGTCGCCTGGCCGGGCGACGCCGTGGCGACGGTTGCCAAGGGTGTGGACCTGGCTTCCGCTGGCGCGACCGGCGAGGAGGCCTAACATGGCCGAACTCACGCCGCGCATGAAGGAGCTCGTCCAGCCCTACTTGGCCGGTATCGAACCCTACGATCCCGACTTTGCGCCCACGCGCATCAATCTTTCGGCCAACGAGAACACCTATCCCGTGCCGGCTGGCGTGCGCAAGGCGGTCGACGCGGCCCTGGCTGCCACGCCGCTCAACCGCTATCCCGACCCCATGTCCAACGACCTGCGCGATGAGCTTGCTGCCTGGCATGGCGTGGCACGTGAGAATATTTGCGTGGGCAACGGCGGCGACGAGCTGCTCTATAACTACCTGCTGGCGTTTGGCGGCGCGGGACGGACCCTGCTCAACTGCCCGCCGTGCTTTAGCGAGTATGCGTTCTTTGCGTCTCTGTGCCAGACCGAGGTGCGCGACGTGTGGCGTGATCCGACGAGCTTTGAGCTCGACCAGGCAGCCATGCTCGCCGCGGCGCCGGAGTGCAACTTGGCCATCGTGACCTCGCCCAATAACCCCACGGGCGACGTGGCGCCGCTCGACTTTGTCGCGGCCCTGTGCGATGCATGCCCCGGCATGGTCATGGTCGACGAGGCCTACGTTGAGTTTGCGGACGATTCGTTTGGCGCGGCTACCACGGCGCAGGGGCTTATCGCCGAGCATCCCAACCTGGTGATTCTGCATACGCTGTCCAAGGCGTTTGGCGCCGCCGGCACGCGTCTGGGCTATGTGATCGCGGCGCCCGAGGTCATCGATGTGTTTGCGGCGATTCGCCAAATCTACTCGGTTAACGTGCTAAGCCAGGCCGCCGCGCTTGCCTGCGTGCGTGCCCGCGATGCGTATGCGCCTGTGGTGGCACAGGTCGCATCCGAGCGCGAGCGCGAGTTGTGCGCCCTGCATGCAATGGCTGCCGAGGGCATGCCCGTGGAGGCATGGCCGAGCGCGGCGAACTTTGTGCTCGTGCGCACGTCGCATGCCACGCGCGTGCGCGAGCGTCTGCGCGACGAGTATTCGATTTTGGTGCGCGACTTTAGCTACGCGCCGGGGCTCGCGGACTGCCTGCGCATTACCGTGGGCACCCCGCAGGAAAACGACGAGGTGCTGGCTGCGTTTGCCGCGCTGGTGAAGGAGGAGATGTAGATGGACCGCTATGCCGAGGTGACCCGCAAGACGGGCGAGACCGACATTGTCGTAAAGCTCGACCTGGATGGAAGCGGCGTGTGCGATATCTCGACCGGTGTGCCGTTTTTCGACCACATGCTCAACGCTTTTGGCCGCCATGGCCTGTTCGATCTGACGGTGCACGCGGTGGGCGACGTGGAGGTCGATGCGCATCATACCGTCGAGGACACGGGCATTGTGCTGGGCGAGGCGTTTTGCCAGGCGCTGGGCGACAAGGCGGGCATTACACGCTTTGCCGACGCGGCGATCGCCATGGACGAGACACTCGTGATGGCTGCTGTTGATATTTCGGGGCGCGGGCAGGCCTACTGCGAGCTGCCCGTGCCGACCGAGCGCGTGGGCAGCTTCGATACCGAGCTGGCCGTCGAGTTCTTCTACGCCTTTGCGCGCGATGCCAAGCTCACGCTGCACGTGCGCGAGCTGGCGGGCGGCAACTCGCATCACATTATCGAGGCCGCCTTTAAGGCCGTGGGTCGCACGATGCGCCACGCCTGCGAGCTCGATCCCCGCGTGCAGGGCATCCCCAGCACCAAGGGATCGCTGTAACCGTCACAAGGGTAAAACCACCACAAAGGGGACAGGCACCTTTGTGGTGGTTTTGGATGATGAGAAGTGGAGGGGTCGCGTGGGCGAACCGAAGATCGTGGTGGTTGACTACCACAAGGGCAACTTGTCGAGCGTTGCGCGCGGGCTTGCGCGCGCCGGTGCCGCCGCCTGCACATCGGACGATCCGGAGCAGATCCGTAATGCCGACGGCCTGGTCATCCCGGGCGTGGGCGCGTTCTATGACGCGATCGCCTTTATGCGCCAGAGCGGCGAGGCGGACGCGGTGCTCGATGCCGTCGCCGCCGGAACTCCGCTGCTCGGCATCTGCCTGGGCCTTCAGCTATTTTTTGAGCGCGGCAACGAAGGCGTGCCTGCGGACGAGGGCGCGGTTGCCGATGGCAACACCCCCCAGCAGGCCGGTGGCCCCTGGGTCGATGGCCTGGGTATTATGTGCGGTTCGTGCACGCGCTTGGAGTCGAGTCGCCTGAAGGTGCCGCACGTGGGCTGGGACCAGGTGCACATGACGCCCACCGGTGCGGCCGATCCGCTGCTTACTGGTTTTGCCGAGGGTGCCAACATGTACTTCACCCACAGCTACGCGGTGTCCGACGATGCCGATGCCGCCGATGTGCTGGCGCGCACGCACTATACGCGGAGCTTCCCGTGCATCGTGCGCCATGGCAACGTGTGGGGCTGCCAGTTCCATCCCGAGAAATCCTCCGCGCTGGGTCAGCGCATTCTTAAAAACTTTGTGAGCATCGTCGAGGGGGCCGGCCGATGATTCTGTTTCCCGCAATCGATTTGATCGGCGGTAAGGTCGTGCGCCTGGAGCGCGGTGACCGGAGCCGCTGCAAGGTATATTCCGACGACCCCGTGGCCGTTGCCCGCTCCTTTGCCGAGCAGGGCACGAGCTGGGTGCACGTCGTCGACCTGTCCGCTGCCTTTGGCGAGGACGAGGATGCGTGCGCTGCCAACTCGGCGGCGATAAAGGCTATCTGCGGCGTCGACGGTCTGTCCGTGGACGTGGGCGGCGGCGTTCGCTCGCTCGCGCGCATCGACGAGCTTGCCGGCTATGGCGCGCGTCGCATCGCGCTGGGCACGGTGATCGTGACCGAGCCGGGATTTGCCGAGGTGGCGGCTCGCGGCTTTGGCGAGCTGCTGGTGGCAGATATCGCCGCACGCGACGGCCAGGTCAAGGTGAACGGCTGGCGCGACGGCGCGGGCGTGGCACTCGACGATGCCGTGGCGCAGCTTTCCGAGCTGGGCTTTAAGCATCTGGTGTATACCGACATCGCGCGCGATGGCATGCAGACGGGCATCGATGTGGCGGCGTATCGTCATGTGGCCGAGGTCGCGGGCTTTCCCGTCGTGGCTTCGGGTGGTATCTCGACGCTCGACGATATCCGCGCACTGGCCGCGGTGGGTGAGGATGCTATTGAGGGCGCCATTACCGGCCGTGCGCTCTACGAGGGCAACTTTACGCTGGCCCAGGCGCTAGCCGCCGCCCGAGGGGAGGAGTAGCCCATGCTTACCAAACGCGTGATTCCCTGCTTGGACGTCAAGGACGGCCGCGTGGTCAAGGGCGTCAACTTTGTGAGCCTGCGCGATGCGGGCGACCCGGTGGAGCTAGCCCGCGCCTACGACCGCGAGGGTGCGGACGAGGTTGTCTTCCTGGACATTACCGCCACGAGCGACAACCGCGCGACGACCATCGAGATGGCGGCGCATGCGGCCGAGGAGCTCGCTATTCCCTATACCGTGGGCGGCGGCTTTCGCGACCTGGCGGGCATGCGCACCATGGTTGCAGCCGGCGCCGACAAGGTGTCGCTTAACTCTGCCGCCGTGCGCGATCCGTCGTTGATTAGCCAGGCTGCCGCGGCGTTTGGCAGCCAGGCCGTGGTCGTGGCGATCGATGCCAAGCGCGTCGGTTTGCCCGGCGCATCTGGTGCCGACAAGTGGGAGGTCTTTACCGCAGGCGGCCGCAACGCCACGGGTATCGACGCGGTGGCGTGGGCCGAGGAGGCGGCCCGTCGCGGCGCCGGCGAGATCTTGCTCACCAGTATGGACCGCGACGGCACCAAGGCCGGCTTTGACCTGGCGCTCACCCGCGCCGTGGCGCGCGCGGTGCCGATTCCCGTCATCGCGAGCGGCGGAGCGGGCACGCTCGAGCATTTTGCCGAGGGCGTGATCGAGGGCGAGGCCGACGCCGTGCTGGCGGCGAGCGTCTTTCACTTTGGAACCTTCAGCATTCGCCAGGTGAAGGAGTATATGGCGTCGCAGGCTATTCCCGTGAGATTGGATTTTTAAATGGAGCAAGTGACAACTGCGTCCGAGCTCAAATACGACGCCAAGGGGCTGATTCCTTGTGTGGTTCAGCAGTATGACACCGGCGAGGTGCTTATGGTTGCCTGGATGAACGAGGAGTCGGTGGGGTTGACGCTCAAGACCGGCACCACGTGGTTTTGGAGCCGCAGTCGCCAGGAGCTCTGGAACAAGGGCGCGACGAGCGGCAATATGCAAGCGGTCAAGGAGCTCTGGGCCGACTGCGATAGCGATACGCTGCTGGTCAAGGTTGACTCGCCGGGCCCGGCTTGCCACACCGGCAACCGTACCTGCTTCTTTAAGAAACTCGCGTAGGGCGGGCGCTCGATTAGACGCTCGGCCACCAGAAAGGATTGAACTATGGGTGTGCGCACCGCAAACATTCAGGATGGAAATATCGGTGAGACGCTGACGGGGCTCGCCGAGGTGATTCACGGTCGTCGTGATGCATCGCCGCAGGAGAGCTATACCGCGCGTCTGCTGACCGACGTCGAGGATGAGCTGCTCAAGAAGCTTGCCGAGGAGTCGAGCGAGGTGATCATGGCCTGCAAGGATAACGATCACGATCACATCCGCTACGAGGCCGGCGACCTGGTCTACCACCTGCTCGTAACCCTTGAGCGCTACGGTATCACCCTCGACGAGCTTGCCGGCGAACTCAACGCCCGCCGCCACTAGTCGTTTGGGACAGTCTTTGTTGGTGTAACGGGGTCATGGAAGTTGCGGTGAAATAGGGACTGTTTAAGCGCTTCATCAGGCAAAACAATCCCTATTCCACCGCAACTTATGAAGGGATGGCTAGTCGAGGGGTGTGGATTCCCATTCGCCGTTGGGGTGGGGGATGTCGAAGGTTCGGTAGCCGCAGTCGTAAGCGTGGGCCTGGGCCTCGCGGATGTTCCAGCAGATGTCGCAGGCGCGGTGTGCGTCCGAGCCAAAGGTGATGGGTACCTCGGTGTGGGCGAAGCAACGCAATAGCCCGGTCGCGGGATAGTAATCGTCGAGCCCCTTGCGCGGCGCGGCGGTCGAGACCTCAACGCGGCGGCCCGTGTCGTGAGCGCACTCGGCCATCTGCCCCCAGAACGGCGTCGGGTCAAAGTCGGGCGCAAAGCCTTCCTTCGAAAAGCGCATGACCAGGTCGGGATGGGCCATTACGTCAAAGTTGAGTGAGCTTTCGCAAGCGCGGCACCAGTCGTCGACGTAGCGCTCCCACACGCCGTGTACCCCCAGGTTTTCCCAAACGTGCAGGTTGGTGTCGTCGTCGATCCAACCGCAAAGGGAATCGGGTGTATCGGGACGAGCGACGTTTTCCGTTCCCGCCGTACCCGCGGCGCCGGCCATGATATCGCCTGGGTTGCCAATCCAATGCACACTGCCCAGGCGTACGACGGCGCCCTGGGACCAGCGCTCAACCAAAGGCTCGCAGCCCTCGTACCAATCGCATTCAAAGCCATAGATAAGCTCGAGCTCCGGCGCGATTTGCGCGGCAAGCTTGCGAGCATCCTCAAAAGCCAGACGATGTGCCGGCAGGTCGCCCTCAGTAACCTGCACTTCGCAGTTGGCATCCATGCTGGCGGGCAGTGTGAGATGGTCGGCCGAGACCATGACGCGGCAGCCGGCCGCAGCAGCGGCGCGAACGTTGTCTTCAAACGAGGCATGGCCGTCCGAGAACGAGGTGTGGGTATGGCAATCGACCAGCGGGCAGGCAGACATGGCGACTCCTTTGCATTTGGCGAAACCGCTCCATTGTAATGGCGCGGCCCCCGATGCGACGAGCGCACCGGGGGGCCGAAATCGACTGGAAAGGGTGCGCGGTGCGGCCTCGCTTGCGCTCTCAAAACATGCACATCAGCCTCCAAAAGCTGCAGAAAATGACATGTTTGGAGGCTGATGTACATGTTTGGATAGGAGCGAGGGCGGCGACGGACGAAAGTCACGTCTGTGCCACGTCCAATGTGCTAGCGTTTGGATGAACAAAACGAGCCCGCGCGGAAAGGATCCGGACCGTATGCAATGCGATAGCACATCCCCGCTGTCCCGCGAGACCGATGCGCCCGAGACCATCGTCAAGCTGGAGTGCGACATCGACGACGCGTCGCCCGAGGTGCTCGCCTATGCCGCCGACCGCCTGCGCGAGGCGGGTGCTCGCGAGGTACATTGGCTGCCCCTCTATTGCAAGAAAGACCGCCCCAGCTGGCAGCTACAGGTAATCTGTGCTCACGAGGATATCGAGCGCCTGCAGACGATTATCTTTTTGGAAACCACGACCAACGGCATTCGTCGCCAGGTCATGGAGCGCGTTTGCCTGCCACGCCGCTTTGAGCGCGTAACGACGCCATGGGGCGAGGTGTCCGTCAAGGTGGCAACCCTGCCCGATGGCAGCGAGCGTGCAGCGCCCGAGTACGAGGACTGCGCCCGTCTCGCTCGCGAGCATAACGTGCCGCTCCAGCGCGTGATGCAGACGGCACAAGCCGCGGCACTGCGATTTGAATAACGCGGCTGGTGGCGACATTCTGCGCCCAGCCATATCAACCCCATTCGAAAGGATCTCCCCATGAAATACCTCATCGCCTCCGACATCCACGGCTCGGCATACTGGGCCGAGCGCCTGGTCGCCGACATCGAATCCGAGCAGCCCGACCGCATCGTGCTGCTGGGCGACCTGCTCTACCACGGTCCGCGCAACGACCTGCCGCGCGATTACGCCCCCAAGCGCGTAATCCCGCTGCTCAACGCCCTGGCCGACCGCATCATCGCGGTGCGCGGCAACTGCGATGCCGAGGTCGACCAGATGGTCCTCGACTTTCCCGTCATGGCCGACTACGCCACGCTGTTTGACGAGACCGGCCGCGAGCTGTTCCTGACGCACGGCCATGTCTTTGGCGCCGGCATGCACAACAGCGTCGACCACGCGCCCGCGCTGCCCGAGGGCTCCGCGCTCGTCTACGGCCATACGCACATCAAGGTCAACGAGGAAAGTGCCGCGCATCCGGGCCTGTGGCTCTTCAACCCCGGCAGTGTGAGCATTCCCAAGGACGGCACGCACAGCTACGGCATCTACGAGGGCGGTGCGTTCCGCCACGTGATCCTGGAGGAGGAATAACCATGGCGCAGCATATGGCTCAGCAAAATGCCGAGGGCTCGCGCGATCTGTCCACGCTGATAGACGCGTCGGCCGAGCTGCAGCATCTGGTGCAGACCATCTGGCGTCTGCGTCAGCCCGATGGCTGCCCTTGGGATCGCGAACAGACACACCGCAGCATCGGCAAGAACATGATCGAGGAGGCCTACGAGGCACTCGACTGCATCGAGGCGGACGACGCGGTTCACCTACGCGAGGAGCTGGGCGACGTGCTCATGCAGGTCGTGCTGCATGCGCAGATCGCGGCGGATGCCGGCGAGTTTACGCTGGCCGACGTGGCGCGCGATATCGACGCCAAACTCATTCGCCGTCATCCGCACGTGTTTGGCGATGTGGATGCCGACAGCTCCGACGAGGTACTCAAGATTTGGGACGAGGTCAAGCTTGCCGAGAGGGCTGCCAAGGACAAGGCCGTGGCGGCAGGCGAGGCTGCGCCCGAGGGCCTGCTCGACGGCGTGCCCACGCATCTGCCGGCGCTGATGCAGGCTCAGAAGGTGTCGCGCAAGGCGGCTGCCGTGGGCTTTGAGTGGGAGACGGTCCAGGATGTGTGGGACGAGGTTGCCGAGGAGCGTGCCGAGTTTGAGGCCGAGGCCCCTGGCTCGCCCGAGCGCGAAATGGAGTTTGGCGACCTGCTCTTTGCCTTGGTCAACGTCGCACGCAAAGAGGGTATCGACGCCGAGAGCGCCCTTCGTGCCAGCACGGCAAAGTTCCGCCGTCGCTGGGCCGCGATGGAGCAGATGGCGGCCGATGCTCACGTGGATCTTGCCGAGCTTTCGACCCACGGCCTCAACGACCTGTGGGATGCCGCAAAGGCGGAGGAGTAAGACTGCGGGAACGACGGGCTGACACGCCTCATCGTTCCCGCTAAATTTTTCGAAAATCAAGTGTATCCCTCGGCTAACTTAGGGCATAATGCAAAAAGTGCGACATGGCTAACTTACGGAGGCGCACCGACGGTGCACGGTCAGCCGGTCGCTTGCATCCACTACGTTTCCAAGTGAGAGGGAGACAACATGAGCGATATTTTGGACGTCTACGGTCGCGAGGTGCTCGACAGCCGCGGCAATCCCACCGTCGAGGTCGAGGTCGTGCTCGAGGACGGCAGCTTTGGCCGCGCGATGGTGCCTTCGGGTGCTTCGACCGGCGCCTTTGAGGCCTGCGAGCTGCGCGATGGCGACAAGGGCCGCTACCTGGGCAAGGGCGTTTCGCAGGCCGTCGAGCACGTCAACAACGAGTGCGCTAACGCCGTCGTGGGCCTCGACGCTTTCGATCAGCGCGCCGTCGATGCCGCGCTGATTGCCGCGGACGGTACCCCCAACAAGACCAAGCTCGGTGCCAACGCCATCCTGGGCGTGTCGCTGGCCGTTGCCCGCGCCGCTGCCGAGTCGGCGGGCCTGTCGCTGTACCAGTATCTGGGCGGCGTCAATGCCCACCTGCTGCCCACGCCCATGATGAACATCCTCAACGGCGGTGTGCATGCCGACAATAACGTCGACTTCCAGGAGTTCATGATCATGCCGGTGGGCGCTCCGAGCTTTGCCGAGGGCCTGCGTTGGTGCGCCGAGGTCTACCACACCCTCAAGGGCGTGCTGCACGAGGCCGGCCTGGGCGGCGGCGTGGGCGACGAGGGCGGCTTTGCGCCCAACCTCAAGACCAATGCCGAGCCGTTCGAGTACATCACCAAGGCCGTGGAGAAAGCCGGCTTTAAGCCCGGCGTCGACTTCATGTACGCCATGGACCCGGCCTCGACCGAGTTCTACAACGCCGAGACCGGCATGTACGAGCTCAAGGGCGAGGGTGTTGAGTACACGAGTGCCCAGATGGTCGATTACTGGGAGAAGCTCGTCGACACCTATCCCATCATCTCCATCGAGGACGGCATGGCCGAGGAGGACTGGGACGGCTGGGTCGAGCTTACCCGTCGCATTGGCAACAAGGTGCAGCTGGTGGGCGACGACCTGTTCGTCACCAACACCGAGCGCCTCAAGAAGGGCATCGAGCTGGGTGCCGCCAACGCGATCCTGGTCAAGGTCAACCAGATCGGCACGCTCACCGAGTCGCTCGAGGCCATCGAGACTGCCAAGGAGGCCGGTTACGCTTGCATCGTGAGCCACCGCTCCGGCGAGACCGAGGACTCCACGATCGCCGACTTGGTCGTGGGCGTCAACGCCGGTCAGATTAAGTCGGGCGCCCCGTGCCGCAGCGACCGTATCGCCAAGTACAACCAGCTCATCCGTATCGAGGACGAGCTCGAGGGCAGCGCGCGCTACGCCGGCAAGGCCGCGTTCTACAACATTCGCTAGGCAAACGGCGTGCGCGGGGCGGGGCTGACTCGGATTCGCCTCGCTCCCGCCGGGCGCTGTTGAGCACCATTGGGCGCTGGGCCATATGGCTCAGCGCCTTTTTTATGTCGAGCAAGGGCCGCCGAAGGCGTTGCGCGCGCTCGTGCTATAACTAAAAGACTTAGCGCAAACAAACCTCAACCGCACAAGGCGCACATGGATCAGATTTACGACAACAGGTACTATTCCGCCGGTTCGCGTGAGCCGTCGCCTCGCCGTGCGCGCACGGTGCAGCTCGGCGGGTCCGATTACGCCGGTGCCGACTGCTCCACGCAGCGATCGACAAGTGCCTCACACTCCCGTGCTCAAGTGAATACGTCGACGGACCGCCCGCTACGTTCGGTGCGCCCGGCGCACTCGGAGCATGCTCAGCGTTCCTCGGCTCAAACGCATGAAAAGCCGAGTAGGCCCTCGAACCGTCTTTCGGGCTCGGACTTCATGCATTACGCCAACGATAACGCGGTGGTCAAGGCAATCTACGACTTTACCCACGGTCCCCAGCGGGGGCTGTTTGTTGGCATTGTCGTCGCCCTGGCGCTTGTGAGCCTGTATTTCCCCGTGCGCGACCTGTATGTGGCAAAACGCTCGAGCGACATCTTGGCCAAGCAGGTCGAGATTCGCGAGCAATATAACGACGACCTGCAAAAAAGCGTCGACAAGCTGCTCTCGGAGGAGGGTATCAAGGACGCGGCATCCGAGGACCTGGGCCTGGTGATGCCCGGCGAGAAGAGGATTGAAGTGCAGGGCCTGGACGACGATTCGGATGCCTCGTCGAGCAAAAAGTCCTCAAACGCCAAGAAGGCCAGCGAAGTGGCCAAGGAAATCGAAGAAGTCGGTAAGGACGCGCCGTGGTACATCCAAGCGCTCGACATGCTGTTTGGGTTTAACGGCGTCGAGGGTCAGACGGTCGTGTCCAACGGCAAATAGCGCCCGGAGGGGAGCTCGCAATGACAAATTGCAAACGCTATAAGGTGGCCGCGATCGACCTGGGAACGGTGTCGTCGCGACTGGTGTTGGCCCAGGTCGAGGGCGGGGCAATCGTGGAATCGTCCAAGCATACCGAGATTACCGATCTGGGTGAGGGCGTGGACGCGACGGGCCGCTTTTGCGAGGCGGCCGTTGAGCGCGTGCTCGCTGCGTGCCGCATGTTTGTGGACGAGGCTCGTGCCTTTGGGGCCGCGTGCATCTGCACCACCTGCACGAGCGCCGCGCGTGATGCGTCCAACGCAGCACTGCTGCTGGACGGCCTGCGCGATCTGGGGCTTGAGCCACAGGTGATTCCGGGCGAGGTCGAGGCACGCCTGACGTTTTTTGGCGTGGTGCACGACTTTGCCGGCGAGCGCATCATTGTTGCCGATTCGGGCGGCGGATCCACGGAGCTCGCGACGGGCGTCTATGCGCCGGAGCGTGGCGTCTTTGCGCTAGAAGGGACGCGCTCGCTGGACATTGGCTGCCGCCGCGTGACGGAGCGGTTTTTCTCGACGCTGCCACCCGCACGCGGCGAGCTTGCTGCCGCTGCCGCGTGGGCAGGCGAGCAGTTCGCCGCCTATTTTGAAGGCCTGCCCAGCGACTTTGAGCGCGCCGAGCGTCTGGTCGCGGTGGGTGGCACGGTGACTACGCTGGTGGCTCTGGTCCACGAGCTGGAACCGTACGATTCGAGCTTTGTTCACCTACGCGAGCTGTCGCTGGAGCAGGTCTCGGCCGCTATCGAGCGCATGTCTGTGTTGGACGCGGAAGGCATCGCCGCGCTGCCGGGTGTACAGCCCAAACGCGCGGGCGTGATCTTGGCTGGCGCCGTGGTGATCCGCGAACTCATGCGTGCCGGCGGCTACAAGACGCTCACCGTAAGCGAGAACAGCCTGCTCGCCGGTATGGCCGCCACCATCAACGAGACCCTCGACGGCGCGACCCCCACCATCGGCTGGACCCCGAGCCTGAGTGCTCTTTAACCGTCTTCCTCTGAGTTGCGGTGAAATAGTTCCTAAATAAGCTGGTAAACGGTATAAACAGGATCTATTCCACCGCAACTTAGAGCCCTGCCGGCGTGTAAAAGAAACGAGCCCGCATCCCTTGGGGACACAGGCTCGAAAGCTCCATATGGTAGGGGCGGTGGGACGTCCGCGCATTTGCTGCGCAAATACGCACCGGCTTCGGCCGCCTGTCGGCGCCCTCGCCGGCTCGCTACGGACGCTGCGCGTCCGCTTAACGCTCGCCCCCTCGCGGGTTCGAGTCTCACCGGCATCTAAAAGAAGCGAGCCCGCATCCCTGAGGAACACGGGCTCGAAAGCTCCATATGGTAGGGGCGGTGGGACTCGAACCCACAATCCTTGCGGCGAGAGATTTTAAGTCTCCTGCGTATGCCAATTCCGCCACGCCCCCGTGAGACTAGAAGTCTAGCACAAGCCGTCCGTTACGCGTTGACGGCCATCGAGTGTTGGCCCGACTTCTCCAGGAACTCCTGGAACTTGGCTTCGTCGCCCTTGTTCTGGTACTGCAGGGCTAGCAGGTACTCCAAGCGGCAGCGCTTGACCGGGTCGTCGCCGACATCCTCGAGCATGCGCTCCAGCTCGGGAATGTCGTTGTGGCGCTTGAGGATCATCGTGTCGTACATCAGCTGACACTCGTGCGCAACTGCCTCGGCCTGACCGCCCTCAAAGCCCTTGATCTCGTGCAACAGCTCTTTGGACTTTTTGCGGTCCTCCTGGCCAACATAGTAGTTAAAGGCCTTAATCACCAAGTCGACGCGCTGCATCTTGGGGAGGTTGAGTCCCAGCAGTAGGTCGAACATCTCGCTGGCGCGCTCGTGGTCCTCGCGCAGCAGATAGGAGTTCAGACGCAGGTAGTCGCGGTTGTAGCGCGGGTACAGCATGCTGGTGAGTTTGCCGTCGAGCAAACGATCGAACTCGTCCCACTGCTTGGCAGCCATAAGCTGCTGCAGGCGCTTAAACGTGGTGCGTTTTTTGACGCTAAAGAACACCGACACGGCGATGCAGATGATAACGACGGCGGTCCAGAGGGTGCGGGAATCGGGCATATTAGGGTCCTTAGTCGCTCATAAAGCGAGCGGTATGACAACACGTACTAGATGTATTATACGCAGCGCGCAAGCAAACTGGCATAAAAGCTCATCGAGGCCGAGTGCCATCGCTCGCTGCGGTACACTTACCTAAAGTAAACCATGAAGGGAGACATTACCTATGAAGAAGATCGTTTTGGCTTGCGGTGCTGGCGCTGCTACTTCCACGCTCGTTGCCCAGAAGGTCGCTACTCTGCTCGACGCCAACGGTTATGCCGACAAGTACGAGATCGTGCAGTGCGCCATCTCCGAGGCCAAGGATTACTGCGACGAGGGCGCCGACCTGCTGATCGCCACCACCGTTGCCCCCGAGGGCCTCACCTGCCCGTACGTGAGCGGCGTGCCCTTCATGACTGGCATGAACCGCGTCGCTGCCGAGAAGGCCGTTCTCGACGTCATGGCTCAGTAGGCGCTGACTGTATGAATGAGCAGAACGCCAATCCGGTCGAGCTCTTTGGCATGCGCGTTGCCCATGTGGGCATTAACGCCACCGACCCGGCAGACGCCCTGGAGATCGCGGAGCTGTTCTCGACGATGATGGGCCTGCCCGTCATCGAGACCCCGGTTTCGTACTTCAACGATTCGCTGGTCGAGATCATGAAGCAGAACGGTCGTGGCACCAAGGGCCACATCGGCTTTGCCGTTAACGACATCGATGCAGCTGAGAAGTGGTTTGCCGAGCGCGGGCTCGAGGTCAACGAAGAGTCGCGCGCGCTGCTGCCCGACGGTGGTACCAAGCTCGTGTACTTTAAGCGCGAGTTCGCCGGTTTCGCCGTGCACCTGTGCCGCGAGTAGCGCACAAGCTGCCATAGCTGGCAAAAAGGGATAGGGTCGCGTGGCCCTATCCCTTTATTTATGCCGAGGGGCTTCCTATCGTGGCAGGCGAATCGTAAAGCGGCTGCCGACCCCTTCGACCGAGGTCACACCGATGACGCCGCCGTGGCTGTCGACGATCCACTTGGCGATCGCAAGCCCCAGACCCGAACCCTGTGCGCCGGCATCGCGCGCGTTGTCGGCACGGTAGAACCGCTCGAACGCGTGAGCTGCGGATTCCTGGTTCATGCCGATGCCCTCGTCCTCAACACTTATGTCGATCGTGCCCGCGCCCGCATCTGGCGTTATGCCAAATGTGACGGTCGTTCCCGCATCCGAGTACTTGGCGGCGTTTTGCACGATCACGCGCAGAGCCTGCTTCACGAGCGCCACGTCGACGGGCGCGTCGCAGCGCGGGTCGCTGGCAAGCGCAGCGTCAGAAGCCAGCCGATACGTGTGCTCGGTATCGATCATCTGCGATTCTTCGCATACCTCGCTGACCAGTGCAGCCAAGTTGGTATGCGCACGCTGCAGGACCGTGCGCCCGGCATCGCCGCGTGCCAAAAACAGCAGCTGCTCCACAAGCTCTTGCATGTGCTCGCTTTCGGCTTTAAGGGACGCGATGGATTCCGCCAGCACGTCCGGGTCGTTCTTACCCCAGCGGTCGAGCATGTTCACGTAGCCCTGAATCACCGCGATGGGCGTGCGCAGCTCGTGGCTCGCGTCGTTGACAAAGCGCATCTGCTGCAGCTTGGCCTCTTGCATCTGGCGCAGCAGGCGGTTGAGTGCGACCTCGATGCTTGCCAGGTCGGCGTCGCCGGTGGTGACGCTCGGCGAGTCGACGCTTGCGCGCTCGATGGCCTGCTCCAGTGTTTCCATTTTGCCGCCGGCGAGTTGCATGCGGCCGAGTTCGTCCACGCGCAGGGCCAGATCGTTGAGCGGCGCCATGGTGCGGCGCACGCGGCGGGCGCCGCCGAGCATGTTGAGCACGCTGATGACCTGCCAACCCACAACGACAAGGTAGAGAGGCCATAGCGTGACGAGGTCCTGCGCGAGGGGGAAAGTCTTGGTGGTACGCGCAAGCTCGACGGTATAGGTGAGCGTTGTCAGGTCCCAGCCGCGCGCGGGCGTCAGCGTCATGCCGCGAACGGTGGCGCTGGGGATCCATCCTGCGGTAAACGCGCCGTTGGGCAGCGTCTGGTTGTATCCATAGACAAGGATCGCCGCCACAATCACTACTAGCAGCAGGTCGAGCCAAACGTAGCTCATCAGGCGGCGCCACATATAGCTCCAGTTGATGGCGCGGGCGATGGAGGTGACGCGCTTGGCCTCGGCGTTACGCGCGGCAGACATAGCCCACCCCGCGCACGGTCTGGATGATGCGGACGCCGCCGGCGTCCTCGATCTTGGCGCGTAGATGCGCGATGTGCACGTCGACGTTGTTGGTGTCGCCCATGTATTCGTAGCCCAGCGCTTCGTGCGCGATGCGTTCGCGCGTGAGCACGGTCTCGGCATGCGCCATAAGCAGGGCGAGGACATCGAACTCGCGGGCCGTGAGCGCAATGGGCGAGCCGCCGACCGTGACTTCGCGGCGGTCGGGGTCGAGCGCAACCGAGCCCACGGCGAGCGTGGCGGGGGAGAGCGAGGCGGAAACCTGGGTCGAGTCACTGACCGGGGGTATCGCGGTGGCGCCGACACCCGTGCCGCCTGCCGCGCCCGTCCCGATGCCGCCAACGCCCGAAGCCGCCCGCACGGCCTCCGAGCGCTTCAACGCCACGCGGATCCGTGCGAACAGCTCCTCAATCGCAAACGGCTTGGTCAGGTAATCGTCGGCGCCGGCATCGAGCCCGGCCACCTTGTCCATCACGGCATCGCGCGCGGTGACCATTATCACCGGCACATCCTTGTGCTTGCGGACGCGCCGCAGGACCTCCATGCCGTTGAGCTGCGGCAACAACACATCGAGCAGAATAAGATCGTAGTTGCGCTCCAGCGCCAGGTCCACGGCGGTGCGGCCATCGGCGGCGTGTTCCACCTGGTAGCCCTCGTGCTCCAGCTCGAGCGTCACAAAGCGGGCGATTTTCTCCTCGTCCTCTACGATCAGGATCCGTGCCATGCGTGCCCCCGTCTGCGATTACTTGTCGTCGTTCAGATTTTGCTTGATGTCGTCCGCGGCATCGGCGGCGTGATTCATAAGGTTGTTGATGCTGCCGGGCACGTCGCCGTCGCTGTCGATGCGGTAGCGCATGCCAAAGAACAGGCCAATCAGCATCAGCCAAATCGTAGCGCCCCAGGCAAACAGGGCGATGATGGGGATCAGGATGGGGATGTTGAGGATGATCGCATCGCGGCGCGTGGCGATAAACTTGGTGTCCAGGCTCAGGCGGAAGAGCTTTTTGAGGTACTCCCATACGCTGTCCATCTTCTTGGAGAAGTCGGTCTTTTCGCTCGACTTCTCGTAGGCGGCCTGCGCGGCGACCATCTCGGCTGAGGGCTCATCGACTGGCGCGGACTCGGTGGCGGCGTGCGCCGACGTGGTCTGCGTCTTGCCCTGCGACTCGAGCCAAATGATGGCGTCCAAAACGTTGCCGTCGGCGGCGTCGAGCGCGGCCTTGGCATCGGTGTAGCTCGCGTTGCACTTGGTGCGGATGGTTTCAACTTTTTCGAGGTCGTCCATGACCTGTCCTTTCGTTCGATGGGCGCGACGCCGGGCGATCTGCCCGGGCGCGAGCGTTGCGTTCGGCGGCCTGCGTTGCGCGGCGCCGCCCCGCCCCTTGTTCGAACTCTATAGTGCAGGTTATAGATTAAGCGATTCTTGAGCCAAGATTAATGTTGGATGAGTTTTTTGGTGGTGCGGAGGCGGGCTTTGAGGCAAGCGCAGGCTGAGCGGCTAGAGCCCAGGGGTAAATTTGTGTCCGCACGGCGAGATATACTTTTAACGATGTTGATGGGCGTGACAGGGCAAAGTTGCCTGGCGCCTGCGAAACCAGAGGGGCCGCCGTGCCGCATGGTGCAAACGAGCGGGGTCTTGATACAAACAGGAGGTCATAAGTGCATATCTACGCTATGAGTGACATTCACGGGTGCCTTGATGCTTTTAAGGCATCGCTTTCCACCGTCGACCTCGATGCCGAGGATTCCAAGCTGGTTTTGCTTGGCGACTACTGCGACCGAGGTCCCGATTCGCTCGGCGTCTTTGAGCTCGTCATGGACCTACAAAAGCGTTATGGCGACCGCGTCGTGGCGCTGCGTGGCAACCACGAGGAGATGCTGCTCGAATACATCGACGAGGCGAACGATCGCAATTTCACGCAGGCATGGATACTTGCCGACAGTAATTTGGCAACGGCCAAGAGCTTCTTAGACGCCGAGGCATTCAAGCACGTTAAGCACCTTTTGAGGCTCAGGGAGTTCGAGGAGGCCTACGCCTTTACGGTTGAGCGCATAAAGGCCGAGCACGCGGACATAATCGCGTGGGTTCGCAAGCTCCCCTACTTTTACGAAAGTCCCTTCGGCCAGGTCTTTGTGCACGCCGGCATTGACGAGGGTGCCGGGGAGTACTGGAAGCTTGGCACGTCTGACGAGTCGTTCACCATGATGCCGCCCGATTACGTGGGGCGTAAGTTCTACCTAGATGTTATCGCCGGGCACATCAACACCGAGGCGGTCTCGGGCATCACGGGCTACCGCGGTATATGGCATGACGGAGCCAGCCATTACTACATCGACGGGAACGTCATGAAGAACGGCGAGGTCGCCGTTCTGAGCTACGATTCGGAAACGGGGAAGTATGGTGGCCCCGGGTTGGAGTAGGCTGGCGGGCGATTGGCTCGCGGATTGTCTGCGCGGGCTCGATTCGGGGCTAGGACTGCGCCTTTGACGTTAACGGGATGCGGAAGCACCGAGAGGGGTGCTTCCGCGGAAACGATCGTCGGGGCTTCTTTTACCCAGTGACATAAGGCTTTTATTTGGCTAGCTTTTTGGTCGACTCGACCATCGCGTCCTTTATCCAGGTCATCGAGGCATCGGAGGTGTAGTCTCTGCCCTTAATGACGTTTAGTGAGAGGCTGCTTTGCAAGCTGAAGGTTGCAAGCTGCAAACTGAAGAAAGGTTTTAGTTTAGATGAAATTAAAAAAAGAACTACGCTAACTTATAATTATGGAACTGTGAGAGGCATCTGAAAAAGGTGACTATAAGATGGATGACAAGCGTATTTTAATCATTAACGGCAAGACCGAGGACCAGATAATCGAGCAAATTATCGGTCTAGTGAATGATGATGATGAGCTAGGAGACATTCTAAAATCATATGAGGAGTCTCCTGGACTTAACGAATTAATAGAGAACATGTCTGCCTTCTTCACCGTTCAATAGAAAATTGCTTTTATGCGTAGGCCAGGGATAAAGCTGGTGCCAGCTTGGGGCAAGAACGATGAAACTGTTTTCCCGCACAATGTCAAAGGCGTTGATCATAAATTGAAGGTGCAAATCAAATGAAGATTAAGGAATTTTGCTCTCATATTATTGATATGTATGCTGGCGGTTTTGATGAGGATGTATTGAATACAGAATTCTCAAAATCTGGTTTTGAAGAGTTTCATAAAAATCACGGTAATAAGTACTTATTGGTTATTTTAATTGATAGTACCGATGACGATCAAATTATTACAACTTTTGATATGTCTGGTACATTTCCTAGTGATGATGGCGGTTTGATGACAAGGTATACTCCTACTGGAGCTTATGCTATTGGACCTGCAAAGGAGAGGAACATCTCTGCTGAGCGTACTATCGAGGTTACAATTTGGGTTACTCACGTATTTGATTATATCAATTTCTTTGAAAATAATGTTGACGTAAAACCGTTGTACAAGAGGGACGTATTGTATGAAGAGGATTAATATCGCAATCGATGACAGGACTGGAAAGTATTTCGTTCCTGATGATTCTCCAAATGACGATTATTTCGACGATGAAGATGAACAATTTATTTCAAATCGTAAAGATTTCAAAACTGTAGATAGTTTCATTTATTATGCCAAATCTGTGAAACAGTATCTTGCAAATGGTTGGGTGCCGGAAAGAATTTATTAACCGGTTCGTTTGATTACCAGCTATATCGGCACTGCGATTCACAATACGGCATTGCCAAAGAACGCCTTCCTCGGAAGGTGCGGCTACGCACGGGCCAACGAGCGCGAGTGCGTTACAGGTCCCGCGTGTGCGAGGAATAGGAGTTGAACGATATGATTGCGTCGCAGCGCGGGGAGGATTTCACGCGCTGCGACGCAATCTCAGTTGTGCGTTTGCGGCAAACTGCCAATCAGCATATTTGTGAATATAACCGCAGTACACCCCGATCTTCGAAGCGGGACACGACGACAGCCTTTCATACTCATCGAGCATTGAGCGCAGCTTCGTGTGCTCAACAGGCTCGATCTTCCTCTCGACTAGCGAATCGACGTCAGTGGTCGTGACTTTGTTCTCGGGCATCGCAGGCTACCGTGGCATCTGGCATGACGGGGCCAGCCATTTCTACATCGACGGGAACGTAGTTCAGCACGGCGAGGTTGCCGCGCTGAACTACGACTCGGAGACGGGGAGGTACAGCGGACAAGGGCTGGAGGGCGATTAGTACTCCTGCGGCCCGCACAACGCCACCTTAAGCCATTCGTTCATTTTCTTAGAGGGGCATCTTGTGATTAATTCTTCCTTCTTTGTGTAAATGCGGAGTTCGGGTTTACCGGAGCTACTGCAGTAAAATTGCAGCACCGTCGTATTCAAGTTCTCATCCCATTTTTCGATATGCTGATGCAGGCAATGGTATTCATGCTGATTGTTGCTTAAGGCGTGGGCGGCATCATAGAGCGCAAGCACGGAGATGAGCACATGCCATTGCTGGTTTAGATTGTCCTGCGCGCTGTCAGTAAAGGGCTTGAAGGGGTCGACTCGTGCAATTGTTCTACCGCTGTCGTCAAATTGGTAGTGGTAATACCCCTGCTTATCAGGGCAGTCCTTGAGCCTATGCTTGAGTGTGAAGTAGAACGCAATGTTTCCTGGCAACTCTTTTGCTAGCGTGTCAGATATCGTTCTTCGATTGTTTTTGAGTTTGGAGATAAGTTCGTCACAATCGAGGAGTTTGGAACGCACTTTTGAGTCATCAGTATCCTTGAGAATCTGTCTGAGGTTATTAAGAGTGTCGCTGTCAAGTTCGTTTAGCGCGCATATGGTTTTACCCAGCCTATAGGCTGGGTCAGACTTGCTGCTTTCGGGACAATAGTTGCAAGGCTTGTTGCACCATCCGATGAAGTCTTTGACGCCTATTGGATGATTGACATTAAACTTTTTAGTCAGGGATGCACTGTTGCGCACACTGTCGACACGGTTGAAAAAGTCCTGGATATCGTTCAGATCGGCAAGCTGGGTTTCGTCCATATCTGGATTCCTTTCTCATCAGGAAGCAAGTCTCATTATAGGCATTCCTGCGGTCGCAGCGGCTAGGGGTGCCAACGGATAGCCGGGGGTTCCATCGAAGGAAAGAAGCGGGTTCCCAGGACATTCAAGATTTGAGGTCTAATACTTTTCCCGAGAAGTGAACGAGCTAAATCGGACCCCCGAAGCATCGACACTTTAGAGGTGTCGTTCCCTGCGGTTTCAATGCTGAAATCCCACGATTATGCCGCCGAAAAATGCGGATGTTTCAGGGGTCCAAAAACAGCCGTTCACTTCTCGGGAAAAGTATTAGGCCTCGATAGCGGGGGATGTGGTGCCGGTGCAAAACGGCGTCAAAGGTTGGTCGAGCAGGTGGTTTCTCCATTGATGTCCGCGCGACATGTGACACTTACCCTGC
The DNA here is from genome assembly GCF_046116875.1 of Collinsella sp. wc0529. NCBI lineage: Bacteria > Bacillati > Actinomycetota > Coriobacteriia > Coriobacteriales > Coriobacteriaceae > Collinsella > Collinsella sp. wc0529. Next base: position 762,911 of record NZ_JBJXBO010000001.1, read on the forward strand.
CGCCCTGCTCCGCCGCGGCGGCATGCATCTGAACAACGACCCTCTAAGGAGTTCGATATTGATGAGTGACAACACCAAGCATCTCGCAAGGAAGTGCGTCAAGGACGCGGGGCCGTGCCTCGCGCTGTGCCTTGCCGGCGCAGCGGTCGCGCTGCTGGCTGTTCTGGGGCCGTTCGACGTGCTCCGAAGTGCCGCCTCTCTGCACGTTTGCATGGCCCTTGCCGGCGCCATGATGACCGGTGGCGTGCTCGATCTGATTTTTTGGGTGCTTGACCCGTTTGGATGGAAGAACGAGGGGTAAGCCCTAAGGGATGGAAGGGCTGGAACGGTTGGCTTAGTGATCGTGCGGAATGTGGGCTAGCGACTTACAGGGAAGTGGTAGTCCGATGACGGTCTATGTAACAGGCGATATTCACGGCGGTGTCGACATGCAAAAGCTTCGCGACTGGGAGCTCGGGAATAGTCTGACGAGCGACGACTATCTCATCGTCGCCGGCGACTTTGGCTTTCCGTGGGATTTCTCTGCCGAGGAGTGCGCCGATATCGCCTGGCTGGAGTCGCGCCCCTATACCGTGCTGTTCGTCGACGGCAACCACGAGCGCTTCGACCATTGGGCGGAGCGTCCCATGGAGCTGTGGCACGGTGGGCTGACGCAGCGCCTGTCGGATACCTCGCCCATACGGCGTCTGACGCGTGGCGAGGTTTTTGAACTCGACGGCTCAACGATCTTTACCATGGGCGGCGCCACGAGCGTGGATAAGGAATACCGCATTCCCTATTCCAGCTGGTGGCCACAGGAGCTGCCGGACGAGCGCAACTTTGAGGAGGCGCGGGCAAAGCTCGACAGCGTGTACTGGAAGGTCGACTACGTGATCACCCACACCTGCTCCACGCGCATGCTTTCGCCCACGCTTTATCCGGCACCCGGCTGGAATTATCCCGATGTCGATCGACTCACCACGTTTTTCGACGAGCTGGAGGACCGCCTGGACTACAAGCACTGGTACTACGGGCACTTTCACCGTGACGCCAACCCGGCCGAGCGCTATACCGTGCTCTTCGACTGCATAGTTCGCTTGGGCGACGAACTTCAGCCCTGGGATGTTGCGTAGGGGCGGGGTGGCTGGCTACTCGACCGTTACAGTGATGTTTTCCCGATGCGTACGGATAACATCCCAGCTAAAGTGCTCGGCCAGCTGCTCGGCGGTACGCGGCGTGGTGTCCGGCGCGATGCCTGTTTGTCCGGCGAGCCAGCCCAGCAGTGCCTCGGGTGTGCCAAAGCGGGCGCGGAGCTCGCCCAGGTCTAGATCGCGATCGCGCTTGGAAAGGCGGCGGCCGTCCGGCGACATGAGTAGCGGAATGTGCGCGTAGTGCGGTGTGGGAAGTTCCAGCAGATGCTGCAGATAGATTTGGCGCGGCGTGGAGCCAAGCAGGTCGCATCCGCGTACGACCTCGGTGACGCCCATGGCGGCGTCGTCGACCACCACGGCTAGCTGATAGGCAAACACGCCGTCGCTGCGGCGCACCAAAAAGTCGCCGCACTCGGTGGCGAGTGCCTCGCATTGGGCTCCGTACGTGCGGTCCACGAATTCGACTACATCGTCTGCGAGGTCGTCGACGGCGGGCATGCGCAGGCGCGTGGCCGGAGCGCGCAGAATGCTGCGGCGTGCAACTTCCTCGGCAGAAAGGCCTCGGCAGGCGCCGCGGTAGATGGGCGTGCCGTCGCTGGCGTGCGGCGCGCTTGCGGTGTGGAGCTCGGCGCGCGTGCAAAAGCAGGGATAGGTGAGGCCGGCGTCTTGCAGTTGGCGCAAGGCGTCCTTGTACAGATCCAGGCGATCGTGCTGGTAGTAGGGGCCTTCGTCCCACTCGAGTCCCAACCAGGCCAGGTCGTCAATCAGTTGAGCGGCAAGTTCCGGGCGCTTGCAGCGATCGTCCAGATCCTCAATGCGCAGTACGATGCTGCCGCCCTGGCTGCGGGCCGAAAGCCACGCGCACAGGCAGCTGAACACGTTGCCCAGGTGCATGCGGCCCGATGGCGACGGGGCAAAGCGCCCCACGACGGGTGCGGGAACGGAGGCAGGCTGCGTCGTTGGCGCGCCCGCGGCGGGCGTTGCTATGTTGCGTGCGTTGATATCCATGCGGACGAGTATAGCGCGGGGCGCGGTAGGGAGGCGTCACTGTGGTCCGCAAGTTATCGAGGCCCCGCATTGTGTATAGCGGGCCGCAGACTCGGTGCTTTGGTTCTTGTCCATCAACTCGGCACCTTAGACGACAGAACCCCCGGCAGCTCTTCGCAACTGCCGGGGGTTCCGCGGAAAAGGGGGACATGATCCTCAAGCGAACGGCAAAGGGGCAAACCGTTTTCGCTCAACTGCTTTATGCCCCTCGGCTGGCGGCTCAATCAGCGCGTGCCGCGCCCACACAAAGCCGCTACACCTGTGACAGAGCTGTGAAGTGGTATCTATTGCTGGCGCGGGCCATGCCAAGGGTGTCCCTAATGACTAGTCATTTAAGAACGTCCCCAATGACTAGCTGCCGGGGTGCGGGCGTGACTTTCGTCCCGTTTGATACTCCGCTGGCCTAGATGTTCGTCATGTGCGCCCGTAAACGTGGGACAATGGCGTTACTGGTATCACAGACAAAGGATGTGCCCATGAACGACCCCGTTGCCAAAACCTGTCGGCAGCGCCGCCTGTTTGCGCGATTTGCTTCCGTCTGCGCACTCGTCGCGCTTGCATTGCTGCTACTGCCCGCCGCCGCGCACGCCGACGGTTATTCCATGACCCAAACCTATATCAGTGCCACGGTTGAGGCCGATGGATCGCTGACCGTTGTCGAGGGACGCCAGTTTGATTTCGACGACGACATCAACGGCGTGTTTTGGGAGATCAATACGGGCACCAACCAGCAGGGCGGCACGGCGGGCGTCGACGTGCTGAGTGTCGAGGAAGAGGACACCGCGTTTAACAAAGTCGATAGCGCGAACAAGGGCGATTCTGGCGTCTACACGGTCGAGCAGACCAGTGACGGCGTAAGGATTAAGGTGTTCAGCCCCCACGAGAGCGGCGACAGCGCGATCTATTATGTGGGCTACACCATGACCGGTGCGGTTATGAACTGGGCCGATACCGCCGAGCTCTACTGGAAGTTCGTGGGCGACGGCTGGTCTGCGGATTCCGACGATGTCGAGATGGAAGTGCGCTTCGCTAATGCCGCTGCCGGGACGGCGGCCGTCAAGGGCGATAATTTCCGCGCATGGGGCCACGGCCCGCTGACGGGCGATGTATCGCTCGATGCGGACGAACCCATGGTCACCTATACCATTCCCTGTGTGCATCAGGGCGAATTCGCCGAGGCACGCATCGCCTTCCCTAGCGACTGGGTGCCGCAACTTACCGCCTCGGGCGAAGAGCGCATGTCAACGATCATGAGCGAAGAGAAGGAATGGGCCGACGAGGCTAACGCCCGCCGCGCTCACGCTCGCATGATTGCCAATGCACTTGCCGTGCTAAGTGTTGTCGCGGCGTTGGCCTTTACCGGCACAATCGTTGTGCTTAAGCTGCGCAAGCGCAAGCCCAAGCCGCTTTTCCGGGACGAATATTTCCGCGATGTGCCTTCGGCCGACCATCCCGCCGTGCTTTCGGCTCTCATGAGCTGGAACGAGGTGCCCGATCAGGCATATATCGCCACGCTTATGAAGCTCACCGACGACCGTGTGATCAAGCTGGAGCAGGCGGCCGTGACCACGGCCAAGAAGGGTCTGTTGGGGCGTGAAAAAGAAGAGCAGACGTATCGCGTGACGGTGAGTGATGCGGGCTGGGAGTCGGCCAAGGGCATTGACCACATGGTGCTCAAGGTCTTCTTTGCCGGTGCTAAGCCTGACGAGAACGGCGATCGCTCGCGCACGTTCGACGAGCTGCAGCACTACGTCAAGCAGCACGCTACACCCGTGGGCGACAAGCTCGAGGACTATCAGAACACCGTTAAGGGCAAGCTGGCCGATAGCGAGTACGTTGCCTCGGACGGCATTGTTGCAATGGTGTTTTGCCTGGTTCTTGGTGTCCTGATTGCCTTTGTTCCCGTGGGATCCATCTTCTTTACCGATGGCGCACAGGCGAACATTACCGCCGCGGTTATCTCGGTGCCGATTGTGCTGGTGGGTATCGGCGTGGGCCTTACGTTCCGCCGCTTTACGCCGGAGGGCGCCGAGGTGGCGGCTCGCTGCAAGGCACTTAAGCATTGGCTCGAGGACTTCACTCGTCTAAAGGAAGCCGTCCCCGGCGATCTGGTGCTGTGGAACAAGCTGCTGGTGATGGGCGTGGCGCTGGGTGTTTCCAAGGAAGTGCTACGTCAGCTTGCCGAGGCCGTGCCGCCCGAGGTGCGTGAGGCCGACGGCTTCTATGACAATTATCCCTGCTACTGGTGGTACTACCATCATTACGGTATCGAGTCTCCGCTCGATTCGTTCGATGACGTGTATCACGAGAGCATCCGTGAGCTGGCGTCGAGCTCCGACAGCTCGGGCGGCGGCGGAGGCGGCGGCTTCTCTGGCGGCGGAGGCGGCGGCGTCGGCGGAGGCGGCGGCGGAACGTTCTAGCGCGCTCTGATTTTTGGGATGGATCTTCTCCGGCGACTGTTGGCGGAAAATCTATCCCATTTTTATGCTTTGAAATGGGTCTATCTTTCCGTTACGGATCCCCACACAGGGGGCAGTGGGCAAAAAATGCCAAATATGAGTACTGTTGCCATTATAGTGACATATATTTGCACTAAATAATGGGCTCCTAATGAGATTATCTCTCGTTAGGGGCCCATTTTATTGAACATTTGTGGAAATACGTCAGCTCGCCTGACTGGCTGCTATGTCTAAAAGCCTCTAAAATGCCCCAAATCGCTGCTACTAAAAAGGTAACAGTACTCATATTTGATGTTTTTTGCCCACAGCTATTTGCAGACCCCTCTATAGGGCGACGCCAACGAGGGTTTCGTCGACTGTGCTACCCAAGAATGTCCCCAACGACTAGGTGCGGTTGCTGCCAAGGAGTGTCCCGGGGTGCCGGCACAAAAGGAACGTCCCTAACTGCCGGGTTTAGGCTGTTAGATCGAGTTCGTAGAGGAAGCTTTCGCGCGGCATGTCGTGACGGCGCTCTTCGCGGTTGGCGCGGTGCGTGGCCGTGCGCTTAAAGCCGTGCAGCTCGTAGAACTTCCACGAGCAGTTGGAGTCGGTGTACAGGTGCGCCCTCGTCGCTCCAAGCGAGGACAGGTGCGAGACGGCGGCATCGAGCAGAACCGTGCCAACGCCCAGGCCATGGACATCGCGATCCACGGCAAGCAGCGTGACCTCGTTGTCGTGCGGCAACGGGCTGCTCTCGAGCAGGCGGTTGTTGGTTCGGATGGTTGCGCGCACAAACGAGAGATACTCGGCGCACGCATCGGGCTCTAGCTCACGCATCTGCGATAGCAGCGCGCGTTCGGTATCCATCCAATGCTCGTTGATAGTGGCGCCGGAGCTCTGTCCCGCACGCGCGAGCGAAATGCCACGCGCCTGACCGTCGATTACGGCAACCTGTGAAAACGTCGACGACGAAAGGCAATAGGCGAGGTCGCACGCGGCCTCAAGGCGGTTGTACTCATCGTTATCCGAATTGTTATGCCAAAGCTGCTGCAGAATCAGCGCGATGGCGTCGAAGTCTTCGGTATCAAACGGTCGGTAGAGAACCCGCGAGACCATGGTGCCTCTTTCTTTTGCGGATGCATATCGAGCACAGTTCTACCACGCCATTGGCATCTAATTATGGTGCCCCTGTGTTCCATGAACTCACCGTGCCCGGTGCCGTGCCCATCCCCTCTGCTCGCAAACTTTTTCTGCATATGCGCCCGTTGCGGGGTGCATCGATGCGCTCGATGCGCTACATTAAATCAGTATTTTCAATGCCGCTGCGCGAGCGCTGCAGATCGACGTATCACCGACTCACAGAGCACGGCGGCGTACCAGACAGGAGGACTGCATGGGATCTGATGTGAAGATCGCACGCGCGTTGATCTCGGTTACCGATAAGACGGGCGTCGTCGATTTCGCACGGACGCTGGTTGACGACTTTGGCGTCGAGATCATCTCTACGGGCGGCACGGCTCGTGCCATCGAGGACGCGGGCGTTCCCGTAACCCCCATCGAGGAGTTCACGGGCTATCCCGAGATGATGGACGGCCGCGTCAAGACGCTGCACCCCAAGGTTCACGGCGCGCTGCTGGCCCGCCGCGATTCCGAGCAGCACATGCAGGAGGCGGCTCAGCACGGCATTAAGCTGATCGACCTGGTCGTCGTCAACCTGTACGAGTTCGAGAAGACCGTCGCCAACCCCGAGGTCACCTTCGCGGACGCCATCGAGCACATCGACATCGGTGGCCCCTCCATGCTGCGCTCTGCCGCCAAGAACGCCACGAGCGTTACCGTCATTTCCGATCCGGCCGACTATGATGCCGTCCTGGCCGAGATGCACGAGACCGGTGGCTGCACCACGCTTTCCACCCGTCGTCGCCTGCAGGTGAAGGTCTACCAGACCACCGCCGCCTACGACACGGCCATCTCCCGCTGGCTCGCCGCCCAGGCAAGCGACGTGGCGGACACCTCTGCCAAGCTCGAGATTTCGCTGGAGAAGGTCGACGACCTGCGCTATGGCGAGAACCCGCAGCAGAAAGCCACAGTCTATCGCTTTGCCGAGGGCTGCGAGAACACCGCGAGCTCGCAGTTCCCGCTCGTGGGCTCCAAGCAGATCCAGGGCAAGCCGCTCAGCTACAACAACTATCTGGATGCCGACGCCGCCTGGAACCTGGTCCGCGAGTTCGACGAGCCGGCCTGCGTAATCCTCAAGCACCAGAACCCCTGCGGTTCCGCCGTTGCCGAGGACATCACGGCTGCCTACGACCGCGCTTTTGCCTGCGATCCCAAGAGCGCCTTCGGCGGCATCATCGCCTGCAACCGCGAGGTTCCCTTTGATCTGGTTGAGCACTTTGCCGATCAGAACAAGCAGTTCGTCGAGGTCATCATCGCCCCGAGCTACACCGCCGAGGCGCTCGAGCGCATGGCCAAGCGCCCCAACCTGCGCGTGTTGGCGACCGGCGGCGTGGACCACGGCGCTCAGGTGGAGCTGCGCTCCGTCGACGGCGGCATGCTGGTGCAGGAGGTCGACCACGTGACCGAGGATCCCGCGACCTTTACGTTCCCCACCGACCGCAAGCCCACCGACGCCGAGATGGCCGAGCTCGAGTTTGCCTGGAAGGTCTGCAAGGGCGTTAAGTCCAACGCCATCCTGGTCTCCAAGGGTAAGGCCGGCATTGGCATGGGCCCGGGTCAGCCTAACCGCGTTGACTCTGCGCTACTTGCCTGCGAGCGCGCCGAGGACTTCTGCGAGCGCGAGGGCGTGGAGAAGGGCGGCTTTGCCTGTGCAAGCGACGCGTTCTTCCCGTTCCGCGACAACGTCGACGTGCTTGCTGCACACGGCGTGACCTGCATCATCCAGCCCGGCGGCTCCAAGCGCGACGACGAAAGCATCCAGGCCTGCAACGAGCACAATATTGCTATGGTCTTTACCGGCGCCCGCCACTTCCGCCACTAAGTTCCGCCTTGGGACAAAATAATCTCCGCAAAAGACGGCTGCTCCGTTTGGAGGGCCGTCTTTTTGGTATAAGAGGACGGAATGACTAACACGAAAGGTATGACCATGCCCCAGATTGATGATGCCGAGCTGTTTGGCAATGCCGAGGATCAGCGTGCGTACGAGGACTTTTGCGCCAATCAGGAGGCGGTCGAGAAGTTTACGCTCGACAAGCCCGCGCTTGTCTGCCGTTGGCGCATGTCCAATAAAAAGGTGCCCATGCTCAACCGCCACATTCGCGCACTGTCCGAGCGCCTGGTGCAGGGCGAGCCGCTTACCCATAACATGCTCAGCTGGGCCAAACAGCACGTTGAGTGGTCGCTTGCCGAGGGCGATTACACTGCGCACGACGGCGTACTCATGCTGGTGATCGACATCAACGGCAACGCCGCCATGACGGTGGGGGAGTACGAGCCGCTCGCCGATACGTCGGCCAAGGCGCTGCGTGCCCGTTCCGCCGAGGCCCGCTCCGAGGCCGACGAGACCGGCGTGGCGCCCGAGTTGCTCGCCGCCGTCAACAACGGCGAGCTTGCCTTTGTGGCGCCGGCGGACGAGTGCCTGTGCGGCACGGCGACGCTCATCGAGCAGCTCGCCCAGACCAAGGGCATCCCGGTCACGCGCGTAGACATTCCCGCGCAACTCAAGGGCGCGCTGTTCCTGGTGAGCGACGAGCACGGCGTGGTTCCCGCAACCGAGACGGACGCTGCGGAGGCCGACGCCGCCACGGTCGCCTTCTTCGCCGAAGGCTACGAAAAGCTCCGTGCCCGCCGCTCCTAACCTCAAGGCGGGGTGGGCTTACTGAAGTGAGCGAGCGCGTTCGATGGCGTAGGCGAGCGACAGCTGCTCCATCTCCGGGGCGCATTTGTAGCTCAGTCCGGTGAGAGCTGTCACCTTATCGAGGCGATATCGAATTGTGTTCGGGTGCTGGCCAGTCTGCTTGGCGGTTTGCTCGATACGTCGGTCGTTCTCGATGAATGCGGCGAGCGTTGATTCCAGTTCGCTGCCATGCTCGCTGTCGTGCTCGCGTATCGGCGAGAGAATCGCCTCCGAGAACGATCGCATCTCCGGGGTTTCCGCAAAAGGCATCACGGTTCTCAGGATGCCGAGCTGCGTATAGCGGACGGGACCCTCGGCTCGTTGACAAGATAGGCGCTGTGCGTAAATCGCCTGCGAGATCGCCTGCGCCACCGCCTCGTCTCCAAACAGAATATCGCTGATGCCGAGCCCTTCCGCTCCGCCATCGATGCCGCTAGCCTCGATGAGCTCCGTGAGCGCCTGCACGATTCGCTCCACATCGAGCGTCTGCTCCGAGTCGCTTGTCGCTACGAATAGCAATCCTCCGTCATAGGGTGCCAGCATGTTGTGGCATCCGGCGAGGGTCGATTTTGCACAGAGACGTTCGATTTGCAAAAACGTACGCGGGTCGAGGGGCTCTGCAAACGATGCGAACAGGGCGACCGCTTCGTCCAGAAATGACGGGTTGAGGCCTCGGATGCGTCGGCAGATGGACTCGGGCGATACGTCTGTCCTCAGGGCATCGATCTCGCGCTGTGCGAAGTCGATGGACGCGAGCTGCTCGATATGCCGTTTGACCTCATAGATGACGCTGTCAAAGAACAGTGAGTCGTCGGTCGTGAGAAAGACCGGGTAGTGCCGCGCGTTGGCGTAGCGGATGGCTTGGTCGGGAATCGGGATATGCAGGACGTTTTTGATGATAAGACCGCTCGTTCCCTTGGCGACGAGGTATTTCACGGCTTCAGTGATGAGGTATGGGTCGTCCTTCGCATAGAGGAAGGTGCTGAGGACGATTTCGTCTGAGCTGAAGTTGGCGCGCTGGTACTTGTTCTTGAGGCCGGGCATAAGTTCATAATCGAGGATCCCGACGCCAGAGACGGCACGCGAGACGCCATCGCTGCCGGCGATTAGACGGACCGACCCCTCATATTCCCGTGAGAAGTCCGAGATGGTGTATAGCATCAACATCACCTTGTAAATCACTACAATAAGTACAGGTATAAATAGGATAATCGCACATCCGTATGCCGTTGATGCGGGAAATAGCTCAAATACCTGCTGATAGAACGAAAAATCAGATTGAGAATCGTTGTAGATTCCAACAAGGAATGATCCTTGGCGACATCGTTACTAAACCGTACAGTGAAGCAACGTAAAGCTTTCGCTGAAAGGAGCGATGATGGGGCAGATGATGGTACTTTCGGCCGAGGAAGTTTCCAAGGTGCTGACGATCGAGGATGCAATCGCTGCCGTGGAGGAGGCATATCGCCAGAAGGCAACGGGCAAGGGCGTTGCGTGGCCGATGGTATATGAGCAGTTCGAGCCCGGCGTGGCCGATATGGATATCCGCTCGGGCGAGTTGGCGGGAAGCGGTCTCTTCGGTCTCAAGCTCACTGCCTGGTTCTCTCAGAATCCCAAAAAGGGGCTGCCCGAAATCTTTGGCACCACGCTGCTGTGCGACAACGCGACGGGTGAGCCGTTGGCGCTGCTCAATGCCTCTGCCGTCACTGGACTTCGCACCGGTGCCGCCGCTGCGCTCGGTGCCAAGTGGTTGGCTCGGGCGGATGCGTCCAAACTGCTTGTTGCGGGTGCCGGCCATATGAGCACCTATATGGTGGCGGGCGTGCTCGCCGCCTGTCCCAAAGTGAGCGAGGTCAAGGTGTGGGAGCCAGTTTCCGATGCCGCGCCCGAGGCCCGCGTCGAGCGCATGCGAGACGAGGTCGCCCATATCTTGGGCGCCTGCGAGCATGCTCGCGAGGCATCCACCTATTCCATCGAGGCGACGGCCGACGGCCAAGGCGCCGCGGCAGAGGCCGACATCATCGTGACGATCACGCCGGCGACCAAGCCCATCATTCCCGATTCATGGGTGCGTCCTGGTACGCATATCTCCTGCGTCGGTGCCGACATGCCCGGCAAGCAGGAGCTCGCCTCGGCGCTTGTCGCCCGTGCCGCTGTTTACGTCGACGATCGCGAGCAATCCGTCGCGTCCGGTGAGCTGGAGATTCCGGTTGCCGAGGGTGTCATCACGCCCGAGGACATCAGAGCGGAGCTCGGCGAAGTCATCGCCGGCACGGCTACGGGGCGTTCGGATGACGAGCAGGTGACGGTGTTCGATACGTCGGGCATCGCCGTTCAGGACCTTTCGGCATCGAAAATCGCCTACGACCGCGCCATCGAGGCGGGGCTGGGCACCGTGGTGGAACTGTAAGAAAGTCAAGGAAAGGAAACGACAATGCAGATCAAGGATTTCGCCGTCGAGCAGTGGATGAACGAGTGGGAGACCAAGTGCACCCACAACGTTGCGGAGACGTGCGTCTACTCCCTCACGCTCGACCAGCTGTTCGAGCTTACGAACACCGACAAGAAGGCGTGGCTCGATAGCCTGTGCTCGCGCCGATTCACCTACGGAGACATCGAGGGGCAGCCCGTCTTCCTCGAGGGGGTCGCGCGTCTCTATAAGACGGTCGAGCCCGGGCATATCGTGCCCACGCACGGCGCAACCGGTGCCAACTCCCTGGTTATTTCCACGCTCGTCGAACCGGGCGATCACGTAGTCTCCGTCAAGCCCACCTACCAGCAGCTTTACTCGATTCCCGAGATGTGCGGTGCGAAGGTCGATATTCTTCAGCTCGATCGCAAGAACGGCTACCACGTCGACGTCGACGCGCTCGATGCTCTGGTGACCGACGATACCAAGCTCATCTGCATCAATAACCCGGACAACCCCACGGGCGCCCTGCTCGACACCGATACGCTCAAGGCGATTGTCGAGGTCGCGCGCAAACACGACGCGTGGGTGCTCTGCGACGAGGTCTACCGTCTGCTTACTCAGACGGATGAGTACTCCGAGTCCGTGATCGACCTGTACGACAAGGCCATCGTCACCGCATCCATGTCCAAGGTTTGGTCGTTCGCCGGCCTGCGTCTGGGCTGGGCGGTCACCAAGAGCCCGGAGCTCCGTCGCGCGCTGCTCTCGCATCGTGACTACAACCTGATTTCCGCTGGCATATTCAGCGAGACGGTGGCGGAGCTGATTCTGGGCAACGCTTCCGTGATCCTTGAGCGCAGCCGTCGCATCGTCCGTCAGAACCTTGCTGTTCTGGAGAAGTGGGTCGAGAGCGAGCCGCACCTGTCGTTCGTCAAGCCCGAGGCGGGTACCACCGCGCTCGTGTATTACGACTACGACATCGACTCCAGGACGTTCTGCATCGACATGATAAAGAAGTCCGGCGCGCTCGTCACTCCGGGCGATTGCTTCGAGGAGCCCAAGAGCATGCGCATCGGCTATGCATACTCCGATAACACCGACGACCTGCAGAAGGGCCTGGATGCCATCTCTGCGTACATGCGTACGCTCGAGTAGAGACTCGAGGTCGAAGTGATGGGGCCGATCGGCTCAGGCCCGAGGGCCCCTATTTTCTCTCAAGACTACCGAACGCTTTTGTCACATTAGGTGCCCACGGGGTCGTATTGCTGCGACGCTGTGGGCATAATGGTGTGAAAGGTGCAAGTTACGCGAAATGGGAGGACACATGGCGCTGATCTATGTCGTTGAGGACGACGAGCCCATTCGTCGTGAGCTTATCGACATCCTTGCCCGCGCCGGTTTTGAGGTTGAGGCATGCGAATCGTTTGAGCATGTCTCGCGCGATATTCTCGCCGCCGTGCCCGACCTGGTGCTGCTCGACCTCACGCTTCCCGTCAAGGACGGCCAGCATATCTGCCACGAGGTTCGCCGCGAATCCGAGGTTCCCATCATCGTCCTCACGTCGCGCACGACCGAGATCGACGAGGTCATGGCCATGACGCTCGGCGCGGACGACTTTGTTCCCAAGCCCTACAGCGCCCGTGTGCTCGTGGCGCGCATCAATGCCTTGCTGCGTCGCACCGCGGCGGCGGGCGAGCGCAGCACGCTCGTCCACAAGGGACTGGAGCTCGACCTCGCACGCTCCATGGTCACCAACACGCAAACGGGCACCAGCACCGAGCTCACAAAAAACGAACTGCGTATTCTCTCGCTGCTTCTGAGCCGCGCGGGCAAGATTGTTTCGCGCTCGGCCATCATGCAGGATCTGTGGGACTCCGACGCCTTCGTGGACGACAATACGCTTACCGTCAACATCAACCGCCTGCGCACCACGCTCGAAAAAATCGGCATCAAGGGGTATTTGACCACGCACCGCGGCCAGGGCTATTCGGTCTAGGGGCTGGCTATGTCGTTTGGCAAGTTCTTTAAAGATGCGCTGCTTCCCGTCGCCGTGTGGACGTGCGGCGTGCTGCTGAGCTGCTTTGTGCTGACGGTCGCCGGCGCACCCATTTCTATCGTGGTCGTGGCGGTTGGCGTGTCCTTTATCTTTGGTATGCTCGGCATCGTGATCGAGTACGCTCGCCGTCGCCGTTTTCTGCGTCAGTTGGAGCGCGCGGCAGAGGAGCTCGAGAGTCCCGCATGGGTGCAGGAGATGGTGCAATGCCCGGCCTATGCCGAGGGCGAGCTCGAGTACGAGGTCTTGCGCCGGGTGGGCAAAGCCGCCTGCGACGAGGTTGCCGAAGGCCGGCGTCAGACCGATGACTACCGCGACTATATCGAGAGCTGGGTCCACGAGGCCAAGCTGCCCCTGGCGGCGGCCCATCTGATTTTGGAAAACCTGGACAGCAGCGAAGACGACCTGTCGCGCGTGGATGACCTGGGTCGCGAGCTGGCTCGCGTGGAGCGCTATATCGATCAAGCGCTGTACTACGCGCGCTCGGAAGTCGTGGAGCGCGACTACCTGATTCGCCGCTGGGATCTCAAGACCCTGGTGACGGGCGCGATTAAGGCCAATGCGCGTGAGCTCATCGCGGCGCACGTGGCTCCGGTGTGCGAGAACCTCGACTTTGAGGTCTTTACCGACGAGAAGTGGCTCGAGTTTATTCTGGGCCAGCTCATTCAGAACAGCATTAAATATGCGCGTGAGGACGGCGCAAAGATCGTGTTTTCGGGTGCGTTGCTGGACGAGGGTCTGGCAAGCGAGCGCATCGAGCTTACCGTCGCGGACAACGGCTGCGGCGTGTGTGCGGCAGACCTGCCGCGCGTGTTCGAGAAGGGCTTTACCGGCGACAACGGCCGCACCACCAAGCGTGCGACGGGCATCGGCCTCTACCTGGTGGCGCGCCTGTGCTCCAAGATGGGCATCGACGTCACCGCAGCATCCGAGCCCGGCGAAGGCTTCGTCGTCACGTTCGCCTTCTCGACGAACAAGTTCCAATACTTTGAGTAACGCACACGGCAAACGCCCGTCCAAACAAAACGTGCCGCCCCAAACGGGGCGGCACGCCATTTTTCTATCAGACAACTCGTTGAAGTAAGGCTGCGAAGGCCGCGGGGCCGGGAGGGGTTTCCTAAGGGCACATCCCGCAGCCGCAACGCGGCGAGGACGTGCCCGTGGAAACCCCGCAGGCCCCGCGGCCGGTGGGAGCAACGCTACTTCACGACCAAGATGTCGCAGTCCGTATTGCGCAGCAGGAACGTCGAAATCGAACCCAGCAGCGCATACTTGATCGAGGACAGGCCGCGGGCGCCGCAGAGCACCAGGTCGGGCTTAACCACGTCGAGCATCTCGTCCTTGAGCGTCTCGCGAATACGGCCGGCGCGAATCATGACCTCGACCTCGGGAATATCGGGATTGGCCTTGGCCTCTTCGAGCTGCTTGGCAATGGAGTTCTTAAATGCCTCCTCTAGGCCGTTGACCAGATCAACCGGATAGGAACCGGCGCTCTCGAGCGCCGTGGAATCGATAACGTGGCCGATGATTAGCTTGGCGCCGTTGTTCGCGGCGACCTTGATGGCGCGTGCGAGCACAAAATCCTGCTGCTCAGTACCGTCGAGTGAAACAAATACCTTGGTGTAGCCCTCGTTCATGGTTTCCTCCTTGGTCTATCGCACGGGCGCGGGGCTCGTGCGTCGGGCGGGCGCGGGCGCGTTGGCCGCCGGACACTTTATCTTGTTGCAGTTATACCCAAGGATTTCGGTTTGACCGCTCGCAATTCTGTGAACGGACGAGTTTTTTGGTAAGGGTAGGCGCAGGCGCGCCCGAACGGTTGATAATGGGACATCGCCCGCACCGTCCGCAGAACAATATCGGCGGGTGTCTAACGAGGGGGTCCCTTTGGATATCATCGAGCTTCTAAAATCTGCCTTCATGGGCCTGGTCGAGGGCATCACCGAATGGCTGCCCGTCTCGTCGACCGGTCACATGATCTTGGTGGACGAGTTCGTCAAGATGAACGTGAGCGAGACGTTCTGGAACATGTTCCTGGTCGTGATTCAGCTTGGCGCCATTTTGGCCGTCTGCGTCCTGTTCTTCCATGAGCTCAACCCGTTCTCGCCCAGCAAGGGCAAGGAGGGCCGTCGCGACACGTGGGTGCTGTGGGGCAAGATCGTGCTCGGCTGCATTCCTGCGGCGGCGATCGGCCTGCCGCTCAACGACTGGATGGAGGAGCATTTCTACAACGCTCCCGTCGTGGCGCTGGCGCTCATTGTGTACGGCGTGCTGTTTATCGTGATCGAGAACTGGCGCGCGAGCAAGCGCGAGGAAACGGCCGTTGCCGGTTCGTTTGGTTCGCGTGCTGTGGTGTCGGGTGGACGCCCTGCCGGTGCGCACTTTGCGGCGCCCGCCGCGGCTACCGCTGAGGATGAGGACGATGACGAGGATCTGGACTTTGGTTCCATCACCACGCTCGAGGACCTGAGCTGGAAGACTGCGCTGGGTATCGGCTGCTTCCAGGTGCTTTCGCTGATTCCGGGCACGTCGCGTTCCGGCTCCACCATCATCGGTGGCCTACTTTTGGGCTGCACGCGTTCGGTGGCGTCCAAGTTTACGTTCTTCCTGGCCATCCCTGTCATGTTTGGCGCGAGCGCGCTCAAGCTGGTCAAGTATTTCATCAAGGGCGGCACGTTCGGCGCCAACGAGGTCGCTATCCTGGGCGTGGGCTGCGTTGTGGCCTTTGTGGTTTCGCTCATCGCCATCAAGTGGCTCATGGGCTTCGTCCGCCGTCACGACTTTAAGTGCTTCGGTGTTTACCGCATCATTCTGGGCATCGTAGTGCTCGCATACTTCTTCGTTCTGGAGCCTATGCTCGGCCTGTAACTTGGTTGACGCTGCGCGGCGGCCAGAACGACAACTTGTCATTCAAAGAGGGCGGCATGACCAAAAGGTCTATGCCGCCCTCTTTTCATGCCAATTTGTTCGCCCTGGCCGCCGCTCGCTGCTGCTGCCATGATATCGGTGGCTCCCTGGTTGGTGCATTGGGGTCAGGTTACTTTGCAGCAACATGGTGCAGACTAACCTGACCCCATTGCGCCAAATCCGCTGGGGCGGGCCTGACGGTGGCGCGCGGAGTCGTGGTGTGATTTGCGTCGGTGTCCGCGCGGCTCGGTATACTGGTACGGCTCAAACTATGGCGTCGCCCGCAGGCGCGCCGTCCGTCAGATGAGGAGTCGCCCATGACCCAGCCCTTGCCCTGGGAAAAGAACGCCGCGGTACCCGTGCCGCCCGCGCCGGAACCCGTGCCGCTCGATGCGTACACCGCCCCTGCTGCGCCGGAGCCCGATCTCGTCCCGCTCGACATCTACGACGCTCCCGCGCCGGCACCCAAACCCGCCAAGCCGCTCGTCGACATCGACAGCCTTAATCCCGCCCAGCGCGAGGCGGTCCTGTCCACCGAGGGCCCGTTGCTGGTGCTCGCCGGCGCCGGCTCGGGCAAGACCCGCGTCTTGACCTTCCGCATCGCACACATGCTCGGCGACCTGGGTGTTAAGCCTTGGCAGGTTCTTGCCATCACGTTTACCAACAAGGCCGCGGCCGAGATGCGCGAGCGTCTGGCGGCACTCATTCCCAGCGGCACCCGTGGCATGTGGGTGTGCACCTTCCATGCCATGTGCGTGCGCATGCTGCGCGAGGACGCCGACCTGCTGGGCTACACCGGTCAGTTCACCATCTACGATGACGACGATTCCAAGCGCATGGTGCGCGATATTATGCAGGCGCTCGGTATCGAGCAAAAGCAATTCCCCATCAACATGATCCGCAGCAAGATCAGTTCGGCCAAAAACGCCATGATCGGCCCCGAGGACATGCTCAAATCCGCCGACAGCCCCAACGACAAAAAGGCCGCGCAGGTCTACTTGGAGCTGGAGCGCCGCCTGCGCGCCGCCAATGCGATGGACTTCGACGACCTGCTCGTGCGCACGCTTGAGCTGCTGCGCACCCGCCCCGAGGTGCTCGAAAAGTACCAGGAGCGCTTCCGCTACATTAGCGTCGACGAGTACCAGGACACCAACCACGTCCAGTACGAGATCGCTAACCTGCTGGCCGCCAAGTACCAAAACCTCATGGTCGTAGGCGACGATGACCAGTCCATTTACAGCTGGCGCGGCGCCGACATCACCAACATCCTGGACTTTGAGAAGGACTTTAAAAACTGCAAGACCGTCAAGCTGGAGCAGAACTATCGTTCCACGGGTCACATCCTGAGCGCCGCCAATGCCGTGGTGCGCCACAACTCGCAGCGCAAGGACAAGCGCCTGTTTACGGCCGAGGGCGATGGCGAGAAGATCCAGGCCTTCCAAGCGAGCGACGAGCGCGACGAGGGCCGCTGGATTGCCGGCGAGATCGAGAAACTGCATGCCAAAGGCACGAGCTATGACGATATCGCCGTGTTCTATCGCACCAACGCCCAGTCGCGTATCCTCGAAGATATGTTCCTGCGCGCGGGCGTGCCCTACAAGATCGTGGGAGGCACGCGATTCTTCGACCGTGCCGAGATCCGCGACGTCATGGCTTACCTCAAGATGATCGTGAACCCGGCCGACGAGATGAGCGTCAAGCGCATCATTAACACACCGCGCCGCGGCATCGGCTCAACCTCGATCCAAAAGATCGAGCAGCTGGCGCGCGACAACCGCTGTTCGTTCTTCCAGGCCTGCGAGATCGCGTGCGCCGAGACGGGCATGTTTAGCGCCAAGGTGCGCAATGGCCTGTCGAGCTTTGTGTCGCTGGTGCGCGAGGGTCGCCGCATGGACGGCGAGCTCAAGGACGTTGTCGAGATGATTGTCGATAAGACGGGCCTGCTGCAGGCGTTTCGCGCCGAGGGCACCATGGAGTCCGAGAGCCGTGCCGAGAATATCCAGGAATTTCTGGGCGTCGCTGCCGAATTTGAGGAAACGCACGAGGATATCGAGGGCACGCTCGAGAGCTTAGAAGAGCTGCGCGCAGCCGGTGTTGCCGACGTGCCTGCCGGCGCCGAGCCCGAGCCCGTCGTGGTGAGCGCGCCCGCGCCCAAACCGGGACCGTCCGCCCCGGCATCCTCGTTTGAGGCACTCGTCGGCGCGCGCGATGCTGCAGGTTCCAATCCGCTCGATAGCCTAGCCGCCCCGGCGCTCTCGCCGCAGGATGCCCTGGCCGCCGCCATCGCGGGCAACGCGTATGCCGCGCCGACGGAGATGCCGGCGGGTGTCGTACATGCCGACGAGATCGAGCGCACCTACGGCCCGCTCACCTGTAAAGCGCTGCCGGCACTCATGGAGTGGCTGGCCCTGCGCTCTGACTTGGATTCCCTGGCCGGCGAGACGCATGCCATCACCATGATGACCATCCACTCCGCCAAGGGCCTGGAGTTCCCGGCAGTGTTCGTGGCCGGCATGGAGGAGGGCATCTTCCCGCACGTGCACGACTTTGGCGGCAGCGATGACCCGGGCAAGCTCGAGGAGGAGCGTCGCCTGGCCTACGTTGCCATCACGCGCGCCCGTAAGCGCCTGTTCTTGACCTATGCGGCCAAGCGTCGCACCTACGGCTCGACTTCTGCCAACCCGCGCTCGCGCTTCCTCAACGAGATTCCGTTTGAGGACATCGAGTTTAGCGGCATCGGTTCTGCCGGTTTTGAGGGCACGGGCTGGGAGAAGCGCGGCGACCGTCACGGCACGTTTGGCTCGGGTATGGGCTCGGACATGTATGGCGGCAAGGTGTTTGGCTCACATACGCGCTCGACCGGCGGTTCCGGTTCGCGCGGCGGATCGAGCTTTGATGACTTCTTTGGCGGCAGCAGCTATGGGACCGAGCGCCATCGTGGGGTCTCGCCCGACGCTGGCCGTGTTGCCTCGACCTTTGGCTCGGGCGCGCCGCGAGCCAAAAAGCCGTCGTCCAAGGTGTCCCCGACGGTGGAGCGCAAGGTCGATCGCGCCAGCGCATCGCAGGACTTTGCCGCGGGCGATACTGTGAGTCACAAGACCTTTGGCACGGGTACTGTCATCTCGGTTGTCGGAGACATGATCGAGGTTCAATTCGAAAAGACCGGCCAGACCAAAAAGCTGATGAAGGGCTTTGCACCGATCGTTAAACTGTCGTAATCCCGGCGGACCTGGGCGGGCGTATGGGGCAACATCGCCTGCTCGGACAGTCCTGCGCAAGACGGAGGCCACATTAAGTGGCCTCCTTTGCGTGCGGAACTCGCGATCGATGTTGCCCCATACGCCCGCCCAGGTCCTTAGATAACGTTGCTTGCGAACGTCGCTCTGCTCGTTCGCTTTTTGATCTGGAGAGCCGGGTGGGCTGATATGTAGATACGAGTAGGGGCTCCTCCGTTGGTGGACGGGGGAGCCCCTTGTTGCGTTTTGGTTGTTGTTGCGACCTAGAGGTGGCTGATGATCAGTTCCATCTTGCCTTCGAGGTCGATGGAGCTGACGGTGCTCGGGGCCAGCAGGTGGCTTCCCTTGTGGACGGGGTCGCCGCAGACGGTGCCTTCGCCGTCGATGACCGACAGACACATGAAGGGCCAGCGCTGGTCGAGGGTCTTGCTGCCGTCGACGCGCACGCGGTCGACGGTGTAGCAGGGGTTGGACTCGAGCTCGGTTACGCCATCTACCTCGGGCGTGGTTACGGTACCGTCGGTCGGTGCCTGCGCGTTAAAGTTGATGCAATCCAGGCTCTGCTCAATGTGCAGCGGGCGCAGCTTGCCGTCGGTGCCGGGGCGGTCGTAGTCGTACAGGCGATACGTCACGTCGCTCGACTGCTGCGTCTCCAAAATGAGCGTGCCGGTCTTGATGGCGTGCACGGTACCGGAATCAATCTGGAAAAAGTCGCCCTTGTGGATCGGCAGCACGTTGAGCATGTCGTCCCAACGGCCTTCCTCGATCATCTGTGCGGCCTCGACGCGGTCCTTGGCGCGCTGGCCGACGATGATCGTGGCACCGGGCTCGCAGTCCAGTACATACCAGCACTCGGTTTTGCCCAGGCTGCCGTTCTCGTGCTCGGCGGCGTACTCGTCGTTGGGATGAATCTGGATCGAAAGGTCGTCCTTGGCATCCAGAATCTTAATGAGCAGCGGGAACTCCTTGCCCTCGCAATTGCCAAAGAGCTCGCGGTGCTCGGCCCACAGCCATGAAAGCGTGTGGCCGGCATACGGGCCCTCCGCAATCTGGCAGTCACCGTTGGGATGGGCCGAGATGGCCCAGCACTCACCGATGGGACCCTCGGGAATGTCGTAGCCAAATACGGTTTCGAGTTGACGGCCGCCCCAGATTTTCTCGTGGAAGATCGGCGTCAGTTTAATCAAATCGGACATGTTCATACCCCCATTGTGCTGCGTGGGCGCCGCGTAAAACTGTTCAAAACGAGCGCCTGTATGACTACAAAAACCTATGCCAATGTTACGTTGTGCAACTCAAAGCGGTCGCCAACGTTGCGCGAGACCGAATACTCAAAGGCGGCGCCGCTGTCCAAAAAGCCAATCTGCTTGAGCTCGAGCAGGGGAGAGCCAGGTTTGGTGTCCAGGCGCTCAGCTTCTTCCTTGGTTGCTGCCACGGCGCGAATGGTACGGTGGAAGCTCGAAATTTTCAGCCCGCATTGCTCGCGGATGAAATGGTAGACCGATCCGTACAGGTCCTTCTTTTTAAGGCCCGGAATCAGCTCGAGCGGCATGTAGGTGTACTCGATAACGATGGGCTTCTCATCGGCCTGACGCACGCGCACGATGTGATAGGCAAAGTCATCCTCGGCAATTCCCAGCTGGGCTGCGATGTCCGCTGGTGGATTAACAATCGAGAAATCATAGACCACCGAGGTCACCTTCTCCCCGCGGTGCTCATACGAAAAACCCTGGGCACGGTCGTTTTTGCCCTGGAAAAACGCCTGGCCGGGAAGCCCCGCCGTGTCCTTAACGTAGGTACCCGATCCACGACGGCTGGTAATTAGACCTTCCTCGGTGATTTGCTCGATAGCTCGTTTGACAGTGATTTTGGAAACGCTATAGAGCTCACAGAACTCAACGACGGTGGGAAGCTTGTCGCCCGGTTTAAGAGCGCCATCCTCGATACTTCGACGAATATCTGCAGCTATCGCCTCGTATTTGGGAATCATGGAACCTCCTTTCCGACATATATGAATACAAAAAGTAAGTATAACCCTCAACAGGGCATCCATATTACTTTTATCTAAGAAGTTCGAGAAAGAAAAAAGAAAAAGACGCTTTACTTTTAAAATTAGAGCGCTATAGTTTAAGCAACGAACGGAATCCTTCCGCACAACAGGATCGACCGTTTGGGGACGGTTTTGTTTTGGCGGGTTGGATATCGGTATGGCCGGTGCGCGCCCGCGCCGGATAACCTGCCAAAGCAAACCCGTCTCCAACCGGAAGCTCTAGAACACGAAAGCGAGGACTTTGATGGCACAGTATCAGCTGCCCAACGACTTCTTCTTTGGCGCTGCTATGTCCGGCCCGCAGACTGAGGGTCAGTGGAACCAGGGCGGCAAGCTCGAGAACCTGTGGGACACCTGGTCCATCCAGGATCTGGGTTCGTTCTACAACCGCGTTGGCTCTTACGCCGGCAATGACTTTATGGCCAAGTACCAGGAAGACCTTCGCATTTTGAAGGACTTGGGTCTGGATACCTATCGCACTTCCATCCAGTGGAGCCGTCTGCTCGATGCCGACGGCAACCTCAACGAGGAAGGTGCCGCGTGGTATCACGAGTTGTTCCGCGCCTCTCGCGAAGCCGGCTTGGAGCCGTTTGTCAACTTGTACCACTTTGACATGCCCACCTACCTCTTTAACCGTGGCGGCTGGGAGAGCCGTGAGGTTGTCGAGGCTTACGCACATTACGCCGACGTCGCCTTCCACGAGTTTGGCCAGGAGATTAAGTACTGGTTCACCTTTAACGAGCCCATCGTCGAGCCCGAGCAGCGCTATCAGGAGGGCGTGTGGTTCCCGCAGCTCCACGACTTCAACCGCGCCCGCACCGTGCAGTATCACATCTCGCTGGCGCACGCGCTGGCCGTGGCCAACTATCGTCGCGCCTATGACGAGGGCGCTATTCGCGCCGATGCCAAGATCGGCATGATCAACTGCTTTACCCCGGTCTACACCAAGGAGAACCCCAGCGAGGCGGACCTCGAGGCCGTGCGCATGACCAGCGGCATCAACAACCGCTGGTGGCTCGACCTCATCACCAAGGGCGAGCTTCCTGCCGACGTGCTCGACAGCCTGGCCGAGGGCGGCGTTAAGCTCCCGTTCCGCGCCGGCGACCAAGAGATCCTTAAGCAGGGTGTTGTCGACTGGCTCGGCTGCAACTACTACCACCCCACGCGTGTTCAGGCGCCGGCGAGCAAGGTCGACCAGTACGGCCTGCCGCACTTTGCCGACGAGTACGTATGGCCCGACGCCGTTATGAACGAGAGCCGCGGCTGGGAGATCTACCCGCAGGGCCTCTACGACTTTGGCATGGACTGCGCTAAGAACTACCCCGATCTTGAGTGGTTCGTTTCCGAGAACGGCATCGGCATCATGGACGAATACAAGAACCGTGACGCCGAAGGAACCATCCAGGATGACTACCGCGTCGACTTTGTACGTCAGCACCTGGAGTGGGTGGCCAAGGCCATCGACGAGGGCGCCAAGTGCCGGGGCTATCACTACTGGGCCGTCATCGATAACTGGTCTTGGGCCAATGCCTTTAAGAATCGTTACGGCTTTGTCGAGGTCGATCTCATGGACGGCTACAAGCGCCGCCTTAAGAAGTCGGCGGCCTGGCTCAAACAGGTCGCCACGACCCACGTGGTTGATTAGCGACCGGGCGAACGCCCAGACCGCGCGCCGCCGCGCGCAACACATGGCACATCTGGTGGCAGAGGGCGACAGACCACCGTGCGCATAGGAAAAGGCCGGATTTGAAAGTTAGGAGCAATCATGGCCAGTGACAACGGAAAGAGCTTCCTCGACAAGTTTGCCGAGGTCTCTGCGAAGGTGGGAAACCAGGTTCACCTGCGTTCCCTGCGTGACGCCTTCGCGACCATCACGCCGCTCTATATCCTTGCGGGTATCGCGGTTCTTATTAACAACGTCGTGTTCCCTCTGTTCCCGCTCGATGCGGCGGGCCTTGCCAACCTTCAGACGTGGGGCTCGGCAATTACGCTGGGCACCCTCAACGTCTCTGCCATTATCTTGGCCGGATTGATTGGCTACAGCCTCGCCAAGAACAAGCGTTTCGATAACCCGCTCGCTTGCGTGGTCGTCGCCATCTCTGCCTTCGTCATCATGATGCCGCAGCAGATCACCGCCTCGCTTGCCGCCACGAGCCCACTGCTCACCGACAAGATCACCTCCGCCGAGGTCACGGGCGCCCTTTCGACTGCCAACACCGGCACCAACGGTCTGTTCTCGGCTATTATCATCGCCCTGCTTTCCGTCTCGCTCTTCATCAAGATTTCTGGCGTCGAGAAGCTCAAGGTTAAGCTGGGCGAGGGCGTGCCTCCCGCGGTCTCCAACTCCTTCAACGTCATGATTCCGATGCTGCTTAACCTCGCGGTCTTCGCTCTTGCCGCAGCCCTGCTCGCCGTGTGCGCCGGCACCGATCTGTGCACCATCATCTCCACGTGCATCTCCAACCCGCTCAAGAGCATCATGAACGCCGGTCCGTGGGCTGTTATCCTCATCTACACCCTTGCTAACCTGCTGTTCTGCGTCGGTATTCACCAGTCCACCATCTCTGGCGCTACCGTCGAGCCGATCCTGACCATGCTCATCGTCGACAACATGGCTACCTTTGCCGCCGGTGGCACCATCCAGCCCGATCACTACATGAACATGCAGATCGTTAACAGCTTCGCCCTCATCGGCGGCTCGGGCTGCACCCTCATGCTCCTGCTCGACACGCTCCTGTTCTCCAAGAACAAGGCTTCCGAGACCGTTTCCAAGATGGCTATCCTGCCTGGTCTGTTCAACATCAACGAGCCGGTTATCTACGGTTACCCCATCGTGTACAACCTGCCGCTCATGATCCCGTTCGTTCTTCTTCCCGATCTGTTCATCGGCATCACCTATGGCCTTACCTGCGCAGGCATCATCAGCCCCTGCATCGCCCAGGTGCCCTGGACCATGCCTCCCGTCATCAATGCCCTGCTCGCTACGGGCTTTGACTGGCGCGCCGGCGTGTGGCAGGCTATCGAGATTGTCATTGGCATGGCCGTCTACCTGCCCTTTATGAAGATTTCCGAGAAGGCAATCGCCAAGCAGGAGGCTTTCGCCGAGTAGAACGCCTAACGTTCGTCCCTTTCACCTTTGCGGGCGCCGGTACGCGGTGCCGGTGCCCGCAGCTCTCTCCCTTGTGTAAAGATGCAGGGGGGTGGGCACAATAGCCGCAAGGAATAAAACCAGTTGTCGTCTGCGCGCCGCGCAGTTATAAGGAGGAAACCATGAAGAAGATCATGCTCTGCTGCAATGCCGGTATGTCCACGAGCCTGCTGGTCCAGAAGATGCAGGCCGAGGTTGCAAACCGTGGTCTGGATATTGAGGTCGAGGCTCGTCCCATGAACGAGGCCCACGATCACCTGGACGAGTGCGACATGTTGCTGCTTGGTCCGCAGATCGGCTACACCAAGGGCGATTTTGAGAAGGAGGCCGCCGGCCGCTTCCCGGTTGAGGTTATCAACATGGTCGACTACGGCCGCATGAACGCTGCCGGCATCATCGACCACTGCGTCAGCGTGATGGGCTAGGTGCTCTGCATGGAGGATATGAACGAACTGCAGATGACCTGCTTTGAGATCATCAGCTACGTCGGTACCGCCAAGAGCATGTACATCAATGCCGTGCAAAAGGCCAAGGAGGGCGATTTTGACGCCGCCGAGGAGCTTATCAAGCAGGGCGACGAGGCCTATAACGGTGGCCACGATGTTCACATGGGGCTTCTGAAGAAGGAGGCCAACGGCGAGCGTAACGGCGAGGCCCCGTTGATTTTGCTGCATGCCGAGGACCAGATGGCCGGCACCGAGACCATGCGCGTCATGGCGACGGAGCTCATCGAGGTTCACAAGCAGCTGCAGGCACTTCAGGCCTAGTCGGCGTTATCGCCGCGACGGACCGTGCGGTCCAACAGACAACATAGTCCCTTTGACGGGCGCCGGGAGCCTCCGCCTCCCGGCGCCTTTATTTTTGGGGATGGTCTTGCGCGGCCTGTTGGGCAGCCAATTGCGTTACCCCAGATAAAACCTGCCAAAACAAACCTGTCCCTTTTTGGTAGGTTTTTGCCTTGAGAGCGGTACCATACAGGCAATGTTTAAACGAGAAAGGTGGGCTCCCATGGAACCTAAGCAGTACTACATCGGCATCGACGTCGGCGGCACTTCGGTTAAGGAGGGCCTGTTCGACGAGGACGGCAACCTGCTTGCCAAGGCCAGCGTGCCCACGCCTCCTATCGTTGACGCTGCGGGCTTTGCCGCGGTGACCGAGGCTATCGACCAGGTGGTCGCCAAGGCACAGATTCCGCGTGCCTTTGTGGCGGGCATTGGCCTGGCCGTTCCGTGTCCCATCCCGGCGTCGGGCGATGCCAAGGTCAAGGCCAACATTGCCATTAACCTGCCCGAGCTGAGGGTCGCCATTCAGAAGCACTGCCCCGATGCGGTCGTTAAGTATGAGAACGATGCCAACGCCGCTGCCATGGGCGAGGCCTGGCTCGGTTCTGCCAAGGGCGTGCAGAACGTGGTGATGGTCACCATCGGTACCGGCGTGGGCGGCGGCGTTATCGTTAACGGCGACGTGGTATCGGGCGTTGTGGGCGCCGGCGGCGAGATTGGCCACATGTGCCTGAACCCGGCCGAGGAGCGCACCTGCGGCTGTGGCGGCCATGGCCATCTGGAGCAGTATTCCAGCGCCACCGGCGTGGTGAGCAACTACCTTGCCGAGTGCAAGAAGGCGGGTGTCGAGCCCATTGAGCTCACCGGCCCCTCCGATTCCAAGGACGTGTTCCAGGCCTGCCGCGAGGGCGACAAGCTTGCGCTGGCCGCAGCCGACACCATGGCCGACTACCTTGGCCGCGCCCTGGCGCTTATCGCCAACGTGGTCGACCCCGAGATGTTCCTGATCGGTGGCGGCGCGTCTGCCTCGGCCGATGTTTATCTCGACAAGGTTCGCGAGCACTTTAAGCAGTACGCGCTCTCTGCCTCGCGCGAGACGCCCATTAAGGTCGCTTCGCTCGGAAACGACGCCGGCATCATCGGTGCCGCCTACGTAGCCCTGCGCGCCGCCGGTAAATAGTCGGTGCAGGAGGGCGGTGGTACAAGGTGGCAGACTTCGCCCCCAGGCTCGCCCCAAATTGCGCCGCGGCCCTTGCGTCTCATAAGGCTCGGCGCCAGCGTGCTACCATAGCTACGTCCAAGTACACATATCAAGTGGAGGATATCCATGGCAAACGTTCTTGTCTTTGGTCACCAGAACCCCGATAACGACGCCATCATGAGCGCCGTCGTCCTGTCCCAGCTGCTCAATCAGGTTGAGTATGCCGGCAACACCTACGAGGCCTGCGCTCTGGGCCAGCTTCCGGCCGAGTCCGCCAAGCTGCTCGCCGACGCCGGCATCGCCGAGCCCCGCGTGATCGAGTCCGTCGAGGCCGGTCAGCTCGTCGTCCTCACCGACCACAACGAGTCTGCCCAGTCCGTCGCCGGCCTTAAGGATGCCACGGTCTTTGGCGTTGTCGATCATCACCGCATTGGCGACTTCGAGACCGCCGGCCCGCTGCACTACATCTGCCTGCCCTGGGGCTCCAGCTGCACCATCGTCACCAAGCTCGCCGGCGTGCTCGGCGTTGAGCTTTCCGACGTCCAGGCCAAGCTGCTGCTCTCGGCCATGATGACCGATACGCTCATGCTCAAGAGCCCCACCACCACCGATGTCGACCGCGCCGTCGCCGCCAAGCTCGGCGAGCAGGTGGGCGTCGACCCGGTCAAGTTCGGCATGGAGGTCTTCCTCACCCGTCCGTCCGGCTCCTTCACCGCAGCCGAGATGGTCGGCAACGACATCAAGATGTTCGAGCCCGCCGGCAAGAAGCTGCTCATCGGCCAGTACGAGACCGTCGACAAGAGCCGTGCGCTCGGTATGATCGACGAGATCCGCGAGGCCATGCGCGCCTACGCCGCCGAGAAGGGTGCTGACGGCATTGTCCTGTGCATCACCGACATCATGGAGGAGGGCTCGCAGGTCCTGCTCGAGGGCGAGACCGAGGCTGCTCAGAAGGGCCTGGGCATTGCCGACGAGCACGACGGCGTCTGGATGCCGGGCGTCCTCTCCCGTAAGAAGCAGGTCGCTGCCCCCATCATGGCCGCCTGCTAGGTTTAGTTGACCAAACGCCACGACCGGATCGCGGACACCCCGCACTCCGGTCGTTTTTTGTACACGGCGCCGCGTCGTCTCTTGGACAGGCGTGCCCGTGCCGTTGAGCAAATAATGTTCAACCTGTGGTTCCGCTTTTCGGCCACGCCTGCGTGCTTGTCGTGCAGGGTAGGCTAGATGCAAGCGTAATACGTTAGAGCGCGGCGCCGCCACTTGGGCGGGCCGTGCTTTTTTAAGACGGGAACTTTCCCGTGAAAGGAGCCGCCCATGGCAGCAACTGAGCAGCTGTTCAACGTTCGTGAGCGCAAGCGCTTTGAACGTCACGACATCTGGGAGCGCATCGCCGAGAACGGCACGATTTCCGCCGCCGTCATGGTCTTCGCCGCCATCGCCGCCGTCTTTTGCGCCAATACCGATGCCTACGAGGCCATCCATCACTTTTTGGAGACCCCGCTGTATGTGGGTCTGGGCAACCTTACGGCCGGTCTCACCGTTGAGCTTTTCGTTAACGACTTTCTCATGGCGATTTTCTTTTTGCTGGTGGGCATTGAGCTTAAGTACGAGATGACGGTCGGCGAGCTCAAAAACCCGCGCCAGGCTATGCTTCCCATGCTGGCGGCCGTGGGCGGCGTCGTCGTTCCCGCCTGCATCTATCTGATCTTTAACCATGCCGGCGCGCACAACGGCTGGGCCATTCCCATGGCAACCGATATTGCCTTTGCGCTGGGCGTGCTGTCGCTTTTGGGTAATCGCGTGCCCAACGGCGTGCGTGTGTTCTTCTCGACGCTTGCCATCGCCGACGACCTCATTTCCATCGCCGCCATCGCCATCTTCTACGGTCAGAGCCCCAATCCGTTTTGGTTGGGCGCCGCCGCGCTTGTGACCTGCGCGCTCGTGTGGCTCAACAAGACGCAGCATTACCGCCTTGCCCCGTACTCGGTGCTGGGCCTGCTGCTGTGGTTCTGCATGTTCAAGAGCGGCGTGCATGCTACGCTCGCCGGCGTCATCTTGGCCTTTACCATCCCGGCCAAGTGCGGCGTCAAGCTCGATAGCCTCACCGATTGGTTGGGCGAGTGCCTGCCGCTGCTCGATGACCGCTACGATGACGAGGCACACATCCTGGGCCAGCATGACTTTACCGTCTCGACTACCAAGGTCGAGCGCGTCATGCACCGCGTGACCCCGCCGCTCATTCGCATGGAGCGTCTGATCTCCACGCCGGTCAACTTTGTGATCCTGCCGATCTTTGCGTTCGTCAACGCACAGGTTCGCCTAGTGGGCGTGGACATGAGCACGCTGCTCACCGACCCGGTGACGCTCGGCGTGTACTTTGGCATGCTGCTGGGTAAGCCGATCGGTATCTTTGGCATGACGTTTGCCCTGGTTAAGCTTAGGGCCTGCGAGCTGCCGCGCAATGTCAACTGGCACATGATTGCCGGCGTGGGCATTCTGGGCGGCATCGGCTTTACCATGTCGATTCTCATCAGCGGCCTCGCCTTCCCGACGGCCCAGTTTGAGGTTCTGGCCGCCAAGGCCGCTATTCTCGCCGGCTCTGTCACCGCGGCCGTACTTGGCATGATCTACATGAGTGTGATCTGCAAGCACCCCGCGCCCAAGAACGAGTAGGCGCGTAGAAACAGACGCCAGAGCCTGCTCGAGCGCGTGTAAAACGCGGTTTTGAGTGGTACTTGCCACCTGCCGGACACCCCAGTGGCCAAAAAACGCCGTTTGTGAGTACTGTCACAAACGGCGTTTCATTTTAGGCGCGAAAAATAATGTACAAATCTATTCTGTCTGTGCATTAACGATTGCGTGGCTGGACGAAAAATGCCGATGCATCCTTCCAAAACCGGACACAAAAGGCCAAGACTGGCCTTTTTAATTCAAAATCGCTGTTACTAAAAAAGTAACAGTACTCATATTTGCTATTTTTTGACCACAGGCCCCAATGACTAGGTTTATTCCACGGTGCCGTAGATGGCGCCCCAGCCGTGGGCGGCCAAGGCGGAGTTGAGCTGGTCGCAAAGTGACTGGCGGTCGTAATAGCCGGGCGGTAGCAGGTTGACGATTTCCATGAGATCGGGCGCCAGGTCCAAGATTTCGGCCTGTACGATCAGATCCAGGCGGTCGATGGCGTGACGGTCGTAAAATAGTCCGTCGACCAGGCGCTGCAGGTCGCCGAATTCCTCGGCCTGGAACGATCCGTACTCCATAGTGCCTCCTTGGGCGCTTCACGCCGGCATGCGCGGCGATTCGTAATTCATTGCGATGGACTTAATCTATCACGGCTTCATAACGTTGCGACGGTGGCGGTCTATACTTAGAAGAATTGCAACGTACCGCTTCGTGAAAGGTCGCACCCATGCAGACGATCTACCAGAAGATGGAAACCACCGAACTCGATGCCGCCATCGAGGCGCTCAAGGCCGAGGTCGCCGAGGTCAAGGCCAAGGGCCTGGCGCTCGACATGGCTCGCGGCAAGCCGTCGCCCTCCCAGGTGGACATCTCTCGACCCATGCTCGATATCCTCAATGCCGATGCCGATCTGCACGACGGCAATGTCGACTGCTCCAACTACGGCTGCTTTGAGGGCATTCCCTCGGCACGCAAGCTGGCGGGGGAGTTCCTGGGTTGCCCCGCCGAGCAGACGCTCGTGCTGGGTTCGTCGAGCTTGCTGATCGAGCACGATATCGCCGGTATGTTCTGGCGTTGCGGCTCGTGTGGTAGCGATCCTTGGGAGGCTTACGAGGCAGCGCACGACGGCAAGAAGGTCAAGTTCCTGTGCCCGGTTCCCGGCTACGATCGCCACTTTGGCATTACCGCCGACTTGGGTATCGAGAACGTTCCCGTCGCGATGACCGACAACGGCCCCGATATGGACGAGATCGAGCGCCTCGTTGCCGCCGACGATTCCATCAAGGGCATCTGGTGCGTGCCCAAGTATTCCAACCCCACGGGTATCACCTTTAGCGAGGACACCGTGCGCCGCCTGGTCGAGATGCACACGGCCGCGCCCGATTTCCGCATCTTCTGGGACAACGCCTACTGCGTGCACGACCTGTACGACGAGACCGACGAGCTCGCCAACATCTTTGATCTTGCCCGCGCGGCGGGCACCGAGGACCGCGTGGTGGCATTCGCCTCGACGTCCAAGATCACCTTCCCGGGTGCCGGTATCGGCTTTATCGGTGCGAGCCCCGCGGTTATCGCGGAGTTCTCCAAGCGCCTGAAGGCCGGCCTCATCAGTGCCGACAAGCTCAACCAGCTGCGTCACGTGCGCTTCCTTCCCACCATCGAGGCGGTCAAGGAGCACATGAAAAAGCATGCCGAGTTCCTGCGCCCGCGCTTTGAGGCTGTCGAGCGCAAGCTCACCGAGGGCTTGGGCGACACGGGCTGCGCCACCTGGACGCACCCCCGCGGCGGCTACTTTGTAAGCTTCGATGGTCCCGAGGGCTCGGCTCAAAAGGTCGCCGCGCTTTGCGCAGACCTGGGCGTTAAGCTCACGCCGGCCGGTGCCACCTGGCCCTATGGCAAGGATCCGCGCGACACCAACATCCGCATCGCGCCGAGCTATCCCACGGTCGAGGACCTAGAGGCTGCGCTCGATGTGCTGGTGCTGGCCGTCAAGCTCGTCGCTGCCGAGCTTGCGCGTGCCGAGCGCGCCTAGCGCGCGGCTTCCCGTACTATCCGCACTTTCGATACGTAAAGGAGCGTATACATGGATTTGGGTATTTCCACCAACCCCACGCCAGAGCTCTACACCATTAAGGTAACCGGCGAGATCGATATCTCTAACGCCGATAGCCTGCGCAATGCCATCGACCTGGCGCTCGAGCAGCCCACTGAGGCCGTTGAGCTCGATTTTGCCCAGGTGAGCTACATCGATTCGACGGGCATTGGCGTGCTCGTGGGCGCCGCGCACCACGCGGCCGACCACGACAAGCGCTTTAGCTGCACCAATGTGCAGCCCCCGGTGATGCGTGTGGTTCAGCTGTTGGGTGTCGACCAGGAGATTTCGATTACCGCTGCATAACCTTTGCCCTCAAAAGGGCGTGCCGTTTGGCATATGTTTGTGATGCGCTCGGACGTTTTGGCGTCCGGGCGCTATACTTGACCGAATGAATAGACGAGTTCCGGCCGAATGGCGCGGTGCGGGCTCGACTCACATCGAGCCTTGGAGGTATGTGTGTTTGGTATTGGAGAGGGTGAGCTCGCGATCATCGTGGTCTTCGGCTTTTTGCTGTTTGGCCCGGATAAGCTCCCACAGATGGGCCGCACGATCGGCCGTGCCATCCGTCAGTTCCGCGAGACGCAGGAAAAGATGACGGCCGTTGTTCAGTCCGAGATTATCGATCCGGTGAGTGAGGCCGCTTCGGCCCCGGTCAAGCCCAAGAAGGCTGCTGCGACCGACGACGATTCCGATGCGGACGAGGATGCCGCCGAGACGGCAGCGCCCGCAAAGAAGGAGACCTTTGCCGAGCGTCGCGCTCGTCTTGCTGCCGTGAAAGCCGCGAGCGAGGCTGCCGCCGAGGGCGAGGGTGCTGCTGAGGAGTCCGAGGCCGAGGGTGCCGAGCCTGCCGCTGCCGTCGAGCCTGTCGTCGAGCCCGAGCCTGCTGCAGAGCCGGAGCCCGAGCCCGAGCCGGCAGAGCCCACGACGGCTGACCTCTACGCCCGTCGTCCCCGCAAGCGCAAGGCCGTCGTCGACCAGCTCGCTCGCGAGCTCGAGGCCGAGGACGAGGCCGTTGCCGAGGCTGCCACCGCCGACGCCTCGAAGGGAGGCGATGAGTAATGCCTATCGGACCTGCGCGCATGCCGCTCTTCGATCACCTGGGAGAGCTCCGTCGCCGCCTGACCATCGTGGTCGTGTCGGTGTTTGCCGCCGCCATCGTGCTGTATTTCGCCACGCCCGTGGTGCTCGACATCCTGGAAGACCCCATCCGCTCCTTTGTGCCGGACGGTAAGTTCTACATCACCACCACGCTCGGCGGCTTTGGCCTGCGCTTCTCGCTGGCCATCAAGATGGCCGTGGTCATGTGCACGCCCATGATCATCTGGCAGATTCTGGCATTTTTCCTGCCGGCACTGCGTCCCAACGAGCGCAAGTGGGTTGTGCCTACGGTGCTCGCCTCGACGGTGCTGTTCTTCCTGGGCGCAATCTTTTGCTACTTCATCATTATCCCGGCAGGCTTTGAGTGGCTCATCGGCGAGACCTCTGCCGTCGCAACCGCGCTGCCCGACCTGGAGAACTACGTCAACATGGAGCTGCTCTTTATGATCGGCTTTGGTGTGGCGTTTGAGCTGCCGCTCATCATCTTCTACCTGTCCGTCTTCCACATCGTGTCCTACGCGGCCTTCCGCGGCGCCTGGCGCTACGTGTACGTGGGCCTGCTTGTGGGCTCGGCTGTGATTACGCCCGACGGCTCGCCCGTTACGCTGGGGCTCATGTATGGTGCCCTGCTCTCGCTCTACGAGATTTCGCTCGCCATTGCCCGCGTGGTCATTACCGCGCGCGAGGGCAAGGAGGGCTTGTTTGTGAGCCGTCTGGACCTGTTCTCGGACGATGAGGACGACGAGGAGTAAATCGGTATGCACGAGGTTGGCATTGTCAACGGCATACTCGATACAGTGATTCGCGCGGCGCGTGGGGCGGGGGCCTCGCGCGCCGTTTTGGTAACGCTGCGTATCGGGGATATGACCGAAGTTGTGCGCGAGGCGCTCGACTTTGCGTGGGAGACATTTCGCGATGAGGACCCGCTCACGCGAGGCTGCGAGCTTGCCGTGGAGGAAGTCCATCCACAAAGCGAGTGTCTGGACTGCGGGGAGGTCTTTGAGCACGATCGCTTCCATTGCCGCTGTCCCCAATGTGGCGGCGCCAACGTGCGCCTGCTGCACGGCCGCGAGCTCGACATCGCAAGTATCGAAATCGAAACCCCCGACGATTAGCCCGCTAGCCATCTGGTGATGGGGTATAAAGGGGCCAAAGTAAGGAGCGCTAAGTATGGCTGAGAAAACGATTGATATCGCGTCGCCGATTCTGTCGCGCAACGAGCGCCTGGCAGATCAGCTGCGACAGCGATTTAAAGAGACAAACACCTATGTGATCAATGTGCTGTCGAGCCCCGGTTCGGGCAAGACCACCACGATCCTGGGCACCAACGAGCGCCTGCGCGACAAGGCTGGCCTGCGCTGTGCCGTCATCGAGGGCGATATTGCCTCGGATGTCGACGCCATCACCATGAAGGAAGCCGGCATGCCCGCCATCCAGATCAACACGGGTGGCCTGTGCCACCTCGAGGGCAACATGATCATGGAGGCCGTCGACGCCTTCGACCAAGCTGTGGGTCTTCAAAACATCGATGTCATCTTTATCGAAAACGTGGGTAACTTGGTCTGCCCAGTCGACTTTGACCTGGGCGAGAACCTGTCCATCATGATCCTCTCGGTGCCCGAGGGCGACGACAAGCCCATCAAGTACCCGGGCATCTTCCAACACGCCGGCGCGCAGCTGCTCAACAAGGTCGACGTGGCTCCGGCTTTCGATTTTGACATGGATAGGTATACTAAGACACTCGATGACCTCAATCCGCAGGCGCCGCGGTTTGCCGTGAGCGCGCGCAAGGGCGAGGGCATGGATGCCTGGTGCGATTGGCTCATCGGGCAGATTGAGCAAGCAAGGGCGTAAGTCGGCCGCCATACGGGCGGGCGTAGCCGCAGAGATACGAGATAGGAGCCTCTTTTGAAGCTCATCATCGCCGAGAAAAACGACGCCGCGCGTCAGATCGCCGAGCGGCTGTCCACGGGTAAGCCCAAAAAGGACAAGGTGTACAATACCGCCATCTATCGTTTTGAGTGGAAGGGCGAGGAGTGCGTGACGATCGGCCTTGCCGGTCACATCCTTGCGCCCGATTTTTGCGACAGCGTGCTTTTCGATAAAAAGCTGGGTTGGTATTCGGTGACCGAAGACGGCGAGATGCTGCCGGCCGATATGCCCGATGGCCTGGCCCGCCCGCCGTACGACACCAAGCGCAAGCCGTTTCTTGCCGATGGCATTTCCATCAAGGGCTGGAAGCTCGAGAGCCTGCCTTACCTCACCTGGGCACCCGTTATTAAGCTGCCGGCCGAGAAGGAGCTCATTCGTTCGCTCAAGAACCTCGCTAAAAAGTCCGACAGCGTCATTATCGCCACGGACTTCGACCGCGAGGGCGAGCTGATCGGCTCGGACGCTCTCAACAAGGTGCGCGAGGTTGCGCCCGACCTGCCGGTCGCCCGCGCCCAGTATTCTTCGTTTACCAAGGCCGAGATCACGCAGGCCTTCGATAACCTTGTCTCGCTCGACCAGAACCTGGCCGACGCCGGCGAGAGCCGTCAGCACATCGACCTCATCTGGGGCGCGGTGCTCACGCGCTACCTGACGCTCGCCAAGTTTGGCGGTTTTGGCAACGTGCGTTCCGCCGGCCGCGTGCAGACGCCGACGCTTGCCCTGGTGGTCGAGCGCGAGCGCGAGCGCATGGCGTTTGTGCCCGAGGACTATTGGCAGATCCGTGGCATGGGCGCCGCGCAGAGTGCTGCCGAGGACGACCGCTTTAAGATTGCGCACAAGACGGCACGCTTTACCGACAAGGATGCTGCCGAGACAGCGTACGGCCACGTTGACGGCGCTACGACGGCGACCGTTGCCGCGGTGACCAAGCGCTCGCGCAAGCAGCAGCCGCCCACGCCGTTTGCGACCACCTCGCTGCAGGCTGCCGCCGCAGCCGAGGGTATCTCGCCTGCGCGTACCATGCGCATCGCCGAGTCCCTCTACATGGCGGGCCTCATCAGCTACCCGCGTGTCGACAATACCGTGTACCCCGCGACGCTCGATCTGGGCGCCGTGGTGAGCGACCTGGCAAAGATTAACCCGGCGCTGGCACCCGTGTGCAAAAAGGTACTCGCCGGTCCCATGAAGCCCACGCGTGGCAAGGTCGAGACCACCGACCACCCGCCTATCTACCCCACGGGCGAGGGCGATCCGTCCACGCTCGACGGCGGCCAGCGTAAGCTCTACGACCTCATCGCCCGCCGCTTTCTGGCAACGCTCATGGGGCCCGCGAGCATCGAGAACACCAAGCTCGAGCTCGACGTGAACGGTGAGCCGTTCGTGGCTTCGGGCGATGTGCTCGTGACCCCGGGTTTCCGCGAGGCGTATCCGTATGGACTCAAGCGCGATGAGCAGATGCCGCCGCTGGAGCAGGGCGATACGGTCGACGTGTTCGACATTAAACTCGAGGCCAAGCAGACCGAGCCGCCCGCGCGCTACAGCCAGGGCAAGCTCGTGCAGGAGATGGAAAAGCGCGGCCTGGGCACCAAGTCCACACGCGCGAGCATCATCGAGCGCCTGTACGCCGTGCGCTACCTCAAAAACGATCCCGTGGAGCCGAGTCAGCTGGGCATCGCCATCATCGATGCACTGACGCAGTTTGCCCCGCGCATCACGAGCCCCGATATGACCAGCGAGCTCGATGGCGACATGACCCGTGTGGAGCGCGGCGAGGATACCGAAGAGCATGTCGTGGCGCACTCGCGCGCGCTGCTGGCTGGTGTGCTCGACGAGCTGCTCAAGCACACGCAGGAGCTGGGCGACGCCATCAGCGACGCCGTCACGGCCGATGCGCGCGTGGGCGCCTGCCCCAAGTGCGGCAAGGACCTGGTTATGAAGACGAGCGCCAAGACCCGTGGCAGCTTCATTGGCTGCATGGGCTGGCCCGACTGCGACGTGACCTATCCGGTGCCGAGCGGCGTCAAGGTAAGCCCGCTCGAGGGCGAGGCGGCCGTGTGCCCCGAGTGCGGCGCGCCGCGCATTAAGTGCCAGCCGTTCCGCCAGAAGGCCTTCGAGATTTGCGTGAACCCCACGTGCCCCACCAACTACGAGCCCGACCTTAAGGTGGGCGAGTGCAAGGTGTGTGCCGAGGCCGGACGCCATGGCGACCTGATCGCACACAAGAGCGAGAAGAGCGGCAAGCGCTTTATCCGCTGCACCAACTATGACGATTGCGGCGTGAGCTATCCGCTGCCGGCGCGTGGCAAGCTCGAGGCGACGGGCGAGACCTGTCCCGAGTGCGGCGCCCCCATCGTGGTGGTCAACACGGCGCGCGGCCCGTGGCGCATCTGCGTGAACATGGACTGCCCGACCAAGGAGAAGAAACCCGCCCGCGGCCGCAAGACCACGACTAAGGCGAGCACGGCCAAGAAGACGACGGCGGTCAAGAAGACGACCGCCAAAAAGACGACGGCCAAGAAGTCGACTACCAAAAAGACCGCCGCCGACAAGTAGCGGCGCAGTCGAAACATTGCCGAAAACAAAAACGAGCGAGGACCCCGCGATCCTCGCTCGTTTTCTAGGCAGTCATTGGGGACGTTCTTTAATGAGTAGTCGTTTGAGAACGTCGCATGCGACTAGTTCACTTCGACGGGTTTGGCGCCGGGATAGCGCTCCTCAAAGTCTAGACGGTACTTATTGTCATTGGTGCCCGCCACGTTGTCGCGCGACAGTGGCGTCACGATCTCATTCTTGTGGTCCGCAGGCTTGGCGTATTTCAGGCTGATCTCCCAGGCATCACAGATTGCGTCAATGCGGTGATCCAGGTCGTCGTACAGGGCAACGATGTCTTTCCAGGAGCTGTAGTTCTTGGAGCTCGTCGGGACGTCTAGGTCCTCGACGATGTCGTAATACTGCTCGATGGTGTCCTCCGTGCGCTCGGCGACGTCGGCGAGATTTTGACGGGTGGTTCGATCCTCTTCCAGATAGCTGCCGTTGAAGTTCTGCGCGCAGCCACGGACGTAGTTGTCGAGGTCTTCGAGCAAGTCGTAGTATTCGCTCAGTCGGCGGTAGAGATTCTGCTCGGAGAGCGTTGCTTCGCCGCCATCCTCGTCGTCGTCATCGTCATCATCGTCGTACAGGCTGTTGGGATCGCCGAGAGGCTTTAGGTCATCGTCGTCGACGTCATGGTGCAGCTTAGCTACCTCGGCAGTCGTCTGCGTGGCGGCGTTGTCGAAAGGCTTGATCACAAAGAAAACGACCAGGGCGATGATGATCGCCACCAGCACAACGATAACGGCGATAAGCGGCCCGGTGCCGCTCTTTTTGGGAGCGGGGGTCTGTGACGAAGCGGGCGCGTATGCGGGAGCCGGCTGCTGTTGGGGCGAGCCGCTCGCGACGGGTATGCGCTGCGTGGTCTCGACGGCTGCGGGGCCTGCGGCGGGGTCGGGGCGATAGGCGAGGGGGTCGTCCGCCTTGGCTTGCGGCGTATCGAGGGAACCGGTCTGCTCAAAAGCGGGCTGGCTATCGCTTGCGGTTGTTTGCTCAACGGGTGCACCGCACGAGGTGCAGAACTTGGCATTATCTGCAAGAAGCTTGCCGCACGAGGCGCAATACCGAGACATTGCCACTCCTTTCGCCACATTTCAATGCAATACGACGATTATACCCAGCGTCCAAAATTCCCCATCATAAGTTGCGGTGAAATAGGGACTGTTTGGCGGTCTCAGAGCTTCAATCAGTCCCTATTTCACCGCAAGTTCGGGGATGCCTCGATGGCTAGGTTGGATTTGGGACGCGCCGAGCACTGGGGTATCATGGCTTGGTTGCTATAACTTGCATTTTCGCGCCTTGTAGGAAGGGACTGCGCCCATGGCTTTTGAGCCCGCTCAACATAGCTTTATCACGCTCGAGGGCGTCGATGGCGCCGGCAAGTCCACGCAGGCGCGCCTGCTGGCCCGTGCGCTCGAGCTCGCTGGCTATCAGGTCGTAACTCTGCGCGAGCCGGGCGGCACCGCCATCAGCGAAAAGATTCGCGCCCTGCTGCTCGACCCCGCCAATACGGCGATGGGCGACACCTGCGAGCTGCTGCTCTACGAGGCCGCGCGTGCCCAGCTGGTGCACGAAGTCATCGCGCCTGCCCTCGCTGCCGGCAAGGTGGTCCTGTGCGACCGTTTCTACGATTCCACGACCTGCTATCAGGCGTTTGCCGATGGCCTCGACCGTCAGATGGTGCGCGATGCCAACAACCTGGCTGTCGCCGGTACGCATCCGGCGCTCACGCTCGTCTATCACATCACGCCCGAGCAGGCGGCGCTGCGCATGGCCGCCCGTGGTGCGGCAGACCGCATGGAGGCCAAGGGCATGGCCTTCCAGGAGCGTGTCTACCAGGGATTTTGCGCAATTGCTGCCGAGGAGCCAGACCGCGTAAAGCTCATCGACGCCACTGCGTCGATCGCAGACGTCTTCGCGCAGACGGTTGAGCAGGTTCGCGCCTACGGCCTCGACATTTCCCAGGACGCCGTCACCGCCGCGCTTGCCCAGGAGGCCGAGTAGCATGGCCCCCGCTCAGGCAAGCCTACTGGCCAAGCTCGACACCCAAGAGCGCGTGCGCGACTTTTTGACCAATGCCGTCGCCAGCGGTCGCGCATCGCACGCCTACCTGTTTTTGGGTGCGCCCGGCGCCGGCAAGCTCGACGCCGCGTGGGCGCTCGCCCAAGCCTTCCTGTGCGAGCAAGATGGCTGCGGCTCATGCGATAGCTGCGTGCGCGTCGCCCGCCATACGCACCCCGACGTGCACTATTACACGCCCGAGAGCGCCACGGGCTACCT
Organism: Collinsella sp. wc0529; assembly: GCF_046116875.1. Lineage (NCBI taxonomy): Bacteria > Bacillati > Actinomycetota > Coriobacteriia > Coriobacteriales > Coriobacteriaceae > Collinsella > Collinsella sp. wc0529. The sequence goes on from NZ_JBJXBO010000001.1 coordinate 801,845, forward strand.
CATCGCCCAGACCCGCGAGCTGCTCGATGACGTGCCTCTGGCGCCCATCCGCGCTAAGGCCAAGGTCTACATCATCGACCGTGCCGAGCAACTGCGCGCCAACACCGCCAACGCACTGCTCAAAACGCTCGAGGAGCCGCCCGAGGGCGTTATGTTCATCCTGCTGGGCACCTCGGCAGACGTGATGTTGCCCACCATCGTGAGCCGCTGCCAGTGCGTGCCGTTTCGGCTGGTATCGCCCGCCGTCGCCGCGCAGGCCGTGAGCCGCGCCACCGGTCAGGACCCTGCGCGTTGCCGCATGGCCGTCGCCGTAGCGGGAAGCCCCACGCGTGGCATCGAGTTCCTCAAGAGCGCCGAGCGCCAGGACGCCCGCCGTCAGATGGTTCGCGCCATCGATTCGCTTATCGCCGCCGACGAGGCCGACGTGCTCAGCCGCGCCAAGTCACTCATCGTCGCCGTTAAGGCGCCGCTCGCCGAGGTCAAGTCCACGCAGGAAAAGGTGCTCGAGCAAAACGCCGACTACCTGTCGCGTGGAGCATTGAAGCAGCTTGAGGACCGCAACAAGCGCGAACTCAACGCGCGCGAGCGTTCGGGTATCATGGAAGCGCTGGCGAGCGCGCGGACGCTCATGCGCGACGTGCTGCTGACGCTTCAGGACGAGGCGGCCGACGTGGTGAACGAAGACGTGCGCGACACGATCGGTCGGCTTGCCGCCGCGACGAATGTTGCGGGTGCCACGCGGGCGCTCGAGGCAGTCGCGACCGCCGAGCGCAACATCGCCAGAAACGTTACTCCCCAGCTGGCCATCGAGGTCATGCTGTTCGATATCAGGAAGGCACTGAAATGCCGTTAGTCGTACCCGTTAAGTTTACCTACGCCTCGCGCGACCTGTGGTTCGATCCGCAGGATCTGGATATCCTCGAGGCCGATTATGCCATTTGCTCCACCGAGCGCGGAACCGAGATCGGCCTGGTCACGGCCGATCCCTTCGAGGTACCGCAAGACGAGATCGGTCAGCCGCTCAAGCCCGTGCTGCGCGTGGCGAGCGACATCGACCTGCAGCTTGCCGACGACCTGGCCATCCAGGGCGACGAGGCCATGGTCGACTTCCGCCGCCTGGTCAAGGAGCTCGACCTCGAGATGAAGCCGGTGGGCGTCGAGTACCTGTTTGGCGGCGAGAAGGCCGTGTTCTACTTTGCGGCCGAGGAGCGCGTCGATTTTCGCCAGCTCGTCAAGGATCTGTCCTCGACGCTGCACATTCGCGTCGACATGCGCCAGATCGGTGTGCGCGACGAGACCCGCCTGGTGGGCGGCTATGCCCAGTGCGGACAGGAGCTCTGCTGCACGCGCTTTGGCGGACAGTTTGAGCCCGTCTCGATCCGCATGGCAAAAGAGCAGGACCTGCCGCTCAACTCGTCCAAGATCAGCGGCGTGTGCGGCCGCCTGATGTGCTGTCTGCGCTACGAGTTCGAGGCCTACAAGGACTTTAAGAGCCGTGCGCCCAAAAAGAAGACGCTCATCGATACGCCGCTTGGCAAGGCGCGTATCCAGGAGTATGACACGCCGCGTGAGCAGCTGGTGCTGCGCCTGGAGAACGGCAAAGTCTTTAAGGTCAACCTGGCCGATATGACGTGCTCGGAGGGCTGCAAAAAGAAGGCCGCCGAGCAGGGCTGCAACTGCCGCCCCGACTGCGTGACGCGCGACGTGCTCGAGCGCATTGAGTCGCCCGAGATGCGTCTGGCGCTCATGGAGCTCGATCGCGAAAACGGCGTCGATGTGGGCGATGGCCTGTCGAGTGCCGACCGTCTGGCCGGCACGTCGATGCCCAAGCGCCGTCGTCGCGATGCTGAATCCGATGCCCGCGCCGGTCAGGGCGAGGGCCGTGGCCGCGGAAAGGGCCGCGGTAAGGCCGAGACACCCGAGGCCGAGGGGGCGGCCGATGGCCGTCGCCGTCGCAAGCGCGCGGGCTCGGGCGATGCTACCGAGGTTGCAGCCGCGGGCAAGAACGCCTCTCGCGAGCGCGAGGTTCAGCAGCCCCAGCAGCAGAATCGCGGCGGCGGCATGAACCCCACACGTCGCCGCCGCCGTCATCTGTCGAGCGAGGAGCGCGAGGACGCCTTCCGCGCCGCAGCTGCTCGCGAGGTCGGTGCCACTTCCAAGGGCGCCTCGGCCTCCGATGCGCCTGTCGACAAGGGCGGCAAGTCACGTGGCGAGGAGGAGCGCGCGCCGCGTCCGCGCCGTCGCCATTCCTCGGGCGCGCAGCAGAAGCCTTCAGTGCCCTCCGTGGCCGATCAGGTCTCGGATGGCGAGGTCAAGGTCACGCGCCGTCGTCCCGGAGATGGCGGGGGAGCGGCTGCCAAGGCTTCGCATGGCGCCGCTCGCGACGAACGCGAGCCGCGCGGTGGCGAGGGCTCGGCCGACCAGGGTCAAAAGCGCCGTCGCCGTCGCCGTTCCCGCAAGCCGCGCCAGGATGGTGGCGAGGGCTCGACCCCGTCTTCGTCCGCACCACAACCGCCTGCCGGCGAATAACGCCCGCGAGCGGATTTAGCCCGCCTTGCCCCGAGCGCATCGGGGTATCATAGCGCCGAATCAACAACCCTCCCTGCGGCCGAACGTAGGGAGGGTTGTGTCTTGAAGAGCCATCTGAACATATTGAGCTGTTTGCAGGGTGCCGGTGCCCTACCGTTTGCGGACGAATTACTACCGTTTGCCGAGTGGGTGGCACGCGAGGCGCTCGAGGCATTGTCGCCAACACGATGTGCCGGCTGCGAGCGCGCCGGTGCGCTTATTTGCCAAGACTGCCTTGCCGCGTTCACGCTCATCGACCCACGTCATAGCTGCACCCGATGCAGCGCCCCGTTTGGGGATTTGCTGTGCACTGAGTGTTCGGTCGAGGGCACGTCCTCGGCAATGACGGAGGCGCTCGACCGCTGCCTGGCGTGCGCCGTCTATGCGCATCCGCTGCCGCGCATCATTAAAGCGTACAAGGATGCGGGCGAGCGACGTCTGGCTCCGTATCTGGCGGAGCTGCTCTACGACACCGCCCTGCATGCCCAGGTCGTAGCGCCCGATCGCTATGGAGGTGTGCTGTCCGGTGCGGATGCGGTGGTGTTTGTGCCTGCGACGGCGGCAGCGTTTCGGCGGCGTGGTTTCGAGCATATGGAGGCCACTGCGCGCCCATTTTGCGAGCTGTCGGGCGTGCCGTTGCTGGACGCCCTGGTCAAGTACGGCCATGGCGACCAGCGCGAACTCGGTCGTGAGGAGCGCCGCGAGCGTGCCCAAGGCATGTATGAGACGGTTGAGGACGTGCACGGCCGCCGCCTGCTGCTTATCGATGACGTTATCACCACGGGCGCGACGATGGCCGCGGCTTCGGCGGAACTCAAGCGCGCCGGTGCCGCGGCCGTTGATGGCCTCGCTATCGCACGCGTTTGGTAGGGGTGGTTTTGTGGCAGTGAAGATTGAGCGGCGCAACGAGCCGACAAGCGAACAGCTAGCGGCTTCCGTAATCCTAACAGGCGCCTCGGCGCTACGCATGATGCGCTCCGAGCGCCGGCAGATGGGCTACATAAGCTGGAGGGACCTTGATCCCGATGAAGAGCGCCATGTGCTGCGCACGTCGTCGCCCTCGACCGAGGACATCTATCTTCCCGACTTGGTGCGGATTGGGGCCGCAAGCGGCGAGGTGCAAGAAGATCTTTGCTTGCTGGTGGGATCTGCGGCGCAGCGCCGCCGTATTCTTGGCGTGAGCTGGTCCGTATGCTCCGAGTTGCCCGCCGGCTCGATTCTAGAGGTGGAACCGGGGGTGTACAGTCAATCTCCCGAGGCCCTTTGCGTAGCCGTCGCGCGCGAGGTCGGCTGTATCCAGGCATTTGCCCTGGCCCAGGAGCTGTGCTCTAAGATTTCGCTGAGTGACCGCGGGAAGTATCTGCCTCCCTACACCTCGCCCGTTACGAATAAACTTGCAAAGGACAAGGACCAGCCAGCAGACGTGGGCTACTTTGAGGTTGAGCCGGTGCTGACGCCCGATCGTCTGGCAGATTACCTCGCGGTATGCAAGGGGAATGCGGCCAAACAACTGCAGCGTCTGTGTCCCTACTTGTCAGAAAACCCGCGCTCGCCCATGGAGTGCATCATGCTCGCTCTGTTTTCGCTTCCGTTTTCCTATGGCGGATTTGCCTGCGGTCCCTTTAAGACTGACTACAAGATCGAGTTCGATGACCGCGCGCGGGCAATCTCGGGGATGCCGCATGCAGTTTGCGATGCGTATCAGGAAGCAGCCCAGTTTGACCTGGAATACAACGGTGAGCTGGGCCATTCCTCCCGGAGGGGACGTATCCATGATGAAAAACGCAACACGGGCTTGATTACTATGGGAATCGAGGTCGCGACGGTCAATAACGAGATGCTCTGCGACATGGAAGCAATGGAGGCGCTCGCATGGCGCATGCACCAGCGTATGCGAAAGCGGTACCGGAATCGTGTCGATGCCCGCAGGAAAAAGCAAGAGGCGCTGCTTAAGGTGGCGCGCGCAGACGTGGTGTAAGAGTGTCCTGAGGTCCGTCGCTGCAAGCCCCGATGTTACTCCTTCTTGAGGCCGCGCTTCTCGACTATCTCGTCCACTATCTCCCTGGCGCGCCGCCCGAGCGCGCGGCGCCTCCCCTCTGTCGGGGCCGGCCTGTCCGCGGTCTCGGCGAAGCCCTCGGCGGCCGAGGCCTCGGAGAACACGCGCTGCTGGGACCACTGCCCCTCGGTCTCCATGAGGCTCGCGCACGTCAGGCGCAGCATCGACTCCCTCGAGGGGAAGGACTGCACGACCCTGTAGCGGCGCTTGATCTCGCGGTTGGCGCGCTCCTGGACGTTGTTGGTGCGGAGCTTGGCCCAGTGCGCCCTGGGGAAGGCCGTGAACGCCAGCGCGGAGTCCTCGGCCTGCTCGAAGACCTCGCCGGCCCTGGCGGACACCGACGCCACCCAGGGCGCCGCCTCGGCCCACACGCAGCGCGCGAGGTCGGGGTCGTCCTGGTAGACCGCGGCGTGCACGAGGTCCCTGACGGCCGCCTTGGAGTCCTCGGGCCTGCCCGAGCAGGCGCTCTGGAGGTTGCGCTGCAGGTGCGTCACGCAGCGCTGCCAGGCGCAGCCCTGGAACAGGCGCGAGACGGCGGCCACGAGCCCGGCGTGGCTGTCGGAGACCACGAGGCGGACGCCGGCCAGCCCGCGCTCGCGCAGCCCGCCGAGGAATGCCGCCCAGGAGTCCTCGCTCTCGGTGTCGACCACGTCGCAGCCCAGGAAGTGCTTGCGCCCGTCGGCGCCCAGCCCGATCGCGGTCACGACGCCCTGCGAGACGACCGACGAGCCGACCCTGCAGCTCATGTAGGTGGCGTCGAGCCACAGGTAGCAGCACGGCGTGCCCGAAAGGTCGCGGCGGCGGAACTCCGCCACCTCGGCGTCGAGGTCGGAGCAGAGGCTCGAGACCTCCGAGCTCGACAGCGAGGATATGCCCAGCTTGGACGCCACGCGCTCGACCTTGCGGGTGGACACGCCGCACACGTACATCTCCTGCACGATGGCGGCCACCGAGGTGTCGACGCGCGACCATCGCGCGAGCATGCCCTCGGGGTAGTAGGTGCCGTGCCTGAGCTTGGGTATCTCGAGCTCCACGTCGCCCACGGCGGTCTTGAGCGACCTGGGGCGGTAGCCGTTGCGGCTGTTCTCCCTGCCGTCGCTGCGCTCGTTGCGGCTCGCGCCGCACATCTGCTGGGCCTCGGAGTCCATCAGTGCGTTCATCACGCCGCCCAGCACCCTGCACGCGAACTCGCGCGCGTCGCCGCACTCCTGCCAAAGCCTCGCCGCCTCGAGGGCCTCGTCGCGACCGAGGCGCAGTACACTCTCTTCTTGGGGCATCGCCTTTCCTTCCATTCGTCACCTTCATTACTCCAACGACGAATTCTAGGCGGTGTCCCCTCCCTTTCAAGAAAGGGCGGAGGCGGGGCATGCCCCGCCTCTTACACCACATCTCTGTGCGCTACCCTGCTTAACACGCTGCGGGCGTGTTTTGGGCTTAAACCCGCCTAACAATGCTCTGAAACAGAGGGTTGGATATATGCTCTGGCCAAAATATAGCAAATATGAGTACTGCTACAAATTCAGTAACAGCAAAATCAGGGATTTTGGGACTGGAAGAGGGGGTAAATTAGAAAGTTATTAAACAAATGTGGAATATCCTGGCATCAATCTGACGTTATAGAGCGTGAAAACAGCTTGCAGAGCCAAAAACTCCTGCTACTAAATTGGTAACAGTACTCATATTTGCTATTTTTTGGCCACGGCGCCCTAAGACGGGTGTGTTGGGGCTTTCCATAGGGGAGCGACGGGCTCAATCAGAGTACGTGCGGTCCGTCCTGACCTGCGAAATCTGTACTCGCGATGCGAATAACGCCCCTAACCTTAAACTTTAGCTTGAACTTAGCTATAATGCGCTTCGTTCCTACCAGGCTGTGGTTGCGGACGGACGAAATGCCCGTCCTAGTCCAAGACAGACGCGGTCAAAGGGATCCACGTAAGCGACCGCGTGCGCGCGGCGCGATCATGGCGCGTCCTAGATGTAAGCCGCACCGTCCGTTCGACTTTCTTTGGGGCAATACCGCCTCGCGGGCGAGCGGGCCAGTCGTGAAGGTGGCTGCGGCCTCCCGAGCAAACACCCCGGTGCGCAAGTGTGGGGTCAAATACCAGGTCAGCTGGTGGGAACAACCTGATATTCCGTGCAACGCACGGATCGTATACGACACAGAAGGTAGGGTAGTGGACATGGTGAGGGGCAGCTTGATGCACGCGGCTCGGTTAGGTGCTGGGACCGCAGCGGTCATCGCCGTTTTGGGCCTGAGCGGATGCGCGTTCAACCCGCTGTCTACGTTCACGACTCCCACGATCGACCAGATCGAGTACGAGACCGTCACGCCGGCGGTGTCGGACGACGCCCTGGTCACTCCCGGAACCCTGACGGTCGCCCTCGATACTTCCGATGCGCCGCAGGCCATGCAGGACGCCGACGGCGAGCTCACGGGGTATGCGGTTGACGCCGCCCGCGCCCTCGCAAGCCGCATGGGCCTTAAGGTCTCCTTTGTCGATGCGTCTTCGGCAGGTTCCGCGCTCGGCGACAAAAAGGCCGATATCTTTATCGGCGAGATTAACTCCACGGACGGGGACATTAGCTCGCTCGGCACCTGCCTGTACGATGCCACTTCCGTGTTCGGTAAAACTAGCGATGGTGGGTCGCTAAGCGTTTCCACCGATACCCTTAACACGTCCACCCTGGGCGTTCAGACGTCCTCGGCCTCGCAGGAGGCGCTTGCTAAGCAGAGCATCACCGCCAACCAAAAGACCTACTCCAACATCAACGAGTGCTTTGAGGCGCTCGAGTCCGGCGAGGTCGACTATGTGATCTGCGACTCCACGGCCGGCGGCTACCTTGCACGCCTGATGAGCGAGGTCTCCTATGTCGGTGCGCTCGAGGCGCCCTCGACGCTTGGTGTTGCGGGCCTCTCGTCCAATGACGAACTGTGCCGTGCCGTGAGCGATGCCCTCGACGGTATTACGGCCGACGGCACGCTCGAGGCGGTCCACTCTGTCTGGTATGGCACGATGCCCTACGACCTCACCACTAAGACGGTTTCGGGCGCTAACGTGCAGCCGGTCGACTCTGAGTCCAGTGAGACCACGTCCTCCGGCAGCGAGTTCTCCGATTCCAACAATGAGACCGCATCCTCCGAGGACAAATCGTCCAGCCAGGAAGGCGCCATCACCGACGACGACATTAACAAACTCAATAGCTAGTTATTGCTAGGGGTGGTGTCTCCTATACGTTGGAAAGGACACCTCTTCACGGTTTCAACACGCACTGCCGGGCTTCCCCAATAGAGGAGCCCGGCTTTTTCATCCCTATAAAACCAGCAGGTCAAAGCCAATTTCAAGAAGAAAAACCAACTCTGCCGTCGCCCTCCTATAGCGCACTTTGCCACAGAAAAGTGCGAGACTTCGGTATGCGGTATCAAGCAATCGTTATTCGGGTCTTTGGGAATCCGCGTGATTAAATGCACGGCAATGGGTACATAGCCAGTACAGTAAGTCCCCGAGGCAGATTGGAGCCACGTATGGATATCAAGGTTTCTGGACGCAAGACGACGGTAACCGATGCTCTGCGTGCGCATGTGGATGAGAAGATCGGCGAGGCGCTCAAGGTTTTCGATATCGAGCCCATGACGGTCGACGTTGTACTTCGCTATGAGAAGAACCCCTCGAACCCCAACCCGGCAATCGTCGAGGTTACGGTTCGTGTCCGCGGTTCGGTGATTCGCGTTGCCGAGCACGGTGCAGATATGTACGCCGCCATCGACCTCTCCGCCGATAAGGTCACCCGCCAGCTGCGCAAGTTCAAGACCAAGGTCGTGGACAACCGCCAGGGCGGTGCCAGCGCAGCGGATGTCGCACCGGTCGAGCGCGTCGAGGATCTGGCCGACCTGCTGCTGCCCGAGGAGGAGGACGACCTGCTCGTCCGCGAGAAGGTCATCGATGTCACCCCGATGACTGAGGAGCAGGCGCTGGTGCAGACCGATCTGCTCGGCCACGACTTCTACGTGTTCGAGAACGCGACGACTGGCCTCATCAATGTGGTGTATCACCGTAAGAATGGTGGATATGGCATCATCAAGCCCCGCATCGAAACACTTGACGAGTAAAATACGTTAACTTGCATGAGTTAACGGCTGGCGGCCATCCCATGCGGGTGGCCGCCTTTTTACGTAAGGAGTCGCTTTGATGGACAAGGCTGCATCTACCGGCCATTCTGACCGCTGCCGCATCGTCGTCGATACCTGCTGCGACTTTAGCCCCGAGGTCGCCGCGAACCTCGATGTCGATATCTTGGGCTTCCCCTTTATCATCGATGGCGAGGAGCGCACGGACGATATCTGGTCGAGCATGAGCCCTAAGGAGTTCTACGACCGCATGCGCGCCGGTGCCCGCGTGTCCACCTCGGCTGTGTCGCTCGGTCGCTATATCGAGTTCTTTACCGAGTGCGCCAAAGAGGGCACACCCACGGTCTACCTGTGCTTTACCTCGGCGCTGTCGTCGAGCTACAACTCCGCGTGCCAGGCGGCAGATGCCGTGCGCGCCGAGTATCCCGATTTTGAGCTTTACGTGGTCGACAACGCTCTGCCCTGTGCGACCGGCGCGCTCTTGGCGCTCGAGGCCGTGCGCCAGCGTTCGGCGGGACTGACCGCCAAGCAGCTGGTCGATTGGGCAAACGAGGCAAAGACCTACGTCCACGGCTACTTTACGCTCGAGAGCTTTGACGCGCTGGCTGCCGGCGGCCGCATTCCTCCCGCGGCGGCGCAGCTCACGGCAAAGCTCGACGTCAAGCCCGAGCTCTCCTACGACCTGGCCGGCTCGCTGTCGCTGATCGGCGTCAACCGCGGCCGCAAGAAGGCGCTCAAGTCCATCCTCAAGTCGTTCCGCGAGAACTACGTGCCCGATCGCACCATGCCCATCGCCATCATGACGGCCGATGCCGAAAAGGATGGTGACTGGCTCGAAGCCGCCATCCGCAAGGAGGAGGGTTGCGCCGACGTCACGATCATTCGCGGCTCCGTGGGTCCCACCATCGGCTCGCACGTGGGCCCCGGCATGGTGGGCTGCGCGTTTTGGGGTAAGAACCGCGCCGACAAGGCGTCGCTTTCCGACCGTATCGCCCGCCGCGTGCGTGGTCAGTAGGCAAGCGCTGCGTCCGTAATCGCCCTCGACTCACAGCCCAAACGCTGGCACCGAGTATTCAACCTGGTAACAACACCCAACCCAAAAGGAAAGGTTTCATGGCAAACAAGCTCTCCGTCGCATTCATTGGCACCGGAATCATGGGTGCCCCCATCGCCGGCCACATTCTGGACGCCGGCTATCCCGTCACGGTCAACAACCGCACCAAGTCCAAGGCGGCGGCGCTTATCGAGCGCGGCGCCGTCTGGGCAGATACGCCGGCCGATGCCGCGGCGAACGCCGATGTCGTCTTTACCATGGTGGGCTATCCCTCCGAGGTCGAGGAACTCTACCTGGCGGGCGACGGCCTGCTCGCGTGCACCAAGCCGGGTGCGGTCTTGATCGACCTTACCACGAGCTCGCCCGAGCTGGCGCGCGATATTGCCGAGGCCGCCCAGGTCTCCGGTCGCATGGCGTTTGACTGCCCCGTCACCGGCGGCGAGTCGGGTGCCATCGCCGGCACGCTCACGGCTATCGTGGGCGCCACCGAGAACGACATCGCGCCGGTCCGCGACATCCTTTCCACCTTTGCGGCAACCATCTGCTGCTTCGATGGCGCCGGCAAGGGCCAGGCTGCCAAGCTCGCCAACCAGGTGTCGCTGGGCGCCTGCATGGTCGGCATGGCAGACGCGCTGGCGTTTGCCGAGCTGAGCGGCCTTGATCTTGAGAAGACCCGTCAGATGATCCTGGGTGGCACCGGCAAGTCCGGCGCCATGGAGAGCCTGGCGCCCAAGGCGCTCGACGGCGACTACAAGCCCGGCTTTATGGTCGAGCACTTCATTAAGGACCTGCGCTTGGCGCTCGCCTATGCCGACGACCGTGAGCTTGCGCTGCCCGGCGCCGACGTGGCCTTTACGCTCTACGACATGCTCGATGCCATCGGTGGCGCCAAGCTGGGCACCCAGGCCGTCACGGTCCTCTATAAGGAGGAGGCCGATGCCATCGCCGCCGGTCTGGACTGGTCGCAGTATCGTCCCGAGGAGCACGGTGCTCACGAGGAAGGCTGCGGTTGCGGCGAGCGTGGCGACGACCACGAGTGCGGTTGTGGACACCACCATGGCGAGGACCACGAGTGCTGCGGCGGTCACGGTCATGACGACGGCCACGAGTGCTGCTGCGGCCACCATCACGGGGAGTAGCGCCTATGAGCTTGACGTTCGTGGTGCTTGCGCTGGTGCTCTTTCTCTTTGCGATCTACATCGGCTTTTTGTGCGGCCAGTGGGCGTGCGAAAAGCGCGTCATCACCAAGCGCGACTACTGGATTGCCAACTTTGCGGGAGCTGCGGCAGTCGTCCTGCTGACCTGGGTGTTCTCGCTGTTCCCGCTGGTGCAGTTTGCGCCGATCGGCTGGCTCGGCGGCTTTATCGCCGGCCTTAAGATGAGCTTTGGCGAGTCCGTCGGTCCGTGGCGCAAGCACGACGAGGTCTTTAACGTCAACAAGGCACACCGCGCCGCCGCCGACGCGGGCGATGCCGAGGAACGCCGCCGTGCGCGTCGTAATGGCGCTGCCGACCGACAGCTCATCTCGGTCACCGATGACAGCAAGGGTGCTGGCAAGCACGCTAAGAAATAGTAAAAAGAGGTAACTATGGCAGAAAACAAAGACGAACAGCTCACCGACGAGGAGCTGGCACAGCTTCAGCTGGCAGAGGAGAACGAGAATGCCGTCGACCGCCTGGTCCAGGAGCTCGGCTGCCCCACGCGCCGTATCCGCCAGTTTGCCGCCCGCGTGCTGCACCTGCTTGCCGAGCGCGATCCGCAGCGCGTGGTGCCCTGCGTGCCCGCGCTGATCGAGGCGCTCGACCGCCCCGAGGCTCAGACCCGCTGGGAGGCCCTCGATGCCCTGACGGCGCTCGCCACCACCTGCCCCGAGCAGCTGGGCGATGCCTTTGAGGGCGCCGAGACCGCACTGTTCGACGAGATTTCCTCCACGCTGCGCTATGCCGCCTTCCGCCTGCTGTGCGTGTGGGGCGCCACGAGTGCTGAGCGTTCACGCGAGGCTTGGCCCATCCTAGACGAGGCCATCCAGTGCTACCACGGCGACCTTGAGTATCGCGATATGCTCGGTTGCCTGTACGAGTTTGGCCAGGGCGAGATCGACGCCGAGGTCGCCGAGAAGCTTGCGCTGCGCCTTAAGTTCGACGCCGAGAACGGCAAGGGCAGCTATCTCAAGGCCCGTTCGAGCGAGATTTGCGAAATGCTTGTTAAACGTTTTGGCCTGGATCTCTCCAAAAAGAAGAAGCGTGCTAGCGTTAAAAAATCTGACGACGCCGAAGACGAGGAGTAACAGATTATGGCGCACGATGTAGTCCTGATTCCCGGTGACGGTATCGGTCCCGAGATTACGCAGGCCATGCGCCGCGTGGTCGAGGCCACCGGTGTCCAGATCAACTGGAACGTCCAGGAGGCAGGTGCCGGCGTCATGGACGAGTTTGGCACGCCGCTGCCCCAGCACGTGCTCGATGCGGTCGCCGAGACCAAGGTTGCCATCAAGGGCCCCATCACCACGCCGGTCGGCACGGGTTTCCGCAGCGTTAACGTGGCCCTGCGCAAGCACTTCGACCTGTACGCCTGCGTGCGCCCCTGCCTGTCGCAGCCGGGCGACGGCTCGCGCTTCCGCGACGTCGACCTGGTCATCGTGCGTGAGAACACCGAGGACCTCTACGCCGGGATCGAGTTCGATGAGGGCGCTGCCGAGGTCGAGGAGCTCTCACAGCTTGTCGAGCGCTCGGGTCAGAAGACCTTCGCCGCCGATTCCGCCATCTCAATTAAGCCCATCTCCATCGCCAAGAGCCGCCGCATTGTGGAGTACGCCTTTGAGTACGCCCGCCGCTGCGGCCGTAAAAAGGTGACGGCCGTGCACAAGGCCAACATTATGAAGGCGACCGATGGCCTGTTCCTGCGCGTTGCGCGCGAGGTGGCCGCCAACTATCCCGATATTGAGTTCAACGACAAGATCGTCGACGCCACCTGCATGGGCCTGGTCCAGAACCCCAACGACTTCGATGTCCTGGTGCTGCCCAACCTGTACGGCGATATCGTCAGCGATCTGTGCGCCGGCCTGGTAGGTGGCCTGGGTATGGCCCCCGGCTCCAACATCGGTGCCGACTGCGCCATCTTCGAGGCAACGCATGGCTCCGCGCCCGATATCGCTGGCCAGGATATCGCCAACCCCACGGCCGAGATTCTCTCTGCTGCGATGATGCTCGATCACCTGGGCGAGAACGACGCTGCCAATCGCATTCGCGCCGCCGTATCTGCCACGCTCGACGAGGGCGAGCAGGTTACCGGCGACGTGCGCCGTGCCCAGACCGGCTCCGTTGAGGGTGCGGTGGGCACGCAGGCCTTTGCCGATGCCGTTATCGCGCACCTGGCCTAAGGTAGGCACGCTGCAAACGCCTAAATAGTACTTAAGTGTTTGCGTATAACCTAAGAATCAATACGCCCGGCACTCTGTCGGGCGTATTCTATTGAAGACTATGTTTCCTAACAAGGAGTAACTGATATGGGTCTGATTCAAAAGAAGGACGAGAAGGACGAGATCGACGGCATCCAGATCATCGAGCGCGGCGAAGGCCCCGACGGTGACGAGGACGAGAAGATCGATCTGGTCGCCGGTACGTCTGCCGAGCACATTGCTGCCGGTACGACGGCCGAGGAGGAGGACGCCCGTCTGGAGGCTCAGATTGCCGCGGATGCCGCTGACGAGAATCTGATGCCCGAGGCCCAGGATGAGGACGACGATATCCTGGGTTCCGATGAAGACGATCGCGTATCCAAGCACAAGAAGACGATGATCGCCGCCTTTGTGGTTGCCGTCGTGATCGCTGCGGTGGTCGGCTTCTTTATTGGCAATGGCGGCTTTGGCGGCAAGGGTGTCGGCTCGGCGACCCTGACCGAGGACCAGCTCGATTCGACCGTGGCAAGCTATAGCTACAACGGCAAGAAGAGCGATATCACCGCGCGCGAGGCCATCGAGAGCCAGTACAGCCTCGATACCGTCAAGGATAGTGATGGCAACTACACCGCTCCTTCTGCCGACGTCATCCTGTCCTACGTGCGCAACAAGATCCTGCTCGATGCCGCCGAGGACGAGGGCATTACCGTCTCTTCCAAGGAGATGAAGAAGTACGCCGAGGATTCCATCGGCACTTCTGACTACAAGACCATGGCCACGCAGTATGGCGTGTCCAAGGACCAGGCCAAGCAGATCGTCCGCCAGTCCGCGACGCTGCAGAAGCTCTACAAGAAGAAGGTGGGCGATAGCTCCGCAAGCATGCCGACCGCCCCGACCGAGCCTTCTGACGGCAACGAGGAGACCGCGAGCAAGGATTACGCCGACTACATCATCAACCTTGCCGGCGATGAGTGGGATAGCTCAAAGGGCACTTGGAAGGACGAGAACGGCACCTACGCTAAGGCCTTTGCCGACGATGCCTTTACGGCCGATAGCGCTACCTATAAGCAGGCCATGACCGCCTACTACACTGCTTACCAGCAGTACTCTTCGCAGGCTTCGAGCGCCAGCTCCAAGTGGACCGAGTATGCTAACGGCCTCTACGCCAAGGCCAACATCAGCATCTACGGCCTGTTTGCGTAAAGAGTCGCACGGCTCATCGAGCATCTAGCCGATAGACAGCAGAAAGTCCGCCAGTACGGAAGTCGTTCTGGCGGACTTTTTGCGTTGAGGGCGTGATTGGCGGCTTAATTATGGCTATTCATCTTTAAGTCCAAAAAGGCTATCGGCTTCATCGTCGGATATATATTCCAGTACATCGCCCGGTTGGCAGTCGAGTGCCCGACATATCGCGTCAAGAGTTGAAAAACGTATGGCAGAAACCTTGCCCGTCTTAATGCGTGACATATTGACCTGGGAGATGCCCACGCGTTCCGCAAGCTCTTTGGATGAGATCTTGCGTTCGGCGAGCATGCGGTCAAGCCGCAGAATAATCATGGATTCCCCCTAGAGCAACTCGTCATCTTGTTTTTGCAGGATATACCCGTAGCGGAAGATACTGGCAATCAGGCAAATAATCAGGCCTGCAAAGAGCATGGAGGGCTCGAATAACTGGCCGACGAACGCATCCGTAAAGCTGCCGCCAAATCCTGAGAGTATTATTCCCGTGATTACGGCACCAAGAAGCCTCACGGCAACGCCGCCGATAAGGAATAAATGTCCTACTCGACGAAGTGTGTGGTTACATTCAAGGTCAAAGGGCCTGCCTTCCTTTTCAATGTTGAAGAAAAGCCTGCGCACGCTTAGCGCGATGGTAAGCGCGAGGCATGTCATCAAGAGGCTCCCTATGGCAGTGTGACCATCGTGTGCGACGAGCATAAGTGGGGTCTGCGCATCGGTACCGACGATAGCCAGGCACGGCCCTTCGCCGCCTTGAAGTTCTACGGATTGGAGACACGACCCTTGGGAGAGGCTAGGCAATACGAGTAGAAGGTCAATCGCAATGACTGCGAGAAGTCCCAGAGCGAGCGCCACGGTGGTGCAGATTGTGGCCCATTTGCAGATGCGAGTGAGCTTCCTCAGATCGGCTATTGCCTGTTCACGGTCGATGGCTTCATTCGATTTGGATACGTTCCAGCGGATCATAGCTCCTCCAACCAATGTCTTGGATGATACTTGTATCTTATATCATATTTAATGATAAACGATAAACAATTACAGATTAGAGTAAGTAATGTTTGTGAGACGAATAGCGAGAGCTATGGCTCATTTTGGGTGTCGGAGTTTGGCGCGCGGGGGATGAGGACAAATGTCAAAACTTTCCGTGATCGCACAAGTGCTTCATCGGGTTCCCCGATTCATATGGGAAAACAACTGCAAACGATTGCAAGTAACCGGTGAACGGTCGAAAACTACCGTTCACCGATAATCTCAAAACTGGTTCTAACTGGTATTAAGTCAAAAAGACCAATTCACATATCTTCACAATGACCTGCAATTTTTCTGCACGCTATTTTTAGCCGCCCTGCGTTGTTTAGGGACAGGAAAAGTTCCGATCTTTTGCCAAAGCATTTCGAAACGGTTTCAAAACCGCAGGTAGAAGTGTTAACGACCGGTAAACGGTCGAAATATCACCGTGAGCGGTGCAAAAACGTTTTACCGTATGAATCAAGGAAAGCGACCTCTTCTGGGGTGATATAGTGACAACAACACGTCACGTGGTTACTACCAGTTTAGAAACCACTGGTCTTCAAAGAACGCTTTCTAAGAAGCTTTAAGGGCGAGCGCCCGCTGGCTTCCGAAAATCATCGGACTCAGATTGTACACACCTTCGGAAGGGAAATTTGAATGGTTGGCTTTATTCTTACCGGTCATGGACAGTTCGCACCCGGCCTAGCTAGCGCTATCGCTATGGTTGCCGGCGACCAGCCCGCTTTTACCGTCGTTCCTTTTGAGGGCGACCAGGCTGCTTCCTACGGTGAGGATCTCCGCGCCGCTATTACCGCCATGCGCGAGGAGTGCGATGGCGTGCTCGTCTTTACCGACCTGCTTGGCGGCACCCCGTTCAACCAGTCGATGATGATTGCCCAGGATGTCGACAACGTCGAGGTTCTGACTGGCACCAACCTTCCCATGGTTATTGAGCTTCTGTTCCTCCGCGGCAATGCCACGCTCGCCGAGCTTGGCGAGCAGGCCGTGACCGTTGGCCAGACGGGCGTCACCGCCCAGACGGTCGCATCCGTTGCCGGCTCCGAGGAAGAGGATATCTTCGGCGACGAGGACGGCATCTAATGGCCGATTTCGGAGCCAACGTCCTGAGCTCCTCGGTCGCCCTTTTAGGCCTGCTTGTCATCATGGGCTTGATTTACACCATCTGGTCGCAAATCAACATGAAGAAGAAGCAGAAGTACTTCAAGGAGCTGCACACCGAGCTCAAGCCGGGTCAAGAGGTTCTTTTCGCCGGCGGTATCTACGGAACCGTCAAAGGCATCGAAGGCGAGAAGGTCCAGATCAAAGTCCGATCCGGAGCCGTCGTAGATGTTTCGCGTTACGCGATTCAGGAGATCAAGTAACTGTCGTCAGCAAATAACGAAAGGAAGCTGATCAACATGGCAGAACCCAACATTCTTCTTACCCGCATCGATAACCGACTGGTTCATGGTCAGGTTGCCACCCAGTGGAACTCCACCCTGGGCTCCAACCTCATCCTCGTCGCCAACGACGACGTGGCGTCCAACACCATGCGCCAGAACCTCATGAAGATGGCCGCTCCCGCCGGCGTCGCTACGCGTTTCTTCTCTCTGCAGAAGACCATCGACGTCATTGGCAAGGCGAGCCCGCGCCAGAAGATCTTCATCGTGGCCGAAACACCGGAAGACGTGCTTACGCTCGTCAAGGGCGGTGTGCCTATAAAGAAGGTAAACATCGGCAACATGCACATGTCGGAAGGAAAGCGCCAAGTCGCCACCTCCGTCGCAGTTAACGACGAGGATGTCGCTGCGTTTAAAGAGCTGCAGGAATTGGGGGTGGAGTTGGAGATCAGGCGCGTTCCGAGCACGCCTGTTGAGGACACGAGCAAGCTCTTCTCGTAATCCTCGTGATCCACGTTGTCAGGAGTGAAACCCTGACGTTCTGTACGTGAAATCCAAAGTGCGTACATACATTTTGAAAGGAGGAGCAAGATGGAATACTCGATCATCCAGATCGCTCTGGTCTTCGTCGTCACGTTCATCGCGGCAATCGACCAGTTTGACTTCCTCGAGTCTCTCTATCAGCCCATCGTCACCGGCGCCGTCATCGGTCTTATCCTTGGCGACCTCAACACCGGTCTTCTCGTGGGTGGTACCTATCAGCTCATGACGATCGGCAACATGCCGATCGGAGGCGCTCAGCCGCCTAACGCCGTCATCGGCGGCATCATGGCAGCCATTCTCGCTATCGCCACGGGCCTCGAGCCCAACGCGGCAGTCGGCCTCGCCATTCCGTTCGCTCTGCTTGGCCAGCTTGGCGTTACCCTGGTCTTCACGCTTATGTCCCCGCTTATGTCCACGGCCGATAACATGGCTCACAACGCGGACACCAAGGGCATCGAGCGCCTGAACTACTTCGCCATGGCTCTGCTCGGCCTGATCTTCGCTGTCGTCGTCACCCTGTTCTTCATCGCTGGCGCTACCATCGGTCAGACCATCGCTTCTGCCATCCCGACTTGGCTGCAGACCGGTCTGTCCGCTGCAGGCGGCATGATGCGCTTCGTCGGCTTCGCCGTCCTGCTCAAGGTTATGATGAACCGCGATATGTGGGGCTTCTTCCTCATGGGCTTTGGCCTCGCGCTCATCACCGTTGCCAACGATTCGCTGGCAACCCCTGCTCTGCTCATCCTCGCTCTCATCGGCTTCGGCATCGCTTTCTGGGACTTCCAGCAGCAGACCGAGCTGAAGGGTGCAGCTGTTTCTGACGGAGGTGACTTCGAAGATGGCATCTAATGAGTATGTGATCCCGGAGCACTACGAGGATCTCACTCCTGCTCCGCAGCTCGACCAGAAGACCCTCAACAAGATGGCTTGGCGCTCCTGCTTCCTGCAGGCATCGTTCAACTACGAGCGCATGCAGGCCGCTGGCTGGCTCTACTCCATCATCCCCGGTCTGGAGAAGATCCACACCAACAAGAACGACCTCGCGGCTTCCATGAGCCACAACCTGGAGTTCTTCAACACCCACCCGTTCCTTGTCACCTTTGTTATGGGCATCGTGCTTTCGCTCGAGCAGAACAAGGTTGACATCCCCACGATCCGCGCCGTCCGCGTCGCCGCAATGGGCCCGCTCGGTGGTATCGGTGACGCCCTGTTCTGGCTGACGCTCGTGCCTATCACGGCCGGCATCACCTCCAACATGGCCATCAACGGCAACGCCGCTGCACCGATCATCTTCCTGGTGATCTTCAACGTCGTCCAGTTCGCTCTGCGCTTCTGGCTCATGAACTGGTCCTACAAGCTTGGCACCAGCGCTATTGACGCTCTGACCGCCAACATGCAGGCCTTCACGCGTGCCGCTTCCATCATGGGCGTCTTCGTCGTCGGTTGCCTGGTCGTCACCATGGGTGGCACCCAGATCAACCTCCAGATCCCCAACGGCACCACCCGTGGCCTCTCCGCTACTACCGTGATCGTCTCCGAGAAGGAGGCCGAGAACTTCACCGGTATGGAGGGCATCGATACCGAGACCGCTGAGGCCGGTACCATCGCCATGACCGATAAGGACGGCAACGCCCTTACCGCTTCCGATGCCGACGGCAACGCTGTCGAGTGCGGCGTCACCGATTTGGGTAACGGCATGGAGTCCGTGACCTACGGCACCGTTACCGAGGATCCGGTCAACTTCTCTGTTGCCGACACCCTCAACACCATCGTCCCGAAGCTCGTCCCGCTTATGCTTACGCTGCTGCTTTACTACATGTTCGCTAAGCACAGCTGGACCCCGACCAAGGGCATTCTCCTGCTCTTCGTCCTTGGCATCCTGGGCGCTGGCCCGCTTGGTCTCTGGCCGAGCATCTGGTAAGGCTCTAGCTTGAGGGGTGTGTCCCTACGCGGCTCACACCCCGACCCCTTAAGCCATGTGTATGTTAAAAGCCGCGTGCTCGAAAGAGCGCGCGGCTTTTGTTTTCTTAATGATTCGGGTGTGGCAGACAGATAATGCATAACACCCTAGGTAGTTAGCCGAATTCGAGCAAAAGGGAGGATAGGATGGCGATCGGAGCGCGTAAGCAACCGCTGTACGATCAGCTGGTCGATATTCTGACCGAAAAGATTGACCATGAATATCGCGCCGGTGACATGATTCCTTCCGAGCGCGAACTTTCGGAGCGCTATGGTCTCTCGCGCACTACGGTACGCCTGGCTCTGCAGGAACTGGAGCGTTTAGGACTGGTGGTTCGGCAGCACGGTCGCGGTACCTTTGTGACCGACCGTTCGGCAAAAGCAACCAATCTTATGCAGTCCTACAGCTTTACCGAGCAGATGCGCGCGATGGGTCGAGAACCCGAGACCACGATTCTCGAGTTTTGCGAGATGGAGGCCGATAAGAATCTGGCCGAGCATATGGGATTGCGCATCGGTGATCGCATTTTTAAGCTCAAGCGCCTTCGTTCTGCCGACAACATGCCCATGATGGTCGAACGCAGCTATCTACCGGTTCGTCAATTTCTGTCCCTAAAGCGACCGCTGCTGGAGCGTAAGCCGCTTTACGATGTGATTGAGCAGGACTTTCAGCAAAAGATTCGCGTGGCCGAAGAGGAGTTCTATGCGAGCATAGCCCGTCCCACCGATGCCCACCTTTTGGGAATTGTCGAGGGCTCGCCTGTGCTCGATTTGGTCAGGACTACGTATAACGAGTCAAACGAGGTAGTGGAGTACACACTCTCGGTTGCTCGTGCCGATCAGTTTAAATACAAGGTTTACCACCAGCGCAGTAACTAGTGCTCGCATCGTTTCCATATGGTGATTCTTTGCATTTAACTGGTTACTACCAGATAACCAACCGAAGTGTATAATTGCACGTCAGAGGATTACTTCTAGAGAGAGGTATTAAAAATGTTCGAGAAGAGTGTCGAGGAGCTCACCGAGCTCGGCGCCCAGATCACCACGGCCGAGATTGCTCAGCAGCCCGAGCTTTGGCGTGATACGCTCAACATCTATCGCGAGAACAAGGAGGCCATCGAGGCCTTCCTGGCCGAGGCTCGCGCTATGGGTGAGGGTCGTCTGTCCGTTGTCTTCACCGGTGCCGGTACGTCCGACTACGTTGGCGATACCTGCGCCCCGTACCTGCGTCACGCTGGCAACACTGATCTCTACGACTTTAAGCCCATCGCCACGACCGACATCGTGAGCGCCCCGCGCGACTTCCTGCGCGCCGAGGATCCCACGCTCGTGGTTTCCTTTGCCCGCTCTGGCAACAGCCCCGAGAGCCTTGCCGCCGTTGCCGTTGCCAAGGAGCTCGTCCACAACGTCAAGTTCCTCAACATCACCTGCGCTCCCGAGGGCAAGCTCGCCGTCGAGTCCGCCGATGATCCCAATGCGCTGACGCTGCTCATCCCGCGCGCCAACGACAAGGGCTTCGCCATGACCGGTTCCTACACCTGCATGACCCTGCTCTCCACCCTTATTTTCGACACTGCCTCTGACGAGCAGAAGGCCGAGTGGGTCGAGACCATCGCCAAGATGGGCGAGGAGGTCATCTCCCGTGAGCCCGAGATCGCCGATTACCTGGCTGGCGACTTCAACCGCGTGACCTACTTGGGTTCTGGCTCCTTCGGTGGCCTTGCTCAGGAGAGCCAGCTCAAGATTCTCGAGCTCGCTCACGGTCTGGTCGCTACTTCCTACGACACCTCCATGGGCTATCGTCACGGACCTAAGTCCTTCGTCGACGATAAGACGCTCGTCTTCGTGTTCGTCAACAACGACGCCTACACCCGTCAGTACGACATCGACATCCTCAACGAGATCGGTGGCGACAAGATTGCTCAGCACACCGTTGCCGTTCAGCAGGATGGCGCTACCGTCTACGAGGGCGAGTCCTTCACCTTTAAGGGCTACGAGGCGCTTCCCGAGGGCTACCTTGCCCTGCCGTTCGTGATGTTTGCCCAGGCTATCAGCCTGCTCAACTCCGTGCGCGTGGGCAACACGCCCGATACGCCGAGCCCCACCGGCACGGTCAACCGCGTGGTCAAGGGTGTGACGATTCACCCCTTCACCGCTTAATCGCGTCCCCCTGTAAGGGCGCCCGTCCGCTCATAACGGCGGGCGGGCGCTTTTTGTTTTTACATGGACCGGGTATAAGCATTACCACAGTCAACTGCTTTAGAAGCAAGGAGTGCATATGAGCACGTACGCAATTAAGGCTGACAAGTTCTTCTTGCCGGCAGGCCCGCAACTGGGCGGCTATCTTATGGTCGAGGATGGCGTTTTTGGCGCCTGGCAGGCCGACGAGCCCTCTTGCGAGATTAAGGACTACACGGGATCGTGGATCGCACCGGGTATGGTCGATACTCACATCCATGGCTTCTACAACCACTCAACTACCGATAACGATCCCGAGGGCATCGATATCAGCTCAACCGAGCTCGCCCGTCGCGGTACCACCAGCTGGCTGCCCACGACGTTCACCGATGGCGTCGAACAGATCAAGGACGCCTGCGCTGCTATCGCCAAGGCGGACGAGGGCCGCGGCCCCGACTTCTGCGGTGCCCGCATTCAGGGCATCTACCTGGAGGGCCCCTTCTTTACCATGAAGCACGTGGGCGCGCAGAACCCCGCTTACCTGATTGACCCCTCCGAGGAGGTTTTCGACCAGTGGCAGGAGGCTGCGGGCGGTCGCATCGTTAAGAGCGCCATGGCCGCCGAGCGCGACGGTGCCGCTGCTTATGCGGCTGCTCTGAACGCCAAGGGCGTGGTGACCAGCATCGGTCACTCCGACGCCACCTACGATGAGTGCATCGCCGCTATCAATGCCGGTGCCAGCTGCTTTACGCATACCTATAACGGCCAGCGCGGTCTGCATCACCGTGAGCCCGGTGTCGTGGGTGCTGCCATGTCCACGCCCGAGACCTACGCCGAGATCATCTGTGACGGCAAGCACGTAAACCCTGCCGCCATCAAGGCACTGCTGCAGGCAAAGGGCTGGCAGCACACGGTGCTCATCACCGACTGCCTGGGCTGCGGCGGCATGCCCGAGGGCAGCTACACCAGTGGTGGCATGGACGTCATCATGAAGGACAACCTGTGCTGGCTCGCCGACGGCAAAAGCATTGCCGGCTCGGTGCTCACGCTTGCCCAGGGCGTCAAGAACATTGTCGATTGGGGCATCGCCAGCGCTGATATCGCCATTCGCATGGCAACCGAGGTGCCGGCTCGCTCTGCGCACATCGAGGATAAGTGCGGCAGCATCATGCCGGGTCGCGACGCCGACTTTGTCGTGTTCGACCATGAGCTCACCCTCGTCGAGACGTATGTTGGCGGCCAGAGCGTCGGCAACGCCCTTACCGATTAACGATAGAAAAAGACGGCGGGCCCGAATCTGCTCGGACCCGCCGTATGGGTTAAACGCTCAAAAGCACCTTAACAGTTACAGCTTGTTAACGATCTTCTTTGCCGTGCGCTTGACGCCGGCCACAAGACCCCCCGCGGGATGCTCCTTTTCGTATGCTAGACGCTTCTCGCGCTTGGCGTACTCTTCGACGATGATGTCGCCATACTCGTCTTCGATCTTGTCGAAGAAGTCGACGGCGCCCTTAATTTCCTCAGCGGTCGGGTGTCCCTTCTGGACGCCGCCGGTGAGTTTGAACGGCCCCCACGTATCAAAGCCGGGACAGCCGTAGACGCCCATAAAGATGGCCTGCCTCATGCGGCAGATGCCATCGATATCCTTGCCGTACCACTTGTTTTTGCCACCGTAGGTCATAAGGCCAAACACCTTGTCCTGCGGCTGCAGCACGTTCGTGAGCACGCGTGCCATGTCCTTGTCGATCTCGGAGTAATAGATGCCCGTGGCGACACCGATCAGATGGTATTCGTGCAGGTCGGGGTACTCGTTTTTACCGAGTGACTTCACGTCGAGGGTATCGATCTCGGGGTGCGCCTCGACGATGGCGTCCACGAGCTTTTTCGTATTGCCGTGGTGGTGTGAGGCATAAAGGATGATGGTTCGCATAAGAAGGCCTTTCAGCTGTAATTGCATCAATGTCTGTATGGTACCCCGTTGCATGGCTGGGAAACCGGACGCATCGATGAACGTGCGGGTTTGTCCTTTGGTCAGGGCCGAGACGGGTTCTTGCGAGCAAAAAGCAGTTGTTCGAAAGGATGGACAATGGAATACGCTCTCTCCAACGATTCGATTTCTATCAAGGTCTCCACGGCCGGTGGTTCGTTTACCTCGATTGAGGCTGGAGGTCGCGAGTACTTGTGGCAGGGCGATCCCGCCGTGTGGTCCGGCCAGGCACCGATTTGCTTCCCGATTTGCGGAGGTTTGCGCGATAACAGCGCCATGACGTTTGCCGGACATCATGTGAAGCTCGCCCGCCATGGGTTTGCGCGCAAACAGGAGTGGAAGCTGCTGAGCCAGAGCGAGAACGAGCTGGCGATGTGCCTGGCTTCGGAGGATAACGCCGCGCTGCTGAGCGATTATCCGTATCCGTTTAAGCTTGTCGCCCGCTATACGCTCGAGGACGCCGCCGTGCGCGTCTCCTATGAGGTTACCAACGAGGGCACCGAGGACATGCCTTTCTTTATCGGTGGACACCCCGGCTTTAGGTGCCCGCTCGATGAGGGCGAGGCCTATACGGACTACGAGTTGCGTTTTGAGAAAGACGAGGCTGCTGAGCTTTGCGCTGCCGTCCCCTCGACTGGCTTGATTGACGTGACCAACCGCTCCAAGAACCCCATGGTGGGAAAGACGCTGCCTCTGTCACATGAGCTCTTCGATTTTGCGGAGACCATCTTTGACGTGCTCGAGAGCCGTCAGGTCACGCTTTCCAAAAAGGGCGAGGACAAGGGTGTTCGCCTGAGCTTTGAGGGCTTCCCGTACCTCATTGTGTGGAGCAAGCCCGAGGGTGATTTTGTGGCAGTTGAGCCCTGGGGCGGTCTTTCGACCTGCTCCGATGAGGACGACGTGCTTGAGCACAAGCGCGGCTGCCTTATCGCCAAGCCCAAAGAAACCATCGTGCGCTCGTTCACAATCGAGATTCTGTAGTCGCATGTAGCCAATTCGTTTTGCAAGGCATAAGGAGCCTGCGAGATAAGGAGCTAGAAATGATCCTCACCGTTACGATGAACCCGTCCGTCGATACGCGCTATCAGCTCGATGAGCTCATTATCGACGACGTCAACCGCGTGACGCCCGAAAAGACCGCCGGCGGTAAGGGCCTCAACGTGGCCCGCGTCCTGGGCCAGCTGGGCGACGATGTCGTGGCAACCGGCTTGCTTGGTGGTCATATGGGCGCCTATATGGCCGAGCTCATGGATGCTAACGGCATTAAGAATGATTTTGTGCCCATCAAGGGCGAGACTCGCATTTGTCTCAACATCCTCCACGCCGGCAACCAGACCGAGCTGCTCGAGAGCGGCCCGACGATTGCCCCCGAGGAGCTCGATGCCTTTACCGCCAAGTTCGCCGAGCTTGCGAGCAAGGCCGATGTCGTTACCATCTCGGGTTCGCTGCCCCGCGGCGTCGAGGCGGACTACTACGCTAAGATCACGGGCATTGCAGAGAACGCCGGCGCCAAGGTGCTGCTCGATACCTCGGGCGCCTCGCTCGAGGCTGCGCTCAAGTCCGAGGTCAAGCCTGAGCTGGTTAAGCCTAACCTGACCGAAATTAACGGCCTTCTGGGCACGAGCTTTACCACCGACGATGTGGACGAGCTCCGTTCCGCGCTCGCCTCTGACGCCCGCTTCTCCGATATCCCCTGGGTCGTCGTATCCATGGGCGCTGCCGGCTCCGTTGGTTTCCATAACGGCCGTGCGTTCCGCGCCAAGACCCCCGATATCCCCGCCGTTAACGCTACGGGCTCTGGCGATTCGACCATTGCCGGCTTCGCACATGCGATTGCTGCCGGAGCCGACGACGAGACGGTGCTGCGTACCGCCAACACCTGCGGCAAGCTCAATGCCATGGATCCCATGACTGGCCACTTGGTTATGGATCGTTGGGACGAGGTTTACAACGGCGTTGTCGTGACCGAGCTGTAAGAGCTTGGGCGTCGCCCCCGGCATCGCTTGCTAGCTCATGCCGACGACAAGTGCGGTAGCATTATGCCGGGGCGCGACGGCGACGTTGTCGTGTTCAATCCCGACCTTACCCTGGTCGAGACGTATGTGGGTGGCAACAGCGTCGGCAATGCGTTTGCCGAGTAGCCGCCAAAGAAACGATCCGAGAGGGGATTTAGATGATTTACGGTGCATTGGGCGATATCGAGGAGTACCGCGGAATGCTCAAGGGCCTCGATGTGCTGATTGATTGGCTCGAGGAGAACGACCCGGCGGAGCTCGAGGTCGGCAGCCATCCGATTCTGGGCGACAAGGTCTATGCGAACGTCATGGCTCCCACGACTCGTCCCGAGGCCGAGGCTCACTACGAGACGCATCAGCGCTATCACGACCTGCAGATCGACATCGAGGGTCGCGAGGCCTTTAAGGTTGCCACGGGCAGCCTGACGCTGGTTCAGGAGTTTGACGAGAAGGACGACTACGATCTGGTCGATTCCGACGCCTCGATCGCCGGCGATCTTGCCGACGACAAGTTTGCGCTGTTCGTTGCCGGCGAGCCTCACATGCCCACGCTCGAGTTCCCGGGCGATGGCGCGCAGCCGGTCAAGAAGATCTGCTTTAAGCTGCTTGCCGACGCTTACTGGGAGGAGTAGCGCGCTGCTCGGCTGAGCTGTTCGTCTGATGGCGTGATTTCCCTAGGGAAATCACGCTAGGACCCCGCCAAACGTGCTTTCTCTAGGGGAATCACGTTTGGCGGGGTTTTCGGTTTTTGAATAGGGAAGCCTCATTTATTTGCGAAGAACATCGGCTAGCCGCAGGATTGAAATCATCGACCGATAAGTGAGTTCCACCTTTTCGCCCGCAAGCAGTCGTTTCGAGCCAATCTCATCTAGCCCCACAAGCCGAGAAAACAGCGGGCCGCTCATCGTGCCATCGTCAATTGATTCCCTTATGGTCTTCAAAACGTCCGTATCATGAAGCGATGCCGAGCTGTAGGGGGCAACACGAGCGGAACTCTCAATTAACGACGAGACAAAAGGATGGAGATGCTTTGGACATAGTCCATCAAACACCACATCCCCATTGTCGTTCGAGCCGACCAGGCGCCAAGTATAATGATCGACCCAGTCATCCCCGTCATATATGGCGTCCATGAGCAACTTCCCGTCTAGAGAGAGAAACCTATTTGGACATCGGGGCGCAAGACCGCAATCCATATCGGGCCTGCAGCAGCTCCAACCCAACGCACCACATAGGTTCCCTTTCGTACATGTGTATCAATCTGCCCCGAAATGCCGGTGAATGCAATTCCAGACCCGTTTGTCGGATAGCAATCGACGTATTTTTGTTTTCCGCTCACAACCTTGTATAGATATATCGTTCCAGCAAAAGAGAAGGGATCGTGACTATTTTAGATCTATATGGCCAATTCGAGCCCTCACCATGGCAATTGTTGCAGCTGGGTTTCTTTTCATTAAAATTTCACTTTGGTAAATCCCCGCCCCTAAGCATTAAACCCGAAGTCCACCGAGTGGGCCGCTGTTGACGTGGCGATGCTTGGATTGGCGCGCACGCACTCAAAATCGGTAACAAAAAAGCCGCCCGAAGGCGGCTATCTTGTGCAATGGAGCCAGCGACCGGGCTCGAACCGGTGACCCCCGCTTTACGAGAGCGGTGCTCTACCAACTGAGCTACGCTGGCGGCCATGTGATGACGCAACAGGAGCGTCAACGGCTGTCTATGATACGGGACATCGCACATCCGCGCAAGTGTTTTGACGGCTTTTCTCACTTAAAATGCACTAATATTGGAGACGTGATGTCTTGCTCTTACGGATCTCAAGCAGAATGGGGCGGCGATGGCTCAACCCAAGATTCTTCTCACGCGCATCGATGACCGGTTTATTTACGGACAAGACGTTGAGCTATGGAACGAAGCCGTGGGTTCCAACCTTGTCTTAATCGTCAACGATGAGATTGCGGCTGATTCGCGCAAGTGGGCCCCTATGAGGGTGGCGACGCTCGATGGCGTGTGGACACGGTTTTTCTCGGTGCAAAAGGCCATCGACATCATTCAGACCGCAACGCCGCGTCAATGGATTTTGATCATGGTGGCCTCACCCGCCGATGCGCTCGCGCTGGTTAAGGGCGGTGTGCCCATTACCAAGATCAGTATCGGTCACATGCAAGCAGGGGAGGGCAAGCGTCCCGCGACGCCTACAGTTGCCGTAGACGACACAGACGTCGCCGCCTTCAAAGAGCTGCAAGAACTCGGCATAGAGCTAGAAATCCGCTACCTCCCCAGCTCCAATCCCGACCCCATTCAACTAGTCGTTGGGGACACCCTTGGCACTTGGGGACGTTCCTTTTAATATGAGCAGGACATTGTCAAGAGGCAAAATCGGGCCTGGCCCCAACGATATGGGGTCAGGCCCTCTCCCTATATCAACCCGTCCGCGGCGACCTCGGCGTGTCTTCCCGACGCTCGTCTTTGCAGTTTAATATCCGCCCGCGGCGATCTCTCGCTGGGCAATCCGTTGCTACGGCTGAGGCTTCTACGTCGAACCGACAGTCTGTGCACGCGTGTGGCGCCATGGGCGCCCGTCAGAGACGATATGAGCAGGGGCTCTCAATGTTTTATGTCCTGCTCATATCGTCTCTGCCGGGCGGCGAAAGAGCGCGCCCAACGACCAGCCGTTTAAGAGCGCCCCCGATACATAGTTGCCGGAACCTGGTCGTCTGTTGATAAAAAAGAAACCGCTAACGGACAAAATGGCGCCTTTTGCGGATTAGTCGCTGTGCCGGAAAATAAATTGTCAGAACCAGGCGATAATTAAATTGCCGCGGCTGTCGTTACATATGACACGTGACAGGAGGACATGATGAAAAAAATGCCCAAGTTGTTGTTAGCAATGGTTGTCCTATTTTTCGCCACCGGATTTATTTTATTGCCCTCCGCAAATGCTTCTGAGTATTTGACGCCCGCCGACGCATGCTTCGATTTGAATGATGGGCCGAAACAAGAACGTACTATCGAGCTGCCAGATGGCTCTACAGGTGTTTTTGGGATAGAGAAAGAGCAAGCTGATGTTGCCCCGATTTGGGACGGCTACTACAACGCTACTGATGGGAATTGGAAGGTTTACTTCTATACTGGAGTGCTCGATGCTGAGTACTGGATATCAATCAAGAACTACAACATTACATCGTGGTGGGGCCATAAGGCATCTTCCGTTGGTGCTGCCTTATCGAATTTCAGTAAGAGTTTTTCTTCCAAACGAACAAAGTGGAGCTTTCTTTTTACCGGTGTAGGCGGTATGGCGTCTGCGACTTATACTCTTGGAGCTGAAATAAATGGCTCACGACTGCATACATATCTAGCGTGATTCAATATGGGCGTGTTGGGTAAGATCAACATTGGCGGAGAGGTTTCCCTCCTGGCTATAGTTCTGGTTGAGGTCGGAATCACCGCTGCGGTGATCTATCTCGTTTACAAGTTGATAAAGGCTCTCAAAAAGGTTATTGAACGAACCAAACAAGAGTAGGCGGTCAGCCCACTCGATTTCGAACCCATTTCAGCAGGTGCCATCCTCTCTGTCTGCTTCTCTGTGGGCGGAGAGGATTTTTCTATGACTGAGACCGCATCAGCGCCAAATCCACGCCTATCCTCGACCCGTCACCTGGGGACGTTCCTTTCCAGCCGGTGCTTGGGGAGACTCCTTGCCACCCGGTCGTCGTAGATGTTCTTAAACGACTAGCGATCGGGGACAGCCCTTGCCGATTGGCCGGTTTGCCGTCCGGGTTGGCAAGGGCTGTCCTTTTAATATGAGCAGGACATTGTCAAGAGGCAAAATCGGGCCTGGCCCCAACGATATGGGGTCAGGCCCTCTCCCTATATCAACCCGTCCGCGGCGACCTCGGCGTGTCTTCCCGACGCTCGTCTTTGCAGTTTAATATCCGCCCGCGGCGATCTCTCGCTGGGCAATCCGTTGCTACGGCTGAGGCTTCTACGTCGAACCGACAGTCTGTGCACGCGTGTGGCGCCCTGGGCGCTCGCAGAAAAGGGACCTGAGGTTCGCCTCAACGGCTTCGGATCGAACCGCTTCCGGGGTGATCGGCTTATGTGCGGGGGACCGGCCCCCTACGCCTCCTCGGCCATGAGGCCGACCGCCCACACCCAGCAGGCGAGCTCGCGCGCCGTGGCCACGTTCGCCTTGTTGTTGTGGACCCCGCGCGCGAGCAGCGCCTCCCGCCTCTCGACCAGCCTCCGCACGCCCTTGGCGGCATGCCTGCGGGCGACCCGGTCCGGGGCCTGGCCCTTGGCGAGGTCCTTCGGCCGCCCCGAGCACGTCAGGTAGTGCCACGCGGCCTCGACCAGCGCCTTCCTCAGGTGTTTGTTGCCTGCCTTGGTGATCGCGCCCCTGCGGTCGCTCTCCCCGCTGGAGTGCTCGGAGGGCGTCAGGCCGACCCATGCGGCGAACGACCGGGCGTTCGACTGGATAGAAAAACGCCCGTCGGCGGTGGTGCCGGCGGGCGTTGCTGTACGGTATGTCACGTTGTGGGCTTAGTGCCTCATAAAGTGGTATTCGATCACATTGCTGTAGGGGTGACCCGGGCCCACAATGCCCTGTGGGAACAGCGGCTGGTGCGGCGTATCGGGGTACATCTCTGCCTCGAGGGCAAAGCCGGCGCCCCAACCATAGTTGGCATCGTCCTTGGCGTGCTCGTCGCCCAGCCAGTTGCCGGTGTAGAGCTGCACGCCAGGGGCGGTGGTGTAGTAGTCCAGCTCACGACCGGTCCACATCTCCTCGACGTGCATCGCGCGGCGCAGATTACGGCCGTACTGATAGCCATCGATGCACAGACAGTGATCGTAGCCACGGGCCTGCTTAATCTGCGGGTCGTCGGCTTCCATGCCAGGAGCGACGGGGCGCAGCTCACGGAAGTCAAACGGCGTGCCCTCGACCGGAGCGATCTCGCCGGTGGGGATATTCTGCTCGTTGATGGGCAGGTAGTGGGCGGCGTTAGCAACAAAGAAGTGCTCGCAGTCCATGCCGGCGTTATGACCGGCAAGGTTAAAGTATGTGTGGTTGGTCATGGACACGTAGGTGGCGCGGTCGCTCTCGCAACCGTACTCGATGCGGAAGACGCCGGTGCGCGTAACGGTAAACACGGCCGTAAAGATGCGGTTGCCGGGCAGGCCCAGCTCGCCATCCTTAAGCGAGGTGGTCATGTGCACGGCGTTATGGACCTCGTCGAGCTCAACATCCCACACGCGTTTATGCAGACCGTGCTCAAGATCGCTGTGCAGGTTGTTGGCGCCCTCGTTGGCGGGCATATGCCAGTCCGTGCCGTCGATGGTGATCGTGGCGCCCGCGGTGCGGTTTGCCACGGGGCCGATGGTCGCGCCAAAGCAGGCGGGGTTGTCAAAGTAATCCTCGAGCCTATCGAAGCCCAGCACCACATCGCGCACGTTGCCGGGGATGTCGGGCACATCAATACCCAGCACGGTGGCGCCATAGTCCATAATGCGAACGCAGATCTCGGGCCCGTTGAGGGTGTAACGATGAACGGGGGTACCGCACGGCGCGGTGCCGAAAAGCTCGGAAGTGATCATTTGGTTCCTAACATCGAGGTATTTCGGACAAACTGTAGCGCGAACAGGCGAGATTATCACTACACCCCACTAAAGCAGGGGGTATTTTTCTCAAAAAAGTGATGATTGGAGCTGTGCGGGCGTTCATTTCTGGCGCGCGCGAGTCTGATACAATTTGTTCGTTATTGTTTGAATGATATACGTGCAAAGAACGGCGAGGATTCATCGTGATTAAGGCAGAGCGACAGGATAAGGTTCGTCAGCTGCTCGAAGAGCAGGGCACGGTCTCGGTCAAGGAGATTTCGGATGCACTGGGCGTTTCGGACATGACGGTCCGTCGCGACCTTGAGGAGCTTGCGAGCCTAGGCGAGATCGAGCGCGTGCACGGCGGAGCCCGCAGTGCACAGGGCCGTCCCCACGCTATGCTGCGCCATGAGTACTCGCATAGTGAAAAGCGCTCCAAGCATGCCGAGGAAAAGCTGCAGATTGCGCGCCGCGCCGTGGAGCTTATCGAAGAGGGCTCGACCATCTTTTTGGGGACGGGCACCACGGTTGAGCAGATGGCCTCGATGCTGCCGGCGTTTCGTCTGCGCATCGTGACTAACTCGCTTTCGGTGTTTAGCCTGCTCGAGGCGAGCGAAGACTACGAACTGTGCCTGGTGGGCGGCATGTACCGCCGCCGCACTGCCGCCTTTGTGGGCCCCACGGCCGAGGACACCTTGCGCGCACTGGGGATCGACGCAGCCTTTATCGGCGCAAACGGCATTCTGGACGGCGACGTGTCCACGTCTAACATGGAAGAGGGCCGTATCCAGCAGCTCGCCTTTAGCAAGGCCGACTCGCGCTATCTGATCGCCGACTCCAGCAAGATCGGCAAGCGCGACTTCTACACCTTCTGTCGTCTGGACAGCCTGGACGCCGTGGTGTGCGAGCCGGGCATCGCCGCCGAAGATCGTGCCGCCATCGAGGAGCATACGCAGGTCATTTGCTAGCTAGCGCTACGGGATTGCCAACGGGCGATGCGGGAGGACTTTTACCTCCTGTCATTGTGGAAACCAGCGCGTCAGCGCTACGCGATATGACGCGCAAATGAGGACTCCGCTATCAAATTGTCTCAACCTGTGATATCTAGGCGGCCAAAAGCGAGTCAGATGTTACAGATCGAGATTTTTGGCTCGGCCTATTCCGTTTGTCTCGATCTGTAACAGCTAGGACCGAAAAATTCAGCTAGTTGTTACAGATTGAGATTGAGAGGATTGACCTGTGCATTCATCTCAATCTGTAACATCTAGACGTCCAAAACCGGTCTTAGTGTTACAGATTGAGACAATTCGGCGTGGTCTACCTTGTTTGTCTCGATCTGTAACGGTTAGGACTTAAAAACTCGGCTACGTGTTACAGATCGAGACAAAAGAAAAAGAACATTAGGACTTGAAAATAAAGTTTTGATAAGGGACCCGCCCAGTTAAGACGGTGCGGCAGACAATTGAGATTAGTTTGCCTCCGGAGTCGTAAGCATAATGAGTCAGTTCGATGACCGGAAGTTTTGCAACACCATAATTACTGGCTTCGGAATCGCTAAGCTGACGTGCTCTATAGCTTTCCCTAACAGATTGGATAGACTTGGACAAGTCGTCCATGATTCTGCTAAATGCCTGAAAATCTAACTGGTTATTCGGAACGCGCGACTTTGAAATGAAGAACGTATCAGCGCCTATGAAGCTGCCTTCAAGTTCGTAGGTCAATTCAAGACGCTGAATTTCATCGCGACTTTGACATCCAAATTGTTGGAGCATCATTACGGAAATTGGACGACCTGATGTGAGGCCGCCGAAATGTTTGGTGATGGCATCCGGATCAACGCCATCGCAATGGCTTGCAAAGTCAAAGTCTAAAAGTGAATTGAGCTCGCTAACGCGTTTCGGTGCAACAAACGATCCCTTACCTTGGATTCGATAGATACTTCCACGACGCTCCAGCTCACTCATGGCAAGTCGGACGGTTGTTCTGCTTACGGCGTATTCGTCGCAGAGTTCCATTTCTGTCGGAAGT
This sequence comes from Collinsella sp. wc0529, assembly GCF_046116875.1. Taxonomy (NCBI): domain Bacteria; kingdom Bacillati; phylum Actinomycetota; class Coriobacteriia; order Coriobacteriales; family Coriobacteriaceae; genus Collinsella; species Collinsella sp. wc0529. The sequence goes on from NZ_JBJXBO010000001.1 coordinate 835,004, forward strand.
TTATCGTCTGCTTGATATTCATCGACGATCTGCTTGAGCAGCGCGTCGGTGAGCTGTAAATAGAGTGGCCGTTTTTCGTGTGTATCGAGCATTAGAGCCTCAGTTTGCATGTTGGTTATACCTGATGGTTGCCTCAGTCGGGATGTAACGTGGGCAAGGTAACCTTAACGTATCACAGAGCGGCTCAGCATGACGATCTGATGCCTGTATCCACGAAGGGCTTGTCCGAGCGTGAAGATATTCTGGGGCAGGCAAATACCGTTCATGGAGTCCCCGATATGTTGGAGGTCAGCGCCGGCTGCTTTTGCTGCAAGGCCTATTTTCTTAATGGTCTCGCTGTCGCAGGAGTCTTGACTCGTCCCGTTCGCCGCCATGACGAGAACCTTCTCTTCAATTGACTTGCCTACGTTGTGGGATCGTACAAAGTCTACGATGGCGCGCAGGTCTGCTTCTTGGAAGCAAGGGACGGTGTAGGGGGCTGGCACGAGAAGGATATCGACGCCGAGGTCAACAAACTTGCGCGCAATTTCGAGCGTCATGACAGGTTCCGCAACGCCCGCTCCATGCATTTTTCCGGCTATGACCAGGCCATTGAAATGCTCTTTGGAGAGTTTAATCGAATGGGCGATTGCATCGTTGGAGACGCCGGTTCCAGGGTTGCCCGTCAGGCAGATAAAATCAAATCCGAGTTCGTTAGCCTTTTCTAAGGTCTTGGGAGAGACGCGACGACCCATGGGGATTTCCGTTCGGGATTCAGACATCTCTGCCTCGTTATCAACTGGCTCCAGATTGACGCCAATGGGCCTTCCGCATGCTCGCTTCACCCAAGTGACCGGGTTTTCATTGAGATCATCTGGAATACCGGCAATAACTGGATCGAACACATCGAGCGCGTTAAACAGAAGCAGGTCGGCACCTGCGGCACGTTCGATTTCTGCATTAGTAACGCCGCCGAGAAATTGGGAAGAGGGTACGTTTTCCGCCATGATGGTACGTCCCTCGGAAGCCAGAATTGCCTGTTTTAGATCCATGGATGACGTGGCGGCAAAATCGGATGCGGACATGTTCAGTAATCGTTTGGGCATTGTTACTTCCTTTGACTAGAACGACAGGCTTGTGACATTGTCTCTAATATTGTTACAACAATATATTCAATATGTTATATCCAATCGGTGAACGGTTGCAAGCTTATTGTATTGCTCGGAAAAAATAGCCTTTAGCTGGGAAAACATTATATTAATCAACTACCGTTCACCGAATAAGTATTTGAATTCTTGACATATCGACAAAGCGGAAAAAGAATTGGTTATGACAAATCGCGCAAATGATATTACATTTCGCACAAGAACGTATTCACTTACATAAGTGGATACAAACGGGGACGACGACGGTTGAGTCCGGATAAATCGTTGTGTGCCCGGGAATCATGAAAGGATGTGTTATGGACGCTATCGTCAAATTCCTTGAAAAACACCAGCCCCTCTTCGACAAAATCTCGAGGAACATTTATCTGGTGGCGATTAAGGATGGCTTTCTCTCGAATATGCCAATTGTGCTGTTCTCGAGCTTGTTCCTTCTTCTTTCGACGCTCCCTGCCTATGTAGGCATCACGCTTCCGTCTGAGGTGCTGGATTTCTTCAATAAAATCTATGCATATACCATGGGACTTCTTGGCATTATGGTGGCCGGCACCACGGCGAGCTCACTTGCCATGTCGATGAACCGTCGCATGCCTTCGGGTAAATCTCTCAACCCCACCTCGTGCATGGTTTGTGCCATGTGCGGCATGCTCTTGCTATCGGTGACGAACGATGTTGTCTCGATTGGCGGAGCAGATACATCTGTTTTTGAAACCGGCTATATGGGAACCAAGGGTTTTCTCGCTGCGTTCGTAGCCGCATTCTTGACTGTTAATATCTATAAGGTGTGCATTAGCCATAATGTGACGATCAAGCTTCCCAAAGAGGTCCCTGGCTCTATTGCGCAGAGTTTTCGCGATATCTTTGCATTTGGGTTTTCGATCCTTGCGTGCGCTTTTATCGATCTTGCGAGCCGCAAGCTGCTTGCTGTGCCGTTCGCCAATTTGGTATCCGCTCTCATCTCGCCGCTGTTCTCCGCGGTCGACACCTATCCTGGCATGGCGCTTATCGAAGGCGCGGTCGCGCTTTTCCAATTTATGGGTATCCACGGTGCTTCGGTTGTCATGAGTCCGATCAATGCTGCGCTCTACGGCAATACCGTTACCAATCTTGAGGTTTTCCAAGCAGGTGGACACCCGTCAATTGCTCTCACGCAGGACTTTACAAGCTTCATCGGCGGTCTGGGCGGTTCTGGCTGCACGTTCATCGTTCCTATTATCCTGATCATGTTTATGCGCTCCAAGCAGCTTAAAGCCATGGGCAAGGCATCGATTATCCCGGTGATTTTTGGAGTTAACGAGCCCGTTATCTTCGGTATGCCGATTGTTCTCAATCCCTATATGTTCGTGCCCTTCCTAGTGGCTCCTATGGTCAACGCCATTATCGGTAAATTTTTCATTGACGTCATTGGAATGAACGCCCCCATGTATACCATGCCGTGGGCGCTTCCCGGCCCAATTGGTGCGTTCCTCACCACGGGTCTCGATCTGCGTTCTCTCGTATTGATGGCAGTGCTGTTGGTCGTTGACTTTGTGATTTACTATCCGTTCTGCAAGGCGTATGACCATCAGCTTTGTTTGGAAGAGTCTGCAAAGGAGACTGCAGGAAACTCGGATGCAGATGCTATTGCCGCACAGGAAAATGTCGCAAAAGCTCTCGAGGCGGTAAAGGACAAGGCGGAGCAGATCCGCGTGCTTGTGCTTTGCCAAGGTGCCGGCACTTCGACTCTCTTGGCAAATGCTCTTCGCGAAGGTGCCGCTGCTAAGGGTATCGATCTGGTTTCTCAGTCCGGTGCGTACGGAAGCCACTATGAGACGATGGATCAGTACAACGTGATTGTTCTGGCGCCCCAGGCACGCATGTACTATGACGCTATGAAGGCCGATACCGATCGCCTTGGAATTAAACTGCTCACCACAAGGGGCAAGGAGTATATCGACCTTACCAACGATCCCGAAGGTGCAATTGACTGGATCGTTCAGGAGCTGGCCAAATAGTGGATGCACTTCGTCGTTGATTCGTCGGTGTATGGTACGGCCCCGCAGCTTATTGAGCTGCGGGGCCGTATTTCGTTGAGTATCTAATTGAGACAATGAGCGCAACCGTCGTGAGATCGCATTGGCGCTCTCCGAGTCACCGACAAACTGCCTTCCATCTATGTGACCAATTCGCTTTCGGTCTTTAACCTGCTCGAGGCGCGCGAGGGCTGCGACCTGTGCCTGGTGGGCGGCATGTACCGTCGCCGCACCGCCGCCTTTGTGGGCCCCATGGCCGAGGATGCCCTGCGTGCGCTGGGCATTGACGCGGCGTTTATCGGTGCCAACGGCATCTTGGACGGTGACGTATCTACGTCCAATATGGACGAGGGCCGCATCCAGCAGCTCGCCTTTAGCAAGGCCGATACGCGCTACCTCATCGCCGACTCCAGCAAGATCGGCGGGCGATACTTCTGCCCATTACAGTCTGAAATAGGTCATCGATAAATTTCGATGGCGAGCATTCGGCGCATTGCCTACGATACGGGCAAGCCCCGAGGGGCCGCCGATCGGGCGCCTCCGGATGGCCGTCTGCCCCTGCCCCGTAGAGGGCCCGGGGGGTGTTGCCACCGGGGGCGCTCGCCGCTCCGGACGACTGATAGGAAACTGCCGGGCGCAAGCGCCACGGCCAGGTAATGTGGGTGTCGCGGGGAGGGGTTCCGATCGGCCTACCGATTGGAGGATACCACCGTGGCACCAATTAGAATGTCGGAAGCCGTCATCGGGCTCGATGTCGGGAAATCGTCCCACTGGGCATGCGTCGCGACTCGAGACGGCGAGGTGCTGTTGAGCACCCCCGTCGCGAACAGGGAGGACGACCTGGACTCGCTGTTCGGCCGCTTCCCCGATGCGCTCGTGGTCGTCGACCAGTCGCGCAACATAGGCGCCCTCGCGCTCGCCCGCGCCAGGGCGGCCGGGATGTCGGCGGCGTACCTGCCGGGACTCGCGGCGCACGGGGCCGCCAGGCTCTTCGCCGGCGACGCCAAGACCGACGAGCGAGACGCGATGGTCATCGCGAAGACGGCGCTTGGCATCCCCGACGCGCTCCTGCCGGTCGGAGACCCAGGTCCGACGATTGCGGCGGCGAGGGCGCTGGCCGCCCAGAGGAACTTCCTGACCTGCGAGAACACTAGGAATAAGAACCGGCTGCGCAGCATCCTGCTGGAATCGTGCCCCGCCTTCGAGGCACTGGTCGACCTGTCCGACGGGCCCCAGCTGAGGCTCATGGCATCCCTCGGCGGGGCCTGGTCGGTAGCCGACGCCGGGCCCCGCAGGGCGGCGGCGCTCACGCGTGGGGCGGCGCGCGGTAAGATCGAGGCCCTCGTCCGCTCGACAACCTCCTCGACAAGGCCGGATGCGTCGGTCGTCGCCGCCGAGGACCGGGCGGTGAAACTGCTCGCGCGCAGGATATCCGAGAACTCGGCGGAGATCGAGGCGATCACGGCGGAGATCTCCGCCCTGCTCGAGGGCGACGATACCTACCGATGCCTCCTGACGGTGCCGGGCATCGGGCCCAAAACCGCTTCCGAGCTTGCGATCTCCATCGACATCGAAGACTTCCCCAGTCACGACAGGCTCGCGTCGTACTGCGGCCTGGCGCCGCGCAACCGCCAGTCGGGAACCTCGATCTCCTCGGTGACGGCATCGCGCCAAGGCAACAAGAGGCTGAAGAACCTGCTCATATTCTCATGTAACTGCCTCACCCGGACAGAGGGGAGATGGGGCGACTACTACACCAGGTGCCGAGAGCGGGGCATGTCGCACGGCAAGGCGCTCAAGGCGCTGGCGCGAAAGAGACTGAAGGTCATCTACGCGGTCATGCGAGACAGGGTGCCTTACGCAGCCTAGCCGAAACGCACCGAGCAGACTGAAGCCCACCGGCCTAATGGCTTGGCGTCAGCATGCCGCGATTCGGTCGCACGAAGAGCATTTCCCAGTTGACAAAACTATAGGAACACCCCCCTGCCAGCGCGGGGTTACCGCTTCACAATGACGCGCAAATAACTTTGGGCAACAAGGATGAGGCTATTCTGAGATATGACTAGACTCCGTATCTCGTCTTTATGTCCCTTGAGAATGAATCGTAGTCTTCATAGAGCCCTTCTCTGCTTTCATCCTCGGCGTGGTTTACACGTTCAAGGAGCTTATCCTTTGAAGCCTCTTTTGTTATTGCGGCCTCGCCATCGGGTATTGTGGCTTGCAAGAATAGTTCTAGAGCATGGACGTCTTTGAGTATGTAGCCCGTCGAACGACCCGCTCCTGTTTTTTCGATTGCGCTGCAACTAACAAGCTGGCCGAGGGTTCGTTTAACGGTTACCTCGCTGATATCGGGGCAGCTGGACCGGATGTCGGATTTCTTAATGACGCCGGGTCTCTGTTGAAATAGAACAGCGATGCGCGCTTGCTTCGACATGGGACGAGTGCTTGATTCAATTAAGGTACGCTGCTCGAGCTGTCGGTAGGCGGCCAGGGTTGTTCCGAGCATGAAACGGATAAAGGGTACTTCGGTGTTTTGATTTTCATTCCATCCAGTGGAGCTTGCAGCGAGGGCGTTGTAGTAAAGCGCTTTGTTGTCTTCAATAAGTCGTTCGATGCTGATGTAACGCGCAACATCGTATCCAGTCTTTTCGAGCAGCAGCGTTGTAAGGAGCCGGCTCATCCTGCCATTGCCATCGTTGAAGGGATGAATGCTAACAAAATCGAAGATAAAGCGGAGCGATATAAGGAGGGGATCGCAAACTTGGCGAGATAAAGCATCGTTGAGGGACTGGCAGGCTTCTTTAATAAGTCCCGGGGTTGCTAGAGCCGAAGGGGGCCTAAAGCGCACAAATCGATTACCTTGATCGTCAATGGAGACGATTTCGTTATCGCCATCTTTCCAATGGCCTCCATACGAGATTGCCGTGTGCGCCATGAGGTCACGATGCAACTGCAGAATGACCGATGGCGTTACGGGAATGGAATCGTGTTGCTCGTGAATAAGCGACAGCACATCTCGGTATCCAGCGATTTCTTCCTCTGCGCGGGAGCTTGGCTTGGCGGAATACGCCATGATCGCTTTGAGTCTTTTTTGGGTGGTAACAATTCCTTCAAGTCCGTTGGAGGATCGGGTGCTTTGGATCTTAGCCTCCTCCATTAGGGACGATAGAAGCTCGGGTTTGACTTGACTCAGAGCAAGCTGACGGCCTTTATGCTCGCGTATCGAGAGGAGGAGGTTGGTGATTGGAGTTGCTTCGAGTTCCGCTGGGACTGTGGTGTAATCGAACTGGCGCATGCGGCTCCTTTCGGTATCACGAACATACTTTCGATATCATAATACCATTAAATGATACCGAAAGTATGTTCGTGATACCGAAAACTGGAAACCATGGTTCATAACTGCTTGGAAAGTTCGGATTTGACTATCTTATTGTCTTGATCTGTAACAGTTAGACGGTTAAAAGTGGGCTACGTGTTACAGATTGAGATCTTTCAGCCCTGGTCGCCCGTTCGTCTAAATCTATAACAGTTAGGATTGAAAATCCCTGCTAGATGTTACAGATCGAGATAAACGGTCCGCACGGGCTCACCAAAAACAAAAAGACCGCATGCGAACCCGTGGAGGGATTCGCATGCGGCCGACAGGGGGTATGCGGCAAAAGTTAGGCCATAAGCAGGCCGGTCTCCGCGACGTTCTTGTACCAGTACGCGCTCGCCTTGGGATAGCGCTTCTGGGTCTCAAAGTCGATGTAGAACAGGCCATAACGCTTGTTGTAGCCGTTGGTCCAGGAGAACTGGTCCTGCAGCGACCACACAAAGTAACCGTCGACGTTTACGCCGCCGTCGATTGCCTTGAGGATCCACGCGAGATGCTGACGCATGTAGTCGATACGAGGGGCGTCATCGATAAAGCCATCCTCGAAGTCGTCCTTATAGCCCATGCCGTTCTCGGTGATGTAGATCTTCTTGTAGTTGGGGTAATCGTTCTTAATGCGGAGCAGCAGGTCGTACAGGCCCTCGGGATAGATGATCCAGTCCCAATCGGTGGTGGGTACGCCTTCGCGCACGCACGACTCGCCCACGCCCTTGAGGAACCAGCGCGAGGAGCCCTTGTCGCCGGTGCCATTGTGGTTGATGTCGTTTTCGCCCTCGGCGGCACGCAGGAACTGGCACTTGTAGGTGTTGACGCCCAGGCAATCGTTGTAGGGGAGCGCGGCGGTCAGCGCGGCGATGTCCTCGTCGCGGACGTCGAGCTCGCCGCCGGCGATATGGGCCAGCTTGGTTGCGGCTTCCATGGTGTCGGCTGCATAGTGGCCGCGGAAGGTGGCGTCGAGCACCCAGCGGTTGTTGATGACGTCGGCCATGCGGGCGGCCTCGCAGTCGGCAGCGCTGTTGGGATCGAGGGGATACTTGGGCTCCAGGTTCTGGACAATGCCGATCTCGCCCTCAAAGCCGCCCTCATGGAAGGCGACGACAGCCTTGGCGTGGGCCACCATCATGTTGTGCATAAGCTGGAAGGCCTTGTCCAGGCGATACTTCTCGCCGTGCGGCCAGTTGCCGACGATAAAGCTGCCCTCGGCGGTCGCGGGAATCTCGTTAAAGGTAAACCAGTGCTTGACCTCGGTGAACTCGGCAAAGCAGAACTTGGCGTACTCGACAAAGGCGTCGATCGTCGTGCGCGTCAGGAAGCCCTCGCCGCCGTTCTGGTAAAAGGCCTCGGGCGTATCGAAGTGATCGAGCGTGACATAGGGGATAACGCCGGCTTTATTGCAGGTGGCAAAGAGCTCGTGATAGAAGGCGACACCCTCGGGGTTAATCTCGCCAGTACCGTTGGGGAAGATGCGGCTCCAAGCGATGGAGACGCGGATACCGTTGATGCCGAAGCGCTGGCACAGGTCGATATCGACCGGGTACTTGTTGTAGAAATCGCTTGCGGGATCGGGGGAGAAGCGACCCTGAGCTGCCAGGAAATCGTCCCAGGGCACTTTGCCCTTGCCGTGCGTGCGGGTCTCGCCCTCAACCTGGTAAGCGGCGGTGGCGCCGCCAAACACAAAGCCGTCGGGGAACTGCATGGGGTTGGTCATGAGTCATCCTTTCTGTGGGATACGAATAGGGAGAGGTGCCCAAACTGGGGGTCCGGGCACCAACAGAGGGAGGAACTAGTCGAGGTTCTCGCGGAGCCACTTGATGGCGCCGGCGGGGTCGCGAGTAAGGTCGATATATTCCTTACCGCGCGGGGCGAGCAGCTTAATGCCCAGGCGATCGGTGTCGGCCTTCATGTCGTTGTAATAGCTGCGTACCTGCGGGGCGAGCACGATGACGTCGTACTGATCCATGATGGCAGTGTGTTGGCCATAAGCGCCTGCGGAGGAAGCAATATTCTCTCCGGTCTGTGCAGCACCTTCCTTGATGGCGTTGGCAAGCATGGCAGAGGTGCCGGCGCCGGCGCACAGGACGAGGACCTTCAGGCCATCGACGTCCTTCTTAGCGGATGCGTCGGCGGCGGGCTCGGGCTGATCGGCGACAGGCTTGCTGTCGGCGGCGACAACGGTCGTCTCGACGGAAGCGGTAGTCTGCTCGACAGCGGGCGCAGAGGCGTTGGCGGCAATGGCAGCGGCACCGTTGGACTCGAGACCCAGCTCGGCGGCGCGCTCGGCCTCCTGGTCGCAGAGCAGCTTATCGTATGCCTTCAAGAACGGCAGGTAGATGATGGCGTCCAGCAAGATGATGATCGCGACAAATACCAGGGCGATAAGCTGGAAGTTTGTGGTGATGAAGATGCCGATGGGGGCAGGGGTAGCCCAAGGCACCACGAAGGAGAAGCCGTTCATGCCCACATTGTCGATAAAGAACTTGGCAACACTCACGTTGACGCAGCCGGCGGCAACAAAGGGGATGAGCATGTAGGGGTTAAGGATCATCGGCGCGCCAAAGAGCAACGGTTCGTTGACGGCGAAGGCAACAGGAACAATCGAGGCCTTACCGACGGCTTTGAGCTGCTTGGACTTCATAAAGAGAATCAGCAGGAGCGGCACGATGAACGTCGCGCCGGTGCCGCCGAACTCACCCACGAGCGACATGTTAAAGGTGAGGGAGTGGGCGGGGTGACCACCGGCCAGCAGAACCTGCAGGTTCTCGGCCTGGTTGGCAAGACGGATGGGGTCGATGCCCGGCTGGACAATCGAAGGACCATGGACACCGATGAACCAGAAGAATGCGGTGGCTGCCTGAATAAGGATGAGTCCGGGGTAGGTCTCTGCTGCAGTGAAGAGCGGGGAGAGCAGTTTGATAAGCAGCTCGGAGAACGGAACGCCCATGAGGTTGCGCACGACGACATCGATGATGCCGCAGATGATGACGGCGCCGCCAAAGGGGATGATGTCGCGGAAGTTCTGAGCGATGGCGCCCGGGACCTCCTTGGGCAGCTTAATGGTCAGATCGCGCGAGACGCAGAACTTATAAACCCACACGGTAATGAACGCGGCGATATAGGCCGAGAACAGACCGCGCGTACCCATGCTGGTGCAATCGAAGACCGAAAGCTCGGAGCCGTTGAACTTGGTGGTGAACTGCGTAACAGCGAGCAGCAGCATGCTGCACTGGGCGGCCACCATGGTGGAGCCGTCGTTGAGCACCTTGCCGGCGGGCATGCGACGGTTCATGGAAGCCGTGAAGTTCTTGGCGGTGGTGCCGGCAACCATGATGCCCATAACGCCCATGGTGAAGTTGTACAGCTTGTTGCACCAGTCGATGAGCGGCTGGGGCAGCGTGATGCCAACGACGCCAGGGAGGGTGGCGATTAGCAGGAAGATCGAAGAGGTGAGGACAATGGGCATGCACCCAAGGAATCCGTCCTTGATGGCCTGGAGGTAGATATTCCTCGAGATCTTCTCAAAGAACGGTTGATGCTTTTCGAGCATCTTTACGATGGCGTCCATAGAGCTCCTTTGCTGCTTGATGCGCGATGCATGTGGATGGAACTGGTCGTCGATGGATGGTCAGGACTGCCCGGAAACCTTCCTGTTTAAGGAAGGCATTGCGAAATGACAACGTTGTCATTTCGTTAATGACAACGTAAGACATTTTTGGAAGAGCAACAAGGATATACGGGTGAGTGGTCGATATTGTCCGGTAAACGGTTGATTTATCAGTCAGGCAGGTAGTGTATGCTAGAACGCAAAAAGCAAGCGATGCAAAACCGACTGGAGAAGCAGTGGCAACGATGGACAAGAAAAACGTCTCGATGAACGATGTGGCAGTTGCCGCGGGCGTTTCTCTCAAGACGGTTTCGCGTGTGATCAACGAGCCCGATAGCGTGCGAGAGTCGACACGCGATAAGGTCCATTCCGCAATGGAGGCACTCGGGTTTCGAACTAACTTTGCCGCGCGTTCGCTCAAGTTGGGCCGTTACGGGTGCATCGGCGTCGTGCTGTTTCACTTGTCGGGTGGTGCCGTGGACATGATTGACGGTATCGCCGATGCCGCCGAGGAACGCGGCTTTGCGCTCACGATGATTAAGAAGCGCGCAGGGGAGAAGATGACCCTTGCCGATGCGGCGCGCAGGATGTCGCAGCTGCCTGTTGATGGCATGATCTTCAACCTGCGTCAGATGGTCGATGACTTTGATACCTTTGAGGCACCGAAGGACCTCAAGACGGTGATTATCACACCGATGGAACATCCTACCTGCTCCACCGTCAGTGACGACCAAGAGGGCGGCGCGCGCATGGCGTGCGAGTACTTCTTGGATCATGGTCACAAGAACGTGTATTTCGTTTCGGGTAAGAAAGAGTCGCTATCGAGCCAGTGCCGTATGAAAGGTTGGCGCTCGGCACTCGAGGCGCGTGGCATTGAGCCGCCTGAGCCTCTGCAAGGCGATTGGAATGCGGATAGTGGCTACGCCGCGGGCCTTGTGCTTGCCGATAAGCCCGATTGCACGGCGGTCCTCGCTGCTAACGACTGCATGGCAAACGGCGTGATGATGGCTCTACGCGACAAAGGGCTTAGCGTGCCCGACGACGTGTCCGTGATCGGTTTCGACGATGAGCTTTACAAGACGATTCCCAACTCGATTCTGACGTCGGTGAAGTTTCGCCACCGCGAGCTGGGCATCCGTGCGCTTAACGAGGTCGTCGCAGGTCTGGAAGCCCCGAGCTCCAGAAGCCGTACGCTCGTCTCGGGCGTGCTGGTCGAGCGTTCCAGCGTGAAGGACCTGCGGGCGTAGACGTGCTCGGCCTGCTCGTCTAAATCTGTAACAGGTGGGACCCGAAAACTCGACTAGATGTTACAGATTTAGACAATTCGGCCCGGCTTATTCTGTTTGTCTCGATCTGTAACATCTAAGCGGTCAAAAGCGGTCTACATGTTACAGATTGAGATTTTTGGCTTGGCCTGTGCGTTCACCTCGATCTGTAACAGCTGGGACCCAAAAACTCGGCTAGATGTTACAGATTAAGATGAACAGGAGGACGGGTGCGGTCTAAACAAAATGGCCCGCGCATCACACATCGATGCACGGGCCATTTATTGTCTGCAAGCGGCAGGTGGTGTCAGCGTCTTATGCCTCGAGGTTTTCCTCGATCCAGGCGACGGCACCCTTGGGATCCTTAGTGAGGTCGATGTACTGTTTGCCCTTGGGCGACAGCAGCGTGATGCCCAGGCGGTCGGTGTCGGCCTTCATCTCGTTGTAATAGGTGCGAACCTGCGGAGCCAGGACGATGACGTTGTACTGGTCCATGATGGCGTAGTGGCTGCCGTAGGCACCGGCGTTGGCGGTAATGTCGATGCCCAGCTCGTCGGCGCCTTCCTTAAGCGCGTTGGCGAGCAGTGCAGAGGTGCCGGCGCCAGCGCACAGAACCAGAACCCTCAGATCCTTGCCCTTAAGGGCGGACGGAGCTGCGGAGGCCTCAGTGGCAGAAGCGGTCTCGACAACAGGAGCCTCAACGGCGGGGGCGGCAGCGGTCTTGACGGCCTTGGTCTCCTCGGCCTCTTCTTCGGCCAGGGTCTCGGCCTCCTGCTTGCACAGGACGTTGTCGTAGGCCTTGCAGAACGGGTAGTAGATCAAGAAGTCAACGACCAGCAGGACGACAACCAGGACCAGAGAGATCGGCTGGAAGTTGGTGTCGATGAAGGTGCCGATCGGTCCGGGGAGTGCCCACGGCATGGCATAGATAAAGCCGTTCATGCCCAAAAAGTCGATGAAGAACTTACCAATGAGGACGTTGGCCACGGGGGCAAACAGGAACGGGATCAGGAAGTACGGGTTGAGGATGATGGGCGCGGCGAACAGCAGCGGCTCGTTGACGGCGAACATCACGGGCACGACAGAGGCTTTGCCGACGGCCTTGAGCTGCTTGGAGCGCATAAAGAGCAGGAAGATGATCGGGACAATGAACGTGGCGCCGGTGCCGCCGAGTTCGCCGATGTAGTTACCGAAGTTTTCGGTCAGGGCGAGGGCGGGGTGACCGCCGGCCTGCAGCGTGGCGAGGTTGGTGGTGATGTTGCCAAACAGCGCGGCGTTGAGGGCAGGCTTAACGACCGAGGGGCCGTGGATGCCCATGAACCAGAACAGCGGGATCATGAACCAGATGAGGGCGAGGCCGGCGTAGGAATCGGCAGCGGCGAACAGCGGGCTCACCAGCGTGGAGATGACGTTGGCAAACGGGACGGCCAAGCAGGTGCGGCAGATAACGTCGATGACGGCGACAAACAGGATGGAGAAGCTGAAGGCGAAGATGTCGCGGAAGTTCTGGGCGATGGCGCCGGGGACTTCTTTGGGCAGCTTGATGGTGATGTCTCGCTTAATGCAGAAGGCATAGATGTTGACCGTGGCAAATGCGGCGACAAAGGAGCTCAGCAGGCCCTTGGTGCCCATGTTGTCGGTAAAGAACACCGAGACATCGGCGCCGTCGATCTTGGCACTCGTCTGGGTAACGGCCAAGATGAGCATAGCGCACATGGCGGCGACCATGGTGCTCGTGGCGTTGATGGCCTTGCCGGCAGGCATGCGGCGGTTCTTGGAGCCGGTCAGCGCGCTTGCGGTGGTGCCGGCGACCATGATGCCCACGACGCCCATCGTGAAGTTGTAAACCTTGTTGCAGAAGTTCACGACGTCGACGTTCCACCAGTCGGGCAGCGTAAAGCCGCCGACCGTGGCGACAACGCCCGGCAGGGTCGAAATAAGCAGGAAGACAGAAGAAGACAGGATAATGGGCATTGCTGCCAAAAAGCCGTCTTTAATGGCCTGAAGGTAGATGTTCTTAGAGACCTTGTCGAAGTACGGCTGACCTTTCTCCAAGAACTTAACGATCGATTCCATAGTTCACGCTCCTCTTTGCATGAAATCTTAATGGCATGGACGTTGAAAACCTATATGGTCTCCCGCTTGCTAAAAGCCCGGGTGCAGGCGGGGCCGGTCCCAGGGGGAGAGAGGGGAGCGGCTGGGTTTGTATCGCATAGGGCCGCTCCCTTCTCGGGGGAAAGCGAGGCGATGCGCTACTGCGCGTCCGCCATAGTGTCGGCGAGCTCCTTGTACCAGAGTGCCGACTGCTTGATGTAGCGTTTTTGCGTGTCGAAGTCGATGTAGAACAGGCCGTAGCGCTTGTTATAGCCATTGGCCCACGAGAACTGGTCCTGCAGGCTCCAGATAAAGTAGCCCTGGACGTCGACGCCCTCGGCGCGCGCCTGGAGCACCTTCTCCATGTGCTGGTCGACAAAGTCGATGCGCTCGGGATCGGCGACGATGCCGTTTGCGTCGGGCTCGGGGTCCTTGTGGCCCAGGCCGTTTTCGGTGATATAGATGACGGGGAGGTTGGGATAGGTGGCGCTGATGTGCTTGAGCGTGTCGTAGAGGCCTTGCGGGTAGATGAGCCAATCCCAGTCGGTGGTGGGGATACCCGGCATATCGACCTGCTGCCCGACGCCCTTAAACTTAAAGCACGAGGTGCCCTTGTCTCCGGTGCCGTTAAAGCTGTTGGTTGACTCGCCATCGTAGGCGGCGATAAACGCCGACTGATAGTAGTTGAGGCCGAACATATCGTTGCGGGGCGCCGCCTTGGCGAGCTCCTCCATGTCGCTGTCCTCAACCGTAAGTGTGGCGTTGTTGGCACGCAGAATCTCGTTGATGAGTGAGAGGGTGCGCGCGGAGTAGTGACCCAGGAAGGCGCCGTCCATGATGAAGTCGGTGTAGAAGGCGTTGTACAGGTCGGCGGCGTGCTGGTCGGCGGGCGAGTCGGTGGCAGGATATGCCGGCGTCAGGACGTTGACCATGCCAATGCGTCCGCCCAGGTGCTCGGTCTCGTCAAGATCCTTATACAGGTTGACGGCGCGGGCGTGGGCAACGAGCTCGTTGTGCTGGCTCTGGATGCCGCTCGTCACATCAAAGTGATGGTTGGGCGGGAAGTTGCCTTGGATGTATTGGGAGTGCGAGAGGCTGATGAGCTCGTTGATGGTGAACCAATTCTTGACCTCGCGGAACTCGCGGAAGCAGAACTCGGCATAGCGCACATAGGCGTCGACGGTCTTGCGGTTGAGCCAGTCGCCCTGGTTGAACAGGGCGGCGGGGGAGTCAAAGTGATGCAGGGACACATAGGGCTCGACGCCATACTTTTTGCAGCAGGCGAACAGCTCGTGGTAGTGCTTAACGCCCTCGGCGAGGGGTTCGGCATCGTCGCCGTTGGGGAAGATGCGGGTCCAGGCGATGGACACACGAATGGCGTTGAGTCCATGCTCGGCAGAAAGGCGGATATCCTCCTCGTAGCGGTTGTAGAAATCACTGGCCGGGTCGGGCAAAAAGCGACCCTGGGCGACAAGGTAATCGTCCCACATGGTCTTACCCTTGCCTGCCACCTTCGTGGAACCTTCCGTTTGGTACGCGGCGGTTGCGGCGCCCCAAACAAAGCCCTTCGGCAGCTGCTGTACGCGGTTTAGCAAAGACATATGCATACACCCTCTCGTCTCGCTGTTCGATATTGTGCGTTTGCGCTCAGGAGGCTCCCTGGTTAGCGTTCAGCGGTGAAAAAGCCCGATAAACACTATCTTAAAATGATTAGAAACAAAATGAGCACGTGAACATTTGACAATGAGCACGTTAACATCCGGCTGGGATGTATAGAAACAAAACAACTTCAAACAGCCGCGAACGGTTGTATTTGTTCGGTAAGCGGTTTTGATTGACAGAAGTTTTCATGTTGTGGTATATGGCTCGGGTATCATGAGCACGTTATCAATGTATGTACGATGCGCCATGGGCGCGGGGAATAGTTGGGAAGCAGGTTAGCGTGGAAGGCATGGATCAGCAGACAAGGAATGGTCGTTCGGCGAGCGCGGCAGAGGTTGCGGCGCTCGCTGGCGTGAGCCGCCAGACTGTGTCTCGCGTGGTCAACGGTATGCCCAACGTGACGGAAAAGACGCGCAAGCGTGTGCTGGCCGCCATGGAAGAGCTGGGCTTTCGTCCCAATTTTGCTGGAGCGGCGTTGCGCGGCGGGTCGTATCGTTCTATTGGCCTGTGCATGTACAACATCACACGTGTCGGTAACCTGGCGACGCTCGAGGGTATCATGCAAGCGGCGCGCGAGCACGATTTTGCCGTCACTATGATCGAGATGGGCGGCGACAAGCCCTATGCACTTGCCGATGCCTCGCGCCGCATGGTCGAGCGACCCGTCGACGGCATGATTCTCAACATGAACCGCATGGCTCCCGATTTTGAGGAGTTTGTTCCCCAGCCGGGAGTGCGAACGGTCATCCTGTCCATGTATGCGCATCCGCGCTGCACGACGATCGACTCCGACCAGTATGGTTCGTGCGAGCTGTTGACCAATTATCTGCTGGAACATGGTCACTCGAATATGCGGTTTGTGGCGGGTCCGGAAAACTCGATTTCCTCGCGTTTTCGTGAGGCCGGTTGGCGCGATACGCTGGGTCGTGCTCATGTCGATGCCGCTCCGATGCTGCGTGGCGATTGGAGTGCGGACAGTGGGTACGCCATGGGCGAGCGGATTGCGGCCGAGGTGCTTGCCGGCGGGTCGCAGGCGCCGACTGCCGTGCTTGCGGCAAATGACCAGATGGCGCTGGGCGTTATCGCCGCGCTCGAGAACGCGGGCCTGTCCGTGCCCGACGACGTGAGCGTGGTTGGTATCGACGACGCACTCGAGGGACTTGTTCCTCACAATCGACTGACGACGCTGCGATTTGATTTGCGCGGTGTCGGTAAGCTTGCGTTTGAGGCGGCGATTGGAGAGAGCTCGTCTATCGAGGCGATTCATGTGCCGAGTACGCTGGTCGAACGCTCGACTGTTAGGGACATACGGGGTTAGGTCCTACTCCGTTTGTCTCGATTTGTAACAGGTAGACGGTCAAAAGCGGGCTACGTGTTACAGATTTAGATTCTTCGGAAAGAGCAATCCTGTTCGTCTCAATCTGTAACAGCTAGGACCAAAAAACTCGGCTAGATGTTACAGATCGAGACAAACGGCTCCCGACCAGCCCAAAAACAAAAAGACCGGGGGCGGCGCGCCGTGTGACGTGCCGCCCCCGGCTGAGAAATGGGGACAGGTTGTGTGAGCGGGCAACCCCGCCAGCCACTAGTCCAGACGACGGGTCTGCGCCACGTGCTTGTACCAGTAGGCGCTTGCCTTGGGCGTGCGCTTCTGGGTTTCAAAGTCAACGTAAAAGAAGCCGTAACGCTTGTTGTAGCCATTGGTCCAGGAGAACTGATCCTGCAGGCTCCACAGGAAGTAGCCGCCCACGTTGACGCCCACCTCCATGGCCTTGAGCAGCCAACGCAGGTGCTGCTCGATGTAGTCGATGCGCGGCTGGTCGTCCACAAAACCGTCCTTGTAGGGGTCCTTGTAGCCCATGCCGTTCTCGGTGATGAAAATCTGCTTGTAGTTGGGGTAGCGCTGCTTAATGTAGACGAGCAGATCGAACAGGCCCTCGGGATAGATGATCCAGTCCCAGTCGGTGGTGGGGATGCCAGGCTTGTTCACATGCTCGCCAATACCCTTAACGCGCCAGCGGCCAGTGCCCTTCTCGCCCGTACCGTTGTGGTGCAGGTCGTTCTCGCCGTCGTAAGCCTTCAAGAAGCGGCACTGGTAGTTGTTAACGCCCAGGTAGTCGTTGTAGAGCGCGGCCTCGCGCATGATTTCCAGATCCTCGTCTAGGATCTCGATGGTGCCGCCCGAGACGGCAGCCAGGCGGTTGGCGCACTCGAGGGTGTCGGGCGCATAGTCGCCGCGGAAGGTGGCGTCGAGCAAGAACTGGTTTTGCAGCACGTGCTCGTTGTTGGCGGCTTTGATGTCGGCGGGGTCGTTCTCGTTGAGCGGGTACTTAAACTCCAGCGACTGGATGACGCCGATTTTGCCCTTAAAGCCGCCGTTGTGGAAGGCCAGCACGGCCTTGGCGTGGGCGAGCATCATGTTGTGCTCGCACTGGAAGGCCTCGGCCAGATGCGCCTTGACGCCACCGGGGAAGGTGCCCTCGATGTAGGTGTTGGAGGCGTCGGCCCAGATCTCGTTAAAGGTGAACCAGTAGGTCACCTGGTCGGCGTACTCCTTAAAGCAGAAGGTGGCAAAGTCCACAAAGGCGTCGATGGTCTCGCGGTTGAGGAAGTCGCCCTTCTCAAAGAGGGGAAGCGGCGTGTCAAAGTGATGCAGCGTGACGAACGGCTCAACGTGGTGCTTGTGGCACTCGGCGAAGAGATCGTGGTAGAACTGGACGCCCTCGGGGTTGATTTCGCCGGTGCCGTTGGGGAAGATGCGGCTCCAGGCGATGGAGAGGCGAATGCCGTTGATGCCGAACTCCTCGCACAGCTCCAGGTCGACGGGGTACTGGTTGTAGAAGTCCGAAGCGGGATCGGGGGAGAAGCGCCCCTGGGCCTCCAGAAAGTCGTCCCAGGCAACCTTGCCCTTACCGTGAGTGCGGGTCTCGCCCTCTACCTGGTAGGCAGCGGTGGCGCCGCCAAAGACAAAGTCCTCGGGAAACTGCGCGGGCGGGTTGGTGACGCTAGCAGGATTAACGGACATGATGATCCAATCGTCTAAATCGAAGGGCCAGCCGGTCTTGGATGGTCGGCTGGCCCTGGGCGTTACTTACTTCGAAAGTTGCTCACTCACGAAGGCGAGAGACTTGTCGCCGTTCTGGGAGAGCTCGATGTACTGCTTGCCACGGCAGGCGACGCACTTGTTGCCCACGCGCTCACAGTCCTTCTGCAGGTCGGCCAGGTAGCTTGCGGCCTGCGGGGCCAGGACGACCAGGTCAAAGTCGGGGAGCATGTCCACGTGGTTGCCATAGGCCTCGGCAGCGGTCTCAAGATTGATGCCGCGCTCCTTGGCGGCCTTGGCCAGCGCGTTAGCGAGCAGGCCCGAGGTACCGCCACCCTGGCAGAGCACGAGCACGCGCTTGCCGTTGAGGTCGCTGGCGGTCGTTGCCCCGGCAGCGGGTGCTGCAGAAGCGGCGGGGGCGTCAGCCTTCACGGCCTCGGCGGCAGCGCCGGCAGCAACGCTCTTGGCGTCAGCCTTGCCCTGGAAGGCATCGTTGAGCTTGGCGGCCTTCTCGGCGTTCTTGGCGGCGAGCTCCTCCTGGGAGATCTCGGCCTCCTCGGCGCACTTCTGGGCGTCATAGGCACGGAAGAACGGATAGTACAGAACGAAGTCGACGACCAGGATAAGGGCGAGCATCACAAAGGCGAGCGGCTGGAAGCCCAGGCCCATGATGGTGCCGATGGGGCCGGGGACGGTCCAGGGCAGGGTGTACATAAAGCCGTTCATGCCCAAGAAGTCGATAAAGATCTTGAGGATCCAGATGTTGGCGATCGGGGCAAAGACGAACGGGACAAAGAAGACGGGGTTGAGCACGATGGGCGCGGCGAACAGCAGCGGCTCGTTGACGGCAAAGCACACGGGGACGATAGCTGCCTTACCGACGGCGCGCATCTCCTGAGACTTGGCCAGGAAGCAGAACATAAAGACCAGGACGAGCGTGGCGCCGGTGCCGCCCATGCAGACGACGAAGTACTGGGCACCCTGGGTCAGGACAGCGGAAGCGTGCTGGCCGGCCTGGAACGCAGCCAGGTTGTCGGTCATGTTGGCAACGAGAGCGGCGGCGATGGCGGGCTCGACGATCGAGGGGCCGTGGACGCCCACGAACCAGAACAGGCTCATGGCGCCGTAGATCACAGCGAGGCCGATGTAGCCATCAGCAGCGGTGAACAGGGGCTGGAACACCTGGATGACGCCTTGGGCAAAGCAGAAGCCAAAAGCAGCGCGGAAGACGATGTCAAAAACCCAAAAGACGGTGATGCAGACGGAGAAGGGGATGATGTCCTTGAAGGTCTGCGAGATGTTGGGCGGAACCTGCTCGGGCATCTTGACGGTGATGTTGCGCTTAATGAAGAACTTGTAGATGATGCCGGTCACAAACGCAGCGATGAAAGCGGTCAGCAGGCCCTTGGAACCAAGGTAGGTGGTGTTGAAGCCGCTGACAGCGTCCGTGGCGATGGTATCGCTCGAAAGGAGCAAGAAGCCGATGATGGCCGCGCACATGCACGAGATGAAGTTGATCTGGTTGTTCTTGGGCAGATCGCGGTTCTGAGCGTCGGCGAAGTGCTTGGCCGTGGTGGCGGCGCAGGCGATGGCCAGGATGCCCATGGAGTAGTTGTAGCACTTCCACAGGGCGTTGTTGATGTCATCGGGCCAGTAGAAACCCCAGATGTTGGGGACCGAGGCTACCAGGCAGAAGATGGACGAGAAGATGATGATGGGGATGACGGAGATAAAGCCGTCGCGGATCGCCTTGAGGTACTTGTTGCGGGCGATCGCGTTGAAAAAGGGCTGGCCCTTTTCGATGATGGCGATGAGTTGCTCCATGCAATGCTCCTAAGAGTCGGTGGGTTAGCAACGATGGTAGCTTTTGGCTTTCGGTTGCCAAAATGTTGACGTTGCCATTTTGTGACACAAAATAAGACGCGAACCGATGGCCCCTGTGCCTGTGGACCGTCGATTCCTTACGCGTAAACGTTTGAGCCGCCCGGTGGCTCTGTGTTTGCACAATGGCAACGTTAACATTTGGGCGACAAAAGCCGTTCGGGGAAGCAAAAATGTCGGTGAACGGTAGGTTTTGGGTGGTGAGCGTATGGTGGGGGAGGCGTTGGATATACTTGAAGGCGTTAAAAATGACTGCGCAAGGTGCCACCAATGGCATCGTTGACATAGAAAGATCGACCTATGGCCGCTGTTAAAAAATCGGTATCCGTCAAAGACGTAGCGCGCCTCGCGGGCGTCTCGGAGCAGACGGTCTCGCGCACCGTGCACGATTCGCCCAGCGTGCGCCCCGAGACCAAGGAACGCGTGCGTGCCGCCATGCGCGAGCTGGGGTATCGCCCCAATTTTGCCGGTCGATCGCTGCGCCGCGGTAAGTTTAAGACCGTCGGCGTCGCCATGTTCAACATTACCGGCACCGGCAATCTCGACCGTATGGAGGGCTTTGCCGCCGCGGCCGATAAGCACGGCTATGCCATCACCCTCACTAAAGTAGACGGGCATCCGTATACCCTCGAGAGCGCATCGTCGCGCATGAGCGCACTGCCAGTGGACGGTATCGTTGTGATCATGAATCGCATGCCGGCAGACTTTGGCACTTTTGAGCCGCTGCCCGGCATGCAGACGGTGCTCGTTACGATGTTGGAGCACCCGCTCTGTTCAACGGTCGATAACGACCAGTTCGATTGCTCGCGCCAGGTGGTCGAGTACTTGCTGGAGCGGGGGCACAAGACCGTGCACTTTATCTCGTGTCCCGAGCGCTCGCTTTCGGGCATGCGGCGCGAGGAAGGCTGGCGCGAGACATTGCGTGCGCATGGCATTGAGCCACCGCGACTTATCCGTGGCGATTGGACGGCGCAGAGCGGATATGCCGCAGGTCAGGCCCTGGCGGATGATCCGACCTGTACGGCCATTTATGCTTCCAACGACGCCATGGCCTACGGCTGCATTCGCGGGCTCGAGTCGCGCGGAAAGCGCGTGCCCGAGGACGTGAGTGTGGTGGGTGTTGATGACAGCCTGGGCGATATCGTGCCCGACCGTCGCCTGACCACGGTGCGCTTTGACAACAAGCGCGTCGGCATGTGGGCGGTCGACAAGATTGCCGGCGCCGAGGGCGTTGCGCCCGGTGTGGAGCACATGCTGTTTCCGGGCGTGCTCGTCGAGGGCGATACGGTGCGCGATGTACGCTAGGGCGCAGGTCTGTTTGGGTTGCCGCTAATTGTGTTCGATATTGTTCAGATTGGTTTAAAAACCGTTCACGGGCGAAAAGCGACCGTTCATAGCTCGAAATCACGTTTTGCGCTGTTCTTTTTTGTTTGAATGTTATTGTTTCTGTCATACACAACGCAGCGCGTATGCCCGGACGCGATGCTCTCCATTGGTTCATATGTGAAAGGAACGCAATATGGCAACCAAAGAAGAAATCTCGATGGTTGGATTCGAGATTGTCGCATACGCAGGTGACGCCCAGACCGATCTGCTTGCAGCGCTCGATGCTGCTCGCGAGGGTGACTTTGAGAAGGCCGAACAGCTGCACAAGGATGCCAGCGATGCACTTATCGGCGCCCACGACACGCAGACCAAGCTGCTTTCGCAGGAGGCCGGCGGTGGCGAGATGGAGATGACCTTCATCATGGCTCACGCTCAGGACACTCTCATGACCACTATGATCCTGGAGAAGCAGGCCCGCTTTACCATCGATGCCTACAAGCGCATCGCTGAGCTCGAGGCCAAGCTCGCCTAACGAGCCCTCACAACCAAGTTCCCTTCCAAAAGCCCTGCCGCTACCCGCGGCAGGGCTTTTTTCTGTCCTCCTCCCCGCAACTCATCCCGAGATGGTCATTGGGGACGTTCTTAAACGACTAGTCATTGGGGACAGTCTTGGTGCGCTCCGTTCGTCCTCCCGTTCGATTTTTGCTCGGTGGGTATACTTCCTTTCGCATTAAACGCCGGACTGAGGAGGTATCCAAATGCCGGATAACGGGTCAATACAAAAAAGAGGCGCGCACGAGATGGCTCATGGGCGTCCTGTCCAGATAACCGAGCACACGACGGTAACCGAGCTGCAGCCCAGCCTGTCCGATGTCGTGTGCGCAAACAAAAAGCTGCAGATTGGCTTTATCGTTGCGCTCGTGGTGCTGGCGCTGCTGTCGGGCTTTGTGGCTCGTCCGCATTTCGCCGATACCAAAACTTGGGACTCCACCATCGAGGTCATCGACCAAAAGAAAGGCAACGTTTTGGCGCTCACGACCTCGTGCGTGGCGCTGTCTGCGGGCATTACCGCGCTGCCGGGTGATACGGGAACGCCGGTTGCCGAGCAGCTCGCGCAGCTTTCAGGCAACCTTGGTATCGTGCTTACCGTGCTATACCTAGAGAAATATTTGCTCACGATTTTGTGGTCGGTTGGCCTGGGCATCTTAATCCCGTTTGCATTGGTGCTCTTTGCGGTGTCGCTCGGCATTCACGGGCGCTGGAGCACGAGCACTGTCCTGCGCCGTGTGGCGACACGCGTGCTGGTGGTTGCCGTGATCGGCATGGCGCTCGTGCCCGCGAGCGTATGGGTGTCGCAGAAGGTCGATGAAACGTATCGAGTGAGCATCGAGGCGGCCGAGCAAAAGGCGGCCGACGCTGCGAGTGCGGCAGATAGCGATAGCTCCAAAACAAGCAAGAAAAAGACCGAGTCCGCAGAGCCCAAGAACGTGCTTGAGCAGCTTGCCGACGGCGCCTCGGGTCTCGTCGCGTCGGTGACCAGCGGCGCCAAGCAGATGACCGACGAGATTGTGCAGCAGGTGACCGACCTAATCGAAGGCGTCATCGTGATGATCGTGACTTCGTGCGTGATTCCATTGCTGGTGCTCGCAGCGTTTCTGTGGCTGGGTCACGTATTGCTGGGGATTGATATTTCCGGCCCGGCGAACTATTTGACGGGCCGCTTTCTGAGTGCTCCGTCCAAGCACGCCAAAAAGGGTGGGCAGTTCGAGTAGCTAAAACAGCTGTATATACCGGGGCATACCGCCGAAGGGCGGCCGAGATGCGTTCTCGGCCGCCCTCTTTGTTTGTTGAACACATGGGCGCTACGTCCGCGCCGGGCCCAAACGGTCAGCAATCATCCGTGAACGGTATTTGTTCAAAAAAGAACAAAGATAAACAAATAGTTGTTGCAGTTGCTGTTCGAATGTGTTCAAATAAACATGAACAGTGAAGAACCGCACATTCAGATGCCCGGACCTGAACGCGATTCAACACTTCCAAACAGGAACTACGCACCTGCGTATCTCTCAAGGAGGATGTCATGAGGGTTGTAATCGCTTCCGATGCCGACGGTATGTCGATGAAGGAGTCCATCAAGGAGATGCTCATCGCCGACGGTCACGAGGTCGTCGACTATTCCGAGACCCCTGCCGCGGACTTTGTCGATTCCGCGACCGCCGTTGCCAAGGACCTGCTGGAGCACAAGGATTCCCAGGGCTTCGCATTCGATAAGTACGGCGTCGGCTCCTATATGGCCGCCGTCAAGATCAAGGGTATGGTCGTCGCCAACATTTCCGACGAGCGTTCCGCCTACATGACCCGCGAGCACAACGGCTCGCGCATGGTCACCATGGGCCCGGGCGTTGTGGGCACCGAGGTCGCCAAGAAGATCGCCCGCGAGTTCCTGCGCGCCCAGTATGCCGGCGGCCGTCACCAGATCCGTGTCGACATGCTCAACAAGATGGCCTAACGAGAGCCACCGAGAACTCGAACTTCTACCTCAACTTGTGAATTCAGACGAAAGGACGTTCTGATGAAGAAGACCATCGCAATCGGTTGCGACCATATCGTTACGGACGAGAAGATCTATCTGGCCGACCGCCTGGAGCAGGCTGGCTACAAGGTGCTCGACTGCGGCACCTATAGCCACACCCGTACGCACTATCCCATCTACGGTAAGGCCGTGGGCGAGGCTGTTGCCAGCGGCAAGGCCGACTTTGGCGTGGCCCTGTGCGGCACCGGCATCGGCATCACCAACGCCGTCAACAAGGTTCCCGGCGCCCGTTGCGCCCTGGTTCGCGACATGACCTCTGCCCTGTATGCCCGTCGCGAGCTCAACGCCAACATCGTGGGCTTTGGCGGCAAGATCACTGGCGAGTTCCTGATGGCCGACATCATGCTTGCCTTCCTGGAGGAGCCCTACGAGAAGACCCCCGAGCACGATGCCCTGATCGCCAAGATCGATGCCTGCAATAAGGCTGACGCCGAGGCTCAGGCTGACCCGCACTTCTTTGACGAGTTCCTCGAGAAGTGGGACCGCGGCGAGTACCACGACTAGCGGGTATCCGGCGTAATTAACTAGTCCGTTGACGGCTCGCGTTTCTGTGATGGGGCGCGGGCCGGTTTGCTATCAGCCCAATTGGCCCAGCGGGCTGGACGTGCATTGTTCTTTTGTTTGCGGCGCTGCCTCATTACCTTTCTGCTAAAGGCACGACGTTCACAATGGATCGTGCGAGATGATATGTGAAGGAGAAGATTCCCATGGAGTTTGTTCTTGATAACGGCTCTGTCCGCATTGCGTTGAGCACGGCTGGCGGATCGTTCACTTCTATTGCGGCCAACGGTCGCGAGTACCTGTGGCAGGGCGATCCGGCGGTCTGGTCGGGCCAGGCACCCATTTGCTTCCCGATCTGCGGCGGCCTTCGTGACGGTCACGCAATGACCATGGGCGGCCGCGAGGTAAAGCTCGCCCGCCACGGCTTTGCGCGCAAGCAGGAGTGGAAGCTCGAGGAACAGAGCGACAACATGGTTGCGCTGAGCCTAAGCTCTGCCGACCATGCCGAGTTGCTCGAGCAGTACCCGTATCCGTTTAAGATCGTTGCTCGTTACACGATCGATTCGGAAAAGGTGAACGTGTCCTACGAGGTGACCAATGAGGGCACCGAGGACATGCCATTCTTTGTGGGCGGTCACCCCGGCTTTAAGTGCCCGCTCGACGAGGGTGAGTCCTATGACGACTATGAGCTCCGTTTTGAGCAGCGCGAGGCCGACGAGCTGTGTACTGCCGTTCCCTCGACGGGCCTGATTGATGTTGAGCATCGCAGCAAGAACCCGATGGTCGGCCGCGACTTGCCGCTTACCCACGAACTCTTCGACTTCGCGGAGACCATCTTTGACGTGCTCGAGAGCCGCGTGGTTACGCTGACCAAGAAAACTGAGGACAAGGGCGTGCGCCTGACGTTCCCCGATATGCCGTACCTGATTGTGTGGAGCAAGCCCGAGGGCGACTTTGTGGCTGTTGAACCGTGGGGCGGCCTGTCCACCTGCTCCGACGAGGACGATATTCTGGAGCACAAGCGTGGCTGCCTGGTTGCCAAGCCGGGGGAGACCGTTACCCGCGGCTTTGAGATCGAGATCCTTTAACGAGTTATCGTATGTTTGGGGCCGCGCGTGTCGTGCCCCGGAAACAGGAGTTCAATATGATTCTGACCGTTACCATGAACCCGTCGATTGATACGCGCTATCAGCTCGACAAGCTGATCATCGACGATGTTAACCGTGTGACGCCCGAAAAGACCGCTGGCGGCAAGGGCCTCAACGTGAGCCGTGTGTTGCTGCAGTTGGGCGACGATGTGCTCGCGACCGGTCTGCTCGGCGGCCACATGGGTGCCTATATGGCCGAGCTTATGGATGCCGACGGCGTCAAGAACGACTTTGTGCCCATCGCCGGTGAGACGCGCATTTGCCTGAATATCCTGCACGAGGGCAATCAGACCGAGCTTTTGGAGAGCGGTCCGCAGATCGCCCCGGCCGAGCTCGAGGCCTTTACGGCCAAGTTCGCCGAGCTTGCAGCGAAGGCGGACGTTGTGACGCTTTCGGGCTCGCTGCCGCGTGGCGTCGATGCCGGCTACTATGCCGAGCTCGTCAAGATCGCCGAGGAGGCGGGCGCCAAGGTGCTGCTCGACACCTCGGGCGCATCGCTGGAGGCCGCGCTGGAGTCCGACGCTAAGCCTGAGCTCGTAAAGCCCAACCTGACCGAGATTAACGGCCTGCTGGGTACGTCCTTTACGACCGATGATGTCGATGCCCTGCGCGAGGCGCTTGCCGCCGATAGCCGCTTTGCCGGTATCCCCTGGGTTGTCGTATCGATGGGCGCTGCCGGTTCGGTGGGCTTCCATGAGGGCCGCGCGTTCCGCGCCAAGACGCCCGCGATTGCGGCTGTGAACGCGACGGGTTCCGGCGACTCGACCATCGCCGGCTTTGCACATGCCATTGCTGCTGGCGCCGACGACGTCACGGTGCTCAAGACCGCCAATACCTGCGGCAAGCTCAACGCCATGGATCCCAAGACCGGCCACCTGGTCATGGACCGCTGGGATGAGATCTACAACAGCGTTGAAGTAACGGAGCTGTAGAGTTACGCGGTTTTACCAAACCGCGTAACGACTCGACGCTGCGCGGGCCGCATTTGGACAATCTGACGTTCAACTTCAAGGGCGCGACCAGAAGGTCAGCGCCCTTTCGTTTCACGTCACCTTGCCTCAAATGCGGCCCGCTCGCTGCCGTTGCCAAGACATCGGCGTTGCCTTGCTTCGGGAATGCGGCAGATAGGGACGTTCCTTTTTTGCCGGCAGTTTGGGACACTCCTTACGGGACACCCCCTCCACAGCGCCTATGCCAGCTTGTCGATTTGCCCAATCTCCCAGAGCGGAATGTTGACGAGCGTGCCCTCTTCTCTATATGCCGCTAACGATGTTCTCACGCAACGCTCGAGCTTGAACTTCTCGCAGGCAATCCTCAGGCTCTTTGCTTTGAGATTCTCTGCCGCCTTTACCTCGAGCGGAAGCACGGTCCCCGCATGGTCGATGGCAAAGTCAGTCTCTGCATTGCCGGAGGAGGATGACCAATACGCGGGAGTTTTGCCTTGGAGCAAAAGCTCCTGTGCGACGTATTGCTCGGTCAGCGAGCCTTTGAACTCCGTAAAAACAGCGGGCCCGTTCAGAACAATGGCTGGCGTGAGGCCGGAGAGTGCTCCGAGGATGCCGGTGTCGATGTAGAACAGCTTGAAGCCCGAGAGATCCTCGTAGCTTGTGAGCGGTGCTCTTAGGGCGGAAACACGTGGTACCTTATGAACGATTCCATAGTCCATGAGCCACTGGAGGCTTTCCTCAAAATCGCGTGCGCGCGCCCCGGGACGAAGCGCGCCGTAGACGAACTTCTTGTTTTCCTTTGCGAGCTGGCCGGGAAGGGATTTCCAAACCAGCCTCATGCGCTCGACGATGCGGGCTGGCGCATGCTTGCCAAAATCGGATTCATAAGCTTCGATGATTTGCTGCTGAAGCCTGCGGGCTTCGATGAAATCGTGGGAGGCGGCGAAAGCGGAGACAACTTCTGGCATGCCGCCGACAACGAGGTATTCCTTGAGCAGGTGCTCGAGCTTTTCGGAAACGTTTGCCAGCAGGTCAATGTCTGCGGCAAGGATGGCATCTGCGAGCGGATCGCCATCGACGGCACGAATGAACTCGACAAACCCCATGGGGCGCATGGTGAGCTGGTCGATCTTGCCGACGGGGAACGACTCGTTTTCGCGTCGGAGCGCGAGCCCCATATAGGAGCCGGCTGCCACGATATGGTATTCCGGCGCCAGTTCGTTGAAGTATTTGAGCGAGGTGATGCCACGCGGTGCCTCTTGGATTTCGTCGAAGATGATGAGCGTGTCTGTCGGCGTTATGGTCTGGCCGCGCAGGAGCTCTATCTGGGAGATGATGCGTTTGGGGTCAAGGCTTCCGTCGAACAGCGAACGTGCGCCCGGTTCGAGCATAAAGTCAAAACGGATGACGTTTTGATACTGCTGGCCTGCGAATTCGTTGATAAGCCAGGTTTTTCCCGTCTGGCGGGCCCCTTTAAGCAGGAGGGGCTTGCGGTTTGCCCTAGATTTCCAAGCGATGAGTTCGTCCATTAGCTGTCGCTGCATACTGCCTCCTAACGATCATGGTTAGTATAAGACCGTTTTGGTCTTTCCATCGAAAAATGTGGGAGTAAACCACGTTTTTCCATCGAATAATGTGTGAGGCAATCACGTTTTTCCATCGAATAATGTGAGGGTTTAGGTAGGCATCTGGGGACGTTCTTTTTCTGCCGGCAGTTTGGGACACTCCTTGTTTTGGTGCAAATTAGTTACCCTTGCATCAGAAAACGGCGCCCGTCGGCGATGTTGCCGGCGGGCGCCGTTGTCGTGTGGGCGGTTATGTCGTGGCCGCTGATGAGGCTCGAACCCGTATGCTACAGCGAGTCGATAAAGCGCTGCTGGGCGGCGCGTCCTGCCTCGTCCCACTTAAAGACGCCGGCGTTGTCGAGTACGTGGCCAAACACCACGCCGACCTCTTCGTGCAGGATGTCGATGGCGTTGTCGGCTGTAAGCTCGTCGGCGCGGCGGGCAAAGACGTCCTTGGCCCATGCGGCGTGGCTGCGGCAAAGGTCGTCGCCCTCGAGCGCGCCAGCAAGGTCGTAGCTGGCATCGGCCTTGGCCGCCAGCAAGTGCTCGCGGACAGCGCCGAGCTCGGGAACCAAGCGCGGCGGCAAAATGGCCAGGCCCATGACCTCGATCAGGCCGATGTTCTCCTTCTTGATGTGGTGGTACTCGGCATGCGGGTGGAATACGCCCAGCGGATGCTCGTCGGTCGTGATGTTGCAGCGAAGCGCCAGGTAGGCCTCGTAGATTTCGCCGCCGGCATTGCCGCGGGAGTCGACGCGGCGAATGACGGGCGTCACGGTGTTGTGGGCCACGCCGTCGGCTGTGTGCGCGATGACGCCCACCGACTCATCGGTCCACTCGCGCCAGGCGAGGATAATCTTCTCGGCGGCGTCGAGCAGCTGGGCGCGGTCGTGCGAGCGCAGCCGCAGCACCGAAAGCGGCCACTGCAACACGGTACCGCTGACCTGGTCAAAGCCGGGCACGTTAAACTGCGAGACTTCGGTGGCATGCATCATGGGGAACTCGTGCGCGCCGCCCTGGAAGTGGTCGTGCGACAGAATCGAGCCGCCCACGATGGGCAGGTCGGCGTTGGAGCCAATAAAGTAGTGCGGGAACAGGTCCACAAAATCGAGCAGGCAGGTCAGCCCCTTGCGGTCGACGTGCATCGGGCGATGCTCGGAGCTCATGGCAATGCAGTGCTCGTTAAAGTACGCGTACGGGCTGTACTGGAAGCCCCAGCGCTCGCCGTTGAGCTGGATGGGGATAACGCGCAGATTCTGACGGGCGGGGTGGGCGCCGCCGTCGGCTGCAGCGGAGCGTCCAGGGTAGCCCTCGTTTTCGATGCAGAGTTGGCAGGCGGGATACTTCTCGCCCGTGTTTTTGGCAGCACCGGCTGCGGCAATATCGCGCGGGTCCTTCTCAGGCTTGGACAGGTTGATGGTGATCTCAAGATCGCCCCAGTTGGTGGGGGTGCTCCATTTGATGTTGCGCGCGATGGCGGCACGGCGCACGTAGCCGGCGTCGCAGCACAGGCCGTAGAACCAGTCGGTCGCGGCGCGGGGCTCGTTGACGCCCATACGTCCGTTGAACTCCTCGTTTACAACCGAAGGCCTCGGCATGAGCGCGCCCATGATGCGCATGGCGATGCGGTCGCGGCCCGACACCGTGTCCTCGGCGGCACCGTTGGCAACGGCAGCCTCGGCAAGCGCGGCAAGCGTGCCTTCAAGGTCATAGTTGGGCAGGGTATCGGGGTGCAAGAGCGAGAGTTTTTCGACCTGGAGCGCCCAAGCCATGTCGAGTGCGGGGCCCGTGGCGCCGATGCACTCCAAAATGGTGTTGTATGCCCAGATGCGATCGCCCTGGCCGATCATCGATCGGTGGATAGCGTACTCGATCAGGTTCTGCGCAGCCTCGCGCGCGTCGGTCATTACAGCCATGCCGCGTAAGCCCCCTTGTCAGAAATTGCGTAGTGGCGGGCAGAGCCCTCGCCCAGCCAGCCGTTCATCTTGGTAATGAAGGTGTCGACCAGGTCGAGCGGCACGAAGGCCTGGATGGTGCCACCAAAGCCGCCACCGTGGATACGGACGGCGCCGCGGCCGTCGAGCACGTGCTCGGCCAGCGCCAGGGCATACATGGAAGGCTGCTCGGAGCCCAGCTTGGCAACGACATTCTGCAGGTACATGGCAGAACTGGCGCCGGACTCGCGCGTCAGGACCAGGAACTGGTCGATGTCGCCGGCGTTCAGGGCCGCCCAGCGCTTGTCGACCAGGCCGTTCTCGTACCAGTAGTGAACGGCGCGCAGGCAGGCACGGTCGCCCAGTTTGGCACGCAGCTCGGGGAGCTTGGCGTCAAAATCGGCAACGCCGACCTCGCACAGGCGTGCCTTGCCAAACTCGGCGGCGACGTCTTGCATCTCGCGCGGAACGGCAGCGTAATCGTCGGTGGCGGCCACGTGGTCGGCACCGACCTTAACGAGCACGAGCGCATAACCGTGATCCTCAAAGTTGAGCTCGAGCTTCTGGGTTTTAGGCTGAGCCTGGTCCTCAAAGTCCATGTAGGCGAGGCCGCCCAGACACACAGCGGCTTGGTCCATCAGACCGCAGGGCTTGCCGTAATAGTTGTTCTCGGTGCGCTGGCTCATCTGGGCGAGCGCGACGGGCTCGATGGCGGGTGCGCCCCAGAGCGTCTCCATGGCGCGACCGTATGCCGCCTCGACAGCAGCGGAGCTGGAAAGGCCGCCGCCCGAGGGGACAGAGCAGGTGAAGGCGAAGTCGAAGCCCTGGGGCTCAACGCCCAGAGCAGCGATTTCGTGGGCCATGCCGCGGACGAGGCTCGCGGACGTGCCCTTCTCGGACTCCTGAACATCTAGCGTATCGAGCGCGATCTCAAACGTGGGGTAGCCCTCATCGGCAACGCGGACCTTGTTGGTGTCGGTCGCTACGGCGATGCCGTCGACAGCGACATCGAGCGAGCCGGCGATAACGTGGCCGCCCTCGTGATCGGTGTGGTTGCCACTGATTTCGGAACGGCCGGGCGCGTGCACGTAGAGCACCTGGCGGTCGCCGATGGGGCCAAACTCCTCCTCAAATAGCTTGGTGAGCGTGGCGAATGTCTTTTCGTCGGGAGTGGTCATGGGAGTCCTTTCCTTGGCGCGCACGGGTGAGTTTTGCGTCGTTATGAGTACGTTAACAACTTGAAGCGGCATGAACCGAGTGTTCACGATACCGCACGTTACGGGCTATGTTAACGTACTCATAACACAACGCTTGTCACTTTTTGAGAATCTGGTAATCGGTAGAAATACAGCCGTGAACGGTACTGCCGTATGGACTTATAAAGCAGAAGAGATGCAGATAGAAAAAGTAGAGTACGTTAACATGCGTCCGACGATAGCGGGCCTCGGCGCGGAGTGTATCTCTGCCCGGGCCGGCATTCACGCTATTCAGATCTCGCAAGGGTGAAGGTGATCCTGTGGCAAGGCGCCCGTCCAACGATACAGGTACGCGTCCGGTCTCCATGGCCGACGTCGCCCGCGCTGCCGGCGTTTCGCAGCAGACGGTTTCGCGCGTTGCCAACGGATTGCCCAACGTTAACGAGCAGACGCGCCAGCGCGTGCAGGCCGCTATGCAAGAGCTCGGCTTTCGTCCGAGTTATGCCGGTCGCTCGCTGCGTGACGGCCGTTACCATTCGGTCGGCCTGTGCGTCAACGATGTCACCAAGTTTGGCAACCTCTCAATGATTGACGGCATCGCCAGCGCTGCTCGCGAGCATAATTGCGCCATCACGCTGGTCGAGATGTCCAAGACCGAGGAGTTTTCGCTTGCCGAGGCCACGCGTCGTATGGCCGCATTGCCGGTGGACGGCATCATCATCGGCATGAGTCGCATGGCGCCCGATTTTGAGACGTTTGATCCGTTGCCGAGCATTGGCACGGTCATCGTTACCATGTACGCGCACCCGCGGGTGACCACGGTCGATTCCGACCATTACGGCTGCTCGCTATTGCTTATGGATCATCTGTTTGAGCTGGGCCACGAGCAAATTCGCTTTATCGGCGGTCCGTCCTTCTCGGTCGACGAACAGTTCCGCCGGGCTGGTTGGAGAGATTCTCTCGAGCGCAGGCATATCAAAATGGCCGAACCACTCGAAGGCGACTGGTCTGCCAACAGCGGCTACGAGGCCGGCAGGTACCTGGCCGAGCACGATCACACCATGACGGCGATCTATGCGGCAAACGATCAGATGGCAAATGGCGCGATTGCCGCGCTGCGTGATAGCGGCCTGCGCGTGCCCGAGGACGTGAGCGTGGTGGGCGTCGACGATTCGCTCGATGATTTTGTGGCACACAACGAGCTCACGACCGTGCGATTCGATCTACATCAGCGCGGACGCGAGGTGTTTGAGCATGCGGTTCCCGAGGCGGGTACGGCGGGCAAAACCGTTGCCATTCGTATTCCCGGCCAGCTCATCGTTCGGCATACCACGGCAGCTCCCCGCGCATAGTTTCCGCAGCTCATCGGCTCAATATTCCGCCTCAATAACAATCGATAAGGATGCTGACAGATAGCCGTGGCTATGAAGGCGAGTGCTATGATAGACGGGTTCTTTTGTCTATCTAGGAGGCTTTGCCTGATGGAGATCACCAAGGATATCCGCTACATTGGCGTCGACGATCACGACATTGACCTGTTCGAGGGCCAGTACGATGTGTCCGAGAACGGTATGGCATACAACAGCTACGTTATCTTGGGCGAAAAGATTGCTGTCGCCGATTCGGTTGACGCTGACTTTGTCGACGAGTGGCTCGGCAACCTCGAGGCCGTGCTCGATGGCCGTACGCCCGACTACCTGGTCGTCCATCACATGGAGCCCGATCACTCCGCCGGTATCGCTGCCTTTATGGAGCGCTATCCCCAGGCACAGATTGTGGCCAGCATGGGTGCCTTCCGCATGATGGTCAACTACTTTGGCACCGACTACCCCGAGCGCAAGATGGTCGTCAAAGAGGGCGACGTGCTCGACCTGGGCGGCCACAGCCTGACCTTTATCGGCGCCCCCAACGTTCACTGGCCCGAGGTGATCTTCTCCTACGAGTCCACCGACAAGGTGCTCTTTAGTGCCGACGGCTTTGGCAAGTTTGGCGCCAACGACATCGAGGATCCCGAGGGGTGGGCTTGCGAGGCTCGCCGCTACTACTTTGGCATCGTCGGTAAGTTCGGCAAGTTCGTGCAGGCCGTGCTCAAGAAGGCCGCCGACCTGGACATTCAGATTATCTGCCCGCTCCACGGCCCCGTGCTGACCGAGAACCTGGGCTACTACCTCGACACCTATAACACCTGGTCGAGCTATCAGCCCGAAGACGAGGGCATCACGATCGCCTATGCGAGCGTGTATGGCCATCTGAAGGCTGCCGTCGAGGAGCTCGCATCTGCGCTCGAGGCTCGCGGCCAGAAGGTCTCCGTCTTTGATCTGGCTCGCGACGACATGGCCGAGGCCGTTGAGGATGCGTTCCGCTACGACCGTCTGGTGCTCGCCTCCATTACCTATCAGGGCGAGATCTTCCCGTGCATGAGCACCTTTATCCACACGCTCGCCGAGCATGCCTACCAGAACCGTACCGTGGCGCTTGTCGAGTCCGGTTCCTGGGCGCCCGCTGCCGCCAAGGTTATGACCAAGGAGCTCGAGGATATGAAGGACATCACCCTGACGCAGAACAAGGTGACTGTGCTGGGCTCGCTCAACGACGCCTCGCGCGCTCAGATCGAGGCCCTCGCCGACGAGCTTGCCAAGTAGCGACACATTCACTTTTGACGCTCAACCATCACAACCACCACAAAGGGGACAGGCACCTTTGTGGTGGTTTTTGTTTAAGCGCCGGCGATGAGGAGATTTGGGCGGGCGTTGTCGACGATCTCGGCGATTGAGGTGGCGACGGCATTATCGGGGTCGCTGTCCATCACGATGGAGTCGACGTCGGCGAGTTCGGCAAAGCGGTACATGCCGCGTCCGTTAACCTTGCTGGCGTCCATGAGGGCGACGCTTTGACGGGCGGCACCGACCATAGCCGCTTTGGTCTCGGCCATCTGGGGAAAGTCGGTCGTAAAGCCGCAGCTGGGGACAAAGGCGCCGGGGCACATGACGGCCAGATCGGCATGGACCATTTGGAGCGCCTGCATAGTGAGCGGTCCGTACAAATAACGATGGCCTTTGCGCAGCGCCCCGCCCAGCATGACGACATCGACTGAGGGCATGCTCTCGTCGATGTAATCGGCAATGGTAATGTCGGCCGTGATGACGGTGATACCGTCGCGCTGATCGAGGAGCCGGACGAACTCGAGCGCCGTGGTGCCCGAGTCGACGAGCAGCGTGTCGCCGTCATTGACGAGCTCGATGGCGCTTTGCGCGATGGCCTGCTTGGCGGCGACGTTGACATTGATGCGGCGATCCTGCGTGGAAACGGTTAGGCGTTTGTGGAGCGATACGGCACCACCATGTGTGCGGCGCAGCTTGCCTGCTTCGGCGAGCGCGTCCAGGTCGGCGCGGGCGGTGACGGAGGACACGCCAAAGGTCTGGGCGATTTCTGCTACCTGCACCGAGGCATTATGGTCGAGCATCTCCATGATGGCGGAACGACGCTCGTCGGCAAAGGCACGGTTGGTGGCTTGGGCCATGCTTGCTCCATTCTCGGCTAAATTTGCAGGAATTGTGTTGACTCTATTTTCGTTCATTTTCTTTTTGAGTAAGAAAACACCTTTCGATTACTTATCTTTTCTATAAAAGAAAGACGCTGAACGCCCAAAATTCAATATCGAACATGTTCACTCGGCTCAAATTTCTTCCGTTTGCTTTTCAAAAATGACTGTATTGACCTGCATGGGCTCAATATCTCGCACGTGCAAAGCTGCTGAATTTCATACAATGAGCGCAGCAAAACGCAAGGTAAAACGCCTTGTGAACAACTACGCCCGATGTCCAGATGCGGGCGAGGGAGAGGAGCAAACGCTCATGGCACTTGTTACCACCGAAAAGATGCTTAAGGACGCTCAGGCCGGCCACTACGCCGTCGGCGCGTTCAACGTCGAGAACCTCGAGTTTGTTATGGCCGTTCTGGCTGCTGCCGAGGAGACCAAGTCCCCCGTCATCATGCAGACCACCCCGGGCACCATCAAGACCGCTGGTCTGGACTACTTCTACGGCATGGTCAAGGCTGCCGCCGAGCGCGCTTCTGTGCCCGTCGCTCTGCACCTCGATCACGGCGATGGCTATGACCGCTGCATGCAGGCTTTCCGCACTGGCTACACCTCTGTCATGATCGACGGTTCGCACGAGTCCTTCGAGGACAACATTGCCTTGACCAAGTCCGTCGCCGATGCTGGCCGCGCCATGGGCGTGCCCGTCGAGGCCGAGCTCGGTAAGGTTGGCGGCAAGGAGGACGACGGTCCCGCGGTTGAGGGCGAGAGCCCCTACACCGATCCTGCCGAGGCCAAGGAGTTCGTCGAGCGCACCGGCTGCACCTCGCTGGCCATTGGCGTTGGCACCAGCCACGGCGTGTACACGAGCGATCCGCACATCGAGCAGTCCGTGGTCAAGGCCATCCGCGACGCCGTCGACGTGCCGCTGGTTCTGCACGGCACCTCCGGTGTGCCCGATGAGCAGGTTGCCGAGGCTGTGAAGAACGGCATCTGCAAGGTTAACTACGCCACCGAGCTGCGTCAGGCCTACACCAAGGGCTTCATGGCCTATATGGCCGAGAATCCCGCCTGCTTCGACCCCAAGAAGCCGGCTAAGGAGGGTATGCGTGAGATCACCGAGCTGGTTAAGATCCGCATGACCAACCTCAACTCTGTGGGCAAAGCAGAGTAACAGCAAGGGTACTCCGACTCGCTACATATCCCGGGGAGGGACGAGGGCTTAGTTCCCCAATCGTCCTCGGGCATGCAAAAAGCCTCGCTGCGCACTTCGTGCGGCGAGGCTTTTTGCCCCCTGCGGAAAGATTGGGGAGCTAAGCCCTCGTCCCTCCCAGGTTGACCTACTCGAGGTCGTCGCCGTTGTGGCGTTAGGTCTGAAAATAATAAGAAGCCTTCGCGCTGCGGAATGATTTTGGAAACTAAGTACGGGGACCCGCCCAAGCCGTCCTGCTCAATCGCCCTTGTGGCGTTGGGGCTGAAGGGGTGGGATGCGGGGGTTACTTGGTTGTTAGGGTTAGTAGGTCGTTGGGGGTTTTGAGGTTGTAGGTGGCATTTGGGATATCTTGGTGTGATCCCCATGCTGCTTTGGCAAAACTGACCCCTGCTGAAGTTGCGCATTGTTCGTCGTAGACGGTGTCGCCAACGTAGACGACGTTGCCAGGATTCGCGCCCGTACGCCGGAGATATTCGAGCATGGGAGCGGGTGCGGGTTGATGTTCGGTTGTGTCTTCGACAAGGATGATGTGCTCAAAATACTTATCGAAGCCAAGGGGTGCAATTTCGTCTGTGTATTCGTCGCGCGCACGTGAGGAGACGATGCCAAGTTTGCAGCCGTTGTTGGCGAGTGTTGCGATGACTTCAAGCAAACCTGGAAACACGCTGATGGTGTTTTTAAAGCTGGCGGCAACTTGGCACCAGCGATTCAACGTTGCCTGCGAGTAGATTCCAAGTTTCTCAAGGGCATCCTTGCCGGGTATGCCGAGGGCAAATTCAAGCTCGTGTCGGGGGAGCGTTTTGCCGGTCTCTTCTTGGACAATCTGGACAAGCGATGATAGAACGCTTTCTTCTGTATCTGCCAATGTCCCATCAACGTCAAATACGATATGGTCAAAGTGCTTCATATGGTTGCTCCTCTCTGTTGTTTGCCTGCAAGTTTGATGCGGTGACAGAAGAAGGGCTAGCGGGATTTCTGCCTGGTGCTATCGAGATTCTGCCTCGCTGCTCGATAGCTCGAAGGAGTGCACCCCATTTGTTCTTTAAATACCTGGCCAAGATGGCTTGCTGTCGCAAAGCCGCATTGGCGCGCGACTGTCTGGACCGTTCGCGTGGTGTGTGCCAAAAGTTCGCAAGCACGGTTTACGCGGTATGCGCGCAGATATGCCGCCGGGGTCGTTCCTGCGCAAGCTTCGATAATGCGGTAACACTCTCTTTCGCTTACGCCGGCTGCAGATGCCATCTGGGGCACATCTATAGCGGCTGCATA
Source organism: Collinsella sp. wc0529 (assembly GCF_046116875.1). Lineage (NCBI taxonomy): Bacteria > Bacillati > Actinomycetota > Coriobacteriia > Coriobacteriales > Coriobacteriaceae > Collinsella > Collinsella sp. wc0529. The sequence continues at coordinate 872,310 of NZ_JBJXBO010000001.1, forward strand.
GTTTGCGCGGATATAGTCCAGGATTGCCTTGAACTGTACGTCGCGGTTGGTCATCCAAGAGGCGTTGTCGGAGGAAAAGAGCGGTTCGGCCTTGGCGTAAATCTGAATCCAGAGCTCTGACAAGCTATTCCGAAGCGCCATCTCGTTCTGCGGCCGTTGAAGGTCGTGGTTAAAGGAACTCTTCAGCAAATCGATAAAGGGCATATCGTCGGGGTTGGTGGGCGACCATTTGAGCACATCGACGCCTCGACATTGCAGCAAAGGATTGATATAGCGCTTTTGAAGGCGTCCCGCGGGATCGCCGAGCATCGACGGCTGAAAGATATGCAACATTTGAATGGCTGGTGCCGAATTGGGTGATTGCAGCGTGCTGTGCAAAACGCCGCCGTTGATAAAGCCGGCGGACCCTTCCTCAAAGCGCACGTGTTCATGAGCTGCGCGCGTTCGATAGTCAATCGCTCCCTGCTCCATGTAGAAAAGCTCGACTTCGGAATGCCAGTGCCAGGGGACGGAATTGCCCGGATAGCGAGCGAATTCTGCGCGTTCGGCAATATAGGGCCAGTCTTCGGCGGTCTCGGGAAACGCTTCCTCGCGTCCTCCGCGGTGCAATTCTATGTGATCCATGTTTCGCATGGCATCAGTATAAAGCGCAATGGGCTTAGATTGCTCTTGCCTGTTCGGGGAACGCCTTGTCTAGGGATGCTTGGAGCTTTTCGAAGGATGCTCGTAAGTTGAGGCTCTGATCGGCTGAGCGCTTGGTTTTTGTGGTGGGGGAGTCGAGGAGACCGTTTCTCTGTGTCGGGGGGAAGGAGAAAAGGTTTGCATATTTTAGGGATGGCTGCTGTGCTGCGTCATTGGAAGAATGCATGCTTATGCGGCCTCCTCGATGTCCACCAATAGATTGCGCTCGGGGTATGCTGCTAGGTCCCGTGCGTTGGCAGTATTATGCCGCGGCTGCTGCAAAGAAGCGCTAAAGAAAGGCTTAATCTGGTTTGGTGTTACGATGAAACTGCAGGTCAGAGGTATCGAGTAACATTCTTGAAAGGTTTTGAGCTTAAGGGCTTTCTAAGGTTTGTGGCGCGGATGTGGCTCGCCTGTGTGGGGCGTGTGGACGGCTCGTTCCTAGCGCTGCGGTTCTGCGGCGCGCACCTGCTCGATGACCTTTTCCATTGTGGCGTCGATGCGGTCTTTTTTGAGCTCGCATTCCCAGATGGTTATGGGTGTCCAGCCCATTTGAGTGAGTGCTGCCACGGCAGCGCGGTCGCGCTCGACGTTGCGACGGAACTTTGCCTCCCAAAACTCAACGTTGCGCTTGGGCTGGCTCGGATTGCACTTGGGGCAGCGGTGCCAAAAGCAGCCGTTGACGAAGATGGCGATCTTGCGCCCGGGAAAGGCGATGTCGGGTTTTCCAGGCACCTTCCATTCCAAACGATAACCCGTAAGGCCCGCGGCGCGCAGGCGCTGGCGAACGAGCAACTCGGGCTTGGTGTTGGCGCGCTTGTTGCCCTTCATGGACTTTTTGATGGCGGCGCGACGGCGGACCAGTTCGCGCTCGTCAGCGGAGAGGTCCGAGGTATCGATGCCGTCGAGTAGGCCGGGCTTGGGACGCTTCTTGCTGCGGCGCTTAGGTGCGCGCTTGGGCTTGGTGGCGGGTTTGTCGGCTGTGTTGGGCGTGGCGTCATCGGCGGAGCTTGCCTCGAGCCGGTCTTCCTTCAGCTCAATCAGGGCATCAATGAGCCCCTTGTCGGCGGGCATCCATTCTACCGTGGCAAGCGAGGTGCGCGGAATCCAGCGGATATCGAGCTGGCGGTCGTGCTTCTGGGGTTCATCGGATTCATCGGCGAGTGAGCAGTAGTAGCACTCCATGGAGAGATGAAGGTCGGGGTAGTCGTACTCAACGGTATAGAAATCGCGCAGGTTGGTGACTTTTACCTGCAGCTCTTCCATGAGTTCGCGGCGCACGGCGTCTTCGGGTGTCTCGCCGCGCATGAGCTTGCCGCCGGGAAACTCCCAAAGTCCCTGCATGTCGCCGTAGCCGCGCTGCACGGCAAGCAGCTCGTCAGATCCTTCCTTGCGAATGATCCCAGCGGCAACATGAATAGTCTTCAACAGGAGTCCTCTCTCAACATCAACACGCGGCAGGGTAGCTATCCGTACCTTACACAACGGTAAGGCAAGCGTAAGCCATATCGATGGTAGCCGACTCGTCTTCTTGCGACTATAGATGCCGTAGACTAATCGCAAGAAAGGACTCGGTATGCAAACCACGCACATGGCGACCCCGGTACTGGAGGTCGCGCATCTCGAAAAGGTATACGGAGCGCTAGGCAACGTGACCCGCGCGCTCAACGACGTCAGCTTTACCGTCAACCGCGGTGAATTTGTTGGCATCATGGGCGCTTCGGGCTCGGGCAAGTCGACGTTGCTCAACTGCGTGTCGACCATCGATAGCGCCACAAGTGGCACGATCCGCATCAACGGGCAGGACGTGACGCGCATGAAGCAGGCTAAGCTTTCGCAGTTCCGCCGCGAGGAGCTCGGCTTTATCTTCCAGGACTCCAACCTGCTCGATACGCTCACGGCACGCGAGAACATCGCCCTGCCGCTCACCATCGCCCGCACAAACTCGGCAGAGATCTCGACCCGCGTGCAGGATGTGGCAGCGCGCCTCTCCATCAGTCAGGTGCTCGACAAGTATCCCTACCAGATGTCCGGCGGTCAGCAGCAGCGCGTTGCCGCGGCTCGCGCGCTCGTCACCGACCCCACCATGATCATGGCCGACGAGCCCACCGGCGCCCTCGATTCTAAAAGCGCTCGTCTGCTGCTCGAGAGCCTGGAGGCCCTTAACCGCCGCCTACGCGCCACGGTGCTCATGGTCACGCACGACAGCTTTGCCGCCAGCTACACGAGCCGTGTGCTGTTTATCCGCGACGGCAAGATCTTCACCGAGCTGCGCCGCGGCGACACCGACCGCCGAGAGTTCTTCGACCGCATTATGGAGGTCGTTGCCATGATGGGCGGTGAGGGCTCCGATGCTCTGTAAACTCGCTTGGGGCAACGTCCGCCGCGCCGGCCGCGACTACCTCGTCTACCTTTTGACGCTCACCCTGGGCGTTACGGTCTTCTATGCCTTTAACACCGTCTCGATGCAGGTTGACATCGCCGGCATCGATGAAAAGGGCTTGGCGCGGGTTATGGACAGCATGCTCGGCTACCTGACGTATTTTTTGGCCGGTGTCATGGCCTTTTTGATGGTGTATGCCAATAACTTCATCATGAAACGCCGCAAGAAGGAGTTTGGCCTGTACCAGGTGCTCGGCATGGGGCGCGGGCGCGTAGCCACGATTATGGCGCTCGAGACCGTGATAGTATCGGTCGTGGCCTTTGTCGCCGGCATTGTACTGGGCGTGGGACTCTCGCAGCTCATGACGTTCTTTACGGCTTCGCTCTTTAAGACACAGATCGCCAATTTTCACTTCTTCTTCTCGGTGCATGCGTTCAACCTGACCCTTGTCTGCATGCTCGTGATGTTTGTGCTCACGTTACTGCTGAACCTGCGCGCCGTTCGTCGCACTAAGCTCATTGAGCTCATGGGTGCCGAGCGTCGCAACGAGAGCATCAAGACACGCAACCCCTGGATCGCGATTGCCATCTTTGCCGTGGGCGTGGTGCTGGTGGGCGTGGCCTATTACCGTCTGCTACGTGATGGGTTCCCGCTAACCGCGACGGACAGCAAGCTGCAAGAGGCCATGAGCCAGTTTGGCATTACAACCGCTATGGTTACAGTGGGCACCTTTGCGCTGTTCTGGGGACTCTCGGGCATGCTTATCAAGCTGCTGCAGAGCCTGCGCAGCGTGTATTGGCGCGGCCTCAATATGTTTACCGTGCGTCAGCTTTCGGTCAAGGTCAATACGGTGTGCTTTTCGATGGGCGTCATCGCGATGATTCTGTTTTTGGCCATCACCTCGGTGACGTGCGGTATGTCGATTGCCAATGTGATGAACGAGAATCTGGAGCGCTATAACCCTGTTGACGTGTCTCAGACGTATGTCTATTACACGCCCGAAACGCTCGACTACTACAAGGAGTATGTCAATCCGTCTGAGGCCGATCGCATGGTGCTGGCCGATGCAACGGTTGATTTGTACGCTGCATGGCATGGCGATCGTAAAGATCCCGATAACGTTGCAGACGGTATTAAGGGCAAGTCGGCGGACAACAACGACGAGACCGGCAAAAAGGTCAATATCGCCGATGTTGCCGGTGAGCATGTGCAGATCGATTCGTATCTGAGTTACCCGCTTGGCGGCTCGGGTCCCTCGGTGGTGGCGGGTGAGATGTGCAAGGCCATGGGCGAAAAGCTTCCTAAGGCGCTCGAGGGAAGCAACGCCGATGCGATGGGTCTGTTTGTGACGCCGGCGAGCCAGTACAACAAACTGCGCCAGATGATGGGCGAGGAGCCGGTGAGCATTGGTCGCGACCAGTACGTGCTTACGTGTGATATGGGCGGTGAGCTGGGCGACCTGTACACCAAATACATGGCCGGCGGCCATGCCCTCACCTTGGGCGGGCATGAGCTCAAGCCCGCAACCGATAAGTCGGACGAGGACACGGCGGCCATCGCCAACTCGGCGATGGGCAGCAATCCCGGTACCGTGGTCGTAGCCGATGAGCTGTTGTCCCAACTTAATCTGCAGCCGTATTCCAGTAATCTGCTCGTTAACTACAAACAGGGGATGGATGTGACCAAAGCAGACGAGAGCATTAAATACACCTTGCTCGACAATCTGCTCGTTGACGGCAAGGAGCCGGGGTCATGGGGAGTCTTCATCACGCGTTCCGAGATGTATACGCAGGCGGCGCAGATGAACGGCATGATTAGCTATCTGGCCATCTACATTGGCTTTGTACTGGTCGTTGCATGCGCGGCGATTCTGTCGATCCAGCAACTCTCCAACGTGGCCGACGGCAGCCGCAGCTATCGTGTGCTGGCACAGATCGGCTGTGACGACCGCCAGATTCGCCATTCGGTGATGGCGCAGCAAGCGGTGTTCTTCCTGTTCCCGCTGGCAGCGGGCCTGGCTCACTCCTTTGTGGCGCTCAAGGTGATTATCGAGCTAGTGAGCATATTCGGAGATATGAGCATCGGCGGCACCGTGGGCCTCACCTGTGCAATCTTCCTGGCAGCATACGGTGGCTACTTCCTGGTGACCTACCTCATGAGCGCCGGCATGGTACAAGCTGCCATCGCCACCCGCTACAGCGAGTAACAAGCGAGCAAAACCGTTGCAAAACCAGTGCGAACAACCGCTGCGAAGGGAGTCCAGCCCCCCTTCGCGGCGTTTTTTGCCTGACTGATGAGTCTCAAGACCAAGTGAGTAGACTTTTTTGGATCTGTCGAGCACATCGCGGGTGGCGCCCAATAAAACAGCAGGTCAGGGCTGTGGCGTTTTGGGGCGTGCTTGGCCTCCTGCAAAAAGCCTACTCACTTGGTTTTTTCTGCTAGAAAACCGCCGCGAGGGAAAGCAGCTCCCTTGCGGCGGTTGGCGTTTGCCCAGATAAAACCTGCCAAAATAAACCTGTCCCTTTTTAGCAGGTTATCGCTTCCAAAAATGGAGGATCAGCGTGGTGCCTTTTGGTGGAGGGGGGATATTGATTAATTCGGGTAACAGTTTTTTTAACGCCGGGAACGATGTTAAAATAACCAAAATGCTATCTAGGAGCTTTGATTTTATGGCAACCGAGGCAGCTACCCTGCAAAGCGTGACGCGCTCGTTCCTCTGGCATTCAATTATGTTGTTTATAGGGGCGGCTGGTCTGTATTGTGTGGCGCCAAGTATTTATACGGGCCTTTCTGGCACCGTTCTTATCGGTCTGCATCTGCTTTCGGGCTTCTGTGTGGGCCTCATCTCTCGCCCTGTGAGACAGGGTATTTCCAAAAGGCTTTTTGGACTTATGCTCGTAGACATTGCACTTCTTGTGATGTACACGATATCTCTTAATGTCTTTCATCAATTTCATGTTGTGGTTTCGGCGTTCGCGTTCATTTTGTTGTTACTAGCCCCCTTGCTTGTCGCTTGCTGTTCTTGGGCGCTTGGCGGTGAATTCGCAAACATACGTGCGGGATTAAAGGGGAAACATGTGGCCGATGGCTCTGCTCTCCACGGGTATCCTGAGCTCGCACTTTACAGCCCCGTTGTGCTCTTGATTGCTTTGCTTGTTGGCCTTCAGTTTCTTCTCGTCCCGTTGATGGACTCCATCGGTTCTTTCCTTTCCGTTAACGCCGAGATGGGGGTTGCTGCCTTGCTCGTCGAACCTCTTGCGTTTGGTAATGCCGCCGTTATTCTCGATACGGATTGTTTGTTTTCGCGCAATATAAACATCGGAGCTGTGCTCCTGAGCTTTGGTGGGCATCAAGAGATCGTATTGCTTCTGGTTACCGTTTTGGGCAGTATCCTTGCCAGGGCCATAACGCGATTTTTCCCTGACTTAACGAGCGCTTTTTCTGCGGCCGCCAAATTAGGAGGAAAACACTCTGCAGTTGCCGATATCCCTACGGCTTCGGGTTTTTCTCAAAGGGAGTCCGCGGTTTTCTCTATGAGGATAGAGGGAAAAACGTACGAGGAGATTGCTTCTGCCTTGGACATTTCCCCGTCTACTGCCCGTACCTATTTGTCGCGGGCCTTGACTAAAACCGGATATAAAAGCATTTCAGAGGCGACGGCCGGACTTCTCTTGTCAAAGGATGCGTGGCATCTTGACGCAACAAAAGGCCATGATCACCGTTCAGAATCGCTGGGGTCCTCATCGTTCAATCAGAACTGCAGGATAGTCTTCGTCTGCTTCCTGTTTATGTATGCGTCTGGAATGGGCATCGAGGAAATCCTCGTATGCTTCGGCTTTGAGCATGATGCGATAATCCTATCGATAGCTATAGTGCTTGTGGCCCTGTGTTGCCGTGCGGCTATACGGTGGATGTCTGAAATGCACTTGTGCCTTTCGCCTGAACTCACCCTTTCTTCGGTGTCTGTGGGTGCTGGAGCAGCGTTCTGGGTTCACGATGTGGTAAGTCGACTGTACATTTTCTTTGAGTCCGTTGGGAGCGGTGAGGCCGTTGGCGGCCTTATGCCTGCCTTACGCGTGACTGCGTTCCTTGTCGTACTTATCCTTATGGCTAATTCGCTGCTATTCTTGCGTTCGAAAGATACGGTTCGGGTGGGTGATCGACGCGATACCGTGCGTGAGGCCTTCTTGAGGCTTGGTTTCACGCCGCTTTATGCCGATATCATGACATGCGTTTTTGATGGCAATAGAACCACCGAGATTTGCGCGCATCTTAACGTTGCTCGGGGAACCGTCAAAGAGGCCAAGAGCAAGAGCTATGCCTTGCTTGGAGTTCACTCGGAGCGTGAACTTAGAGATAGGGTTTTTAGTCTTATGGCAGATGTTATAGAAAATAGCAGGTAGAAGCCTGTAGACAAATAAGATTGTAAATCCATCCTACACGTCTACAGACAGTTCTGACGATGAAGGCGATACTTCCGGACAACGGGTCCGACGACTCGTGTGTTGCGAACCGGAGGTGCTTGCTGTGAAGACCTGTGATTGCCTCACATATGTACGGCTTAATTTAGAAGTTCTTGCGCGCAACCGGGGAATTATGTTGCTGACGGCGCTGCTCGCGCTCGTATTCTGCATCCCGGTATTTCTATCCGTTCCAACGGGAGCAGATTATCTATATGGTAGAGCTTCCATCGAAGACCAGAGAGCCCTTTTGGTCTCTCAAGTCTCTGACGGCGTTTATGACACTGCCCCACAGGAGCTCAACAGCATCATTGCCGACGAAAGGGCGTGCCTTGATCGGGCGCTTGAAAGCAAGGCGGACTCCAGAGAGTATTACGATGCGATTGCCGATTACGACAATCTATTGCTCAAGGAATACCGACTCGGTTATTTGAATGGTGTTGATTCGGAGTTATCGCTTGAAGCCCAAGAACGTCTTCCCCGAGCCATATCGATGCTGGCCCATCCGGAATCGTACGACTCAACAACAAAAATGCCCGGGATGATTCTTCTCGCATATTATTGCGGCGCTGTTCCTGCAATAGCGTGGCTTTTGGTCCCGGTCCTCGTCCTCTATATGTCGCTTGAGGGGGATGGAAAGCGGTTCTACGATCGAGCGTTGTTGTCAAAGTTAGAGATGAATGCATGCCGCGTTCTCGTCTCTGGTATTGCATCGATGCTGGTTTTGGTTCTGGCGTTGGCTCCCTGTTTTGTATTGGCAACGGTGTTTAACGGTGTAGGTCAGACAGAGTACCCAGTCGTATTCATTCAGTATGGTGACGTAGTCGAAAGAACTGTGTTAGTTCAGCTAGGGCTATTTGCCGTCTTTGAAGCTGTGCTGTCGATGATGTTTGCTTGCTTGGGCGTGTGCGTGTACGCCGGAAGCAGAAACAGGGCCATTTCGTCCATGGTGATCGCTCTTGTGGGGGGCATAAGCCAGCTTCCGTTTTATGCGAGCAAAGATGCTCCATGGCATGCGTTGCTGCCGTATATGGTGTCGAGCTATTCTGCCTCTTCGTTTGCGCTCGGCGGCGCATCTTACGCCAATGGAGCGGAGGTATCTCTCGTTCCTGAAGCCAGTGCATCGCACTGCCTCTTTGCCGTGATGGGCGCGTTTGCTGTTTGCGCGTTGGGGGTCATTTCGTTTTCGTGTCTAAAAAGCAAGAATCGCTGGGCCTGGAACCATATTCGCCCGGATAGTTTGGGCGAGAAAAGCTTGCTCTCTCTGTCGCTGGATGCGTTGACGGTTGGAAAAAACCAGCTGGTAAAGGGATTGCAGTTTGATATGCCCGCTGGCCAGATATGGGGTCTTGTCGCGCCAAATGGACATGGCAAGACTACGCTACTGAATACTCTTTGGGGAGATGCTGGGCCATCAGTGCGCGTGTCAGGTTCTCTCTGTTTTCATGCAAAAGTATGCGTCGACCGTGAGGAAATGAGAAAGGTATTCTTTTTGGTTCCGAATAGGCCGTCGCTATTGATTCCATACATGACCGTCGCTTTTCATCTCGACCGATGCAGGAGAATTTGGCATTCACCTCGCACTTTGGACCAAGTGCTTGATCGCTTTGACTTGACTGGGTTGAAGAATACGCCCGTATCTAGGCTGTCTGATGGAAATAGACAATTACTTAATGTCGCGATGGCGTATATGTCCTATTGCGAAGTCGTCCTTTTGGATGAGCCCATGAATGCACTTGATGTGAGACACGTTGCGATTGTTTCGAATGCTCTTAGAGATGAAGCGGGTAGAGGAGCACATGTCATTATCTCTTCTCATCTTATCGGAAACCTCGAATCGCTCTGCGATGCCTCCGTATTGCTCACAGGGGATGACTCGCGTGTCGTTACCAGAGAAATGGGAGGTGATTCGAAGTGGATCGGTAATGTATACGCGCAGCTTTTCAAGACGAACGACAGTAAAACTAGGAAAGGAAGATAACCATGAAACGCCATGTAACGAAGAACTTTGTGAAGGCAATGTTCGCATGTTTTATGCTTACCCTGTCGATGGTCACAATTCCCGTTTGTGCGACGGCGAAACCAGATGCAGGTTCTGTCGCGCCTTGTCGTCTTGTGACAGCGGACGTCTTGGACACTTACAAGTCGTTCTCCACTGCGAACCACCCGAGCGAGAATGTTGATTGTTTCGACCAGACATACAAGAGGTTGTCTTTCAAAACCTCTTATTCTCGTACGGGGCAAACGATCCTCTATACAGGTGCAGCGTTAAGCCCACGCGGGAACGGAATGCCTGGGTTTGAGACGAAATATAAGTGCACATATCGTACCTGGTAGATAACCCTAGGACCAGATTCTCTCCGAATTACTTTGCGGAGGATTGATCTAACGCTGCCGCTCCTGCGTTTATCTCAATCTGTAACACTTGGCTGGTAATAACGTTTCCATCTGTTTCAGATTGAGACTATTCAACTCGCACTATGTTGATCGTCTTGATCTGTAACAGCAAAACGGCGATTTTACCTCTACATGTTACAGATTGAGACGATTGAAACCGTGGTAGCAAAGGATGCCGCGAAAGACCGCGAAAGAAGTACCTCTTCTGCGGTGGTATTTTCACCTATCCGGCGCGCCCCAAATGCAAGTGAGTAGGCTTTTTGGAACCTGCCGAGCACATCGCGGTACAAGCTCAATAAAACCGCAGGCCAGAGCTGTGGCGTTTTGGGGCGTGCTTGGCCTTTCGCAAAAAGTCTACTCACTTAGTTTTCGCCAGAAGACCGCCATGAGCAAACCACCACAAAGGTGCCTGTCCCCTTTGTGGTGGTTTTGGCGTTTGCCCAGATAAAACCTGCCAGAATAAACCTGTCCCTTTTTGGTAGGTCACGAGCGAGGATTTTCGGACGCTTGCTCGACGAGAGTGGATAATCTCCCGCTTTTGGCGCGGACATAGGCCGAAAACGGGAGATTATCCACTCTCGTGGTAAGCAAGTCCTCGTGTCATCCGTTCCCTTTTTGGTTGGTCGTGCTTGCACTTTAGCGTGCGACAGCGGATAATGCCGAGCATTCGACAATTCACACTTTGACTTATTTGATTGAGGAGGCCCCGCATGGCCATGGATTTCAAACGCAGGCTGCCGATTCCCATGGAGATCCGCGAGGAAATGCCGCTTTCCGCCGAGCTTACCGCCAAAAAGCAGGCATTCGACGCCGAGGTCGCCAAGGTCTTTACCGGCGAGGACGCGCGCAAGGTGCTCATCATCGGCCCGTGCTCTGCCGACCGCGAGGACTCGGTGCTTGAGTACATGAACCGACTGGCCAAGGTCGCCGAGGAGGTCAAGGACAAGCTCATCATCATTCCGCGCGTCTACACCAACAAGCCGCGCACCAAGGGCACCGGCTACAAGGGTCTGCTGCACAACCCCGACCCCGAGGCGCCCGATGACCTGCTCGAAGGCGTTAAGGCCATCCGCCACATGCACCTGCGCGTCATCGAGGAGACTGGCTTCTTTACCGCCGACGAGATGCTCTACCCCTCTAATTACCAGTACCTCGTCGACCTGCTGAGCTACGTTGCCGTCGGCGCGCGCTCGGTCGAAAACCAGGAGCATCGCTTGGTGTCGAGCGGCATTTCGGTGCCCGTCGGCATGAAGAACCCCACCGCCGGTTCCACCACCGTCATGCTCAACTCCATCTACGCCGCCCAGGCACATCAGAGCTTCATCTTCCGTAACTGGGAGGTTGAGTGCGACGGAAACCCGCTCGCACACGCCGTCATGCGCGGCTACATTGGTCTCGACGGTCGCACCTACCCCAATTACCACTACGAGCACCTGGAGCGCCTGGCCGAGCGTTATACCGAGCATGCCGGTTACGCCAACCCGGCGGCGGTCATCGACTGCAACCACGACAACTCGGGCAAACGTCCGCTGGAGCAGTATCGTATTTGCAAGGAGGTGCTCGACAGCTGCCGCCGCAATGAGTCCATCTCTAAGCTAGTCAAGGGCTTTATGATCGAGTCCTACCTGGAGGACGGCAATCAGCCGGTCGACGGCGGCGTCTTTGGCAAGTCGATCACCGACCCGTGCCTGGGCTGGGAAAAGACCGACTACCTCATCCACGAGATCGCGGAACGGATTTAGTTACGCGGTTTTACCAAACGCCGTAACCGGCCGACGCTGCGCGGGCCGCATTAGGACAATCTGACGTTCGACTTCAAGGGCGCGACCAAAAGGTCAGCGCCCTATCGCTTCACGTCGCCTTGCCTCAAATGCGACCCGCTCGCTGTCGTTTCCAAGACGTCGACGTTGCCGGGGTTGCCAAGGGGTTGGTGCAAGGGGGACAGGTTACTTTGCACCAGGTTGGTGCAGATTAACCTGTCCCCCTTGCACCAGGATGTGGTTTGCTTGCCGGCATCGGTAGGTCTTCGGCGCTTTCCAAGCCCAGTGGGAAAAAATGCCAAATATGAGTACTGTTGCTATTGTAGTGCCATATTACTTTCGCAAAACAATGGACATAACAGCAAATATGTTCATTAACGTCGACGCATATTAGCCCGCTATAGAGCTGTTTGACTAATTGAGAGGCGCATGCAAGCTGCGAGGGCGGCATTTGGGGCAGTTTTGGCTGTTACTAAAAATGTAACAGTACTCATATTTGACCTTTTTTGGCCACAGGGTCCGGAAGGGGCTGTCAATCGGGCCCCAAGAGAGCCAATTCGAGTGCCGTGGACGAAAAAACGGGGGCGCAGGTTGTCCTGCGCCCCCGTTCTCGGGCGTTATTCGTTCCCTGCGGCAGAATTTACGCCGCCTCGTCGAACTGCGAGTTGTACAGGTCGGCGTAGAAGCCGCCTTGGGCGAGCAGCTCGTCGTGCGTGCCCTTCTCGACGATGTCACCGTCGCGGATTACCAAGATCACGTCGGCGTTGCGGATCGTGGACAGGCGGTGCGCGATAACAAAGCTGGTACGGCCCTGCATCAGCGCATCCATGGCGCGCTGAATGAGCTCCTCGGTGCGGGTGTCCACGTTAGAGGTCGCCTCGTCCAAAATCAACGCCGGACGGTCGGCCAAAATGGCGCGGGCGATGGTCACAAGCTGGCGCTGGCCCTGCGACAGGTTGGTGCCCTCCTCGTTGATCATAAAGTCGTAGCCACCGGCGAGCGTATGAATAAAGTGGTCGCAGCGTGCGGCGCGCGCAGCGGCCTCGACCTCGGCATCGCTCGCGTCGGGGCGTCCGTAGCGGATGTTCTCGCGGATGGTGCCGTTAAACAGCCAGGTGTCCTGCAGCACCATGGCAAACTCGCCGCGCAGTGCCGCGCGGTCCCAGTCGCGCACATCGACGCCCTCGACACGCAGCGAGCCGCCGTCCACGTCGTAGAAGCGCTGCAGCAGCTTAACGAGCGTGGTCTTGCCGGCGCCGGTGGGGCCGACGATGGCGATGGTCTGGCCGGGCTGCGCCTCGCAGCTAAAGTCGTGGATGATGATCTTGTCGGGCGTGTAGCCAAACTTGACATGGTCAAACACCACGTGGCCGGGGCGCTTCTCGGGAATCTGCGCGTCGGCCTTCTGCTCCTCCTCGGGCGCGGCCAGGAACTCAAAGACGCGCTCGGTGGCGGCAGCCATCGACTGCATCGTGTTGCTCACGTTGCCCAGCTGCTGCACGGGTTGCGTAAAGTTGCGAACGTACTGGATAAAGCTCTGGATGTCGCCGGGCGTGGCATTGCCGGTCAGCGCGAGCTGCGCGCCCACCACGACGACGCCCACGTAGCCCATGTTGCCCACCAAGCTCATAAGCGGCATCATCAGGCCCGACAGGAACTGCGAGCGCCAGCCACTAATAAAGAGGCGGTCGTTTTGACGGTCGAACTCTTCAATCGAGGCCTCGGCGCGGTCGAACACCTGAATGACGTTCTGGCCGGCAAAGTCCTCCTCGATAATGCCGTTGACGGCGCCCAGAACCTGCTGTTGCTCGCGGAAGTACGGCTGCGAGAAGTGAATCATCACGGTCAAGATAATCGCGGCGGCCGGCAGCGTGAGCACGGTGACGCCGGTAAGCGGCAGGCTGATCGAAAGCATCATGACGAGCACGCCGATAATCTGCGTCACCGACGTGATGAGCTGCGTCACGCTCTGGTTGAGCGACTGACCCAGCGTATCGACGTCGTTGGTGATGCGGCTGAGCACGTCGCCCTTGCTGTGGCCGTTGAAGTAACTCATCGGCACGACGGCAATCTTGGCGGCGATTTCCTTGCGCATGCGGTAGCAGATCTTTTGCGTGACGCCGGTCATGAGCCAGCCCTGGACCAGGCTGCAGACAGAGCTCGCCAGATACAGGCAGAGCAAAAAGCCGAGCGTCTTGGCGATCCAGGCAAAGTCGACGTCGCCGGTGCCGTTGACCTTGGCGACCAGGCCTTCGAACAGCTTGGTCGTAACTTGGCCGAGCACCTTGGGTCCCACAATGTTAAAGATGACCGAGCACACGGCAAAGGCGACGGCGGTAAACACGGCAATCTTATGCTGACCGATATAGCCGAGCAGCTGCCTCATGGTGCCCTTAAAGTCCTTGGCCTTTTCGCCGCGACGCATGCCGCCCATGCGGCCCATGGGACCACGCTGGCGGGTGGGCTTGGGAATCTGAGTCTTGGTCTCGTCTGCCATTAGCGCTCGCCTCCTTCCATGACGGCTGCAATTTCTTCTTGGGTAAGCCCCAGCTCCTCGGCGGAAAGCTGCGACTGTGCGATCTCCAGATACGCCGGGCAGCTGCGCAGCAGCTCCTCGTGCGTCCCGGTGCCCACTACGTGGCCGTCGTCGAGCACGATGATCTGGTCGGCGTGCATGATGGTCGCGATGCGCTGGGCCACGACCACGAGTGCGGCGTCGGTAACGTTTTTGGCCAGCTCCTCGCGTAGGCGCGCGTCGGTCTTGTAGTCGAGGGCACTAAACGAGTCATCGAACACCACGACCTCGGGCTTTTTGGCCAACGCGCGGGCGATGGCCAGACGCTGGCGCTGACCGCCCGAGACATTGGATCCGGCCTGGCTGATGGGGGAGTCGTAGCCGCCCTCGCGCTCGGCGATAAAGTCCTCCGCCTGGGCGACGCGTGCCGCCTGGCGCATATCCTCGTCACTCACCATATCGCCGGCAAACTTGAGGTTGCTCTCGACGGTGCCCGAGAACAGGCGACCCTGCTGCGGGATATAACCAATACGGCGGCGTAGCTCGGAAAGGGTCATGTCACGCACGTCGATGCCGTCGAGCGAAATGCTGCCGCCTGTGACGTCGTACAGGCGCGGAATCAGCTGCACGAGCGTGGACTTGCCCGAGCCCGTGGAGCCAATGATGCCGAGCATCTGACCGGCATGCGTGGTGAAGTTTACACCGCTAATGACGTCGGCGCGGGCATCGGGATACTGGAAACTCACGTCACGGAAGGTGAGCTCGCCGCGCGGCGCGCTGGCAGCGGGCAGTTTGGGCGAGGTGGGGTCGTTGATGCTCGTGGGGCAGGTGATGACCTCTTCCACGCGCTCGGCTGCGACCTCGGCGCGGGGCAGGATGACCGAAACCATGGTGAGGATCATAAACGCCATGACGATCTGCATGGTGTAGGAGATAAACGCCATCATGTTGCCGACCTGCATCACGCCGTCGGACACGCCCTGCGCGCCAAACCAGACGATAAGCACGGTGATGCAATTCATGACCAGCATCATGAGCGGCATCATAAAGCTCATGGCGCGGTTGGTGTAGAGCTGCGTGGTCATCAGGTCGAGCGAAGCCTTGTCAAAACGCTCGAGCTCATGCTCCTCGCGGTTGAACGAGCGGATAGGCATAAGGCCGTCGAGCAGCTCGCGGGCGGTAAGGTTCACGCGGTCCACAAAGCTCTGCATCTTTTTGAATTTGGGCATAGTGAGGCCCATAAGCACGCCGACGACGGCCGAGACCGCGATGATGGCCACGGCGATGGTCCACTCCAGGCCGGTGTGGTTGGCCAGGACGCGCATGACGGCGACGATGCCCATGACGGGCGCCATCAGACACATGCGGATAAACAGGGTTGCGGCCATCTGAATCTGCTGAATGTCGTTGGTGCAGCGGGTGATGAGCGAGGCCTGGCTAAACTTGCCCACCTCGGCCGGCGAGAAGTGCATAACCTTGTTGAAGGTCTCGCGGCGCAGGTCGCGTGCGATGGAGCAGGCGGTGCGCGAAGCCACGGCACCGGTCAGGATGGTGGCGACCAGCGACACCAGACACAGACCAAACATCGTGGTCGCCATGCGGCCCAGGTAGGCGTTCTGCACGTCGGCGGGGTCGATGCCCTGCGCCTTGTACTCGTCCTGTACATAGCTCACGGCGCGCTGGGTGACGATGGAGCCCGACATGGAGCCCATTTTGTCCGCCATTTCGTTGGCGCCCTCGACGAGCTTGCTTTGGTCTACCAGACCGCCCTCGACACCCAGGCGCAGGCTCTTCATGGTGATCTTGCCGCCGTCGGCGTCGATCTGCTTTTGCATATTCTGCGCCGCTGCGGCCTTCTGCTGCATCTCGGCGAGCTGCTCGGGCGTCATCGCTGCCATTTGCTCGGGCGCGGGCATCGCCTGGGCGGCGTCGCCATCGCTTGCCTCGGTGGATGCGCCGGTCATGTCGCCCATGGCGTCGGCGTCGATGCCCTGGTTGAAGGCGAGCACGACGGTCTCAGGCAAGCTCATGATATCGGCGAGCTTGCTGCCGTCGGCGCGCTCATCCTCGGTTCCCTTGTACGTGCGGACCCCGTTTTTGTCTGCCTTGCCAAACGCAGCCTCTACCGTCTTGGCGTCCTTGGCGCTCATGAAGAGTTCGAGGTCGTCGAGCGATTCGGCGCGAATGGTGTCGGGCACGGGCGAGGCGATGCCGCCTTGCTGCACACCCACGTCGACGATGTCGCTCATATAGGTGGGCAGCGCCAGATCGGCGTTGCAGCTGATTACGATAAGTACGATAGCTGCGAACAGTGCCAGGATATGCTTTTTAAAGAGCTTGAGAATCCTCACTCGGCATCTCTCCTTTCTTGATTGCGGTCGATAATTTCGTTGGCACGCCTTAGAAGACGCACCATCTCTTGGGTATCTGTTTCGCCGAGCTGCTCGAGGAAAGCCGCGGTGCGGTCCTCGAATTCCCGGCGTTTGATTTCGAGATCCTGGAATCCCTTGTCGGTCACTATGACGTGTACGCGACGACGGTCAGTCTTTGAGTGCTCGCGCTCGACCCAGCCCTTGGCCTCGAGGGCGCGTAAGATATTGGCGATGCGGGCGCTCGAGACCCAGGCGCGATCAGCGAGTTCGCTCGGCGTGAGCGAACCGCCAGCGAGCATGAGAGCGCGCATGACGGCCATCTCGCCGCCGAGGGCTTTGTCCGCAAAACGCGAAATGCGCTGATGCATGCTGCCGAACTCGGAAAGGAGCTGACGCCCAAGTTCACGGAAATCGGTATCTTCCACCGAAAACCCCTAACACTAGAAACTATTTTCGGTGAAAGATGATACCCTTGCACGCGTACCCTATGCGGTAGATTTTGGGACATGTCTAGAAAACTACCTTTAGGCGACCTCCGTACACCGTCGGTGCCAGCAAAGTTAGGGGCAGATCGTTAGGCATGCCCTAAAGCCTACTCAGAGGCACTTTACCCTGCTAAAGCTGGCATAACAGCTAGAGTGAACGTCGTACAAAGGCAAGCAAAAATACCAAACAAATCGGTGAACGGTAGTTGTTCACGCTCTCATTTCCTGCGGGTTTGTAAAAAACGCCCTTATGATATAAAAAAAGAAACATATAACAGCCCAGATGGAGAGGGTCGCTATGTTATCCTTCTCAGACGGGTGAAATCTTGGGTTTTGGGTTGTAGTTCCAAGGTGGACAAACGTTTTTCCTGCACCAGCGTGTGGTGAAGAACGAAAGAAGCCGGTAGTGCAAGCCGAAAATTCAAGAATTCAATAAGCAGCGGTGTGAGAGAGCGCCGCATTACACGTAACTAGGAGCGTGGTTACACAATGCAGGAGGCATGGGAAGGCTTCAAGGAAGGTATCTGGACGGGAGAGGTTGACGTCCGAGACTTCATCCAGAAGAACTACACCCCCTACGAGGGCGATGAGTCGTTCCTCGTAGGTCCGACCGAGCGTACCAAGGAGCTGTGGGGCGAGGTTCTCGACCTGCTGCTTAAGGAGCGCGAGCAGGGTGGTGTCCTCGATATGGACACCAAGACCGTCACGGGTATCGTGAGTCACCCCGCTGGCTACATCGATAATGCCCATCGCGACAAGGAGACCATTGTTGGCCTCCAGACCGACAAGCCGCTCAAGCGCGCTCTGCACGTCAACGGTGGTATTCGCATCGCTTGCCAGGCTGCCAGCCAGCACGGCTATAAGGTCGACGAGAACGTTGTCGAGCGCTACACCTTCGAGCGTAAGACCCACAACGCTGGCGTCTTCGATGTTTACACCCCCGAGATGCGTGCTTGCCGCTCGGCTCACATCATCACCGGTCTGCCCGATGGCTATGGCCGCGGCCGTATCATCGGCGACTACCGTCGTGTCGCCCTGTACGGTGTCGACTACCTGATCAAGGACAAGGAGGCCCAGAAGGCTTCCACCCCGACGGTCATGACCGCCGACAACATCCGCGATCGTGAGGAGCTGCAGGAGCAGATCCGCGCCCTCGGCGAGCTTAAGATGATGGCCGAGACCTATGGTTTCGATATTTCCAACCCTGCTACCAACACGCAGGAGGCCATCCAGTGGATGTACTTCGCCTACCTCGCTGCCGTCAAGGAGCAGAACGGCGCCGCTATGTCCATCGGCCGTACCTCCACGTTCATCGACATCTACGCTGAGCGCGACCTTGCCAACGGTACCTTCACCGAGGAGCAGATCCAGGAGTTCGTGGATCACTTCATCATGAAGCTTCGCATGGTCAAGTTTGCCCGTACCCCCGAGTACCAGGCCCTGTTCACCGGCGACCCGCAGTGGGTCACCGAGTCCATCGGCGGCATGGGTGTCGACGGCCGTACGCTCGTTACCAAGATGAGCTACCGCTACCTGCACACGCTCGAGAACATGGGCACCAGCCCCGAGCCCAACATGACCGTTCTGTGGTCGACCCGTCTGCCCGAGAACTTCAAGAAGTTCTGCGCCAAGACTTCTGTCGCTAGCTCCTCGATCCAGTACGAGAACGACGACCTCATGCGCGTCTATCATGGCGACGACTACGGCATCGCCTGCTGCGTGTCCTCCATGCGCATCGGCAAGGAGATGCAGTTCTTCGGCGCTCGCGCCAACCTGGCCAAGTGCCTGCTGTACGCACTCAACGGCGGTGTTGACGAGGTCTCCAAGAAGCAGGTCGGCCCCAAGTATCGCGCCGTCGAGGGCGATACGCTCGATTACGACGACGTTGTGGCCAAGTACAACGACATGATGAAGTGGCTCGCTGGCGTGTACGTCAACTCGCTGAACATCATTCACTACATGCACGACAAGTATTGCTACGAGCGCATCCAGATGGCTCTGCACGACAAGCACGTGCACCGCTGGTTCGCTACGGGCATCGCTGGCCTTTCCGTCGTGGCTGACTCCCTGTCCGCCATCAAGTACGCCAAGGTCCACCCCGTCCGTGATGAGAACGGCATCATCGTCGACTTCGAGACCGAGGGCGAGTTCCCCAAGTACGGTAACGACGACGACCGCGTCGACCAGATCGCTCACGACGTTGTGCACCAGTTCATGGAGTACATCCGCATGAACGACACCTACCGCAACTCCGTGCCCACGACCTCGGTTCTGACCATTACCTCCAACGTCGTGTACGGTAAGAAGACCGGCTCCACGCCCGACGGCCGCAAGGCTGGCCAGCCGTTCGCCCCGGGTGCTAACCCCATGCACAAGCGCGATAGCCACGGCGCCATCGCTTCGCTGTCTTCGGTTTCCAAGCTCCCGTTCCGCGATGCTCAGGACGGCATCTCCAACACCTTCTCCATCATCCCGAGTGCGCTCGGCAAGGAGGACCAGGTGTTCTTTGGCGATATCGACCTTGATCAGCTGGGCGAGTAACTATTGTTAGTGCTATACTAACAATAACGATTACTGATTAGTGCGCCGGTTTCGGCCGGCGCCTATTAATCGAAGGGACACATTATGAAGGTTTCTGAAGTTTCCGAGACCCAGGCCGATAACCTGGTCCACATGCTCGACGCTTACGCCGAGAAGGGTGGCCACCACCTGAACATCAACGTCTTCAACCGTGAGACGCTGCTCGACGCTCAGGCTCACCCCGAGAAGTACCCGCAGCTGACCATCCGCGTTTCCGGCTATGCCGTGAACTTCCACACGCTCACCAAGGAGCAGCAGGACGAGGTCATTGCGCGTACCTTCCACGACAAGTTCTAAAGGGATTTAACTCCCGCAGGATCGCCGGGCCGCTTTGGGTTACTTTCCAAAACGTCCTCGGACATGCAAAGGGCTCCGCTGCGCGCGTTGCGCGGCGGGGCCTCTTTGCGTCCTGCGGGATGTTTTGGAAAATAACCCAAAAACGGCCAAGCGGGGTTCTTCGGAGTCACCCTTTAGGCGGAACTCTCCTAATTATTTGGATGAGTCGTTTACTTACTTGTGCTGTTACCGTCTTCCCGCTGTTGTTGGGGTATGCTTTGTTCGTATGTAAACGTATGACATGTTGATGGGGGAGGGTGCTATGGCTCGCGAGGGCACTCGTTCTAAGGATTCTGCTAAGCCTGGCATCAAGGAAGTTGCAGCGGTGGCGGGGGTTTCGCCTACTACGGTATCTCGCGTGCTTAATAATCGCGGCTACATTAGCCAGGAAACCCGCGATAAAGTCCATGCGGCGATGGAGCGCATCAACTATACGCCCAACGATATCGCCCGTGCCATGCTCAACGGTCGCCTGAATCTTATCGGTATGATCGTTCCCTTTGTGAGCAGCCCGTTCCATGCTCAGGTTGTGCAGGCGGTCGAGCGCACGTTGGCGGAAAACGGCTTTAAGATGCTGCTGTGCAACAGCGCCAATCGACCCGATCTTGAGCGTTCCTATATTGACATGCTCCGCCGCAATATGGTCGACGGCGTCATCGTCAACTCCCTCAATATCGGTGCCGAGGCATATGCCGAGATGGGCTTGAGCCTGGTTGGCATCGACTGCGATCTTGGCGAGGGCTCTGTCCAGATTGCAAGTGACAGCTATGGCATTGGCGAGCTCGCCACGCGCCGTCTGATTGATGACGGCTGCAGGCGTATCCTGTGCCTGCGCAGCAATAGCCGCATGCGCATGCCTGCCAATAAGCGTACCGATGCCTACCTCGATATTGTTGAGCAGGCCGGTTTGTCCGCGCTTGTCCGTGAGGTTGAGTTCGTTAAGCCCGACGACGAAAAGGGCGCGGTCGTTGCGAAGATCCTCGATGAGAACCCCGATATTGACGGCATCTTTGCGGGAGACGATACGATGGCGGCCATCTGTCTCAACGTGATGAAGCAGCGCGGCTTTAGCGCTCCAGACGACATTAAGGTCGTGGGCGCGGATGGTGCCCGCCGCACTATGACGTTTATGCCTGACTTAACAACCGTACGTCAAGATATCGATCGCATCGGAGAGCTCGCGGCGCAATCCATCATTGCTCTTATTAACGGTGAAAAGCCCGAGTCGAATATCAAGCTTCCCGTTGAGCTTATCGAGGGCAAAACCGCGTAGTTCATCCCGTGCCAAAAGAATTCCTCAAACGCCTCTGATGACCGTTCACCGGCATATGTCAACCGTTTGCCGACGACTGGAACTGCGAAAAGACGTATTGGTGTGAAAACGTTTGACATATGAAAACGATTGACATATCTTGCCATTGTACCGAGTTAGTATGTCGTGGAAAGGAAGTCTCGGATGCACAAGGTGTATTACCAGCCTGAGGGAATTTGGGTAGGCGACATCATGCCGTACGGCGAGGACGGCACGTTCTATCTCTATCATCAGCGTGACACGCGTAACCCCGAACCTTTCGGAGAGCCGTTTGGCTGGGCACTCGCTACGACCAAGGATTTCGTCAACTACAAGGACTTTGGCGAGAGCCTTGAGCGTGGCGGCGACGAGGAAGTCGACCAGTACATTTATGCCGGCACGGTGTTTAAGGTGGGCGACAAGTACCATGCGCTCTACACTGGTTGCAATCGCGATAAGGTCCGCGCACGTTTGATGAAGCAGGTTCTTCTTCACGCAACGAGCGACGACGCCGTCAAGTGGGAGAAGAACATCGCCGAGACGCTGCTTCCGCCCCAGGAGGGTTACGATGACCGCAACTGGCGCGATCCCTTTGTGCTTTGGGATGAGGAGAACGAAGAGTACATGCTCATCCTCGGCACGCGTGTGGGCGAGGACAAGCGTCTGATGACCGGCCGCCTGGTCAAGTTCACCTCCAAGGATCTGACCAACTGGGAGTTCCAGGGCGACTGGTGGAACCCGGGCCTGTACACCATGTTTGAGATGCCTGATCTCTTTAAGATGGGCGACTGGTGGTACCTCGTCTTTTCCGAGTACAGCGACGGCAACAAGACCCGTTACCGCATGTCCAAGTCCATCAACGGTCCTTGGATTACCCCCGCTGACGACTCCTTCGACGGCCGCGCGTACTACGCCGCTCGCACCGCATTCGATGGCGAGCGTCGCGTTCTCTTTGGTTGGGTTCCTACGCGTGACGAGGGCGGCGACCCCAGCTCTTACCTATGGGGTGGCACCTTTATGCCCCTCGAGATCGTTCAGCGTGCCGACGGAACGCTCGGCACCAAGCTCCCCGACAGCATGCTTGGCGCCTTTGGCGAGGCTAAGGCAGTCGAGACCTTTGAGCTTTCCTGCGAGTCGGGCAAGGTCGAGCAGGTTTTGTCTGCAGACGCCGGCTCCACCTACTTGCTCGATACCGACATTGAGCTCGGCGGTAACGCTGCCGGCTTCTCGGTCAAGTTCGCCGAGGACGCCGAGACCGGTCTTGCCTATGAGTTCCGCGCCAACCTGCGCGAGGGCAAGCTCGAGTTCACGCCGGCTCCCCAGTACCCGTGGTTCCAGGTCAACAACATGGGCCTCGAGCGTCCGTTGTTCTTTAAGGGCGAGGGCACTCACCATGTGCGTCTGGTCGTCGACGACGACATCGCGACCATCTTTGTCGATGATGTTGCGCTCAACGCTCGCTTCTGCAACAAGCAGGGCCAGGGTGTGGCGCTTACCGTCACCGACGGTGCGCTCAAGTGCGCAAACGCAACGATCGCGTCTCTGTAGCGGCAACGAACCGTTTTATGATTTAGAAAAGGAATGGAGAGGAACATGGACTACAAGGCAGTGTCCCAGCAAGTCGTCGACAACGTCGGCGGACTGGAGAACATCGAGGGCGCCACGCATTGCGTGACCCGTCTGCGTTTGGTGCTCAAGGATACGAGCAAATACAACAAGGCCGAGCTCGAGAACATCGATGGCGTCAAGGGCGTGCTGTACAACAGCGGCCAGCTCATGATCATCTTTGGTACCGGTACCGTCAACAAGGTTTACGATGAGTTTATGGCTCTGACGGGCGTTAAGGAGATCAGCGCTTCCGAGGTCAAGGGCGCCGAGGCAGACAAGAAGGGCAAGTTCTTCTCGGTCCTCAAGGTATTCTCGGACATCTTTATCCCCATCATTCCCGCCTTCGTCGGCGCTGCTATCATCATCGGCCTTAAGTCGCTGATCGTTGCCAACGGCCTCTTTGGCATGGAAGGCAGCCTCGCCGATCACAGCGAGTTCCTCAAGAACCTCGCAAGCTTCTTTGCCATTATCGCCACCACGTTCGACTACCTGCCTGTCCTGGTTATGTACAGCGCGGTCAAGCGTTTTGGCGGTAACCCGATCCTGGGCATCCTCGTCGGTATCGTCATGGTTCACCCGAGCCTTATGAACCGCAACACGTTCGTTATGGACCCGACGGGTGCTGAGTACTGGAACTTTGGTCCGCTCTCCATTCCCATGGTTGCTTTCCAGGGCGGCGTGTTCCCTGCAATCCTGACTGCCTGGTTTATGGCCAAGGTCGAAAAGATTGCCCAGAAGTACATCCCCGAGGTCGTTTCGTTCGTCTTTGTCCCGACCGTTACCCTGATTCTTGCTAACGTCGCCCTGTTCACCGTGTTCGGCCCGCTCGGCAACCTGATCGGCGACGTCCTCGCCGGTGTAATCGATATCCTGTACAACAGGATGGGCGTCTTCGGTGCCTTTGTCTTTGCCGCATTCCTGCAGCCGCTCGTCGTTACCGGTACGCATCAGTTCATCCAGGGTATCGAGGCAAACCTCGTCGCCACGACTGGCTTCAACTACATCCAGGCCATCTGGTCGGTTTCCATCATCGCCCAGGGCGGCGGCGCCATCGGCATGTACCTCATTCACAAGAAGCATTCCAAAGAGCGCAACATCTGCATGTCGTCCTTTATCCCGACGCTGGTCGGTATCTCCGAGCCCGCAATCTTTGCTGCAAACATGCGCTACTCGATCATCCCGTTCATCTGCGCTTGCATCGGTGCAGGCTGCGGCGGTGCCTTCGTGAAGCTCTTTGAGGTGCGCGCCATCGGTCAGGGTCTGACCGGCGTGCTTGGCCTGCTCATCGTCACGCCCGAGACGCTCGTGTGGTATGTGGCTGGCAATCTCATCGCCTTTATCGTGCCGATCGTCTTGATCTTTGCCTACAACAAGGCAAAGGGCGTGCCGACCACTGATGAAGAGGGCGCTGGTGCTGGCTTCGATGTCAGCTTCTAGTTGAGCCGTTCAGCGTAATCTGAGGATAAGTCCATTTGGGGAAGGGCGTTCGGCTCGTGTGAGTCGAGCGTCCTTCCCCATAGACGAGAAAGTCAACGGCGATGTTTAATCAAAAAAATAAGGTGACACGCGCGGACTATGAGCAGTGGCGTGCCGGACAGGATGAGACGGCGGGTCGCATCGCGTCCGACCCCGATAGGCTCCTGTTCCATGTGGAGCCTGAGCTTGGCTGGCTCAACGACCCCAACGGTTTGGTGCAGATCGGTGATACGTATCACATCTATCACCAATACGATCCATTCGATGCTGCGCATGGCGGTCCAGTGCTTTGGAATCATCTGACAACAAAGGATTTTGTGACGTACGAGAATCGCGGCCCTGTGCTGTTCCCCGATTCCGATTTGGATTCGAGCGGAGCGTATTCTGGTTCTGCCTTTGTACACGACGGCAAGATTCACTACTTCTATACCGGCAACGTCAAGCATTTTGACCGCGATGATTACGACTACGTGTTGACGGGCCGTGAGCAAAACCAGATTCATGTGGTTGCCGAGAACCCCGACGAATTGGGCGAGAAGCGCATAACTGTTGGGCCGGTCGATTACCCCGACGATATCGGTACGCACGTGCGTGATCCCAAAATCCTTGAACACGATGGTATCTACTACATGGTTCTGGGCGCTCGTACGAAAGACGACCGCGGCTGCGTGCTTGTCTATACCTCGAGCGATCTAGAGGACTGGAGCTATGCGACGCGCATTGAGTTGGGCGAGAAGTTTGGCTTTATGTGGGAGTGCCCCGATCTGTTTGAGCTCGATGGTGAGCTTATTCTCGTTTGCTGTCCGCAGGGTGTGTCCGCCGATGGATGGCGTTACCGCAATCCGCACCAGTGCGTGTGGTTTCCCATCGAGGCCGATTGGGAGGCGCCGAGTTTTAAGATCGCCGGGCAGGGCATGCCCCCGATGGTCGATGCCGGCTTTGATTTCTACGCACCGCAGTCTTTTGAGGATGCTGCGGGTCGGCGTTTGATGATCGGGTGGTCGGGTTGCCCCGATGCGACGGCAAAAAGCCCGACGGTGGCACGCGGGTGGCAGTGCGCGTTGACGGTGCCGAGAGAACTGAGCATGCGCGATGGTAAGCTCTGTCAGCAGCCGGTGCACGAGATTGAGAGGATGCGCGGCGACTGCGTTTGCGCGACAGGCGGTGAAACCGTTGAGGAGCCGGGCCGCCTGTTTGATCTTGTGGTTTCCTGTGAGGGCGCCCAGGTGATCGAGCTCGAAATCCGCAAGGGTGTCTTTGTGCGCTATGCAGACGGGATGCTTACCCTCGACATGGGTGACGAAGGCTATGGGCGCGACCAGAGGTCGATCGAGCTCACCGAGCTTCGCGACCTGCGCGTGCTTTCGGACACTACGATGGTCGAGATTTTTGCAAATGGCGGCGAGGCAGCACTTACGAGCCGGACCTATTCGCCGGCGGTTCCGGCGATGGAGCTGCACGCCGAGGGTGCGGTATCGATGAATTTCTACCGCCTCGTGCATTAACCGTGCATGGAGTACGATTGGACTTGCTGGGCGGAATGTGTCGCAGTTACCGCGGCCAGCTACCGTTTATCGCGTATAGCGACCGTTTGCGGAATAAGTAACACTCCTTAATAAACCGTGTAGAATCTCAGGATGCACGGCGTTTTCCAGGGAGACGCTGTCCTTTGTTGTGTGCAAGGGGCGGCGTCTCTTTGGCGCTTGGACGCTGTTGTGCAACAGTGCGGCGGCGCGTGCCATGTATTGAAAAGCCAATGTTGAGATGGGTCGTGATAAGAATGGGCAAATACGTAATCGTGGTTGAATCTGGTTCGGATGTGACGCCGGAGCTCTGCGAGCGCTACGGCATCGTGCGCGTGCCCATGCATGTCACGATTGGTGACGAGACCGTCGAGGACGGCTCGATCGATCCGCTTGAGATTTACTCGCGCTGCAACGAGTTTGGTGTGATGCCCAAGACCAGCGGCTGTGCGCCGGCAGATTTTGCGCACGTATATGACCGTATCCATGCCGAGCAGCCCGATGCGACCATTCTGCATCTTGCGTACTCCGAGGCCACGACCTGCTCGCATCAATCATCGAAGATCGCCGCCAAGGGTCGCGACTACGTCTACTCCATGGACACGCGCTTTGTCTCGGTGGGGCAGTCGCTCGTTGTCGTCGAGACCGCCAAATACATCGAGACTCACCCCAATGCCACCGTCGACGAGATCTTCGCCTTCGCGAACTCCGTCATGGACCGCGTGCTGCTGGGCTTTGTTCCTACGGACCTTGCCTTCCTTAAGGCGGGCGGTCGCTTGTCCAACGTCGCGTTCCTGGGCGCCCATCTGCTCAAGATTAAGCCCTGCATTGAGGTGACGGGCGGTAAGTTCGTGGCGACCAAGAAGTTCCGCGGTTCTATGCTCAAGTGCGCCCGCGCCTTCATTGACCACATGGTTGCGAAGGGCGAGATTGACTACTCGCACATTGGCCTGGCGTATTCGGTGGGCCTTTCCCAGGAGCTGCGCGATGACATGGAAGTCTATGCGCATGACCTGGGCTTTAAGGACGTTACCTGGACTCAAGTCGGCGGCGTCATCTCGAGCCATTGCGGCCCGACCGCCTTCGGTGCGGTGCTCACGCTTAAGGCGTAAAGGCCGCAGGCGAGCGTTCTTCAGCCTGACATCTCGACGTAGACCCCAGCCATGGTGATGGGGGATAGATTAAAACGTGCCGTTCTAGTCTGAGACGTTTAAACGCAAACGCATGGGCTAGAATGGCTCTGGCATTTTAATTGGTTGCATCCAAGGAGAGGCAAGGTAGCGCGAATGGCAGAAATGACGCTTGAGGGTGTGGACGCTCGTCCCGAGGACTCTGCGTTTGCCCTTGGCCGCGTGCATTCGATCGAGACGATGGGAACGGTCGACGGACCCGGCATCCGCTTTGTGGTGTTTGTTCAGGGCTGTCCCATGCGCTGCGCGTATTGCCACAATCCCGATACCTGGTCGGTCAACGGCGGCACCATGGTGACCGTCGAACACCTGATGGATGAGTTCCAGAGTAACCACGAGTTCTATCGCAGCGGTGGAATTACGGTGTCCGGCGGCGAGCCGCTCCTGCAGCCCGAGTTTTTGGCCGACCTGTTCCGTGCAATGCACAACAACCCCGATGGCCGCGTGCATACCTGCCTTGACAGCTGCGGGTATGCGTTTGATCCCGGCCATCCCGAGAAGTTTGATGCCGTGCTCAACGAGACCGACATGGTGCTGCTCGACATCAAACATGCCGATCCGGCTGAGCATAAAAAGCTGACCGGCTGCGATCCTGCACGTATCCTGGCGTTTGGCGATGAGCTTGCCCGTCGCAAGATCAAGGTCGTTATCCGCCACGTGGTTGTGCCGGGCATTACCGACACGGTGGAGGAGTGCGAGAAGCTCGGTCGCCTCATCGCTCCATGGCACAACGTGGTGGGCCTGGAAATGCTGCCGTATCACACGATGGGTGTCGTCAAGTACGAGCAACTGGGCATTCCCTATAAGCTCGAGGGCGTGCCCCAGATGGATACCGCGCGCATGCCCGAGCTGCGCAATGCCGTTATGACCGGCATGAAAAAGCGCCGTGCGGAGCTCAGGTCGGCCATCGGCTAACAAGCTATTTTTGCCCCTTTATGATACCCGAGCTGTACTGACTTAACGGCTTGGTGCTGACGCGGCTGAGCCAAAATGCTGGTACCATACCGTGGATAAGCAATTTGCACGGATTTGGGGGATGGCATGGCAACCATCGCGATCATAGGCGCACTCGAAAAAGAGGTTGCGCAGATTAAGGAAGAGCTGAGCGGCGCGCATGAGTCGCAGGAGGCGGGCTTGACCGTTGTGAACGGTGGGCTTTCGGGTCTGACGGTAGTCGCCACGACGGCAGGCATGGGGACCGTGAACGCCGCTGCCGCAACGCAGCATCTCATCAGCAAATACGCCCCGCAGGCCGTTGTGTTTTCGGGTATTGCGGGCGGCCTAAACCCTAAACTCCATATTAACGACGTGGTTATAGGCAAGTGCCTGCGCTATCTGGATACCGATACGGCACTCATCGCCGAGTCCGCGCCGGGGCTCGAGGAGTTTGCCTCGACGCCGGCGTTGGTTGATGTTGCCGCCGCCGTGCTTGCCGAGCATGGATTTGTGGATACCTCGGCGGATGAGAATTCTGCGGAGAAGGACCCCAAGCAGTTCCTGTGTGGCACTATCGCCACGGGTGACCGCTTTGTTACGGGTGACGCCATGCGTAACGCTGCGATTGAGGCCACGCATGCCGATTGCGTCGAGATGGAGGGTGCGGCAATTGCGCACATCGCGGCCAAGAATGGTGTCGATTGCCTAGTGCTGCGCGCTATCAGCGATAATTGTGACGAGGCATATGACGCGTTTTGCGAGCGCGAGTTCGATCTGGATGAGTACGCTCGCACCGCGAGCGGCATCACGCTTGACATCGTTCGTAGTATCGCCGCCGCGCAATAGCACGCCCGTTTTGTAAGAACCTACGACCAAGGAGTGTCCATGGCCGATTCAATTAACTACCAGCTTGCCAAGTTCGTCGCCAGCTACGGCAAGGTTTCGCAGATCCCCGAGTCCACCTGTCCCGAGGTGAGCTTTGTTGGCCGCTCCAACGTGGGCAAGTCGTCGATCATGAACAAGCTCTTTGGTCGCAAGAACCTGGTCAAGGTTTCGAGCACGCCGGGCAAGACGAGCAACATCAATTTCTTCGAGGCCGATGACGTGCACTTTGTCGACCTGCCGGGTTACGGTTTCGCCCGTCGTTCCAAAGCTGAGCGCGATCGCTGGGCCGAGCTGATCGGCGACTTCTTCGACTCCGAGCGCAGCTTTAACCTGGTTGTGTCGCTGGTGGACATTCGTCACGACCCCAGCAAGCTCGACCACGACATGATCGACTACCTACAGGGCAACGAGTTCAACTTTATCGTCTGCCTCACCAAAGCCGACAAGCTCAGCCGCACCCAGCAGGCCCGCCAGGCAGCAGCCATCAAAAAGCAACTCAACGTCCCGGCCGAGAACGTGATCATCACAAGCTCTCAGACCGGCGCCGGCATCGACGAGCTCAAAAAGCGCATCGCCGAAGCCTGCCTCTAATAAGGGCTCTTGGCAAAAGCTTTTGAGCATATCGCCCTAGTGATAGTTAATACTGGACTGTCACTAGGGTGATATCTTGACTCTGATGGTGTCGACATTAGGGATTTGATGGCAGGGAGGGTTGATTTGAATGATCCAAGAGTTAACGGATTGTGGGCCGAGTAGGACATACCCCGTCTACTACCTCGAGGATGCAATGAACAACCTCGGCGACTGCTTTGACTATGCCGTTAACGATCATGGGGCAGAAGGATCGGAAGTTGCTGAACTCTTTTGCCTGAGCGGCGTAGCTCGCGAGTTCGAACGCGGCAACGCATGGGTAGTGTCGGGAAAATCGGGCGTCGAGCTGTTCGCGCTTATCGCCGAAAGGTCGGGCTATCAATCGAGGCCGATGCCAAATCGAACCTATCGATTCGAAAAGACACCGGAATATTGGACAGGCTGGATATTGGCATACCTTCAGTGGCGCCTAGGAGAGTCTTTCGAAGATTTGCTGCATGTCGTTCCATTTGATGCGCTGCGCAGTCTGTACTACCCCTGGCACGAAGCCTCGGAGGAACGCGTGGCTCGCCTCGTCTGCGATATGGCGAAGAAAGTGCCTCGTCAAACTAAATTGGCGCTAGCAAGAAAGAGGTTCAAGAAAACCCAACAAGACCTGGCATACGAATCGGGCGTATCACTCCGCTCAATCCAAATGTACGAACAGCGCCAACGAAACATCAACGAAGCCTCGGTAACAACCGTAAGAGCCATAGCAAAAGCCCTCCACTGCAACATCGAAGACCTCCTAGAACCAGTCTTCGAATACAAAGAAACCAGCGCTGCCTAAACCAAGCACACAGCCGAAGCCCATCTAAAGAGCATGTTTCACACCAGCAAGGGCCCCTATCAATAAAAGGCCAAACTATCAGCCCGGCGATTTTCCAGAGCGTAGGTCCCTGTAGCCGCCGCCGGCGAAGTTAACATAGGGGAGGCCAGGGGCTTTGCCCCCAAATCTTTCCGCAGGACGGCGGGACCCCCGCCGCACGAAGTGCGCAGCGGGGGTCCTGTCATGTCCGAGGACGATTTGGGGGCAAAGCCCCTGGCCTCCCCGGCGAGTATACGGGACGGCGACTACAGGTATTCGATCTGGGCGCCTTCCGTGTCGCACGTGAGGATGTGCGTGTCACACTTGGGGAACTGCTCACGCAGCTTGACCTGCAGGAACTTTGCCACGATGGTGTCGTCGGTCACGGCCATGAGGGTCGAGCCGGAGCCACTGATCCAGATGGTCTTGGCGCCTCCGTTAAGGCAGGTGTCGCGCACAGCGTTGTAGTCGGGGATGAGGCGGCGACGATAGGGCTCCTGAATGCGGTCGTCATTAGCGGCGGCAATCAGGTCCAGATCGCCGGTCTCCAGGCCGCGCGTCATACCGGCGATGCGGCCCATCTGCCACACGGCGGTGGAGAGCGGAATCTCCTGCGGCACGACCTTGCGCGCCTCGCTCGTGTGTACCTCGTAGGGCGGAATCACGGTAATAAAACGCAGGCGATCGCTCACCTCGTAGCGCAGGCACTGGGGGAGCGAATCGGTCGGCGTAAAGGAGCAGACGGCGCCGCCCAGGATAGCAGGGGCGACGTTATCGGGATGGCCCTCGACCTCGGTGGCAATGCGGACGAGCTCGGCACGGTCGACGGTGTGGCCCGTCAGCGCGGCGGCAGCCATGATGCCGGCGACGACGCAGGTGGAGCTAGAACCCAGGCCACGGGCGACGGGCACGTCGGTTTGAATGTCGATAGCGACGGGGAAGGCCGGCGCGCCCCACGCGGCCAGAGCATCGACGAAGCTCACATAGACCAGGTTATTCTCGTTTTGGAACTCCTCGGGACAGCCCGTGATGGTGAGCTTGTCGGCGCGCTCGAAGGTGAAGTGCGAGTAGAGGCTGACGGCCATGCCGAGGGTGTCGTAGCCGATGCCTAGGTTGGCGCTGGTTGCTGGGACGGTGATTTTGATCATGTGGGTCCTCCTGGGCGGGTCTGGCCGTTTAGTTCGCTGCTCGGGCAGTCCTGGCTTGCTCGGAAAGCACATTAAGTGCTTTCCGGCTCGTACGGAACTCACGACGAACTAAACGGCCAGACCCGCTCGCATGCTCGTCATCATCCCGAAAGCTAAATAAAAAGAAGGTGCGCCGGCTTTCGCCGGCGCTTAATAAGGGGTCTAGTTGGTGCTCATTCGTTTTGCTGCAGACTCGACGTAGCTTGCCATCTCGTCGACGTCGCAGACGTCTTCGAAACGGACGGGCTTGGATTCGAGTTCGGCGAGCTGGGCCGGGGCGACCGTGTTGGTGGCCTGCTCGAGCACGCGCATGGCCTCAAAGTCGTCCTCGGGAACGTCGAGGCCCAGGGCGTCGCAGCAGGCGCGCGGGAACTTGTAGGGGCTTGCGGTCGAAAGCAGCACGCGGGCCTTGGCACCCTCGGCGGGAGCGACTTTTTCAAAGACGTGATAGCCGCAAGCGGTGTGCGGGTCGATCACGTAGCCGTTCGCATCCCAGCAGCTCTTGATGGCAGTGCGGACCTCGTCCTCGCTGGCCCAACCGCAGCCAAAGACGCTCTGAATCTTTGCCAGCAGGTCGGCGGGAACCTCGTAGCGACCAGTCTGTGCCAGCTGCTCCATAAGGCCGGCAACGAGCTCGCAGTCGCCGTTGGACAGGAAGTACAGCATGCGCTCCAGGTTGGAGCTAATAAGGATGTCCATCGACGGCGAGATGGTCGTGAAGAACGGGCGGTTACGGTCGTAAACGCCGGTGGTCAGGAAGTCGGCAAGCACGTTGTTCTTGTCGCTCGCCACGACGAGCTTGGCGACGGGCAGACCCATGCGCTTGGCGTAGTAGCCGGCCAAGATATCGCCAAAGTTGCCGGTCGGTACGCAGAACTCCACGGCGTCGCCGGCCTCGATGGCGCCGGCGCGCAGCAGCTGCGCATAGGCGGCAAAGTAGTAGACGACCTGCGGTACCAGGCGGCCGACGTTGATGGAGTTGGCGCTCGAAAGCACCGTGCCGGCGGCCTCCAAGCGCTCGGCAAGCTCCTTATCGGCAAAGATGCGCTTGACGGCACTCTGGGCGTCGTCGAAGTTGCCGCGGATGCCGCAGACGGCGACGTTATCGCCCTCCTGCGTGGACATCTGCAGGTTCTGGACGCGGCTGACCTTGCCCTCGGGATAAAAGACGGTGATGCCCGTGCCCGGAGCGTCGGCAAAACCGGCGAGCGCGGCCTTGCCCGTGTCGCCCGACGTGGCGGTGACGATCATGATGCGCTCAGCGCCGCCGTCCCTGGCGGAAGTGCGGGCCATCAGACGGGGGAGCATCTGCAGGGCGACGTCCTTGAAGGCGCTTGTGGGGCCGCCAAAGAGCTCCATCACATAGGTCTGAGGGGCGTCGGCGCCCGGCGCAGCGTCGAGTTTGACGAGCGGCGTAACCTCTTCACTCGCGAACGTGCCGCGGTATGCCTCGTCGACACACGCCGAAATTTCTTCGGCCGTGTAATCATTCAGTAACATTCCCAACACATCTTGAGCGATTTCAAAGTACGATTTATCTGCAAGCGAGCTGATATCGACCTGCTGGGTGCCGAGCTCGTCCGAGACAAACAAACCCCCGTCGGGAGCGATGCCGGTACGGATTGCCACCTTACTTGAGCACGATAAAGTGCGTCCTCGTGTACTATGATAAGTTCCCATATAACACTGCTCCTCGGATGCCTTGGTCCCAATCGGTGAAACCATGGTATCAGAGCGCGCAAAATAGGTTTGCAGAGGCTTTTTAGAAAGGTAACCTCAAGCCCATGATTAAGATTGCCAAGTTTGGCGGCTCGTCGGTCGCCGACGCTGAACACTTCAAGAAGATCAAGGCCATCGTCGACGCCGACCCTGCCCGCCGTTTTGTGGTGGTTTCCGCCTGCGGCCGCCGCTTTAAGGGCGACACCAAGGTGACCGACCTGCTCTACCTGGTTAACGCGCACGTTAAGTATCACGTGTCGTGCGAGGAACTGCTCGAGGACATTGGCCAGCGCTATTTTGATATCGCTGACGAGCTGGAGCTCACCTATCCCATCCGCGAGGAGTTCGCGGCCTTTGCCGAGCGCGCCCGCTCGGGCGGCTACTCTACCGAGGAGCTCGTGAGCCGCGGCGAGTATTTCACCGCTCGCCTGATGGCCGAGTACCTGGGCCTGCCGTTCCTGGACGCCGCGACGGTTGTGGCGTTCCATCACGACGGTACGCTCAGCATGAATCGCACCTCCGAGCTGGTGCAGGAGTACGGTCAGCAGGGCGGCTTTGTTATGCCCGGTTTCTACGGCGCGACGCGAGAGGGCCAGATCAAGCTGCTCGACCGTGGCGGCGGCGATATCTCGGGCTCGATTCTGGCCAAGTGCCTGGGCGCCGATCTGTACGAGAACTGGACCGACGTTTCGGGTTTCTATTCTGCCGATCCGCGTATTGTTCCCGAGGCTCAGCCCATTGCGCGCGTTACCTACGAGGAGCTGCGCGAGCTTTCGTACATGGGCGCAAGCGTCCTGCACGAGGAGGCCGTGTTCCCCGTGCGCGAGGCAGGCATTCCGCTGGTCATCAAGAACACCAATGCGCCGCAGGACCCCGGCACCATCATTAGCGAGACGGCTGATGAGGGTGAGGCAGAGCCCATCATTACCGGCGTGACCGGCAAGCGCGGTTTTGTCGCCATCAACGTCGCCCGTGACCGCACCAAGCCTCGTGTCGGCTTTATGCGCCGCGCACTTTCGGTCTTCGAGCGCTATGACGTTTCCGTCGAGCACATGCCCACCGGTGTCGACCGCTTTGGCGCCGTGGTGCAGGAGAAGGATGTGCACGATTCGCTGTACTCGCTTGTGGGCGACATTCAACAGGAGGTAGAGCCGCTCGAGATCGAGGTTGTCGAGGGCCTGGCGCTCATCGCTACCGTCGGCCGTAACCTGCGCGGCCGCGCAGGTATCTCGGGCCATCTGTTTGGTATGCTTGGCCAGGCCGGCGTGAGCGTGCGTATGATTTCGCAGAGCTGCGACGAGATCAACATCATTATCGGTGTCGAGGAGAAGGACTTCGACCTGGCGATTCGGACCATTTACCGTGCCTTCTCCGATGAGAACGGCATTGTGAAGGTCTCCGACCTGGAGGCTTCCGCGCCGGTCGATCCCGCTCTGGCTGCGCTCCACAAGTAGCTGCTATCTCGCTAGATTTTTGAGTCATGTCTCAAAATCTACGGCGGGGCGTTTCGTTTCGGTTTCGTTTCGACGGGGCGGGTTTCGTGCCCGCCCCGTTCTTGTATACACTGGCAACAATAATTGGCCTGCTCGGCGTGCGGGCAAAAGCCACAACCTTTAAAGGGGGAAGCATGAAACAGTACACGGTTGCTATTTTGGGCGCGACGGGAGCCGTGGGCACCCAGATGCTCGAGTGCCTCAACGAGCAGAAGTTTCCGGTCGGTAAGCTCAAGCTGCTGGCGAGCGCGCGCTCTGCGGGCAAGACCGTTGAGTTCCGCGGCGAGCAGATCGTAATCGAAGAGGCTTGCCCCGAGGCCTTTGAGGGCTGCGACATCGTACTCGGCGCTGCCGGCGACGATATCGCCAAGGAGCTGCTGCCCGAGGCCGTCAAGCGCGGTGCCGTCGTGGTCGATAACAGCCATGCCTTCCGCATGGACCCCGAGGTGCCGCTGGTCGTGCCCGAGATCAATGCCGACGATATCAAGTGGCATCACGGCCTTATCGCCAATCCCAACTGCGCGACCATCATCGGCCTGGTTCCCACGTGGCCGCTGCATCAGCTCGCTGGCGTGAAGCGCATGATCGTCTCGACGTATCAGGCGGCTTCGGGTGCTGGCGCTCCCGGCATGGCCGAGTTCGAGGCTCAGCTGGCCGCCCTGGGCCGTGGCGAAGAGATTCCCGAGCCGCACGCTTTTGCCGCCCAGTTGGCGAGCAACCTGATTCCGCAGATCGGTGGCGTCAAGGAGGAGGGCTTTACCTCCGAGGAGATGAAGCTGCAAAACGAGGGCCGCAAGATCATGCACCTGCCCGAGCTGCGCGTGAACTGCACCTGCGTGCGCGTGCCCGTGCTGCGCTCGCACTCCGAGAGCATTACGCTCGAGTTTGAGCGCGACATCACGGTGGAAGAGGCCCGTGCCGCGCTGGCTGCCGCTCCGGGCGTGAAGCTCGTTGACGACATGAGCGCCGAGGATGCGCACGATCGCTTCCCCATGCCGATGGATACGTCCGACCAGGATCTGATCTGGGTCGGTCGCGTGCGTCGCGACATCTCGAACCCCGAGGCTGCGCGCGGCATCACCTTCTGGTGCTGCGGCGATCAAATCCGTAAGGGCGCGGCAACCAACGCTGTCCAAATCGCCAAGTTGCTCTGCGAGTAGCGGTGGACCTGTCCGGCTGGGGCCGGGCTTAGTTTTCAGAACGTCCTCGACCATGTGTGGCGCCTTGTCCTGCTCCTTCGGAGCTGCGGACAAGGCGCCACACTGGTCTGCGGAGTGTTCTGAAAACTAAGCCCGGCCCCAGCCTGCGGTGGCGCTGCTGCGAGCAGTCTGCAATGGGGCCGTTGTTGGTTGGGGCCGCTGGGCTGATGTGGGGGCGTGTGGCTGTTGCGGGCCCTGGCCCTGGCGGCGGCCTTGGCGCTTCGCGCCTGCCGCCTTGGGGGCTGTGGGGCGCGGCCGGCAGCTGCGGCGCGTTCGCACTTGCTGCCTGGGGTGACTTTGGGATTGGGGCGAATCGGGGTCTAATACTTTTCCCGTGAAGTGAACGACCTTATTTGGACCCCCGAAGCATTGGCATATTTTGACCGCTATTTCCTGCGGTTTTGCAGTGCGAATCCTGCGGTTTTGCGGTCTAAAGGTGTGGATGCTCTGGGGCTTCGTTTTTACTCGTTCACTTCTCGGGAAAAGTATTAGAGCTCAGCTCGCGGGGGTACCGCCCTGGCGTCGAAGCTCCGCGTCTTCTTCGCTTGATTGGGGAAGGTGGCCTCGCTTAAACAATACGAGCCTGCCCGGGCGTATCTGACAGGTTGTCTGCACAATTCGCGGTATTATGTTGCGGAGTTTTGAAAGGAGCCGCTGGTGGTCACGACGACGTTTGCTTCGCCTTTGGGCGAGATTCTGCTTGCCGCTGATGGCCGCGGTTTGACGGGGCTTTGGTTTGAGGGGCAGGAGCACTTTGGCTCTACGCTGCTCAAAGAAGATACGGAGCATGTCGAGGGTTCCGATGCGGTTTCTGGTGCTGGCGGGATGTCTTCGGTGAGTCCGGCAAATGGTGCGGCTTCTTCGGTGCTTGAGCGTTCTTGGGCTTGGCTGAATGCTTATTTTGCGGGGCAGGAGCCTCGGTTTACGCCGCCGTTGCATTTGATTGGCACGGCGTTTCAGCGTGAGGTTTGGTTTGAGCTGCTCTCTATCCCGCGTGGCGAGGTCGCTACGTATGGCGAGATCTCCCAGCGTGTTGCGGCTCGACATCGTGTGCCGGGAAATGAAGCGCCCGTTGTATCTCCTCACGCGGTGGGGGCTGCGGTCGCTCGCAACCCTATTTCGATCATCGTGCCGTGCCATCGTGTAGTTGCCGCCGACGGATCGCTCAACGGATATGCCGGTGGCCTCGACCGCAAGGAGTGGCTGCTTCGGCTTGAGGGCGCGTACGAGGAGTAACGCTCGAACACTTTGCCTGTAGTAGCCGACTTCGACCAAAGCTCGCTCGAGTTCGCTTTGATCAGAGCACTTAAGACCCTTGTTTTCTGTCAATAGTGCTATTTGTTCGTTGATGGATATCCGCGACTTCCGGTATTTCATTTAAGCCTCTTGATAGAAAAAGAGCTGGAGTTGCGCATCGTTGAGAGGCTTTCCAGCTTTAGCAAAACAAACTTATAAGATGCGACGGGCCGCGTCAAGATAATTACCGGACGGCCTAGGAGGCGGCTGGTTGGCTTAAAACCTAGCGCGTGAAATGACGCTCCATGCTATTCAGCGCGCTTGATAGGATGACGAACCACAGTCTTAAGTTTCTCCGGTGCACATTTGCGCGGATCGGAGAGATAGATTTCGTGATGTAAGCGGGTGTCTGAGAAGTCGGGGGAATAGCCCTGCTCGGTCGCGTATTCATACATAGCGTTTACGGTCGCCGGTTCGTTGTCGTAGGGCCCGGTGTGCATGCATTGAACGCAGAGACCCTCGTCAACTTTAAGCAGCTCGACGGCAGAAAAGTCCAGTTTCTTTTTGTTCGTGGCTTCCACGACTGCCCAGTCAAAGTCATCTCGGGTGACGAAATCGGGTAGGCGGATGCACGAGATAAAGTTGAAATCGTCCTTGCGTACATAATCGATGTCGCCGCTCGGGGAGTCTTGCCACCAGAAACCCTCGAGCGGCGGTACCACAAAGTCGAAATAGCCCTCGATACTCCTTGAGCCTTTCTTCGACATCTTGACGGTATAGGCGATTCCGTAAAGCAGCGGCAGGGCGTTTTGATGCTCGCCACCTTCGGTATTTGGGTCGCCCTTGCCGCGAACGGCAACGTAGCTCATAGGCGGGACAGTTACGATACTCGGCTTGCTTGCAGGTTTGTAGAGCTCCTTGCATTCCTTCTTAAAGTCGAACGCCATGTTGGCCGCCTTTCTGCGTATTGGCCTGCTTAGATAGCTGAATCATATCATAGAAACGAACAGCTGTTCGAATGATTTGGCTGACAGATTGAGATGCGTGCGTTGTGTTTGGCGGTCGGCCTGACCCAATCGATGATTTCTTTGCCTTCCCGGCGCTTCATCTATGGTTGCCGTTTCCCCATATAAAACCTGCCAAAATGAACCTGTCCCTTTTTGGTCGGTGCGAAATGGGTAATACTAAAGAGTTATCCGACCAGATGGGAATTGATCGATGGCCTATATCGAATTCAAAGATGTCATCAAGGCATACGGCGAGGGCGACGCCCGTATTCATGCGCTCGACGGCGCGAGCTTTACGGTCGAGCGCGGTGAGCTCGCCATTATCCTGGGCGCCTCGGGTGCTGGCAAGACCACGGCGCTCAACATCCTGGGCGGCATGGATACGGCGACTTCCGGCACCGTGACGGTGGACGGGCGCGACGTGAGCTCTGCCAACGAGGCGCAGCTTGTGGAGTACCGCCGCGCCGACGTCGGCTTTGTCTTTCAGTTCTACAATCTGGTTCCCAACCTGACGGCGCTCGAAAACGTTGAGCTTGCAGCTCAGATCTGCCCCGATTCGCTCGATGCCGAACAGACGCTTCGCCAGGTTGGCCTGGGCGAGCGCCTCGCCAACTTCCCCGCGCAGCTTTCGGGCGGCGAGCAGCAGCGCGTGTCCATTGCCCGCGCACTGGCCAAGAACCCCAAGCTTCTTTTATGCGACGAGCCCACGGGCGCGCTCGACTATAAAACCGGCAAGCAGATCTTGCAGCTGCTGCAGGATACCTGCCGCAAGCAGGGCATTACGGTCATCATCATCACGCACAACTCCGCGCTCGCGCCCATGGCTGATCGCCTGATCCGCTTTAAGAGTGGTCGCGTGGAGAGCGAGACGGTCCAGCAAAATCCCGTGCCTATCGAGACGATCGAGTGGTAGCGCCCATGGACCAGGACCGCCAAAACAGCCAACGCCGCAACGCGCGGAACATGGAGCACGAGCAGGATTTTACGACCTATCGTACCGCCCAAAGCTCAAACGATATGGTGCCGACGGTATTTCGCCGTGGCATCTACCGCACAATCCGCGGCAGTCTTAAGCGCTTCTTGTCCATCGTGGTCATCACCGCGCTTGGCGTGAGCGTGATGTGCGGCCTTAAGGCGGGCTGCGAGGATTTGCGCGATTCGGTCGACGCTTATTTTGACCAGCAGAACGTCTATGACATTAACGTACAGTCGACCTGTGGCCTTACGCGCGACGATCTTGCGGCCATTCAAGAGGTCGACGGCGTCGAGACGGCCGAGGGCATCTACACCGAGACCGCTTACACCGCCGTGGGCACAACGCGCGAGCGCGTGGTCGTGCAAAGTCTTTCCAAGGAGAATATCGATCAACCGGTGCTGGTGAGCGGCGATTTGCCCGAGAGCGCCGGTGAGGTCGCGGTGACTTCGAAGTTCCTGAAGGCTTCGGGCAAAAAGCTCGGCGATACGGTGAGTTTTGCCGCCAATGACGCGAGCTCGTCGAACCAAAGTGGCAAGGACCAGTTTGCCGCGGGCGATTACACCATTACGGCCGAGGTCCTCGATCCTACCGACGTGAGCTCCGACTCGACAGTCAACGCCTTTCGCGCTGCTTCGGCTGCGGACTATAAGTTCTATGTGAGCGAGGATGCCGCGACATCTTCTTCCTATTCCGCAGTCCACGTAGCCGTCGAGGGAGCCAAGGACCTCAACTCCTATTCTGATGCCTATACGGCAAGGATTAACGAGGTCAAGGGCAATATCGAGAAGATCCGCGAGGAGCGTGAGAAGGCGCGCGCCCAGGAGCTGACGGTCGACACGCCGGCAAGCTTGGATGCGGCCGAGCGCCAGGCGAATATGCTCTTTGGGATTGAGCAGGACAACATCAATCGCATGGCAGAGGGCAGCGAGGAGCGCATGCAAGCGCAGACCGACCTGGATCAGCGCCGCGCCGCCGCCGACCAGCAGTTTGCCGATGCCCGCGCCGAGCTTTCCGATCTGGGCGAATGCACCTGGTACATCCAGGACCGCGGCAATATCGCAAGCTACTCGAGCGTGGAGAGCGATAGCTCGTCAATTGAGGCTATCGCCACGGTGTTCCCGTTCATCTTCTTTATCGTCGCCGTGCTCATCAGCCTCACCACCGCCACGCGTATGGTCGAGGAGGAGCGCACGCTTATTGGCCTGTACAAAGCGCTCGGCTATTCGCGCGGGCGTATTCTGTCCAAATACGTGGACTACTCGCTGTGGGCGTGTCTGATCGGCGGCGTGCTCGGCAACATCATCGGATTTGTGGGCCTGCCGCTGTTCCTGTTTACGGTGTTCGATGACATGTACTCTCTGCCCCAGATGCTGCTTTCGTACGACATCGTGTCGTCGCTCGTGTCGGTTGCGCTGTTTGCCGTGGGCGTGGTGGGCGCCACGATTATCGCCTGCCGCCACGAGATGGCCGAGACGCCGGCTTCGCTCATGCGCCCCAAGGCGCCGCGTGCCGGCTCGCGTATCTTGCTTGAGCGCATCGGCTTTATCTGGCACCGCATGGGCTTTTTGAACAAGGTGGCAGCGCGTAACCTGTTCCGCTACAAAAAGCGTGCCCTTATGACCATCTTCGGTATCGCCGGCTGCACGGCGCTCGTGATCTGCGGCATGGGCATCCGCGATACGTCGGTGGCGCTTTCGCCCAAACAGTACGGGCATATCACGCGCTATGACCTGCTGGCGGTTGCCAATCCCGATGACTTTACGCAGACGTGCGCGGCGCTCGACGAGCGAAGCGCGGCCAAGGATTCCGACGTGACCGTGACTTCGACGCTGCCGATCATGACCGACAACGTCACTTTTACGTTTGGCGGCAAGAGCGAGACCGTACAGCTCATTGTGATTCCCGACGACCGCACGGGTGACTTGGGTGACTACGTGCGCCTGGAGGATGAGTCCAAAGAACCGCTCGCCTTGCGTGACGGGGACGTGTACTTGAGCAAGAGCTCGCAACTGGTGCTGGGGATTCAGCCGGGCGACACAGCACACGTCCAGGATTCGTCGCTCAACGTCGCCAAGGTCAAGGTTAGCGACATTTCGCTCAACTATCTGGGCAACACGCTCTATATGACGCAGAGCACCTATGAGCGCGCGTTCGACCGAAGCGCGCGTCTTAACGGCATCTTTGCGCTGCTTAAGGGCTCATCTTCTGACCAGATTGCGTTTAGCAAGAAGCTTAAGAACGACGGTTGGCTCACCATCTCGAGCACGGCCGAGCATTGGGAAAATTATGAGGCGAACTTCACTATCATCAATTCCGTCGTGGTACTTGTGACCTTTATGGCGGCGTGCCTGTCGTTTGTGGTGGTGTTTACGCTGTCCAACACCAACATCTCCGAGCGCGAGCGCGAGCTGGCGACCATCAAGGTGCTGGGCTTCCGCCGTGGCGAGGTGCACCACTACGTCAACAAGGAGACGTTGATCCTCACGGCGATTGGCGCCGCGCTGGGCGTGCCGCTGGGTAGCCTGCTGGCCGAGAGCTTTACGTACATTCTGCAGATGCCGTCGCTCTACTTTGACGTTGAGGTCGAGCCGCTGAGTTATGTGCTCGCCGTAGTGCTTTCCTTTGTCTTTACGTTTATCGTCAACCTCGTCACCAACCGAACGCTCAACAAGATCGACATGGTCGGCGCCCTCAAGAGCGCCGAGTAACCTGTTCTCGGATTCGAGTTGTAGCGAGCTGCGACGTGCCACAGTCGCTTTATTGCATAAATCGCCCCGCCGAATGCATATTTCGGCGGGGCGATTGCTATTTGTCCACAGGTACCCCCGGGGGCGGCGTACAAATTCCGGAGTATTCAGCATCCCGGAGCCCGCGGGCGCGCAAAACTGCGCTGAAAGCCCTGATTAAGAGCCCCCAGCGCCTCAAGAGCCGCTCATTTTCCACAGGATGCGGCCCATAGTGCCTGCCTTTCGTCCAAAATCCAGTATGCAGGCATCCTCAGCTGCTGAAAACTCCCAAAAATGCACGTCGCATCCTACCCCACGCACCCGCAGCAAGAAGGCGAATAGCCTCGGCCTCCCCAGTTGCCGCAGGAGGCCCAGGGCTTACCTCCCAAATCTTTCCGCAGGACGGAAGGACCCCGCCGCGCGAAGCGCACAGCGGGGTCCTGACATGTCCGAGGACGATTTGGGAGGTAAGCCCTGGGGCCTCCGATGAGAGCAGTTTCGGCCGAGGTTATTCGTCGCCGAAGCTGATGCCCAACGCCTTGGCCTCGCGCACCAGGTCGCTCTGGGGATCGACATACTTGAGCTTGCCGGCGACATCCTCGAGCGGCATGTGGCACATCTTGCCGTCACGCAGGGCAATCATGTAGCCAAACTCGCCGCGTAGGCAGCCCAGCGCGGCCTCGACGCCGCACTGGGTCGCAAAGATGCGGTCCTGGGCGTCGGGCTGGCCGCCGCGCTGCGTGTGGCCGGGGATGGCGACGCGGGTCTCGCGACCGGTCTTGGCTTCGATCTCCTTGGCGATGTCGTAGACAATCGACGGGCTCGTACGCTCGGCGAGCTTCTTCTTGTACTCCTTCTTGGACAACGCCGCGTCCTCCTTGGAGATAGCGCCCTCGGCGACGGCCACGATGGTAAAGCGGCTGCCGGTCTCCATACGATGCTCGATGGTCTTGATGACGTTGTCCATGTCGTAGGGGATCTCGGGAATCAGGATGACGTCCGCGCCGCCCGCGACGCCGGCGTATAGCGGGATCCAGCCAACCTTGTGGCCCATGATCTCGATAACGAACACGCGGCCGTGGCTCGAAGCGGTGGTGTGAATGTCGTCGATGCACTTGGTGGCGACGTCGATGGCGCTCGTAAAGCCAAACGTCAGCTCGGTGCCCCAGGTGTCGTTATCGATGGTCTTAGGCAGGGCGATAACGTTGAGGCCCTCTTCGCGCAGACGGTTGGCGGTCTTGGTGGAGCCGTTGCCGCCCAGCATAAACAGGCAGTCGAGCTGCAGCTTATGATAGGTGTGGACCATTGCGGGCACCTTCTCGACGCCATCGGCCTCGGGAACATCCAGGCGCTTGAACGGCGTACGGCTCGTGCCCAGGATGGTGCCGCCGCGGGTGAGGATACCGCTAAAATCGGCGGGCGTCATGACGCGGAACCTGCTGTAGATAAGGCCCTGGTAGCCGTCCTCAAAACCATAGATCTCGATAGGTTCTTCGCTATTGGTCATAAGCGTTTTGACGATGCCGCGCATGGTGGCGTTGAGCGCCTGACAGTCGCCGCCACTGGTAAGAAGACCGATTCTGAGCATGATGAATCCTTCCGGGCAAGTTATAACATGCGCATAAGTTTACCCCCGCACACTGTTGATACGGGGGTAAAACGTGTTAGCTCAAGCGTATGGAAATGTAAACAACGTCAGGCGAGCGTAAGGTCGACGAGCCTGGG
This sequence comes from Collinsella sp. wc0529, assembly GCF_046116875.1. Lineage (NCBI taxonomy): Bacteria > Bacillati > Actinomycetota > Coriobacteriia > Coriobacteriales > Coriobacteriaceae > Collinsella > Collinsella sp. wc0529. The sequence goes on from NZ_JBJXBO010000001.1 coordinate 915,894, forward strand.
TCCTTACAGTGCGAAGGCGTCGACGTCGCCCCAGTGGCGGCGCAGCGTAATGGCGGCGGCGGGTTCGGTATTGTCAAAGACGACCGACCATTGCGTATTGCTGGTGATGTCTTCCGGATTGGGCTCTTGCGCTGCGGCGCGCAGGGCCTTCCAAGCGACTGTCTCGTCCTGGGCACCGACATGGGCGTCAAGGACATCGGCGATTGCGACGGCGCGCTCTTTACCATGGCCCAGCTCGCCATTCTTTTGGTTGGGCAGTACTTCGTCGCCATAGCAGGCGTAGAAGTTCGTAACCTGGCGTGCAGGAGTCGCTTTGAAAGCGCGGTCCGGATCGTGTGGATCCCACTCTACTACGCGCGCGTCACCGGCGGCGTCGTTGATAAAGAAGTGGTAATCGCGTCCGGCCATGGCGTGCATGTCGTGGGCGGAAAGTAGGTCGACGGCCTCTTGCGTGGTAGCCGCGCGGTCGAGCACCAGACGGATGGCGAGCGAGGTATTGATGACGGGGCGCTGCGTGTCCTGGTCACAGGGCTTGGAGTCCAGGGTGAGTACGGCAATGGACACGCCGCATTCGTTAACACCGTCGAGCTGGGCAAACGGGCCCATCAACGCCGCGGCGCGTCCGGTGACGGAGTCAAGCGGAGTGTTGGCGCCCAGGTTATTGAGGGCGGCAAACCCGATGGAAGCATAGCCGCCGCGTGGGTGATTGCGCACCAGCAGCGCCGAGGTGTCGTCCTTAAAGTCGTAATTGCGACCGGTGCGCACGCGGCCTTCGGCATCTACGGCGACAAAAGCGCTGCAGGCAAACTGGGGCGCCTGGACATGTGCCGGCACACCGGGCAGCACCTGCGCCACCACGGCATCGATGTAGGCCTGGTCGTCGCGCACGCCAGCGGCGATGATGAGATCAAGATCGTAGTCGTAGGCGATGTCGATTGCGTACAGGTCATAGCCATCCGCGTAGCCGGTCAAGCGTCTGAGCGACGCGGCGGACTTGATTTGCTTGCGGTAAACGATGCCGGCGGCAGCGGCAAAGCCGACGGCGACTCCCGCGACACCGCAGGCGATGGCAATGTTACGTGGCTTCATGACGGTTCCTCTCGTCCTGTTAGCGCAATTGTCGCAAAAGGGGCGCGGGCATGATGGCTCAACTTGGTGAGCGGTGCGGAATTAAGCACGGAATGAAGAGTGCGGCGCTGGCGTGGCGGGGTATGCTGGAGGGGACCATCAACCCAGCGAAAGGGGAGAGCATGACGGATCAGGAAACGCCCGAGCGCGCGCACGTGACGGCCGACGATATCGAGGCCGCCAACGACCTTATCGACTTTATCGAGGCATGCCCCAGCATGTTCCATACGGCGGCGACCATTATGGCCGAGCTCGACGAGGCGGGCTTTACCTACCTGTCCGAGAACGCGGCGTGGGACATCGAGCCGGGCGGGCGTTATTACACGCAGCGCAACACCTCGAGCGTTATCGCCTTTAAGGTGGGCGAGGACCTGGCTGCTACGTGGGGCGAGGACGGCGTTGCCGGTGACTATCATTTTCAGCTCACGGCGTCGCACAGCGATTCGCCGACGTTTAAGGTCAAGGCCGTGCCTGAGCTTGACGGCGCGGGCGAGACGCTGCGCCTGAACACCGAGGCATACGGCGGCATGATCGACTACACCTGGTTCGATCGCCCGCTGGCGCTCGCGGGCCGCGTGTTGGTGCGCGAAGGCGACCGTATTGAGAGCCGCCTGCTTGCCACCGAGCGCGAGGTCGCTATCATTCCGAGCCTTGCCATCCATATGAATCGTGGCGTTAACGAGGGCTTTGCGCCCAACCGCGCCGTCGACCTGTGCCCGCTCATCAGCGCCGGTGATCTTAAGCAGGGCGACTTTGATGCTCTGATCGCCGACGAGTTGGACGTTGAGCCCGAGCAGATTCTGGGTCGCGATCTGTTCCTGGTCAATCGTCAGGATGCGCGCATTTGGGGCTGGGCCGACGAGTTTATCTCGACGCCCAAGCTCGACGACCTGGCCTGCGCCTATACCTCGCTGCAGGCATTTTTGGGTGCTGAGAACGCGCGCGATATCTCGGTCTTCTGCTGCTTTGATAACGAGGAGGTTGGCTCCGAGACCAAGCAGGGCGCCATGTCGACGTTCTTGGCCGACGCGCTGCGCCGCATCAACGGATCGCTGGGCTTTGACGACGAGTCGTACCATCGCGCACTTGCCGCCTCGATGCTTGTGAGCTGCGACAACGCGCATGCCGTGCACCCCAACCACGCCGAGAAGTGCGATGCCCGCAACCAGGTTGTGCTCAACGGCGGCATCGTCATCAAGGAAGCCGCCAACCAGCACTATTGTACCGATGCCTTTAGCCGCGCGGTGTTCCAAGCTATTTGCGATGACGCCGACGTGCCCACGCAGGCCTTCGCCAACAAGAGCGATATGGCCGGCGGATCCACGCTCGGCAATCTGTCCAATATGCAGGCGAGCATGCATGCCGTGGACGTGGGCCTGCCGCAGCTGGCCATGCACTCGAGCTACGAGACCGGCGGCGTGCGCGACGTTATGTACGCCATCCGCGCCCTCACCGCCTTCTACGAGCGAAACCTAACCATCAACGGCGCCGAAAGCGTGGAGCTCTAAAACCTGCTAAAAGGGACAGGTTTATTTTGCAGGTTTTATCTGGGCAAATGCCGCAAAGCCAACAGCTGGACAGAATTGTTATGACACCGCAGGTTGAGCAAGCGTCAGCGAGCGATGTCCAGAGCGAACAAGTTGGCATGAAAAAGGCAAGGCATAGACCTTCTGGTCATGCCTTGCCTTTTGAATGGCAAATTGTCGCTCTGGGCGGCGCGCAGCGTCGAGGGGTTCCGGCGTTTGGTAAAACGCCGGAACAACCTAATGCTCAATCCAGCAACGCAGGGTCTCGCCGGCTTGCAGGTGACGCAGATTCTCTGCGGCAATGTCGACCACATTGTTGAGCGTGGCGGCCAGATGGAACCAGCCCGAGATATGCGGCGTAATGAGCATGTTAGGCGCATCCCACAGTGGGCTTGTCTCAGGCAGCGGCTCGGGGTCGGTGACGTCGACCGCGGCGCCGGCGAGATGACCCGACTCCAGGGCGGCAACCAAGTCGTCGGCGACCACAAGGTCGCCGCGGCCGCCGTTGGCAAAGAAGGCGCCCGGTTTCATCGCAGCGAAGAACTCGGCGTTCGCCAAGCCGCGGGTCTCGGGCGTGCTGGGCATAAAGGATGCGACGATGTCAGCCTCGGCCAGACGCTCGGGCAGGGCGTCCATGCTGTCCATGTCCTCAAACACAATGGGGTAGACGAGCGGATGGCGCTTGATGCCGCGGACGTGCGCACCCATGTTGCGGCAGAGCGTGGCGAAGTGGCCACCGATATCGCCCGCGCCCAGCACCAGCACATTGGCGTTTTTGAGCGAGGTGACCGGCCCCAAATCCTCCCAGCGATGCTCGCGCTGCAGGTCCTGGTAGCCGGGCAGGCGCTTCATCATAGACAGCACCATGGCAAACATGTGCTCGCTCACGGCCTGGCCGTAGGCGCCGATTGAGCAAGACAGCTTGGCTTCAGCCGGCACGGTGCCGGCGGCGAGATAGTCGTCATAGCCGGCGGTCTGCAGTTGCAGCAGCTGGAGGCGCTCGCATGCGGTCAGCAGGGAAGGGTCTATGTTGCCCAGGATCACGTCGGCATTGGCGACCTGTTCACGCGTGATGGTGTCGGAGCTCGTGTAGATAAAGTCCTCGCCCGGAGCGCTCGACTCAAGAATTGCGCGATGGCGGTCGTTGACGGGCAGCAAAACCAGGATGTTCACAAGCAGTCCTTTCCGCTCGACCTGCCAAAAAGGGACAGGTTTATTTTGGCAGGTTGTATCAGGCAAAACGTTATAAAAACGCCGGGCTACGCGATGGTTAACATATCCATCGCGTAGCCCGGCGCATCCACAGCTACCAGCTCAGCAGCTCGTAACCATCCTCGGTCACCACGAGCTGTACCTCGCACTGGGCCGAATCGCTGCCGTCCTTGGTGCGCACGCACCAGCCGTCACCCTTGCTGATCTTGATGTCGGGCGCTCCGGCGTTGACCATGGGCTCGATGGTAAAGACCATGCCCGGAGCCATGATGGTGTCCACATCGGGCGCCTCGGTGGTAAAGCCCACAAACGGGTCCTCGTGGAACTCCTTACCGATACCGTGTCCGCCGTACTCGCGCACCACGCTAAAGCCGGCGTCCTCGACCGTCTTTTGCACGGCCTCGGCCATCACGGACAGCGGTAGCCATGGCTTGACGGCCGCCAGACCCGCCTCCACGCTGGCGCGGGTGACGTCGACCAGGCGCTGGCGCTCGGCCGAGACCTCGCCGATGCAGAACATACGGCTCGAATCACTAAAGTAACCGTCCAGGATCGTGGAGCAGTCCACGTTGATGATGTCGCCCTCGTGCAGCACATCCGCATCGCAGGGGATACCGTGGCAGACGACGTCGTTGATCGAGGTGCACACGCTCTTGGGATAGCCCTCGTAGTTAAGATCGGCCGGCGTGCCGCCGTGCTCGACGGTGCAGTCGTAGATCATCTGGTCGATCTGGTTGGTGGTCATGCCCGCGGCGATGTGTTCGCCTACGTAATCGAGCACACCCACGTTGATGGCGGCCGAGCGCTTGATGCCCTCGATATCGGCGGGCGTCTTGTAGAGCGTGCGGGGCAGAACCTCCCAGCCCTCTTCCCACAAGCGCTCGAGGCGCTCATCAAAGGCGCTATGGCATTTCTTATATTTTTTGCCGCTGCCGCACCAGCAGACGTCGTTGCGGCCGGGCACGGGTCCATTGTCAAACATGGCTAACTTCCTTTCATTCGCAGCTAGTATAGCCCACTCACAGGGCAGCTGCGCGCTAGTAGCTCACCTGGCAGGGAATGCCGAGGGCGCGCACGCGCGCGGCGATGGCGTCGAGGGCCTCGGGCGCTGCTTTGGCAAGGCCGGCGACCGGCGTCTCGCGAGCCACCGTGTAGATGGTCGCTTCTTGTGGGCGAATGCGCTCAAGTGCCGCGAGCCAGGGGGCAACGTACTCCTCGCCGGTGTTGTCGATGGGCTTGCCCAGATACTCACCGGTCAAAAAGATCGTCTGGATAATAACGTGACCGTCAAAGCTTGCGAACGTCTCAATCTGGTGCTCGACGTCGTAGGGGCCAACAGGCTGGTCGAGCAGCTGGATAAATGCCGGATCGACCGTATCGAGCTTGAGGATGTTGTCGTCGACCATCATGAGCGCATCGTGCACCTCGGGGCGGTCGGCGCGCGTACCGTTGGAGAGCACGGCGATTTTGGAGTTTGGGGCCAGCTGATCGCGCAGCGCGACGGCGCCGGCAATCGCCTGGGGAAACTCCGGTGCGGCGGTGGGCTCGCCGTTTCCTGCGAAGGTGATCACATCGGGGAGCTCGCCCTCGGCTGCCATCTCGCGCAGCTTTGCCTCGAGCGCGTCGAGTACCACGGCAGCTGTGTTGTACGGCTCATGGCAGGGGCGCTCGGCGTTGAGGCCGTTTTCGCAGTAAATGCAGTCGAACGTGCAGATTTTGCCGCTGGCCGGCATCATGTTGACGCCGAGCGAGAGACCAAGGCGACGGCTGCGAACGGGCCCAAAGATGGGGCTGGCATTCAAAAACGTAGACATAGGCATATGCTCCTCAAGACAATTGTGCCTAAGCATAGCATCGGCTCCAAAGCAAGGTGCGGGCTCTTGCTTTACAAGTTTCGTTTTTTCACGTCGCCCATTATGCCGCGCCATGAAAAGCCTCGGGTCGGGTAAAGTTAATCTGTTAACAAGGTGTAAGGCAATGTGGGTCCATCCAACCGCGCTGACGTGCAACTGGATGAGCATTGATGATGGGGGCACAACATGAATTTTACGGTCGAGAATGCGGGCACCACGATTGCCTGTCGCGAATATGCCGGCCCGGATGTGTCGCCTGATACTCCTGCTTTGGTGTGCGTGCACGGCGCTTGTGTCGACGGCACATTTTTCGACGGCATCGCTTGTGAGCTCAGCCGCAACTACCGCGTAATTGCCTACGACCGCCGCGGCTGTGGTGACAGCAGCGAAGCGGCAGACGGCAGCTATGATCTTGCCGCTCAGGCCGCCGACCTGCAGGCCGTGATCGAACACGTCGGTGCTCCGACAAATGTGCTTGCGCACAGCGCCGGTACGTTGGTGGCGCTGGAGCTTCTTCGCGCCGAACCCCATCTCGTCGCCCGTGCGATTCTGCACGAGCCGGCTGTGTCGGCCGAAGGCGTCGGCATGGGCGCAGCTCCGGTTTTGCTCGATATGATTGCGGCTGGAAAGGTTTCAAGGGCGCTCCGGCTTTTCTTGGGAGCCCTCGGCGACTTGGACCCCGAGGCTCCTGGGACGACTAAGGCGGAAGCCAAACATGCCCTGCGCAATGGTCGTTGCTTCATGGCCAATGAATACGGAACAAATATGACATATGCTCCCGACTGGGAGCGCGCCTGCGCGTCAAAGGCGGTGTCGGCCGTGTTTTTGGGCGAGCTTTCGGTCGATACGCCCCGCGAGGCTGGCACGCGAGCGGCTGCCGAATATCTCGATTGCCCCCTTGTGACGATTCCGGGCGCGCATAACGGTTTGCGCGATCGCCCCGTTACGGCGGCAAACGCCGTTCGCGATGTCTTGGAGCGTTAGCACGCTCGATGACCTGCGGGGAGAGGGACTGTTAGCGTTTCGTCATTGTTAACGAATGCGCCCATAAGCGCGCGCCCGCGGCTCCATTACCGCCGTTTGCCAGGTCATAAAAATGCAACGATAATCGCGCGTTTGCCTTCAGCTGTTAGATGTTACCCTTGTACCAATTGATATGCACCGTTGCCGTGCGTAACGATAGAAAGGGCCCCATATGCTCAATAATCACGAGGTCAATCTAACCGACGAGGAGGCTGCCGCCGAGGTCGCCCGCGTCGCGAAGACCTACCCCGTGGTGCGTTTGCTGTCGGCCGATCAGATTAAGAACGAGCCTAACTGCCTGCTCGCCGGCAATCGGTGCCCTTGTCTGCGTCAGTCAAGTCTTGAGGCCTTGGCAGGTTCCGATGATGTATCGGAGCAGCTGCTCAATGATGGTACCGAGTACCGCGCTCGCCTGCGCCCTCTGAAGGTCGAGGGCGAGCCTCACGTCCTGCTGATGGTGCGTCCGATCGATGAGCAAGAGGCTGCAGAAGAGGACCTCGTCTACACCGACGTGCTGACGGGTGTGCGCAATCGCCGATATTACGAGGAAAAGCTCCGTAGCGCCCGCATGAATGCCGGCGTTGCGGTGATCGACCTTGATGATTTTAGGGTCTTTAACGATACGTGTGGCCGTCATGCCGGCGACCTTGCGCTCGGTGCTGTGGCGACGGCCATACGCAGCGGAATTCGTTCGACTGACGAGCTTGTGCGCTACGGCTGCGACAAGTTTGTGGTCGTCATGCCCAATATTCCCTCCGATGACTTCACCCGTCGCCTGCATCAGGTGTCCGATGCCGTTCATGCCACGATTGTTCCGGGCCATGAGTACGTGAGCTTGACGGCATGTGTTGGTGGCGTTCGCATTCATGGCGAGACGGTCGATGAGGGCGTTGGCCGCGCTGTCCAGTTATTGAGCCGCGCTAAGGCAAAAGCCGGTACGGTCGTGACCGATGCCGATTCCATCGAAGCCTTCCAAAGCGAAAAGCCTTTGGTGCTTATTGTCGATGACTCCGAGATGAACCGAGCCATTCTCAACGAGATGCTCAAGGACGAGTATTGCATCCTCGAGGCCGCCAACGGTCGTACGGCGCTCGACATGGTCGACCGCTATGGCGATGAGTTGTCGCTCGTGCTGCTGGATATTGTCATGCCGGGCATAAGCGGCTTTGAGGTGCTGGCCGATCTGTCACGCCGATCGGGTATCGACAATCTGCCTTTCATCATGATTTCGAGCGAAGATTCCGATGATATGGTTCTGCGCGCGTACGAGCTGGGCGCCTCGGACTATATCAACCGCCCGTTTGACTCCCGTGTCGTGCGCCGCCGTGTAAGCAACACCATCCGCCTATACGCCAAACAGCGCCGCCTGACGAGTCTGCTGTCCCAGCAGTACAACGAGCGCGTCAAGAACAGTCGCATGCTCATCGACATCATGGCCGGTGTCATGGAGCTTCGCAATGGTGAGAGCGGCAGGCACGTTACGAACATCGAGAAGCTGACCGAGCTGCTGCTTGACTGTCTGGTCCAGCGTAGCGACACGATCTCCCTCGACAATGAGGAACGCTCCACGATTGCCCTGGCTTCGGCGCTGCACGATATCGGCAAGATGTCGATTGACGATGCGATTCTCAACAAACCCGGGCGCCTTACGCCCGAGGAGTTCGAGATTATGAAGACGCATACCACGATGGGCGCCGACATGCTGCGTGAGCTGGGTAGCCATCACGTTGGCAATGCGCTTATGGAATATGCGTACCAGATTGCGCGTTGGCATCACGAGCGCTGGGACGGCAAGGGCTATCCCGATGGCCTTAAGGGCGCCGAGATTCCCATTGCCGCGCAGGTGGTCTCGGTGGCCGACGTGTATGATGCGCTGACGAGCGTGCGCGTGTACAAGGACGCTATCCCGCACAAGGAGGCGATCCAGATGATTCTGGACGGTAAGTGCGGCACCTTTAACCCACTGTTGCTCGACTGCCTGCTCGAGGTGCAAGACCGTATTGCTGAGACGTTGGCACGCCCCGCCGACGTTGTTGCGTTTCCCACGATTTAGTTTGACCAAAGGAGTTTTAATCCATGATTTCCATGCGTGAGGCGTATGAGAAGATCGGCGCTAATTATGATGACGCGTGCGCTCGGCTGATGGGCGAGGAAATGCTTGCCCGCTTTGCCCTCAAGTTTTTGGATGACGAGAGCATGGACAAACTGGAGGCCGCCATGGCGGCAGGAGACGCCGAAGGTGCGTTTATGGCAGTGCATACGCTCAAGGGCGTGAGCCAGAACCTGGGATTCGATAATCTGTACGAGCCGGCGGTTGTGGTGACCGATGCGCTGCGCGGCGCCGATGCCGTTGACGGCGCACGCGAGGGAATGCATGCACTGCAGCAGCAATATGCGGCTACGATGTCGGCCCTGCGCGAGGCGGCTGAATAAGAGCTTGCGAGCCTTGGACTGTGTGCCGGCAGCATATAGGTAATAGGGCGCCCCGCCGGACCATGTGGCCGGCGGGGCGCCCTTATCTGTTATGCGGTTCGCGAGCTAGCGGGCCTGCTTTACCTTGGCCGCTGCCTCGACAAACGACTTCCACAGGTTAAAGTCGGTCTCGAGCGTCTTCCACGTGTACTCAGGGTGCCATTGCACGCCCAGGCAGAAAGGCTGGCCTTCGACTTCGATGCACTCGGGAACGCCGTCGGTTGCCTTGGCGACCAAGCGCGTGCTTTTACCCAGACGATCGACGCAGCAGTGATGTGCCGAGTTGGTCTGGATCAGCCTGTGCCCGCCAACCGCGCGCTCCAGCAGCGAGCCCGGCACGACCTCGACGGGATGCACAGGGTCGTTGAGCACGTGGGTATGGCGCCACTGCGTGCGGCCCTCGCGAGCGCCCAGGCTCGGCACGTCCATGCACAGGGTGCCGCCGGTGGCGACGTTGAGCAGCTGCGTGCCGCGGCAGGTGGTAAAGAGCGGCTTTTTGGCGCGGAGCACCTCGTCGACCAGCTTGAACTCAAAACTATCACGGATCTCGCAGCAGAGGGTGGGGTCGTAGGGTCGATCATCGCCCCAACGTTTGGGATTGACATCCGGGCCACCGGGAATGGCGATGCCGTCGGCGATATCGACGTAATGACGGATGACCTCAATGTCCTCGGTGATGGACATCTGCAGCGGCAGGCCGCCGGCGGCAAGGATGGCATCGACAAAGACACTTGCGATTTCTTCGTTGGGGGAGAGCGTTTCGCTTAAAAACGGCTTTGCCCCTTCCCAACGCGGCGCCACCAGGATGAGTGGACGGTCGGCGGGGGCAACGTCGACGTGCGGGGTATAGGACGAGGAGGTATGGGTTCCGATCATAGGTGTTGCTTTCGAATCCGGGTGGACATGGTGCATGGGTGGCGCGGGGCAAACGTTACTGATGAATTTGCCCGCGTGGCAATTGGGTTAGTGGCCCTTGATGGAGTTGAGGAAGTCCTGGGCGCGCTTGGTCTGGGGGTGGTCGAAGAACTCGTCGGGCGTGCCGGTTTCCACGATCTGGCCGTCGGCCATAAACACGACGCGGTCGGCTACGCGGCGGGCAAAGTTCATCTCGTGCGTGATGACGATCATCGTCATGCCCTGCTGGGCCAGACGGACCATGACCTCGAGCACCTCGTTGATCATCTCGGGATCGAGGGCACTCGTGGGCTCGTCAAAGAGCATGGCCTTGGGTTGCATGGCAAGCGAGCGGGCGATGGCTACGCGCTGTTGCTGGCCGCCCGAGAGCTGTGCGGGCACCTTATCGGCCTGCTCGGCCACGCCCACGCGGCCCAGCAGGTCCATGGCGCGCTCACGGGCTTCGTCCTTGGAGACGCCCAGCACATCGACCGGTCCCAGCATGACGTTCTGCAGGACGGTCATATGTGCGAACAGGTTGAACTGCTGAAACACCATGCCCAGCTCGGCACGCATGCGGGCAAGGTCCTTGCCTTCCTGCGGTAGGGGCTCGCCCTCGATGAGGATCTCGCCCGAGTCGATGGTTTCCAGGCGGTTGATGGTGCGGCACATGGTCGACTTGCCCGAGCCCGAAGGACCGATCACAACGACGACCTCGCCGCGGTCGACTGAGAGATTGATGTCGTTGAGGACGTGCAGATCTCCGTAGTGCTTATCGACGTGTCTGAGCTCGATCAGCGGCTGATTGCCGGTGGAAGAGGTGCTCTGTGCCATGGTGCTCGGCTCCTTATGACTCGAAATGGTAAAGCGTTAGCGGATGATGGTCGCGCCGGTCTTGTGCGAAACGTAGACAGCGGCCTTGTTGATCGCGACGTTGATGAGGATGTAGATGACCGCGATAACCAGGTAGACCGACACGAGGGCGTCGTAGTTGGTAATGAGCACGCGGGCGTTTTGCATGAGGTCGGGGTAGCTCACCACGTAGGCGACGGTGGTGTCTTTGACTACGACCACAAGCTGCGAAATCAACGACGGAATGATAAACCGAATAGCCTGCGGCAACACGATTTTAAAGGTGATTTTAGCTTTGGAGAGGCCGAGTGCCTGGGCGGCTTCGACCTGGCCGCGCGGCACGGCGTTGACGCCAGCGCGAAAGATCTCGGCGAGTACGCCAGCTGCGGCGAGCGCGACGGGAAGCGTGAGCATCCAAAAAGATGGCAGCGCGATCTTGTACTGGGGCAGCACCAAAAAGAAGAAGTAGATGAACAGCAGGCTCGGTACGCCGCGGAAGAAATCGGTGAGCACGCGGCAAACCAGTTGGAGCGGCTTAATGTCGCTGGTGCGGCCGAGCATAAGGGCTAAGCCCAGCACCAGTGCGATGGCGCCAGCGGTGAGTGCGACTTTAACAGTGCCCTCAAAGCCGGCAAGCAGGAACTTCCAGGTGGTGAGGTGCGTAAAGAAATACCAATAGTGGACCGAAAGCTGGCCGGTCACATAGAAGCGCTGCAGTACCAGGATGGCGAGCGCGGCGACAGCAACAAGCGAGATGGCGGTGCCGATGCGAATCTTGGCGCGCATCTTGGGGCCGGGAGCCTCGTAGAGCGCATCGCGCATGGTGAGCGCGGAGGTGGAGTGCTTGCTCATCGGAGGATCCTCACCTTCTTATCGATATAGTTGCCAATGTGGCTCACCACGAAGGCTGTGCCCAGGTAGCCGAGCGCCGAGATAAAGAACGCGGCGACGCCGCCGAGCGAGCGCGTGTTGATATAGCTCACCACGCCGGTGAGCTCTTGCGGCTTAAGCGGCACCTGGCTGCCCAAGGCGGTAGTGAGCATGACGGCGATAAAGAGGTTAGTCATGGGCAGCACACTCGAGCGCAGTGCCTGCGGAATCACGATCTTGGCGAGGATGCGGCTGAAGCTCATGCCGAGCGAACGTGCGGCTTCCACCTGACCGACGCCGACGGTATTGATGCCGCTCATAAAGTTCTCGGAGCCAAAGGCCGAGCCCAAAAGGACCGTGGCGACGATAACGCAGGTGCGGTAGGGCAGGACGACCTTGAGCGGCGGCAGCGCATAGACGACGATGATGAGCAGCGCAATGCCGGGGATGTTACGGAAGACCTGGACATACAGGTCGCCAAAGACGCGCAGCGGCTTGAGCGGCGACACGCGCATCACGGTGACGGCAACGGCCAGCACCATGGCGATGGCAAACGACTCAAGTGTCATGCCCCAGGTTGCTAGCAGGGCGTCGATATAGTTCTGGCCATAGAGCGACCAGAGCTCGGAGAGACTCATGCGGACCTCCTGCCGGTAAGGAAAGGGGCTCCCGTGTGTACGGAAGCCCCGACAACTCAGTGAGGAAACAGTTTACCGCAATAAAGCGCATCATGCGTTTCCGTATGGTTTCGTTGCGGCTGTTACCAGGCTCGCTGCCTAGGCGCCGATCTCGGGCAGCTCGGGAACATTGGTGTCGCCCGTACGGTCACCAATGCAGATCTGCCACAGCTCGGTCCAGGTGCCATCGTCCTCGATCTTCTTAAGGAAGTCGTTAACGAAGGCGACGCCGTCGGAATCGAGCGGCAGGCCGATGCCGTAGGGCTCCTTGCTGCCGAAGGGCTTGCCGGCGATCTTGTACTTACCGGGCTCGCGGACCAGGGCGCTTTGCTGCATGTTGTTGTCGATGACATAGGCGTCAACGCGACCCTGCTGGAGTGCCTGGCGGGCCTCCTCGTCGGTCTTGAACTCCTGCTGGCTGGCCTTGGGAACGAACTCCTCCAGGATGGCGGGGCCGTTGGAGCCGGACTGGACGGCGACGTTCTTGTCGGCCAGGTCGTCGACGCTCTTGATGTCGTCGTTATCGGCGAGCACCAGGATGGCCTGCTGCGTGTAGTAGTAGGGGCCGGCGAAGGAGACGAGCTTCTTGCGCTCGTCAGTGATGGTGTAGGTGGCAAAGACGGCGTCGACCTGGCCGTTCTGCAGGACAGACTCGCGCGTGTCCGAGGTCACCTGGGTGATCTCGACCTTGTTCTCGCCCAGAATGTAGTTGGACAGGAGCTGTGCGATACCGGCATCGAAGCCGCGGGTCTGACCGTCTTTCTCGTTGAGGAGGGAGAAGAGCGTGGAGGTCTGAACGCCACCGATCTTAAAGACGCCGGCGTCCTTGACGGCCGTGGCCCAGGTGCTGGCGGCGATGGCATCGTCGTCGGCTTTGGGGCCGTTGTCGACGAGCTTGTCGAATGCCTTGGCATCGAGCGTAGCGGAAACCTCGGTATCCTCGGAGCCCTTGGAGGAGCCGGCGGCGGAACCCTTGTCGGCCTCGGCGCTGGTGTCGGAGCAGCCGGCAAGACCAAGGCCGGCGACGGTTGCGAAGGTGGCGGCAACGAAGCCGCGGCGGTCGAGAACGACCTGCTGGGAGAGGTTCTTGCTCATAGGAGAACACCTTTCTCAAAAAATCCTAGTGGTTGAGTAGAGTTATACCCTATTGCGCTCAAATGGGTCAACACGAAATAACTCAGAAACATACTTGTCTTATGGGTTATTCTACCTACCAAAAAGGGACAGGTTTATTTTGGCAGGTTTTATCTGGGCAAACGTCGGTTGTTGCTGCTGAGATAGTGCTTTTCGGACGGCCCGCCTCGCTGTTTTGTCTCAATCAGTAACAGGTAGACGAGGAAATGGGTTCTAACTGTTGCAGATCGAGATTTTCTCTTCAGGGGAATTCGAATGTCTCGATCTGTAACATCTGGACGGACAAAAGGTCTCTATCTGTTACAGATTGAGACAAAGGTCAGGGACTAAGACGTCTTGTCTAGATCTGTAACAGTTAGACGGGAATTCGGGCCCTAGATGTTACAGATTGAGATAATCGCGTCGCGAAAACAAAAACCTCCGCAGGGGGGTGCTTTCCTTGCGGAGGTTTTCTTACTCGTTGAGTAGTCTTGCGGCTTCGGCGGCCATGTTCTCGACCGTCATGCCGTTCTGCGCGAGCAGTTCGTTGGGGTCGTAGCGGTCGGGGAAGCCCTTGGCGATGCCGAAGGTGCGCGTGCGCACGGGCGTGCAGGCCAGGTAGCACGCCACGCGCTCGCCCCAGCCGCCGTCCAAGATGCCGTCCTCGAGGGTGACGACAACGCGATGCTCGGCGACAAGGCTGTCGAGGAACTCGCGATCGAGCTCGGTTGCAAAGCGCGGGTTGACGAGCGTGGCCTCGATGCCGTACTCGGCGGCCAAGCGGTTTGCCACGCGCTCGCCCAACTCAAAGAAGTCGCCGAGCGCAAGCACGGCAACGTCGCGGCCCTGACGCACCACGTTATAGCGAACGGCGCTGTAGTCGGTGTCTTCGGCGGGCGCAAGGTCGGGACGGCTCACCAGGCCGATGCCCGGTACGCGGATTGCCACGGGATGCTCGCGGTGGTCGAGCGACCAGCTCAGCATGGACAGATATTCCTCCATGCAGGCCGGCGCCAAGTAGTGCATGTTGGGAAGACCGCCCAGCATGGAAATATCAAAGAACGAGAGGTGCGTCTCGGACGTGGTGCCAAAGATTGACGCACCAAACACCAAAATGGTTGCGGGGGCGTCGTTGAGGCACAGGTCGTGCCACAGCTCGTCGTAGGCGCGCTGCAAAAACGTGCCGTACACACCAAAGACTGGCTTGGCGCCCGAGCGCGCAAGCGCGGTGGCAAAGGTCACGGCGTGCTCCTCGGCAATGCCCACATCGACGAACTGTTTGCCGGCGGCAGCGCGAAGCTCGGGTGTAAAGCCCATAATGTAGGGCGTGGCGGCCGTGATGCCAACGACCTGTGGATCGCGCTCGATGGCGGCGCTGAGCGCCTCGCCCGTAATGTCAGCATAGGTGCGCGGCGCGGGCTCGCTCGGATGGCCCGGGCAGAGCTTGCGCCCGGTCGCCATGTCAAACGGACCCACGTGGTGCCAGCGCTCGGGGTCGCTTTGGGCTGGCTCAAAGCCCTTGCCCTTGGCGGTGGAGACGTGCAGCACGATGGGATGATCGATATTGCGCAGTTCCTGCAGCGCGTCGACGAGGGCCAACACATCGTTACCGGCGTCCAGATAGCGGTAGTCGAGCCCCATCGCGCGGAAAACGTTGCGCTCGCAGGTGCCGTTGCTGGCGCGCAGCTCGGCCAGATTGCGATACAGGCCGCCATGGTTCTCGGCAATGGACTGGTCGTTGTCATTGACGATGATGATCAGGTTGCTATCGAGTTCGGCGGCATTGTTAAAGCCCTCAAACGCCAGGCCGCCCGAAAGCGAGCCGTCGCCAATAACGGTAATGACGTTGTACGTATCGCCCGCCAGGTCGCGAGCGTGCGCCAGGCCGCAGCCCAGGCTCACCGAGGTCGAGGTATGGCCCATGGCGAACAGGTCGTGCTCGGACTCGTCGGGATTGGCAAAGCCAGAAGCCTCACCATAACGTTCCGGATCGATATAGGTGTACGCGCGCCCGGTCAGCGCCTTGTGAGCGTAGGTCTGGTGCGACACGTCAAAGACAATCTTGTCGGTGGGAGAGTTAAACACGCGATGAAGCGCAACCGTAAGCTCAACGACGCCCAGGTTGGGGGCAACGTGCCCGCCGACGGCGGCGGAGCTTTCGAGGATTGCCTGGCGGATCTCGCCGCAGAGCTGCGGGAGCTCGGCGCGATTAAGAGCCTTGACGTCCTCGGGCGTTGTCGTTTGCGTAAGCAGCATCGTTGTGGGTTACTCCATGCGAATCGAGCGCCGGCGCTCCCTCGGCCGACACAATTGCACAAGACAGTCTCGCACATTTTGGCGTTTGATATGTGACGGCGGCGCGGTAATTCGCCAACTGGCGGGGCAAAACGTTTTGTCCGATGCCATACTGATGTGTTCCATGATGTTTTTATCGATTGTGCACAAGCCGTGGCTTGCCGCTGTGAGTCGCTGGAAGGAGGCAGCATGTCCGATGTCGTTCGTGCCGAGAACATCGCGTGCGAAGTAGACCATGCTGCCCGTCAACTGGCACAGGCGGGCCGTCTGGACTTGACGCGCGAGTTTATCCAACATGGCGACGTGACGGTCTATGCACATGTGACTTCGGTAGCGCGGGCGAGCCTGTCCTTTGCCGAGTGCTTGGGCCGTGCTGGCATTTCGGTCGACCGTGCTTCGTTGCTGCGCGGAGCCCTGCTGCACGATTACTTTCTCTATGACTGGCACGATCCCGATCCAAGCCATCGGCTGCATGGCTTTCGCCACCCGTTTTTTGCCCTGGCGCGTGCCGAGGAAGATTTTGAACTGACGTCGCGCGAGCGGAATATTATCGTGCGCCATATGTTTCCGCTGGTGCCAGTGCCGCCGACGTGTCGTGAGGCATGGATTGTGTGCCTGGCGGATAAATGGTGTGCTCTGCGCGAGACGGTCGCCTGCCGTCTACCGCGCAAAGGCGGCGCGAACGATTCGAACGAGGGCTCGAGTGACGGCTCGAGCAAAGATTCGAGCGAAAAGAGGAGAGAGTAGACGGTGGGGACCGCGATTGACATGGCGTTTGGCGGCGCGACGCTTGCCGTCTGCCCGCTTTCGGCACTGGTGCTCTCGTTTGCCTTTTACGGGTTTTGCGGCTGGGCGTGGGAGTCGACGGTCTGCGCCATGCTCAATCACGGACGATTTGCCAACAGCGGCTTTTTGCTGGGGCCGTGTTGTCCTATCTATGGTGTGGGCGGCATTGCCTGCTGGCTGCTGTTGCGCGGGATTCCGGATGCCCCGAGCCAGTTTGTCGCTGCAGCGCTCGTATGCAGCGTGATTGAGTACAGCGTAGGCGTGCTGCTGGAAAAAACAACGGGCGCTCGCTTTTGGGACTATTCGCACCTGCCGTTTAACCTGCACGGACGCATCTGTCTGTACTGGGCCTGCGCGTTTGGCTTGGGTGCGTTGTGCATTTGCCGTTTAGTGGAGCCGGCATTGCTGGGGCTGCTTGGCCATCTGCCGGTGCTGATTGTGCGGCTGTCCGCCTTTATCGTCGCGGTCGCGATGATGGTCGACGCAGTGTGCTCTTTGGCCAGCTGGCGCCGCCTGTCTGATCAGTTGGAGCGCGTCCGGGCCGACCTTGCCGACCGCATCAACGAGTCGCTTGCCGATGCGTCTGATTCCATGCTTGAACGTATTCCCGATTCGGCGATCGACTCGGTGGCGCAGACGCATATCCGCAGCCGTGCCGTTAACGCGTGGCTGGCCGAGCTGGGTGACGCCGCGCTCGATGCCCTGTGCGAGAAGGCTTCGATGCCGACGTTTATCGCGGATGGTGCTCGCGGCCTGGCACTTGCTGCCCGCCGCGTGGCCGATGCCGCGCCGAGCATGCCGCGTCCGTCGCTCAGTCGTCGCCTTGCCGGCAAGGGCATAAGCCGTCCGGTGCCGAGCGTGTCACTCAGCCGCCGCGACCTGCGCTTCTTCAATGCCTTCCCGCGCTTGCGTATCAACCGCTACGAGGGCGTCATCCGAGCTACCGACCTCCGCGACCGAGCCCGCGAGCTGTTCCGGCGCTAGCCGGGACGGGCGCGCTCGCGGCTTCCTTGCTCGCGTATTTCCCGTTGGTTTCGCGCCCGTTGCCGCGCCGTTTCCAAGATTGCGGTGCCGTTGGAGACGGCAAGATTTGGGTCGAGCCGGTCGAGGAGGTTATCCGCATCCGCACCGGCGAACATGGCCCCTCTGCGGTGTAGGACAATCTTTCGCCTGACGGGCGTGCCTCTCTTGGGGCGCGCCCGTTCTCGTCTACAATATCGTGCAGACGAAGGAGAGGCATGCCCATGATCAAGATGTTTGCGAGTGACTTAGACGGAACGCTGCTGAACGCCCTGCATGAGGCGGATGGGACCATCCGCCGTGCCATTCGCGAGCTGACCGAGGCTGGCTTGCATGTGGTTCCCGCGACCGGACGCTCGACGCTGCCGATCGGCGAGCATGGCTTTACGGGCCTGGCGCTTGACGCCTGCTGCTCCAACGGGTCCATCGTGCGCGACAGCCATGGCGAGGTGCTCAAGACCTGGACCATCGATCCGCAGATTACCGAGGAGCTGCTCAAGGCGTTCCCGGACATTTGCTTTGATTGCTCCACGCCCGATGGCATGTTCTCGAGCGGTTCGTTCGAGATGCACCAGGCGGGCTTTAAAAAGGACAGTCCTATCAAGCGCATCGTGATGCGCGGCATGCGTGCACGTGGGGGGTATCACGAGGAGCAATATTTCGATCAGTCGATCGGTGACATCCTGCGCCATGACGTGTGCAAGATTAACTGTCGCGTGATCTCGTCCGAGCTGGAGCGCGACCTTAAGGCATATCTGGCCGAGCGATCGGACCGCGTGGTCAACGCACCGTTCGATCCGGTGATGTTTGAGATCACGGACGTGGCGTGCAACAAGGGCGAGAGCGTGGCCTGGCTGGCGGGCTACTACGGTATTGCCGAGGACGAGGTCGCGGTTTACGGCGACGGCGGCAACGACATTGCCATGCTCAAGCGCTTCCGCCACAGCTACGCGACCAAAAACGCAAGCGATGCAGCTAAGGCCGCCGCTAGTGCGACCATCGGCAGTTGCATGGTTCACGCCGTCCCCAAACACATGCTCGCCACCATGCATAAGCAGAACTCCTGCACCATCATCGAATAATGCGACAAAAGGATTGCCCCTTCGTCACATCCCAAATATTGCCTTTACGTGTTGATGCACACGGTGTGCAATAATACTCGCACTGTGCAATAGCGCACAGGCTGAGTAACAAGGAGGACGCTTGTCCCAGCTCGAGAAATGCGATCGCCGGTCCCTTCGCTCGCAGCGTGCCCTTCGCCAGGCACTTGCTAGCGAGCTTGCCGAAAGCGGCGACCTTTCGCGCATTAATGTCGCGTCGCTCACCGAGCGCGCTGGCCTTACGCGTCGCACGTTCTATTCGCATTACCGCGATATCCCCGACTTTATCAATCAAATCGAGGACGGCTTGCTGGCCGAGATCCGTGAGCGCATTGAGCTCATCACCGCAGCTCAGCTGCCCGACCTCTATCACAACATCGATGATCTTGAGCCGGCACCCGGTTCGGTTGAGCTGCTGCGCTATCTTGCGGCTAATCGCGACCTTATCGGGGCCCTGCTGGGCCCGGGCGGCGACCCCGCCTTTATTAAAAAGATCATCGATACCGCACGCGAGGCCGTGGTGCCGCGTGCACAGACGGGCATTTTGGGCTTGGCGCTGGGCACCTTCTTTGACTACTACGTCACCTACGTCGTGAGTGCCGAGGTCGGCCTGATTCAGCGTTGGTTTGAGCGTGGGCTCACCGAATCGCCCGAGACCATGGCGCGCATTATGACGGTTATCGCCTTTGTGCGCCCCGGCGACCTGTATGGCCAACCCATCGATATCAACGTGCCGGAATACGGCATGAAGCTATTGAATCTGCAGCTCGAGGACGCGGTCGACACCACCGCAACCGTCGAGTCCAACAACTAAGAGGAGAGACAATGAGCAAACTCGTCGAGGGCATTAAAGACCGTGTGGTCGCTGCCGCACGCGAGGCCGCGCCCGCCGTGGTGGACGCCGCGCAGAAGGCCGCGACCGCGGCTGCCGAGAAAGTTGCTGAGGCAGTTGCCGATGCCAAGAAAACGGCAGGGGAGACGTCCGTCGCTAGCGAGCCCGCCACCGCCGCTGAGCCCCTAGCCGCCACCGCCCAGGCCCCCGAAGGCGCGATCTTCAACCCCGAGGCCGCCCGCGGCAACCTGCACCTGGGCATCGACGTGGGCTCCACCACCGTTAAGCTCGCTGTGCTCAACGACGACAACCAGATTGTCTACGCCAAGTACCAGCGTCACCACACCGACGTCCGCGCTTGCGCCCGCGACCTGTTCGAGGGTGCCGCGACCGTGCTGCCGACGGCCCAAATGACCTGCGCCATTACCGGCTCGGGCGGCCTGCTGCTGTCCCAGTGGCTCGACCTGGAGTTTGTCCAGGAGGTCATCGCCAGCAAGCGTGCCGTCGAGACCCTCATCCCGGCCACCGATGTTGCCATCGAGCTGGGCGGCGAGGACGCCAAGATCATCTACTTCGACAACGGCATCGAGCAGCGCATGAACGGCACCTGCGCCGGCGGCACGGGCGCCTTCATCGACCAGATGGCCACTCTGCTGCACACCGACGCCAGCGGCCTTAACGAACTCGCGGCCAACGCCACCACCATCTATCCCATCGCCAGCCGCTGCGGCGTTTTTGCCAAGACCGACGTGCAGCCGCTGCTCAACGAAGGCGCCCGTCCCGAGGACGTCGCCGCTTCCATCTTCCAGGCTGTCGTGACCCAGACCATCTCGGGCCTGGCGTGCGGCCGTCCCATCCGCGGCAACGTCGCCTTCCTGGGCGGTCCGCTGCAGTATCTCTCCGAGCTGCGCCACCGCTTCTACCTCACGCTCAACCTGGACGAGGAACACCGTATCGTGCCCCAAAACGCCCACCTGTTTGTGGCGAGCGGCGCCGCCATGGCGCACGAGTCCAACAAGCTCAGCACGTTCCCGCAGCTCATCGAGGCCATCGACAGCTTAGGCGACACACAGGGTGCCGAGGTCGAGCGCCTGGATCCGCTCTTTGCCACCGACGAGGACTTCGCCGAGTTCAAAACCCGCCACGACCAGGAAGTCGTCCCCAAGGGCAAGCTCGAAGGCTACACCGGCCGCGTGTTCATCGGTATCGACGCCGGTTCCACCACCATGAAGGCCGCGCTCGTGGGCGAGGACGGTCAGCTGCTGCACACCTGGTACGGCAACAACAACGGCGACATCCTGGGCACGGCCAAGGTCATCATGGCCGATTTCTACAACCACATTCCCGCCGGTTGCACCATCGGCCACGTGACTACCACGGGCTACGGCGAGGCGCTGCTCATCGAGGCCCTCAAGGCCGACTCCGGCGAGATCGAGACCGTCGCGCATCTGCGCGGCGCCAAGGCGTTCCTGCCCGGCGTCGAGTTCATTCTGGACATTGGCGGCCAGGACATGAAGTGCCTGCGCGTCAAGGACGGCGTGATCGAGCACATCATGCTCAACGAGGCCTGCTCGTCGGGTTGCGGTAGCTTTATCGAGAGCTTCGCCGTCTCTATGAATATGGACGTGCGCGCGTTCGCAAACGCTGCCATCCATGCCAAGGCCCCGGTCGACCTGGGCAGCCGCTGCACGGTCTTTATGAACTCGCGCGTCAAGCAGGCGCAAAAGGAAGGCGCCACGGTGGGCGACATTGCGGCCGGCCTGTCCTATTCCGTCATCAAGAACGCCCTGTTCAAGGTCATTAAGCTGCGCGACCCCAAGGAGATCGGCAGCCAGGTGATCGTCCAGGGCGGCACCTTTATGTCCGATGCGACGCTGCGCGCGTTTGAGCAGCTCACCGGCGTTCATGCCGTGCGTCCCGACATCGCCGGCTGCATGGGCGCCTACGGTGCGGCCTTGCTCGCCCGCGATCGCGCCGGCGCCGACGGCACCTCGACCATCCTCTCGGCCGAGGACATCGCACACCTCACCGTGACGCAAAAGCATGTCCGCTGCGGCCGTTGCTCTAACAACTGCCAGCTTACCGTCAACGACTTTGGCGGCGGCAGGCGCTTCATTACCGGCAACCGCTGCGAGAAGGGCGCCGGCCACAAAAAGCAAAAGACCGAGGCCCCCAACCTCTTCAAAAAGAAAAACGAGTTGCTGTTTAACCGCGAGGTGCTGAGCCCCGACGAGGCCCCGCGCGGCACCGTCGGCATCCCGCGCGCGCTCAACATGTACGAGAACTACCCCTTCTGGCATGCATTCTTTACGCGCCTGGGCTTTAGCGTGCAGCTGTCCGACCAGTCGAGCAAAAAGACCTACCAGGCGGGCATCGAGTCCATGCCGTCCGAGAGCGTGTGCTACCCGGCAAAGATGAGCCACGGCCATGTGATGAACCTTATCGACCGCGATGTCGACTTCATCTGGATGCCGTGCGTGCGTTGGGAGCGCAAGGAGGATCCGACGGCTGGCAACTGCTATAACTGCCCCATCGTCATGAGCTACCCCACGGCGCTGGCGCTCAATATTGACGAGATCCGCGAGCAGAACATCGAGTTCCTGTATCCGTTTGTGCCGTATCACGACAAGACCGAGCTCAAGCGCCGCCTGTACCAGGTGCTCGCCGTCGACCGTGTGGCCGATGCTGAGGCCGGTCGCGGTCGCGTGCGCGGTCCTAAAATCACGCGCTCCGAGGTCGATGCCGCCGTCAACGCTGCCTTTGAGGCCGATGCGCGTTTCCACGAGGACATCCAGACTATGGGCGAGGAGGCTCTTAAGTGGGTCGAGGACCACGGCGGCCATGGCATCGTACTCGCCGGCCGTCCTTACCATAACGACCCCGAGATCAACCACGCCCTGCCCGAGCTTATTTCGAGCTTTGGCTTTGCGGTCTTTACCGAGGATTCGCTCGCGCATCTCGTGAAGCCCGAGCGCCCCATCCGCGTCGTCGACCAGTGGATGTACCACAGCCGCCTGTACGCCGTCGCCCGTTTTGTGACGATGCGCAACGATCTGGACCTGATCCAGCTCAACTCCTTCGGCTGCGGCCTGGATGCCCTGACCACCGATCAGGTACAGGAAATCCTAGAGGCCAGCGGCAAGATCTACACCGTGCTCAAGATCGACGAGGTGTCCAACCTGGGTGCCGCGCGCATTCGCATCCGCTCGCTCATGGCCGCGCTTAAGGACCAGGAGGCCGAGCGCCTGGCCGAGGCCACGGCCGCGGGCGAGGCCTACGAGCAGGGCGATGCCGCGCCGGTGGCGCCCTCCACGGATGCCCCCGCATTCGCGAGCCGCAAGTACACGTTCGAGGCGCAGCGCGAGAGTGCTTCGACCGCGTGGCCCAAGGTCCCCTTTACCGAGCAGATGCGCGAGGAGGGCTACACCATCCTGTGCCCGCAGATGGCGCCGATCCACTTTGACCTGGTCAAAGAGGTATTCCGTGGTGCCGGCTACAACTTGGAGCTGCTGCCCTCGACCGACCACGACGCCGTCGAGGCCGGCCTGCGCTATGTGAACAATGACATTTGCTATCCGTCGATCCTGGTAACGGGCCAGATCATGGAGGCCATCGAGAGCGGTCGGTACGACCTGTCCAAGACGGCCGTGGTTATCAGCCAGACCGGCGGCGGCTGCCGTGCCACCAACTACATCGCACTTATCCGCAAGGCCCTGCGCGAGAGTGGCCACCCCGAGATCCCGGTGATCTCGCTTTCTGCTGTGGCGCTCGGCGAGGACAACCCCGGCTTTAAGATTACGCCGGCGCTGCTCAAGCAGGCGGTCTACGCGGTGCTCTTTGGCGACGTGATGATGCAGATGCTCTATCGTTGCCGTCCGTACGAGGCCACTCCCGGCGCTGCCAACGCACTCTACGAGGAGTACATGGCGCGCGCTCGCAAGCTGGCGCCCAAGTTCAACAGGCATAACTACACCAAGCTGTGCCGCGAAGCCATCCGCGCGTTCGACACCATGCCGCTTGTGGGCGAGGGCGCCAAGCCGCGCGTGGGCGTGGTCGGCGAGATCTTGGTCAAGTTCCACCCCACAGCCAACAACCACGTGGTCGATGTCATCGAGCGCGAGGGCTGCGAGGCTGTGGTGCCGGGCCTGCTCGATTTCTTCCTGTACTCCATGAGCAATGCCGAGCTGCAAAAAGACGAGCTGGGAAGCTCTGCCACGGCGCGCGCTAGCATGCAGGCACTCATTAAGCTGGTGGACTGGATGCGTACGCCGGTGGAGGAGATGCTCGAAAAGTCCCGCCGCTTTGAGGCGCCCGAGCGCATCGGCACCATGGCCGACAAGGCCCGCACGGTGCTTTCGGTGTGCAACAACATGGGCGAGGGCTGGCTGCTCACGGCCGAGATGCTCGACCTGATCGACCATGGTGCGCCCAACATCATCTGCACGCAGCCCTTCGCGTGCCTGCCTAACCACGTGGTGGGCAAGGCCGTGATCAAGGAGCTGCGCCGCCAGCATCCCGAGAGCAACATTGTCGCGGTGGACTACGACCCTGGCGCGTCCGAGGTCAACCAGCTCAACCGGATTAAGCTTATGATTAGCGTGGCGAAGGAGAACATGCGCGCCGGCAAGGGCTTTAAGCTCGAGAAGGTGGCGCCGCTCGCAATGGACGAGGTCACCGGCCAGATGCGTGCCCATGATGGCTGCGTGAGCTGCGGGCCGGCCAGCGAGGAGGCCGTTGCATCGGTCGCCAAGCGTCTGGGACGCGGCATTAAGAAGTAGCTTGCCTGCTATGGGCTAGATATGAGACAAACGGGTGGTGGCCGTACCGGCTACCACCCGTTTTTGCTGGACATATGTTGCGCAAATGACCTTGCTACAGCCTTCCGTGGGCTCGCCCGATTTCTGGGCCGGTTTGGGCTTTGAGGACAAGTTACTGCAGGCCCAAGGCGATTTTTCGCTCAACGCAGGCCAGCACGGTGTGACCTATCTGCCAAACGACGAGACGATCGCTATGGACTGCCCATCGCCACCTACGAGATGGAAGCCGAGAAGTACATCTACCGCGTGTACAAGTACGAGCTGTAGCGCTGCGCTTAGGTTTGACCAATGGAGTATGAAAACACGCCGTTCGCCGATGCCCCCTCCGCGAGTGGCAGCCATATGGTTTGATGTCAGAAACATATAGTTGTCGCCAGCCTGCTGGCGACGTTCCCCCTGATATCGGAGGTTCCAGGTATGTTTCACGCTCCGTTAAACAACTATCGGTTGGGCTAACATGGGTCGCCGTGCTATTTCGATAACCCTTGCAGTGGTCTGCCTGGCTGTGCTCCTGGGCGCTACAGGGCTGTTTGCTATAAGTCGAGAAACGTCCTATATGCAGGAATGCGCTTCCGAAGGGTTTGCCATTGACGGTTACTATCGGGACGACAAGACGAGTCTGGAAACCCTGGCCTTTCTTGAAGAGGATAACCATCGGTGGCAACTGGTCGACAAAGACGGCAGCTGCGTAGACGGGCAGTTTAAGCGTACGGATGACCCCAACATCCTGATATTAAAGAAGGAAAACGGCGAAGAATTCGGTACGGTCCACGTGGCGTATGTGTCACGCCGACGCGAGCAGGGCCAGCTCTATCTATTTAGAAATAGCAAAGTGACCCGATTTTATCTGGTGAGCACCAAACCTGCGTTTACGGTGGAGTCGGGCGATGTCGATCTGGACAGTTGATTCACGGCAATAAAACAGCGAGCGGGGCGCGGGTGTGAACTGCACCCCGCTATTTGCTCGTGTCCGTATCGCGTCTGCGCCTCGTCGTAGCTTGCATCCGTGCGAGCGTTCATCCCGCGCCGGCATCACTTCACGTCAAACTCCACGCGATCGAGTTCGGGCACATTGAGGTCGATGAGCTTGCGGGCGACGTGACGGTCGTGCGCCCCAAGCGCCTCGCTTGTCGTCACATGGGCGACAATCTCGCGCTCGACGATACCCTCCTCGTCGCCTTCGGTGGCCGAGGTCTCGACGGCGACGGTGTAATCCTTAAAGCCTGGCAGCACCGCCGCAAGCTCGCGCGTGGTTTCGGTGACGCCGTAGCCGTCCTGCACGCCGGCCTGCGCCGAGCCAATAGACCCCGCCGTCATAACGATGCAGGGGATAGCAAAGACTACCGTGCCCACGATGATGCGGCGGCGCACCTTGCGCGATAGCTCGTCGACCTCGGCGTTTTCTTCTGCAGTCACAATACCGTCGCCGTTGAGGTCGCGCTTGAGCGGTACGCGCAAAAGAAGCAGCACAGCTTCGGCAGCCAGCGCGATAAAGACGACGTTGATGCCAAACTCGTAGAGCGCCGAGAGAAACAGTGGCCCGCTTGCGATGGCGATGCCATAGCCCGCCGCGCACAGGGGCGGCATGAGCGCGGTCGCAACGGCCACGCCGGCGATAAGCGTGGCGGGTTCCTGGTCGCGCGAGTTGCCCAGGCCACCCGCAAAGCCGCCCGCGAGCGCGACGGCAAGGTCCCACACGGTCGGTGTCGAATTGTCGATGATGGCGGCCGTGGTGGTGCCAAGGGGTGAGAGCTTAAAGTACAACGTGGACGTGACCAGGCAAAAGGCCATCTGTAGAGCCAAGCTCGCGATGGCCTCGACGGTAATCTCGCGGTCGAGCGTGGCGATGCCGTATGCCATGGCAAGGACCGAGCCCATGAGCGGGCAGATGAGCATGGCGCCTACAATGGCGATATCCGAGTCGATATCGAGGCCGATGCTCGCGATGAGCATGGCGATGATGAGGATGCATAGGTGGGAGCCAGTCAGACGCGCCCCGTTTACAAAACGCTTGCGGATCACGTGGTAGGGCGCGCGACCCTCGCGAATGTTGAACGCCCTCTTTAGAAAGCGACCTGCCTGCTCAGCTGCCTCGCTATGGGCAGGGCGGATGCCGTGGCGCCGGTGATGGCGTTCGCGTAGTCGCTTGATCTGTTGTTTGTCGAGTTCCATGTCCACCTCGTTCCAGGGCGGTCCGCGCAACGCACCCGTTGTTCTAACTCTACACCGTGGCGGGCGGGGTGCCTGTTGGACGCGGGATCCGATAGGACGGATGACGCGGGAGCAAATGCAAATCACAGGCTCAATTCCATCCCGCGAAAATATGATGCACCAGCTCCTACATATGTGACGAAATTGTGAAGCACGAGAGCGTGAATTTCAAAAAATCCGCCGGTGACCAATGTTGCGCAACAGAATTCAAAAATCAGCTCTTACATTTTGAAGCGTATGGATACATCCGTGTCAAAGGGAGAAAGCCATGGCAAACTACAGTCCACAACACTTTGAGCCTAGGGCCAAGGCCGTCAACGTCAAGGGCGTTGCCAACCGCGCCGTCGCAACCGTTTTGACGGCGGGCCTCATCGCTCAGCCGCTCATGTCGCCGCTGGCGGCAATCGCCGCACCGTCAACCGATAACGGCGATTCTGTTCAGGGGGGTGTTCCTATAGTTTTGTCAACTGGGAAATGCTCTTCGTGCGACCGAATCGCGGCATGCTGACGCCAAGCCATTAGGCCGGTGGGCTTCAGTCTGCTCGGTGCGTTTCGGCTAGGCTGCGTAAGGCACCCTGTCTCGCATGACCGCGTAGATGACCTTCAGTCTCTTTCGCGCCAGCGCCTTGAGCGCCTTGCCGTGCGACATGCCCCGCTCTCGGCACCTGGTGTAGTAGTCGCCCCATCTCCCCTCTGTCCGGGTGAGGCAGTTACATGAGAATATGAGCAGGTTCTTCAGCCTCTTGTTGCCTTGGCGCGATGCCGTCACCGAGGAGATCGAGGTTCCCGACTGGCGGTTGCGCGGCGCCAGGCCGCAGTACGACGCGAGCCTGTCGTGACTGGGGAAGTCTTCGATGTCGATGGAGATCGCAAGCTCGGAAGCGGTTTTGGGCCCGATGCCCGGCACCGTCAGGAGGCATCGGTAGGTATCGTCGCCCTCGAGCAGGGCGGAGATCTCCGCCGTGATCGCCTCGATCTCCGCCGAGTTCTCGGATATCCTGCGCGCGAGCAGTTTCACCGCCCGGTCCTCGGCGGCGACGACCGACGCATCCGGCCTTGTCGAGGAGGTTGTCGAGCGGACGAGGGCCTCGATCTTACCGCGCGCCGCCCCACGCGTGAGCGCCGCCGCCCTGCGGGGCCCGGCGTCGGCTACCGACCAGGCCCCGCCGAGGGATGCCATGAGCCTCAGCTGGGGCCCGTCGGACAGGTCGACCAGTGCCTCGAAGGCGGGGCACGATTCCAGCAGGATGCTGCGCAGCCGGTTCTTATTCCTAGTGTTCTCGCAGGTCAGGAAGTTCCTCTGGGCGGCCAGCGCCCTCGCCGCCGCAATCGTCGGACCTGGGTCTCCGACCGGCAGGAGCGCGTCGGGGATGCCAAGCGCCGTCTTCGCGATGACCATCGCGTCTCGCTCGTCGGTCTTGGCGTCGCCGGCGAAGAGCCTGGCGGCCCCGTGCGCCGCGAGTCCCGGCAGGTACGCCGCCGACATCCCGGCCGCCCTGGCGCGGGCGAGCGCGAGGGCGCCTATGTTGCGCGACTGGTCGACGACCACGAGCGCATCGGGGAAGCGGCCGAACAGCGAGTCCAGGTCGTCCTCCCTGTTCGCGACGGGGGTGCTCAACAGCACCTCGCCGTCTCGAGTCGCGACGCATGCCCAGTGGGACGATTTCCCGACATCGAGCCCGATGACGGCTTCCGACATTCTAATTGGTGCCACGGTGGTATCCTCCAATCGGTAGGCCGATCGGAACCCCTCCCCGCGACACCCACATTACCTGGCCGTGGCGCTTGCGCCCGGCAGTTTCCTATCAGTCGTCCGGAGCGGCGAGCGCCCCCGGTGGCAACACCCCCCGGGCCCTCTACGGGGCAGGGGCAGACGGCCATCCGGAGGCGCCCGATCGGCGGCCCCTCGGGGCTTGCCCGTATCGTAGGCAATGCGCCGAATGCTCGCCATCGAAATTTATCGATGACCTATTTCAGACTGTAATGGGGTAGTTCTGTAGAGAATACCGTTGCCGCCGGTAACCAAGCGGTCGTAAAGACGGCTGCCCAGCTGGCCGAGGAGTCGGCAAAGCAGCTCAAGGACGCTCAGGCCGCCTACGATGCCGCCCAGAAGAAGGCCGACGCGGCGGGCCAGTCTCAAAAGCAGGCGCAGCAGCAAAAGGATCAGGCCTCGCAGGCAGTAAGCGACAACGAAATCGAGCAGAACGCAGCAGAAGTCGCCGCGCTCCAGGAGAAGATCGACGAGCTTAAGGCGGCCGTCGAAAAGACCGAGCAGCAGCAGAAGAAGCTGGGCGACCTCAACGATCAGCTCGATCAGGCCAACAAGAGTGTCGAGGATAAGACCCAGGCGCTCAAGGACGCCAAGGCAAAGCAGGATGAGGCCAAGAAGGCCCTCGACGATGCACAGGCCAAGCTCGAGGCCATGGGTATGGACGAGTACGAGGCCGCCAAGAAGGCCGTCGAGGACGCGCAGACAAAGCTCGATGACGCCAATAAGGCCGTTACTACTGCACAGGCCAATCTGGACCAGGCCAAGGCTGCCGAGGCCAGCGCCCAGCAGGAAAAGCAGAATACCGAGGCAGCTTTGACGACTGCCCAGGCCAAGAAGCAGGAGACTGCCGCTGCTCTCGCAGCCGCAACCACCGCGCGCGATAACGCCCAGCAGAAGTTCAACCAGGCGCAGGCCGCGCTAAATGCTGCCGTCTCGGGTACGGGTGTTGACCTGAGTGCGCTTGAGGCCGCCATGAACGCTGCTGCTGGTGAGCTCAAGACCGCGCAGACGGAGCTCAACGCCGCGACGGATGCCGACGCTACCGCCCAGGCGAACCTGCAGGCGGCCCAGAATACCGCCACCGCCGCGCAGGAGAAGGCCAACGCCGCCAACGCTGCCGTGGCATCTGCCCAGTCCGCATACGATGCGGCAAACAAGGAGTACAACGCCGCCGCCAGCGAGCGCGACGCCGCCAAGGCCGCATACGAGAAGGCGCAGCAGACCGAAGCAGACAAGAAGACCGCGTACGATAAGCTTGTCGAAGTTCGCAAGCAGAAACGCGGCGAGTGGGAGACGGCATGCGCCGCTTCGAACGCCGCGGAAAAGGCTTATGACGCTGCTAATGCCCAGGTTGAGGCTCTTGAGCAGCAGATTGCAGACCTAAAGTCCAACATGACCGTTGACCAGGAAGTCATCAGTCAGGGTATGTTCGGCTTCATGAACTACATCATCGGCGGCAGCCAGTTCACAGCCACGCAGAAAAAGAACGCCCAGGATGCCGTATCGACGTTGACCGGCGCCGATGACAAGGCCGAGTGGTATGACGATTACGTCGATCAGGACATGTCTCGCGACACCAACCCGCTTTCCTTGGAGCAGATGCGAAACGCCCTGACATATCTCGACACCCAGAACAACCTCCGCAAGGCGAACGGCCAGTCGGCGCTCAGCGTCAGCCTCCGCATGACTGTGGCCGCCGCCCTTAATGCATCATATTCGTCGAACCACTGGGGACACTCGAACTGCTACTCGGATAACGGTGAAAATCTTGCTGGCGGTGGCGGTGCATATACCGGCGGCGAGACTGAGGACACCCTAGGCTGGCCCTATACTGGTCTCTACACTCAGGAGAAGGTTAATTACGAGAATTGGATTAAAAAGAACGGTGCGGATAGCGAGGTTGGCAAAGATCTCATGGCTCATCGCTATGATTCGTACTATATCTACCAAAACTATCGCGATGTCTATTCCGGTACAAAAGATGAGAACGGTAAGGAAAGAGGAGACGGCTGCGGGCACTATCTCAACATTATCGATTCCGCTACGGTGGCTATCGGCATCGCGACGGGTAGCGGTAAAAACACCGATTCCGAGGTAACCATCTTCGATTACAGCGCTGATGACACTCAGGCTGATTTCACAGTCTCCGAGTTCAAGAAGCTCCTGAACGACTACATCGATTCCGCCTACAATGCAGGCGGCACGCAGGAGCAGAAGGAGCAGCTGAAGCAGCTTCAGAACAAGCTGGCAGAGGCGCAGAAGACGCTGGGCACGGCCGATACGGCATATCTCGCTGCTCTCAATAATCAGAAAGACGCACAAGACGCCTATACCGCGGCTGACACGAACGTGAACACCGCCAAGGGCGAGTACGAGAAGGCTAAGTCCGGCACCGCCGCCGCGAAGACGGCATACGCCGCCGCCGAAGCCAAACTCAAGGGTGTCGACGTCAAGACGCCCCAGACCAAGCTCGACGCCGCCAAGGGCGAGGCCGCTACTGCCCAGGCAGCTCTCGATAAGGCAAACGCCACGCTTGCTGACAGCAAGACGAAGGCAGCCGAGGCCGCTGCTCACAAGGCGAAGGCTCGCAGCGCCCGCGACGCCGCCAAGGTAAAGTCCGATCAGGCCAACGAGGCGTATGACAACGCTACCGCTTCGGTCAAGGACCTTGCCGCCAAGTGCGATGCCGCCAAGACGGATCTTGCGAACAAGCAGGGCACGCTTGACGATGCCAAGAAGGCCGACGACACTGCCCAGGCTGGCGTTGACAAGGCTCAGGCCGCAGATGTGCACGCCGCGACCGCTCTTTCGGGCGCCAAGCAGGCAGTTGCCGCCAAGACGCAGACCCTGTCCGACGCACAGGCGAAGGCCAAGGCCGCCGAGGACGAGCTTGCCACCGCAAACAAGGCCTTCGAGCGCTTCGCCGGTGCCCAGAAGGCGGTCGACGACGCCAAGGCCGCCTATGACGCTGCCGTCGCCGGTGTCGCCGATGCCCAGAAGCAGCTCGAGGCCGCCAACGAAGCCGTCGTCGATGCGAACCTCGATATCTTCAAGGCCAAGGCCGAGCTTGCCAACGATGAGGCACTCAAGGCCGATCTTGAGGCTGTCGACCACAAGGCATCCCTTGCCGCGGGCACGACGGGCAACGAGAAGCTGGTCAAGCTGAACGCTGCCTACGCTCGCTACAAGGCTGCCGTCGATGCTGCCGCTGGTCTCAAGGCTGCCCTGAGCGATGCCGATGCCAAGCTGTCCGACGCCAACGACGCCTATGCCGACGCGCTTGCCGAGCTTGACGATGCCAAGGATGCCTTGGCTGCCGCGCAGGCCGAGTACGACAAGTATCATCCCAAGGCTGAGCCGCAGGCCAAGCCTCAGGTTGCGCAGGCTGCTGCAAAGGCCCCCGTTGCCAAGAAACAGGCTGCGCCTGCCGCGCTCGCCCAGACCGGTGATGACTCCGCTCTTGCGGGCGAGGTGTTCGTCATCGGCGGTATCACCCTCGTGGCCGCTGGTGTGACGCTGAGCGATCGTCGTCGCAAGCAGATGTAGCGTTTCGAGCGTAGATTCTGCAACGAACTTCAGTTCATAGCAGGAACGCTTCGATAGCTTAACCGATAAGGCCGGCTCGCTGTTAAACGCAGCGCGCCGGCCTTTCTTTGTTTCGATATCAAAAAGCCCGGTCGGTAGCCGCGAAAGCTACCGACCGGGCAAATCGTAGGCAATATGGTTGCTGTCGAGCAGCTGCTCGACTTAGCCCAGCAGGCTCAGACCCACGGAGACAAACGCCAGGATAACGCCGACGATGGACTCGCCGCCGAGCAGGCCGCTGGCGACAACCAGGCCCTGTTCCTGGAAGGCGGCGTCCTTGGCAGCCCTCTCCTCGTCAGAAAGACCAGCGGTGGCGTCGCGGTGGGCAGACCACTTGTCGTAGGCGAGCTTGACGCAGGAGCCCAGGAATGCCGTGAGTGACATGTAGAACGGCAGGTACACGCCCAGGCCGATCATCATGGCCGGAATGCCGAGCCAGTACATGACGATGCCGGCGATAAAGCCGCCTGCGAACCACGGCACGCTCGGGATACCCGAGACCATGGTGGCGACCACACTTGCCTGCGCGGCAACGAAGCTCTTGTCGGGACCAAAGGCGTCCGGACCATAGGCGGTGACGAGCGCGACCATGACGGCGGCGGCGACCAAGGCGCCCACGATGCCGCCGATGGCCTGGCCGATCCACTGTGCGCGCGGGTTGGTGCCCAGCACGGCACCGGCCTTAAAGTCGTTCATGACGTCGCCCGCAAGGCCGCACGCCACGGCTACGATGCCGGCGATAAAGAACAGCTTGACCTGAGCGAGCTGCGCGAAGGCGGCAACGATGAGCATGACGATGAGGCCGAAGATCTCCATGGGGTCGATGCCCGTCTGGCCGCAGCTCTGCGCGCTCATGATGGTGGTGACAAAGGTGAACAGCGTCACGATGACGGCCGGAACGGGGCCAAGGTCGAGCACGATGGCGATGATCACGGCGATGGCGGCAGCGCCTAGGCCGATGATGCCGGCGTCGAGCTTAAGGGAGCCCGAGATGAGCGACTGCTCGTCGGTGTCGGTGGAGCTGTCGGCGGCTAGACCGCGGACGATGCCGGCGACCTGTGGCAGGATGTCCTTGAGGACGACAGCGACGCCAAAGCCCATCATGAGGCCCATGCCCAGGGACTTGACGATGCCCTGCGCAGTCACAACGTCAAACAGACCGGCAGCGGTGCCGCCGACAATGATGCCAAAATTGCCCAGCAGCGCGCCGGCAAACCAGAAGGCGACCGGGGCGAAGCCCACGAGGAAGCCGACGGAGAGCAGCATGGGCGAGTTGTAGATGCCAAAGGTCACGCCGGGGATGTTGAGCGTGCACAGCATGCTGGGCACCACGCCCAGGGCGTCGCGCAGCACGCTATAGATGCCGGCGATGGCCATGGAACCAAAGAGCTGCTTGCCGGTTTTGCCGCCAGCCTCGGTCGCGCGCAAGGTCTGAGCCGCGGCGTTGCCGGTGGGGAACTCAAGCGCGGCGTCCACGATAAAGTGACGGTGGATGAGTGCCGTGGCCAGCAGGCCCAGGATGGTGCCGGCGAGTGCCACGATAAACATGTCGAGCCAGCTGATCTGGTCGGCATAGCCCAGCATCCAGGCGCCCGGGATGGTAAACGCCAGGCCGCCGGCGACCATGGCGCCCGCGGACATGATGGTGTGGGTGACGTTGGCCTCGTTGAGGCTGGCATTGCCCATGAGCTTAAGGAAGAACAGCGAGATGACGGCAGCGAAGACGATCGGCCAGGGGAGTGCGCCCATCTTGAGGGCGGTGTAGGCCGAGCTTGCCGTGATAATCACGCAGCCAAGGACGCCGATGACGACGCCGCGCAGCGTGAGTTGCCCGCGCATCGAAGCGCGGTTCGAGGGATTGCTCATATAGAACTCCTTTGCGTATATCCGCTTCCCCCGGGAGCGCCGCTACGGATACGGCGCGGGAAGTCGGGTTACCAAGGGCCGCCGCGTGAGCTCGCGCGCGACCGCGCACCAGTATAGCCGCAAGGCAGCTCATTTGGGACGGGGCTTTTTTAGCTGACCCAGGCTCGGCCAAAGGATGATTATTCTGGGACGGGGATTAAAAAATCATTGTGTACCTAATGATTTTTTAATCCCCGTCCCAGAATAATCATCCCAAATTGACTGCCTTGCCTACGGGATATACTGCTGGGCAGACGAAAGGAGCGCCGACGATGCTTAATGGGTGCGCATATATATTGACGGTCGACGTGGGCAACACGTTCATTCGCTTTGGCCTGTTTGCCGAGGATTCGGCCGCGGCGCAGGAATGCCCGCTTGCGACGTGCGAGATCACCACGCCGTCGAGCATTACGGCCGACGAAGCGCGTATGCGTCTCGCTCAAGTCATGGCCGCGCTGGCGGCTGATGCGGGCATGCCCGGCGCGCTCGTTCCCGCAGCTGCAGTGCTGAGCTGCGTGGTGCCGGCGCTCGAGCGTCCGTGGAAGGCGGCACTTTCCCGCACCTGCACGGGGCGCGTGCTCACGGTGGGGCCGGGCCTCAAGACCGGCATGCCCGTCCACTACGACGACCCGGCCGAGATCGGTCCCGACCGCATCGCCGACGCCGTGGCGGCCCGGGCCGTTTACGGCTCTCCGTGCATCGTGATCGACCTGGGCACTACGACCAATATCGAGGTCATCGATACGCACGGAACCTTTGTCGGCGGCGTCATCGCGCCGGGTCTGGCACTTGGCGCC
Organism: Collinsella sp. wc0529; assembly: GCF_046116875.1. NCBI lineage: Bacteria > Bacillati > Actinomycetota > Coriobacteriia > Coriobacteriales > Coriobacteriaceae > Collinsella > Collinsella sp. wc0529. The sequence goes on from NZ_JBJXBO010000001.1 coordinate 950,633, forward strand.
CGCTCGCTTTCGGCGGCTGCGGCGCGCCTGCCGCAGGTCGAGCCCTCGGCACCCACGCATGTGATCGGTCGCAACACGCGCGAGGCCATGCGCTCGGGCGTGGTCTTGGGCGAGGTGGCCCGCATCGACGGCATGCTCGATATGGTGCTTGCCGAGATGCGCTCGACCAAGGCGGCGGGCGAGGGCAGCGTGCCCATCATCATCACCGGCGATGATGCCGAGGCGCTCGCGGCGTTGGTCGGCCATAGCCTGACGGTAGACGACGCGCTGACGCTGCGAGGACTGGCCGAGCTCTACCGCATCAACCAAAAGCCCCGCCGCGTGTAAAAGTGAGGGCGCCGGTGGGACAAACGCCTCCACCTTTCACCTGCTACAATAGGTCAAACTATTGCGATTTCGGAGGTGTCTGCCATGTCGGACGATCTTCATCAAACTTCGTCAGGCAAGCGCCTGGACGTCATTAGCTGGGACGAGTTCTTTATGAGCGTGGCCATCGCCGCGCAGCGCCGCAGCAAGGATCCCAACACGCAGGTGGGTGCGTGCATCGCCAGCACCAACCACCGCATCCTTTCGGTGGGCTACAACGGTACGCCCTCGGCGCTCAACGACGACTTTTTTCCGTGGGGTACGAGCGACGACCCGCTGCAGGACAAGCACAACTACGTGGTCCATGCCGAGGCAAACGCCGTGCTCAACTACCGTGGCTCGCTCAAGGATCTCGAGGGTTCCACGGTCTACGTCACGCTGTTCCCGTGCCACGACTGTGCCAAGATCCTGGCGCAGGTAGGTGTGGGCGAGGTCGTCTACCTGGACAACAAGTACGCCGACACTGATGATGGACGCATCAGCCGCCGCATCCTCGATTCTTGCGGCATTAGCTACCGCCAGGTTATCGTCGATGTTCACATCGGCACCGAGGGGCAGGCTCAGCAGTAGCGCGTGGCAACGCCAGCTGGCAACAAAAGGCAGCCAAAAGAGCCCCGTCCCAAATTGACTACTCGTGAAAGTCGCGTCTGCGCGCATGGACGGCTCGTGAGCGGGTACATGGCTGTAGTAACATAGCTTCTGTCCGCGGGCGCGCCCGCGTAATTGTGAGAAAGGAGCCCCTGTGGCTGTTAACGAAGAGCTGCTTAAGAAGGTTCTTGAAGAGATCCGCCCCAACCTGCAGGCCGACGGCGGCGATATGGAGTATGTGGGCGTCGACGACGAGGGTGTCGTCAAGCTGGAGCTGCAGGGCGCTTGCGCCGGCTGCCCCATGAGCTCGCTGACCCTGTCCATGGGCATCGAGCGCATCCTCAAGGAGCATGTGCCCGGCGTTACCCGCGTGGAGCAGGTTAATGCCTCCGGTGAGACCGACGACCTGTACGACGAGTACGCGCCGTTCTAAGATGCGAAAGCTGCGGACGGCATACTCCGCATAGACGTTACGCCCAAATATGCGGCTGCGAGCGCAAGGCCCGCGGCCGCATTTGTATGTAGGGAGTAGGAGGGTCGACATGTTCAACGACTTCTACCATATGCTTGATCCTGTCGCGATCTCGGCGGGCCCCATCACCATCTACTGGTACGGCCTGGCCTACGTGGTCGGCGCTCTGCTCACGGCGGTCGTCATGTACCGCACGCAGCGTCGCTGGGGTTTTAACATCACGATTGACGACCTGACGAGTGTCGTGGTCGGCGTGGTCTTTGGCCTCATTATCGGTGCGCGCCTGTTCTACGTCGTCTTTTACGGTGATGGCTACTACTGGGCGCACCCGCTCGAGATCTTTGCCACCAACGAGGGCGGCATGAGCTTCCATGGCGGTTTGGTGGGCGGCATTATCGGTGGCATCATCGTGTGCCGCATGTATAAGCTCGATGCCTGGACTTTGGCAGACCTTGCCGTCATAGGCGCGCCGCTGGCCTTGTGTCTGGGCCGTTGTGCCAACTTTGTCAATGGTGAGCTGTGGGGCAAGCCGACCGATCTGCCCTGGGGCGTGATCTTTGGCGGCACCGCGGGCAATATGCCGCGTCACCCCTCCCAGCTCTATGAGGCATTTCTTGAGGGCATCGTGCTCTTTTGCATTTTGCAGGTGCTCAGCCGCAAAAAGCCGCTACTGCCCCAAGGCACGTTTATGGGCGTGTTTGTGATGGGTTACGGCATCGTCCGCTTCCTCATTGAGTTTGTGCGCGTGCCCGATGCCCAGCTGGGCTATCTGCTGGGCGGCGTCATCACCATGGGTCAGCTACTGAGCCTGCCACTTGTGATTGCAGGCCTGGCGCTCATCATCTTTGCTCGTCGCCGCAACCAACCCCAGCGCATCTACCTCGACGCCTAACCACCACAAAGGGGACAGGCACCTTTGTGGTGGTTTGCTGGGCAACGATGACAGAACAATAACGTTTCCCCAGATAAAACCTGCCAAAATAAACCTGTCCCTTTTTGGCAGGTTTCTAGAAAGGCTCTTTGGACTGTGAAGGATTCCGATCTCTCCACAACGGCTGCGCGCGACGCTGCCCGCATCGTCTGGTTTAAGCGCTACCCCGCCAAGCAGACGCTCATCGCATTTTTGCTCGCGCTGTTGGCGACCACGGCGTTTTCCATCGATCCCGCCCCGGTGTCGAGCAACGCAGTCTTGGCGATTGACCCCAAAGCCTCGGGCATGCTGTACGTGTGCTACGAGGTGCTCCTCTCGTTTGCCGGCCATACCGACGCGGTCATGCTGCTTGCACTTGCCTGCCTGCTCACCTTGCCGTTTCGCTACGTGTTCTTTGGCCGTGGCGACACCTGGCGTCCATCGATCATTCTGCCGTCGCTGTTCTTCGCCATCTGCATGGTGTTCGGCCGCAGCTACGATCTCACCGACTCGGCCGAGATTGTCCTTGGCGACAAAGCCCGCATCATCTGCGCCTGGATTGGCGGCGCGGGCTGGATGCTCTTGGCGGTCGTTGCCTTCTACCTTGCCTTTGAGTGTCTAGATTGGCTGAGCTCTCGGCGCATTCCGTTTTCCGAGGCGCACTTTGGCCGCGTATGGCGTGTGACTCACGCCGTGCTCTCGGTCCATCCCTTTGCCGGGCCCTTCCTGGTGCTTATGATCGCCTGGGCGCCCACGCTCATCGCTTCGCTGCCTGGCCTTTTTATGGGAGATACGGGCGCGCAGATTCGCCAGTGGTTCAACTATCCCAACGGCACGAGCGACTATCTGCGCCTACTCAACCCCAACGTGCTGCTCAACGGGCATCATCCCGTAGTGCACACGGCCATTATCGGCTCGTGCGTTCAGCTGGGGCTTTCGCTGTTCAACAGCGCTAACGCGGGTCTTGCCATCTATACCTGCGCTCAATTTGTCATCACGGCTGCCTGCATGGCCTATTCCATTTCGTCGCTGCGCAAACTGGGCGTGAGCCTGCCGGTTCGCGGTGCGATCCTGCTGTTCTTTGCGTTTATGCCGATGTTCTCTAACTACGCGGTGTTGCTCACCAAAGACGTGCTCTTTGCCGACGCGTTCTTGGTGCTGCTGGTACAGACCGTCAAGCTCGTGGCATGTGGCCTGCCCCGTCGTGATGCCAATGCCGAGCGAGCGGGCGAGAAAGCCCCCGTGCTCTTTGCGCGCCACGACTGGCTGCTGCTCGCTCTGGGCGCCATGGGTTCCACGTTCCTGCGCAACGGCGGCCTGGTGTTTCCCCTGGCGGCATGCGTAATCGCGGCGGCGTTTTGCGTATGGGACGCGCATGTGGCTCGTCGTGCAGCCAAGCAGACTGGTGCTGCGCCTTCGGGCGCCATCCCGCGTTTCCGCTGGGTTGGCGTTCTCGCGGTGCTCGCGCTCTGCCTTGCCTCTAATATGTACTTCACCAAGGTGTTTATGCCGGCGCACGACATTACGCCTGGTTCCAAGCGCGAAATCCTCTCGATTCCGTTCCAGCAGACGGCTCGTTTCGTCCAAAAGCACGACGGCCTCAACTCGGGCGTCAACCCCAAGGTCAAGGACGACGGTACGATTGAAGAGGCGCCCTGCGACGGTTCGGTGACCGACGAAGAGCGTGCCGTGATCGACCGTGTGCTCAAGTACGAGAACCTGGGCCGCCGCTACAACCCCGACAAGTCCGATGCCGTCAAAAATTGCTTTAACGAGTACGCCTCGCAGGAGGACATCGATGCCTATTTTGAGGTATGGGCTCAGATGTTTAAGAAGGATCCCGAGTGCTATATTTCGGCGCTTATCAATAACTACTATGGTTATTTTTATCCGAGCGCGCGCGATGCCTGGGTTTACAGCACGGCGCGTAGTGCCGAGATCATGGCGCGTCCCGACAACCTCAAGTACTTCGACTTCCATCCGGTTGACAGCAACGTGGTGCGCTGGTGTGACCACCTGATCAATCTGTACCGTGTGGCGGTGCAGCGTGTTCCCTTTATCTCGCTCACCATGAGCTCGGCCACCTATGTGTGGATCATGATCGCCGTGGTGGTCTACCTGCTGCGTCGTCATTCATGGCGTGCACTGGCGATCTGGGTGCCGCTGTTGGGCGTGCTCGCCGTGTGCCTGATTGGTCCGTGCAACGGCTCGACCTACATGCGCTACCTGTATCCGGTCATCGCCTGCATGCCCTTCGCCATCGGCGCCACCGTCACCCGCAGCGACTTCCTCTGGTCCTAACTTGGTGCATTGAGGTCAGGTTTCTTTGCACCAAAGGGGCCATCATCACGACGCCTTCATTTTGGGGTTTATCTCGCAGGCCAGTAGGTATATCATAACGACGTTTGTTTATATTGCCCGAGCATCTGCGCTGGGCTTTAGGTCGAAACCGATAGGAGACACGTATGTCCGGACACTCTAAGTGGGCCACAACCAAGCATCGTAAGGGCGCGCAGGACGCCAAGCGTTCCGCCCTCTTCTCCAAGCTCAGCCGCAACATCACCGTTGCTGCCCGTCTCGGCGGTGACCCGCTGCCCGAGAACAACGCCAGCCTCGCCGCTGCCGTTGCCAAGGCCAAGGCTCAGTCCATGCCTAAGGACAAGATCAAGTCCGCTATCGACAAGGCTTTTGGTTCGGGTGCTGACGCCGCCGTCTACGAGAACATCGTGTACGAGGGCTACGGTCCCGCCGGTGTCGCCGTCTACGTCGACTGCCTGACCGACAACCGCAACCGTACCGCCGCCGATGTCCGTTCCGCCTTCTCCCACGCTGGTGGCAACCTGGGCACCTCTGGCTCCGTCGCCTTCCAGTTTGAGCGCAAGGGCCAGATCGTCGTCGCCAAGGAGATCCTGGACGAGAACGCCAAGAAGGAGACCATGATCGCCAACGGTGCTGCCGGTGACGAGGATGAGTTCATGATGGCCATCGCCGAGGCCGGTGGCGAGGACTACGAGGATGCCGGCGAGGAGTGGATCGTCTGGACTACTGCTAACGAGGTCATGGCTGTCTCCAAGGCGCTCGAGGAGCAGGGCGTCCAGGTCAAGGGCTCCGAGACCACCATGGTCCCGACCACCCCGACCGAGGTCTCCGGCGCCGACGCCAAGAAGGTTCAGCGCCTCATCGACCGTCTTGAGGAGCTCGACGACGTCCAGGATGTTTACAGCACCATGGACATGACCGACGAGGTCATCGCTGCCCTCGAGGAGGAGTAGCGCTCGCACGGGTTAAGCCGTGCATATCTGGGCATAATGAAGCGAGCATGCAAGCCTCGTGGAATAGATGAGCCGGATCCGCGTGCGTAGAGCACCGGACCCGGCTCTTTTATAATGATGCGAACCGTTTTGTATTTCGAGTGCCGAGATTTGAAGGGAGCGCCACGTGCGCGTACTCAAACGAGCCCTAGCGATTGTGTATCTTGCCGCCGCCATCGTGGCGCTGGGTACGCTTGTCTGCCAGTTTTGGGGGCCGTATACGTATCGCTTTATGCTGCTGATGCGCGACCCCATGCCGCGCATTGTCGTGACGGCATGCGGCGGAGTTGTGGCGATCGGCGTGCTGGTAAGCTTCTTCCGCCTGATGTTTGCTCGTCGCGAGCCGTCCTGTGTGCATCCGGCGGGGGAGCGCAATATCGAGGTCACCCTTGCGGCGCTTTCTTCGTGTGCTAGGGCTGCTGCCGAGCGCGACGACCGCGTGATGGTCGAGCATGTCGAGGCCCGCGTCCAAGGCTCCGACGATTCGCACGTCCGATTTAAGGTCGAGGCTATCGCGCTTGACGATAAGGACGTGGCATCTCTGGCTACCGCGATGCAGCAGCGCATCGAGGAAGCTTGCGACACCATGCTCGGCACGCCGGGTACGACCACGCGCGTCCGTTTTTTGCCGTCCAAGACTACCGTCCAGACCGTGGAGGTTTCCGGTGAGTGATACCAATCAAGATAAGACCGCTCGTACGCCGCGCCTGACGATTGACCAGAGCGCCACGCCGGCGAGCGAACCTGTTGATTCCAAAGCAGAGGCAACCGAGTTACAAGACGCGGCAGCCGCGGATTTTGACGAGGCTATGGGTCTCATCAAGGGTACGGGCGCTGCCATCTGGAGCTATGCTGTGCGTCATCCCAACACCACGCTCGGCGCCGTCGCTGGCTTTATCCTCGCCGTGTTGGTTCTCACGTTGGGCCTGTGGGACACGCTCGTCATTGCATTCTTCGTGCTGATCGGCGCTGTGATCGGCCAGATTCGCGACGGCGAGAACGGGATCGTCAACTTCTTCGGCCGTCTGTTTAGTGGCCGCTAATATGTATTCGACTGTCGCATCCGCGGCAGGCATAAGGAGGAACCATGGCTTTTAATACGAAGGTCGATGTAGCCGATACCGAGCTCGAGACAGACGAGGCCGTCGCCGCCGAGGCCGAGGGCGTAACGTTCGAGGATGATGCGCTCGTCGAGGCCGAGTCCGATGTGGATGAGGATGACGAGGAAGCGGACGAGTCCGAGGACTCGCTGACCTATTCCAACGGCGTGATCGAGAAGATCGTTGCCATGGCCACCCGCGAGGTTCCGCACGTTCTGGGCATGAAGGGTAACCTCATGCACTTTGTGCAGGAGCAGTTTGGTGCTGAGAATCTGACCAAGGGCGTGACGGTCGAGGTCACCGATGACAATCGCGTGGTCGTCAACATCTCCGTCATTATCGAGTACGGCGCCTATGCGCCCGCGATTTTCGACGACGTTAAGGCGCGCGTGACCGAGCGCCTTGCCGCGATGACCGGCCTTGAGGTGGCGGGCGTCAACCTGCGCATCGAGGACGTCATCACCCCCGAGGAGTACGAGCACCGCACCAGCCAGCACGAATAACCTTCCAAAAAGGGACAGGTTTGTTTTGGCAGGTTTTATCTGCGAAAACGTTAAACGGCCGACCGCGCAAGCAAAAGCGTGGCCGGCCGTTATTTGTATGCCCCCCCGATGTAGGCATACCGCTCGTCTAGCTAGGGGTTGCAATCGTCGCGTTCCGCGTTACCCTAATGGGCGCATTGTTTCCAAATTGTTAACGAGGGGTTGCCGTAATGGCTGACGAGCACGAAACAGAAAGTAAGGCATGGGCGATTGAGGCTGCCGCGGCAGAGGCAGCATCGCGTGCTGCCGAGGAGATGCATCGTCCTCCCGTGGTGCCGATGGAGCGCGTGGTCGATCGCACCGATATCGAGCGCGGCGAGCGTGCCGGTCAAAAGCGCAGCCAGGAGCCGGGCTTCCCGCGCTTTTTTGCCGAGCTCAATCTGGGCCTGATTCTTACGGCCTTCGCCATCGTTGCGTTTAAAACCCCTAATCACTTTGCTTTTGGCGGCACCTCGGGCGTGTCGGTCATTCTGTCCACGCTGTTCCCGACCCTGCCCGTCGGCGTCTTTATGTGGATTATTAACGCGGTTCTCGTCGTTTTGGGCTTTATCTTTTTGGAACGCAAGGCAATCCTGTGGAGCGTCTTCGCCTCGTTTGCGCTGTCCGCCTATGTTTCGCTGTTTGAGCTCTTTATTCCGACCGATGTCTCGATGACGGGCGATATGTGGCTCGACCTGTGCTTTGCCGTGATACTGCCGGCGCTCGGCAGCGCCATCGTCTTTGATATTGGCGCCTCGACGGGCGGCACGGACATCCTCGCCATGATCCTCAAGCGCCGCACCACGCTCGAGATTGGCCGCGCGCTGCTGTTGGTCGATATCGGCATCGTGGCCATCGCGGCCTTTTTGTATGGTCCGCGTGTCGGTCTGTATTGCGTGCTCGGCCTGTTTGCCAAGACGCTTGTGGTCGACAAAGCCATTGAGAGCATCCATCTTCGTAAGGTCTGCACGGTCATTTGCTCCGAACCCCTTAAGGTCGAGGAGTTTATCGTCAAGCATCTCAACCGCACGGCGACCATCAGCCGGGGCTACGGTGCCTTCTCGGGCAAGTGTGTGACGGTGATCATGAGCGTGCTGAGCCGTCGCGAGGCCGTGCAACTGCGCCGCTATGCGCGCGAAGTCGATCCGGGTGCCTTTATCACGATCGTCGACAGCTCCGAGATCGTCGGCAAGGGCTTCCGCGGAACGAACTAGCACAGACGTATTCAACGAACCGCCTGCTGGCGCCGTGTACCTTGCAAATCGGTCATCTTTGAGTATTTGACCCCACATTGGGCAATAATGATGCTAAAGACATCGTTTGCGATCCAAGTGATTCGTTCAAGATACGAAGGGATGATTCTATGTTCTGCTCGCAGTGTGGCGCCCCCATGGGCGATAACGACAAGTTCTGCGGCGTGTGTGGCGCTCCTAATGCCGGTGCCGCTGGCCCCGCTCCCCAGGGACAGCCTCAGCCCCAGCAGTTTGTTCCGCAACCGCCCGTGGCGAATGCGCCAAAGGGCTGTGTGGCTCAGGCGTTCCAAGATATGACTAAGACTCCGGGCGTGCTTCAGCGTGTATGCCAAATCGCGTTTTTGCCGGCGCTGATTTGCGTTGTGTCGGTGCTCGTGCTGTTTATTCCCGTTATTGGCGGCATTGCGGCTGCCATCGGCTTTTTGGCAGCTTGCATTGCGAGTGTGTGCGGTTCCGGCTTTGGTATCGAGTGGGGCCGTGATCTGTCGCTCAAGGTCGATGACGGCATGGACCGTCCGCTGATGCGTTCCACGTCGTTTGGTCTCGGAGTCTTTTCGAGCGTTATTTCGGTCGTGCTCGAGGTTATCGCTGCCATTCCCGTTATCGGTGTAGTGCTTTCGCTGGCGGAGGGCGCGGTAATTGGCGCCGCAGGCTCGTATTCGTATTACGGCTCTTATGCGCTCGAAGCTGCGCTGTTTGGCTCGCTTGGCCTGCTTGTCCTGGCGCTAATTGCCTCGGCGATTCTGGGTGTCTTCTTTAAGATGTTCGCCGACATTGCCGTGATGCACTTTGCGGTGACCGGGCGCGTCGAGAGCGCGTTTTCGCTCGATAAGGTCTGGGCGGCCTTTAAGCACAACAAGACCAAGCTGTTCTGTGCTTCGTTCCTTCCCGAGTTTTTGACGGGCCTGGTTTCCAACGCCATTACGTGGATCTTGACAGCTATCTTTGGTGCCATCGCCGGAATTGGCGCGTACGGCTATTACTATCGCCCCACGGGTATCGAGGCGATTGTTACCGCCGGTGGTGTCACGCTCGTATTGTTCCTGGTGCTGATTGCATTCGTCACGGTGTTCCTTACGGTCTTTGGCAAGATGCTCAAGCACCGTGCCGTTGGCTATTGGGCTGCACGTTATGCAAGCGAATGGGCCGATGAGGACAAGGACGACGTTTTGACTTTTGTGCTCCCGGGTGAGAAGAAGCCTGCTCCTGCGGGATTCAATCCCACGGCAGCCACTGGTGCTGCGCCTGCCCCGGCGCCCGCGCCTGCACCTGCCCCGGCACCCGCGCCTGCCCCTGCCCCGGCACCTGCTCCTGTCCCCGCACCGGCGTCCGAGGCGACGCCTGCGGAGCCCGATTGGGATGCCGTTGCCACGCCGGCGGATGAGCCGGGCGATAATCCTGCTGCCGAAAACAATCAAACCGAATAGCCGGTCGAGGCGCCCTGGGCAACTGAGCCCGGGGTGCCTTTTTCTACTGCGAAAGCAAGAAAATGCCTGGGAAAACGGTTGCAGCAAAATTTCTCGGAAATTGGTCAATGTTGCGCAACAACGCCGCGGCTATTGTTGAGAACGTAGACGTGTAAGGTTTGAAGGCGTGCGACGCCTTAGGAAAAGGAGAGGCTCATGTTCTGTCCCACTTGTGGTTCTCCCATTTCGGATGATGCCAAATTCTGCCCTGTTTGCGGATCCGCCGTTGGTGCCGCTTCTGCCGCTGCGGCCCCGCAGCCCCAGCCCGCTCCGGCCCAGGCTATTCAGCCCGCGCCCCAGCCTCAGCAGCAGTACACCGGTCAATACGCCCAACAGTCCGCATCCGCTCCGATGGGCTATGACCCCATTAAGGCTGACCGCAGCCTGATCGGCTGGCTGCTGCTCTCTCTTGTGACCTGCGGTATCTATTCGTTCTACTTCCTGTATTGCTTGGCACGCGACGTCAACACGTTGTGTCAGGATGACGGCGATTACACGCCGGGTCTGGCGGAATTCATCCTTCTATCGTTTGTGACCTGCGGCTTCTACGCGTACTACTGGTATTACAAGATTGGCAACCGCCTGCAGGCCAACGCTCCTCGCTACGGCCTGGTGTTCCAGGAAAACGGCACCACCGTTCTTCTGTGGCAGATCTTCGGCGCGCTCCTGTGCGGCCTTGGTCCCATCTTCGCTATGAACATCGTCATCAATAATACCAATGCCATGGCAACGGCTTACAACACTCGCCTTGGCGCTCGTGCCTAACAATAAGGGCGGCGTGAACAGCTTCCAGGGACATAGGGGCACGGCAGAGCTCCTTCGCCGCGCCCTTTTTTGCACCGGCGCGCTCTTTGTCGCCTGGCTCGCGCTCTACCTGCTCGACATTGGCTGCATTTTTCGATTGATGACGGGCATTCCTTGTCCGGGATGCGGCATGACGAGGGCGTGGCTGGCGGCGCTGCGCCTCGATTATGCGGCTGCCTTTGCCTACCATCCGCTGTTTTGGGTGGTGCCGATTGCGTTTGTGCTCGCGTTCGTGCGCGAGGAGGTGGCATCGAGCAAGCTAAAGCGTGGTATCGACATTGCGGTCACCGTGTTGTGCGTGCTGGTCGTCGTCGTATGGATCGTGCGCCTCGTCAATCCGGCAGATGCCGGTCTGCTCTTTGGCGGCTATGCGCCCGCCGGAGTTCCCGACGATATCATCCACCTCGAACCCCCACGCTGGCTCACCATCCTTCGCTCTTACCTGGCATGACGGAGGACGCGCTAGAAAAACGGTCGACACATAAGCGGGGGCGAACGTTGAGATAACGTCCGCCCCCGCTTTGCTTTAGCCAGGCTGTTATGGATGGGCGTGACGGCTACTCGTCGCGCTTTTCCTCGTGGCGAGCGGCAGCCCGCGCATCGTGGATGCCCTTGATTGCAGCATGGCGGGCGGTGCGAGCATCGTGCATGGCGTCGCGCGCCTCAGCGGCCGTGGCCTTGGCAGAGCGCAGCTTGGCGGCCAAGTCGGGGTTGGTCTCGGCAACCGCGGCGATCGTGGGGCCGTCGAGCTCCTCTTGCGTGGGCTCGGCCAAAAAGTCGATAGCATACTGGGCGGCCACCATGGAGCCCTTTGCCAGCACGGTCTCGTCAATCTTGTAGAAGCAAGAATGTTGGGCGTACGTGGCGCCAATCTGGGGGTTGCGCGTGCCAACAAAGGCGAGCACGCCCGGCACGCGGCGCAGGTACTCCGAGAAGTCCTCGCCCGAAAGCGTGCCGCGATAATGGCCTTCGCCCGCGGGGCCCAAGCACTTGACCACGGCCTGACGACAACGCTCGCTCGAGGCGACGTCGTTTTCGACCTTGTAGTTGGCGATGGTGTAGTCGGTGAGCTCTGCCTCGGCGCCCAAGGCGGCCGCGGTATGCTCCACGATGCGGCGCATGAGCTCCGGCATTTCCTCGTGGGTCGAATCGCCGTAGGTGCGCACCGTGCCGGCGAGGTAGGCCGTGCCGGCGATAACGTTGCGTGCGGTGCCGCCGTGCAGCTCGCCGACGGTGATGACAGCCGGCTCGTAGGGGCTGATCTCGCGCGAGACGATGGTCTGCAGGGCGTTGACGATCTCTGCGGCCACCATAACGGCGTCGTGACCGCGCTGGGGCATGGCGCCGTGGCACGAGGTGCCGCGTACGTCGATACGGAACCAGTCGGTATTGGCCATGCGCGGTCCGGGCTCGCAGCTCACGGTGCCGGCGTCGACCTCGCTCCAGATGTGCGCGGCGTAGGCGCCATCGACGCCGTCGAGCACACCCGTGCCGATCATGAGCTTGGCGCCCTGGCCGTTTTCCTCGCTGGGCTGGAAGACGATGCGGACCTCGCCGTGGATGTCGTCGGTCATATGGCGCAGGATTTGCAGCGTGCCGAGCATCATGGCGATATGGCAGTCGTGGCCGCAGGCGTGCATACAGCCCTCGTTGACGCTGGCGAACTCCTCGCCGGTCTGCTCGGTAACGGGCAGGGCGTCGATATCGGCGCGCAGCAGGATGCGGCGGCGTGGCGTGCCGTCCTCGCGATAGGCGTCGGGCGCGGTGCCGCGAAGCGTTGCCACCAGGCCCGTCTTAAGGGGACGCTCGTAGGGGATATTCATGGCGTCGAGCTGGTTGGCGATGTCGGAGGTCGTGCGCTCCTCGGCGAGGCTCAGCTCCGGGTGCTTATGGAAGTGCCGGCGCTGCTTGATGATATATGGTTCAAACTCGGTAGCGATATCTTGGATGGCCGCGGTGACGTCGTCAGCCGCGCGAGCCTCGGTCGCCGCCATAATCTGCTGTGCCTTGGTCTTCGTCATGGTCGATTTGCTCCTTGCTGGGTTGATCGCAAAATCGTACAGGCTCTCTCCAGTATGCCACCTGCCGCTAGGGCTGGTAAAGTTGCCGTTTGCCGCTTGGGGTTTTGTTACAAGGGCGGGGGAGTACACTCGGGGGTGTTGAATTTCCTGCCAGAGATGGGGATGCCCATGCAACATATCGATCGGATTATCCGCTCCAAGAACGTCTTTACCGCGCAAGACGGCATCGATACCACCCGCGAGCTGGCGATTGCCATCGCAGGCGACCGTATCGTCGCAGTCGGTGCGCCCGATGACGTGATCGCCGCCGCTCCTGCCGCTACGTCGGTTATCGACTACGGCGAGCAGTTTGTCTGCCCCGGTTTCCATGACGCTCATCTGCACTTCTCCCATACCTCGGTCGGTTCCTCGCCGTACATGCTCATGGATATGGGCACGTCCGAGGCGGCGCTGGTGCAACATGCGCTCGAGTTTTCCCAGGACCTGCCCGACGACGCTTGGGTTGTGACGCAGGGCTGGCGCGACTACCGTTGGGACCCGCGCGAGCATCCTACCAAGGCGTCGCTCGATGTGGCATTCCCCGATCGTCCCTGTGTTATGTATTCGGGCGACGGGCACACGCTGTGGCTCAACAGCCGCGCACTCGATGCACTCGGCGTCACGCGCGACAGCGAGCCACCAGCGGGCGGTAGCTACGACAAGGACGCAAACGGCGAGCTCACGGGTATTGCTCACGAGGCGGCTGCCATGCAGCTGCTACCGCGCTGCCTTGAGTGGCTGGGCGAGGATCGCATCGCAAGCGCTTACGCCGATCAAATGAGGCGGATGGCCGAGCAGGGCATCACCTCGATATGCGATATGTCGCTCATGCCCATGCCGGGCTGCGATTTTATCCGCGACGACGTCTACGACAAACTGCAGGCAGCCGGCAAGTTGGGCATCCGAGCCCATTTGTTTCCCACGCTGCTGGATGACCAATCGCGCTTGGAAGAGCTGCAGGTACGTTACGCGAACAACGCGCTGCTTTCGGCGCCAGGCTTTAAGCAGTTCTTCGACGGCGTGTCGAGCGAACACACGGCCTATCTCACCGAGCCCTATACCAACCCGCGCTTCCCGGGCGATCAAGGTCGCCTGACGGTTCCTGCCGAGCGTATGCGCAAACTGGTCCTCGCTGCCGCGGAGCGCGGTCACACCGTGCGCATCCACGTCATTGGCGACGGTGCCATCCATGCCGCGCTCGATATCTTTGAGGAGGCCGCCGAACTGTATGGCCTGCCCCAGCACAGTCATAACACGCTCGAGCATCTGGAGAACCTCTTGCCCGAGGACATCGATCGTCTACGCAAGCTTAACGTCGTTGCCTCGAGCCAGCCCTGTCACATTACACTCGACCCGGGCGGCCCCGAGCGCGATCTGGGCCTGGAGCGCAGCCGCATCATGTGGCCGTTTGCGACCTATAAGCAGCGCGGCATTCGCCAAGCCTTCGGTACCGACAGCCCTATCACAGCTGTTACCAGCATGAACGTGCTCTACACGGCTATCACGCGCCAGGACCCCAAAAGCCACTGGCCCGAGGGCGGCTGGCTGCCGAGCGAGCGCATCGATGCAGCAACAGCCCTGCGCAACTACACCCTGGGCAGCGCGTACGCAGCGGGCGACGAGCAAAACCTCGGCAGCCTGGAACCCGGCAAATACGCCGACCTGGTAGTCCTGGATCAAAACCCACTCACCATCGACCCCCAAGAACTGCAAGCCACCAAGGTTCAGGCCACCTACCTGGCAGGTAACTTGATTTACGAGCGCTAACCCCACATCCACACCTCAGTTGCGGTGAAATAGTCCCTAAAATCGGCCTTCAAGCCCAAAAACAGGAACTATTCCACCGCAACTTAAAAGAGCGCGTCCCAACAACGTGCCCCTATCTTGTGCATTCCATCCGCATCGCCATTTTGCTGCACTGACTTCTCTGAATTCCGGGCCCTAGTTAGTCAACCTGGCTCCCGGGGCGGACCGGAGGGCATGAAGTTTGTCGCGAGTTCCGCACGCAAAGGAAAGCACTTAATGTGCTTTCCGTCTTGCGCAGGACTGTAGAGCAGCAAACTTCATGCCCTCCGGTCCGCCCCGGGAGCCACTTCTAAGTTATCCCCCGGCATTCAGAAAATCTAAGTGCCAAAAAATAAGATTTTTTGACTCCGTGTTGTATAACCCGCCATTCGTGGGTACCATTCAACGCGTACGCAAACAAAAAGGGTTAATTCGCGTGGCATAACCACGCGGCCCAAAAAGGAGGAGACAAGCATGTCGTCTTTGAAGCCGCTTGCAGATCGTGTTCTGGTCAAGCCCGACGAGGCCGAGCAGAAGACCGCTTCTGGTCTGTACATCGCCAGCAACGCCCAGGAGAAGCCGCAGCGCGGCACCATCGTTGCCGTTGGCGCCGGCAAGGTCAACGACAAGGGTGAGCGCATCCCCATGGACGTCAAGGTCGGTGACGTTGTCATCTACGGTAAGTTCGGTGGCAACGAGGTCAAGGTCGACGGCGAGAAGTATCTGCTGATGCGCGCCGACGACATCTACGCTGTCGTCGAGGCCTAGTCTCGTCAGAATCTCTGATTCGTCTTTGAACGCGCCCGCCGCATAGGACTCGGAAGCGGCGACGCGAGTCACATTTCTTTTGGAGGATTACCTACCATGGCAAAGAACATTACGTTCAACACCGATGCCCGCGCTAAGCTTGCCAAGGGCGTCAACACTCTGGCCGACGCCGTAACCGTCACCATGGGCCCCAAGGGTCGCTACGTTGCGCTGCAGCGTACGTTCGGTGCTCCGACCATCACCAACGACGGCGTTTCCGTCGCCAAGGAGATTGAGCTCGAGGACAACATCGAGAACATGGGCGCCCAGCTGGTGAAGGAGGTCGCCACCAAGACCAACGACACCGTGGGTGACGGCACCACCACCGCAACCCTGCTCGCTCAGGCCATCGTCAACGACGGTCTGCGCAACGTTGCTGCTGGCGCTAACCCGCTGGCCATCCGTCGCGGCATCGACAAGGCCGTCAACGCCGCCGTCGCCGAGATGAAGAAGCAGGCCAAGCCGGTCGAGACCAAGGAGCAGATTGCTTCCGTCGGTACCATCTCTGCCGGTGACCCCGAGGTCGGCGAGAAGATCGCCGAGGCCATGGAGGTCGTGGGCAAGGACGGCGTCATCACCGTCGAGGATTCCCAGACGTTCGACATCACCATCGACACCGTCGAGGGCATGCAGTTCGACAAGGGCTATGTCTCCGCTTACTTCGTCACGGACAACGACCGCATGGAGGCCGTGATGAAGGATCCGTACATCCTCATCACCGACCAGAAGATCTCCAGCGTTCAGGACATCATGCCCGTTCTCGAGGCTGTCCAGCGCGCTGGCCGTGGCCTGCTCATCATCGCTGAGGACATCGACGGCGAGGCTCTGCCTACCCTGGTCCTCAACAAGATCCGTGGCGCTCTCAACGTCTGCGCCGTCAAGGCTCCGGGCTACGGCGATCGCCGCAAGCGCATCCTCGAGGACATCGCCGTCCTCACCGGTGGCCAGGCCGCTCTGGACGAGCTGGGCGTGAAGGTCGCTGACATCACCGCCGATATGCTCGGTACCGCTAAGTCCGTCACCATCTCCAAGGACAACACCGTCGTCGTCGGCGGCGCTGGCTCCAAGGAGGCCATCGACGCTCGCATCGCTCAGATCAAGGGCGAGATGGAGAACACCACCTCTGACTTCGACCGCGAGAAGCTCCAGGAGCGCCTGGCCAAGCTCTCCGGTGGCGTTGCCGTCATCAAGGTCGGCGCTGCTACCGAGTCCGAGCTCAAGGAGATCAAGCACCGCGTCGAGGACGCCCTGCAGGCTACCCGTGCTGCTGTCGAGGAGGGCATTGTCGCCGGTGGCGGCGTCGCCTTCATGGACGCTGCTCCTGCGCTCGATGCTGTCGAGATTGACGACCCCGAGGAGAAGATCGGTGTCGACATCGTCAAGAAGGCTCTGACCGCTCCGGTCGCTACCATCGCCAAGAACGCTGGCTTTGAGGGCGCTGTCGTGGTCGACAAGGTTGCCGAGCTGCCCGCCGGCCAGGGTCTCAACTCTGCCAACGGCGAGTGGGGCGACATGATCGAGATGGGCGTCCTCGACCCCGTCAAGGTCAGCCGCGTCACCCTGCAGAACGCTGCTTCTGTCGCCAGCCTGATCCTCATCACCGAGGCTACCGTCTCCGATGTGCCCAAGAACACTCAGCTTGAGGACGCTATCGCTGCTGCTACCGCTGGTCAGCAGGGCGGCGGTATGTACTAAGGCCGACAAGGTCTAGAACTCCCACCGGGAATCCGGGGGCGGGACGGGGACTTCTCTCCGGAACGTCCTCGGACATGCAAAGAGGCTCCGCATCGCGCTTCGCGCTGCGGAGCCTCTTTGCGTCCTGCGGAATATTCCGGAGAGAAGCCCCGTCCCGCCCCCGGATTCCCTGCGTTTACGGCCTTGAGGTCGGCGGGCGGAGAAGGATGTGGTCGATAGGGATACGTGTCCCGGTCGCTGTTTCGCGGCTTTGCCGCGAAAGGCGCGTTACTTTGGCGTGGACGGAGAACGTGGTTATCGCGTTAACTTGTCCCGGTCGCATTTCTGGAGCGTTCCCCTCCCGCCATAAATTAGCCTCAGCATACTTGCACGAATACCCTCTCGTGCTACACTTGCAGTTGCTGTTTCAGGGCGGGGTGGAATTCCCCACTGGCGGTAAATCGGGCGGTGCCAAAGGGGTGCCGTGGCGCAGACGAGATGCCTGCGGCCGAGCCGATGAGCCCGCGACCCGTGCGTGCGTTGGTTCGCATGCCGGCTGAACTGGTGAGATCCCAGTACCAACGGTTAGAGTCCGGATGAAAGAGGCAGGTGATCTTATGTCTGAACAGTCACAGCATATCCATTTTGAGAACACGAATAGGTGGAGCACCAAACAGCTCGTTACCATGGCGTTGATGTGCGCCTTGGGCGCCTTGTTTATGTACGTGCAGCTGCCCATCCTTCCTTCGGCGCCGTTTTTGACGTATGACCCGTCGCTGGTGCCGGCGATGGTGTGTGGATTTGCGTATGGCCCTGGTGCCGGCACCGCTGTTGCCGCTATGGCGATTGTTATCCATGCGCTTACCACGGGCGACTGGGTCGGTGCGCTTATGAACCTGGTTGCCACGCTGGGCTACATTCTGCCCGCGGCTATCGTCTATCAGAAGATGCATACCTATAAGGGTGCCGTGATTGGCCTGGTGCTCGGCGTTATTGCCGCTACGGCGTTGTCTATGGTCGCAAATCTTACCATTGGCGTATGGTTCTGGTATGGCTCGGTCGATGTGATCGCCCCGCTTATGATTCCTGCCGTGCTGCCGTTCAACCTTATCAAGACCGTGCTTAACTCGGTATTGACGCTTGCGGTGTACAAGGCGGTCTCCAACCTCATCACGCCCAAGAAGGACCAGGTCAAAGGCCGCGCATGATTGAGTGTCGGGGCGTTTCCTTTAGCTATGACGGTGCCGTGCCGGCGCTCGACGGCGTCGATCTAAACATCGAGGACGGCGAGTTTTTCTGCATCCTCGGTGGTAATGGGTCGGGCAAGTCGACGTTTGCCAAGCATCTGAATGCACTGTTGCAGCCCGATGCGGGCACGGTGCGTATCAACGGTATGGATGCGTCCGACCTCGAGCTGGTCTATGACATTCGTTCGACCGCGGGCATGGTATTCCAGAATCCCGATGATCAGCTGGTGGCAACGCTTGTCGAAGATGACGTTGCGTTCGGTCCCGAAAACCTTGGCGTGCCATCGGCACAAATTGCGCAGCGCGTACGCGAGGCGCTGAAGGGCGTGGGCCTGGTGGGCTTTGAGCGCCACGAGACCCATGCGCTTTCGGGTGGCCAAAAGCAACGCGTGGCGCTTGCCGGCGTGCTTGCCATGGAACCGCGCGTTCTCATTTTGGACGAGGCTTCCTCGATGCTCGATCCGCGTGGGCGTAAGGGCCTCATGAAGGCTTGCCGCGCGTTGCACGCTCGCGGTATGACCATCGTGATGATTACGCACTTTATGGAAGAAGCCGCCGAGGCCGATCGTGTCGCGGTGTTTCGGGCGGGGCACGTTGCCATGCTCGGTACGCCCGAGGAAATTTTGACGCGGGCGGATGAGCTTGCGCAGCTCAACCTGGATATGCCGGAGTCGTGTCGTCTGGGCATGGCGCTTCGTACGAAGGGCGTGCCTGTTCATGCGCAGGTGCGCGAGGTGGATATGGTCGCTGAGATTGCGCAGGCTTATGCCGAGCGAAGTGGGGCAGACACCGCGGGACAGTCTTCCGCATCCCAGTTGGAAATCGCTGACGGCACTGTTCCGGTAGACAACGAGGACAACGCGTCGGAGCCCGTCATCGAACTATCCCATGTTTCGTACAGTTATTCGCTCAGTCCGCGCGAGCGCCACCGCTGGCACAAGCGCTCGGCCACTGCGGGCAAATCGAACAAACAAGCCCTTTGGGGAAACGACCCCAGCAGCCCGTGGGCGCTGCGCGATGTATCGCTGACGGTGCGTCGCGGCGAGTTCCTGGGCTTGGCAGGTCATACCGGTTCGGGTAAGTCGACGCTGGTCCAGCATCTCAACGGTTTGATTCGCCCCCAGGAGGGATCCGTTCGCGCGCTGGAGCTCGATCTATCAAACAAGAAAGACGCCGCCGCGGTTAAGGCCAAGGTCGGCGTGGTGTTTCAATATCCCGAGCGTCAGCTGTTTGCCGAAACCGTGGCACAGGACGTGGCGTTTGGTCCGCACAACCTTGGCTTGCCGCAAGATGAAGTCGACCGTCGTGTCGAGTCGTCGCTCTCGCGCGTGGGCCTCGACCTTTCCACGGTCGGCGACAAGAGTCCCTTTGAGCTTTCGGGCGGTCAGCAACGGCGTGTGGCATTCGCCGGCGTGCTCGCCATGGAGCCCGAAGTCCTGGTGCTCGATGAACCCATGGCGGGGCTCGACCCGGCTGCGCGCAGGGATTTCTTAGGGCTCATCGATCGACTCCATCGCGAGGGCCTGACCGTTGTCATGGTTTCGCACAGCATGGATGACCTGGCCAATTGCTGCGACCGCATCGTCGTGATGAACGAGGGCGCGGTGTTTGCCGAAGGCACGCCCGCTCAGGTTTTTGCGCATGCGGATGAGCTTAAATCAATCGGCTTGGGTGTTCCCGCTGCCCAGCGCATGGCGCTGGCGCTTGCGAAGGCAGGCGTGCCGCTGCGCTTTGACGGCCTCTATACGGTTGAGTCGCTGGCAGACGAGTTGGTGGACCTGCTAATCGGTCGCTCGGGCGGTCCTTCTAACGTCGCGGACATTGCTAATTCCAAGACGGTCGCGCGAGAGGAGGGCTGCTGATGGAGGCGTTTTCGTTTGGCAGTTACTATCCCGGCGATAGTGCAATCCACCGCCTGGACCCGCGAACCAAGTTGCTCTTGGGCTTTGTGTTTCTGATCACGACGCTCACGGTCAGTGGCTTCCGCGGACTGGCCCCGGTCGCAATTTTCGTTGTGCTGACCTATGCCGTGTCTCGGGTGCCGGTTCGTCGCGTTCTGTCGTCGATGGCGCCGCTGCTGGCAATCGTCGTCGTGGTCGCGGTGCTCAACTTGTTTACCGATCAGAGTGGGCGCATCCTGTGGCAGCTCGGCTTTCTGCAGATAAGCGAGGGCTCACTGCGTTCTGCCGCCTTTATGGCGTGCCGCCTGGCGTTGATGATGGCCGGTATGAGCGCCATTACACTCACCACGCCGACGCTCGACCTCACCGCGGGCTTTGAGCGCCTGCTCGCGCCGTTTGCGCGTGTGGGACTTCCTGCGCACGAGCTCGGCATGATCATGGGTATCGCGCTACGCTTTATGCCGCAGTTTGCCACTGAGATGAAGCAGACGGCCGATGCACAGGCAAGCCGCGGTGCGCGCGTGACGGGCGGTCCGCTCGGTGGCGTACGCATGCTCGGCAGTGTGGCGATCCCGCTGTTCACCGGCGTGTTCCGCCATGCCGAGACGCTTTCGGCCGCCATGGATGCGCGTTGCTATCACGGCGAACAGGGACGCACGCGTCTGCATGCACTTACGTTTGGCCGCGGCGATGCGTTGGCGGCGGTGGTGACGGCGTTGCTGCTCATCTGCGTCATCGTCATCAACCTTCAACTTGTTTAGGCGCGATTCGAGCGCAAGAAAGGGGTCCCTATGATCGACAACGACCGCACGGCTCAGCTTGAGCGCGCCTGTTCGTATCTCAGGCGCATTCCGGCGTGGTATCTGGCCACGACCGATGTAGCCGACGGGCATCAGCCTCGCGTGAGGCCGTTTTCGTTTGCCATGGTCGATGACGGTAAACTGTGGTTTTGTACGTCGCGCGACAAAGATGTGTGGGCGGAGCTGAGCGCGAATCCCAAGTTTGAGCTCTCGGGCTGGAAGCCGGGGGAATGTTGGATCGTATTGACCGGCGAAGCCGCACTTGAGGACGACGCAGTTGCGAGCGACAAGGTGCGTCAAGCGGGTTTTAAGCACATGGTGGGCATTGGCGCGGAACACGAGAGTGCCAACGACGGCCGCCTTGCTTTCTTTTCGGTCCGCAATATTGCCGCGCGCTTCTGTGATATCGACGGCAGCGAGGAGCGCCAGGAGCTCTAGCTCGCACAAACCAGGCTCCCAAACTAGCTAGTACAGGAGGAAACGTGGACGGATTGAATACGGTGCTGGAGTATCTGACGTCGGTGCCGGCGTGGTATCTGGCGACGAGTGTGGACGGGCAGCCGCATGTGCGTCCGTTCTCGTTTGCACAGATTCAGGACGGCAAGCTGTGGTTTGTGACGGCGCGCACCAAAGATGTGTGGCAGGAGCTGCTGCAAAACCAGCGCTTTGAGGCCACGAGTTGGTGGCCGGGCCATGGCTGGCTCATCTTGCGCGGGCGTGCCGGCTTGGATGACCGGGCTTTAGACGAAATGCGCGAAGCCGGGTGGAAGCATCTAGAGCACCTGGGCGAGCACTATGAGGGGCCTAACGACCCCACGCTCGTCTTCTTTAGCGTCGAGGATCCCGAGGCTTTTATCTGCAATCACGACGAATGGGTGCCGGTCGAGCTCTAGCCGGCTGGCTCATCCTAACAACTTGGTTTTCGCATGGGCGGGCCCCGTATTGCCCGGTGCCGTTAGGAGCGCCGGTCAATACGGGGCCCGCTCCATTTGTCAATTCCTTCAAGCGAATGTGTCGGGATTGTTTCAATGCATGAATATGCAAGCCATTTACGTGTTCATGCATCTTTTGGTGCTAAAGTTTCAACCCACTTCATAACGACCACTGCGAAATGCGCATCGGTGCATAAATCGCAGACAAGGAGTCTGATATGTCTTTAAAGGTTGGAATCGTCGGCGCGGCTGGATATGCCGGAGCCGAGCTCATTCGCCTCGTGCTCGGCCATCCCGAGTTTGAACTTGTCGCCATTACGTCCAACGCCGATGCTGGCCAGCCGCTGTCTTCGGTCTATCCGAGCTTTGCCGGCGTGAGCGATCTGCTTTTTACCACGCACGACGCCCCCGAGCTCAAGAGCTGCGATGCGGTTTTTCTTGCTGTGCCGCACACGGCTGCCATGGCACAGGTGCCCGCGCTCCTTGCCGCAGGCGTTTCCTGCTTCGATTTGTCTGCCGACTACCGTCTGAGCGATCCGGCCGTGTTCGAGGCGTGGTATGCCGCCGCGCATACGAGCCCCGAGCTGCTCAAGACGCGTGCTTTCGGCCTCCCCGAGCTGTTCTGCCAGGACTTAGAGACCGCTGCTTCCAGCCATGCCGACGGCAAACCCGTGCTGGTCGCCTGCGCCGGTTGCTATCCCACCGCAACGAGCCTTGCCGCCGCGCCCGCCGTGCGCGCTGGCTGGGTTGCCCAGAGCGGCCCCGTGATCGTTGATGCCATCAGCGGTGTGACGGGTGCCGGCAAGTCCTGCAACGCTCGTACGCATTTTTGCAGCGCTGACGAGAACTTGGAGGCCTACGGCGTGGGCAAGCATCGCCACACGCCCGAGATTGAGCAAATCCTTGGCCTGACCGATCGCGTCGTCTTCACCCCGCATCTGGCACCGCTCAAGCGCGGCCTGCTCTCCACGGTGACGCTGCCGCTCACGCCGCAGGCCATCGACTCCCTGGCTCTTGAGGATGTTGTCGACTATTACAAGCAGTTCTACGCTGGACGCACCTTTGTGCGTGTGCTCGACGCCGGCCAGCAGCCCAAGACGGCTTCGGTCGTCGGCACCAACGCCGCCCAGATCGGCCTCGCGCTCAACAAGCGCGCGGGCGTGCTGGTGGCGACGGGCGCCATCGACAATCTGTGCAAGGGCGCTGCGGGCCAAGCAGTCCAGTGCGCCAATATCGTCTTTGGCTTTGACGAGCGACGAGGCTTGCCCACAGTGGCGTGCCCGGTGTAGCACATTCGATTGTTAACGATTTGGTAGTCGGGCATCGAGTGGGGCGCCACTCTTAAGCTGGTCTCATGATCACGACTGGCATGGCGCACCAACCGATGTCCGTTTTTTGTTTGACATAAGGAGTCATAAAGACGATGAATACCGAGCTGTTTGATATCAAGATTCGCGCCGTCGAGGGTGGCGTTACGGCTGCGGCTGGTTTTAAAGCTGCGGGCATCCACGCTGGGTTCCGCAAGAACCCCGAGCGTTTGGATTACGCGCTCGTCGTGCCCGATAAACCCTGTCCCGGTGCCGGCGTGTTTACCACCAATCGCTTTTGCGCGGCGCCCGTGCAAGTGAGCCGTGCCAACCTGGGCGGTGCCGACAAGGGTTACGGTATCATCGCCGGCGTTTCGGTCAACTCTGGCAATGCCAACGCCGCCACGGGTGAGACCGGCCTTGCATGCGCGCGCGAGACGTGCAGCATCGCATCGCAGGTCATCGGCTGCGAGCCCCAGCAGATTCTGGTTGCCTCCACGGGCGTGATTGGCCAGATTCTGCCGATCGACACGTTTGAGACCGCCATTCCTGCTGCCTACGAGGCGCTCTCCGCCCACGGTGGCGCCGATGCCGCTCGCGCCATCATGACGACTGACACGCACTCCAAGGAGTACGCCGTGTCCTATGTCAGCGAGGCTGCGGGTCATGCGGGCAATGTCTATACGGTAGGCGGAATGTGCAAGGGCTCGGGCATGATCATGCCCAATATGGCCACCATGATCGCGGTTATTACTACCGATGCCCCCGTCGAGCCTGCGGCACTTCATGCCCTGCTGCTCTCGACCGTCAAGCAGACCTTTAACAAGGTAACGGTCGATTCCGACACCTCGACCAACGACACCTGCATCATGCTTGCCTCCGGCGCCGCTGCCGCAGATGCCGAGCCTATCGTCGAGGGCTCCGATGCCTTCGACGAGTTGGCATTTGCCGTGCACGAGGTGTGCGAGAGCCTGGCGCGCAATATCGCCGCCGATGGTGAGGGCGCATCCAAGCTTGTTACGGTCAACGTTACCGGCGCCGTGAACGACGAGGAGGCCGATATCGCCGCCCGTGCCGTTTCCAACTCGCCGCTCGTTAAGACCTGCATCGCCGGCCACGACTGCAACTGGGGCCGTGTTGCCATGGCGCTTGGCAAGTGCGGCGTGAAGTTTAATCAGGAAGACGTTTCCATCGACATGATGGGCATGCCTGTCTGTCGCGACGGTCTGACTGTTCCCTTTGATGAGGACGAGGCTCTACGACGTTTCGAGGCGCCCGAGATCGTGATCTCGGCCGACCTGGGCGCAGGCGACGCGGCAACGACCGTGTGGACCTGCGACCTCACGCATGAGTACATCTCCATCAACGGCGACTACCGTTCCTAGATTCCGGGCACGCTGCGCATCTTGCCGCGATTGCGGACAGCGGAGCACGGCGCGATAACGATACGAAAGACGAGGCAGATTATGAAATTCGCACGCGATTGTCGTTCGAGCGAATCCAACGAAGCAACCGCGCAGCTGCTGTTCGAAGCGCTGCCGTGGATTAAGAACCTGACCGGCAAGACGGTTGTTATCAAATATGGCGGAGCCGCCATGGTTGATGAGCAGCTGCGCCGCGACGTGATGAGCGACATCGTTTTGCTCAAGATCATCGGTATGCGCCCCGTCATCGTGCATGGCGGTGGCAAGGCTATCAACGAGGCGCTCAGCCACTACGACATCCCCGTCGAGTTTAAGAACGGCCAGCGCGTGACTACGCCTGCCACCATGGACATCGTGCGTGAGGTACTGGGCGGCAAGGTCAATCAGGAGCTGGTCGCGGCGCTCAACCACCACGGCAACCTGGCCGTGGGCGTGTCCGGCAGCGACGCCGGCACCCTTATCGCCGAGCCGCTCGACCCAGAGCTCGGCCGCGTGGGCAAGGTCACGCACGTCAACACCGACTATATCGAGCGCCTGCTCGATAGCGAGTACATCCCCGTCATCGCTACCGTCGCGGCGGGGGAGGACGGCGGTTTCTTCAACATCAACGCCGACACCGCCGCCGGTGCCGTTGCCGCGGCGCTCCACGCGCATAAGGCGATCTTTTTGACCGATGTCGATGGCCTGTACAAGGACTTTAGCGACAAGGACTCGCTTATCTCCAACCTAACGCTCGACGAGGTTAACGAAATGCTCTACGGCGGCGAGGTCGATAAGGGCATGATTCCCAAGCTGCGTGCGGCCGTCGATGCGCTTACCGGCGGCGTATTTCGTGCCCACATCATTAACGGTACTACGCCGCATTCGCTGCTCCTGGAGCTGCTGACCGATGCCGGCGTCGGCACCGTGATCCATTCCACCGAGACGGCTTACGAGTTCGATACGCATCCGCATCCGCTTTCGACGTTTGCTGCGCGTCTGACCGAGAACCTTGACGAGGTCGAGAAGCTTCAGACGGTCTAGCTGACCCTCAGCCGCCCCATTCCTGCACCCATAGCCCCGCGCCGTCTGGCGCCCAACGAAAGGCATCTCATGTCACTTGCAGCTCAGCAATCGCTTGAATCCCATTACGTTATGCATACCTTTGGCCGCTCTCCGGTCGAGTTTGTCGAGGGTCACGGCATGAAGCTCACCGGCGACGATGGCCGTGAGTACCTCGACTTTCTTGCCGGCATCGGCGTGTGCAGCCTAGGTCATGGCGACCCGGCTGTGCTTTCGGCGCTCGAGGCACAGACCAAAAAGCTCATGCATGTCTCCAATTACTTCTACATTGAGCAGCGCGGACAGGTCGCGGCGCTGCTGTCCAAGCTTGCTAACGACGACGTAGATGGTGCGCGCGTGCTTGCCGATGCCGTTGTCGCCGGCGATGAGACCACGGCAGCTGCTCTTGGTGCCCCGGCTGCGGATGAGCAGGTTTGGGAGACCTTCTTTGCCAACTCTGGCGCCGAGGCCAACGAGGGCTCGATGAAGCTCGCGCGCCTGTACGCCAAGCGTGCCGGTAATGGCGGCAACACCATCGTGTGCATGCGCGGCGGGTTCCACGGCCGTACGCTCGAGACCATTGCCGCCACCATGCAGGATTGGCTGCAGGACAGCTTCCGCCCACTGCCGGGTGGCTTTGTGGCCTGCACGCCCAACGATGTCGATGAACTGCGTGCGATCTTTAAGCAGCTGGGCAGTGAAATTTGCGCCGTGATGCTCGAGCCGATCCAAGGTGAGAGTGGCGTGCACCCCATGACCGAGGAGTTTATGGCGGCGGCGCGCGACCTGGCACACGAAGTGGGCGCCGTGCTTATCGCCGACGAGGTCCAGTGCGGCATCTTCCGCTCTGGCAAGCCGTTTGCATTCCAAACCTATGGCGTGGAGCCTGACATCATGAGCCTTGCCAAGGGCATTGCCGACGGCGTGCCCATGGGTGCCGTGGTGGCAAAGAAGGAAATCGCCGACGTCTTTAAGCCCGGCGATCATGGTTCGACCTTTGGCGGTAGCTGCCTGGCCATCACGGCGTGTGCCGCGACGCTCTCCGCGCTCGTGCGCGGCGATTATGCCGACCATGCTGCCAAGGTAGGCGCCTATATGGAGGCAAAGCTCGCTAAGCTGCCGCACGTGACCGAGGTGCGTGGCCGCGGCTTGATGCTCGGCTGTGATTTGGATGATGCTGCGGGCGATGCGCATGATATTGTTGCCCGCGCGCTGGCCGCCGGTGCCGTGATTAACGCTACGGGTGCCCATACGCTGCGTTTCCTGCCGCCGCTCGTCTGCGAGGAAGCCGACGTGGATAGTCTGATTGAGATCCTGTCGGGTGTCTTGGGCTAACGCGGTGCAATAACTCAATTTGGACCGGGTTCCGGACTGCTGACGGGTAGCGCACAGAGATGTGGTGTAAGAGGCGGGGCATGCCCCGCCTCCGCCCTTTCTTGAAAGGGAGGGGACACCGCCTAGAATTCGTCGTTGGAGTAATGAAGGTGACGAATGGAAGGAAAGGCGATGCCCCAAGAAGAGAGTGTACTGCGCCTCGGTCGCGACGAGGCCCTCGAGGCGGCGAGGCTTTGGCAGGAGTGCGGCGACGCGCGCGAGTTCGCGTGCAGGGTGCTGGGCGGCGTGATGAACGCACTGATGGACTCCGAGGCCCAGCAGATGTGCGGCGCGAGCCGCAACGAGCGCAGCGACGGCAGGGAGAACAGCCGCAACGGCTACCGCCCCAGGTCGCTCAAGACCGCCGTGGGCGACGTGGAGCTCGAGATACCCAAGCTCAGGCACGGCACCTACTACCCCGAGGGCATGCTCGCGCGATGGTCGCGCGTCGACACCTCGGTGGCCGCCATCGTGCAGGAGATGTACGTGTGCGGCGTGTCCACCCGCAAGGTCGAGCGCGTGGCGTCCAAGCTGGGCATATCCTCGCTGTCGAGCTCGGAGGTCTCGAGCCTCTGCTCCGACCTCGACGCCGAGGTGGCGGAGTTCCGCCGCCGCGACCTTTCGGGCACGCCGTGCTGCTACCTGTGGCTCGACGCCACCTACATGAGCTGCAGGGTCGGCTCGTCGGTCGTCTCGCAGGGCGTCGTGACCGCGATCGGGCTGGGCGCCGACGGGCGCAAGCACTTCCTGGGCTGCGACGTGGTCGACACCGAGAGCGAGGACTCCTGGGCGGCATTCCTCGGCGGGCTGCGCGAGCGCGGGCTGGCCGGCGTCCGCCTCGTGGTCTCCGACAGCCACGCCGGGCTCGTGGCCGCCGTCTCGCGCCTGTTCCAGGGCTGCGCCTGGCAGCGCTGCGTGACGCACCTGCAGCGCAACCTCCAGAGCGCCTGCTCGGGCAGGCCCGAGGACTCCAAGGCGGCCGTCAGGGACCTCGTGCACGCCGCGGTCTACCAGGACGACCCCGACCTCGCGCGCTGCGTGTGGGCCGAGGCGGCGCCCTGGGTGGCGTCGGTGTCCGCCAGGGCCGGCGAGGTCTTCGAGCAGGCCGAGGACTCCGCGCTGGCGTTCACGGCCTTCCCCAGGGCGCACTGGGCCAAGCTCCGCACCAACAACGTCCAGGAGCGCGCCAACCGCGAGATCAAGCGCCGCTACAGGGTCGTGCAGTCCTTCCCCTCGAGGGAGTCGATGCTGCGCCTGACGTGCGCGAGCCTCATGGAGACCGAGGGGCAGTGGTCCCAGCAGCGCGTGTTCTCCGAGGCCTCGGCCGCCGAGGGCTTCGCCGAGACCGCGGACAGGCCGGCCCCGACAGAGGGGAGGCGCCGCGCGCTCGGGCGGCGCGCCAGGGAGATAGTGGACGAGATAGTCGAGAAGCGCGGCCTCAAGAAGGAGTAACATCGGGGCTTGCAGCGACGGACCTCAGGACACTCTTACACCACGTCTGCGCGCGCCACCTGCTGACGTGCCCTATGCGGCATGATTCAGCGGTCTGGAGCCCGTTTTGCCTTAGATTTGCTAAGGCAAGGGGGACCTGCTGACCAAAAAACAGTAAATATGAGTACTGCTACCGATTTGGTAGCAGCAGTTTTGGACTAATAAGGCCAGATATCAAGTCGAAATGGCGATGAATACACGATTTTGATCTAACTGTTAGTCCTTATAATGGACATATGTTGCGTAACTTAAGCAAATACTGTCTTTTTATATGTTGCAAACAAAGTAGCAGTACTCATTTTTGCCATTTTTTGACCACGGCCTTTGTGACAGACGTGCTGGCGGGTTCGAATCCCATGCGCTGGGCATGAAAAAGGAAAGGCCTCCATCGCTGGAGGCCTATCAAATCAGTGGTGGGCGATGAGGGATGTCCGCGTGCGGCTCCGCCGCCCGCATCCGCTTCGTCGCTTCGCTCCTCGCGTGCTGCGCTGGAAAACGCTTCGCGTTTCCTCAGCTCCGCACCCTTGCGGGTTCGAATCCCATGAAATGGGCCCAAACAAAAACGGTCCCCTTTCGAGGACCGTTTCCAATTCAATGGTGGGCGATGAGGGATTCGAACCCCCAGCCTTGTGCGTGTAAAGCACCTGCGCTAACCGTTGCGCCAATCGCCCGTGCGGAGAGAGTATAGCAAAACAATCGCCCCATTCACCTCATATCCATTAAAGGTAACCGGCGCGTGTCACAGCGGAGCTGATTCAGTTGAGATTGCCTGAACATTCCGCCCCTCTTTACGCCCTCGGGTATACTCAAAAGCTACTGATTCGATTTGATGCCCAGCAACAGCAGAGGGGATAGTATATGTGCGGTTTTGTCGGTTTTGTCGGTGGGACGGATAACCAATCCGAGGTGCTCACCAAGATGATGGACCGCATCGTCCATCGCGGTCCCGACATGGGCGGTCAGTTTATCGACGGCCGCGTTGCCCTGGGCTTCCGCCGCCTGTCGATCCTCGACCTGACCGAGGCCGGCGCTCAGCCCATGGCCAATGAGGACGGCAGCGTCGTCATTGTCTTCAACGGCGAGATCTACAACTTCCAAGAACTCCGTTCCGAGCTCGAGGCCAAGGGCTACAAGTTCCACTGCGGCGCCGACACCGAGAGCCTCCTGCACGGCTACGAGGAGTGGGGCGAGGCCGTACTCGATCGTCTGCGCGGTATGTACGCCTTCGTCATCTGGGACAAAAAGAAGAACAAGCTTTTTGGCGCCCGCGACATCTTTGGCATCAAGCCGCTCTACTACTATCCCATGGCCGATGCGGGCGACGGCGCTCCGGGCGTGCTCTTTGGTTCCGAGATCAAGAGCTTCCTGGACTACCCGCACTTCCACAAGGCGGTCAACAAAAAGGCTCTGCGTCCGTACATGACGCTGCAGTATTCGGCAACCGAGGAGACCTTCTTCGAGGGTGTCTACAAGCTGCCGCCGGCGCACTACTTTACCGTCGATATCCCGACCGGCAAGATGAACATCGAGCGTTACTGGGATTGCGATTACTCTGCCGTCGAGAAGCCGTTCGAAGAGTATGTCGATGAGCTGGACGAGGTCGTGCACGAGAGCGTCGAGGCCCATCGCATCGCCGACGTCAAGGTCGCGTCGTTCCTCTCCGGTGGCGTCGACTCCAGCTACATCGCCGCTTGCCTCATGCCCGACAAGACCTTCTCGGTGGGCTTTGACTACAAGAACTTCAACGAGACCAACTACGCCAAGGAGCTTTCCGATAAGCTCGGCGTCGAGAACGTTCGCAAGATGATTACCGCCGACGAGTTCTTCGGTGCGCTCGAGGACATCCAGTATCACATGGACGAGCCGCAGTCCAACCTGTCTTCCGTGCCGCTGTGGTTCTTGGCCGAGATGGCCCGCAAGGACGTCACCGTGGTGCTTTCGGGCGAAGGCGCCGACGAACTCTTTGGCGGCTACGCCTACTACGAGGATACGGTCCCGGTGCGCAAGTACAAAAAGATGGTGCCGCTGCCCATCCGTCGCGCGCTCGGTAACCTGGCGCTGCATATGCCGTACTTCAAGGGACATAACTTCCTGGTCAAGGGTGCCGAGATCCCTGAGAAGTCGTTCCTGGGACAGGCTCTGGTATGGCCGGAGCGCGAGGTCGACGGCGTGCTCAAGCCCGAGTACAACACCGGCGATGGCGCCTTCGAGCTTGCCGCTCCCATCTATGCGCGCGTGAAGGGTCAGCCCGAGCTGGTCAAGAAGCAGTACCTGGACATGAACATGTGGCTCCCGGGCGACATTCTGCTCAAGGCCGACAAGATGTGCATGGCACACTCACTGGAGCTGCGCGTGCCCTTCCTGGACCGCAAAGTCATGGAGTTCGCCGAGCACATTCCCGACCGCTACCGCATCAACGAGAACGGCAACAAACAGGTACTCCGCCACGCTGCCAACAAGTCGCTGCCCGATGAGTGGGCCACCCGTCCCAAGGTGGGCTTCCCGGTGCCGATTGTCTACTGGCTGCGCGAGCAAAAGTGGTACGACTATGTCAAGGAGTACTTCACCGCGCCGTGGGCAAGCGAGTTCTTCAATACCGACGAGCTCATGCACCTGCTCGATCTGCACTTTGCGGGCAAGGGCGATTTCCAGCGCAAGATCTATACGCCGCTCGTGTTCCTAGTGTGGTACAAGCGCTTCTTTATCGACGAGGGCCAGCCTTCTGTTCAGGCTGCCTAGTCTCGGCTTACGAATGCCTGCGCGTAACGGCTCCTCCGGGAGCCGTTTTTGCGCGAGCACGTTTCAGTTACTATGAAAACCGTCCCTGCCAAATGGCTGAGAAAGGTGAAAGATGCACCATTCGGATTCCGCGACCGTGACCACGGTCGATACGCTTGCCAAGCTTCTCGGTGTGTGCGGCGAGCTGCGCGCATCGGAGCAGGTTGACGAGCGTGCCGTGACCGGCTGCTCGTTTGATTCGCGCGCGGTCTCGGCAGGTGACGTGTTCTTTTGCAAAGGTGCTGCCTTTAAGCCCGCGTTTTTGAGCATGGCGCTCGATGCGGGCGCCGTCGCATTTGTGTGCGAGGAGTCGCTGGTCGAGTCTCTGGAGCCGCTGGCGAAGGAGAGCGGTGCTGCGATGCTGGTTGTTGAAAGTGTTCGCACGGCCATGGCCCTGTTGCCGCCGGAGGTCTACGACCGTCCCGACCACGACGTCAAGATCGTGGGCATCACCGGCACCAAGGGAAAGACCACGGCCGCTTTTATGCTCCAGTCGATTATCAAAGCGGCGGGCGAGTCCTGCGGCATGATCGGCTCGGTGAGTACCGACGATGGTATCGAGTGCTACGAGAGCACCAATACTACGCCCGAGGCCCCCGAGGTCTGGCGCCATATCGCCAACTGTCGCACGTCCGGTCGCCAGTCCATGGTCATGGAGGTTTCGAGCCAGGCGCTCAAGTACCAGCGCGTCGAGAACCTGCCGTTTGACGTGGCGTGCTTCCTCAACATCGGGCGTGACCACATCTCGCCGATTGAACACCCCACGTTTGAGGATTATTTTGAGAGCAAGCTCAGGATCTTTGACCAGGCAAAGACCGCCGTGGTGAATCTGGGCACCGAAGAGGTCGACCGTGTGCTGGAGGCAGCGTCGACGGCCGAGCGCTTGGTGACCGTTGGCGTCGAGCATCCCGAGGCAAGCCTGTGGGCGAGCGACGTACGCATGGTCGGCTTTAGCATCGAGTTCAACTTGCATGGCCTGTGTGCCGACGAGTCCGAGGCGGGGGAGAAGGTCCTGCTGGGTATCGCGGGCGACTTTAACGTGGAGAACGCGCTGGTCGCTATCGCCGCCGCGCGCGAGATCGGCATCGGTATCGAGGCTATCAAGAAGGGCCTCTCCAAACTGCGTGTGCCGGGCCGTATGGAGGTCGTGGAGTCGAAGGACGGCCGCGTGATCTGCGTCGTCGACTATGCGCACAACCAGCTTTCGTTCCGTTCGCTTTTCTCGTCGGTCAAGCGCGCGTTTCCCGCCAGCCCGGTCATCGCGGTGTTTGGCGCTGCCGGCGGCAAGGCGCAGGAGCGCCGCGAGCAGCTTCCGCGCGAGGCCGCACCGTATTCCGACCTGATGATCTTTGCCAATGAGGACCCGGCTCACGAGGACCCGATGAAGGTCTGTCGCGAGCTTGCCGAACATGTTCCCGACGATACGCCGAACAAGATCATCCTCGATCGCGAAGCTGCCGTGCATGCGGCGTTCAAGGCGGCGCGCGAGGAGTACGTCAACCCCGATGCTCCTACCATTGTCTTGCTGCTGGCAAAGGGTGACGAGGAGCTCATGCACGTGGGCGACGAGTTCGTGCCCATCGAGAGCGACCTTTCGTTGGCCAATCGCCTGATCGATGTTACCCAGTTTGACTAATGAACCATGATGGCGGCGGCGCCCTGAGTGCGCTGTCGCCATAAGCGTGTTCCCTCAATCAAAACATGCCGTCCAAGTCCAAATCCTTCTACGTAAACGGAGTAACCATGTCCCACAATACCCTGCCGACCGTTGCCGAGCTTTCGGGCGAGATGCGCGAGCGCTTGGCCAAGGTCAAGTACGTCTTTACCGACCTGGATGCCACGATGCTCGCGCCCGGCTCGTGCGCGCTGCGCGACAACGACGGCAACCCTTCGACCAAACTCGTCGAGGCCGTCGTGGCGCTCGCTCGCGCTGGTATCCAGGTGGTTCCCACCTCGGGCCGCAACCGTACCATGATCCACGAGGACGCGCGCGTGCTCGGCCTCAACTCCTACATCGGCGAGATGGGCGGCCTGGTCATGTACGACCTCAAAGCCAACGATTGGGAGTATCTGACCGGCGACATGCCTTACGACCCCGCCTGCGGCCTTACTCCGCACCAGGTGATCGAGCAGACCGGCGTGTGCGAGAAGATCCTCGCCCGCTGGCCGCACAAGATCGAGTACCACAACGACATGTCGACCGGTTACAAATACCGTGAGGTCACCGTCGGCATGCGCGGCGATGTGCCCGACGATGAGGTCCAGGCCATCCTGGACGAGGCCGGCTGCGGTCTGATCTGGGCTTGCAACGGCCATCTGACTCACCTGTCCAAGCCGACGACGCTCGAACTCGATCGCGTCGAGGACGGCCGCGCCTTCAACATCAATCCGGCGGGTCTCAACAAGGGCGTTGCCATTGCGCGCTTCTGCGAGCACCTAGGGATCGAGCGCGAGGAGACGCTCGCGCTCGGCGACTCCGAGTCCGACTTCTACATGGCCGATCACGTGGGCACGTTCTGCTTGGTCGAGAATGGCCTGACGAGCGCCGGCGCGCCCGAGTTCCTGGCTGCTTGCGAGAACGCTTTCGTTACGCGCGGCAAAATTGTCGACGGTTGGGCGGCGACGGCAGAGCTGCTGGTCGCGGCGCGTTCGTAGCGCGGCGTCGCTGCACTTGGACATGTCTTTTCGAGAGAGACTGGTGAGGTAATGTCCGATATCGAGAATCCGGCAGGCGACACGCGCCCGATTGGCGTGTTCGATTCTGGTTTGGGCGGTCTGACGGTTGCGCGCGCCATCGCGACGGCGCTGCCGCACGAGTCCGTCTACTACTTCGGCGACACCAAACGCTGCCCCTACGGCACGCGCACCGAGGATGAGGTGCGCTCGTTTGCGTTGCAGGCGGGTCGTTGGCTTTCGAAGCACGACGTCAAGATTATGGTCATCGCCTGCAACACGGCGACCGCTGCGGCCTTGCGTCTGGCCCAGCAGGTGCTCGACGTTCCCGTGATCGGTGTGATCGCGCCGGGTGCCCGTGCGGCAATCAACAGCACGCGTACGCGTCGCGTGGGCGTGCTCGCCACCAACCTCACCATTCGCTCGGGCGCCTACACGCGCGCCATTCAGGACCTGGATGCCGGCGTCGATGTATACGGCTGTCCTGCCTCGAGCTTTGTCGAGGTTGTCGAACACGAGCTCGCCTCGGGTGCACATCTGCAGGAACAGTGGCTTGAGAACGAGGACATCTTCGATACGCCTGCCGTGCGTGCGCTGGTGGGTGCCACGGTTGAGCCGCTGCGCGACCACGGTATCGATACCGTGGTGCTCGGCTGTACGCATTTCCCGCTGTTGGTGGGACCTATCCGCCATGCGCTGGGGCCTGGGGTGCGCGTCGTGAGTTCCGCCGAGGAGACCACGCGCGAGCTGACCGATATCCTCACGCGCCGCGAGCAGCTGGCGGGCGACGCCGCCGAGCCGCAGCATCGTTTTGCCACGACGGCCGATAACATTGCCGAGTTTGCGGTGGCGGGCAGCTTTATCTTTGGTCAGCCGCTCAAGAGCATCGAACATATCGATATCGATGAGCTGAAATAGATGTAAGGCAGCCGCCAAAGCCTTCGCCACATCTTTTGCCGAAAGGATATTTCTATGGAGTATATGCAGGTCAACCGCGCCAACGGCCGTGCCGCCAATGAGCTGCGCCCCGTCAAGCTCACTCGTGGCGTCATGAAGCACGCCCACGGCTCGTGTTTGGCCGAGTTCGGTGACACGCGCGTACTGTGCGCCGCCACTATCGAGGAGGGCGTGCCGGGCTGGCGAAAGGGAGCTAAGGCCGGCTGGGTGACCGCGGAATACGCCATGCTGCCGGCGTCGACCGGCAAGCGCTGCAAGCGCGAGCACGCCAACCGCAAGGGCCGCTCCATGGAGATCGAGCGCCTCATCGGTCGCAGCCTGCGTACCGTCGTCAATATGAAGGCACTCGGCGAGTACACCGTTACCGTCGACTGCGACGTGATTCAGGCCGATGGCGGCACGCGTACAGCGAGCATCACCGGCGCCTGGGTGGCGCTGCACGACGCCCTCGCCATGTGGGTCGAGGCGGGCAAGA
Source organism: Collinsella sp. wc0529 (assembly GCF_046116875.1). Taxonomy (NCBI): domain Bacteria; kingdom Bacillati; phylum Actinomycetota; class Coriobacteriia; order Coriobacteriales; family Coriobacteriaceae; genus Collinsella; species Collinsella sp. wc0529. Next base: position 986,150 of record NZ_JBJXBO010000001.1, read on the forward strand.
TCGAGCGCATCCCGCTTATCGGCCAGGTGGCTGCCATCTCCATGGGCGTTGTCGACGGCAATACGCTGCTTGACCTCGATTATTCCGAGGACAGCCATGCCGAGGTCGACATGAACCTCGTCGCCACCGACACCGGCGAGATGATCGAGCTCCAGGGCACCGGCGAGCAGGCGCCCTTTGACCGCAAACGCCTCAACGCCCTGCTCGACCTGGGCGACAAGGGTATCGCCGAGCTCATCGAGCTTCAGCGCCAAGCCATCGCCTAACCTGCCAAAAGGGACAGGTTTATTTTGGTAGGTTTTATCTGCTGAAATGCTGCGTTGAAAGGTCCGATCGCCTGAGAGGGGAGAGGTCAAGTGCCCAAACGCCCCTCACGCGGCTTGCTATAGAGACAAGGAGGCCAGTCATGGCACTTGAGAAGATTGACATCGACACCCTCGACCCGGCGGCGACCATCGTCGTGGCAACGGGCAACGCCCATAAGCTCACCGAGATCGAGGCCATTTTGGGCAAGGTCATGCCCGAGGTGCGCTTTGTGGCGCTCGGCCAGCTGGGTGATTTTGAGGATCCCGAGGAAAACGGCACGACGTTTTTGGAGAACGCCATCATCAAGGCCCAAGCCGCGGTTGAGGAGACGGGCCTTATGGCCATTGCCGACGATTCGGGCTTGGTCGTCGACGCGCTGGACGGTGAGCCCGGTGTGTATAGCGCGCGCTATGCGGGCGTGCACGGCGACGATGCCGCCAACAACGCCAAGCTTCTCGTTAACCTGGAAGGCGTGGCAGATGAGGACCGCACCGCGCGCTTTATGAGCGTCGTCGCGCTCATCGACACGGACGGTCTGGTTACCTATGGCGAGGGCGCCTGCGAGGGCGTTATCGCGCACGAGGGCCGCGGCGACCATGGTTTTGGCTATGACCCGCTGTTCCTGCCGGTCGACACGCCGGGCAAGACCATGGCCGAGCTGACGGCTGACGAGAAGAACGCCATCAGCCATCGTTTCCACGCGCTCGAGCATCTGTCCGCCAAGCTGACGGGCGAGGAGTAGGCCATGCGTGCGGTGGTGCAGCGCGTGCTCAACGCCGGCGTGACGGTCGACGGCGAGTGCGTGGGCCGCATTGGACGCGGCTACCTGGTGCTGCTGGGTGTGGGCCATGGCGATACGCGTGCCGAGGCCGACAAGCTGTGGGGCAAGCTCCGCGGGCTGCGTATCAACGAGGACGAGAACGGCAAGACCAATCTGGCACTTGCCGATGTCGACGGCGAGGTGCTCGTGGTGTCGCAGTTCACGCTGTTCGCCGACTGCCGCCACGGTCGCCGTCCGTCGTTTACGGATGCCGGCGCGCCCGATGTTGCCAACGAGCTCTACGAGTACTTCCTGACGCTCGTTCGCCAAGATGTCGAACACGTGGCGCACGGCATTTTTGGCGCCGATATGAAAGTCGACTTGGTCAACGACGGCCCATTCACCATCGTCTTGGACACCGATATCCTTTAGGTTACGCGGTTTTACCAAACCGCGTAACAACTGGTCATGCGAGATTGTCGTCTGGTACGTATTCGAGACCGGGCTTTTTTAGCTACTTGCGTATGGCCACAACAGGGTGCTATAGTATTAGAGTTTTGTCTATCTTAGGGGTATTATCCCCTTTTTGAATTGCACCTTCTGGAGGCCCTGTTCATGGAAGAGATGGAAGTCAATCACGTCGACGACATCCACGAGAAGCTGACCGATATGGTGGGCGATCGCGTCAAGGTTAAGGCCAACATGGGCCGTACCCGCGTCGTCGAGCGCATGGGCACCATCAAGAGCGTCCACCCGGCCGTCTTCATTGTCGAGGTTGACGAGCGTCGCGGCCGCAAGTCGCGTCAGTCCTACCAGTACATCGATGTCCTCACCGGCCAGGTCGAGCTGTTCGACCCCGAGAGCGGCGAGCATATCTTTACCCCGCTCGGCAATCAGCTCGAGGAGCATTAACGGTGACCGATTGGTCCCTGACTCTTTCCGCGCCGGCAAAGATCAACCTCTACCTGGGGGTTCATACCGAGCGCGATGACCGCGGCTACCACAGGGTCGATTCCCTGATGGCAGCCGTCGGTCTTTCCGATACCGTGACGGTCACGCCGGCGCAGGCGCTGACCGTCCAGACGGTTCCAGCATCAGATTTTCCCATGCAAAAGAATACGGCGTATCGGGCTGCGGTTGCTATGGCCGAGCATTATGGTCGCGAGGCAAACATCTGCGTGACGATTGAGAAGCGCATTCCATTGTGCGCCGGCTTGGGCGGCCCCTCGACGGATGCGGCCGCGGTCATTGTCGCCTTGGCGGAGCTCTGGGGCATTGATCGCACCGACCCAGCGCTCGACGATATTGCGCGGGGCATTGGTGCTGACGTCCCGTTCTTTTTGCACGCGAGTCCTGCGTTCTACGTAGGTGGGGGAGACGTGCTGGCAACTGAGTACCCCGCGCTGCCCGCGACGCCCGTCGTGCTGGTCAAGCCGCGCGAGGCAAGCGTTTCGACAATTGAAGCCTATCGACGTTTTGACGAGGCCCCGGTGCCTGCGGACAAGCCCGGCGCGATAGCTTCTGCCTTGCGTGCTGGTGATGCCGAGACGGCATATGCACTCATCCATAACAACCTTGGTGTCATTTCCGCACAGATGGAGTCGCAGATTCAAACGGTCCTCGACTGGCTGCGTAAACAGGACGGAACCGTTGCTGTAGATGTGTGCGGATCGGGTGCCTGCTCGTTTGCCATTTGCGACACCGCTGCCATGGCCGAAAGGCTTGCCGATGCTGCCCAGCAAAGTGGCTGGTGGGCCTGCGCGACTGAGCTTATTCCCAACACGGTTCAAATCGACGCGCCAAAGAAATAAAAATTTCTCTAGCACGCGGCGAAAATCTTTGTTACTATAGTCGAGCTAACGGGTTGTGGCTCAGTTTGGTAGAGCACTGCGTTCGGGACGCAGGGGTCGCTGGTTCAAATCCAGTCAACCCGACCAGAGCATGAGGAGGGACCGCTTCTTGCGGTCCCTTTTTTTAGCTATTGTTGTGATACCGCGATACCCGCGGTATACTCATTCGAGCTTGTCTCGCTGTATTGTGGAGGTCTACATGTTTGGACTGAGGGCTCCTGAGCTCATCATTATTCTCGTTGTTATCCTGATTATCTTTGGGCCTAAGAACCTGCCGAAGCTCGGTAAGTCCCTCGGCTCTACCGTCAAGAATATCCGCGAGGGTATGGAGGGCGACGATAAGGACGAGACCAAGCAGGCCGAGGACGTTGTGGTCGAGGAGTCCGAGGAGGACAAGAAGATCGCAGAGCTCGAGGCCCAGCTCGCCGCCGCCAAGAAAAAGAAGGCAGAGGACGGCGACGCGGACGCAGAGTAGTCCCATCCCTTTGGGGTGAGCACCTGACCGGCTTGCCCGCAGGCTAGCCGGTCTTTTTCGTTATGTTGACAGTTGATTGTTACATCATAGTTGGGGAGATATCCGTATGGACGCAAGCCAGATCGTACTGACCGCTGAGGGCCGCCAGAAGCTCGTCGAGGAGCTCGCTTGGCGTGAGGGCGATTACGCCAAGGAGATCGTCGAGGACATCAAGGAAGCCCGCGCGTTTGGCGACCTTTCGGAGAACTCCGAGTACGATGCCGCCAAGGACAAGCAGGCTCAGAATGCTGCTCGCATTGCCGAGATTCAGGCTATTCTCGCCAACGCTCAGGTTGCTGCCACCACGGGCGATCTGACCGTCTCCATCGGTTCCACCGTTTCGCTGATTGATCCCAACGGTGAGGTCATGGAAGTCACGCTCGTCGGTACCACCGAGACCAACTCGCTCGAGCACAAGATCTCCAACGAGTCCCCGGTCGGCCACGCCATCATCGGCCACGGCGAGGGCGACTCCGTCGAGGTCGTTACGCCTTCCGGCAAGACTCGCGTCTACACCATCGCCAAGATCGCACGCTAGACCACGGTCCCGCGTAAAGGTATGTTTTCGCTCCCTGGGACCGAATCCTGGGGAGCGTTTTAGTTTGAGGAGCTAACTTATGGCAGAGAACCAAAACGCCGCCGAGCAGGCATCGACGCTCAACGACGAGCGTGCCACGCGCCTGGCCAAGCGCGCCGCCCTGTTCGAGGCGGGCCAGAACCCCTATCCCGAGCACTCCGAGATCGAGGACTACGTTGCCGACATCGAGGCTAAGTATGCCGATCTTGCCGATGGCGAAGACACCGAGGACGTCGTGAAGATCGGCGGCCGCGTGGTCGCCAAGCGTGGTCAGGGCAAGATCATGTTCATCGTCGTGCGCGACGCAACGGCCGAGATTCAGCTGTTCTGCCGCATCAACGACATGGACGAGGCTGCCTGGAATACGCTCAAGGCCCTCGACCTGGGCGACATCCTGGGCGTGACCGGCGTGGTCGTGCGCACCCAGCGCGGCCAGCTTTCCGTTGCCCCTAAGAGCGCGACCCTGCTTTCCAAGGCCGTTCGTCCGCTGCCCGAGAAGTTCCACGGTCTTTCCGACAAGGAGACCCGCTATCGCCAGCGCTATGTCGACCTGATCGCCAACGACGACGTTCGCGAGACCTTCCGTAAGCGTTCGCAGATTCTCTCTACCTTCCGTCGCTTTATGGAGTCCGACGGTTACATGGAGGTCGAGACCCCCATCCTGCAGACCATCCAGGGCGGCGCTACCGCCAAGCCGTTCATTACCCACTTCAACGCGCTCGATCAGGAGTGCTACCTGCGTATTGCCACCGAGCTCCATCTCAAGCGCTGCATCGTCGGTGGTTTTGAGCGCGTGTTCGAGATCGGCCGCATCTTCCGTAACGAGGGCATGGACCTTACCCACAACCCCGAGTTCACCACGATGGAGGCCTACCGTGCCTTCTCAGACCTCGAGGGCATGAAGGCGCTCGCCCAGGGTGTCATCAAGGCGGCTAACAAGGCCATCGGCAACCCCGAGGTCATCGAGTACCAGGGCCAGACCATCGACCTTTCTGGTGAGTGGGCCAGCCGTCCCATGACCGACATCGTCTCCGACGTGCTCGGCAAGCAGGTCACCATCGACACGCCGGTCGAGGAGCTTGCTGCCGCCGCGCGCGAGAAGGGCCTGGAGATCAAGCCCGAGTGGACTGCCGGCAAGATCATCGCCGAGATTTACGATGAGCTGGGCGAGGACACCATCGTCAACCCGACCTTCGTGTGCGATTACCCCATCGAGGTCAGCCCGCTCGCTAAGCGGTTTGAGGACGACCCGCGTTTGACTCACCGCTTTGAGCTGGTCATCGCCGGCCACGAGTACGCCAACGCATTCTCCGAGCTCAACGACCCGGTCGACCAGGCTGAGCGCTTTGCTGCCCAGATGGCCGAGAAGGCCGGCGGCGACGATGAGGCTATGGAGTATGACGAGGACTACGTGCGCGCCCTCGAGTACGGTATGCCTCCCGCGGGCGGCATTGGCATTGGTATCGACCGCGTGGTCATGCTGCTTACCAACCAGGCTTCTATCCGCGACGTCCTGCTGTTCCCGCACATGAAGCCCGAGAAGGGTTTCCAGTCCGGTGCCGCTGCCGCCAAGGCTGCAGAGGCCGGCAACGCCGCGAGCCCATTCGTTAAGTCGCTTAAGCCCACGCTCGATTACTCCAAGATCGCCGTTGAGCCGCTGTTTGAGGAGTTCGTCGACTTTGATACCTTCTCCAAGAGCGATTTCCGCGCTGTGAAGGTCAAGGCATGCGAGGCCGTCAAGAAGTCCAAGAAGCTGCTGAACTTTACGCTCGACGACGGTACCGGTACCGACCGCACCATCCTCTCCGGTATTCACGCTTATTACGAGCCCGAGGACCTGGTCGGCAAGACCTTGCTCGCCATCACCAACCTGCCTCCGCGCAAGATGATGGGCATCCCCAGCTGCGGCATGCTCATCAGTGCCATCCACGAGGAGGATGGTGAGGAGCGCCTCAACCTGATCCAGCTCGACGCCTCCATCCCCGCCGGCGCAAAGATGTACTAACTTGTTACGCGGTTCTACGAACCGCGTAACGGCTCGACGCTGCGCGGGCCGCATTTGGACAATCTGACGTTCAACTTCAAGGGCGCGACCAAAAGGTCAGCGCCCTTTCGTTTCACGTCACCTTGTCACAAATGCGACCCGCTCGCTGGCGTTGCCAATACATCGACGTTGTCGGAGTAGTCATTGGGGACGTTCTTGAATGACTAGTCGTTGGGGACGTTCTTAAACGACTAGTCATTCAAGAACGTCCCCAATGACTACTCAATGGCTATTGCGCGTATGGCTCGCATGACAGCCGTCTCTTTTATGTTTCCTTTAGCCGTCGCTGTCTAGGATGGGGGTTAGTCGATAGGAAGGGAGCACCGGGATGGACGATGCGAGCGAGCGCGCGATTGAAGAGGACATGCTCGATCAGTTCAACTACTTTGATGATGAGGACGAGGAGCTGATCGATCGTCGCGAGCCAGCGCCGCTTGATTCCTTTGATCTGGTCGATGAAGAGACTGATGAGGACGAGGTCGGATCAACGGAGCCCCCACAGCCTTCGCGCCTTGACTCGCTGCTTTCGAGAGCCCCCATGCACCACGGCGTTCGTGCCGGCGCGCTCCATATGAAAACTGACTGGCACCAGATCGTGACGGCAGGCGATGAGCTTGCCGTCGATGCGCCGCTCACCGATAAATCATCCATCATCTGCCGCACCGGCATGCTTATGCTGGCAAGCGGAACGGGTGCCTGGCGCGTGCGCGATACCATGAATCGTGTTGCCGCCGTACTCGGTGTCACCATCCACGTTGACTTAAGTCTTCTGTCGTTTGAGTGCACCTGCATCGAAGATGGCCACTGCTTTAACGAGGTTGTCAGCCTGCCCACAACGGGAGTCAATACCCATCGCATTTGGATGATGGAGAGCTTCTTAAAGGAAATCGAGACGTATGGGCGCCGGTTTACCGTGCACGAATACCACGAGATGCTCAAGACCGTTGAGAGTTCAAAACCCGATTACTCTCCCTGGCAACAGGGCCTTGCGGCAGCTTGTGCTTGCGGCGCCTTCGTCTTTTTGCTCGGCGGCGGCCCTATCGAGATGGCCTGCGCGTTTGTGGGCGCGGGTGTCGGCAACTTTGCCCGCTCCCATATTCTCAAGCAAGGCCTTGGTCAGTTCAGCGCGCTGACGACCGGCGTTGCGCTCGCTTGCGTTTCGTATCTGCTGGCATTGCTCGGCCTTGGCCAGGTCATACCGGGGGCAATGTCGCACCAAGAAGGCTATATCGGCGCCATGCTCTTTGTGATTCCCGGCTTTCCGCTCATTACGGCGGGCCTCGACATCGCCAAGCTCGACATGCGAAGCGGTATCGAGCGCCTTTCATATGCCGTATCGATTATTGTGATGGCGACGCTCGTAGGTTGGATGGTTGCCGAGTGTGTTGGCCTGGCGCCGGACGACTTTGCCCCACTGGGCCTTTCGCCGCTTGCCCTTACGCTCCTGCGCGTGGTGATGAGCTTCGTTGGCGTATTCGGCTTCTCGGTGATGTTCAACAGCCCGGTAAAGATGGCCGCGGCAGCTGGGTTGATCGGCGCCGTGTCCAATACCCTGCGTCTGACCCTTGTCGATGCGCCGACGATGATTCCCTTCCTGGGCCTCAGCACGGGAATGCCTCCCGAGGCAGCAGCGTTTATCGGCGCGCTGGTATCGGGTCTGCTGGCAAGCTTGGCCGAAGTCAAGCTCACCTACCCGCGCATCGCCCTCACGGTGCCTTCGATTGTCATTATGGTGCCCGGTCTGTATCTCTATCGCTCTATGTATTACATGTGCACCTTCGACACGGTCAACATGCTCGGCTGGTTTGTGCGCGCAGTGCTCATCGTGGCGTTTCTGCCCGTTGGCTTGGGCGTGGCGAGAACCCTCACCGACCCTCGCTGGCGCCATACCAGCTAATTAGCGCAAGGGGGACAGGTTACTTTGCACCAAATGAGTTGCGGTGAAATAGGGACTGAATTGCTGCTTAAAGGGTCAAAACAGTCCGTATTCCACCGCAACTTATGGGGTCGGGGGATTATCGGTGCCCTGCATCTTCATAAACTCAACGCTTACGAAGCGCGCGCCGTTCGTGTTAGGGTAGTTCCACCACATAAGTAGTCGCAGACGCACGTATCGCGGGCGGGCGAGATGAAGTTCCAACAGCTCCATCTTGCCCGCCCGTTTTTGTTGCGTGGCGCCGCGGTACAACACAGAGAGGAATCTGCCCTTTATGCCTATCAACAAACGAGAGAGCCTGCTGTTCACCTTTATCATGTGCTTTTGCATGGTGCTCTGGATGAGCATCTACAACGTTGCCCTGCAGCACGGGGCCATCAACGGCGAGGTCGTTGCCACTGCGTGGCTCGGCTTCCCCGTTGCCTACATTTTTGCCATGTGCTGCGACTGGTTCGTCGCCAGCCCGCTCGCCAAGGGTTTCGCCTTTAAGTACTTGGTCACGCCGGGCAAGAGCTCGCCACTTGCCATGACGCTCGCCGTCAGCTCCTGCATGGTCGTTCCCATGGTCATCATCATGTCGCTGTACGGTGCCTGTGAGGGTCTGACGCACATGCCCGGCGGCATCCTTGCGAACCTGTATTCCGTGCCCGCGATCTGGATGATCAACATCCCGCATAATTTTGTGATGGCGCTGCCGTGGAACCTTTTGGTAGCCGGTCCGATTTCCCGCTTCGTCTTCCGTCGCGCCTTCCCTGTGGGGACGGTTTTCGAGGAGGAGCATGCCGAGCTCTTGGAGCAGGCTATGGCTCCTGAGTGCGAGTAGCTCGCTTAGGGATCTGCTGAGCGCGGGCGACTTGCTTGGTTGGAGCCCTAAGCGTGGATAGCTCTCTCGGCGACATCGCGGGCGTGAGCGGTGCACATGACCGGAGGGCCCGTGCTGCTCCGTTGCCCGACGTGCTAGCGCGCAGAACAATCTGTTGGTGCATTCGGCGGCTGCTGAAGCGTTTCGGCAGCCGCTTTTTATACGGAGTTTAAATACAACAGTCTGTTGTATTACGTAGAGTGGTATATCTCTAGCGGGAAAAATGCGAGAGACGGAGCATTATGGCGTTGCTAGTAGGACTGGACGTAGGGTCGACGACGACCAAAGTTTACGCGATGCACGAGGATATGACCGAGGCGTGGTGGGGATATCGCCGCCACGGGGCGTGTCAGACAGCGAGCGTGCGCGCCATGCTCGGCGAGCTCGCCGAGCGCTTTCCCCATGAGTCACTGCGCGTTGCGGTGACCGGCTCGGGTGCGCGCGATATCGCGACCGCGCTGGGCGCCTCGTACGTTCAGGAGGTGGTCGCCAACGCGCTCGCGATCAGCAGGTTCTATCCGCAGACGCGCTGCGCCATCGAGCTGGGCGGCCAAGACGCCAAGATGATCTTCTTCCGCACCAACGATAAGGGAGACATCGAGGTTGCCGACATGCGCATGAACGGCTCGTGCGCAGGCGGTACCGGTGCATTTATCGACGAGATGGCAAAGCTCATGGGGGTCGGCACCGAATCGGGCGAGTTCGAGCAGCTCGCAAGCCGGGGAACGACCGTCCACGAGGTCTCGGGCCGCTGCGGCGTGTACGCAAAGACCGATATCCAGCCGCTGCTCAACGAGGGCATTCCTACCACCGACCTGGCGCTTTCGGCGCTTCACGCGGTCGCCCGCCAAACGATCGGCGGTCTGGCCCAGGGTATCGACATCGAGCCGCCGGTAATCTTCGAGGGCGGTACGCTCGCCTACAACCCCACACTGGTCCGCGTGTTCCGGGAGCAACTGAATCTATCGGACGATCAGGTTATCGTCCCGCGCGATCCGCAGATCATGGTCGCGCGCGGTGCCGCCCTGTCGCTGACCGACATGTTCGCATCGTCCCAACCGATCGACCTTCCCGACGCTTTTGTCCGGCTGGATAAGCTCGAGACGGTCGCGCCCGCAAGCGGGGAGGGACGTCTTGCCCAGCCCTTTTTTGCCACACCTGCCGAGCAGGCGGATTTTACGGCACGCCATGGCAAAGAGACGCCGGCAAAGGGTCCGGATGCGTATGCGCCCGGAGAGACGGTGCGTGTGGCGCTCGGTATCGATTCGGGGAGCACGACGACCAAGTTCGCCCTGGTCGATGAGGCGGGTGAGCTTGTCGATTCGTTCTACGCGTCTAATAACGGCAGACCGCTCGACGTCGCCCAACAGGGTCTTGTCAGCTTGAAGAACCGCTGGGAGACAGCGGGAGTCACGCTTGCGATCGATGCCGTGGGCACCACGGGATACGGCGAGGAGCTTTTCGCGCGCGCGTTCCACGCCGACTACCATACGGTCGAGACGGTCGCGCACGCCCGCGCCGCGTGCGCATGCGTTCCCGATGCGACCTTCGTGCTCGACATCGGCGGACAGGATATGAAGGCCATCTGGCTCAACCACGGCGTGCTGACCGATATCGTCGTCAACGAGGCGTGCTCTGCGGGCTGCGGCTCGTTCCTCGAGGGTTTTGCCAAAAACCTCGGAATAGCCGTTGAGGATATCGCGACCGAGGCATTTTCGTCCAAAGCCCCCGCCGTTCTCGGCAGCCGCTGCACGGTGTTCATGAACAGCAGCGTCGTTTCCGAGCAGCGGCGCGGTAAGGGTCCGGGCGACATCATGGCCGGTCTCTGCCGTTCGATTATCGAGAACGTGTTCACCAAGGTCATTCGCGTTTCAAATCTCAACCGTCTGGGCGACAAAGTCGTCGTCCAGGGCGGCACGTTCCGAAACGACGCGGTGCTGCGCGCATTCGAGCAGTATCTGGGCAAACCCGTCACGCGTGCGCCCCACCCGGGGCTGATGGGCGCTATCGGTATCGCCCTGCTCGCGCGCGAGGAATGCCGCAAGGGCGACGCCGGCACGTCGTTTATCGGGCTCGATGCCGTGGAGCGCTTCGAGCATCGCGAGTTCGGCGGCGTTACCTGCCGTCGGTGCAACAACCGCTGCCAGCGCGCGGTCGTGGCGTTTGGCGACGGCTCGCTTTACGTCACGGGCAATCGCTGCCCGCGCGGCGGCGCCATCTCATGGGATGAGCTCGTGCGCAAGGTTCCCGCGGCGGAGGAGCTGCGTCCGCAGGGTGCTTGCGAGGCACAGGCGCCCGGCACGGGGCGCGACCGGACCGCGGCTGCCCCCAATCTCTTTGTCGACCGCGAGAAGCTGCTGTTCGAGTCGTACCCCACGGTTCTCGTCTGCGGGGGGCGCGATGTCACGATCGGCATTCCCCGTGTGCTTGAGTTCTGGGACACCATGCCGTTCTGGTCGACGTTCTTCAGCACGCTCGGCTTTAAGGTGCGCGTCTCGGGACGCAGCACCAAGGCGATGTACGAGCGCGGTCTGGCGCACGTCACATCCGACACCGTGTGCTTCCCGGCCAAGCTCGTCCACGGGCACATCCGCAATCTCGTCGACGCCGGCGTCGACCGCATCTTCATGCCCATCATCACGACGGTGCCCACCGAAAACACCGCCTCTACCAGCGAGTGGATGTGCGCCGTCGTAAAGGGATACCCCTACGTGATGCGCAATTCCGATAACCCGGAGGAGCGTTTCGGCGTTCCGTTCGATACGCCGCTGTTCCACTGGTACGACGAGGGCGACCGAAACCGCCAGCTCAAGGCGTGGTGCAAGGAGACCTTCGATATCGATGCCGACCTGGTTGCCAAGGCGACCGAGCAGGCGGACCGCGCGCAGGAGACGTTTGAGAACCAGCTGCAGCTGCGCGGCAGGCAGGTGCTCGAGAACGTGCACGAGGACGGCGGCTACGCGGTGGTGATCGCTTCGCGCCCGTACCACAACGACCCGCTGGTCAACCACGGGCTGCCCAAGCTCTTCTCTGAGCGCGGCATCCCCGTGCTGACGCCCGATGCGGTGCCGGGGGTCTGCAACGTCGATCTTTCCAACAGCCGCATCGACATCGTGAACAACTACCATGCGCGCATGCTGTCGTGCGCGGTCATCGTCGCATCGACGCCCGAGCTCGAGCTCGTGCAGATGGGCAGCTTCGGCTGCGGCCACGATGCGTATCTCACCGACGAGATCGCGCGCATGATGGGCGAGATGGGCTCCAAGGTTCCGATGATGATCAAGCTCGATGAGAGCGACGTCGCCGGTCCCATGGGCATTCGCGTGCGTTCGTTTATCGAGTCGGTCAACCGTCGTCGCGCGGAGGAGCGTGCCGAGGGCGCCCGGGTGCACGCGGTCCATCCGCTCGACGACCCGTATAAGGTCAAGTACACCAAGCGCGACCGGCACGACAAGATCGCGCTGGTCCCCAACACCTCCCATGCGTTCTGCAGGCTCATGACCGCGGCGATGCGCAATCAGGGCGTGCGCGCCGAGGCCCTTGATATCGGGCGCGAGGATGCCATCCGCCTGGGCAAACGCTATGTGCACAACGACATCTGCTTCCCCGCGCAAATCGTGATCGGCGAGGCGCTCGCGGCACTCGAGAGCGGTAAGTACGACCCGCACGACGTCGCCGTGGTGACTGGCAAGTATATCGGCGACTGCCGCCTGACGCACTACATGCCCCTGCTGCGCCGCGCGCTCGACGACGCGGGATACGACTATGTCCCGGTGCTCACCAACGACGACGTCGATGCCCACAATGCGCATCCGGGCTTCAAGCTCGGCCTTGGCCCGAGCATCCAGATCGCCTACGGTCTTCCCATGATCGATGCCCTCGAGGCCATGCTTAGGCGCATCCGTCCCTACGAGCTCGAGAAGGGCGCGGCGGACGCTGCGTTCGACCGCGCGCTCGATGAGGTTATCGAGGGCATGGAGCGCTCCGGGCTGAGAGGCCAGGCGACGGGCTTCAAACGCGCGCTTGCGATCATGGACGCCGTTCCGTACGACCGCTCGAACCCGCATCCGACCGTTCTCATCGTGGGCGAGTACCTGCTCAATTTCCATCTCGGCGCCAACCACGAGATCGAGCGCTACCTCGAGGACAACGGGCTCGAGGTCATCGAGGCGCGCATGACCGACGTGATCCGCAAGACCTATTTCTACAAGCATGCGCAGTCGCGCGAGTTCCACGTCGACCTGTCGCTGCCCGAAAAGGCCTGGTACGCCACGGCGGACAACCTGTTCGAGCTCGCGCACGACCGTTGCGACCGCCTGGGCGCGGCGAGCCCGCTCTACGAGCCGCCGACGCGCATGCCCGAGCTCGTGCGCGCGAGCGATAAGATCCTGCACCATACGTTCGATGCGGGCGAGGGCGTGCTGATTCCGGCGGAGATTCTCGAGCACGCCAAGCGCGGCTGCCGCAACTTCGTGATCCTGCAGCCGTTCGGGTGTCTGCCCAACCATGTCGTGGGGCGCGGGCTCATCCATGCGCTCAAGGAGCAGTATCCCACGGCGCAGTTCCTGCCGCTCGACTACGATCCCGACGTGAGCTTCGCCAACGTGGAGAACCGTCTTCAGATGCTCATCATGAACGCCAAGGCGCAGGGGTGCGGTGAGGCGCATGGCGAGACCGCGTAAGGACGCCGATGCGCCCGATGCACGCACCCGTATCATCGAGGCGTTTTGGGAGCTCATCGAGAACAACAGCATCTTCGAGCTGTCGGTTGGCGAGGTGACCCGCGCCGCCCAGTGCAATCGCGGAACGTTTTACTACTATTTTCACGATTTCGATGAACTCGTCGCCATCGCCATAGCCCAGCTGCTGCAGGATAACGAGCTCATCACCGATGCCCTCTGGCATTTTTCGAGCGAGGGCGACCTTTCGGCGTTCGACCGGCGCGACGTCCGCTGCCTGCTGCGGCGCATCGTCATCACCATGAGGGCGGGTGCCGCCGAGCAGGTCGTGCAGGGCATCCATACGATCATCATCGACCGCGTGAGAGAGATCGTCCACCCCGACGGAGAAGAGCTCAAGGCAGATTCGAGCTTTGCGGTGGGCTTTCTGGTCTCGGGCATCATGGGCTTTGTGATGGCGGTCGGCTTTGCCCGGGAGGGCGGCGAGGAGATAGACCTCGAGCAGCCGGGGGACAGCGCGTGCGCGTACCTGAGGGCGGTCGCCATGCAGACGGTGGAAACGGTCGCGCAAGTCGAGGGCGTCGATACATCCGAGCTGCTCGAACGCGTCTCCAAGGAGGCCGATGCCTATCGCGCATCGCGTGCGACGAGTCCCGACGTGGTGAAAGACGCCTAGGGTTTCTCTTGCGGGGCGCCTGTCGCGCATCGCGCGGTGAGTCCCGCGATGCGGTCATAACCTGCATTCATGTGAGCCGGGTTTATAGATATTCCTCCAGCTGTTAACATAGACGACCTGTGGGTAAAGAGACAAAAGCGCCGCCGACGGGCGGGCGTTTTGATTTCGATGAACTCATGTAAGGAAACGAGCATGTTAGATAGATTTACCGATCGAGCGCGCAAGGTCATGTCGATGGCCAAACAGGAGGCGCTCGATCTGCACTCAAATAAGGTGGGCACCGAGCACCTGCTGCTCGCACTCGCCAAGGAGGACGAGGGCATCGCTGCCGAGGCGCTGCGCTCGCTTGATATCTCCTACGACGACATCATGGACACCCTCAAGGAGGTCCAGACCACGGTTCCCGAGCCCAGCGAGGAGACCGAGGCTGCCAAGCTTGCCTTTACGCCGCTCGTCATTAGCGTGATGGAGCGCTCCTTCCGCGTGGCACGTGAGAACAACCAGACCTACGTGTCGACCGAGCACTTGCTGATTGGCATCGTCGAAGAGGGTAACGGCATGGCCATGGACATCCTCATGCGCCTGGGTGTGTCGTCCGCCTCCATCAAAAAGGCTATCGAGAAACTTACCGCCAAGGACCAGGACAAGAAGCGTCCGCTCGCCGGCGCCGGTGCCGGGCGTCCCGGTGCGGGCCTGCCGTTCTTTAGCGGCTCGGACGCGTCGCAGCAAAAGGGGAGCGGCACCGATACGCTTAAGCAGTTCGCCACCAACCTTACGCAGAAGGCGCGCGACGGCGAGCTCGACCCTGTAATTGGTCGCGAAAAGGAAGTCCAGCGTATGATGGAGATCCTTTCGCGTCGCACCAAGAACAATCCGCTTATCTTGGGCGACCCCGGCGTGGGCAAGACGGCCATCGTCGAGGGTCTGGCTCAGCAGATCGCCGCCGGCAACGTGCCCGAGAACCTTATGAACCAGAACATCTGGACGCTCGACCTGCCGGGCCTCGTTGCGGGCGCCAAGTATCGCGGTGAGTTTGAGGAGCGCCTCAAGAACGTGATCCAGGAGGCCACCGAAGCTGACGACGTCATCCTGTTTATTGACGAGATGCACACCATCATCGGTGCCGGCTCTGCCGAGGGCTCCATCGACGCGAGTTCCATGCTCAAGCCCGTGCTCGCGCGCGGTGCCTTCCAGATTATCGGCGCCACCACGGCCGAGGAATTCCGCAAGTACCTCACCAAGGACCCGGCCTTCGAGCGTCGCTTCCAGACCATCGATGTCGAGGAGCCGAGCGTCGAGGACACGGTCAAGATCCTGACCGCGCTCAAGCCGCGCTACGAGGAGCACCACCATGTGCGCTATACGCAGGGTGCTATCGAGGCCGCCGCGAACCTCTCCGACCGCTACATCCAGGATCGCTTCCTGCCCGATAAGGCCATCGACCTCATCGACGAGGCCGGTGCCCGCGCCCGCATCGCCGCCAACCGCGCGCCCGAGCCGGTGCGCGAGGCCGAGCATCGCGTGGAGGAGCTTAAGGCCGCCGCGCAGGAGGCCACCGAGAGCGACGACATGAACAAGGCCGCCGAGATCACCGAGCAGCAAAAGGCTGCCGAGATTGAGCTCGCCGAGGCCAAGGCTGCCTGGACGGCCGAGCTCGACGCCAGCCCGCTCACCATCGATGTCTCCCAGATTGCCGACATCGTGTCCGTGACCTCGGGCGTGCCGGTGTCCTCGCTCACCGAGAGCGAGAGCCGCCGCCTGCTGCAGGCCGAAAGCGTGCTCAAGACGCGCATCATCGGTCAGGACGAGGCCGTCGAGGCCGTTGCCAAGGCCGTGCGCCGCAGCCGCTCGCCGCTCAAGGACCCGCGTCGCCCCGGCGGCAGCTTTATCTTCCTGGGCCCCACCGGCACGGGCAAAACCGAGCTCGCCAAGACGCTCGCCGAGTATCTCTTTGGCAGCAAGGACGCGCTCATCAGCTTCGATATGTCGGAGTTTGGCAGTGAGTTCGAGGTCTCCAAGCTCATCGGTAGCCCCCCGGGCTATGTGGGCCACGACGAGGGCGGCCAGCTCACCAAGGCTGTTCGCCGTCACCCGTACTCGGTCGTGCTGTTCGACGAGATCGAGAAGGCGCACCCCGACATCTTCAATATCCTGCTGCAGGTGTTGGAGGAGGGCCGTCTGACCGATAGCCAGGGCAAGACGGTCGACTTCCGCAATACGGTGATCATCATGACGTCAAACGTGGGCGCCCGCGAGATCGCGCAGGATGCGAGCGTTGGCTTTGGCACCACCGGCGAGCAGGGCCTCACCTCGAGTGAGATCCGCGGCCGCGCGATGGGCGAGCTCAAGCGCCTGTTCCGCCCCGAGCTGCTCAACCGTATCGACGACATCGTGGTGTTCCAGAAGCTCTCGGGCGAGAACCTGACCAAGATTGCGCACCTGCTGGTGGACGATCTGCGCCAGCGCCTGATCGCAAACGGCATGAACATCAAGCTTACCGATGCGGCCTACGACAAGATTGTGGCGGAGGGTACCGACCTCACCAACGGCGCGCGTCCGCTGCGTCGTGCCATCCAAAAGCTCATCGAGGATCCGCTGTCCGAGGAGCTGCTGGCCGGTGAGTGGGGCGAGGGCGATACCGTCCTGTGCGACGTGGTCGACGGCAAGTTTGTCTTTAGCCACGGCACGGGTGAGATTCCGGCGCCGCGTCCGGCGGGTGCACTCGGGGGCGATACCGCTCCGGCGGCGCCGCACACCGGAAACGCCGCGCCTGTGAGCAGTGGCGTGAGCTCGGGCCCCGGCGGCATGATGCAAGCCGGTTCCGGCGCGCTGTAGGGCGTAACATAGCTTTGCGAAGGGGCACTCCTGTCGGGGCGCCCCTTTTTTATGAGTAAATGGTGCTATACTCGAAATATAAATATGTATAGCAGAAGGAGCTAGCATGCCAATATCGGTACTCGACTCACGGCCGGTCCAGATGAATGTGCGCATGGATCGCCAACTCAAAGAGGCTGGGGACGCCGTGCTGGCGCATATCGGCATGACGCCGTCACAAGCTGTGAGGGAGCTGTGGCAGTACTTGACCGAGAACGGTCATATGCCCGTCGCAAAAAAGAATGATGACGAAGTCCTGCCTGACGACATACGATCGAAGGCGAGTTCGTCCCGCGTCTCGGAAGGGGCTGCGTTAATTTCGAATTTTTATGAGCGGTTCTCGATTCAGAGGCCGAGCCCCGATGAAGCCTTTGATTACGACGAGTTATACGATCAAATGATGAGCGAGAGATTCAGCGATTGGATCGAATTATGAGCGGCGTCGGAACGAAACGTGTGCTCAAGCTGTTGATCGACACGAACGTCTGGCTAGATTACTTTCTCGCTCGCACGAATGCGACCAGGCCGATAGTCGAGCTCCTTTCTCGCGCGGCGGAAGCGGAGGATATCGTCCTCTTCTCGTCCTCCCTGTCTGTCAAAGACGTCTATTACATTCTGGGAAGGACGATGAAGGCCGACGCCCGCCGTGAGGGGGCTCTCACTCCCGAAGCCATCGCCGGTGCCGACGAGACAGCGTGGGCGTGCGTTCGCCTGATTCGGCAAAAGTCGATTATTGCCTCGGTCGGTGCAGACGAGGTCTTCGACTCCTTTGTGTTCAAGTATCATCACAACGACTTTGAGGACGACCTGATGCTGGGCGTCGCCAATCGCATTGATGCCGATTACGTCGTGACAGAGGACAAAAATCTCATCAAACATACCAATGGTGTATGCATTAATGTTCAACAGGCGTTGAAGTTGGTTGAAGGGTCCAACGTCCCTTCGGCACGGCCCGTCTAACCTGCTTTATCTTGATAAAGTGGCGTTTCCTCGCCGTTAGCCGATGATGCGAGGGCGCTCGGCGTTTTCGACTGGTTTATGCACGCAAAGTCTGGGAATATACAAGTCGCATGTCTTACTGTCTAACCAGTTGCGCCAAGGAGGCACCATGGACTACAAGATTACCGGTTACGAGCCCGCCCAGCTGTTCCATTTCTTTGAGGAGGTCAGCGCGATCCCCCGTGGGTCTGGCAACGAGAAGGGCATCAGCGATTTCCTGGTCGCGTTTGCCAAGGAGCGCGGTCTCGATGTGTACCAGGACGAGGTCTACAACGTCATCATTCGCAAGCCCGCATCTGCCGGCGCCGAGAATGCCCCGACCGTGATGCTGCAGGGCCACATCGACATGGTGTGCGACAAGCTGGGCTCCGTCGAGCACGACTTTACGACTGATGGTATCGACCTGGTCGTCAAGGACGGCGTCCTCACCGCTAACGGCACCACTCTGGGCGCCGACAACGGTATTGCCGTCGCTCTGATGCTCACTGTTCTCGATGACGATTCGATCGTTCACCCCGCCCTCGAGTGCGTATTCACCACCGACGAGGAGACCGGCCTGGTCGGCGCCGAGACGCTCGACAAGTCCCAGATTAGCGCCCGCACCATGATTAACCTTGACTCCGAGGAAGAGGGCGTTGCTACCGTCAGCTGCGCCGGCGGTGTCGTCGTTACCTACACCTGCCCGATCGCGCGCGAGCACAAGACCGGTAGCGCCCTCACGCTCGACATCTCCGGCCTGCTGGGCGGCCACTCCGGCAGCGATATTAACCTGGAGCGCGGCAACGGCAACCTCATCATGGCCCGCATCATCGACCGCCTGATGGTTGCCGGCGAGCCCGCCATCGTTAGCTTTAACGGCGGCACCAAGGACAACGCCATCAACCGTGAGTGCAAGGCCGAGCTGGTCTACGCCGACCACGCTGCAGCCGAGGCCGCGGCCCAGATCGCAAAGGGCATCATCGCCGACGTTACTGCCGAGCTCGAGGTCTTCGACCCCGGCTTTACCTGCACGGTTGAGATTGCCGACAACACTGAGGTCGAGGCCATGGACGAAAAGTCCGCACTTGCCCTTATTCGCGCTCTGCGTCTTGCCCCCAACGGTGTGATCCGCCGCAATGTCGCCACCGACGGCTCCGTCGAGGTTTCCTCCAACATCGGCGTGGTTGCCACCTCTGACGACCAAGTCAAGATCATGCTGTCCCCGCGCTCCTCGATCACCTCGCTGCAGAACGAGTTCAAGGACCGCCTGCAGACGCTGGCCGATGTCCTGGGATTCGACGCCAAGTTTGAGTTCGAGTATCCCGGCTGGAGCTATGCCGAGCATTCGCCGGTCCGCGACATCTTTGTCGAGAGCTATCGCGAGCTCTTTGGCTCCGAGCTACGAATCGAGTCCATTCACGCCGGCCTTGAGTGCGGCCTGTTTGCCGAGGCCCTGCACGGCCTGGACGCCATCGCCGTGGGCCCGACGCTCTCCGATGTCCACACCCCGGACGAGAGCATGGAGCTCGCTTCTGCCGAGCGCTTCTACGAGCTGCTCATCGACGTCCTCAAGCGCCTCGCTGCGTAAAGGTTGCGCTAGCAGCAGTCCGAGCTACGTGCTAGCGGATTGCAAATGACATTATGAGAGGGGGCATCCGAGCTTTTGCGACGGGTGCCCCCTCTCTTTTTTAAGAAATGGGAAATTGATTGGCGTCTAGCCCATATCCGCCTTGATGAGGTCGAGGGTGCGCTGGCAGTTTTCGCGGACGGGGCCGAGCATATGCTCGCGCAGGTCCGCCATGCCGGGCAGGTCGGCGTATTCGTCCATGACCTCTTCCATGCAAACGGGTACCTCGTAGGCGAGGTCCATCATGGTCGCAAAGCAAAACTTCTCAGATAGTCCGGCATCGATGAGCGCCGCCTCCAGCGCGGGGTCGCCCATACCGTGGTATCGACGGATAGCGCCTGGACCGATGCGCCCCACACGATTTTCGCCGCCAACGCTCATGGCCAGGCGTGCCCGACGTCGCATGCGCTCATACGCTAAGCCCGATGCGACATCGTACATGGGTGCGAGCGCCGCGTTTGTGCCTTTGCCTAGGATGAGCGAGTAGTTTTTAGCGTGTGCGTCAGGCGCTCCGATAATGGCGTTGTAGAACAACATATAGGTAAAAAGCACAAGATTCATGTGGTGGGGGACTGTGTTGATCAGTCGTTCTTGGATGTCTCGTGTAGTTGGTCCTCCGTCAGCGGTGTATTTCTGGCTTGGCAATACACCGAGCGCCTGGCAAAAGTCCTCCTGATGCACCCTTTCGATATTTCCGCTGCTATTGGCCATTCTGTCGTACCGTTCAACGACGAGCGCGGCTTCGTCTTCAAATGTGCAATAGGAGACGTTGGCAGTTGGAATGCCAACACGCCGAGCCGTTTTCATGCAGACGAATTCGTTTAAGGCCTGATGTTTGAACCCAACGACACCATTTTTGAAGATATGGGTAGTGGGGGATGACCCTAGGCATTCGCACCATTGGCCATCATGCCAAGCTAGTGCAAATTTGCCTTGATTGCCGCCCAGGGACCAGCTTTCGTTGGAGCCCATCCATGTCTCTCTTTCGCCATCGCGAATTGCTTTGAGCTTGTGAGCGATTTGAGAATTGGTAAGCGGGCGGTATGTCGAGACCCTGCCGCGGGCGGCGTCTAATTGATCGGCTCGACAAAACTGAACGGCCCCCGCGCAGTCAAGACCGATATGGCACAAGAGGGCGACGGGGTTGTTGGATGCAACGTCATGCTCGGCGGCAATAGCGCGACGCTGCTCTTGACTGTCGGGCAAAAGGCCAAATAGGAATGGGCGGACGATGTTATGGCCATACGTGCGATTGGAAAGCGGCATTGTTAGCGATAGCGGTGCTCCGCGATAGGTTGGGGCGTATACAAAGCTGCAGAGTCCATGCTCGTCTTGCCGGAGAGTGCCGGCGATTTCGCCACAAATGAGGGTCGCGAGTTCCATCTCTGCCATTTATTTCACAACCTTGCAGCCAAAGGAGAGGTTTGAAGTGCCGGAAAGGCCTTGCTCGGCTGCGATTTGGGCCAGCAAGGCACCATAGGAAGATGGCGTTCCTTGTCGAGTGGGTCGTCTGCCTACGCTTGGCTTTGGCAGGGTATTCGAGTTCGCGATAGGGAGGTTCACTATCGTCGTCGGATGTTCGGAGGGCGATGCGATGGAGTCGTTATCGCTTTGCGCGAAGAGACCTATGCCGAGTGCGTTAAAGACGGTCAGCAACTTGTCGAGTCGAATGCCGGTGGCGTCGCCCAGCTCGAGCGATGCGAGCAGGCGCTCCGAAACACCGGCCTTTTTAGCGAGGGTCGCACGGGTGATCCCTTGCGCCTCGCGTGCCCGGCGCACGTAGACGCCAGCTTGGCGCGGTGTGGTGATGGGAAGGGTATCCACGGCGATCTCCTAACGTGCAGACTTTTGCATATCAGTATGACATGCAAAAGTCTGCATGAAAAGGCCTCATGCAAAACACTGCATGAGGCCTCTATGTTGACCGTTGAGCTTATGAGAGGCGTTTTTTTATATCGCGAGAATCCCCAGATGCTCAAGCAAGATCTTAAGCCCGATGAGGACGAGTACGACGCCACCCACGATGGCGGCGGGTTTTTCGTAGCGCGCGCCAAAGGTGTGGCCGATCGCTACGCCGGCAACGGAGAAGAGAAAGGTCGTGATGCCAATGAGCGACACGGCAGGAACGATATCGACCGAGAGCGCGGCAAACGAGATGCCCACGGCAAGCGCGTCAATCGAGGTGGCGATGGCAAGGATTAGATATTCGCCCAGGTCGATCTTTTCGGCATCCTTGCCGTCGCCTTCGTTCTCGTCCTCAGTAAAGGCTTCCCACAGCATCTTGCCGCCGATAAAGGCGAGCAGGATAAAGGCGATCCAGTGGTCGATGGGGCTGATGATGCCCATGAACTGGCTACCAAGGGCCCACCCAATTACGGGCATGCCGGCCTGGAAACCGCCAAAGAACAGGCCGAGTATCACGGCGACCTTAAGGTTGATCCTTTTCATGCCAAGGCCCTTGCAGATGGATACGGCAAAAGCGTCCATAGAAAGGCCGATAGCGAGCAACACAAGCTCTGCGAGTCCCATAGTCTGGCTCCCTCTCTGCGGGCGGGCCCGCGTGTACCTCTTGGGGGAGTAACAAAAAAGACCCGTGGCGTACGCGTTGCGCGCACAGCCACGAGTCTCGTTCATTAAGGCAAGCCAGGCCGCATCGGCCAGTGTGTTGACTTGCCGCGCCACCGGAGGCGAACCCGATCACGCGACTACTCCCTCATTTATGCGAATCCCGATGCTACCACATGAACAGCTGATTTGGGTTGGGCTCTCAGCTGTGTTCGCTCATTCTGTAAGCATCGGATTTCGCAAGCGCCGCAGGGACAAACCGTGAGAAACTATTTAGCGTTTATGGAGCGTACACGATGGGAGCGATGCCTTGGATAAGAACGAGCTGCAAAAGCGTATGGAACAGGCCATCCGCCTGACGGCACCTGGTCAGCCGATCCGCACCGCCCTCGACATGATCATCGCCGGTCACCTGGGCGCCCTTATCTGCGTCGGCGACACCGAAAACGTGCTCGCTGCCGGTAACGACGGCTTCCCGCTCAACATTTCGTTTACCTCGAACCGCCTGTTCGAGCTTTCCAAGATGGACGGCGCCATCGTCATCGATGGCGACCTCACCCAGATCCTGCGCGCCAACTTCCACCTCAATCCCGATCCCTCGCTCGCCACGAGTGAGACGGGCATGCGTCACCGTACTGCCGCTCGCATGTCGGTGCTCACCGATGCCATCGTGATCTCGGTTTCGGCTCGCCGTGCCGTCGTTAACGTGTACGTTCACGGCAAGAGCTACGAGATCCAGCCCGTCACCACCATCATGAGCTCGGTCAACCAGCTCGTCGCCACGCTTCAGACCACCCGTCAGTCGCTCGATCGCTCCTTGCTGCGCCTGACGGCCCTTGAGCTCGACGACTACGTTACGCTCGCCGACATCACCGGCATCTTCTCGAGTTTCGAGATCATGCAACAGGCAAAGACCGAGCTTAAGGATTGCATCGTCAAGCTGGGTAACCAGGGCAAGCTCGTGCAGATGCAGCTCGAGCAGCTCGCGGGCTCCAGCATGGATACCGAATACGACCTGATGATCCGCGACTACGCAAGCGATTCCTCCGAGGCAAACGCCGAGAAGATTCGCGCCGAGCTCGCTCGCATGACGCCTAAGGACCTGTCCGACCCGCAGCATGTGGCGGCGGTTCTGGGTTACGACGACCTGGACGAGGACTCCGTCATGACACCGCTGGGCCTGCGCACGCTTTCGCGCGTGTCCGTCGTGCGCGACGGCGTGGCCGAGAAGATCGTCGACGAGTATGGCTCGCTGCAGGAGCTCATGGACGACATCAGCGAGGATCCGGAGCGCTTGGGCGACTTTGGCGTCAACAACCCTGCCATTCTTGCGGACTCGCTGTACCGCATGAAGGGCACCAAACAGGGGAACGCATAATGGCGCCCGTATGCGCCGTGGTCGTTGCCGGCGGCAGCGGCCAGCGCTTTGGAAATCCCGGCGGCAAGCAGCTCGTTAATGTGGCGGGCCGTCCGCTCATGAGCTGGTCCATCCGCGCGTTCGATCGTAGCGATAAGGTCGGCCATATCGTCGTGGTTTGCCCTGCCGAGCGCCGTGCCGAGATGCGCCGCCTGGCCATTGACCCGTTTGACTATGACACGCCCATCAGCTTTGCCGATGCCGGCGATACCCGTCAGGATTCCACCCGTGCCGGCGTGCATGCGGTTCCGGCGGGTTTCGAATATGTCGCCATCCACGACGGCGCTCGTCCGCTCATTACGACCGAGGCCATCGACCACGCTATCGACGTGCTCGTGAGCGACCGTGCCCTCGACGGTGTCGTGTGCGGTCAGCCCGCGATCGACACACTCAAGATCGTTGACGGCGATAATATCGTCGAGACGCCGCCGCGTGAGCTCTACTGGGCAGCGCAGACGCCGCAGATCTTTAGCGTCGATGCTATGAAGCGCGCCCACGCTGCAGCCATTGCCGAGGGCTTTATCGGTACCGATGATTCGTCGCTGGTCGAGCGCATGGGTGGGCGCGTCCGCTGCGTCCAGAGCCCACGCGATAACCTTAAGGTGACGGTGCCCGAGGACCTGCGTCCCGTAACCGCGATTCTGCTTGGCCGCATGGCCGAGGGAGAGGACCTTCCCCATGTTCAGTAACCTGCGCATTGGCCATGGCTACGACGTTCACCGTCTGGTGGAGGGGCGTCGATGTATCATCGGCGGTGTCGACATTCCCTACGAGCGCGGCCTGCTGGGCCACTCGGATGCCGATGTGCTCGCGCACGCCTTGGCCGACGCCATTCTGGGCGCCTGCCGTGGGGGAGACATCGGCAAGCTATTCCCCGACACCGATCCCGCCTACGAGGGTGCCGATTCGATGGTGCTGCTTGCCCGCGTGATGGACTATGCGCGTGAGCTGGGCTTTGAGTTTGTCGATGCCGATTGCACCATTGCCTGCCAGCAGCCTAAGATCACCCCGCATCGCGATGCCATGCGCGCCAACCTTGCCCATGCCCTGGGCGTTGACGTCGAAAACGTGGGCGTCGCCGCCACTACGACCGAAAAGCTCGGTTGGGAAGGCCAGGGCGAGGGAATCGGCGCCTGGGCCGTCTGCCTGCTACAGAAAACCGTTAAGGAGTAACGAATGCGTATCTACAACAGCGCTACCCATAAAAAGGAAGAGTTCCAGCCCATCGAGTCCGGCAAGGTCCGCATGTACGTGTGCGGCCCCACGGTCTACGACAACATCCACATCGGCAACGCCCGTACGTTCATCAGCTTTGACGTGATTCGCCGCTGGCTCATCGCGAGCGGTTACGAGGTCACGTTCGCCCAGAACCTCACCGATGTCGACGACAAGATCATCAAGCGCGCCAACGAGCAGGGCCGTACGGCCGCCGAGGTCGCGACGGAGTTCTCCGACAAGTTCATCGGCGTCATGCGCGCCGCCAACGTGCTCGATCCCGATGTGCGCCCCCGCGCCACCAAGGAGATCGGCCCCATGATCGCCATGATCAAGACGCTTATCGAGCAGGGCCACGCTTACGCAGCCGATAACGGCGATGTGTACTTTGCCGTGCGCAGCGATCCCAGCTATGGTCAGGTCTCGGGCCGCAACATCGACGACCTTATGGTTGGCGCACGCATTGAGGAGAACGAGGACAAGAACGACCCGCTCGACTTTGCCCTGTGGAAGGCCGCCAAGCCCGGCGAGCCCAGCTGGCCGAGCCCCTGGGGCGAGGGCCGTCCCGGTTGGCACACCGAGTGCGCCGCCATGGTGCATCGCTACCTGGGCACTCCGATCGACATCCACGGCGGCGGCTCCGACCTTGCCTTCCCGCATCACGAGAACGAGTGCGCTCAGGCCACCTGCGCCTGGCACCAGGGCTTCTCCAACACCTGGATGCACACGGGCATGCTGCTGGTAGACGGCGAGAAGATGTCCAAGTCGCTCGGCAACTTCTTTACGCTGGCCGAGGTCCTCGAGCAGCACTCCGCTGCCGCCCTGCGCCTGCTGATGCTGCAGACGAGCTATCGCTCGCCGCTCGACTTTTCTTGGGAGCGCCTGGAGGGTGCCGAGAACTCGCTCACGCGTATCGCCGGTACGGTCGAGAACCTTCGCTGGGCCGCGAACCATGCGACGGCCGATGCCGATGAGGCAGCATCCGAGGCGTTTGCCGCCAAGGCCGCCGAGACCCGTGCCACCTTTAAGGAGTGCATGGACGACGACTTTAACACCGCTGGTGCCATGGGTGCCGTCTTTGGCTTTGTGACCGAGTGCAACCAGTACCTGGAGCAGGCGGGCGACGCTGCCGACAAGGCCGCCGCGCTTGCCGCCGCCGACACGCTGACCGAGCTGCTCGATACGCTTGGCGTCGAGCTTCCCGAGCCCAAGGTCGAGCTGCCGCTGGGCCTGCTGGGCGTTGCCGCCGGTTTGGTTGCCTACACGGGTGACGACGTGGACGAGGCCGCTGCCAAGATTCTCGAGGCCCGCGCCGAGGCCCGTGCCGCCAAGAACTGGGATCTGGCCGACGCCATCCGCGACCAGCTCAAGGACCTGGGCCTGACGATTGAAGATACCGCCGCCGGCACTCGTATTAAGAGTCTCTAGTATTTGTCGACCGTTCGAGGTGCGGCAGATTGCCTTGAAAGAGGAGGGCATAGACCTGGTGGTCATGCCCGACGATTGAAAGGCAAGGTGCCGTGGCTCGGACGGTCGATTCTTGTCCGTTATCTATTTAAGGAGGCCGTTTTATGGCCGACAATCGCAAGCGTGCACCTCGTGGCGGCAAGCAGGCCGCTTCTGGCTCGCGTCCGATTCGCCGCAACGATCGCGCTGCCGCTCCCAAGGGCCAGCGCGATCGTACCCAGGCCGCACGTCCGCAGCGCGATCGCAACCGCGATGCTGTCCAGGCTCCCAAGGGCGAGTTTATCGAAGGCCGCCGTGCTGCCGCCGAGGCGCTACGCACTGGTTTTCCCATCAAGTGCGCGCTCATTGTCGAGGGTGGAGAGCGCGATGCCGCCTTGTCGCGCCTGGTCGACGACCTCAACGCCGCGGGCGTCCGCATTAAGTATGTGCCGCGCGCGCAGCTCGACGCACTGTCGAGCCATGGCGCTCATCAGGGCATCGCACTCGAGGTTGGCAACTTCCCCTATGCTGATGTCGCCGATATTCTCGACCGCGCAGGCGACGGTCCGGCGCTTGTCGTCGTGCTCGACCATGTGACCGACGACGGCAACTTTGGCGCCATTGTGCGCTCCGCCGAGGTCGTGGGCGCGGCCGGCGTCGTCATCGCCAACAAGCGTGCCGCCGGCGTGACCGTGGGCAGCTACAAGACCTCGGCCGGTGCTGTCATGCATCTGCCTATCGCGCAGGTTCCCAATATTGCCCGTGCACTCGATGACCTCAAGGCCGCTGGTTTTTGGGTGGGCGGTGCTTCCGAGCACGCCGAGGGCAGTTGCTGGGATGCTCCCTTCGAAGGTCGCGTGGCGCTCGTCATGGGCTCCGAGGGCGACGGCATCTCGCGCCTGGTACTCGAGAAATGCGACTTTTTGACCAAGCTTCCCCAACGCGGCATGACCGAGAGCCTCAATGTTGCCCAGGCGACCACGGCGTTGTGCTTTGAGTGGCTGCGCCGCAACGCCGGCGAGCTCATGGGGGAGGAGTAGCGCATGTCCAAGAAGAACCGTGCCAAGTCCAAGGCCAAGCGCTTTGGCGAGGGCTCGGCCAAGCCGATTGTTTCGGCCGCGACCTACGGCGTGGGCGGCAATGCGTTTGCGCAGGCTATCGCCGACCCAGTCTCGACGGTGCACTCCAACAAGCCCGAGCTGCTGGTGGTCGACGGTTACAACGTGATTCACTGCACGCCGCGCTACGAAAAGCTCGTGTACGACCATTCCGACGATCCGTATTCCAGCGACGTCCACGATATGGCGCGCACCGCCCTCATCAACGACGTTGCTGCCTTTGCCCAGGGCCGTTACGAGGCCGTGATCGTGTTTGACGGCGCGGGCAATATCTCCAGTGAACGTCCCAACCTGCCGGCCCGCGGCGTGCGCATCGAGTTTTCGCCGACGGGCGTATCGGCCGACACCGTGGTGCAGAAGCTCTGCATCGAGGCGCGCGAGGAAGGCCGCGCGTGCTCCGTGGTATCGAGCGACGGCACGATCCAGGCTGTCGTCATGGGCAAGGGCGTCACGCGCATCTCGAGCCGCATGCTGGTGGACGAGATCAAACAGATCGACAACGACGTGCATGAGGCCGAGGAAGCACCCCAGATCAAGATGACCCTGGGCAGCCGCCTGAGCCCCGAGGCCCTGGCCAAGCTCAAGGCGTTGCGTGGGAGATAGGGGAGCTGACGGGCAATGCTGCCTCGCTAACTCCATTCAGCGATGTTGATCATTCTTTCGAGGCGCCACGTTAGCGCCTCTTTTAGATAAGGCAGTCTCGCTGCTAGGGCATCGTTTTTAGACAGAATCTCGATCGCCTCGTCAACGAAGCCTTCGAGTTTGTCGCCGTCAAACCAGCCCATGTCCTCGACGAGCAACATTTGTTTGGCGGGGCTTGAATGAAACTGCGCGCTGGTAAAACTGTGCTCTCCCGCCCTAAGCTCCTCAAGAGAAATGTTGCACCAGAGCGATGAGCCCGAATCGAAGATGGGGGCTGGTCTGCAGACCAGTGAGTTGACGTTTCGCACGAGGCCGAAGTTGCGCCAATGACGATCGTAGTTGGCGATGATGTCGTCGCACACGATCATGCGGTCAAGGGCATCCTTGACGCCTGTCACCCCGAGCTCCTCGCAGTTTGCTACATATCGCTCGTAGTCGGTTAGCCGTTCATCTGCGTTTGCGTGCTGGTTTACATAGAACGCAGGGACATACTCTTCTTCATCAGTTAAGAAGACATCGCATGTGCTCAGGGCGGAAGTGCCCGTGCCCTCGAGCGAGTAAGGCACATAATCGCAGGCGTTTAGGATGCGACGGTGGAGCGCGGTCGCCACCAGCTCGTTATAAGGTTCCTGGTCCAGGTGCGCTCCTGCCTTATGCAGAATTCGACGTTCGCCCTCGCACGTCCAGTACTTTTGAAGATTGCCGTCCGAGGTGTTATCGGGCTTTGCGGCAGCCGCTTTTCCCTCTGGGGCAAAGGGTGCAATGGACAGCGAGACGTCATCAAAGGCGTTATTGAAGAAGTTGATATCCTCCCAGGTGAGACCGGAACCTTGGGGCCTAATCCAATACTGGTCGGATAAGGAGAGGCCGAGATTTCGCTGGACGAGTTCATCGGGAACATCGACTGCGGCTTCTGCAAGCAGGGAGGCTAGCCCAATGCGTGCGAGCGGGATACCGCGGCCGCGCCACCAGATGCGGAAGGAGTCTAGCGATATGGGGCTATTAGGGCCAAATACTCCAATAGGGGCGTGGGCGTAATCGATGTCGGCACCGATGTGGGTAAAGTCTTTTCGCGATGTACTGTAGACCAGCTGAGCGACTTCGTACGTGCGGTTCATGAGGGTGAACGCGATCTCGCTCTTACCGTGGCCGCGGCGGGGACGTCCCCCCGTTTTGGTCACAGAGCGGAGTCGCGTGTCGACGCTGTCTTTGTCGATGAGCCATACACCAGAAGCCTTGCGGGCCTCAAGTGCTCCGTTTTTTATGAGCTCCTGCACCCTGCGCGGAGTGATGCCGAGCAGCTCGGCGGTTTCTTTGGTAGTAAGCATCGCGAAACCCTTCGCCAGAACGAATAGTTTTATATATAGCAATTGTAATTAAAACTATTCGTTCTGGCGAATGGTTTTAAGATTGAGGGCGCACTGACAGAAATGAACGGGCCTGGTACGCGTTGTTGCTGGATTTTGCATATTTGTATAACGCCGTGCGGCCTGTTGCGCCCCGTCCGCAATTCCTTTATTCTTAACTCGCTTCGCGTGAAAGCGCCAAGTGTGCCAGTGTGGCGCAACGGTAGCGCAACTGATTTGTAATCAGTGGGTTGCAGGTTCGATTCCTGTCACTGGCTCCATGAGAGTTTCGGGCTCTGTTTCCTTGTGGGACAGGGCCCGTTTCTATTTATGTCGATAAGTCAGCGTGTTTGGCGCCAACCAAGCTTCAGGTTTGTCTCGATCCGTAACACGAGTGGGCTGAAGACCCTCCTTATAGTTACAGATCGAAACATTGCCAAGGGAAGGCCGATAACATCTCGATCCGTAACACGAAGAGGCTGAAAACCGTTCTTACTGTTACAGAATGAGACGTAAGCGGGGGTTTCTGCGAAACATCTCGATCTGTAACAGATAGGGGAGGAATAACCCTCTTACTGTTACAGGTCGAGACATAGGCCGGGGCGAGGTTGGTCATCGTCATCGAGCGTGGATTATCGGACACACGAGCGTGGAAAATCTTCCGCCTAGTGAATGAGCGTGGATAATCTGCCACTTTGGATTCGATGGCACGGCAAAGCGGGAGATTATCCACGCTCGATTTCAAACGGAAGAAAATCCACGCTCGATTTTGCCTGGGAAGAGCAATCTTCTGTCTGGGCAGCCCCGATCTCGACCTATATATAGGTGCAAATAAGCTGGTATCGAAGTTCGATACTGAAGGTGTACTCCACTACAGCAAAGTGTTACCTTGGGAAACGTCACCTCAGTATCCAAAACCACTGTCCTTCATATCCAAACTCAATAAAACCGCAGGTCACGGCTATATAGATACGCCCGGCACCGTGTATCTAGAGGTTTTCGTTGACAGCCCCCAAGGTGGCATCGTATTATCTTCTTCGTTCGCGGGGGCGGCGGTCCAAAAGACCAAAGAACCTGCGGATACTTGAACGATTGGGAGTTTGCCCGAGTGGTTAATGGGGACGGGCTGTAAACCCGTTGGCTCTGCCTACATAGGTTCGAATCCTATAGCTCCCACCCGTCAAGTGCCTGTATAGCTCAGTCGGTAGAGCACTTCGTTGGTAACGAAGAGGTCACCAGTTCAAGTCTGGTTGCAGGCTCCATCCGGCGGTGTAGCTCAGTTGGTTAGAGCACACGGTTCATACCCGTGGCGTCACTGGTTCGAATCCAGTCACCGCTACCATAGGTAACACGGTGGCTTCTCAATAGTATGTTGAGAGGCCACTATGGTATAAAGGCAAAGTCCCGTCCGGGGACGACCTGTTAAGAGGAGGGCTTTATGGCCAAAGAGAAGTTTGAGCGCACTAAGCCGCATGTTAACATCGGCACCATTGGTCACGTCGACCACGGCAAGACCACGCTGACCGCTGCCATCACCAAGGTTCTCTCCGAGACCGAGGGCTGCAAGGCTGACTTCACTGCGTTCGAGAACATCGACAAGGCTCCCGAGGAGCGCGAGCGCGGCATTACGATTTCCGTCTCCCACGTTGAATACGAGACCGCTGCCCGTCACTACGCTCACGTTGACTGCCCGGGCCACGCTGACTACGTCAAGAACATGATCTCCGGCGCTGCTCAGATGGACGGCGCTATCCTGGTCATCGCTGCTACCGACGGCCCCATGGCTCAGACCCGCGAGCATATCCTGCTCGCCCGTCAGGTCGGCGTTCCCTACATCGTCGTCTTCCTGAACAAGTGCGACATGGTCGACGATGACGAGCTCATCGACCTCGTCGAGATGGAGACCCGTGAGCTCCTCTCCGAGTACGATTTCCCCGGCGACGACATCCCCGTCATCCGTGGTTCCGCTCTGGGCGCTCTCGAGGGCGACGCCAAGTGGATGGACGCCATCCGCGAGCTAATGAAGGCCGTCGACGAGTACATCCCGACGCCTGCTCGTAACAACGACCTCCCCTTCCTGATGGCCGTTGAGGACGTTATGACCATCTCCGGCCGTGGTACCGTTGCTACTGGCCGTGTCGAGCGCGGTGAGCTCAAGCTCAACGAGCCCGTCGAGATCGTCGGCATCAAGGATACCCAGAACACCGTCGTTACCGGTATCGAGATGTTCCGTAAGTCCATGGACTTCTGCGAGGCTGGCGACAACGTCGGTCTGCTGCTCCGCGGCATCAAGCGCGAGGACATCGAGCGTGGCCAGGTTCTCTGCAAGCCCGGTTCGGTTACCCCGCACACCAAGTTCACCGGCGAGATCTACGTTCTGACCAAGGAGGAGGGCGGCCGTCACACCCCGTTCTTCGATGGTTATCGTCCTCAGTTCTACTTCCGTACCACCGACGTTACCGGTACGGTCAAGCTCCCCGAGGGCACCGAGATGGCTATGCCTGGTGACCACATCACCATCGAGGGCGACCTCATCCACCCGATCGCCATGGAGGAGGGCCTGCGCTTCGCTATCCGCGAGGGTGGCCACACCGTCGGTTCGGGCATCGTCTCCACGATCATTGAGTAAATTAGCTCTTTGATATAGCTGACTTAGAGAACCCGGCACTTATATGGGTGCCGGGTTCTTTTCTGCAATGGATATTGAGCCGTTGCTGGTGTCGAGAGGATCGATAATGGTCCTGGATGCACCGTCGATTAGCTCTCGATGGCTTCATTGATGTGTTCCAAATATGAATGGATCCACCGAGAACCAATTGACTCGAGGT
Source organism: Collinsella sp. wc0529 (assembly GCF_046116875.1). Classification (NCBI taxonomy): domain Bacteria; kingdom Bacillati; phylum Actinomycetota; class Coriobacteriia; order Coriobacteriales; family Coriobacteriaceae; genus Collinsella; species Collinsella sp. wc0529. The sequence continues at coordinate 1,018,410 of NZ_JBJXBO010000001.1, forward strand.
TTTCATTGACAGCACTTACGTGGAGCTGATAAAGTAACAACTCGTGCCCGTACGGGGCGGAAATGAAAGGTTCAGGATACATGCGTACTCTAGTTACTCTTGCGTGCACTGAGTGCAAGCGCCGCAACTATACGACCACCAAGAACAAGTCGACCATGCCTGATCGTATGGAGATCAAGAAGTATTGCCCCTGGTGCCGTCACCACACGCTGCACAAAGAGACTCGCTAGTCTCTAGTCACATACGCCAGTAGTTCAATTGGTAGAGCATCGGTCTCCAAAACCGAGTGTTGAGGGTTCGAGTCCTTCCTGGCGTGCCAGTCATTATTCCGTAAGCTCCCACTTGGGGGCTTACGGTTTACTCATGTATAAGCGCATTGCGCGGAGGTAACCCAAATGGCCAACAATAAGAACAAGAAGAAGGCTCAGCAGCCGGCACCTGCCAACAAAGCTGCCGCCAACTCCAAGGTTGAGGCCAAGAAGGCCGTTGTCAAGAAGAACGAGAAGGCTGCGAAGTCCAAGAAGAACGAGAAGCCTGGTTTCTTCGCCCGCACCAAGAAGTATTTCGCTTCGGTCAAGTCCGAGATGAAGCGTGTCACGTGGCCCGATAAGAAGGAGCTCGTGAACTACTCGGTTGTCGTTTGCGCTTCTCTGATCGTCGTCGGCGTCGTCATCGCTCTGCTCGATGCTGGCTTTGGCGAGGCTCTTGCTCTGTTCTCTGGATTGAGGGGCTAAACCATGTCTAAGCGTTGGTACGTCGTTCACACTTACTCTGGATACGAGAACCGCGTTAAGTCCGATCTCGAGCATCGCATCGAGACTATGGGCATGCAGGACCGTATCTTTGATATCGAGATTCCTATGGAGCGCGTCACCGAGATTAAAGAGGGTGGCAAGCGTGAGACCAAGGATTCCAAGATCTTCCCGGGTTATGTCCTGGTCCGCATGGAGATGGATGACGATGCTTGGACGTGTGTTCGTAACACGCCTGGCGTCACCGGTTTCCTAGGCGGCAACGGCAAGCCCGCTCCGCTTTCCCGCGACGAGTACAACAAGATGACTCGTCGTCCCGGTAAGGGCGATTCGCCCAAGCGCACCTCGGTTGATATTGAGGTCGGTACGTCCGTCCGCGTCACCGATGGCCCGCTTACCGACTTTGATGGCAAGGTCTCCGAGGTTAACACCGAGGCTGGCAAGCTCAAGGTCACGCTGATGATCTTTGGCCGCGAGACGCCGGTCGAGCTCGACTTTAACCAGGTCGCTGTCATCGCTTAAGTTTTCGTCCGTTCGCGCGAGCGTGCTTCTTCTGTGACTGCTCATCTCAGGAGTGCTTCTAACACGTGCGTGCTTACGATATAGCAAGTACTTCACACTCGTGATTCGAAAGGAATGACCATGGCTGAGAAGAAGGTTGCCAACGTCATTAAGCTCCAGATTCCTGCTGGTGCAGCTAACCCCGCTCCTCCCGTCGGCCCCGCCCTGGGCGCTGCTGGCGTGAACATCATGCAGTTCTGCCAGGCCTTTAACGCCGAGACGCAGGACAAGAAGGGCGACATCATCCCCGTTGAGATCTCTGTCTACGAGGATAAGTCCTTCTCCTTCATCACCAAGACTCCGCCGGCGGCTCACCTCATCAAGAAGGAGCTGAACCTCAAGTCTGGTTCCGCTAAGCCCCAGGCCGACAAGGTTGGTCAGCTCTCCCAGGAGCAGCTCACCAAGATCGCCGAGATCAAGATGCCGGACCTCAATGCCAACGACATTGACGCCGCTAAGAAGATCATCGCCGGTACCGCCCGTTCCATGGGCGTCACCATCGCTGAGTAGCGATTTCTTTTGGTAACGACGGGTGCTCCGACCGGGGCGCCCGTTAAATGTGTGCAATAGGGCATACGATACGATGTGGGAGGGCTCACGCCCGTTTAACCACAGGAGGTAATGCACATGGCTAAGCATGGTAAGAGCTATAACGCCGCTGCCGAGAAGATCGACCGCGCCACGCTCTACACCCCCCTTCAGGCTGCCAAGCTCATCAAGGAGCTCGACACCGCCAAGTTCGACGAGACCGTCGAGGCTCACTTCCGTCTGGGCATCGATACTCGTAAGGCTGACCAGAACATCCGTGGTTCCATCTCCCTGCCCCACGGCACCGGCAAGACCGTTCGTGTTGCCGTCTTTGCCGAGGGCGAGAAGGCCCGTGAGGCTGAGGCTGCCGGCGCCGACATCATCGGTTCCGACGAGCTCGTCGCCCAGATTCAGAAGGGCGAGATCAACTTCGACGCCGCTATCGCTACGCCGAACATGATGGCCAAGGTTGGCCGCATCGGTAAGATCCTTGGTCCCCGTGGCCTCATGCCGAACCCCAAGCTCGGCACCGTGACCATGGACGTCGCCAAGATGGTCTCCGAGCTCAAGGCTGGCCGCGTTGAGTACCGCGCCGACCGCTACGGCATCTGCCACGTGCCCCTGGGCAAGAAGTCCTTCTCTGAGCAGCAGCTCGTCGAGAACTACGCTGCCCTGTACACCGAGATTCTGCGCGTCAAGCCCTCTTCTGCTAAGGGCAAGTACGTCAAGTCCATCTCCGTGTCTTCCACCATGGGCCCTGGCGTCAAGGTCGATCCCGCTGTCCAGCGTGACTTCCTGGCTGAGTAACTGCTAGTTACTGCCTGAGTACAGCAAGCATTGCTAAAGAAACCCGGTTCTGCCTTGTGCAGGACCGGGTTTCTTGCTATCGCGTCAAAAGCACCATAAAGGGGACAGTGTCCCCTTTATGGTGGTTACCAGGGTGTTCTGGCTGTTGAGGGCTCGATGGCATCGCGGCGCTTGAGCTCACGGCGCATGGTTTGCGAGTTGAGCCAGGCTGCCTGCCAGCCACGGATGGGGTAGCGCGTCTGGTCGAGCTCAAACTGCGTATAGCCGCAGGCGTTGATGATCGTCGTTCCACACATATGCTGCCGCTCGCGCTGAAAGTCGCGACCATAGCTTTGGTGTACATGCCCATGCACCATGTAGTCGGCCCCCCAGGACTCAAGCGCCGTGTTAAAGCACTCAAACCCTCGATGCGGTAGATCGTCCAAATCACCCATACCGGCGGCGGGCGCATGGGTAAGCAGAATGTCGCACCCGCCGACCATCCTAACCTTACGCGACAGCTTACGCATGCGCTTGGACATCTCGCGTTCGGTGTACATGTTGGCGCCGTCGCGATAACGCATGGACCCGCCAAGGCCCGCAATGCGAATCCCTCGGTACGTGTACACGCTGTCTTCTACGCAGATACATCCGCCCGGTGCATGACGTGCGTAGCGGTCATCGTGATTGCCACGCACGTAGATGAGCGGTTTGTTGATGACCGTAACCAAAAACTCAAGATAGTCCGGGTCCAGATCGCCGGCGGACAAAATCAGGTCGACGCCCTCAAAGCGTTCCTTGCGAAAGCACTCCCAAAGGCATCGTTCTTCGGTATCGGCTATGGCAAGGATTTTCATAGGACAGGGACTTTCGGCTCATCGTCGAGCTGCGGAATGGTGCCTACCACGTTGTCCGCCAGCCAATTCATCTCGACAATCTGCGTGCTCGGCAGCGGAGGGAAGCCTTCGATCTGTACCACGCCGTTCTGGCTGTGGAGCTCGCCGCCAAAGGGGTTGATGGATCCCTCGACAATGCCGTTGCGGAGCAACTGCACGAGTTTGCGCGTCTGGTAGGGTAGGCCCGGAGCGTAACGGATGTCGATAACGCCGGAGCTCATGCCATACCAGTAGTTGACGGCGCGCACTTGGTTGTCATCGCTGGTCTCGTCCCACGTGCCGTGCAGAAGGCTGCGAACGATGAGCTCGTAGTAACGGCCCCAGTTCCATACCGGCATGGCGATGCCGGAAACCTTGCCATCGACCAGGCGGTGGAGTCCGTAGGCCGTAGGGTCTTCGAGCGACTTTGACATGTCAGCGCCGGTCATGACGCTCACGCCTTCGCGGCACATGGCCTCGGCAAGACCGCCGGCGGGCACATCGCCCCAGGTGAGGATAATTTGCGCGCGGGGGTCGAGCAGCGAGGCGCCGATGGCAAAGGCATTGATCTCGCTGAGCGCGCCGGATGCGAAGACCGACGCGTGGTAGCCGATGCGATGGTTGTCCGCCATGCTGGCGGCAAGGGCGCCCAGGAGGAACTTGGCCTCGTACATCTTGCCAAAGTACGAACGGACGCTTTGGTGGGGAAGGCCGATAGAGCAGTTAAGGAACCGAACCTGGGGATACTCAACGGCAGCTCTGAGCGTGTATTCCATCAGGCGGTGCGAGGTCGAGAAGATGACGTTGTCTCCATGTTTGACAGCCGTTTCCACGGCGGCGTAGAACACGTCCGGATCGTGACAGTCCTCGAACGCCTCGGTGCGCACGATACCGTCAAAGTGCTCATCGAGATACTGACGTCCTTGGTCGTGCAGGCTGTCCCAGCTCGACGCCGCACAGGGGAACTCATGGATAAAGGCGATACGCAGGGGGTTGGCCGCCGAATAGACAGTCTTGCCCATAAAGAAGTTGAGCACGCCGGAGGTGGACTTGGCGGGCGACTCCTCCTCATCGACGCTCGGCGCTTCGACAAGATCGACCTTGTCCTCATCATTTTTGCCGGCAATGACCAGCTCGCGCCAAATCTTGCACAGGCGGTTTACGACGATATCCGTCGGCGTATCCAACAGGCGGTCCTGGTTGTACACATTGAGGTAGACGAGCATGGCGTCGGCGGGCGTAATGTCCAGGTGGTCGCCGCCTGCGCGAAGGTAGGCGCGCTTAAAGAGCAGGAAGGTGTGGCGCAGGTAGTCGACCTTTTTCTGCGGCCATTTTTCGATAAGGTTCTGACCGAGCATCTTGGCGAGCGTCTCGTAGCTTCCCTCACGCGAGAACTCGATCTCGTATAGGGGGCAGACGCGCCAAAACGCGCAGAATTCACCGTACAGGCGGCTTTCGACGGAATCCCATGTGCCGGGGTAGAGACGGGTGACTTTGGCCGAAACCGTCGGGGCGTCTAGGAATTTGAGGACACTGACGCGTTTGTTGCCTTCCTGGACATAGAACCGATGCATGAACTCGGTGACGATGATGGGGTCGCGATAGCCTTCGGTTACCTGGATGTCGTAGAGGTTGGACCACTTGCGGGCGAACTCGGTGTTAAACGGCAGCAGGGGCATAAAGTTGCATGAAAAGGCGGACTGACGGCCTTTGGTGACCGTGCCGACGACCATTTCGAGCGGAATATCCCGCAGGCCGACGCTCACTCGCTGACCTAAGGGGAGCTGAGCAACCAAGCTATCGAGGTCCGTAAGGTATGGATGCTCGCTTTGGCTGATGGCGCGACGGCGTCCCTGCTCGCCGCGCTTGCGTGCTTGACGATAGGCCTCTTCCATGGTGTCTACTCCCTTAGTCGTTTAAACAACGATATGAACCATGGTACCACGAATGAAAACCGCTACAAAGATGCCTGTCCCCTTTGCGGTGGTTTAGGCGATGATGGGGGCGATGGTGCGGATGCAGGCGTCGGCTGCCGTAAAAGTGGTGCTGTCGTCGCTGACGATAAAGATGATCTTGCCCTTGATACCAAAGTCGCCGATTTCGCTAAAGAGCACGTAGGGCTCCTTGTCAAAGCCCGAGATGGGCGAAACGGCCGTTTTGGTGGCGCTGACGAGCTCGTCTGCTAGCGCATCGAGAGACGCCCATTTGGAGGGGTCTTTCACCGCGACGGGGACGGCCACGCGTCCAAAGGGCATCAAATGCACGAGTGTGTTCTTGGAAATGTTGGAGTTGGGGACGATGATGGTCTGCCCGCAGGCATCTTCGATGGTCGTGTGGCGCCAAGTGATGTCTTGGACCACGCCGGATACGCCGCCGACCTCGATATTGTCGCCGGGTTTGATGATGCCCATAAAGGTCACCTGCATGCCGCCGATAAGGTTTGACAGCGTGTCCTGAAAGCCGAGCGAGATGGCGATGCCGCCGACGCCAAGAGCGGCGACGAGCGCGTTTGCGTTAATGCCAAAGCAGTTGTCGAGGATAAAGCTGCCGCCAATCATCCAGATGACGGCGCGCGCGATGTTGATGAAGATACTCGATGCCGGAAGCGGGTTATCGTCTCGGTTAAGCAGATGGTTCAGGGTCTTGGATACGACCTTGGCGGCGACGGCGGTGCCTATCGCCAAGATGACGGCCCAGATGATGTTGTGGACCCACCGTTGCTCAAAGAAATGAAGAATCGGCTCAAACAATTCCATGTAGGGAAAACCTCCTTATGATCGTCCAACCATGATACCCACCAGAAGCCCGTCCGATCACATCGAACGGGCCGATAACTTGAGATGGGGTGGCCGCGGTGGCGTAAGCTGGGGCGCCGGCGAGCACGCCGGCAAGGAGTGCGGCGGTCAAGCAAGACGGGGAAGAGGTCTTCTCATGGCAGTTTCCTTAGTTCTTAATCAAGGGTCCCTGCTGGCGCTGGATTATCGACATAATATGCGAAAACCGCCGCAAGGGCGTCTGTCCCTTTGCGGCGGTTTTGACGTTTGCGCAGGTAAAACCTGCCAAAATAAACCTGTCCCTTTTTGGTAGGTTTAGCTCAGCAGCATGCGGTCGTTGGCGAGCTCGCCGCCCGAGACCTCCTCGAACTTCTGCAGCAGGTCGGCGACGGTGAGCGACTTCTTCTCATCGCCCGCCACGTCGTAGATTACGTGGCCCTCGTGCATCATGATCAGGCGATTGCCCAGACGGATGGCGTCATTCATGTTATGCGTGACCATGAGCGTGGTCAGGTGGTGCTCGTCGACGATCTCTTCGGTCAGATTGAGCACCTTCGATGCCGTCTTGGGGTCGAGGGCCGCAGTGTGCTCGTCGAGCAGCAGCAGGCGCGGCCTGGTGAGCGTGGCCATCAGCAGGGTGAGTGCCTGGCGCTGGCCGCCCGAAAGCAGGCCGACCTTGGCGTTGAGACGCGTGTCCAGACCAAGGTCCAGGCGCTTGAGCAGCTCAACGTACTCATCTTTCTCGGCCTTGGTGACGCCCCACGAAAGGCCGCGACGCTGGCCGCGACGCTTGGCGAGGGCCAGGTTCTCGGCGATCTGCATGTCGGCAGCGGTACCGCGCATGGGGTCCTGAAACACGCGGCCCAGGTACTTGGCGCGCTGCGACTCGCTCAGGCGCGAGATGTCGGTGCCGTCGAGCTCAATAACGCCCGAATCGAGCGGGTACACGCCGGCGATCATGTTGAGCAGCGTGGACTTGCCGGCGCCGTTGCCGCCGATCACGGTTACAAAGTCGCCGTCATTCAGGGTAAGGTCGACGCTGGTGAGCGCGCGCTTCTCGGTGACGGTGCCCTTGTTAAAGGTCTTCTTGACATGCGAGAGCTTAAGCATCTGCCTCATCTCCCTTCGTGTAGGAGCTGCGGAGCTTATAGCGCTCCCAAACCACGGGCACGCACAGGGCCACAGCGACAATTGCGGCGGAGAGCAGCTTCATGTCGTTGGCGTCCATGCCCAACTGCAGCACGATGGCGCGGATAAGGAAGTACACCACGGAGCCAAAGACGGCGGAGGCAAGACGGACGCTAAACTGCGTGAGGCCGCCGGGCAGCAGACGGCCGAGCACCTCGCCGATAACAATGGCGGCAAGACCGATAACGATGGCACCGGTGCCCATACCAATGTCGGCATACTTTTGGCTCTGGCAGATGAGAGCGCCCGAAAGGCCGATGAGGGCGTTGGAGAGCACGAGGGCGATCATCTTGGTGGAGTTGGTGTTGACGCCCAGAGCGCGGATCATGTACTCGTTGTTGCCGGTGGCTCGCAGCGCCGAGCCGATCTCGGTGCCAAAGAACCAATACAGGATGGCAACGATAGCCACGGCGAGCAGGATGCCCAAGATGATGGCAACGGTGGACTGCGGCAGACCGGTCATATTGCTGACGGCGGAGAACACGGTGCCCTTGGCAAGAATGGGCGTATTGGACTTGCCCATGATGCGCAGGTTGATGGACCACAGGCTGATCTGGGTGAGGATTCCGGCGAGGATCGCGGGAATCTCAAAGACGGTGGTCAGAATGCCCGTGACGGCGCCCGCGATGGCGCCGGCGCACATACCGGCCAGCACGGCGAACAGCGGGTCGACGTTGTTATTGACGATGAGCACAGCGCAGACGCAGCCGCCGAGGGCAAAGCTGCCGTCGCAGGTCATATCGGGAATGTCGAGCAGGCGGAACGTGATAAACACGCCAAGCACCATAATGCCCCAGAGGACGCCCTGCGAAACGGCGCCCTGCAATGCAATGAGCATGCTTCATACCTCCTAGGATAGGGTGGACACGTGAGTCACCATGATAGCGGTAACAATGCATAAAAGAGCTGCGGCCGGATGTTTTGACTCATCCGAAACAAGCAGGGCGAACGCCGGTCTTTGGCGTTCGCCCCTGTGGCTCAGATATTGAATAACGCGGCTAAAGCGCGAGCACGGGCTCTAGACGCATGCCGCGTATGGCATTACGCGTCCAGGGCGGAAAGGTCGATGCCCAGGGCCTCGGCCATTTCGTCGTTCTTGACGACGACCAGGTCCTTGCTCGAGAGGTGCTTGATCGGCATATCCTCGGGCTTGGCCTCGCCCTTCAGGATCTTAACGGCCATCTCGCCCGCGGCGTAGCCCAGGTCCTCATAGTTGATGGAGAGGGTGAACAGGCCGCCGGCCATGCACATGCCCTCCTCGCCGGTCACGAAGGGAAGCTTGTTTTCCTTGCAGATCTGGCCGACCTGCGAGGCACCCGCGGCGATGGTGTTGTCGGTGGGGGAGTACAGCGCGTCGACCTTGCCCACGGCAGACTCGACGACGGACTGAATCTCGTTGGAGCTCGAGACGGTGAAGTCAGTGTACTCGAGGCCCAGCTTGTCGAGCTCCTTCTTGGCGGCCTTGATCTGGACGTCGGAGTTGGACTCGGCGGTGCAGTAGAGCAGGCCGACCTTTTTAACGTCGGGCAGGACCTTCTGCATCATCTCGAGCTGCTCGGCGACCGGGGTGAGGTCGGAAGCGCCCGTGACGTTGGTGCCGGGCTTGTCGTTGTCCTGGACCAGACCGGAGGCGGCGTAGTCGGTGATGGCGCAGCCCACGATGGGGATATCGGCCGTGGCGCCGGCGGCAGCCTGCGCGGCGGGCGTGGCGATGGCATAAATCAGGTTGACGTTGTCGCCCACAAACTTGTCGGCAATGGACTTACACGTGGACTGGTCGTTCTGGGCGTTCTTCTGGTCGATCTTGACCTTAAGGCCGCTCTCCTTGATGGCCTTGACAAAGCCGTCGTTGGCGGCATCGAGTGCGGAGTGCTCGGTGAGCTGCAGAACGCCGATGGTGTAGTCGGAACCGACGGCAGCAGAGCCGGAACCAGAGTTGCCGCCGCATCCGGCGAGCGGGGCGAGCGCGAGCAGGCCGGCGGAGACCAGAAGGCTCCTGCGGCTGATGGTGATGTCCTTCATATCATTACCCCCAGTATAAAAATGGCTGGAAACACTGCACTGGGACAAAGTGCAAGTGGAACTATAGTAGCGCTGATGTCCATTTTTACAACAGCCTGGCGGGTTTTTTAATACAGAATCGGATGGGCGGTACGGGTAGTCGAATGGGCGGCGGAGGGTCTTATGCGGCGGAGGAGGCGTCGTCCTCCTCGTCGAGGGCGGCGAAGAGCTTCTTGCCGTCGAGCAGGCGCGTGCTGACGTTTCTCATGCGGGCGATCTCGACGGTGCGCAGCGTATCGTCGGTGCCTCGGGCGTCGTAGACCGTTCCCAGCAGATACGAGATGCCATCGCGCTGCCTGATGGCAAAGGGACGGAGTGTCATCCGTGCTGCTTCGGTTTCGCCGCGTGTCGTGACGCTCGAAATATCAAAACTCACCGTGGTTCCGTGGTCGATGGCCTGCTCGACGAGCTCGCACGTGTCGATGCGCTTGATGGGCGCGCGCGTTGCCTTGGTAGCCTTGCTGCCTGCGCTTGGAGCGGGTTCGGGTGTATCGAGGTAGCCGCGAACGTCGGCACTCGCCATGGCAACTAAATGCTGCGCCATGCTCTTGCGGATAGCGATAGGCGTGGAGCGGTTGCGCATGACCATACCGTGGAGCCGGATGATCTCTTCATCGGTGAGCGGGCGGGTAAGAAGTTTGTAGCCCACGCCGCGTTTGTACTCAATTTCGTATCCGGCATGGCGAAGCGCGGAGATGGCGGTGTAGATGCTGCGCCGCGCCGCCGAGATGGGCATGCGGGCGGGGTCGTCGGGATGGGCGAGGCGCCGGATCAACTCATCGGAAAGCATGGCCTTGTCCTCGCCGGTGTTTTCGCTTAATAGTTGCAGGATGCGAACGGCGCGATAGGCTGCCATCGAGGCGGCGCCTCTAGTCGTGGTGTCGTAGGTTTCAACAGCGGCTTCGGTCATCGTGCCCACGTCCTTTCCGTTTTGGGTGGCGACGGTATGGAGCCTAGGACGCGGGGCTTTCTCAGGGGCGCAGGGCGCTCTGGGCGGTCGGTAGTCGTCGGCAAACGGCGGGTCGAGTTTTCAACAGCCCTGCTCAACTGACCAAAACCTTGCCAAAAGCTTGACGGATGCTGTTGAAAAAAGCGTCTCTCGACCGATGTCGAGAGACGCTTGTACGATGAGCGTTGGCGTGTGGCGACGCGAGCTAGTGTCCGACGATTAGAAGTCGGCGTTGCCCACGGTGCGCGGGTGCGGCAGGACGTCGCGGATGTTGCCCACGCCGGTCAGATACATGACCAAGCGCTCGAAGCCCAGACCGTAGCCGGCGTGCTTGCAGGAACCGTAGCGGCGCAGGTCAAGGTAGTACTTGTACTGCTCGGGATTCATACCCAGGTCCTTGATGCGGGCCTCGAGCAGATCCAGGCGCTCCTCGCGCTGGGAGCCGCCGATAATCTCGCCGATACCGGGAACCAGGCAGTCGGCGGCGGCGACGGTCTTGCCGTCCTCGTTCATGCGCATGTAGAACGCCTTGATCTCGGCCGGGTAGTCGGTCACGAAGGTCGGGCGCTTAAAGTGCTCCTCGGTCAGGAAGCGCTCGTGCTCGGTCTGCAGGTCGATGCCCCAGCTGACGGGGTAATCAAACTGGTGGCCAGCAGCGACTGCCTGCTCCAGGATCTCGACGGCCTCGGTGTAGGTAACGCGGGCAAAGTCGGAGTTGGCGACATGGTCCAGGCGCTCGAGCAGACCCTTGTCCACAAACTTGTTGAGCATATTGAGCTCGTCGGGGCAGGTTGCCATAACGTCCTTAAGGACGTACTTGAGCATGGCCTCGGCGTTATCCATGTAGTCGTTAAGGTCGGCAAAGGCCATCTCGGGCTCGATCATCCAAAACTCGGCGGCGTGGCGCGTGGTGTTGGAGTTCTCGGCACGGAAGGTGGGGCCAAAGGTGTACACGTCGCCAAAGGCCATGGCAAAGTTCTCGGCATTGAGCTGGCCGGACACGGTGAGGCTTGCATGCTTGCCAAAGAAGTCCTGGCTCCAGTCGACCTCGCCGGACTCGGTGAGGGGCGGATTTTTGGGGTCGAGCGTGGTCACGCGGAACATCTCGCCGGCGCCCTCGCAGTCACTCGTGGTGATGATGGGGGTGTTGACGTAGACAAAGCCCTGCTCCTGGAAGAAGCGGTGGATGGCGGCAGCCGCGACAGAGCGGATGCGGAACACGGCGCGGAACAGGTTGGTGCGCGGACGCAGGTGCTGCTGGGTGCGCAGGAACTCGACGGTTGCGCGCTTCTTCTGCAGCGGGTAATCCGGGGCGCTGACGCCCTCGACCTCGATGGAGGTGGCAGAAAGCTCGAAAGGCTGGGGCGCATCGGGGGTCAGCTTGACGGTGCCGGTGCAAATGAGTGCGGCCGAGACGTTTTGATGGGCGATCTCGTCGTAGTTGTCGAGTGCCTCGCGGTTCATGACGACCTGCAGGTCGCGGAAGCAGCTGCCGTCGTTGAGCGTAACAAAGCCAAAGTTCTTCATGTCGCGGACGGACTTGACCCAGCCGGCGACGGTGACGGTCTGGCCGCCGAGCGACTCGGCATCGGCATAGAGCTGCGCGATTTTGGTGCGGTTCACGTATCCTCCCATAACGGTTGAATGATAGTTATCCATACAGTTCGATATTCTAGCAGCTCGGCTCATTTGGGCTATACAGATAAGGCATTGGCGGGATGGTTTTTCAAACGAAAAGCGCCCGCGGCCTAATGGTCGTGGGCGCTTGACGAGGTGCCTTTTGGCTGTGTGGCGCGGGGCCTGGCTACTTGGTCTTGGCAACCAGCAGCGGGTCGCCAAGCTTGACGAGCGGGTTGCCGCCGATAAGCGTTCCAGACTCGCCGACATGGTCGATGCTCTTAAGACGATCGAGCTCGGAGACGATGACGGTCACGATGTCCTCGTGACCAGCGGCCTTAATGGCCTCGCGGTCGAAGCTGATGAGCGGCTGGCCTGCCTTGACCACATCGCCCATCTCGACAAAGCGGGCAAAACCCTTGCCGTTCATTTCCACGGTGCCCAGGCCAACATGGATGAACACGCGCAGGCCGTCCTCGGTAATCATGCCGATGGAGTGGTTGGTGACAGTGGTGGCACCGATGCGGCCGTTGGCGGGCGCATAGATGGTGCCGGTAATGGGCTCGATGCCATAGCCCTGGCCAAGCATGCCCGAGGCGATCGTCTCGTCGGGAACCTCGTTCAGGTTGACGAGCACGCCGTTGACGGGGGCATAGATGACGCCTTCGCGGGTAGCGAAGCTTGCTGCGGGCGGAACGGACGCCTCGCCGGTCGAGGTGAAGGTGGACTTAAGCGAATCGAGCAGACCCATAGTTGCCTCCAACTTAAATAGGCGCATATCGCGCGTTTGGTTTGCCGGAAACGTTTCACATGTGTTTCGCGGCTTGGTCAACGCCCCTATTCTACGCTGCTCAACGATACCTCTGAACTGGGATTATGTGATATATCAGTTGAAGGGAAACTTATTGCCGGAGTGTTTCTGCGCCACGGGTTCAAGTGGGGTACGCTTGAAGGCGAAAAACAAGGGCGCATAATTTGCGCGAAGGGAGCACATATGATTGTCGAGAACCATGCGCTGTGGGGCGAGGAGCCGACCGAGGATTATCCGGCGACGTTTACGTATTTGGGTGCCGAGCCGCTGCCCGATAAACCGAATGGCCGCCGCCCCGCGGTGATCATCTGCGGCGGAGGCGGGTTTACGCATATCGCTCCGCACGAGCAGGACCCGGTGGCGTTTGCATTTTTGGATCGCGGCTACCAGGCCTTTGTGCTCAACTATGTCACGAGTTCTACGGGTGACGTGAGCTTTCCGCACCCCCAGGCAGATCTTGCCAAGATGGTCGCCACGGTGCGCGCCAACGCCGACGAGTGGCATGTCGATCCTAAGCGCGTGTGCGTCGTGGGCTTTTCTGCTGGCGGCATGATTTGCGCCTCGCTGGCAACACAGTGGAAGACCGGCCCCTTCGCGGCACTTGCCGGGGCGCGTCCGGACGACATTCGTCCCGATGCCGTGGTGCTGGGCTATCCATTGCTCGACTTTGCCTATGTGCGTGACATGCAGACGCGCGATCCGCGCATTGACTTGCGTGTGCCCAAGACGGGCGGCAAGACGGGGCGCGATTTGCTCAACGACTACCTGTCGATGGTGACGGGCGGCGAGGCAACTGACGAGCATCTGGCCGACATCTGCCCCACCACGCATGTTTCGCGTCAGATGCCACCGACCTTTGTGTGGGGCGTGTCCGACGACAAGACGGCGCCGATCGCGCAGGTCTACCCGTTTGCGCAGCGCATGGCCGAGGAGGGCGTTGCATGCGAGATGCACGTCTTCGACCAGGGTGGTCACGGCCTTTCGCTCGGCAACGCCAACACCGCGGTCGACAACGAGGACAAGCAGGCGGCAGTCCGTCCCTGGATCCGCCTAGCCTTCCGCTTCCTGGAGCGCCACGGGTTTTAGTTACGGCGTTTTACCAAACGCCGTAACCATTTGACGCTGCAAGCCCGCCAGAGCGGCAATCTGCCTTTCAGCTTCGGTGGCATGACCAGAAGGTCAATGCCACCTCGCTTCAAGGCACCTTGCTCGCTCTGGCGGGCTTTCGCTGTCGGTTCCAAGACATCGGCGTTGCTATGGCCCAGATGCGGCACTTGGGGACGGTCCTTGCAACAATCTGTTGATTGAACATCGTCGTATGTTCGCGCTATCATGCGTGGTTAAATGGTTAGCCATGGCAAACGGTTAGCCAAGATAAACAAAATGCAACGCCCTGTGGGCGCCGGGGGAGGAACACGGACGTGAGGCTCGATACACTCGAGATTGGAAAGGACGCCGTCGTCGCATCGGTGACATCGGACGACCAGGCACTCCGACAGCATATTTTGGACATGGGCCTAACGCCGGGCACCGAAGTCACCATGATGAAGTACGCCCCCATGGGTGACCCGCTCGAGATCCGCCTGCGTGGCTACGAGTTGACACTGCGTAAGGACGATGCCGCTCGCATCGAGCTCGTGGGTATTCACGACACCGATACGGGTCCGCGCGCTAACGCCGCAATCGGCACGACGGAGCATCCGGCCCTGGGCGAGGGGACGTATTCGCCCCGTGCGGCAAAGACGGCCGTGCCAGAGGGCGCGCCGCTGCACTTTGCCCTCGCCGGCAACCAAAACTGCGGCAAGACCACGTTATTCAACCAGCTGACGGGCTCCAACCAGCACGTCGGTAACTTTCCCGGCGTGACGGTCGACCGCAAAGATGGCACCATCCGTAACCATCCCGAGGCGAGCGTTACCGACCTGCCCGGCATTTACTCCCTGTCGCCGTACACAGGCGAGGAAGTCGTGAGCCGTCAGTTCATCCTCGACGAGCGTCCGGACGCCATCATCGACATCATTGACGCCACCAACATCGAGCGCAACCTGTACCTGACACTGCAGCTCATGGAGCTTGACCGTCCTATGGTCATCGCGCTCAACATGATGGACGAGGTGACCGCCAACGGCGGCGCCGTAGACGTCAACTTGCTCGAGAGCCTGTTGGGCGTGCCCGTTGTCCCCATTAGCGCTGCCCGCAACGAGGGCATCGGCGAGCTGGTGGACCACGCCCTGCACGTGGCACGGTTCCGCGAGCGCCCCGGTCGCCTGGACTTTTGCGCGCCCGACGGTCCGGACGGCGGTGCACTGCATCGCTGCATTCACGGCATTGCTAACCTGATCGAGGACCATGCCGTGACGGCGCACATCCCGGTGCGCTTTGCGGCGACCAAGCTGGTCGAGGGCGATGAGCTGGTAACCGAGGCGCTTCACCTGGATCGCAACGAGCTCGACGCTATCGAGCACATCATCACCCAGATGGAGGGCGAGGCCGGCACTGACCGCCTGTCTGCGCTGGCGGACATGCGCTTTAGCTTTATCGGCGATGTGTGCGGGCGCTGCGTCGTCAAGCCGCACGAAAGTCGCGAACACGTGCGCTCTGTCAAAATCGACCGCATTCTGACGGGTCGCTATACGGCCATTCCGGCGTTTCTGTTGATCATGGGCCTCGTCTTTTGGCTGACGTTTGGCGTGATCGGCGCGGCGTTGCAGGGACTCATGGAGGACGGTATCGCTGCCATCATCGCCTCGGCCGATGCGGGCCTCAAGGCGTTCGGTACCAACGACGTGGTGCGCTCGCTGGCTGTCGACGGCGTGCTTACGGGCGTGGGCAGTGTGCTGACCTTCCTGCCGATTATCGTCGTGCTCTTTTTGTTCCTCTCCATTCTGGAAGACTCCGGATACATGGCGCGCGTGGCCTTTGTCATGGATAAGGTGTTGCGTCGCTTTGGTCTGTCGGGCCGCAGTTTCGTGCCCATGCTCGTCGGCTTTGGCTGCACCGTGCCAGCTATCATGTCGACCCGTACGCTCCCATCCGAGCACGACCGCAAGATGACGGTCATGCTCACGCCGTTTATGAGCTGCTCAGCCAAGCTGCCGGTTTACGGCTTGCTGTGCGGGGCGTTTTTCCCGCAGGCGACGGTTCCCGCCATGGTCTCGCTCTATCTGATCGGTATCGTGGTCGGCTGCGTCGCGGCTTTGGTGCTCAACCGCACGGCATTTAAGGGCGACCCGGTGCCGTTTATCATGGAGCTCCCCAATTACCGCCTGCCGAGCGTCAAGACGACGGTGATGCTGGCATGGGATAAGGCCAAGGACTTCATCACCAAGGCCTTTACCATTATCTTTGCCGCGACCGTGGTCATCTGGTTCCTTCAGACGTTCGACATCCGCTTTAACGTGGTCGCCGACCAGTCGCAAAGCCTGCTTGCCGGTCTGGGTAGCATCATCGCGCCGGTGTTGGCCCCGCTCGGCTTTGGCGACTGGCGCGCCTCGACGGCGCTCGTCACGGGGCTCATTGCCAAGGAGAGCGTCATCTCGACTCTCACGGTGCTTTTGGGCGCAACGTCGCCCGCGGCGCTGTCGACCATGTTTTCGCCGTTTACCGCCTACGTGTTCTTGGTCTTTACGTTGCTGTACCCGCCTTGTGTGGCGGCAATCGGCGCCGTCAAGAGCGAGTTGGGCGCGCGCTATGCCGTGGCCGTATTCGCGTTTCAGGTCGCCGTTGCCTGGATCGTGGCGTTTGTCGTGCATTCGGCGGGCATATTGCTGGGGTTGGCTTAGTTATGAATTGACGGCGCAACCTCTGTGTATCGAATTGTTTTCGGCCCCGCATCTGTACTGACGGATGCGGGGCCGTTGCTATATAATCGCCTCCGTTCAAAACGATTGGAGACGTTATATATGACTCAGACAAGGCAAGACGGCATCACGCTCAAGCAGTGGCTCCCACTCGTCGGGCTCACCTGCTGTGCGTTCGTGTTCAACACGTCGGAGTTTATGCCCATCGGCCTTTTGACTGGGTAGCGCACAGAGATGTGGTGTAAGAGGCGGGGCATGCCCCGCCTCCGCCCTTTCTTGAAAGGGAGGGGACACCGCCTAGAATTCGTCGTTGGAGTAATGAAGGTGACGAATGGAAGGAAAGGCGATGCCCCAAGAAGAGAGTGTACTGCGCCTCGGTCGCGACGAGGCCCTCGAGGCGGCGAGGCTTTGGCAGGAGTGCGGCGACGCGCGCGAGTTCGCGTGCAGGGTGCTGGGCGGCGTGATGAACGCACTGATGGACTCCGAGGCCCAGCAGATGTGCGGCGCGAGCCGCAACGAGCGCAGCGACGGCAGGGAGAACAGCCGCAACGGCTACCGCCCCAGGTCGCTCAAGACCGCCGTGGGCGACGTGGAGCTCGAGATACCCAAGCTCAGGCACGGCACCTACTACCCCGAGGGCATGCTCGCGCGATGGTCGCGCGTCGACACCTCGGTGGCCGCCATCGTGCAGGAGATGTACGTGTGCGGCGTGTCCACCCGCAAGGTCGAGCGCGTGGCGTCCAAGCTGGGCATATCCTCGCTGTCGAGCTCGGAGGTCTCGAGCCTCTGCTCCGACCTCGACGCCGAGGTGGCGGAGTTCCGCCGCCGCGACCTTTCGGGCACGCCGTGCTGCTACCTGTGGCTCGACGCCACCTACATGAGCTGCAGGGTCGGCTCGTCGGTCGTCTCGCAGGGCGTCGTGACCGCGATCGGGCTGGGCGCCGACGGGCGCAAGCACTTCCTGGGCTGCGACGTGGTCGACACCGAGAGCGAGGACTCCTGGGCGGCATTCCTCGGCGGGCTGCGCGAGCGCGGGCTGGCCGGCGTCCGCCTCGTGGTCTCCGACAGCCACGCCGGGCTCGTGGCCGCCGTCTCGCGCCTGTTCCAGGGCTGCGCCTGGCAGCGCTGCGTGACGCACCTGCAGCGCAACCTCCAGAGCGCCTGCTCGGGCAGGCCCGAGGACTCCAAGGCGGCCGTCAGGGACCTCGTGCACGCCGCGGTCTACCAGGACGACCCCGACCTCGCGCGCTGCGTGTGGGCCGAGGCGGCGCCCTGGGTGGCGTCGGTGTCCGCCAGGGCCGGCGAGGTCTTCGAGCAGGCCGAGGACTCCGCGCTGGCGTTCACGGCCTTCCCCAGGGCGCACTGGGCCAAGCTCCGCACCAACAACGTCCAGGAGCGCGCCAACCGCGAGATCAAGCGCCGCTACAGGGTCGTGCAGTCCTTCCCCTCGAGGGAGTCGATGCTGCGCCTGACGTGCGCGAGCCTCATGGAGACCGAGGGGCAGTGGTCCCAGCAGCGCGTGTTCTCCGAGGCCTCGGCCGCCGAGGGCTTCGCCGAGACCGCGGACAGGCCGGCCCCGACAGAGGGGAGGCGCCGCGCGCTCGGGCGGCGCGCCAGGGAGATAGTGGACGAGATAGTCGAGAAGCGCGGCCTCAAGAAGGAGTAACATCGGGGCTTGCAGCGACGGACCTCAGGACACTCTTACACCACGTCTGCGCGCGCCACCTTTGACTGATATCGCCGCGTCGTTCTCGCTCACCGAGGCCCAGGCGGGCATCATGATCTCGGTCTATGCCTGGGGCGTCATGCTGCTGTCGCTGCCGCTCATGGTGTTCGCCTCGCGCTTTGAGTTCAAGCGGATGCTGCTGGGCGTGCTGGCCGTGTTCTCGCTCGGTCAGTTCCTGTCCGCTGTGGCGCCGACCTATCCCATCCTGGTCTGCGCGCGTCTGGTGGTCGCTTGCGCACATGCCGTGTTCTGGTCAGTCGCCTCGATTATGGCCTCGCGCCTGGTCGACACTCGCCACGGCGCGCTCGCCATCAGCATGATCGCCACGGGCTCGTCCATCGCGCAGATCTTTGGCCTGCCTCTCGGTCGCGCCATTGGCTTGGCCGTGGGCTGGCGCATGACGTTTGCCGTGGTCGGGGGCCTCTCAGCCATCGCGGTCGTCTACCAGGCAGCGGTGTTCCCGGCCATGCCGGCGGGTGAGCGCTTTACCGTCAAACAGCTGCCCGAGCTGCTCAAGAACCCGCTCCTCATCGCGCTCTACGCAGTCACGGTCTTCATGGCGACCGGCTATTACGCAAGCTACAGCTATATCGAGCCCTTCCTGGCGCAGGTCGCGCACGTCGATGCGGGCGCCATCACCATGACGCTGACGGCGTTTGGCTGTTCCGGCTTGGTGGGCAGCTGGCTGTTCAGCCGCCTGTTCGACGGGCACCGTTTTCCGTTCCTTGCTATCACGCTCTCCGGCGTGCCGGTGGCCCTGCTGCTCATGGGGCCGGCCGCATCGTCGCTCGTGACAGTGCTTGCCGTCTGCGCACTGTGGGGCTGCTGCGCCACGGCCTTCAATGTGGCGTTCCAGGCCGAGCTCATCAAGCACACGCCGGCAGATTCGTCGGCCGTCGCCATGTCGATCTTCTCGGGCCTGTTTAACCTCGGTATTGGCACGGGCACCGCAATCGGCGGCGCCGTGGTTTCGGGTCCCGGTATCGCTTGGATCGGCTTCGCGGGCGGGGCGATTGCCGTCGTGGGCGTCATCCTCGCCATCACCGTGCTGTTTCCGGCCATCCGCCGCGCCAAGCCCGTCGCCTAATCACGTCCCCTCATCAGTTGCGGTGGAATAGTTCCTGTTTAAGGCTTCTGAAGGCCCAGACAGGAACTATTCCACCGCAACTTATTTTGGGGGAGAGGATACAAGCTGGGCATACAATGGATGTCGTTGTGTTGAGCTTACCGGGAGGTTGCTATGTGGGCATACGAGACGACGTTCTATCAGATCTATCCGCTGGGCTTCTGTGGAGCTCCGCGCGAAAACGCCGCACCCGTTGCCGAGGACGAGCTTGCCCAGGCCGTCAACGTTGCTCCTAACCCCGATGCTCCCATTATGAAAATCGCCAAGTGGGCCGACTACCTGCAGGAACTCGGCGTTGGCGCTGTGCTGATCAACCCGCCGCTCGAGTCCGATAGCCACGGCTACGATACACGCAGCCTGCGTCATATCGACCGCCGCCTGGGTGGGGATACCGACTTTGCCGCCGTATGCGACACGCTGCATGCCCATGGCATCCGCGTGGTGCTCGATGCCGTCTTCAACCACGTCGGCCGCGGTTTTTGGGCCTTCCGCGATGTGCAGGAGCGCAAGTGGGACTCACCGTACAAGGACTGGTTCCACATTAGCTTTGACGGCGACTCCTGCTACGGCGACGGCTTTTGGTACGAGGGCTGGGAGGGCCATTTCGAGCTTGTGAAGCTCAACCTGCAAAATCCCGCTGTGGTCGATTACCTGCTCGAGTCCGTGCGCCGCTGGGCCGAGGTCTTTGGCGTCGACGGCCTGCGCCTGGACGTTGCCTATATGCTCGACCGCGACTTTATGCGCCGCCTGCACGCCTTTACCCGTGAGCTCAAGCCCGACTTTGTGCTGATCGGCGAGACGCTCCACGGCGACTACAACCAAATCGTCAACGACGAGATGCTCGACTCCTGCACCAACTACGAGTGCTACAAGGGCCTGTACTCCAGCTTTAACTCGGTCAACATGTTCGAGATCGCCCATTCGCTGCACCGCCAGTTTGGCGGCGATCCGTGGTGCATCTACCGCGGCAAACATCTGCTGTCGTTTGTCGACAACCACGATGTGCCGCGCCTGGCAAGTATCCTCACCGACAAGTCGTGTCTGCGTCCCGCCTACGGCATGCTCTTTGGCATGCCGGGCATCCCGTGCGTCTACTATGGCAGCGAGTGGGGAATTGCCGGCGAAAAGGGTGGCCCCGATGGCGACTGGGCGCTGCGACCTGCGCTCAATGAGCCTGCGCCCAACGAGCTGACGGCGTTCATCACGCAGCTTGCGCACCTTCTCTCGGCCGACGACGCGGCTGCCCGTGCTCTCAACTACGGTGCCTATCGCAACGTGGTGATCCAGAACAAGCAGCTGCTGTTCGAGCGCGCCTGTGACGGCGCGACGGTACTCGTGGCGGTGAATGCCGTGGGTGAGCCTTACACCTTTGGCGCCGGCGAGCTCAACGGGTCCTTCGTCGACCTGCTTGCCGACGATGCGCCCACGGTCGAGCTGACGGGTACCCTTGAGCTTGCACCCTACGAGGTGCGCTATCTGTTGAGAGCCTAGCCCATGGCCGTATCTGACGAGGGCTATCAACATATTGAGCATGGGTTTGAGCCCGTGTTTGACGAGCACTCGCGCGTTTTGGTGCTCGGGTCGTTTCCCTCGGTGCTTTCGCGCGCCAATGCCTTTTATTACGGCAACCCTCAGAATCGCTTTTGGCGCGTGATGGCCGCGTGCCTCGGTGTGCCTGTGCCGCCCAACGAGGGCGATCCTTTGGCAAGCGGTGAGCCCGCGACGCTCGATGCCTCCATTGCCGCCAAGCGGGCCATGCTGCTGAACGGCGGCGTGGCCCTGTGGGACGTGATCGAGAGCTGCGACATTAAGGGCTCGAGCGACGCGAGCATTCGCAACGTTGTGCCGGCACATATCGAGCGCATTACCGATGCCGCGCCGATCGAGGTCGTTGTCTGTAACGGCGGTACGGCAGGGCGACTCTACAAACGCTACTTGCAAGATCGGATGGGGCTGCCTGCCATTGTCCTGCCGTCGACGAGTCCGGCCAACGCGGCGTGGCGTTTGGAGCGGCTTGTCGAGCGTTGGAGTGAAGCCGTTGACTGGGCAGCTCATTAATTTAGATTATTGATTGAGTGTGGGTGCCGAGGCGTTTCATGATGGCATGCCAGATCGGTGCGGGCAGCGCGGGCTTGACGCGCACCATGCCGTCGGCATCGACGCTACCGGCATTGCCACCGCCAAGCAGCTGCGCATGCTCAATGGAACAGCCCATGCGCACGGCGCCCACAAGCTTATCCATCGCTTCGGAAAACGGTCGGCGCAAGAGGCCCATGCGCGGGGAGTGGCGAAGCGCTGCGATGCCGGTGCCGGTGCAGACGACAATGCCACCGCACCACGACAACCCCCGACGCTCGCACGCTTCGCGCAGATGGCCAACGACCGTGTGCGCTCGCTCGGGACTCCCGCAGTCGGCTTGAACAACGACATAGACGCGCGTTTCCGTGCCCCCAAGGCAATCAAGCGCCTGCTCAACGACGCTCATCGCCTCGTAATTGAGCGCATTCTCAACAGCGAATACAATACCGTCCGCAGCGCTGCCGTCATCGTCCGACTCCAGAGCGACCAGACGGGGGAGCGAAGTACCGGAAAGCCGGGCATAGGCCGCGATGGCATCTTGCAGGTCCCAGAGCAAAAACTCAAGATCGGCGCTATCGGGAATACTGATATACGCAATGGTCTGCAGCGTTTTGGGCTTATCGCCGCGTGCGATCGCCTCCATGTCATCTCCTTTCCAGTCCGTTTCCGTTTAGGTTACACCGTCTGGCAGCGCCTCGCCGCGCTATCCTAGTGCAACCCTTACGAAAGGAACGCCATGCGCCTGCCCATGAATACCTCGCTTGCCACGCTCAAGCCCTCCGGCATCCGTCGGATCAACGCGCTCGCCGCCCAGCACTCAGGATGCATTGCGCTCGCGCTCGGCGAGCCCGATTTTCCTACACCCGATGTGATTAGCGCCGAGGTGACCGCCGCGCTGGGCCGCGGCGACACGCACTATCCGCCCAACAACGGTCGCCCCGCCCTGCGTGAGGCGTTGTCTGCCTACATGGGGGACGCGGGCCTGGCGTTTTCGGCCGACGAGGTCATCCTGACCGACGGTGCGACCGAGGCGCTGTCGGCAACATTCATGGCTATGCTCAACCCAGGCGACGAGGTCATTATCCCCACGCCGGCCTTTGGCCTGTACGAGAGCATCGTCGTGGCCAACCACGCCAAAGCGGTCTTTTTGGATACGGAGTCTGCGCAATTTCAGATTGACGAGGATGCGCTTCGTGCTTGCGTGACGCCGGCGACCAAGGCCATCGTCATCTGCTCGCCCAACAACCCCACGGGCTGCATCCTCAACGCAGCATCGCTCGACGCCGTGGCACACGTGGCGGAGCAGACGGGCATCTACGTGATCTGCGACGACGTATACAACCGCCTGGTCTACGTGGACGGCTACGAGCGCTTTGCCCAGCGCCACCCGGAGCTTCGTGAGCAGACGGTCGTCATCGAGAGCTTCTCCAAGCCCTGGGCTATGACCGGCTGGCGCCTGGGCTGGCTCGCAGCGGCAACCCCCGTCATCGCCGAGATCGCAAAGGCCCACCAATACTTAGTATCGAGTGCTGTCTCCTTCGAAATGGACGCCGCAGCCCGAGCCCTCACCGTCGACCCAACCCCCATGCTAAAAGTCTACCGAGCCCGCCGCGAGCGCGTACTCGAAGCCTTAAACGCCATGGGCCTCGACGTAGTAGAGCCCGCAGGAGCCTTCTATACTTTCCCGAGCATCAAAAAGTTCGGCCTAACCAGCGAAGACTTCTGCATCAAAGCCATCAAAGAAGCAAACGTAGCCCTAGTCCCGGGAGACTGCTTCGGAACCGAAGGCCACATCCGCCTCAGCTACTGCGTTTCCGACAAAGACCTGGACGAAGGTCTCCGCCGCCTGTCCACCTTCATTTCAACCTTGTAGCCCTCAGGGATGCAACACATCAGCCCACCGACCCAAGCATTATGAGTGGGGCGCGCCGGCCAACGGAAAACCGGGCTGCCCCATAGTTGACGCAGGCCGCGCCGCCGAAGGCCAGGCGCAAGGTTTTCGTAGATTCCGCACGAGCCGAAGGCCACTTAATGTGGCCTTCGTGCGAGCCCAGGACTTGACCGAGCGAAAACCTTGCGCCTGGCCTTCGGCGGCGCGACCGAGATGGTGGAATTGTGTGCAGCCCGGTTTTCCGTTGACCGACGCCGGGGTCCCCGCCATAATACTTTCGGTTCACGCACGAATCCGCTGCCAGAGACAGCCGGCGCAAACGGGTCTTACCCGCGAGCTTAATGGGACTTCCCGCCAGCCGAGGTGGTCGAGTAGATATGTCTTCTCGCCCCCGTCGCTCATGCAGCGCGGGGGCTTTCTTTTTGGACATGCCCCCGTCACGTCCTTGTGGCGGACCGTGCCCGGAAAGAATTCGAGGAGGTGTAATTCATGCCCCAGCAGTACAAAATCGACAAGGTTGCAGAGATCGAGTCCCGTATCGCCGAGAACGCCGGTCTGTTCGTTGTCAACTACAACGGTCTGACGGTTAAGCAGGCTCAGGAGCTGCGTCATCAGCTTCGCGAGTGCGGCGCCGAGATGAAGGTCTACAAGAACAACCTGGTCAAGATCGCCCTCAAGAACCAGGAGCAGCCCGAGATCGACGAGATTCTCGCCGGCCCCGTCGCTTATGTGTTCTACGAGACCGAGCCGGTCGAGGCCGCTAAGGCCCTTAAGGACTTCTCCGCTAAGTCCAAGGGCGTCCTTGAGATCAAGGGCGGTATCTCCGACGGCAAGGCCGTTTCCGCTGATGATGTTAAGGCTATCGCCGAGCTGCCCACCAAGGATCAGCTTCTTGGCCAGATCGCCGGTCTCATCTCCGGTTTCGCTCGCGACATCGCTGTCTGCGTCAACGGCGTTTCCTCTGGTCTCGCTCGTTCGATTCAGCAGGTCTCCGAGCAGAAGGCAGCCTAGTCGCTGTTTTCGCCCGCGGCGGCAACGCCGCACCCCTGGCGCATTCGCGCCGTGTTTTAACTGATCTCCGTGCACAGACACGGAAACCGAAAGGACTTAGAAATGGCTAAGCTTACCACCGATGAGATCATCGATGCTCTTAAGGAAATGACCCTTCTCGAGGCTTCCGAGCTCGTCAAGGCTATCGAGGACACCTTCGGCGTTTCCGCCGCTGCTCCTGCCGCTGTTGTCGCCGCTCCCGCTGCTGGCGCTGCTGAGGCCGAGGAGAAGACCGAGTTTGACGTCGTGCTCGAGGGCTTCGGCGACAACAAGATCCAGGTCATCAAGGCCGTCCGTGAGCTCACCAACCTTGGCCTGAAGGAGGCCAAGGAGGTCGTCGAGGGCGCTCCCAAGGCTGTTCTCGAGGGTGCCAAGAAGGAGGACGCCGAGGCTGCCAAGGAGAAGCTTGAGGCTGCTGGCGCTGCTGTCACCCTCAAGTAATCAGGCTTTCTCGCCAGATTTCTTTGCAGACGGGGTTCGCATTGCGAGTCCCGTCTTTTTTGTTTTTCGGTCCCTCGACATCGGTAGCTCAAACTGCCATGTTCTGTGATTTGCGTCGTATCGGGCACCCTGCCGTTGGGCAATAAAATTGCACCATTCGAGCAATAATTTGCGTTGACCTGCTGAAGAATTGTCTCTGCCTTGTAGCGACATATAGTTCCAGCGGTAAGATGCTTGGGTATCGCAATTTGGTCTGCGGCTGTGTGCCGCACGCATGGGGCGCTTTTGCGCCTGCGAAAGGATCTTTGAATAACATGAAGGCAATCATCCCCGCCGCCGGTCTTGGCACGCGTTTTCTGCCTGGCACCAAGTGCACGCCCAAAGAGATGCTGCCGGTGCTCGACAAGCCCGTCATTCAGTACGTCGTTGAGGAGGCGCTCGACCCCGAGGAGGTCGACGACGCCATCATCGTTACTTCTCCCGGTAAGCCCGAGCTACTGAACTACTTCCAGCCCGATCGCTCGCTCGAGAACCTGCTGCGCGAGCGCGGCAAGAACGCCTATGCCGATGCCGTCGCCCACGCTGGCGGTATGCCGGTCGACTTCCGTTATCAGTACGAGCCCAAGGGCCTCGGCCATGCTATCCGCTCTGCTGCCGACGCCGTGGCAGGGGAGAACTTCCTGGTTCTTCTGGGCGACTACGTTGTGCCTAATCGCGACATCTGCGACAAGATGCTCGCCGTTTCCAAGGAGCACGGTGGAGCTTCGGTTATCGCCGTCGCTGCTTGCTCGCCCGAGGAAGTCAGCCGCTACGGCGTTATCGCCGGCGAGCGCGTTGGTTCGCTCGAGGGCGCCGAGGACGTTGCCGATGCAGAGCCGGGCGCTGTCTGGCGTATCGGCGGTCTGGTCGAGAAGCCCGCTCCCGAGGCTGCTCCGTCCAACCTGTACATCGTCGGCCGCTATCTGCTGAGCCCGCTGGTCATGGACCTGCTGGCAGATCAGCAGGCCGGCAAGGGCGGCGAGATCCAGCTCACCGACGCCATGGCCCGTTCGCTCGACCGTGAGGCCATGTATGCCGTCGTCATCGACCCGCTGTCGGGCTACGACACCGGCACTCCCTCTGGCTGGATGGCCACCAACGCCCTCATGGCTGCAAGCGATCCCCGCTTTGCCGATGCCTTCTGGGACGCCATCGACGAGCGCGGCGGATTGATGCGCAAGTAAGCCTTCGGGCATCGACATTTACGGGTGCGGACTTCGGTTCGCGCCCGTTTTTTATAAGAGTTGCGATTGCCGGCTCTTTGTTCACAGAAAATATATGAACAGATGTTCGATACGCATATATCTACCTGCATTTTTTCTGTCGAAAAACTTTGCTACTCCAAAAACTCAATCGCGTCAAGGCTTTTCTTGCCCAACGGTCGGTACCTGATAAACTATTAGGTTGCGATAACTGGCGAAGCTATGCCTCGCCAACCCACCGAGCATTTCCGTGAAGGAGGAAAAACCTGGTGACCTACGCATACACTGCCACTGAGCGCAAGCGCGTCAGCTTCGGGAAAATCCCGGAGGCCATGGAGCTCCCCAACCTTATCTCTGTTCAAAGGGAATCCTTTGAGCGTTTTAAGGACGAGGGCCTTCGTGAGGCGTTCAAGGAATCCAGCCCCATCCAGAGCCAGAACCATGTTCTCGAGGTTACCTTCGGCGAGCATCAGTTCGGCGACCCCGCGCACACCGTTGAGGAGTGCCGCGAGAAGGACATGACCTATCAGGCCCCGCTTCTGACCGACGTCCGTCTCACCAACAAGGAGACCGGCGAGATCAAGGAGCAGCTCGTCTTCATGGGCGACTTCCCCATGATGACCGATCAGGGCACCTTCATCATCAACGGTACCGAGCGTATCGTCGTCTCGCAGCTCGTCCGCTCCCCGGGCGTGTACTACAGCTCCGAGATGGATTCGGGCAAGCAGATCTACAAGGCTCAGATCATCCCGTCCCGCGGTGCCTGGCTCGAGTTCGAGGTCGACAAGCGCGACCAGCTCATGGTCTCCATCGACCGTAAGCGCAAGCAGAGCGCCACGATGTTCCTGCGCGCCCTTGGCATCGCCGTCACCAACGACGACATTATCGAGCTGCTCGGCAACTCCGATGTGATCAAGCGCACCCTGGAGCGCGACACCGCCCTCACTCGCGAGGACGCCCTCATCGAGATCTACCGTCGTCTGCGCCCTGGCGAGCCTCCCACCGTGGACGCTTCCCGCAGCCTGCTCGAGGGTCTGCTCTTTAACCCGCAGCGCTACGATCTGGCCCGTGTCGGTCGTTACAAGGTCAACAAGAAGCTCAACCTCACCACCGAGGAAGAGGTCACGGTGCTCACCGACGAGGATATCGTCGCGACGCTGCGCTACCTCCTGTCCCTCGCTGCCGGCGAGCAGGGCTTCAAGGTCGACGATATCGACCACTTCGGCAACCGCCGCATCCGTACCGTCGGCGAGCTCGTCGCCAACCAGTTCCGTATCGGCATGAGCCGTATGGAGCGCGTCGTCCGTGAGCGCATGAGCTCCCAGGACATCGACGAGATCACCCCGCAGTCGCTTATCAACATCCGTCCGATCGTGGCCTCCATCAAGGAGTTCTTCGGTTCCTCGCAGCTCTCGCAGTTCATGGACCAGGCGAACCCCCTGACCGGTCTGACCCACAAGCGCCGTCTGTCCGCACTCGGCCCTGGCGGTCTTGCCGGCCACAAGTCCGGCTCCAGCCGCCGCACCAACGTGCCGACGGCCGTCCGCGACGTCCACAACTCGCACTACAGCCGCATGTGCCCGATCGAGACCCCCGAAGGCCCCAACATCGGCCTGATCGGCTCGCTCGCCCTCTACGCCCGCGTCAACGAGTATGGCTTCATCGAGGCCCCGTTCCGTCGCGTCGAGAACGGCGTTGCCACCGACCAGATCGACTGGATGACCGCTGACGAGGAAGAGAAGCACGTCATCGCGCCGGCCAACACGCCGCTCGATCCTAAGACCAACGAGTTCATCACGACCGATGCCGAGGGCAAGATCGTCCGTCCGCACAGCGTGATCGCCCGTACCCGCGACTTCGACGGCTCCTTCGGCGCTCCCGCCGACGTGCCCGTCGAGGACGTCGACTACATGGACGTCTCGCCGCGTCAGATGCTCTCCGTCGCAGCCACGCTGATCCCGTTCCTTGAGCACGACGATGCCAAGCGTACGCTGATGGGCGCTAACATGCAGCGTCAGGCCGTGCCGCTGGTTCACCCCGCCGCTCCCTATGTCGGTACCGGCATGGAGCGCCGCGCCGCTCTGGACTCCGGCGAGGTCACCCTGGCCAAGAACGCCGGCGAGGTCATCTTTGCCGACGCCGCCAAGATCATCGTCAAGCATGCCGGCGGCATGGATGAGTATCATCTGGCCAAGTACCAGCGCTCCAACCAGTCTACCTGCATCAACCACCGTCCGCTCGTTCGCGTCGGTGACACCGTTGAGCAGGGCGAGCCTCTGGCCGACGGTCCTTCGACCGATCACGGCGAGCTCGCACTGGGCCAGAACCTCACCGTGGCCTATATGCCGTGGGAAGGTTTTAACTACGAGGACGGTATCGTCGTGTCCGAGCGCCTGGTGGCCGAGGATCTGCTGACGACCATCAACATCACCCGTCACGAGATCGACGCCCGCGACACCAAGCTCGGCCCCGAGGAGATCACCCGCGAGATCCCGAACCTCTCCGAGGACATGCTTGCCAACCTCGACGAGGACGGCATCATCCGCATCGGCGCTGAGGTCGGCCCTGGCGACATCCTGGTCGGCAAGGTCACGCCTAAGGGCGAGAGCGCTCTGACCGCCGAGGAGCGCCTGCTGCGCGCCATCTTCGGTGCCAAGGCTCACGATGTCCGCGATACCTCCCTTAAGATGCCTCACGGCGCTTACGGCCGCGTCATCGACGTCGTCCGCTTTAGCCGCGAGAACGGCGACGACCTGGCCCCCGGCGTCAACGAGCAGGTGCGCGTCTACGTCGCCCAGCGTCGTAAGATCCAGCAGGGCGATAAGATCGCCGGCCGCCACGGCAACAAGGGTGTTATTTGTAACGTTCTGCCGGTCGAGGACATGCCCTACATGGCTGACGGTACCCCGATCGACGTTATCCTCAACCCGCTGGGCGTTCCTTCGCGTATGAACGTCGGCCAGCTGCTCGAGTGCCACCTTGGCTGGGCTGCTGCCTGCGGTTGGGATACCGAGCAGGCCGACTCCGACAAGTATGTCCCCGGTCCGTTCTTCACCGCGACGCCCGTCTTCGACGGCGCCAAGGAGGACGAGATCGCCGAGGTCATTCGTCGTGCCAACAAGAACATGCTCAACAAGGCCACCGCTGCCTTTGGCGATCACATGCGCCCCGAGTTCGTCACCCAGCTTGACGAGCGCGGCAAGACCCGTCTGTTCGACGGCCGCACCGGCGAGGAGTTCCGCGAGCCCATTACCGTGGGTACGTCCTACATCCTCAAGCTCGGCCACATGGTCGACGACAAGATCCACGCCCGTTCGACCGGCCCTTACAGCCTGGTTACCCAGCAGCCTCTGGGCGGCAAGGCTCAGTTCGGCGGCCAGCGCTTCGGCGAGATGGAAGTTTGGGCACTGTACGCTTACGGTGCTTCCAACGTCCTGCAGGAGATCCTGACCGTCAAGTCCGACGATACCGTGGGCCGCGTCAAGACCTACGAGTCCATCGTCAAGGGCGAGAACGTTCCTGTCCCGGGTATCCCCGAGTCCTTCAAGGTTCTCGTCAAGGAGATTCGCTCCCTTGCACTGGACATCGAGCCCATGCACGATGCCGACGAGGACGCCTCCGCCCCTGTGACCGCCGAGGAGACCTCCGCTCTCGACGACCTGGCTGCGCTCGCCGGCGTTGACGCCGACGTCGAGGCCCAGGATGCCGAGACCGCCGAGGCACCCGAGGCTGTCGCCGCCACGACCACTGATAAGGAGTAGTTGACTGTGGCAGATTTCGAAGCTACTGATTTTGACTCGGTAAAGATCTCCCTTGCCTCCGCCGACCAGATCCGTTCCTGGTCGCACGGTGAGGTCAAGAAGCCGGAGACCATCAATTACCGTACCCTCAAGCCCGAGAAGGACGGCCTGTTCTGCGAGAAGATCTTCGGTCCCGCCAAGGACTGGGAGTGCTCCTGCGGCAAGTACAAGGGCATCCGCTTTAAGGGCATCGTCTGCGAGCGCTGCGGCGTCGAGGTCACCTCGGCCAAGGTGCGTCGCGACCGCATGGGCCACATCGAGCTCGCCGCTCCCGTGTCCCACATCTGGTACTTCAAGAGCCCCACGAGCTTCCCGATGAGCCGTATGCTCGACATCAAGTCCAAGGACCTCGAGAAGGTTCTGTACTTTGCCAGCTACATCATCACCGAGGTTGACTACGAGGCTCGCGAGGCCGACGCCGACGACCTGCGCGAGGAGCTCGCCGCCGATCTGGAAGAGATCGATGCCGAGTGCGCCCGCCAGATCGAGTCCCTCAAGGAGCAGGGCAACCCCGAGAACTTTGACGAGTTCTCCGACGAGGAGCCGCTGACCCCCGAGGAGATCGCCTCTGGCATCGTCGACATCGAGGAAGAGTGCAAGGACGAGAAGCAGCTCCGCACGGACGCCTTCAACGCCTTCATGAAGCTCAGCGAGCGCGACCTCATTTCCGATGAGCCGCTGTTCCGTGAGATGACCCGTTACTACTCCATGTACTTCAAGGGCGGCATGGGTGCCGAGGCCGTCCGCGACCTGCTCGCTGCCATCGACCTCCCCTCCGAGGCCGAGAAGCTCAAGGCCATCATCGCCGACGAGGACTCCCAGAAGCAGAAGCGCGAGAAGGCCGTTAAGCGCCTCGAGGTCGTTGACGCCTTCCTGAAGGGCGGCAACAGCCCCGCGAACATGATCCTGGACGTCATTCCGGTCATTCCGCCCGATTTGCGCCCGATGGTCCAGCTTGACGGTGGCCGTTTCGCCGCGTCCGACCTCAACGACCTGTACCGTCGCGTGATCAACCGTAACAACCGACTCAAGCGCCTGCTCGACCTGGACGCCCCTGCGATCATCGTGAATAACGAGAAGCGCATGCTCCAGGAGTCCGTGGACGCCCTGTTCGACAACGGCCGTCGTGGTCGCCCGGTCTCTGGCCGTGGCGGTCGCCCGCTCAAGTCGCTCGCCGAGGCCCTCAAGGGCAAGCAGGGTCGTTTCCGTCAGAACCTGCTGGGCAAGCGTGTCGACTACTCCGGCCGTTCGGTAATCGTTACCGACCCCAAGCTGCTGCTGCACCAGTGCGGTCTGCCCAAGACCATGGCGCTGGAGCTCTTCAAGCCCTTCGTCATGAAGCGCCTGGTCGAGCTTGGCAAGGTCGAGAACATCAAGGGCGCCAAGCGCGCTATCGACCGCGGTGCCACCTTTGTGTGGGATATCCTCGAAGAGGTCATCGACGGCCGCGTCGTGCTGCTCAACCGTGCACCGACCCTGCACCGTCTGTCCATCCAGGCCTTTGAGCCGGTGCTGGTCGAGGGCAAGGCTATCCACCTGCACCCGCTGGTCTGCTCGCCCTTCAACGCCGACTTCGACGGCGACCAGATGTCTGTCCACGTGCCGCTGTCCAGCCAGGCTCAGGCCGAGGCCCGCGTGCTCATGCTCTCTGCGAACAACCTGCGCTCGCCGGCATCCGGCAAGCCGGTCAACATCCCTTCGCAGGACATGATCATCGGTGTGTACTACCTCACCCAGGTTCGCGAGGGTCTGCCGGGCGAGAACCACGTGTTCTCGAGCTTCGACGACGCGCTGCACGCCTATGACTGCCGCTCCGAGGTCGACATGCAGGCCAAGATCCAGGTCCGCGTGTCCGCTGCCGATGCCAACGTCATCAACGAGGACGGCACCCGTATCTTCCGCGTCAAGAACGGCAAGAACGAGTTTGTCGACTACGACGTCACCGGCAACAAGACCGCGCGCTTCGAGACCTCTATCGGCCGCATCATCTTCAACCGCCAGTGCCTGCCCGAAGATTACGAGTTCATGAACTACAAGATGGTCAAGGGCGACGTGGCCAAGCTGGTTGCGGACTGCTGCGATCGCTATCCCGAGGCCAAGGTCGGCCCGATCCTCGACGCCATCAAGTACTCCGGCTTCCACTATGCTACCCGCGCCGGCCTCACCATCTCGGTGTGGGACGCTCTCATCCCTGCCGAGAAGCAGGAGCTGCTCGACCGCGCCCAGGCCAACGTCGACCAGATCAACGAGTACTTCGAGGAGGGCTTCATCAACGAGACGGAGCGCCACATCGAAGTCGTTAACGAGTGGACCGCTTGTACCGATAAGGTTGCAGCGCTCATGCTCGACATGTTCGACGAGGAGAACCCGCTGTACATGATGGCCGACTCCGGCGCCCGTGGTTCTAAGACCCAGCTGCGTCAGCTCGGCGGCATGCGTGGTCTGATGGCAGACATGTCCGGCGAGACGATCGACCTTCCCATTAAGGCGAACTTCCGCGAGGGCCTACTGCCGCTCGAGTACTTCATTTCGACCTACGGCGCCCGTAAGGGCCTGGTCGATACCGCATCCCACACCTCGGACTCTGGTTACCTGACCCGTCGTCTGGTCGACGTGGCCCAGGACGTCATTGTCCGCGAGGAGGACTGCGGTACGCACGAGGGCGTTACCTACAACCTCATCATCCCCGGCACCACCGACCTCAACACCGACCTCGTCGGCCGTTGCTTCATCGAGGATGTCGTGGCTCCCGATGGCACCGTGCTCTTTGAGCAGGACGGTTACATCGAGAAGGTCGCCGACATCCAGAAGATGGTCGATGCCGGCCTCAAGAAGGTCAAGCTTCGCGCGCTGCTCACCTGCCGCTCCAAGTACGGCGTGTGCCAGAAGTGCTACGGCTGGGATCTTTCCACCCGTCGTCCGGTCGCCATCGGTACCGCGGTCGGCATTATTGCCGCCCAGTCCATCGGCGAGCCCGGTACGCAGCTTACGATGCGTACCATTCACTCCGGCGGCGTTGCTGGCGTCGACGATATTACGCAGGGTCTGCCTACGGTCAGCCGTATGTTCGATATCGTCGGCAACGTCAACGAGAAGATTCTGGGTCGCGAGGCCGAGCTGGCTCCGTACTCCGGTCACCTCTCGATTAAGCCCGAGAAGTCTGAGTACGTGCTGACGCTCACCGACTCCGAGGACCACACCCGTGTCCTCGACGAGCGTCGCGTTCCCGCTTCGGTGCGCTTCATGCCCGAGATCGAGGACGGCTGCGAGGTTCGCGCCGGCGACCAGATCACCAAGGGCTTCGTCAACTTCCGCAACCTGCGCAAGCTGACCGACATCGAGTCGACGATGCACACCTTCGTCGAGAGCGTTAAGGACGTCTACACCAGCCAGGGCGTTGACCTGAACGACAAGCACATCGAGGTGCTCGCACGTCAGATGCTGCGTCGCGTTCAGATCACCAACCCCGGCGACTCCAAGTACCTGCTTGGTCAGTACGTCGACCGCTACGAGTTCGCCGACGAAGTCGAGCGCGTTGCCCGTCTGGGCGGTCAGGCTCCTGTGGCCGAGCCCGTCATCCTGGGTACGCTCAAGGTCGCGTCCAACATCGACTCCTGGCTGTCGAGCGCTTCGTTCATCCGTACCGCCGGCGTCCTTACCGAGGCTGCCATCGAGGGCAAGGTCGACCACCTGCTCGACCTTAAGTCCAACGTCATCGTCGGTAAGAAGATCCCGGCTGGTACCGGCCTCAAGCCGTACGCCAACGCCAAGCTGACGTATCGCACGGCCGACGGCTATGTCGACATCGACGGCCCGGCTTCGCCCAACGCCAAGTCGCTGCCCGAGTGGGCTCCGGTTGAGCTCAAGGACCTGGACGAGCAGCTCCCGCAGCAGCTCGACTGGGCCGGCTACGACGAGTTCGGCGGTGCTGACGGTTCGTTCACCCGCAACGGCCACACCATCTCCGCCGAGAAGGCTCGTCTGTACCTGTTCGACGACCTGGGCGTGTCGCAGCGCTGGACCAACAAGTTCAGCGAAGTCGGCATCGAGACGGTCGGCGACCTGGTCGGCAAGTCCGAGGAGGATCTGCTGCGCATCGACGGCATCGGTGCCAAGGCGATCGAGGAGCTCCGTGACGGCCTGGAGGCCCACGACTTGCTCTACATCCTCGAGAACAACGACGACGTTGCCGACGAGGAAGACCTCTCGCAGCTGCTGCAGATGGTCTTTAGCCCCGACGGTCCGGACGATATCCTGCTGGGTACCTCCGCTCCGACGCATCACGCCGACGCCGACGAGGAGCTCCTGGGCGCCCCGATCGACGACAAGAAGGCTCCCGCCAACGGTGCCATCAACGAGGACATGGCTTCTCTCGATGAGCTGCTCAACCAGCTCGTGGACACCGACGACGCCGAAGAGGCCAAGGACAACGACGAGGAGTAATTTCCAAGTACGTTAACCGTCCTTCCAAAGACCCGTTTCCCAACAGGGAAGCGGGTCTTTTTTGTTGAAGAAAACCTGCCAAAAAGGGACAGGTTTATTTTGGTAGGTTTTTCCTGCTTGAATTTGAAACATTCCGTTCGGTCAAAGCGTATCTATGGTGAGGGCCTCAGCAAGAAACATCAGCATCACCGGGAGGTGATTATGGAAGAACAAGCTTTTAGACAGGCGGTTGAAGATCACAGGGATGTCGTGTTTCGAATCGCATTGACGTACCTGCGCGATCGTGCCGATGCCGACGATATTGCCCAAGATGTCTTTCTTAAGCTGCTTAAAAGCGATGGACATTTTGAGAGTTGGGAGCATCTTCGCCGCTGGCTTATCCGGGTCACGATCAATGAATGCAAATCGCTCTTTCGAAAGCCGTGGAGGCGCGTGGAGGATATTGAGAACCTGGCCGGTTCGCTATCGGTAGCGCAGGATGAGACCAGGGCTGTCCTGTCGGACGTTATGCGACTTCCGGAACGATTCCGTATCCCCATCGTGCTCTATTACTATCTGGGCTTTTCGACCTCAGAGATTGCCGAGTTGTTGCATGTACCAGCCGCGACCGTTCGAACGCGTTTAGCTCGTGGTCGATCGAAGCTCAAATTCATCCTAGAGGAGGGCGACCGTGAAATCCAACCAAATCAAGCAGGCCTTCGAGTCCATCCAAGCCGATAGCAATCTTGCAGATCGCGTCCTTAATACCGCTGCGGGTGAGCCGCTTCATCGAAAGGGCCACGCGAAGTCTCTCTATGTTGCCGTAATCGGATGTCTCGCCGGAGTGTTGGCGACCGGAGGGGTCGCCTACGCCGTTATCAATTCCAGCTATTTTGCCTCAGCCTGGGGAAACCACGGCAATGGGGATTCCATTACCTGGACCAACGGCGGCTCATCGGGGGCTAAATACACCTACACCAGAGAGTTTGGTGACGGCATTGCGCCCCAAAGCCTGGAGGGTGCAGTTCAGGAGGTTAATCTGTCCGTCGAGGGTAACGGCTATACGCTTGATATCCATGAGATGGCTATCGATAAAAACGGTTGCGGTGCCGTGACGTTTACGCTGTCCAATCCAAATGGCGTTAACTACTACAAGCCGGCAGCAGAGACGGGCGAACTTGTTCTCTATGGTGAAGAAGAACAAGGCATCGGCACGCCCAGCATGAACTTCGGCGAGGAATGGGCTGACACACGCTGCACAATTGATAAAGACACATCAAGCGACACGGTCATTAATGGCACGATGTACTTTGCCTCGTGGAATCGCGAGCGAGATTTGGGACATGCGGTCAGCTGGAATATCTGCTGGACTGAGGGCGAAGGCGAGGACGCGAAGCTGCTCGAGGCATCGACGCCCGAGTTTAGCGTTGGAGCGTACGTCGATACAAAGGAACTCCGCTCCGATGACTCGCCTCTTGAGATTAGCCCGTTTTCCATCCAGACGCACATCGACGATCTGGGCATTGACGCAGTCACGAAAAAGTTGACCGTTACCTACAAGGATGGATCGGAGCAGATTATCGAAGACGATGCTGCAGGCGCGTACAATTCCTATGTTTCGCTGACGCGCAATAGCGGGGAGAACATCTCGGTTCCGACAAAGCTGATCAATGTCGATCAAGTGGTCTCGGTAACCCTCGAGGGCACGAGATACACATCAACAGGAGAGACCGAAACAGAAGTTCCCTTTACCATCGTCTATTCGTAAGGTCTGGGCCGCTTCCCAAGAGGGGAAGCGGCCTTTTTAGCGTTATATGGACGAGTGGATTGAACGCTATTTGCCTGATTCTCGCAAGAACGTGGCAAATGGATGCGAATCACCGTGAAGAGCGGCGTTTCCCCAGATAAAACCGACCAAAATAAACCTGTCCCTTTTTGGCAGGGAACGTTGCCCCGACGAGCACGTCGGATTCCCGGTCCGGGCGGCCCGCTGTTTAAGTTTGTCGCGAGTTCCGCACGAGCCGGAGGCCACTTAATGTGGCCTCCGTGCGAGCCAGGACTGTAGAGCAGCAAACTTAAACAGCGGGCCGCCCGGGCCGGGAATCCGCCCCCGCGCACAGAAGGGGATTCCTTTTGTGTAGGCTTTGCGGAAATATACTCATTTTGGGATACGCCCGGCGGCGTGGTCTGTTGACGGCACAGCTAACGCCACGTATCCTATCGAACTGCGTGTTTCGTAGGGGGATGCTGACCCCTCGATTCAAGCCGTTGCACTTTACAGAAAGCTGGAATCATTCGAGAAGGAGTACGCTTTGCCTACTATTAACCAGCTGGTTCGCCAGGGCCGTCGTTCCGTGCCCAAGAAGTCCAAGAACGCTGCTCTGCAGCACAACTCCCAGAAGCGCGGCGTGTGCACCCGCGTCTTCACCACGAGCCCCAAGAAGCCGAACTCGGCTCTTCGTAAGGTTGCCCGTGTTCGCCTCGTCAACGGCATCGAAGTTACCGCTTACATCCCGGGTGAGGGCCACAACCTGCAGGAGCACTCCATCGTGCTCGTCCGCGGCGGTCGTGTCCGTGACCTCCCTGGTGTCCGTTATCACGTCATCCGTGGCGCCTACGACGCTGCTCCGGTCCAGAACCGTATGCAGGCCCGTTCCAAGTACGGTGCTAAGCGCCCCAAGGCCAAATAAGCCAGATAACGTTTTGATACTTTCGCCGTGTGCCGCCTAAGCGCCGCACGGTAGACACTTAAGGAGATTTCACATGCCGCGTCGTGCAGCAGCTAATCGTCGTGAGGTTCAGCCTGACGCCGTTTACAACAACCGCCTGGTGACTCAGCTCATCAACAAGGTCCTTCTTGACGGCAAGAAGGCCACCGCTGAGCGCATCGTTTACACCGCTTTCGAGATCGTTGCCGAGAAGTCCGAGGGTGGCGACGCTCTCGCTACCTTCAAGAAGGCTATGGACAACGTCAAGCCCACGCTCGAGGTTAAGCCCAAGCGTGTCGGTGGCGCTACCTATCAGGTCCCGATGGAGGTTAACTCCCGTCGTTCCACCGCTCTGGGTATCCGCTGGATCGTCAACTTCTCCCGCGCTCGCAAGGAGAAGACCATGGCCGAGCGTCTCGCCAACGAGATCCTCGACGCTTCCAACGGCCTGGGCGCTTCCGTCAAGAAGCGTGAGGACGTCTTCAAGATGGCCGAGGCCAACCGCGCGTTCTCTCACTATCGTTGGTAAGTTAAGGTAAGGAACTAACATGGCTAAGCCTAAGTACAAGCTTTCCGATACCCGTAACATCGGCATCATGGCTCACATCGATGCCGGTAAGACCACCACGACCGAGCGTATTCTTTACTACACCGGTAAGACCCACAAGATCGGTGAGGTCCATGAGGGCGCTGCCACCATGGACTGGATGGTTCAGGAGCAGGAGCGCGGCGTAACCATTACCTCCGCTGCTACCACGTGCTTCTGGAACAAGGACGGTAAGGACTACCGCATCCAGATCATCGACACCCCGGGCCACGTTGACTTCACCGCCGAGGTCGAGCGCTGCCTGCGCGTCCTCGATGGCGCTGTCGCCGTCTTCGACGCCGTTGCCGGCGTTCAGCCCCAGTCTGAGACCGTTTGGCGTCAGGCTTCCACCTTCAACGTCCCCCGCATCGCTTTCATCAACAAGTATGACCGCGTGGGCGCTGACTTCTTCAACGCTATCGAGACCATGAAGGATCGTCTCGACGCTAACGCCGTGGCCGCTCAGGTCCCGATGGGCGCCGAGGACAACTTCTGGGGCGTCATCGACCTGGTCACCATGACTGCATGGGACTTCAAGGCCGACGAGAAGGGTATGACCTACCCCGAGCCGATGGACGAGATCCCGGCTGAGTTTGCCGACATCGCTGCCACCAAGCGCGAGGAGCTCCTTGACGCTGCTGCCAGCTTTGACGACGAGCTCATGGAGAAGATCCTCATGGAGGAGGACTTCACCGTCGAGGAGCTCAAGGCTGCTCTGCGCAAGGGTGTTCTGGCCAATGAGCTCAACCTCGTCTTCGTGGGCTCCGCCTACAAGAACAAGGGCGTTCAGGAGCTGCTCGACGCTGTCGTCGACTACCTGCCCAGCCCGCTCGACGTTGAGGCCGTCACCGGTACCGATCCGGACACCGGCGAGGAGATCCAGCGTCATCCTTCCTTCGACGAGCCCTTCTCCGGCCTGGTCTTCAAGATCATGACCGATCCGTTCGTCGGTAAGCTCACCTATGTCCGCGTTTACTCCGGCCGCGCCGAGTCCGGCTCCTACGTTGTTAACGCTTCCAACGGTCAGCGCGAGCGCCTCGGCCGCATCCTCGAGATGAACGCCGCCGAGCGTATCGACCGTGACGACGCTGCCGCCGGCGACATCGTCGCTTGCGTCGGCTTCAAGAACTCCACCACCGGCGACACCCTGTGCGCCGAGGGCAAGGAGATCGTCCTCGAGAAGATCGAGTTCGCTAAGCCCGTTATCGACGTTGCCATCGAGCCCAAGACCAAGGCCGAGCAGGACAAGATGTCCCTGGCTCTGACCAAGCTCGCCGAGGAGGACCCGACCTTCCAGGTGTCCACCAACCACGAGACCGGCCAGACCATCATCGCCGGCATGGGCGAGCTGCACCTCGAGATCATCGTCGACCGTCTGCTCCGCGAGTTCAAGGTTGACGCTAACGTCGGTAAGCCCCAGGTTGCCTATCGCGAGACCGCTGGTCACGACGTCGAGAAGGCTGAGGGCAAGTTTGTCCGTCAGTCCGGCGGTCGCGGTCAGTACGGCCACGCTGTCATCAAGCTCGAGAAGATGGAGGAGGGCTTCGGCTACGAGTTCGTCAACGCTATCGTCGGCGGCGTCGTGCCCAAGGAGTACATCCCGTCCATCGACAAGGGCATCCAGGAGGCCCTGAACACCGGTGTTATCGCCGGCTTCCCGGTCCTTGACGTTAAGGTCACCCTGTTCGACGGTTCTTACCACGAGGTCGACTCCTCCGAGGCCGCCTTCAAGATCGCCGGTTCCATGGCTATCAAGGACGCCCTCAAGAAGTCCGATCCGCAGCTGCTCGAGCCGATCATGGCTGTCGAGGTCGAGACCCCCGAGCAGTACATGGGCGACGTTATGGGCAACCTCTCCGGTCGCCGCGGCAAGATCGAGGGCATGGAGGATCGCAAGAACAGCAAGCTCATCCGTGCCAAGGTGCCGCTGGGCGAGATGTTCGGTTACGCTACCGACCTTCGCTCCCAGACCCAGGGCCGTGCATCCTACACGATGCAGTTCGACTCTTATGAGCCCGCGCCCAAGTCCATCGTGGACGAGGTCATGAGCAAGAACGCCTAAGTTCGAGCTCCCTGTTACGTAATCCGCGAGAACATCTCTCGCACTCTTTGGAGGTTTAAGTTGGCTACCCAGAAGATCCGCATTCGCCTCAAGGGCTATGATCACGAGGTCGTCGATCAGTCCGCGAAGCTCATCGTCGAGACCGCTCAGAAGACCGGCGCTCGCGTTTCCGGTCCTGTCCCCCTGCCCACCGAGCGCAACCTGTACACGGTTATCCGCTCGCCGCACGTGAACAAGGACTCCCGTGAGCAGTTCGAGATGCGCACTCACAAGCGCCTCATCGACATCCTCGACCCCACCTCGGGCACCGTTGATTCGCTCATGCGTCTCGACCTCCCCGCTGGCGTCGACATTGACATCAAGCTCTAAGCGATATCGCTCATAGCTTAAAGGGCCCCGCTGCCGTTACGGTAGCGGGGCCCTTTTGTTTTGAATGATGGTTTGGACTGCCGGGTAATGCTGCCGAGCCGATGACTGCGGCGCCCTAATCGCTTAAGTGGCGCAAAGACGCCTCCTCAAAATGGAAGAAACGCAAGCCGTCTTTCGTTTCGATGCACGCGCGACCAAAGCCATCGACCGTTTTAAAGATGCCTCGCGCCAGCTCGTCTCCAGCGGGGGAGCGGGCGATAACGTGCTCTCCAATCCAATTGAGGTGAGCGACATATTCGCCGTGGACGGGCGCGAGCGGTCCGGTGTTTTCTTCCATGGAGTTGAGGCGTTCTGCCCAGGCATCTACGGCGTCTATAACGGCGTGATAGACCTCATCAAGGAGCATGTCGACGGTAGGAACGTTTTCGTTAAGGTCCGAGAGGCCAATTGCCGCCAGGCCGCCATCGGGCACCTCCTGCGGCGTGTAGTTTACGTTGACGCCAATGCCGCAGACGGCGAAGGGCCCGCCCTCGTTGTCACGAGCCGCTTCGACTAAGATGCCGCCAAGCTTATGTCCTCGTGCGACGAGGTCGTTGGGCCATTTGAGGCCGATCTCGTTAGCAAGACCCTGCTTTTCGAGCGCCTCGAGCACCGCTAGGCCGCTGACGGCGGCAAGACCAGAGTACTTTGCAGGATTAACGCATGGACGCAGGACAATCGAAAGCAATAGGTTGCCGGCGGTTGAATCCCACTTGTGGCCGCGCCGGCCGCGCCCTGCTGTCTGAGCCCGGGCGGCAAGTCCTGTGCCGTGCGGCGCTCCCCGTTTTCCTGCTTCGAGCAGGTCATCGTTGGTCGATCCGGTTACGTCGACTATCGTTAAACAAGAATCCATAACAGCTGCTACCTCCTAAGTTAATAAGGCAATCGCGCAATGGTGTCGAGAGATAGACACAATGTGAAGCCTTTGTCGCATTTGGACAATTTAATGTTAACACGTCAACAACGACAAAAATGCGCTATCCTCTCTTGGTCGATGTAAACACGTCAACAACTCAAAGGAGGTTAGTGATGGGTTTCACGATTCTTGGAACAGGCTCGGCGCTTCCTGAACGCAGTGTTTCCAATGACGAGCTGTCTGAGTTCCTCGATACCTCGGATGAGTGGATTTTTACCCGCACAGGTATCAAGAGCCGCCACGTCTGCACCACCGAGTCACTTGACGACCTTGCCGTAGCGGCGAGCGAGCGGGCACTCCAGGTGTCCGGAATCGACGCGAGCCAGCTGGATCTGATCGTCTGCTCGACGACGACGGGTGACCACCTTGTTCCCGCTGAGGCGTGTGCCGTTGCTGAGCGACTAGGCGCGACGTGCCCTGCCTTCGATGTCTCGGCGGCTTGTGCCGGCTTCGTATTTGCGCTCGATGTCGCCGAGGGCTATATCGCCCGCGGTCGCGCCACCTGCGTGCTTGTCGTTGCTGCCGAGCAGATGACGCGCGCGCTCGACTGGACCGACCGCGCCACCTGCGTGCTCTTTGGCGATGGGGCAGGCGCCGCAGTGATTGGAGCTGGGGGAGACAACCCCCTTGCCGTTGAGCTTTCGACGGCGCCCGACGTCGAGACGTTGCGCGTATCCGGTCTGGTCGGCACCTCGCCGTTTAAGGCCTCTGCAGATAGCGAGAGCGTGCTGTCCATGAATGGCCGCCGCGTGTTCAAGTTCGGCGTCAACGCCATCTGCGACACGGTCCATAAGCTTGCGAGCGATGCGGGCATTTCGGTCGAAGACATCGACCATTTTGTATTCCATCAGGCTAACGAACGAATCCTGAGTCAGGCGGTCAAGCGCCTGGGCGTGCCAGACGAGCGCGTGGTTCGAACGCTGCGCGAGACCGGCAACATTTCGAGCGCCTGCATTCCCTTTGCGCTTGATCGACTGGCACGCACCGACGCACTGAAAGCGGGCGACACCATTGCCCTCGTTGGATTTGGCGCCGGTTTGGATATAGGTGGCTATCTGCTTCGTTGGAAGTAGTCGCACATAGGAAATAAAAACGCCCCTAGGGCACAAACAAAGGAGAACTACCATGGCAGATCAGAAGACCTTCGAGCGCGTTTGCGACGTTATCCGCGAGACCGCCGGCCTTGACGACGTCGAGATGAAGCCTGAGTCCACGCTCGAGGAGATTGGCCTCGACAGTCTGGGCACCGTCGAGATCCTCGTCGCCGTCGAGGACGAGTTTGGTATCCAGCTCGATACCGAGGAGAACCCCAAGACGGTCGGCGAGTTCGCCGATACGGTCGAGGCGGCATTGGAGAAGTAGAGATGCTCAAGACTCCTCTCTGCGATCTGCTCGGCATCGAAAAGCCCGTGTTCCAGGGCGGTATGGCTTGGATTGCCGACGCCTCGTTGGCGTCCGCAGTGTCCGAGGCGGGCGGCTTAGGGATTATCGCAGCCATGAACGCCGACGCCAACTGGCTGCGCGACCAGATTCACGAGCTGCGCGCCAGGACGGATAAACCCTTTGGCGTCAACGTCATGCTCATGAGCCCGTTTGCCGACGAGGTCGCGCAGGTCGTGATTGACGAGCGAGTGCCGGTCGTCGTGACGGGCGCCGGCAATCCTGCCAAGTACATGAAGGCGTGGAACGAGGCGGGCATCAAGGTCATCCCGGTCGTTGCCTCGGTGGCGCTGGCGCGCCTCGTGGTGCGTCGTGGAGCCACGGCGGTTGTTGCCGAGGGTACCGAATCGGGCGGCCATATTGGCGAGACCTCGACGATGGCACTGGTGCCGCAGGTCGTCGATGCGGTCGACATTCCCGTCGTGGCCGCCGGCGGTATCGCGGATGGCCGCGGGGTGGCGGCCGCCTTTATGCTTGGCGCCGCTGGCGTCCAAGTGGGTACGCGTTTTCTCGTTGCCGATGAGTGCACCGTCTCGGAGCAGTACAAGGAGATGATCCTGAAGGCCAACGACACTTCGACGCGTGCGACCGGCCGCTCGACGGGACATCCGGTGCGCGCCCTCAAGAGTCCCTTCACCAACGCCTACGCCAAGAG
Organism: Collinsella sp. wc0529; assembly: GCF_046116875.1. NCBI lineage: Bacteria > Bacillati > Actinomycetota > Coriobacteriia > Coriobacteriales > Coriobacteriaceae > Collinsella > Collinsella sp. wc0529. The sequence goes on from NZ_JBJXBO010000001.1 coordinate 1,061,663, forward strand.
CGAGGCGGCGGGCGTAAGTGTCGAGGAGCTCGGGGCCATGGGCACGGGCGCCCTTCGCAAGGCCGCCAAGGACGGCAATTACGAAGAGGGTTCGTTTTTGTGTGGACAGATTGCCGGCATGGTTAGCGAGCGCCAGAGCGCACGCGAAATCGTTGACGACCTGGTCGATGGCGCCGAGCGCGTCCTGAAGGGTGCGTGCGCATGGGTAGCGTAGCGTTTCTGTTTGCCGGCCAGGGTGCCCAACACCCCGCGATGGGCGTCGATCTGATCGAGACATCGCCGGCGGCCGCCGAGGTGTTCGCGATCGCCGACGAGGTGCGCCCGGGGACCAGCGAGCAGTGCCGGAGCGCCTCCAAGGAGGAGCTCTCGCAGACCGAGAACACGCAGCCGTGCGTGTTCGTTCACGACCTGGCAGCGGCCGCCGCATTGCGTGAGCGCGGCGTGGTGCCTGCCGCCTGTGCGGGATTTTCGCTGGGCGAGGTCGCCGCGCTCACCTTTGCGGGGGCGTTCGATACGCGAGCGGGCTTTGAGCTTGTGTTCGAGCGCGCGGCGCTGATGGCCGCGGCTGCCGAGCGCCATCCGGGCGGCATGCGCGCCGTCATCAAGCTCGATGCGGCGCAAGTCGAGAACCTGGCTGCGCAGGCCGGCGAGGACTGCTGGCCGGTCAACTACAACAGCCCGCAGCAGACGGTTGTTGCCGGAGCGCCCGAGGCGCTGCAGGCGCTCGACGTCCTAGTAAAAGAGGCTGGCGGCCGCGCCATGAAGGTCGCGGTGTCGGGTGCATTTCATAGCCCCTATATGGCCGAGGCGACCTGTGGCCTTGCCGCATATATTGAGGCCGGTCACGCGCCGTCCCCGTTGCTCATTCCTGTTTTGGCAAATATGACAGCGGCGCCCTATCCGGCGGACCCCCAGACGGCATCGGGTGTCTTGGCCAATCAAGTGAGCCATGCCGTGCGCTGGGTCGATACGCTGCACACTCTGCAGGATCAAGGCATCGACACATTTATTGAGGTCGGTCCTGGCAAAACACTGTCGGGCCTGGTCAAGCGTACGCTGAGCGACGTTCGCGTTTATTCGTGCGAAACGGCCGAGCAGGTCGCAGCTATTGCCGATGAGCTCGCATAGCCCACAGGGCTGTAACCCGAAAGGAATGACATGGGCAACTTGAACAACGGCGCGCTCGAGCGCAACGACTCACGCCGTGTGGCACTGGTCACGGGCGGCTCGCGGGGAATCGGCCGCGCTTGTGCGGTTGGCTTGGCGGAGGACGGCTTTGATATTGCCGTCGTCTATGCCGGTAGCGTCGATGCCGCGCGCGAGACATGCGGAGCCTGCGAGATGGTTGGCGCCACGGCGCGCGCATATCAATGCGACGTGGCAGACCCCGCTGCCGTCAATGCGTGCGTGGAAGCGGTCCTCAACGACTTTGGCTCCATTTGGGCGCTCGTCAACAACGCCGGCATCACGCGCGACGGCCTGCTCATGCGTATGGGTGACGATGCCTTCGACCGCGTGCTCGATGTCAATCTCAAGGGCACGTTCAATACGACGCGCGCACTCACCAAGACCTTTATGCGCCAGCGCGGCGGTTGCGTCATCAACATGAGCTCGGTTGTGGGCCTGATGGGCAATGCCGGGCAGGCCAACTACGCTGCCTCCAAGGCGGGCGTCATCGGCCTGACCAAGGCGGTAGCGCGCGAGCTTGCGCCCCGCGGCGTACGAGTGAACGCGGTCGCACCCGGGTTTGTCGAGACGGATATGACGGCAAAGCTCTCGGAGAAGGTTCGCGCGGCAACCGAGGAGCAGATTCCCCTAAAGCGCATGGCGCGCCCCGAGGAAGTGGCCGGCGTGGTGCGCTTTTTAGCGAGCGATGCGGCTGCCTACATTACGGGCGAGGTCGTACGCGTCGACGGCGGAATGGCGATGTAGAAATCAGGACCGAAGAACGGCTTGGATGAGGAGACCATGATGGAACAGAGAGTTGCAATCACCGGTATCGGTGCCGTGTCGCCGCTCGGCAACACCGCGCTTGCCACCTGGGCGGCCATGTGCGCCGGCACGTGCGGCATCGGCCCGATCACGCACTTCGATACCGATGCATTTGCTGTCAAGGTGGCAGCCGAGGTCAAGGGCTTTGACGGCAACGAGTACTTTGGCAAGCGTGACGCCAAGCATCTCGACCCCTGCGTTCAGTTTGCGATGGCGGCTTCGGACGAAGCCATGCACGATGCGGGCTTTGATGCCGAAGGCGCCATCGATCGAGAGCGCCTGGGCGTCTACGTGGGGTCGGGCGTGGGCGGCATGCAGACACTCGTCGACAACGTCCACACGATCGCCGATCGGGGGCCTCGTCGCGCATCTCCTTACATGATCGCGATGATGATTCCCAACATGGCTTCGGGCAACATCGCGATTCGCCATAAGGCAAAGGGCCCGACCCTGCCCGTCGTGACCGCGTGCGCAACCTCGGCCCATGCGGTGGGCGAGGCGTTCCGCGCCATCAAGCACGGCTATGCCGATGCGATTCTCGCCGGCGGTGCTGAGGCCGCAATTATCCCCGATGCCGTTGCGGGCTTTACGTCCTGCCGCGCATTGACCACCAATCCCGATCCCGCGACGGCATGCCGTCCGTTCGATGCAGACCGCGACGGCTTTGTGATGGGCGAGGGCGCCTGCGTGCTCGTGCTCGAGAGCATGGAACATGCGCAGGCGCGCGGTGCGCACATTTATGCCGAGGTCGTGGGCTACGGCAACACCGATGATGCCTATCACATCACGAGCCCCGATCCCGAGGCTGCCGGCATTGCCCGTGCGATATCACTGGCGGTGGCCGAGGGCGACGTTAAGCCTTCCGAGGGCCTCTACATCAACGCTCACGGCACCTCGACCAAGCTCAACGATTCGTCCGAGACGGCGGGCATTAAGCGTGCGCTCGGCGAGGACGCGGCACGCGCCGCGCACGTCTCGTCGACCAAGTCGATGACCGGCCACATGATCGGTGCCACGGGCGCCATCGAGGTCATGGCCTGTGCCATGGCGCTCGAGCAGGGTGTGGTACCCCCGACTATTAACTACCACACGCCCGATCCCGCCTGCGATCTTGATTACACGCCTAATCGAGCGGTTCGCGCCGACCTTACCTGGGCGCTTTCGACCAACCTGGGCTTTGGCGGGCACAACGCCGCCATCGCGCTGCGTAGATATACGAGGAGCTAGAGCATGGATTCCAAAAGACTTGCCGAGATAGCCGATGTTATGGAGGACCGCGGCCTCACGCGCGTACGCGTTGAGGAGCCCGATGGCACCGCGGTCGAACTTGAGCGCGTGAGCGCCGCGCAGCCGGTTGCCGTGCCCATGCCTATGCCGGGTGCCGTGACTGCTCCGGCGGTGGCTCCTGTCGCCATGCCTGCCGCCGCACCGGAGCCCACCGCGCAGGCGCCTGCCGCCGCACCGGAGCCCAAGGGCACCGAGGTGACCGCTCCCATGGTTGGCGTTTTCTATGCTGCCCCGGCGCCGGGTGACGAGCCGTTTGTGCACGTGGGCTCCAAGGTCAAGGCCGGCGAGACCCTCTGCATCATCGAGGCCATGAAGGTTCTCAACGAGGTGACGGCCGAGGCAGACGGCGAGGTGCTCGAGATCTGCGTGGCCGACGGCGACCTCGTGGAGTTTGGCAGCTGCCTCATGAGGATCGGATAGGTGATGTCCATGAACAAAGAAGAGCTCAAGAAGCTGTTGCCGCATCGCGAGCCGATGCTTTTGCTCGACGAGGCCGAGCTGGTGGGCGACGAGGCCCACGGCAAGATCACGATCACGGGCGACGAGTACTTTTTGCAGGGGCATTTTCCGGGAAACCCGGTGGTCCCCGGCGTGATTCAGTGCGAGATGCTCGCCCAAAACTGTTGCGTGCTGCTGATGGACGACGAGGAAGCGCGCGGCGCGACGCCGTTCTACACGAGTCTGGACAAGGTGCGCTTTAAGCGTCCGGTGCGCCCGGGCGACACGGTTGATCTGGTGTGCACCATCACGCGTGCGCGCGGGCCGTTCCGCTTTGCGACGGGTACTGCGAGCGTCAACGGTGAGGTTTGCTGCCGCGCCGATATGTCTTTTGCACTCATGCACGAAAGTTAAGGAAGGCTTCATGTTCGACAAAGTGCTCATCGCCAACCGCGGAGAAGTCGCGGTCCGTGTTATCCGCGCGTGCCGCGATATGGGCATCAAGACCGTCGCCGTTTATTCCACGGCCGATGCGGACGCGCTGCACGTGCAGCTTGCCGACGAGGCGTATTGCATCGGCGGCCCGCGTCTTGCCGAGAGCTACCTCAACGACGATGCTGTGCTCACCTGTGCCGTAAAGTCGGGAGCTAAGGCGATCCATCCCGGCTATGGCTTCTTTTCCGAGAAGGCGAGCTTCGTGCGCGACTGCGACAAGTATGGCCTGACGTTTGTCGGTCCTTCGGCCAAGGTGATCGACAGCATGGGCGACAAGGACGCCGCACGTCGAACGGCTGCCGCGGCGGGCGTGCCCATCGTACCGGGCTGCGATTTGCTCAAAAGCCCCGAGGAGGCGACGGCCGAGGCTGAGCGCATTGGCTGCCCCGTGCTTATTAAGGCGCGTGCGGGCGGCGGCGGTCGCGGTATTCGTAAGGTCGAGCGCGTGGAAGATGCGGCAAAGGCCTTTATTGAAGCACGCGCCGAGGGCGAGGCCGTTTTTGGCGACGGCGAGTGCTACATGGAGAAGTTCGTCGCGCCGGCGCATCACGTTGAGGTACAGATTATGGCCGATAAGCAGGGCCATGTGTTTTCGCTCGGCGAGCGCGAGTGCTCGGTGCAGCGGCGCAACCAAAAGCTAATCGAGGAGAGCCCCGCGCCGTGCCTCGACGGACACGACGACATTCGTGCTCGCATGCACAAGGCGGCGCGTGACCTGGCTCGTGCCGTCGGCTACGAAGGAGCCGGTACCATCGAGTTCCTGTATTCGGACGACGGCAATTTCTACTTTATGGAAATGAACACGCGCTTGCAGGTGGAGCATCCGGTTACGGAGTTTGTGACCGATACCGACTTGGTCAAGTGGCAGCTGCGCGTGGCAGCCGGCCAGCCTCTGCCCTTTGAGCAGGAGGATATGCCGGTCCGCAACCACGCCATGGAGTGCCGCATCAATGCCGAAACGCCGGACTTTCTGCCGTCATGCGGAACGGTCACCGCGTTGCGTGTGCCGGGTGGTCCGCGCGTGCGCTGGGATTCCGCCATGTTTACCGGTGCTAAAGTTCCGCCGTACTACGACTCCATGCTTGGCAAGCTCATCGTGTGTGCGCCCACGCGTGACGGCGCCATTCGCAAGATGCGCTCGGCCCTGGGCGAGCTCGTGATTGAGGGCGTGAGCGAAAACAGCGAGCTTCAGCTCGACGTGCTGGCAAACGACGAGTTCTTGTCGGGCATGTATCACACCGATCTGATGGGGCATCTCTATGCTGATGAATAGAAAAGCGAAGACGGTCAACGTCCTCGAGGGACCGATGACCGAGTCGTGCGCCGAGTTTCCCGCGCGCCACGTGTTTATCAAGTGCCCGGAGTGCCGCCGCGTGATCGATGAGGCACGCCTACACGACAACCTCGAGGTCTGCCCTCGTTGCGGCAAACACTTTCGCGTGAGCGGTCGCGCGCGCATGCGCATGACGGTCGACGAGGGCACGTTTGAGGAATGGGATGCCAATCTGGCGCCGGAGGACTTCCTCTCGTTTCCCGGCTATGCCGACAAGCTCAAGAGCGTGAGCGAGCGTTCGGGCGAGCGCGATGCCGTTGTGTGCGGCAGGGGCAAAATCTGCGGTTGCGATACCGCGCTCTTCTTTATGGACGCCAACTTTATGATGGGCTCGATGGGCTCCGTGGTGGGCGAGAAGATCTGTCGCACATTTGAGCGTGCGACCGAGCTGGGATTGCCGGTTGTCGGCTTTACCGTTTCGGGCGGTGCGCGCATGCAGGAGGGCGTGACCTCGCTTATGCAGATGGCCAAGATTTCTGCGGCGGTTAGGCGCCACAGTGAGGCGGGCGGCCTGTATGTCACGGTGCTCACCGACCCCACGACCGGAGGCGTAACCGCGAGCTTTGCTATGGAGGGCGACATTATCCTGGCCGAGCCCGATGCCCTGACGGCATTTGCAGGCCCGCGCGTGATCGAGCAGAACATGCACAAGCGCCTGCCCAAGGGATTCCAGCGCTCCGAGTTTTTGCTGGAGCACGGCTTTTGCGATGCCGTTGTACCGCGTGGCGAGGTTGCGCTCACGGTAGGCGAGCTGCTGGCGCTGCACGAAGGGCACGCGCCCGGCCTGGGGGCACCGCACGAGATTGTGCATACGGGCCGCCGCGGCAAAAAGCTGGGACACTTGTTTAAGCGCTCGGCGCCACCAAAAACCGCGCTCGAGATTGTCAAGCAGACCCGCTCGGCAGATCGCGCCACGGCAGGCGAGATGATCTCGCTGGGCCTGGATGGATTTGTGGAGCTGCACGGCGACCGCTACTTTGGCGACGACGCTGCTGTGGTGGCTGGCATTGGCTGGAAAGACGGACGCCCCGTAACGGTCATCGCCGTCGAGCGCGGCACCACGACTAAAGAGCGTATGCGTCGCAACTTTGGTATGGCACATCCCGAGGGCTACCGCAAAGCGCGTCGCCTGATGCGCCAGGCCGAAAAGTTTGGTCGACCGGTTCTGTGCCTGGTCGATACTTCGGGCGCGTTTTGCGGCATCGGTGCCGAGGAACGCGGCCAGGGTGAGGCGATTGCCCAGAATCTCATAGAGATGAGCGGCCTCAAGACGCCGATTGTCTCGGTGGTGACAGGCGAGGGCGGCTCTGGTGGCGCGCTGGCGCTGTCCGTGGCCGACCGCATCCTGATGCTCTCGAGCTCGGCCTATTCGGTCGTGAGCCCCGAGGCCTGTGCGTCGATCCTGTGGAAGGATACCGAGCGCGCGAATGAGGCCGCCGAGGCGCTTAAGCTCACGGCCCCCGATCTGTTGGCGCTCGGCATCATCGACGGCATTGTTGACGATAGGGGCCTGTCGCATGAGGAGATCGCCGGTGCCGTCATGTCCTCGGCATTTGATGCCTTCGATACGCTTGGGCAGCTCGACGACGCGACCCTCACAAACCTCCGCTACGAAAAGTACCGCGCAATCGGTCAGTACCGCACGATGTGACAAAGGGACAGCCCACATGTCATATTGGGAAAGGCGTTCCATGCTACAAGTTTCTAACACCTCGTTTACAACGTCGGTTTCATCAAACGCCATGGCCGTGGTGGACTATCTGTCCAAAAGCATGATGTCGGCGCTGCCGTTTATTGTCTGCGCGGCGTTGTTCCGCACCGTCGCTGTCATTATGGGCGAAGGCATGCTGGGCCTGTGGTCTGCCGATTCCGATATCTATCGCCTGTTCTACAGTTGGCTCTATAACGCCGGCTACTACTTTTTGCCCATTTATCTTGGTTGGGCGGCCGCCCGCCAGCTCGGTTGCTCGGAGCAGCTGGGCATGATGCTGGGCGGCGTATTGATTGCGCCCGATCTGCTTAAGCTCGTCGATGCCGCATCGACGACGGGGGCATCGATGACTTCCGTGTATGGTCTGCTTCCCGCGCCGGTCAACGATTACACGACGACTGTTATTCCAGTTCTCCTTTCGGTGCCTGTGCTATGGCGAGTGGAGTGTTTCTTTAAGCGCGTTATCCCTAGGGCCGTGGCATTTTCGTTTGTTCCGTTTGCGACCATGCTTGTCATGGTTCCGGTTTCGCTGTGTATTACGGCACCGGCGGGCAGCTATCTGGGCATGCTGTTGGGCCAGCTTATGTTTATGCTTGGCAATTCCGGTGGCATCGTGTCGCTGCTCACGCTCATGGGGCTTGCCGCGGGCTGGGAGTTCCTAAAGATAGCGGGCGTCAGCAACGTCGTTCTATCGCTTGCGTACGCGCAGTTTATGAGTGTGGGAACGGATTCGTGCATCCTGATTGCCGCGACGATGGCGACGTTCGCCGTTTGGGGCATGCCTTTTGGCGCGTCGCTCCGCGTTGCGGATAAGGACGAGAAGGCGCTCATGCTGGGCTACTCAATCTCGGGTGTTCTTGGCGGCGTAAGCGAGCCGGCGCTGTACGGTTGCGGCTTTAAATATGGCAGGTGCCTGACGTGCATGGCCATTGGCGGCGCCGTCGGAGGCCTTGTTGCAGCCGTGGGCCACGTTACGGCCTATACCATCGGCATGACGAATGTCCTCATGGTCATTGGCTTTGCCACGGGCGGCATCTCGAACCTGCTGTGGTGCTGCGCTGCCGGCGGTGTGGCATTTGCGGTGTCTGCGGCGCTGAGCTGCTGCTTTGGCGTGGTGCCGGCGAAGGGACAGACGATGGGGGACGGAGCCGATTCACCCGAAACCTCGAAGAGCGTGGCCGAAGTAAGCGCGTAAACCTGTGCGACACAAGGACGATTCCTTTGCCATGCTCCAAGGCCGTGGCCCGTGTGGGTCGCGGCCTTTTTGTATCTGAAGGACAAAGTGGCTACACTACAATCCGTTTGAGCAATAGATATATATAGGCAGTACCGTGGGGGCTGATGAAGATGGTCGAGTGGATCGTTCGTCGTGCGCAGGGCGACCGTGCGCGCGTGGGCACGTTGACGGGCATGGTGTGTATTCTCGCTAATGTTGCGCTTTGTGCTGCGAAGGGCGCAATTGGTGTGCTGTCGGGATCGGTTTCGATTGTGGCGGATGCCATGAACAACCTGTCCGATGCCAGCTCGAATATCGTGAGCGTGCTGGGCTTTAAGCTGGCGAGCAAGCCGGCGGACCCCGAGCATCCTTACGGACATGGCCGCTACGAGTATCTCTCGGGTCTGGTCGTGGCGGCGCTCGTGCTGCTGATCGGCGTTGAGCTGGTGAAGTCCTCGGTTGAGCGCATCATCCACCCCGAACCTGTCGAGTTCTCGCTTGCCCTGGTGGCAGTTCTAGTGCTTTCGATGGTCGTAAAGCTCTGGATGGCGGCCCTCAACCAAAAGCTCGGCGATCGCATTGAGTCCGAGACGCTGCATGCGACCGCGCAGGATTCCAAGAACGATGTCCTTGCTACGGGTGCCGTGCTGGCATGTGCGATTGTTTCGCAGGTGACGCACATCAATCTTGACGCATGGGTTGGCTTTGCCGTTGGCGCCTATATTGGCTGGAGCGGCCTTGAACTTATTCAAGATACGGTGAGCCCGCTTTTGGGCCAGTCACCCGATCCTAAGCTGGTCAAGCACATTCGAGACAAGATCATGAGCTATCCCGGCGTTTTGGGCGTTCACGATTTGATGGTTCACGACTACGGCCCGGGCAGGAAGTTTGCAAGTGCGCACGCCGAGATGGCGGCCGAGGCCAGCCCGCTGGAAAGCCACGACACGCTCGATAACATCGAGCAGTCGTTTAGGAACGAAGACGGCATGATTGTCACGCTTCACTACGACCCCATCGTGACCGACGATCCAAAGGTGGCGAGCATGCGCTTGCGCATCAACGCTATGGCTCAAGAGATCGATAGCCGCCTTTCGATTCATGATTTGCGCTGCGTGCCGGGCCCCACGCACACCAACGTGATTTTTGACTGCGTGCGTCCCTCGGATCTGCAGATGAGTGCCGAAGACTTAAAGCACGCGCTGGCACAACGGGTCGAATCGGAATATCCCAAGTCGATTGCCAAGATTACGATCGACGAAGACTACGTAGGGCATACCCACGAGTAAGGCTGTGCCGGCAAAGCAGGTTATGCAGAAGGGGAGAGCATGAAGAAGCTGTATCTACTCCGCCACGGTCAGACGGAGTTCAACGTCAAAAAGCTGGTCCAGGGCCGCTGCGATTCGCCGCTGACCGATCTGGGCCGTCAGCAAGCCGGGATGGCAGCCGCATGGCTTAAGGGCCACGGCGTCGTCCCCGACAAAGTGGTCTCTTCGCCCTTAGGCCGAGCCATGGACACAGCTCAGCTCGTCGCATGCGAGCTCCTCGGCCCGGACGCAGCAGCCGAGCCCTGCGAAGGCATTATCGAGCGCTGCTACGGCTCCTTCGAAGAAGGCCCGCACGGCGCGCTGCCCACCGACGTCTGGGATCCGGGCGAGGACCTGGTCCCCTTCGGAGGAGAAGGAAGCCAGGCGCTACAAGAACGTATGGTGGATGCGCTTACCAATATCATGGGCTCCGAGGGCATCGAAACCCTTCTAGCAGTAAGCCACGGCAGCGCCAGCCGCCAATTTATCAAGGCCGCAGCCCCAGAGGGCTTCGAGCTCCCAACAAAACTCCCCAACTGCGCCATCATGATCTTCGATTTCGATGAGGCAAAGTCACAAGTAGAAGGCGAGCCAATGCAATGCAAGTTCACCCTCCAGCAAATAGTGGACCCCCAACAAAGTAATTAGCTGAGCGAGCAGAGTTAAGCAGACATCTACGTGGCGTTCCCAGTGTGCGGCGGAGGGGGCGGGCCTGAGGCATATTAAGGTTGTCGCGAGTTCCGCACGAACAGGAGAGCACTTAATGTGCTCTCCGTCGTGAGCAGGACTGTAGAGCAGCAACCTTAATATGCCTCAGGCCCGCCCCCTCCGCCGCACACTGGGAACGTGCCACGCACTTTACCTGCGTAAACAATGTGAGTGAAATATGAATCTCGATGGATACGCCCGCAGCCGTGTATACTAAACAGCTGTGTGAAACCAGGGGAGTATTCTGGCTGGACAAAATGCCTGCTTAATAGGGTTGTCAGGTAGTCCGGACGCAATACAAGGCTGGGGAGCACGTCGTGTAAGTAGTGGTCCTCTAGGGGCGTACGCTCGGTGGTGTACGCATTGTCCCAAGACCACGCGAGAGTTGGGATCATATCTTGATCAGCATGATTCTCGGCCGCAAGATTGGCATGACCCAGGTTTGGGACGAGGACGACAACGTCGTTCCCGTCACGGTCATCCAGGCTGGCCCCTGCGCTGTCTCGCAGGTTAAAACTCAGGCAACCGACGGCTATGACGCCGTCCAGATCGGTTTCGGCGACATCAAGGCCAAGAACGTGAACAAGCCCATGGCTGGTCACTTCGCTAAGGCTGGCGTCGAGCCTGTCCGTTTCCTTCGTGAGGTCCGCGTCGAGAACGGCGAGGAGCACAAGGTCGGCGAGGTCGTCACCGTCGCTGATTTCGCTGATGTCGAGAAGGTCGACGTCATCGGTACCTCCAAGGGTAAGGGCTTCCAGGGTCGCATCAAGCGCTGGGGTCAGCGCCGCGGTCCTATGACGCATGGTTCTCACTTCCAGCGTCACCCCGGTTCTATCGGTCAGTGCGCCTATCCTGCGCGCGTCCTCAAGGGCGTCAAGATGGCCGGTCACATGGGTAACGAGCGCGTTACCGTCAAGAACCTTTCCGTTGTCCGCATCGATGCCGAGCAGAACCTCATCTTGGTCAAGGGCGCTGTCCCGGGTGCCAAGAATGGTCTCGTCGCCATCCGTATGGCCTAAGGGCCCAGCCCATTTAGCCCAGCGTCATACCAAGGAGAACACTTAAATGGCAAAGTTTGAAGTAAAGAACAGCGAGGGCAAGAAGGTCGCCGAGGCCGAGCTCGCCGCTGAGGTGTACGGCATCGAGCCGAACATCCACGTTATGCACCACATCGTCAAGTGCCAGATGGCCTCTTGGCGTCAGGGCACCCAGTCTGCTAAGGGTCGCTCTGAGGTTTCCGGTGGCGGCAAGAAGCCTTGGCGTCAGAAGGGCACCGGCCGTGCCCGCCAGGGTTCCATCCGTGCTGCCCAGTGGCGTCACGGTGGCGTTGTCTTCGCCCCCAAGCCCCGTTCCTACGCTAAGCGTATGAACAACAAGGAGGTCAAGCTGGCTATGCGCTCCGCGCTGTCCGCCAAGCTGGCCGATGGCGAGCTCGTGCTCGTCGACGACTACGGCTTCGAGAAGCCTTCCACCAAGGCTGCCGTCGCCATGCTCAAGGCTCTCGGTCTTGAGGGCAAGCGTCTGACCATCATCGTTCGCGATGAGGACGTCAACGCCTACCTGTCGTTCCGCAACATTCCCAAGACGTTCATCATCACCGCTGACGAGGCCAACACCTACGATCTCGTCAACAACAACGCTGTGCTGATGCCCGCCGACATCGCCGCTCACTTCGGGGAGGTGCTTGCATAAATGACCGCCCACGAGATCATCATCCGTCCGATCGTGTCCGAGCGTTCCTTCTCCGGCATGGAGCTGAACAAGTACACGTTCGAGGTCGCCAAGGATGCTAACAAGTATCAGATCAAGGACGCTGTCGAGGAGATCTTCGGCGTCAAGGTCGTTCGCGTGAACACCCTGACGGTCAAGCCCAAGACCAAGCGCGTGCGCTATGTCGCCGGCAAGACCCGTTCTTGGAAGAAGGCCATCGTCACGCTGGCCGAGGGCGACACCATCGAGGTCTTTGGCAACCAGGCCTAAGACTCGCTGCTGTTGAGTGAGCTCATGCCTCCCAAATAGGGGAGGCGGGAGCTCAAGGTTTTGGGCGTATTAAATGGACACGCCCGGAACCGTGTATACGTCCGGTGTCATCGCACCCGAGGCAGAACCTCGAATCCCTGTCTGCGATGGCTAACGGATTCCTATTGAAAGGGATTGTAATGGCTGTAAAGCACCTTAAGCCGACCTCCGCTGGTAGGCGTTGGCAGACGATCTCCGACTTCTCCGAGATCACCTGCACCAAGCCCGAGAAGTCTCTTCTCGAGCCCCTGCCCAAGAAGGCCGGTCGTAACAACAACGGCCGCATCACCACCCGCCACCAGGGCGGCGGCGTGAAGCGTCGTTACCGCGTGATCGACTTCAAGCGCAACAAGGACGGCGTGCCCGCCAAGGTTGCCACGATCGAGTACGATCCGAACCGTTCCGCTCGCATCGCTCTGCTGCACTACGCTGACGGTGAGAAGCGCTACATCCTGGCCCCCAAGGGCCTCGAGGTCGGTCAGACCATCATGTCCGGTTCTGACGCCGACATCAAGCCGGGCAACGCTCTGCCCCTCGCCGACATCCCCGTCGGTACGCTCATCCACGCCGTCGAGTTCCAGCCGGGCAAGGGCGCTGCTATCGCCCGTTCCGCCGGTAACTCCTGCCAGCTGATGGGTAAGGAGGGCAAGTACGCCATCGTCCGTATGCCTTCCTCCGAGATGCGCCGCATCCTCGTTACCTGCCGCGCCACCGTCGGTGAGGTCGGCAACGCCGATCACTCCAACATCGTCATCGGCAAGGCCGGCCGTAAGCGTCACATGAACGTGCGCCCGACCGTCCGCGGTACCGTCATGAACCCTGTCGACCACCCGCACGGCGGTGGCGAGGGCAAGAACCACACCTCTGGTCGTCCCTCTGTTACCCCCTGGGGTAAGCCGACGAAGGGCCTTCGTACGCGCAAGAAGAAGAAGGTCTCGAACCAGCACATCATTCGTCGCCGTAAGAAGTAATTTCGGATACCGAGTTTTAGGAGAAAGCACTTATGAGCAGAAGTCTCAAAAAGGGCCCGTTCGTGGAGACTCGCCTTCTCTCGCGTATCACCGCGATGAACGAGGCTGGCAAGAAGGACGTTGTGAAGACCTGGTCCCGCGCGTCCACCATCTTCCCCGAGATGGTTGGTCACACCATCGCCGTCCACGACGGCCGCAAGCATGTGCCCGTGTATGTTACCGAGTCCATGGTTGGTCACAAGCTCGGCGAGTTCGCGCCGACTCGTACGTTCCGTGGCCACAAGGCCAAATAGGGGGTTAACCGTAAATGGCAACTAAGTCTATTGAAACTGAGGCCACCGAGGTTCGCGCCGTCGCTAAGTACGTGCGTGTTTCCCCCAGCAAGGCCCGCCTGGTGGTCGATCTGATCCGCCGCAAGCCTGTCGCTCAGGCCTTCGACATCCTCCACTTCTGCGACCGCGCCGTCGCCGTGGATGTCGAGAAGGTTCTCCGTTCCGCCGTTGCGAACGCCGAGAACAACAACGGTCTGCGTGCCGACAACCTGGTTGTCGCCGCTGCCTATGTTGACGAGGGTCCGACGCTTAAGCGCATCCGTCCCCGCGCCAAGGGTTCCGCTTCTCGTATTCTGAAGCGTACTTCCCACATCACCGTCGTCGTTGCTCCTCGAAAGGAGGCGTAAAGCTGTATGGGTCAGAAAGTCTACCCCACCGGCTTCCGTCTTGGCATCACCGAGAACTGGCGCTCCCGCTGGTTCGCAGAGAAGGATTACGCTAAGACCCTCGGTAACGATCTCGAGATCCGCAAGTACCTCGAGAAGCGTCTTTCCCGCGCAGCTGTCTCCCGCGTCGAGATCGAGCGCGCTGGCGACAAGGTGAAGGTCATCATCCTCACCGCTCGCCCCGGCGTTGTCATCGGTAAGAAGGGTGCCGAGATCGATACCCTCCGCACCGAGCTCGAGAAGGTCGCTGGCGTCTCCAAGGGCCAGCTCTCCGTCGACGTTGTCGAGATCAAGCGCCCCGAGCTCGACGCCAACCTCGTTGCTCAGTCCATCGCTGAGCAGCTCGAGGGCCGCGTTGCCTTCCGTCGCGCTATGCGCAAGGCTGTCCAGTCCGCCCGCAAGGCCGGCGCCAAGGGCATCCGTATCCAGTGCTCCGGTCGTCTCGGCGGTGCCGAGATGGGCCGTCGTGAGTGGTACCGTGAGGGTCGCGTGCCTCTGCACACCCTCCGCGCCAAGATCGACTACGGCACGGCTGTCGCCAGCACCACCATGGGTGCCTGCGGCGTGAAGGTCTGGATCTACCTGGGCGAGAAGCTCCCGGGCCAGCCTGTTCCCAACCCTGCACTCGAGGGCTCTTCCCGTCCTCGTCGTCGTAACTCCGAGAGGAGGGGTCAGTAGTGCTTGCCCCTAAGCGTATTCTTCACCGCAAGGTGCAGCGTGGCTCCATGAAGGGCCAGGCCAAGGGTAATACCGAGCTGCATTTCGGCGAGTTTGGTATCCAGGCTCTCGAGGCCCATTGGATCACCAACCGTCAGATCGAGGCCGCTCGTATTGCCATGACCCGCTACATGAAGCGTGGCGGTCGTGTCTACATCACGATCTTCCCCGATAAGCCCATCACCAAGAAGCCTGCCGAGACTCGCATGGGTTCTGGTAAGGGTAACCCCGAGGAGTGGGTGGCCGTCGTCAAGCCCGGCCGCATCATGTTCGAGGTCAAGGGCGTGCCCGAGGAGGTCGCTCGCGAGGCTCTGCGTCTTGCACAGCACAAGCTTCCCATCAAGACCAAGATTGTTGCTGCCAAGAACGCTGAGCAGCGCATCGAGAAGGAGATGGCTGAGGAGGCCGCTCTCGAGGCCAAGTGGGCTGCTGAGGACGCCGCCGCCGCCAAGGAGGAGAACTAATGAAGCCCGCAGAGATTCGTGAGCTCTCGGACGCTCAGCTCGTTGAGAAGCTGAAGGAAATGCGCGCCGAGCTCTTTAACCTTCGTTTCCAGATGGCCACCAGCCAGCTGGACAACACCGCTCGCGTCAACACCGTGAAGAAGGACATCGCTCGCGTCCTCACGGAGCAGCGCGCCCGCGAGATCGCAGCGGAGAAGTCCGCTGTCGCCGAGTAGGACCTAAGGAGAGAACATGACTGATTCGCGTAACTCGCGTAAGGTCCGTACGGGTGTCGTTACCTCCGTCTCCGGTGCCAAGACCATTGTTGTCACCATCACCGAGCGCAAGCGTCACCCCAAGTACGGCAAGATGATGACCAGCTCCAAGAAGCTGCACGCTCACGACGAGGAGTGCACGGCTGGCGTGGGCGATACCGTCCGCGTTATGGAGACCCGTCCTATGTCCAAGATGAAGCGTTGGCGCCTCATCGAGGTCGTCGAGCGCGCTAAATAAGCAGTCGCTCTTACGACTTGTACGTTTCCGAAGATGTGCGTATGCCTGGCTTGCATACCACGGGCCGTATAAAGGCTGCGCACCTCTCTTCGGTTCTTAGTTCGGAGGAACATCTACCATGATTCAGATGCAAACCATGCTGAACGTCGCCGACAACTCCGGCGCTCGCAAGATTCGCTGCATCAAGGTGCTTGGCGGTTCCAAGCGTCGTTATGCAGGCATCGGCGATGTGTTCATCGGTGCTGTCCAGGAGGCTACCCCTGGCGCCAACGTCAAGAAGAAGGACGTTGTCCGTTGCGTCGTCGTTCGCACCGTTAAGGAGATCCGCCGCAAGGATGGCTCCTACATTCGCTTTGATGAGAACGCCTGCGTTGTCATCAACAACGATGGTTCGCCCGTCGGCACCCGTATCTTCGGGCCCGTCGCTCGCGAGCTTCGTGACAAGAAGTACATGAAGATCGTCTCGCTCGCTCCCGAGACCCTGTAGTTAGGGGAGATATATGTATATCAAGAAGGGCGATAAGGTCCAGGTTCTCTCTGGTAAGGATCGCGGCAAGCAGGGCGTTATCCTGCGTGCTCTCCCCGCAGAGAACAAGGTCGTTGTCGAGGGCGTTTCGGTCGTCAAGAAGGCCGTCAAGCCCAACGCTGCCAACCAGCAGGGCGGCATCGTTTCGCAGGAGGCTCCCATCGATGCCTCCAACGTCAATCTCGTTTGCCCCGAGTGCGGTAAGGTTACCCGCGTCGGTCACGAGAAGGACGGCAAGAACAAGCTGCGCGTCTGCAAGAAGTGCGGCCACAAGTTCTAAGCTGCCCGCAACATCAAGTTGCTAGCAATGGCCCGGATGCCACGGCACCCGGGCCTTTTTTCTATCCCTACTCATTGGGGACAGGCTTAAATGAGTACCCTAACTGGGTAAGCATAAATGAGCGGGTCGTGCTGTATAAATTGCTTGTGTGCGCGTTTATGCGCGTTAGATTGCGTTTAATTACGCACCTATGCGTATATATGCGCCGTTTACGGGGCAATAATGACCGTTTAGCGGTGAGATACGCAAAAACGCGCATTGACGCGCGTGTTTGTGCGAATATAGAGCTGTCAGAAATGCAAGACGTTCTATGACACAGGAGACACATAATGGCAGATTCCAAGCAGGCTCCACTCGACGCCGCGGCAGCCGCCAAAGCAGCATTTGCTTCGGTCCAGGACAAGCCGTTCCCTAACGACATCTTTACGGCTCCCGAGCTCCGTTGGGCTGTGATCGGTTGCGGCGTTATTGCCAACCAGATGGCTCAGTCCCTTGCCCTGGCCGGCCGCAAGCTTACGGGCGTTGCCAACCGCACGCTCACCAAGGCTCAGACTTTTGCCGACCAGTACGGCGTCGAGAAGGTCTATGACACGGTTGAGGATCTCTACGCCGATCCTGACATCGACGCCGTCTACATCACCACCCCGCACAACACCCATATCACCTATCTGCGCGCCGCCCTGGCGGCCGGCAAGCACGTTCTCTGCGAGAAGGCCATCACGCTCAACTCCGCCGAGCTCGATGAGGCCCGCGCCATTGCCGCCGAACACAACGTGGTCCTTATGGACGCTACCACGGTGCTCCACATGCCCTTGTATCAAGAGCTGCGCCGCCGCATGGATGCCGGCGAGTTTGGCCGCATGAACCTCGCTCAGCTCAACTTTGGTAGCTACAAGGAGTACGGCGACCTGACCAACCGTTTCTACAATCGCAACCTCGCCGGCGGTGCCATGCTCGATATTGGCGTATACGCCCTGTCCGTCATGCGC
The DNA here is from genome assembly GCF_046116875.1 of Collinsella sp. wc0529. NCBI lineage: Bacteria > Bacillati > Actinomycetota > Coriobacteriia > Coriobacteriales > Coriobacteriaceae > Collinsella > Collinsella sp. wc0529. The sequence continues at coordinate 1,079,323 of NZ_JBJXBO010000001.1, forward strand.
CTGTTTATGGCGAGCCAGCCCGTTGAGGTCGTGTCTCTGGGTAACACCTGCGAGACCGGCGTGGACGTTGCAGGCGGCATCGTCTGCCGCAATGCCGAGCAGCAGCTGGGCGTCGTGAGCCTTACGCTCCACTCCAAGCAGCCAAAGCGCTCGGTTATCAGCTTTGACAATTGCTATGTCGAGGTCAACGAGTATCCGCGCGCCGATCACGCGACGATCGTGTGGACCGCGGACGGTCATCGCGAGGAGGTCGCCGCGGGCACCGAGGCTTATGCCCTGTGCTACGAGATGGCTGACCTCGAGCAGGCCGTCGCCGGCGACGATTCCAAGCGTGAGCTTCTGGATTATGCTTCTGATGTGATGGAGCTCATGACCAAGCTCCGCGCCGATTGGGGAGTCGTCTACCCCGAGGAGGAGTAAGCGATGCTTGCGGAAGATAGGCTCAATACGATCGTGTCGATGGTGCAGCAGGCTGGCTCGGTAACGGTGCCCGAGCTTGCCGATGCCCTGGGCGTGACGGCCTCTACCATTCGACGCGACCTACAGACGCTCGACCGCGCACACCGTATCGCCAAGGTACACGGAGGCGCGACGAGTCTGGAGCGCGCGCATGTGACGCGCGACCTGACGATCGGCGAGCGCAGTGATCTCCATAACGATGACAAGGAGCGCATCTGCGCCCGTGCTGCGGCCCTGGTGGAGCCCGATAGCTTTGTGTATATCGATTCGGGCTCCACGACCCTCAAGCTCATCGAGCATCTTCCGCGCCTTGAGGGCGTCACCTATGTGACTGATTCCGTGCTTCACGCTCAGCATCTCGCCCTGCGCGGGATGCGCACCGTTGTGCTGGGCGGCGAGCTCAAGCCCGAGACCGAGGCGCTCGTCGGCCCCGATGCCTTGGCAACTCTGGACCGCTATAACTTCAACTGCGGCTTTTGGGGTTCCAATGGCATCGCCGCCGAGCAAGGTCTCACCACACCGGATATCGAGGAAGCGCAGGTCAAGCGTGTCTCGATGCGCCATACCGCCAAACGCTTCGTAATCTCGGACGCCAGCAAATTTGGCATGGTGGCGCCCGTCAAGTTTGCGGACTTCCGCGACGCAACGATTATTACCGCGGGTGAGGTGCCAGCCAAGTACCAGTCGATGGACAACGTCATCACGGTCTAGCGATGGGACAAGGCCAAAACCACCACAAAGGTGCCTGTCCCCATTGTGGTGGTTAGTAACGAAAACCGAATAGTTTTCTCAATAGAAAAGCGGCAACGTCCATTACGGGCGTTGCCGCTTTCGTTGTCTACCGGTTTAGTCTAAATCTGTAACATCTGGGACCGATTTTGCCGAGTCATTGTTACAGATTGAGATTTTCCCTTAAGGGGGATTCGAATGTCTCGATCTGTAACAGATAGACCGGAAAATGGGCTCTAACTGTTACAGATCGAGACGTTTTGGGACCGCGGCTGGGCCATTGCGGCAAAACCACCACAAAGGTGCCTGTCCCCATTGTGGTGGTTTAGGGCTCCCAGGGGCAGGGGGCTTCGATGTGGATGTGCTCGCCGGTTACGGGATGCGTAAAGGACACGCTGTGGGCATGGAGCATCAGGCCGCAGGGACGCGGCGTGCCGTAGAGCTCGTCGCCAACCAGGGGATGACGCTCGCTTGCCAGGTGCACGCGGATTTGGTGCTTGCGGCCGGTGAGCAGCTCGACATCGATATACGAGCGCGTGGGCAGGCCACGACGGCTCTTAAGACGCTTGAGCACCTTCACGCGCGTTTGAGACGGCTTGCCGCTGGCGCCGACGCGCATCTTGCGGCTGTCGTGGCGGTCGCGGGCGATGGGCTTGTCGATGAGCTTTTCGTTCCAGTCGATCTTGCCCTCGGCGAGCGCCAGGTAGTGCTTTCCGAATGCGTGGTCGATGACCATCTGGTCAAAGGCGGGCTGCGTCTGCTTGTCGAGCGAAAACAGCACTACGCCGGTGGTGTCGCGGTCCAGGCGGTTGAGCGGCTGCATGTCGGTCGCGGCAAAGCCGTCGCCCATCGCCAGCAGCAGGTCGCTGGCGTAGTCGGTAAGCGTGCGCTCGCCGGTGCCGTCGCCGTGGACGATCATGCCGGCGGGCTTGTCGATGGCCATGAGCCAGGCGTCGCAGTAGAGGACTTGAGGTTCTTCGTTCACGTGTAAGCCTTTCGGTTAGCTGATTCCCACAAACATGCAGCCCGAGGTCGCCCCGCGCAGACGGGCGGCGGGCTTACGGCCGGCCTGCGCTGCTTCGATGGCACGACGGACGCGGGCGACGGCACGGCCCACCTCATCCGTCTCGAGCAGCGTTCCGTCTACCATGAGACGACGCACGCCGGCATCGAGCAGCTGAGGGACCTGCGGCGTGAGGTCGATGGGGTAGGCATCGTACAGGCGAGAGCGGCCGTGGATGTCGGTGCGGACGGGCATGACCTTTCCGTCGATATTCTTGAGCGAGAGCTTGCGGGCGCGCAGGCGGCAGTTGGCGCAATCGTGGATGCAGCCGTTGGCAACCTGCAGAATGCAGTGCTCGCTTGTCATGACGCGCGGGCGGCCAAAGACGGTGATGCCCAGAGCCGCGGGCGCGGCGGCGCCGAGCGAGACAATCTCGTCGAGCGTGATTTCGGGCGAGAGCCAAAACGCACCGGCTCCGCGCTCGGCAAGCGCCTCCATGCAGGGCGTGTTGTGCACCGGCAGGCAAGAGCGAATCTCGGCCGTGGCGCCGGCATGCGCGGCTACGGCGAGCTCGGAGATATTGCCGACGGCGACGGTGGCTCCAGCATTGATCCAGGGATCGACGCGCTCGTGGTCGACGGCGCGGCAGACCTCGTCGAGTACAGGCACGATACCCTGCTCAAATGCATCGGCGGGGGAGAGCCCGGCCGCATCGAGCGCGTCGGTGGTCATGTAGATGCGCGTTGCACCCTCCACGCGCGCTGCCTCGGCGGCTTCGAGCGAGGTGACGGCGGCGCAAATCTGCGGCTCATCGCGGTAATGCTCGGGCGCGGGGCGGGAATCACTGGTTACAATCGCCGGCAACTCGAGCGTTTTCGCACGCTCCTCGTACGGTGCCAGAATGGCCTCCTCGAGCGCTTTACAGGCGGCGGCGCGCACCTTGTGCACGGCGGAGAAGCCCATACCGCAGCCGGCGTCGAGCGAAATGTCAAAGCTCGCTGCCTCAAAGGGCGAAGAGCCCATGCGGCCCACATGCTCAACCAGGTCTGCCGCCTCGACGGCGCGGGTCTTGGCGGCCTCGACGGTAAAGCCGGTGGCGGTGGCGGTAAGCGCGGGGTCGTCGCAGCAGGTGAGCGTAACGGTAAACGGCTCGCCCAGACGCGCCACGACGGACACATCTACGGCGCGGCGGCGCAGCACATCGCGCTTGAGCGCGGCGCCGGCAGCGTCAATGGCGCGTTGACTGCGAATCACGCGCACACGGCAACCCTCGGGCATGCTACGGGGCACGCGGCACTCGATGATATCGCCGGCTGCGGCATCATCGGCGGCAATGGTGGTCAGGAATTGGTCGAACTCATCGTCGTGGCGAAGCTCCAGCAGGTCGCCCTTGCCCACGGGCTCAAACAGCTCAATACGGGCGATGGCGGCACGTCGACGGCGGTCGTCGGGCTTGAGGCCTCGCACATCGCGGTTGGCCGGGCGGCTGCCCAGCACCGTGCCCACGATCTGGCCGCGGTTGTTGGAGCGCTCGTAGCTCATCATCTCGTCGCCCGAGGTGCCGTCCTGATAGGCGTGCGTAAAGTCGCGGTTGAAGCAGCGCTTGAGCTGGCGCTGGCGGGCGGCTTCCTCGTCCTTGGCAACGGCGACCCCTGCCAGCATGTCATCAATTTCGTGACGATACACATCAACGATGGAGTACACGTAATCGGGCGCCTTCATGCGGCCCTCGAGCTTGAGCGATGCGGCACCGGCGTCATACAGACGGCGAACAAGCTGCGAAGTGTTGGTGTCGCGCGGGCATAGCGCGCGCTCGCGGCCGGCGGGGGAGAGCGCGCGGCCGTTCTCGTCGATCAGCTCGTAAGGCAGGCGACAGGGCTGAGCGCACATGCCGCGGTTGGCCGAGCGGCCCGCCATAGCAAAGCTCGACAGCAGGCACAGACCCGAGTAGCAAAAGCAGATGGCGCCGTGGCTAAAGACCTCAAGGTCCACATCGGGCGCGGCATCGTGAATGGCGGCAATCTCGTCGATGGAAAGCTCGCGCGAGAGGGTCACGCGGTCGGCGCCCTGCTCGCGGCACCAAAGGGTTCCGCGGTCGTCATGGATGTTCGCTTGGGTCGAGATATGCGTCTCGATGCCGGGCATGGTGCGCTTGACCTCAAAGAACAGGCCCCAGTCCTGGATGATGAAGGCGTCGGCGCCCAGCGTGGAGCAGCGATGGATGAGTTGCAGCGCATCGCCCATCTCGGACTGCTTGATGACGATGTTGACCGTGACGTAGACGCGCGACCCGGCCAGGTGTGCAGCACGGCAGGCCTGCTCAAAGGCCTCGTCGGTAAAGTTGGTGGCCTTGCGGCGGGCGTTGAAGCTGCCCATGCCGCAGTAGATGGCGTCTGCCCCGGCGGCGAGTGCGGCGGCAAAGGGCTCGGGCCCTCCGGCGGGCGCCAAGAGCTCGGGTCTGCGGTTGGTGGTTCGACTGGCGGTTACGGTCATATCCTGCCTTTCAAAATGCTCAGATACTCAAAAGTATAGTGGTGCTGTTGCGGCGGACGAGCCCTGTGGCCCAAGCAGGATAAAGTCTTCAGCAGCCCTTGCAGCAAAAATGATCCGTTTCCCTCCGTCCCCTATGGATCACCTGATCCGATGGGGACGGAGGGAAACGGATCATTTTGAGCTTCACCGTCCGGTCGTGCCGTTCAGCGGTCGACAGGCGCCGTTGAGCGATAAAATATTCTCGCAACGTGATAATAATCTTGCATCGCGCGGAAACCTTGAGTACTATCCCAAATCAAGCGCGGTGTTCAGACCGAATTGTGCCTCCCGGTGTGAACGCCGCGCTCACGCTCTCTATCTGATCGTAAGGAGAAAAACATGAGCAAGACCGTCGTGTCTTCCGATAACGCACCTGCAGCCATCGGCCCGTATTCCCCCGGCATCCAGACCGGCAACATGGTGTTCCTGTCCGGCCAGCTGGGCATCGACCCCGCAACCGGCAAGATGCCCGAGGGCGTCGAGGCCCAGGCTAAGCAGTCCCTTGCTAACGTCGAGGCCCTGCTGACCGCTGCCGGCGCCACCTTTGCCGATGTCGTCAAGACCACGGTCTACCTGGCCGACATCGCCGACTTCGCTGCCGTGAACGAGATCTACGCCTCCAAGTTCGAGGCTCCGTTCCCCGCGCGCAGCGCCTTCCAGGTTGCCGCCCTTCCGGCTGGCGGTCTGGTCGAGATCGAGGTCGTCGCCGCTCTCTAAGGCGTTGGCCACAACTAAACATGACATGCAAAAAGACCCTGCAGCGCGTGAACTGACTCCCATTTCTTGGACATGAGAAATGGGAGGCTTTCTTTATGCGCGTTGATTTGAGGGTGAAGCATGATGTCGAGGCCAGGAAGGCGGCCATAGGGCTCTTCGAGCTCGGGCACGGGTATAAATCTGCCGCGATTGCCCTTTCGCTTCCCGCGGAAGCCGTGAGAAGATGGCAGGAGATATACCGCGCGTTCGGGAGCGAGGTGCTGCTGCGCATGGACGGAAAGCAGGGCAGGTACACATACGAGCAGAAGGTCGCCGCCGCCTCCGCCGTCGTCGACGGCGGCATGACGAAGACCGAGGCGATGGCGGCGTTCGGCATAATGTCGATGTCGCCGCTCAAGAAGTGGTGCGCGCTATACCGCCGGGGCGGCGCGGAGGCCCTGCGCCCGAGGCCCAAGGGCCGGCCGAGCGGTTCCAGGGCGAGGCCGCGGACCCGCGAGGAGGAGCTCGAGGAGCGGTGCCGTAGGCTCGAGGCCGAGGTGGCCTACCTAAAAAAATTACGCGCCCTGGTCGAGAGGGACGGGCTCTGACCAGGGCGAAGGCCGAAGCGGTCGCGGCCCTGCGCGCCGAGGGGCACGCGCTCGGGCACCTGCTCGCATGCGCCGAGCTCAAGCGGTCGACCTACTACTACGCCCTCGCGCACCCGCCGAGGCCCACGCGCCCCGAGCTCCGGGAGGCGGCCGCCGAGATCTTCTCGCGCACCGCCAACGGCTGCGGGCACCGGCAGATAGCGATGTGCCTCAGGGCGGAAGAGGGGGCCGTGATAGCCGACAAGACCGTGCTCAAGATGATGCGCGAGATGGGGATTCGCTGCGGCATCAGACGCGAGACGGCCTACCACAGGCACAACTCGTACAAGGGCGTCGTCGGCAGGACGTTCGAGAACGTGATCGCGAGGGATTTCGACGCCGGGGCCCCGTGGCGGAAGCTGGGGACGGACGTCACCGAGTTCAAGGTGGCCGGCGGCAAGGCCTACTGGGCCCCGACGCTGGACTTCTGCACCAAGGAGATCGTGGCGAGCGACATATCGACCACGCCCGACATGGCCCAGCAGGCGAGGATGCTCGACGAGCTGCTGTCCAAGATCCCCGAGGGCGCCGCCCCGACCATGCACTCGGGCCGGGGCTGGCAGTACCAGCACGCCTCGTACACATCCAGGCTCGAGGCCGCCGGCATCGTCCAGAGCATGTCCAGGAAGGCGAACTGCATCGACAATGCCGCCACCGAGCAGCTCTTCGGCCACGTCAAGGACGAGTTCTACAGGGGCCGCGAGTGGAAGACGTTCGAGGATTTCAAACGCGACCTGGAGGAATACATAGTCCACTGGAACACGAGCCGGAGGCAGGTAAGATTGAAGGGCCTGACCCCGGAGGAGTACCGGAATCAGGCCCTCGCGGCCTAGTCGCTATTTAGGGCGTCCAAGATTTGGGGCGCAGTTCAGCGTGCGAGCTGCAGGGTCTTTTGTCAGGTGATGGATCGCTTGTGGAGCCGCGCTCCATTTTGCTCGTTAGCCTTCCTTGCGAACTTTTTGCAGGTAGCGGTAGACGCTGGGCTCCGAGATGCCCAGCGCGGTGGCGGCGCAGGCAACAGCGCCCTTGAGCATGAACACCCCGTTGCCGTTGAGGTGGCGAATGACGTCCACGCGGTCGCTCTGACCAAGCGACGCTACATCCAGCCCACGCGCGCTCAGCAACTCGGCAATGCTGCGGTCGATGAGCTCCTGTGTAGACTCCGAAAGGCTTTCGACCTCGATAGGGGCGGGCTCCGTGCGCGTCGGCGCCGCGTCGAAGCACGCCATGAGCTGCTGCGCCATGGCGTTGATGGAGCGCACGGTCGAGAGGTCGGTGTTGACGCAGAGCATACCGACGATCTCGTCATTCTCGCGGATAAAGTACGTCGCTGACTCCAACGTCTTGCCGCCGGCACCGCGCCCCTCGTAGCCCGTAATAAATGGCAGGTCGCGATACTTGGGATCGTGCATGATCTTGAGCGCCAGATCGGTAGCGGGGCCGCCGACCTTGCGGCCGCTCACGATGCCGTTGCGAATATCGACGATGGCGTGGTCGGGATCCGAGAAATCGTGCAGCACGATCTCGCTGTTTTTGCCGAGTATCTGCTCCAGAAAATCGACCATCGGCAAAAAGCGACGTACGGTCTCGTTCACGGGCAACTCCTTTGGGTGAAATCGGAAATGTTCATAACAATTTTTTCTCATGGTAACACGCTGCCCATCATCTCGTATATCCGCAGGTACATTGCGTAATGCAGACGAACGGTAGGAATTTAGCGGTAAACGGTTGACCAAAAGAAATGTTAGATGTTATTTTGACCAGACACTTTCCTGACCTGCGGGAATGCGTTATTTCAGCTGAAGAATAGTCTGATAACAAAAAATTATTATTGAGAATGAGAATCATCTTTAATACGATATGCAATGAAGGCACAACCTCAACCCCGCACTGCGTCACAATAGAGCGTTAGATGCGAAAACAACTACTTCGAGGATTGGTGGTCAAATGACCCAGGAGACGGTTACGAACGGCACTGAAGCCCTGTTCACTCGCGAAGGCATGCCTCCCGTTAAGGAAATGATCCCGTGTGCCCTTCAGCACGTACTGGCATCGTTTGCCGGCATCATTACCCCGGCGGTCATCATGGCCGGCGTCTACGGCTTTAATAGCCAGCAGAGCACCGACATCATCCAGGTCGCGCTCATTCTTTCGGCGATCGATACGGCCCTTCAGGCCTTCGCTCCCTTCCGTCGCATCGGCGGCGGCCTGCCCATCGTCATGGGCGTTTCGTTCGCGTTCCTGCCGGCCCTGCAGGCCATGGGTGCCTCGGGCTTTAGCTTTGGTGCGCTGCTGGGTGGCGAGATCGTCGGCGGCGCCGTCGCGGTCCTCTTTGGTCTGGCCTACAGCAAGATCAAGTGGCTGTTCCCACCCGTCGTGACCGGTACGGTCATCTTCTCCATTGGCGTCTCTCTCTATCCCACGGCCGTCAAGTATATGGCCGGCGGTATGGGTACGCCGCTGTGGGGCACCCCGCAGGCCTGGTGCGTCGCTCTTATCACCTTCGCCGTGGTCTTTGCGCTCGCCAACTTTGGCAAGGGCACGCTCAAGCTGGGATCCGTGTTCTTTGGCATGATCGTTGGCATGATCGTCTCCATCCCCTTTGGCATGATCGACTTCTCCAGCGTCGCCACCGCTCAGGTCTTCGCCCTTCCCAAGCTCATGCCCTACGCGCTCGAGTTTGATCCCGAGGTCTGCATTACCCTCGCCGTCGTGTTCCCCATGGTTGCTATTCAGGTTATCGGTGACGTCTCCGCCGCCTGCCTGGGCTCCATCGACCGTATGCCCACCGAGCGTGAGCTCTCCGGCGCTATCGTGTCCCAGGGCCTCACCTCTATGGTCGGCGGCCTGCTGGGCGGTCTTCCCACCAGCGCCCTTGGCCAGAATGTGGGCATCATCTGCTCCAACAAGGTCGTCAACAAGTGGGTCTTTGTGATCATCGCGGCCGTCTTTGCCATCGCCGGCCTGTTCCCGCAGCTTTCTGCCGTCCTTTCCGCTATCCCGCAGCCCGTCATCGGCGGCGCGACCGTCGGCGTCTTTGGCACCATCACCATGAACGGCGTGCGCATGTTCACCCGCGAGGGCCTCACGCAGCGCACTACCACTATCGTCGGCACCTCCGTCGTCTTTGGCCTGGGTATCTGGATGGCCAGCGGTTGCCTTGCCGGCGAGGGTATGCCCGCCTGGGTGTCCACCGTCATCGGCTCCAATGCCGTAGCCCCCACCGCCATCATGGCCATTGTCCTTAACCTGATCCTTCCGCAGACGCCGGTCGTGGCCCAGCATATCGATGCTGCCAAGGACGCTGCCGTGGATCTGGTCTTGCCCGAGAGCAAGAAGTAACCAATTCGGTGCTATTCGTCGGCGGACGCATCGCCTCGTCCGCCGACGTCATGCGGCGCCAAGCCGCACTTCAAAGGGTTTGTCCCTTTGGTGAAGCGTTGACGGGAGAGGGCCCGTTTCCGGTGTAGGCCGGCGCTTCGCACTCCGCCATGTCAGAGGTGTCAAACCCCGCCCCTGATGTTGAAGGGAGCATCCATGCTTCTGGTCGCTAACGGTTCCGTCTTTACTCGCAACGCTCAGACCCCGTTCATTCCAAACGGTGCGGTCGCCATTGACGGAGATACGATCGTCGAAGTAGGTCCCGAGTGCGAGCTCAAGGCCAAGTACCCGGATGCCGAGTACGTCGACGCCCAGGGCAACCTCATCATGCCCGGACTTATCAACTGCCACACCCACATCTACTCGGGTCTGGCCCGCGGCCTTGCCATTAAGGGCTGCAACCCCACCAACTTCCTGGAGAATCTTGAGCAGCAGTGGTGGAAGATCGATGACAACCTGACGCTCGACGGCACCAAGGCCAGCGCCTATGCCACGATTCTTGACTCCATCCGCGATGGCGTCACCACGATCTTCGATCACCATGCGAGCTTCTGCGAGATCCCGGGAAGCCTCTTTACCATTAAGGACGCCGCTCAGGAGCTGGGCATGCGTTCGTGCCTGTGCTACGAGGTCTCCGATCGCCGCGGCCAGGAAAAATGCGACCAGGCCATTGCCGAGAACGCCGAGTTCGCCCAGTGGGCCGCCAAGGAGCGTCGCGATAACGACAACCACATGATCGCCGCCATGTTTGGCGGTCACGCCACCTTTACGCTGTCGGACGAGACCATGGACAAGATGGCTGAGGCCAACAACGGCCTGACCGGCTTCCACATCCATGTGTGCGAGGGCATGAACGACGTGTGGGATTCCCGCCTCAACCGCGGTGGCATCAGCCCCGTCGAGCGCCTGCTGCAGCACAACCTGCTGGGTCCCGACACCATGCTGGGCCACTGCATCCACGTGACGCCTGCCGAGATGGATATCGTCAAGGAGTCCGGCACCTGGCTCGTCAACAACCCCGAATCCAATATGGGCAACGCCGTGGGCTGCGCCCCCGTGCTCGAATTCTTCCGCCGCGGCATTCCTGTGTGCATGGGTACCGACGCCTACACCCACGATATGCTCGAGAGCCTTAAGGTCTTCCTGATCATTCAGCGCCACAACGCCGCCATGCCCAACGTGGGCTGGTGCGAGGCCATGACCATGCTGTTCGAGAACAACGCCAAGATGGCGAGCAAGTACTTCGATCGCAAGCTCGGTGTGCTCGAGGCCGGCGCTGCCGCCGACGTCATCGTCATGGACTACAAGCCCTTTACGCCGCTGAGCGAGGAGAACATCGACGGCCACATGCTCTTTGGCATGATGGGCAAAAACTGCCGCACCACCATCATCAACGGCCGCGTCCTGTACAAGGATCGCGAGTTCGTTGGGATTGATGAGGACAAGATCAACGCGTGGACCATGGCTGAGTCCAAGAAGCTCTGGAGCACGCTCAACGATCGCGCCTACTAATTACAAGTAGATTCACGCGCGTCGGATGTTTCGCCGCATCCGACGCGCGTATAGGCGGCCTCCGCGGGGTCGCCGGCGCTGTGCTAGCGCTACACCGTATTTGCGCCCGCCGCGCGGTCTCGCCGGGCGTTACAGAGAGGAGCTCATTATGAGCGACATCATGAGGCCGATCCCGTTTTCGCAGCTGATGAACTGGATCATCGAGGAGCACAAGACTCAGGGCGCCGTCTTTGGCGTGCGCAAGATGGTCACGACCAACCAGGAGGGTGCGCTTCCCATTTTTGACGAGCGCATCGAGACTCCGTTTGGCCCGGCCGCCGGTCCCAACACGCAGCTGGCCCAGAACATCGTGGCCTCTTATGTGGCTGGTTCCCGCTTCTTTGAGCTTAAGACCGTTCAGGTTATGGACGGCGAGGAGCTCTCCAAGTGCGTTAACAAGCCCTGCATTGTGGCGCAGGACGAGTGCTACAACTGCGAGTGGTCGACCGAGCTCGAGGTTCCGCAGGCCTTTGCCGAGTACGTGAAGGCATGGTTCGCCTGCCACCTGATCGCTCGCGAGTACGGCCTGGGCAGCCCGGACGGCTTTGTCTTTAACATGTCGGTGGGCTATGACCTGGAGGGCATTAAGAGCCCCAAGGTCGATGCGTACATTGAGGGCATGAAGGACGCCAGCGGCTCCGAGGTTTGGAACGAGTGCCGCACGTGGGCGCTCGCTAACCTGGACAAGTTTGAGCATGTCGATGCTGCGTTTGTCGAGTCCATCCCGGCGCGCGTCTCCAACTCCATTACCGAGTCCACGCTGCACGGCTGCCCGCCCGCCGAGATCGAGCGCATCGCGACCTACCTCATCACCGAGAAGGGCCTCAACACCTACATCAAGTGCAACCCCACGCTGCTGGGCTATGAGTTTGCCCGCCAGCGCCTCAACGAGCTGGGCTTTGACTACATCGTCTTCGATGACACGCACTTCCGCGAGGACCTGCAGTGGGCCGATGCCGTGCCCATGTTCGAGCGCCTGATTGCCCTGTGCGCCGAGCGCGGTTTGGAGTTTGGCGTCAAGCTCACCAACACCTTCCCCGTCGATGTGACGAGGAACGAGCTGCCCTCCACCGAGATGTACATGTCGGGCCGTTCGCTGTTCTCGCTGACCATCGAGGCCGCCCGCCGCATTACCGAGCAGTTCGATGGCAAGCTGCGCATCAGCTACTCCGGCGGTGCTACGGTCTACAACATCCGCGCCCTGTACGATGCCGGCATTTGGCCCGTCACCCTGGCGACCGACGTGCTCAAGCCTGGTGGCTACGAGCGCTTTAGCCAGATGGCCGGCGAGTTTACCGATCTGGACGGCAAGCCGTTTGAGGGTGTCTCTCTCGACGCCGTGACCGCGATCCAGGTCGATTCGCTTACCAACCCGCTCTATAAGAAGCCGCTGCGCCCGCTGCCCGATCGCAAGGTCGCCGGTAAGAGCCCGCTTTCCGACTGCTTTACCACGCCGTGCCGCACGAGCTGCCCCATCCAGCAGGATATTCCCGCCTACCTGGCGGCTGTTGACGAGGGTCGCTACGAGGACGCGCTCAACATTATCATCGAGCGCAACGCCCTGCCGTTCATTACCGGCACCATCTGTCCGCATCCCTGCGGCCGTGCCTGCGAGCGTGCGTTCTACGAGCCCGAGGGCGCCCAGATTCGCGCCAGCAAGCTCAAGGCCGCCCGCGAGGCCATGACCGCCGTGCTGCCCAAGCTGCGCGCCCAGGCCATCGCAAACGACGGCGAGCGCAACGTTGCCGTTATCGGCGGCGGCCCGGCCGGCCTGGCGACGGCGTTCTTCCTGACGCGTGCCGGCGTGCCCGTCACCATCTTCGAGGCCCGCGACTCTCTCGGCGGCGTGGTCCGTCACGTGATCCCCGAGTTCCGTATCGCCAGCGACGATATCTCCCACGATGCCGAGCTCTGCCTGGCCTTTGGCGCCAAGGTGCAGCTCAACGCTCGCGTTGATTCCATCGACGAACTCAAGGCTCAAGGCTTTACTGACGTGGTCGTGGCCACCGGTGCCTGGATGCCCGGCTCTGCGGGCTTGGGCGAGGGTGCCGAGCTCGATGTGCTGGAGTTCCTCGAGGCCGCCAAGAAGGGCGAGAAACTCGAACTGGGCGAGGACGTCGTGGTCATTGGCGCCGGCAACACCGCCATGGACGCGGCCCGCGTGGCCAAGCGCCTGGCCGGCGTGAAGAACGTGCGCCTGGTGTATCGCCGCACCAAGAAGCAGATGCCCGCCGACGAGGAAGAGCTCGATCTTGCTCTTGCCGACGGCGTTGAGTTCTGCGAGCTGCTGGCGCCCAAGGCGCTCAACGGCTCCGTGCTGACCTGCGACGTTATGGAGCTCGGCGAGCCGGATGCAAGCGGCCGTCGCAGTCCCGTCGCCACGGGCGAGACCGTCGAGCTTTCCGCCACCACGGTGATCTGCGCCGTGGGCGAGGGCATCGATGCCAGCCTTTACGATGCCGCGGGCGTCGAGCACGACCGTCGCGGCCGTCTTGCCGCCACCTCCACCGGCGTTGAGGGCGTCTGGGCTGCGGGCGACTGCCGTCGCGGTCCTGCCACCGTGGTCGAGGCTATCGCCGACGCCGCGGAGGTCGCCCGTGCCATCGCCGGCGTGGACTTTAACAAGTACGCCGGCTGCAACGAGCAGGCCGGCCGCGAGGACACCTGCTACGAGCGCAAGGGGTCGCTGTGCCGCGACAAGCGCAACTGCACCAAGACCCGCTGCCTGGGCTGCGGCTCGGTGTGCGAGGTCTGCTGCGACGTGTGCCCCAACCGCGCCAACGTGGCAATTAAGGTGCCGGGCCTGGCCAAGCATCAGGTCGTCCATGTCGACGGCATGTGCAACGAGTGCGGTAACTGCGCCGTGTTCTGCCCCTACCAGGAGGGTCGTCCCTACAAGGACAAGCTCACCCTGTTCTGGAGCGAGCAGGACATGGAGAACTCCGAGAACGAGGGCTTCCTGGCCGTGGACGAGGACCACTTTAAGGTCCGCGTCGCCGGCACGGTCCGCACCGTCTCGGTCGATGCCGTCAACACCGGTCTTCCCGAGGCCGTCCGCCTGACCATCAGGGCCGTGCGCGACAACTATTCGTACCTTCTTAAGAAATAGGCGAGTCTCTTATGGCCAAATCCATTCAACATAACGTGGCCTACGTTGCCTGCGGAAGTGGTTGCGCTTCCGCAGGCGGCGACGCCCGCTGCAGCGAAGGCTGCATTGGCTGTGGCGCCTGCGTCACGGCCTGCCCCCACGGCGCCATTGCGCTGGTCGATGGCATCGCCCGCGTGGATCGCTCCAAGTGCACGGGCTGTGGCCTGTGCGGTATGGCGTGCCCGCAGCGCGTGATTGCCTTCGTTCCCGGCTACCAGAACATTCTGGTGCGCTGCAACAACACAGATAAGGGCGCCATCGCTCGCAAGATCTGCGACACGAGCTGCATCGGTTGCGGCATGTGCGCTAAAAAGTGCCCTGCCGGCGCTATCCGCATCGAGGACAACTGCGCCCATATCGACGGCGTGGACTGCCTGTCGTGCGGCATGTGCGCCGTCGTCTGCCCGCATGGCGCCATCCACGACCGCACCGGCATCGCCGCCGGCGTGTAGAAGGGAATCACCATGGCACAGGAATTCACTTTTACCGTTAACGGCGTCGAGCGCACGACGACGGAGAATAAACCGCTGCTGCGCTACCTGCGCGACGACCTGCATATCCATTCCGCCAAGGACGGCTGCTCCGAAGGTGCTTGCGGTACCTGCACCATCCATGTGGACGGTGCGGCCGTCAAGGCGTGCGTGCTGACCACTGCTCTTGCTGCCGGTCGCAACATCGTAACCGTCGAGGGCCTGCCCGAGGACGTGCGCGAGGCCTTTGTGTACGCCTTTGGCGCCGTGGGCGCCGTGCAGTGCGGTTTTTGCATTCCCGGCATGGTCATGGCGGGCGCAGCGCTCATCGCCGAGGACCCCGAGCCCACCGAGGAGCAGATTAAGTACGCCATTCGCGGTAACGTCTGCCGCTGCACCGGCTACAAAAAGATTATCGAGGGCATCTCGCTGGCCGCTGCGGTGCTCCGCGGCGAAAAGCAGATCGATGAGGACCTGGAGCGCGGCGATGACTACGGCGTGGGCAAGCGCGCCTTCCGTATCGACGTGCGCAAGAAGGTGCTCGGCGAGGGCAAGTATCCCGACGACATCGACGAGCTCGATCAGCCGGGCCTGACCTATGCCAGCGCCGTGCGCTCCAAGTATCCGCGCGCCCGCGTGCTCTCCATCGACACCTCCAAGGCCGAGGCCCTGCCCGGTGTGGTGGGCATCCTGCGCGCCGAGGACGTGCCGGTCAACCAGGTCGGCCACCTTATCCAGGACTGGGACGTCATGATCGCCCAGGGCGATATCACCCGCTGCGTGGGTGACGCCATCGTGCTGGTGGTTGCCGAGGACGAGGCGACGCTCGAGAAGGCCAAGAAGCTCGTAAAGATTGATTACGAGCCGCTGGAGCCCGTGCGCAACATCGCCGAGGCCAGGTCTGCCGACGCCCCGCGCCTGCACGACAGCTTCTTTGCCTTTGGCAACACGGTGGAGCTCAAGGACAACGTGTGCCAGAGCCGTCACGTGACGCGCGGTGACGCCGCCAAGGCGCTGGCAGAGAGCGCGTTTACCGTGACGCAGCGCTTTACCACGCCCTTTACCGAGCATGCCTTCTTGGAGCCCGAGTGCGCCGTTGCCTTCCCGTACAAGAATGGCGTCAAGGTGCAGTCGACCGACCAGGGCGCCTACGACACGCGCAAAGAGTGCGCTCACATGTTTGGCTGGGATAGCGAGCCCGAGCGCGTGGTCGTCGAGACCATGCTCGTGGGTGGCGGCTTTGGCGGCAAGGAGGACGTGTCCATCCAGCACTTGGCCGCGCTCGCCGCATATAAGTTCCAGCGTCCTGTGAAGTGTAAGCTCACGCGTGCCGAGTCGCTCGCTTTCCATCCCAAGCGTCACGCCATGGACGGCACCTTTACACTGGGCTGCGACGCCGAGGGCAACTTTACCGGCCTGGATTGCGAGATCAACTTTGATACCGGCGCCTACGCGTCGCTGTGCGGCCCGGTGCTCGAGCGCGCCTGTACGCATGCCGTCGGCCCCTACAAGTACCAGAACACCGACATTCGCGGCTTTGGCTACTACACCAACAACCCGCCCGCCGGTGCGTACCGCGGCTTTGGCGTTTGCCAGTCCGAGTTTGCGCTCGAGAGCCTGATCGACCTGCTGGCCGAGAAGGTCGGCCTGGATCCGTGGGAGATCCGCTACCGTAACGCCATCGAGCCGGGCGAGGTTTTGCCCAACGGCCAGATTGCCGATTGCTCCACGGCACTGAAGGAGACGCTGCTCGAGGTCAAGGATGCCTACTACGCGCATCCCGGACACGCCGGTATCGCCTGCGCCATGAAGAACGCCGGCGTGGGCGTGGGCCTGCCCGATGCCGGCCGCTGCAAGATTCGCGTCGAGAACGGCGTGGCCGTGGTCTATGCCGCCACGTCCGACATCGGCCAGGGCTGCAACACCGTCTTTTTGCAGGACGTTGCCGAGGCATGCGGTCTGCCGCTTCACTGTATTGCCAACGGCGAGTGTTCTACCGAGAACGCTCCCGACTCCGGCACCACGTCTGGCTCGCGTCAGACGGTCGTGACCGGCGAGGCCGTGCGCGGTGCCGCCTTCCTGCTGCGCGATGCCATGCTTGACATCGAGGCCGGCAAGCCCGCACCCGATACTCCCGTGAGCGCGCATGGCGACGGCGTCAAGATCGAGTACGACGACGGTCGCGCCTATCAGCTGCACACGCAGGAGCTCGTCGCCGGCCAGGGTATGCATCCTCAGGATCCCGCGGCCGCCATCAAGGCGCTCGAGGGATGCGAGTTTGGCTACGTGTACCTGGAGCCGACCGACAAGCTGGGTGCGGATGTTCCCAACCCCAAGAGCCACATCTGCTACGGCTTTGCCACACATGTGGTCATTTTGGATGATGACGGCCGCGTGAGCGAGGTCTATGCCGCGCACGATTCCGGCAAGGTGGTCAATCCCATCTCCATCCAGGGTCAGATCGAAGGCGGCGTGCTCATGGGTATGGGCTATGCGCTTACCGAGGACTGGCCGCTCAAGGACTGCGTACCCCAGGCAAGGTACGGTACGCTCGGGTTGTTCCGTGCGCCCGAGATTCCGGATATCCACGCCATTTACGTGGAGAAGGACGAGCTGTTGCCCGTGGCATACGGCGGCAAGGGCATTGGAGAGATCGCAACGATTCCCACGGCGCCCGCCGTACAGAACGCCTACCGCGCGTTTGACGGCAAGCTGCGTCCAGATCTGCCCATGGTGGATACGCCTTACAGCCGCGTCCGCAACCGCGGGTAGGGTAGGGCGCGGACGGTCATTGCTGACGAGCTGTTCGCGCTCAACATCAACTGTATATGCTGCGCCTTTGGCCCCAGCTCCATCGCGAGCCGGGGCCTTTTGTTTGGAGCGCCTCCGCATGCGGAAGCTGCGTCCCAGATTTCGGCTCCAGAATGGGACGTACTTTCCGGACGGGGCTTCAAACGGAAACTGTATCCCGGATTCGACGCTCAGAATGGGATGCGTTTTCCGGTAGAGGCCTCAAATGGAAAGTGTGTCCCGGAATATGGCTCCAGCCTGGGATGCATTTTCCGGTTGAAGCCTCAAGCGGAAACTGCGTCCCGGAATTCGGTCTCGGAACGGGTCGTGCTTTCCGGATCGCCCCTCAACCGGAAGCTGTGTCCCGGAATCATGCCTCAGAATGGAACGCGCTTTCCGTTGGCGTGGCCGTTGGGAAAACACGGCCCAGATAGGGGGGATGCGATCCGGCGATGCGCGGCCTAGCAGCTCCTACAGGTCCACCTCGTTGAGCCATGTCGGTAGAGCGGTCTGCCGGATGCCTGCCGTCTGCAGCTTTTTGGCGAGCATTCCTGCCGAGCGGACCTCGTTCATGGTAAAGCGCAGCAGAGGGTGGCCGTAGAGCGATAGGTGCGCCTCGCGCTGTCGTTCGGCAACGAGCGCCTCGGCGGTGGTGCGTCCGGCCAGCATGGTCTGGTCGGTATATTTGATGAGCCCGTCGAGCTCGCCCAGCGTGAGTTCCCGCGCCTGGCGCTCCCAGGCAAAGTCCGTTCGTATGGGCTTGGCCGAATCGAAGGGGTCCGTCAACTCGTATTGAAGCCAGTCGGGCGCAAAGCCCGTCTCGATCATGACGGCTCGGGTGACCGATTCCCCGCCGCTCTCGGCGCGGGCGTCGGCATATCGAAGCGTTGTGAGGGCGGTGCGAATCGCGCGACCATTGCGTGCAGTCGCTCGTTGCTCAACGGCCTCCATCAGCTGTTCCGGCGCAAGGCCGAGCTTTGAGATCGCCGAATCGGCAATGGGCATGCCGTCGGCAAAACCAGTTTGCAGCAGGCAATCTGTGGCCGTTTGGATGGGCGGCGTTACCGATATGCCGGCTTTGCGTATTGCTCCGGCCGGCTCAATCTGGTGCCGCTGAATATGTGCGCCCGGACGAGCCGACGGCTTTGTCGAGCTGCAAACATGCACGACGTTCAGGTGTCGCCACGAGACCTCGAGCCCCAGCGGGCAAGCTGCCGAAAACGAGCAGAACGTCCAATCGGGATGGATGATCGCAAGGGCGCGGATAATCTCGCAATGGCGTTGCGCTCGGTTGAGTTCATCCCAGCGCGTTTTTCGCGCAAACAACCCCGGAATGGGCGAGACAACCGTGCCGCCGGTGCGCCGAAGGAGCGCTTTTCGGATCGCCGCGCTCGGGGGAATCAGACAGCGCCCCTCTTGTTCGGCTTGAGTGAGCAGTTGGTCGATGAGCTGGTCATTGCAATGGGTCATGAGCTACCGCCTCCTTTTGGATAACAAAAACGTATCAGCTGGAACTTGCCGCTCAGCTGACCAAAAGCTGACCAAAATCTAACCATGCAGGTAGATGGCCTGGTTTTGACGTCATTTTTTGAAGCTGAATCGGTGGGCGGTAATCGGCGACCTTGAACGGTAGCTGGATATGAAGTCTTGGTAAGTTTCGAGACGTGTACTTTTTGAAAAAGAGCATTCTATCTGCTGTTTTGTGTTTCTGGATCGCATATTTGAAGGCATGTGATAAGGGCGGAGGATCGTCGTCTTGTACCTGAGGAAACCGTGACCCGGAATGAGCGCTCGGAATGGGATGCATTTTCCGGTAGAAGCTTCAGCGGAAAGTGCATCCCAGAATTCAGGCTCAGAACGGGACACGCTTTCCGGATGGAATGCTTGGCGGAAACTACGGCCCAGTTTTTGGCTCCAGAACGGGATATATTTTCCGGAACGGTCCACGTGCGGTGGTGTACCCATTACAGTCTGAAATAGGTCATCGATAAATTTCGATGGCGAGCATTCGGCGCATTGCCTACGATACGGGCAAGCCCCGAGGGGCCGCCGATCGGGCGCCTCCGGATGGCCGTCTGCCCCTGCCCCGTAGAGGGCCCGGGGGGTGTTGCCACCGGGGGCGCTCGCCGCTCCGGACGACTGATAGGAAACTGCCGGGCGCAAGCGCCACGGCCAGGTAATGTGGGTGTCGCGGGGAGGGGTTCCGATCGGCCTACCGATTGGAGGATACCACCGTGGCACCAATTAGAATGTCGGAAGCCGTCATCGGGCTCGATGTCGGGAAATCGTCCCACTGGGCATGCGTCGCGACTCGAGACGGCGAGGTGCTGTTGAGCACCCCCGTCGCGAACAGGGAGGACGACCTGGACTCGCTGTTCGGCCGCTTCCCCGATGCGCTCGTGGTCGTCGACCAGTCGCGCAACATAGGCGCCCTCGCGCTCGCCCGCGCCAGGGCGGCCGGGATGTCGGCGGCGTACCTGCCGGGACTCGCGGCGCACGGGGCCGCCAGGCTCTTCGCCGGCGACGCCAAGACCGACGAGCGAGACGCGATGGTCATCGCGAAGACGGCGCTTGGCATCCCCGACGCGCTCCTGCCGGTCGGAGACCCAGGTCCGACGATTGCGGCGGCGAGGGCGCTGGCCGCCCAGAGGAACTTCCTGACCTGCGAGAACACTAGGAATAAGAACCGGCTGCGCAGCATCCTGCTGGAATCGTGCCCCGCCTTCGAGGCACTGGTCGACCTGTCCGACGGGCCCCAGCTGAGGCTCATGGCATCCCTCGGCGGGGCCTGGTCGGTAGCCGACGCCGGGCCCCGCAGGGCGGCGGCGCTCACGCGTGGGGCGGCGCGCGGTAAGATCGAGGCCCTCGTCCGCTCGACAACCTCCTCGACAAGGCCGGATGCGTCGGTCGTCGCCGCCGAGGACCGGGCGGTGAAACTGCTCGCGCGCAGGATATCCGAGAACTCGGCGGAGATCGAGGCGATCACGGCGGAGATCTCCGCCCTGCTCGAGGGCGACGATACCTACCGATGCCTCCTGACGGTGCCGGGCATCGGGCCCAAAACCGCTTCCGAGCTTGCGATCTCCATCGACATCGAAGACTTCCCCAGTCACGACAGGCTCGCGTCGTACTGCGGCCTGGCGCCGCGCAACCGCCAGTCGGGAACCTCGATCTCCTCGGTGACGGCATCGCGCCAAGGCAACAAGAGGCTGAAGAACCTGCTCATATTCTCATGTAACTGCCTCACCCGGACAGAGGGGAGATGGGGCGACTACTACACCAGGTGCCGAGAGCGGGGCATGTCGCACGGCAAGGCGCTCAAGGCGCTGGCGCGAAAGAGACTGAAGGTCATCTACGCGGTCATGCGAGACAGGGTGCCTTACGCAGCCTAGCCGAAACGCACCGAGCAGACTGAAGCCCACCGGCCTAATGGCTTGGCGTCAGCATGCCGCGATTCGGTCGCACGAAGAGCATTTCCCAGTTGACAAAACTATAGGAACACCCCCCTTGCGTGGCCCGCTTGTCGAATTACGTTATAGCTAGCTATATTATAGGAAGATATAATATAGCTAGCTATAACGTAAAGGAAGGATGGCCCTATGTTTATCGGAAGAACAGCGGAAATGTCCGAGCTCAATCGACTGTATGGCACGGGCTCCTTTGAAATGCCTGTGATTTACGGCCGCCGTCGTGTGGGTAAAACGCGCCTTATCACAGAGTTCATCCAAGGCAAGAAGGCTATTTACTTTCAAGCTCGTCGTACCAATGCGGAGGCAAACCTGCACGGCTTTAGCCAGGCGATACTTGCAGGCTCGGTTGGTGCTGCAGGCGTGTCGTTTCGTAGTTTTGACGAAGCGTTCGATGCATTGGCCACCATGGCTCGCACGGAACGTTTGATTGCCGTGATCGACGAGTATCCCTATCTCGCCCAATCGAATCCCGAGATCAGCTCGTTGCTGCAAGACAAGATCGACCACTTATACAAAGAGACCAGGCTAATGCTGATCCTATGTGGCTCGTCTCTTTCGTTTATGGAGGAACAGGTGTTGGGCTACGAGAGCCCACTATACGGTAGGCGTACGGCCCAGTTTAAGATCATGCCGCTCGATTTTACGACGACCCTCGGGTTGTGGCAGAGCATGGGTCGCGAAGACGCTGCGGTTTGCTATGGCATGACGGGCGGCATTCCTGCATATATCGAGAAAGTCGATCCTGCCGCACCGCTCAAGGACAACATCAAACGTCTTTTTCTTACTCCTACGGGCTATCTCTTTGAGGAGCCGAGTAACCTGCTATTACAAGAGTGCCGCAATCCCGAGCAATATGATGCGATCGTGCAGGCAATTGCTCAGGGGTGCTCGAAGATTTCGGAGATTGCGAGCTCTACGGGAATCCCTGCGAGCAACGTAAAGAGCTATGTGGATAAGCTGGCATCGCTTGGGATTGTCGAGCGCGAGCTGCCCTTAAACGAGACGAGCAATAAGCGAGCCGTGTATCTGCTGAGCGATCAGATGTTTAGGTTCTGGTACCGGTTTGTGCCGCAGAACATCGGGCTGATTCAAAACGATATGGCCGAGATGGCGTATAAGCGCATTGAGCCGCACGTATCGGATTACATGGGCACGGTCTTTGAGCTTATATGCAGGCAATACGTGTACGAACTTGCGCGGGCGGGCCAGCTCGATGTGGTTCCGGCGAGCGTCGGGCGCTGGTGGGGGACGGACAATCGCACGCATACGCAGGAAGAAATCGACTTGATTGTTGACGATGGCGAGGGCACTGCGCTGTTTGCGGAGTGCAAATGGCGCAATGAGCCGGTGGGCGAGGATGTTCTGGAAAAGCTCGTGTACCGAAGCGAGCTCTTTAGACGGCAGCATAAAAGCTACGTGATCTTCTCGAAGCGTGGCTTTACGCAAGGATGTCAGGATGCTGCGGCGAGCAGGGGAGATACCAAGCTGATTTCGTTTGCCGAGATGTGCGAGCGGAGATAACCAAGCGCGCTCTGATTTGATGCTCGGAATGGGATGCGCTTTCCCTTTGCGGCCTTTGGCGGAAACTACGTCCCGGATTCCCGCTTCAGGATGGGATGCCGTTTCCGATAGAGGCATGGGGCGGAAAGTGCGTCCCAGAATCCGGCGCAACGCCGCTGGAGTAGAGGGGCGAGCTCCGGACTTCGTAACCGAAAATCCATTTGTTAAACCTGGCACCCGTGGGTAGAATAAGGTCGACGGCAGCCCAAGGGTGATAGCTGGGCAGCGCCGTTACTTCGATTAAGGGGTCAATGCCTTAGAGGCGTCGACCCCTCTTTTTCTGCTTCGTACGCTGCTTGAGTGCCTCGGTAAGTCCGATAAGCGCCGTGAGGAGCGAGACCAAAGCGGTCAGGAGCTTCACGAAATCAGTCAGATCGGTCATGGGCATCACCTCCCGTCGCATGGAGGGCGCTGCCCGGCACATGGAACTGCCGTCAACAACTGCAATTCTATCAAAGTACTGCTATAAATACGAATATATGTTCGATAATAACAGTGACATGATTCTCTCAAAGTGTGGCTTTACGCAAGGATGCCGGAAAGCCGTGCTGTGCGATTTCATGTCCGCACGGGTTCCTATCCTTACGGCAATGTAGCCGCCTATGTAGCAAGCGGCAGTTGACGGAGAAGGGCCCTAACCGTGTCAGCTGAAAAGACGCCGTGTATCTCGGCTATCGATACGACGAACTTTGCGCGTCAAATCGTGCTGGACTTCGAGTTTGCGCCGGTGCCAAAGCAGCGCCAGCGCCGTGGGCTGCGCAACGAGATTATCGAGGTCGGCGCCGTCAAGCTCGATTACCACGGCAACGTTATGGGCGAGTTCTCGCAGTTTGTGCAGACGGAATTTACCGAAGGCGTTGCGTTTCCCGTCCGCGAGCTTACGGGGATATCGGCCGTGGACACCGCGATGGCCGACCCGCTCTACATGGTGATCAAAAGGCTCAGCGATTGGATCGGCCGCTACTCCGCCCAGATAGTTTGCTGGAGCGGGACGGACCGTCGACAGCTTATGACCGAGTGCCAGGCAAAGCAAATCGACCTTGCCGCATTTCCTACGGACTGGGCCGATCTGCAGGCGTTTTACACCTCGATCATGGACGTGGGCAGCCACGAGTGCGTCTCTTTGAATGACGCGGCGACGTGGTTTGGCATCGAGTTTGACGAGTCGACGGGTCACGCCCACAGTGCCCTAGCCGACGCGCGCGTGACCGCCAAGTTGCTCAAGCAGGTGATGGACGGGGACTATCGCGTGAGTCCGCGCGCCCAGGAGATCCGCCAGCGGTGGGGGATGGGCGAGCGAGCCCAGACGCGCCTTTCCAGCAAGTGCCCCGAGCTGGGCGACCTGCTGCTGAGGCTGAAGGCGGAGGGGAGGTAGGCCTTTTGAGAACGCCATTCGGTTTGGCATGGCAGGGCTGTAAGCGCGACTTCGCACTGCTGTTTGAATCGAAGCGTCAACCAGTATGACGAGCTGTCTGGTCTGTCTGCCTACACCATCGCAATCCCGCGCGCCGCGCTCAGCAGCTCGTACTCCCTCTGGCTCCACTGGCGCAGCTCGGCCGCGTCGACGGCGTTGCGGCACAGATCCAGGAATACCTCAGCGCCTTCACAGAAGCACTCGCGGGCAAAGGCGCCGGATCCGTCCGCAACACACACGTCGTCGGCAAACAGCTTCCAGCTAGACGGCTCGCGCGAATCGTCTCCGAGCAGCTTGATCTGCAGTACGTGCGGGTCGTCGGCGTCGCAGAGCTCTTCCTCGAGCACCTGCACCGTAAAGCGCATCTGGTGGGAAAGGCTGCTCTTGACCATGGCCGAGGCGTAGCCATTTGGCTTATCCAGAAGATGCATGTGATTCGGTTTGACGACTTGGTTGTGGAAGTTGCGCTCGCTGCGCACAGAGAAATTGTCCATACGGACTCCTTTCATCGATGTTGGCAGGGCCACCGTGCCTCTTGACCGGTTGGCGTTGGGATCGTGGAGCCAACTCTCTACCCCGACTCTGGATAAAACGCGCCCGCTCCTTGCGGGCAAGATGGAGTCTATCAACGTGTACGGACTCAACGTGTACGGACAGAAATCAAGCGCCATCCGCGAAATGACGCGCGGATGGCGTTGGTTTCCCAAGTGATTATTCGGCTTTCATCCGGAAAAGTGTCGAAATCAGCCGTGTAAAAGTACGGAAAAGTGTCGAAATAGGCACCTTAAAACTTCGGAAAAGTGTAGTTGGATGACAAAACAGCACTTAGAAGCCGATGCTGGATGCGGGATCCTGCGGCTGCCTTCAGCCCTCGCTACTCGTCGTCTCCGTCGTTGGGGTCGCCCTTGAGGGTGTTGATGTCCAGGTACTGGTTATCGTCCTCTTTTTGCTGGGTTTCCGACTCCGCTTGGGTGGGGCCGCGGAACAGCTGGAATCCCTCAAACGCAATGACACCGAGCAGGGCAATGATAATGGCGATAAAGGCAACCTTGACTGCCTGCGGAAATTCCGAGAAACGCAGCGCCTTTTCCTCGGCGTAATAATCGGCGAAGCGCTCTTCGCCCGTGCTTTTGGTATACGCCGGCGTGGACGCGGCCTCCGGGTCATATTCCGGTGCGGGCGTGGCAGCGTACGGATCGTTGAGATAATCGCTCGATGCGGTGCCATAATCCTCTGTCTCGATGCGATCGTTGCCAGCATAGCCATCGGAATAATCGGAATATGCCGCACCGCCCTCATAGTCCGCGGCGCTCGTGTTGGCGGCAAAAAGCGGGTTAACTGGAACGTCGAGCGCCGGCATGCCGGTAGAGGTCTCATCCAGATCGGCTGCAGCCCAGGAATCGTAGGCAACCTGATGGACAACGGGCTCATCGAGCCTTGCGACCGGAGGCTTGCGTGCCGCAGGAACAGGCAACTGCTGGGCGCTGTACATAACGGTGCTGTCGGCCGATTTGCCCTGCGTCGCTGCAGCGAGAAATGCCGCCGTCTCGGACGGGTCGCTTGCGGGGCGGGGAGCGGGCGTGGGCGCCGAAGTGGGTGCGGGCGTAGGCGCGGGCGTCGAAACAGGCGACTGCGCAAGAGTCGGCGCAGATGCGGGCTTAGGCGCAAGTGCGGGATCGGGGCTTGACGGGCGAGCCCCGCCGCTCATGAGTTCGTCGGCGGTCCACGGGCGATCATTCATCACGTCGTCAAGGCTCAGCGAAAACAGGTCGTCTTCACTCTCATCGAACATGTGGTGCACATGTCCACCAATTGCCGGAATCAATCCGCGACCGGTGCATGATGCCTTGCTTAACGCCATTCTGTCCCATCCTTTCGAAATACCAATGACATCGATTATATGGAACTTCCCAAGCGGCCCGGTCTTGGATTCGTGCTTTCCAGAACTCGCGCCCAAAAGGGGAGGGGCAATCCAGGCGAGTGCCTACTTGTCGCCGGCCGCCGCCTTGGCCTCATTGAGGTAGCTATAGAAGCTGTACTTGGAGATGCCAAAGAACTCGCAGGCGCGCTCGCTCGACTTGGAAATGAGGAAGGCGCCGCGACGGTCGAGGTAGCCAATGGCACGAATGCGCTCGTCTTTGGTCATGAGCGCCGCGGGCTTGCCCACAAACTGCTCGCACTCGTGCAGCAGGTCCTCGAGTAGGTCGCCGATGTTCTTGGTAATGGGCTCGGGCTCGGTATAGCCCGTGCCGCCGGTGCCGGTAAAGGCGTCGAGCGAACGCTCAAAAGCCTTCATAAGCGTAATGTCAAAGTTGATGCCCAAAATGCCGACGGGCTTGCCCTCGTCGTTGCGGATAAAGATGGTAGAGGACTTGAGCAGCTTGCCATCGGTGGTTTTGGTGAGGTATGGCTCGCGGTCGTGCACGTCGGTGGTGCCCTCGTGCATGGACTCAAACACAATATGGCTGGGGCCGTCACCCAGTTTGCGCCCGCTGACGTGGCCGTTTTCGATCACTACGATGGAGTGGTCCACGTCCTCGGTCTCCAGATCGTGGACGACGATTTCGCAGTTGGGGCCAAATTGGAGCGCCAGGCCGTGTGCAAGGCGCTTATAAAACTCAATCTGTGCGGGGGTCATAGGTGCCTTCCTAAAAATTAGTTTGGGCTCACTGTGCCATAAACCACACATGACCGCAAACAAATCCATCAACAAGGCAATTCATGACCGTTCGGCGGCGAAAAAGTACCGATTGCGGCAACAAACAATTCGTTAGGTATACCAATCAAAAAGTGTGATAGAACATTACTAACAAACTTTTTGTTTGGCATCCACATAAAAGTTCAGTCGTATGAATGGGAATGGGCTGAAACGCGTATGCGGGGGCCGGCAAGAGAGGACTTAAGGAGTTCACCGTATGGCCGATAAGATCCAGTGGGCGAGCAACACGATGCCCAAGAGCGATGACAAGCACTTGGGAATCATGAGCCTCGACCACGTGAAGAAGGCCCGCGCCTTCCACCAGTCGTTCCCCCAGTACACCGTCACTCCGCTTGCTCGCCTGGACGGTCAGGCCGCGCGCCTGGGCCTGTCCAACCTGTGCGTTAAGGACGAGAGCTATCGCTTTGGCCTCAACGCCTTTAAGGTTCTGGGCGGATCGTTTGCCATGGCCAACTACATTGCCGACGAGACCGGCAAGGACGTTGCCGAGTGCACCTTCGATTACCTGACCTCCGATCAGCTTGCCAAGGACTTTGGCCAGGCCACCTTCTTTACCGCCACCGACGGCAACCATGGCCGCGGCGTGGCATGGGCTGCCAACAAGCTGGGCCAGAAGGCCGTCGTGCACATGCCCAAGGGTTCCACCAAGCCCCGTTTTGATAACATCGCCGCCGAGGGCGCCACGGTGACCATCGAAGAGGTCAACTACGACGAGTGCGTGCGCATGGCCGCCGCCGAGGCCGACGCCTGCGAGCGCGGCGTCATCGTTCAGGACACCGCCTGGGAGGGCTACGAGAAGATCCCGTCCTGGATCATGGAGGGTTACGGCACCATGGCTTCCGAGGCTGCCGAGCAGCTGCGCGAGATGGCCATCAACCGCCCGACGCACGTGTTTGTCCAGGCTGGCGTGGGTTCGCTCGCCGGCGCCGTGGTGGGCTATTTCACCAACCTGTATCCCGATAACCCGCCCACCTTCGTCGTGGTTGAGTGCGCACCTGCCGCCTGCCTGTACAAGGGCGCTGCCGCCGGCGACGGCGATCCGCGCATCGTGGACGGTGACATGCCCTCCATCATGGCCGGTCTGTGCTGCGGCGAGCCCAACATTCTGGGCTGGGATATCCTGCGCAACCACGCCACCGCCTTCGTGTCCTGTCCCGACTGGGTCACCGCTCGCGGCATGCGCACCCTGGGCGCTCCCGAGAAGGGCGACCCGCGCGTCATCTCCGGCGAGTCCGGCGCTGTGACCACCGGCCTGGTCGAGACCCTCATGCTCGATCCCGAGTATGCTGAGCTCAAGGAACTCATCGGCCTGGACAAGACGAGCTCCGTGCTCTGCTTCTCCACCGAGGGCGACACCGATCCCGACCAGTATCGTCGAATTGTTTGGGAAGGCGAATATCCCACTTGCTAATCGTTGGGGCGGAGTAAATAGGTATCGCTCCGCCACCTCACAGGTAGATTCCTTCGTTTGAAAGGTTATGAACAATGGCTAAAGAACTCGATTTCGACGCTATCAAGGCTGCTGCTGAGTCCCACCGTGCTGATATGACGCGTTTTCTTCGCGCAATGATTAGCCATCCCTCTGAGTCCTGCGAGGAGGGTGAGGTTGTTGCCTGCATTAAGGCTGAGATGGAGAGTCTTGGCTATGACGAGGTCAAGGTCGACGGCCTGGGCAACGTTATGGGCTTTATGGGCGAGGGCGACAAGATCATCGCCATCGACTCCCACATCGACACCGTCGGCATCGGCAACATCGAGAACTGGGACGCCGATCCTTATGAGGGCTACGAGACCGACGAGATCATCTACGGCCGCGGCGGCTCCGACCAGGAGGGCGGCATGGCTTCTGCTACCTACGCTGCCAAGATGATGAAGGACATGGGCCTCATCCCCGAAGGCTACAAGATCATGGTCGTCGGCACCGTCCAGGAAGAGGACTGCGACGGCATGTGCTGGCAGTACATCTACAACAAGGACGGCATTAAGCCCGAGTTCGTCATTTCCACCGAGCCCACCGACGGCGGCATCTATCGCGGTCACCGCGGCCGCATGGAGATCCGCGTCGACGTTCACGGCACCTCCTGCCACGGCTCCGCTCCCGACCGCGGCGACAACGCCATCTACAAGATGGCCGACATCATCGCCGACGTCCGCGCCCTCAACAACAACGGCTGCGACGAGTCGACCGACATCAAGGGTCTCGTCAAGATGCTCGACCCCAAGTACAATCCCGAGCACTTCGAGGATGCCCGCTTCCTGGGCCGCGGCACCTGCACCGTCAGCCAGATCTTCTACACCAGCCCCAGCCGTTGCGCCGTGGCTGATTCCTGCGCCATCTCCATCGACCGTCGCATGACCGCCGGCGAGACCTGGGAGTCCTGCCTGGACGAGATCCGCAACCTGCCGGCCGCCAAGAAGTACGGCGACGACGTGAAGGTCTC
The DNA here is from genome assembly GCF_046116875.1 of Collinsella sp. wc0529. Taxonomy (NCBI): domain Bacteria; kingdom Bacillati; phylum Actinomycetota; class Coriobacteriia; order Coriobacteriales; family Coriobacteriaceae; genus Collinsella; species Collinsella sp. wc0529. The sequence continues at coordinate 1,108,333 of NZ_JBJXBO010000001.1, forward strand.
CATGTACATGTACGACCGTCCGTCCTGGACCGGCGAGGTCTACGAGACCGAGGCTTACTTCCCCACGTGGATCAACAAGGAGACCGCTCCGCACGTCAAGGCCCTCGTCGACGCCCACAAGGCCATGTTTGGTGACGAGCGCATCGGCTGCGAGCCCAGCATGGACAAGCGCACCGGTCGCCCGCTGTGCGACAAGTGGACCTTCTCCACGAACTGCGTCTCCATCCAGGGCCGCTACGGCATCCCCTGCGTGGGCTTTGGCCCGGGTGCCGAGTCTCAGGCTCACGCTCCCAACGAGGTCACCTACAAGGACGACCTGGTCACCGCTGCCGCCATGTACGTGGCTGCCCTGAACCTCTACGATCCGAGCCAGGCCGATGGCGACGCCACCGTGTTCCGTGCCGGTCTGACCAACAACAAGATCGATTAGTCCCATTCCTCGATTTTGTTGAGCCGGGGGCTGCTCGTGTCCCCGGCACCCCCTGTTGACTTGGGGCCCGCGGTCGTTATCTCCCATGCTTCCTCAACGGTGGCGGGTCCTCGTCATGGTGCTCTGCATGTTCTAGCCACACGCGCATGCCGGAGCACATCTACTCATTGCGATCGTTTCATCTTTAGAAAGGACATTTCCATGGACGCTAAGTTTACCGAGCTCGTCGAGCAGCTGAACGGCCTCGACTTTAAGGGTATGTACGGTAGCGACTTCCTGCACACTTGGGACAAGACCACCGACGAGCTCAAGGCGCTCTACATCGTCGCCGACGCCCTGCGCGAGCTGCGTGAGAACAACGTTTCGTCCAAGATCTTCGACTCGGGCCTGGCCGTCTCCCTGTTCCGCGACAACTCCACCCGTACGCGCTTCTCCTTCTCTAAGGCCGCCAACCTGCTCGGCCTTGAGCTGCAGGACCTGGACGAGAAGAAGTCCCAGATCGCCCACGGCGAGACCGTCCGCGAGACCGCTACCATGATCTCCTTCATGGCCGACGTCATCGGCATCCGCGATGACATGTACATCGGCAAGGGCGATGCCTACATGGCCGAGGTCTCCGAGTCTGTCCAGCAGGCCTACGAGGACGGCGTTCTGGATCACCGTCCCACACTCATCTCCCTGCAGTCCGATTCCGACCACCCCACGCAGTCCTCTGCCGACATGCTCTACCTCATCAACGAGTTTGGCGGCCTCGAGAACCTCAAGGGCAAGAAGGTTGCCGTCACCTGGGCCTACTCGCCCTCTTACGGCAAGCCGCTGTCCTGCCCGCAGTCGCTGATCAGCCTGCTGCCCCGCTTTGGCATGGACGTCACCCTGGCCCACCCCGAGGGCTACGACCTCATGCCCGAGGTCGTCGAGCGCGCCAAGGGCTATGCCGCCGAGTCCGGCACCACCTTTAAACAGGTCAACACCATGGCCGAGGCTTTCGAGGGCGCCGACATCGTGATCCCCAAGAGCTGGGCTCCGTTTGCCGCCATGGAGAAGCGTACCAACCTGTACGCCGAGGGCGACGACGCCGGCATCGCTGCGCTCGAGAAGGAGCTGCTCGCCCAGAACGCCACCCATCAGGATTGGTGCTCCACGACCGAGCTCATGGAGAAGACCGCCAACGGCCAGGACACCATCTTTATGCACCCGCTGCCCGCCGACATCTCCGGTGTCTCCTGCGAGCACGGCGAGGTCAACGCCGACGTCTTCGACATGCACCGCGTGGGCATGTACAAGGAGGCCAGCTACAAGCCGTACGCCATCGCAGCCATGATGTTCCTGCAGAAGGTTGCCGATCCCGCCGCTACCCTCAAGGCCCTCGACGAGCGCAACACCGCCCGTTGGCTCCAGGCCTAAAGCCGGGTTGAGGTAAGCCATGTAAAGGGGGCGCTCTGCCAACCGGCGGGGTGCCCCTTTTTTGCATCGCGGGCGTGTGGGATAAGCGCTTTCGATGTGGATGCCCGCGGCGCGAGTTATGGGTACGATGGTTTCAGGGGAGGTATCACCATGAAACTTGGATGCGTCATTATGGCTTCGGGCGAGGGCAAGCGGTTTGGCTCCAACAAGATGCTTGCCGATATCTATGGCGAGCCGCTGATTGCTCGGACCATCGATTCGGTTCCCCGGGGCTTTGACGTCGTGGTTTCGACGCGTTGGCCCGAGGTCGCTCAGATTTGCGAGGACAAGCATTGCCCGTGCGTGCTGAACGATGGCGAGCTGCGCAGCGAAAGTGTCCGTGCGGGCCTTTCGTGGGGAGTCGAACGCGACTGGAAAGGATGCCTCTTTTTGCCGGGCGACCAGCCGCTCGTGAGTTCGGATTCTTTTGAGGCTATGGTTCGTGCATTTGACGAGCGTGGCCGCAAACATCCGGTGCGTCTTGCGTGCAACGGTGAGCCTTCGAGCCCGGTGCTCTTTCCGGCGGAACTGTTCGATGCACTTATGTGTCTTGAGGGCAAGGACGGCGGGGGCTCGATTCTCAAAGGTCGCGTCGACGTTGCGCTGGTCGAGGCGCGTGCCTACGAGCTGTGGGACGTCGATACCGTCAAGGGACAGCGACGCATAACGGAGCATATTGCCGCCTGCTCGTATTTTGATCGCGTGGCCAACTGCATCAATCAATAAGGAGCAATTATGATCATCATCAAAAACGGCGCGCTCGTGACGCCACAGGGGCTTCGCCGCGCCGATCTTGCCATGGAGGGCGATAGGATCGTGCGGATCGCCGCGGCGATTGAGCCGGGCGAGGGCGATACCGTCGAGGACGCCGCGGGCTGCTGGGTATTCCCTGGCTTTATCGACGGCCACACGCACATGCAGTGCTGGACCGGCATGGATTGGACGGCCGATAGCTTTGAGACCGGCACGCGCGCGGCTGCCTGCGGCGGCACGACGACCATTGTGGACTACGCGACGGCCGATCGCGGCGTGACCATGCCCGATGCCTTGGTCGAGTGGTATCATCGCGCCGACGGCACCTGCACCGCCAACTACGCCTTTCATATGGCACTCGCCGAGTGGAATGAGCGCAACCGCGCCGATCTTTCGGCTATGCGCGAGGCGGGCGTATCGTCGTTTAAGACCTACTTTGCCTACGATCATTTGCGCCTGGACGATGCCGAGACGCTCGAGGTGCTCGAGGAGCTCAAGCGTATTGGCGGCATACTGTGCGTGCATTGTGAGAACGGTACGCTGGTGAATGAGCTGCAGAAGCGCGTGTACGAGCAGGGGATTCATGGGCCCGAGGGGCATGCGCTCAGCCGTCCGGACGTGTGCGAGGGCGAGGCCGTGAGCCGCCTGCTGTATCTGGCGCACCTGGCCGGGGACGCTCCGGTCAACGTGGTGCACCTTTCGACCAAGCTGGGGCTCGAGGCCATTCGCGCTGCCAAAGCGCGCGGGCAGAAGAACATCTATGTCGAGACCTGCCCTCAGTATCTGATGCTCGACGATACTTGCTACTTGGAGCAGGGCGAGGACGGCTTTGCGGGCGCCAAGTACGTGATGAGCCCGCCGCTGCGCCATGCCGGTGACCGTGCCGCGCTACGCGAGGCGCTTGTGGCCGGCGAGATCGATACGATTGCGACCGATCATTGCAGCTTTAACCTGCACGGGCAAAAGGACCGCGGGCGCGACGATTTCCGCGCGATTCCCAACGGCGGGCCCGGCGTGGAACATCGTCCCGTCGCGATTGCCACGAGCTTTGAGGGCCAGCTGGGCCCCGAGGATCTGTGCCGCTTGATGAGCGAGAACCCGGCGCGCGTTTTTGGCATGTATCCGCGCAAGGGCTGTCTTGCCGAGGGTGCCGATGCCGATGTGTGCGTGTGGGATCCCAAGGCGCGCTGGACGATCAGTGCCGCGACGCAGCATCAGGCTGTGGACTACACGCCGCTCGAGGGTTTTGAGGCACATGGCCGCGCCAAGGCTGTGTTTGTGAACGGCGTGCTGGTGGCGCGCGATGGCGAGCCCACCGGAGCCCAACCCGGCCGCTACGTCCCCCGCTAACAGGAAGATCACCGGATTCCCCTCCGCAGTTGCGGTGAAATACGGACTGTTTGCGGCCGTCGGGCGGCCAAACAGTCCGTATTTCACCGCAACTGACGAGATGGGGCCGGCTACTTGAGGCTGGTGGCGATGAGGGGGCGGTTGAGGGCTGCCTCGAAGCGATCTGCCATCGTGGGGTCGCTGAGCGTGTCGACTTGGTTGAGCATGATGCGGGCATTGTTGAGGTTCAGCATCCGCAGCTCGGCATTGAGCACCTGGGCGACGCGCTCTGGGGTGGCAGTGTCGGTGAGCTCGCAGCCGCAACGCTCGCAAAAGAGCTCGGGGCGGTGGGCAACCTCGGCGACGGGTTTGCCCAGTCCCGAGGCGCCGACGACCCAGACAACGTTTGCCGTGCCAGAGGGAATCACCGGCTCCCAGGCGGCGTGCGCCTTGAGCGGGAGCCGCTTGCTGCCGTCCGCCTCGGCCAACACGTAGTCAAAGCGCTGTGCCAGCTCGTTGAGTGGCTCGGCGGGGGCGGAGAGCTTGCCTGTTTCCGGGTCTAAGACACCCGCCTGGCAAATACTCCCGCGGGCAAGTCCCGCGCACGCCTCACAGGTGCAGCCGGGAACATGCGCGGCACCCGGCTTCCAAGGTGCGGCACCCAGGCGACGATTCGACCCGTCCCATGGCACGCCGGCAACGGGAAGCATATGCGTGGTGGTGCAGAGGAGCACGCGGCCGCCAGCGCGCATGAGCTCAAGACCCAGCGTTTTGAGCAACGTCGACTTGCCGCCGCTGCCGATAATCGCGGTAATGCCCGGCTCGATCCTGAGCGCCGAGGCAAGATTGCCGCTAACCGTTTCCATCTGTTCACCGCCGTATAATACTGTGATAATAAATAATCATCAGAGTAGCGGTCGAACCGCTTTTGCTCTGCTCAAACCGTAGCACAGGGAGGTGCCCCGGGAATGCTCGTTTATGTTCGCGGCGCCGGCGATATCGCCACGGGTGTCGCCGCTCGCTTGGTGCGCGCCGGCGTGTCGGTCGTCATGGCCGATATCGCGGTTCCCACGTGCATCCGCCGCACAATCAGTTTTTGCGAGGCTATTCGCCTGGGCGAGGTTCAGGTCGAGGGCATTCGCGCTCGCTTGGCGCAGACGCCGGCAGAGGCGCTCGAGATTACCCAAGCGGGGGATGTTGCCGTCGTGGTGGACCCTCAGGCCAAGATGCTCGATGAGCTTAAACCCGCGGCTGTGGTCGACGCGATTCTGGCCAAGCGCAACCTGGGCACCACGCGCGACATGGCGCCTACCGTCATCGCCGTGGGGCCGGGCTTTACCGCGCCGGTCGATTGCGACGCCGTGGTCGAGACCATGCGCGGGCATTTTTTGGGCCGTGTCATTACCCAGGGCTCGCCCCAGCCCAACACGGGCGTGCCGGGCGTGATCGCCGGCTATGGCAAGGAGCGCGTTATCCACAGCCCCGCCGCCGGCGTGTTTCGGTCCGACCGCGCAATCGGCGACATCGTGAGCGCCGGAGACGTGATTGGCTACGCGGACGATACGCCCATGTGCACACAGATCGATGGCTGCCTGCGCGGGCTTTTGGCGAACGGCGTGCAGGTGACTGAGGGTTTTAAATGTGCCGATGTCGATTCGCGCGGCGATGCCAGCTATATCAACTACATTTCGGACAAGGCGACGTCGGTCGGCGGCGGCGTGCTCGAGGCACTCGCTATGCTCACCGATATCTTTAGAGGATAGAAGGCGGCAATGGAAAAGCTCGATGTTGTGAATGCGGCGCTTGCCGCCCTGCGTGCTGGCGAGACGTGCGAGCTGGCGGTCGTGGCCGGCACGGCGGGGTCGTCACCGCGCGGTGTGGGCGCATGGATGGCCGTCTTTGCCGACGGTAGCCAAGCGGGCACTATCGGCGGCGGCAAGATTGAGCTCTTTGCGCTGGACGAGGCGCGCGAGCTGCTGGCCGGGGGTAAATCGCGTCTGGTCCGCTACACCATGGGCGGCGAGAACTCCGATACCGGCATGATCTGCGGCGGAGCTATCTGCCTGTGCTATCTGCACCTGGACGCGACCAAGGCACCGTTGTTCCAGTCGGTTGCCGACGTCTTGGTCTATCGGCGCATCGGCGACTTCGTCATCGACTTTGAGCCGTTTATCGCGAGCGCGCTCGAGGGCGATGTGGCCGACTATCATGGCGAGGAATCGCGCCGCACCATTGTGGGCTGCCCCGGGCTTTCGCTGGTGGAGGAGGGGAGTAACGTCACCTACACCAACGCCGCCTCCGAGATTCCTCCCGCGCACATCGAGACGCTCTGCCCCGAGGGCCTGACCTACATCTTTGGCAGCGGCCACGTGGGCGCCGCGACGGCGCGGGTGCTCACGGCGGCGGGCTTTGCCGTCGTGGCGTGCGACGACCGTCCCGGCACGTTGACGCCCGAATGGGTGCCCGGTGTCTACGACCGTCGTCTGGTCGACTACAAGAACCTGAGCAAGCAGTGCCCCATCGGCCCGCGCGATCTGGTGGTCGTCGCCACGGCGGGTCACAAGTCCGATATCGACGTGGTGATTCAGGCCATGCGCGCCAAGCCTGCCTACCTGGGCTGTCTGGGTTCGCGCCGCAAGACGGCCTTTGTGCGTGCCCGCCTGGAGCAGGAAGGCTTTACGCAGGACCAGATCGACGAGCTGCACCTGCCGATCGGCGTTGCCATCGAGGCCGAGGACCCCGAGGAGATCGCCATCTCCATCGCCGCCGAGATGATCCACCTGCGCCGCACCAAACTCGTTCCCCGCAAGCGCTAATCGCATCCCCACCAATAAGTTGCGGTGAAATACGGATTGTTTAAGCCTGTTAGGCCGCCAAACAGTCCCTATTTCACCGCAACTGCTTTTTGGGATCCATTTGTGCGGGGGAGTTGTGGAGTTGTGCAGGCAGACGAGGTTTTTCTGGAAATACGCTCCCGATGCGCGTATAGTACCGATTGTTTTGTCGGCTCCTGCTGTGTCGAGTCCAAACCGCAAAATGCCATGAGCGGCGCGGATGCAGCCAGGAGGCACGAGGACAACCCATCGTGGCCACGCCCCGTGCTTAAAACCCCAAGAAGGAGTGAACAATGGCAGAAGAGAAGTATGTGCCGCGTCTGAAGACCAAGTACAACAACGAGGTCAAGCAGCAGCTTCAGGACAAGTTCCAGTACGAGAACGTCATGATGATCCCCAAGTTTGAGAAGATCGTCGTGAACATGGGTGTCGGCGAGGCCGCTACCGATTCCAAGGCCATCGACGGTGCCGTGCGCGACCTGCGCGCCATCACCGGCCAGCAGCCGATGATCACCCGTGCCCGCAAGTCCATCGCTACCTTCCGCCTGCGCGCTGGTATGCCGATCGGCTGCAAGGTTACCCTGCGTGGCGACCGTATGTGGGAGTTCTTCGATCGTCTGACCTCCGTCGCGATCCCCCGTATCCGCGACTTCCGCGGCATCTCCGCCAAGAGCTTCGACGGCCGTGGTAACTTCTCCATGGGCGTCACCGAGCAGCTCATCTTCCCCGAGATCGACTTCGACTCCGTCGATCACCAGCGTGGTATGGACATCACTTTCGTGACCACCGCCAACACCGATGAGGAGGCCAAGGCCCTTCTGGACGCCTTCGGTTTCCCGTTCAAGAAATAGGTTCACCTGCCCTATAAGCGCCGTTCCCACAAGGGGGCGGCGCTTGGGGCGAACAATACTCTATGTGAGGAGGATATAAGTGGCTAAGACATCGATGATCGTCAAGTGCAATCGCAAGCAGAAGTTCTCTACTCGTGAGTACACGCGCTGCCAGCGCTGCGGCCGTCCGCACTCTGTGTACCGCAAGTTCGGCCTGTGCCGTGTCTGCTTCCGCGAGCTTGCACTCAAGGGCGAGCTTCCCGGCGTTAAGAAGGCCAGCTGGTAAGTCACTACCAGCGTTTCAAGCATCAGTTTGGAACAGGGAAAACGCGCTAAAAAGGCTTTGCCGTTAAGGGCGGCGAAGAACCAAGAGCACGTGTTCATCAAGAACGAAGGAGAATCTGTATGAACCTTACAGACCCGATCGCAGATATGCTTACGCGCATCCGTAACGCTAACTCTGTGAACAAGGCCACGGTCTCCATGCCGAGCAGCAAGAAGCTCGTCGAGATCGCTCGTGTTCTGCACGAGGAGGGCTACATCGAGGGCTACGATGTCGAGGACACCGTTCCCCAGAAGACTCTGCACATCACGCTTAAGTATGGTCCCAAGAAGGCTAAGGTCATCAACGGCATCCGCCGCATTTCCAAGCCGGGCCTGCGTAAGTACACCGGCGTTGCCGACATGCCCCGCGTCCGCGGTGGCCTTGGTACCGCCATTATTTCCACCAGCCATGGCGTCATGACCGACCGCGATGCTCGCAAGCACAACGTCGGCGGCGAGATCATCGCTTACGTCTGGTAATTCGCTCGGTAGGTAGAAGGAAAGGAGATCACCGTGTCTCGTATCGGTAATAAGCCTGTCCAGATTCCCGCCGGAGTCGAAGTGGCAGTCAACGGCAACAACGTTGTCGTCAAGGGCCCCAAGGGCCAGCTCGAGCTCGATGTCTTTGAGAAGCTCGCTATCAACGTCGAGGGCAACGTCCTCACCGTTTCCCGTCCCGACGACGAGCGTGAGACCCGTGCCCGCCACGGCCTCACCCGCGCCCTCATCCACAACATGGTTGTTGGCGTTTCCGAGGGCTTCGAGAAGAAGCTCGAGCTCGCCGGCGTCGGTTACCGCGTGCAGCAGAAGGGTAAGAACCTCGAGTTCTCCCTGGGCTTCTCGCACCCCGTGATCGTCGAGGCTCCCGAGGGCATCACCTTCGAGGTTCCCGACAACACCCACGTGAACGTCAAGGGTATCAACAAGCAGCAGGTCGGTCAGATCGCCGCTGAGATCCGCGGCCATCGTCCTCCCGAGCCTTACAAGGGCAAGGGTATCCACTACGTTGGCGAGCACATCCGCCGCAAGCTGGGTAAGGCCGCCAAGTAGTCGTAACCGACTCACTCGCATAAGACCAGCACCCCGTCAGGTGCTGGCAAGATCAACCTTTTTAGGAGTTTACGTATGAACAAGCATAAGGCGAAGCTGGAAGGCCTCAAGCGTCGTCAGCGTCGTGTTCGCGGCAAGGTCTCGGGTACCTCCGAGCGTCCGCGTCTTCGCGTGACCCGTACTAACGCCAACATCTATGCCCAGATCATCGACGACAGTAAGGGCTCCAGCCTGACGCTCGTCTCTGCCTCGACCCTCGAGGCCGAGTTCAAGGGCACCCACACCTCGAACAAGGAGGCTGCGGAGAAGGTCGGTCAGCTCGTTGGCAAGCGCGCCATCGAGGCCGGCATCACCAAGGTCGCCTTCGATCGCGGTGGCCGTATCTACCATGGCCGCGTCAAGGCCCTCGCCGACGGTGCTCGTGCCGCCGGTCTCGAGTTCTAGGAGGTATGTAGCACATGGCTCGTAATCAGAAGCAGCAGCGCGAGGCCTCCGAGTTCGAGGAGCGCGTCGTTTACATCAACCGCGTGTCGAAGACCGTCAAGGGTGGTCGTCGCATGAGCCTCGTCGCTCTCGTCGTCGTTGGCGACGGCAAGGGCAACGTCGGCGTTGGCATGGGCAAGTCCGCTGAGGTGCCCATGGCCATCTCCAAGGCATCTCTCGATGCCAAGAAGAACATGTTCCACGTGCCGGTGACCGAGCAGGGCACCATCCCGCACGAGGTTCTCGGCCACTTTGGTGCCGGCCGCATCATCATCAAGCCCGCTGTCGAGGGTACCGGCGTTATCGCCGGCGGCGCTGTGCGTCCCCTCTTTGAGCTTGCTGGCATCAAGAACGTCCTGTCCAAGTCCCTCGGTACCGACAACGGCCTCAACATCATCAAGGCTGCCGTCGAGGGCCTCAAGGAGCTCTCCAGCCCTGAGGACGTCGCGGCTCGCCGTGGCCTGACGGTCTCCGAGATGTTCGTCGGTAAGGAGAACTAAGCATGGCTGACACCATCAAGATCAAGCAGGTCCGCAGCACCAACGGTTGCAAGCAGGACCAGGTCCGTACTGTCCGTGCCCTCGGTCTCCACAGGATCCGCGAGGTTCGCGAGATTGCTGACAACGAGTCCGTCCGCGGCATGATCTTCAAGGTCAAGCACCTTGTCGAGATTGTAGAGGAGTAGCAAATGCAGCTTCACGATCTTACTCCCGCGCCCGGTTCCACCAAGAACCGCAAGCGCGTCGGCCGTGGCAATTCTTCGGGTCACGGCACCACTTCTGGCCGCGGCCAGAAGGGCCAGGGTTCCCGCTCTGGCGGCACCAAGGGTGCCGGCTTCGAGGGTGGCCAGACTCCGCTGGCTATGCGCCTGCCCAAGCTTCCGGGCTTCCGTAACCCCCGTCGTATCGAGTACACCGCTGTTAACGTTGAGCGTCTCGAGCGTAAGTTCGAGGACGGCGCTGTGATCGACGGTGCCGCTCTTAAGGCCGCTCGCATCACCAAGAGCGAGTTCGAGCCCGTCAAGGTGCTCGGCAATGGTGAGCTCACCAAGAAGTTCACGGTCAAGGTCGACAAGGTCAGCGCTTCTGCGCAGGCCAAGATCGAGGCCGCCGGCGGAAAGGTCGAGCTGCCGTGCTAAATGGTCTTAAGAATGCTTTCCGCATCAAAGAATTGCGCGAAAAGATTCTTTTTACCATAGCTATGCTCGTCGTGTACCGCATTGGTGCGCACGTTCCTGTGCCCGGCATTCCCTTCCAGGGGATGCTGGGCCTTTTCTCGACCGATAACAATTCGGTCGCCGCAGGTGCTATGGCCCTCCTGAATCTTTTCTCTGGCGGCGCGTTGAGCTATGTGTCGGTGTTTTCGCTGGGCATCATGCCTTACATCACCAGCTCGATCATCCTCCAGATGCTCCAGGCCGTCGTGCCTTCCCTGCATGAGCTTGCCCGCGAGGGCGAGGTCGGTCAGACCAAGATTACGCAGTATTCGCGTTACCTCACCCTGGCTCTGGCAATCCTCAACTCCGTTGGTTACCTCTTCCTCTTTAAGAGCTTCGGCATCAGCTTCAATGGCGCCGGCGCTCCCGAGATCATCTTCGACCTCATGATCGTCGGCACGCTCACTGCGGGCGCCATGCTGATCATGTGGATTGGTGAGCTCATCACCCAGCGCGGTATCGGCAATGGCATGTCGCTGATCATCTTCGCGAACATCATGGCCGGTCTGCCGCAGGCTATCTTCTCCAGCACCGAGGGCAATGCCGGTGGCATCATCACCATGGTGATCATCTGCGCCATCATCCTGCTGGTTATCCCGTTGATTGTTTTCCTTGAGCGCGGCCAGCGCCGCATCCCGGTCTCCTACGCTAAGCGCGTCGTGGGCCGTCGCATGATGGGTGGCCAGACCACCTACCTGCCCATCAAGGTCAACACCGCGGGTGTCGTGCCGATCATCTTCGCTTCGGCGCTGCTGTACTTCCCGGCTCAGATTGCCGTGTTCTTCCCCGGCATCGGCTGGATTCAGGCAGTTGCCTCCGCGCTTTCGACCGGTTGGCTCAACTGGGTGCTTAACGTTGTCCTCATCGTGTTCTTCGCGTATTTCTACACCTCCATGGTGTTCAACCCCGATGACACGGCCGACAACCTTAAGAAGCAGGGTGGCTTTATTCCGGGCGTGCGTCCGGGTAGGGCTACCGCGGCCTACATCAAGAACGCGCTCAACAAGATTACGCTTCCCAGCGCTGTCTTTTTGGCGCTCATCGCCATCGTGCCTTCGATCATCTTCTCCTTCACGGGTAACCATCTGATCCAGGCATTTGGCGGCACGTCCATCCTCATCATGGTCGGCGTCGTGCTCGACACGGTCGATAAGCTCGAAGGCCAGATCAAGATGTATGATTACGATGGATTCTTTAAATAGGCTAGAGGAGGATTGCTCATGAACCTCGTATTGCTCGGAGCTCCGGGTGCCGGTAAGGGCACCGTCGCACAGGAGCTCGTCGCCGAGTTTGGCGTCGCCCACATTTCCACGGGCGACCTGCTGCGTGCTGCCGTCAAGGGTGGCACCGAGCTTGGTATTCAGGCTAAGAAGTACATGGACGCTGGCGAGCTCGTTCCCGACCAGCTCGTGATCGACCTTGTCAAGGAGCGCCTTGCCGCCGATGACGCCCAGCAGGGCTTCATCCTCGACGGCTTCCCGCGCAACACCGCCCAGGCTGTGACGCTCGATTCTGAGCTCTCCGCCATGGGTCGCGAGATCGATTGCGCCCTTCTGGTCGATGTGGCTCCCGAGGTCATTATCGATCGTCTGTCTTCGCGTCGCACCTGCCGCGCATGCGGTTACACCGGCACCGCTGCCGATGCTACCTGCCCCAAGTGTGGCGGCGAGATGTATCAGCGCGACGACGACAAGCCCGAGACCATCAAGAACCGTCTCGACGTCTACGAGAAGTCCACGAGCCCGCTCGTCGACTACTATCGTGGCCAGGGTCTGCTCAAGTCGGTCAACGGTGACCAGGCTCGCGAGACCGTGTACGGGGATGTCAAAGAGGCTCTCGGTCTATGATCAAGATTAAGTCTGCAACGCAAATCGAGCAGATGAAGAAGGCAGGAGCGCTATCTAAGATGGCGCTCCGCCACGTTGGAGCCATGGTGCGCCCCGGCGTTTCCACCTTTGAGCTCGATCAGCTCGCGGAGCAGATTATCCGCATGCATGGCGGCACCCCGGCCTTTAAGGGTTACGGCGGGTTCCCGGGGACCATTTGCGCATCGATCAACGATGCCGTGGTCCACGGTATTCCCAACCCCGACATGATCCTGCGCGATGGCGATATCATCTCCATCGATACGGGAGCCGTTGTCGACGGTTGGGTTGGCGATAACGCCTGGACGTTTTTCGTCGGCACCCCCACGCCCGAGGCCAAGGCCCTGTGCGAGGTTACGCGAGATTGCCTAAAGGCTGCCATCGAGCAGGCTGTTCCCGGTAACCATATCGGGGACGTCGGCTATGCCGTTCAGTCCCTCGCCGAGTCTCACGGTTACGGCGTGCTTCGCGATTATGTGGGGCATGGTATCGGCCGTGTGATGCACGAGGACCCCAACGTTCCTAACTATGGAAAGAAGGGGAGGGGCGTTCGCCTCCAGGCCGGCATGGTCATTGCCATCGAGCCGATGGTTACGATGGGTTCCAACCATGTGAGCACGGGCTCCGACGGTTGGATTGTTACGACCAACGATCACCTGCCCGCTGCGCACTACGAGAACACCGTCGCCATTACCAATGACGGTCCGGTGATTCTCACCACGGATGCCCAAGGTGCTTGGTGCTCCCTCCAAGGCGGAGAAATGTAACAAGTTCCATTTAGTTGTGGAGCCATTACGAAGTTATTACGATGCGTGCATACGTGTTGTAGAATACTCAATCGCTGTCGTTTTCTAGAGAAAGATGATTGCTTGTGAAGAAGGAAGACGCAATTGAGCTCGAGGGTACGGTAAAGGAACCGTTGCCCAACGCCATGTTTAAGGTCGAGCTCGAGAACGGTCATTCGGTTCTGTGCAACATTTCTGGCAAGATCCGAATGAATTACATCCGTATTCTCCCCGGTGACAGGGTTGTCGTGGAGCTTTCCCCGTACGACCTGACCCGCGGCCGCATCACCTATCGCTACAAATAGCGGCACGCATACACGCACTCCATTTCCGACTGCAGGCTTAGCTCAACCTACGGTCGGATTGTGTGTGAAGACCAGCCATAGTTTTAAACGCCTGCGGCTGGGCGAGTAGATAGTAGGGAAGTAGTTTGAGCGCTACCGAAAGGAAGAACGATGAAGGTACGTCCTTCGGTCAAGAAGATGTGCGATAAGTGCAAAATCATTAGGCGCCATGGCAAGGTCCTCGTCATTTGCGAGAACCCCCGTCATAAGCAGCGTCAGGGTTAAGAGAGGAGACTACGTTGGCCCGTATTAATGGTGTCGACCTCCCGCGTGAGAAGCGCGTTGAGATCGGTCTGACCTACATTTACGGCATCGGCCGCACCACTGCGACGAAGATTTGCGTCGAGTGCAACGTTAACGTGGATACGCGCGTTAAGGACCTCACCGAGGATGAGGTTAACGCCATCCGCGATTATATCGATAAGAACCAGATCATGGTTGAGGGCGACCTCCGCCGTGAGCGCAACCAGAACGTCAAGCGCCTTATGGACATCGGCTGCAACCGCGGCCTTCGTCACCGCAAGGGCCTCCCGGTCCGCGGCCAGCGCACCCACACTAACGCTCGTACCCGCAAGGGCCCGAAGCGTCAGATCGGTGCTAAGAAGAAGAAATAAGGAGCGCTAGATAGATGGCTACTGCTAAGAAGAACGTTCGCGCTGCCCGTCTGAAGCGCGCGGACCGTAAGAACATTTCCGTGGGCCAGGCTCACATTCGTTCTACGTTCAACAACACGATCGTTTCGATCACCGATCCCCAGGGCAACGTCATTTCCTGGAAGTCGGCTGGCCAGGTGGGCTTCAAGGGCTCCCGTAAGTCCACGCCGTTCGCTGCCCAGATGGCTGCCGAGGCTGCTGCCAAGCAGGCCATGGAGCACGGTATGAAGAAGGTTTCCGTCTTCGTCAAGGGCCCCGGCTCCGGTCGTGAGACCGCCATCCGCTCCCTCCAGGCTGCTGGCCTCGAGGTCTCGAGCATCCAGGACAAGACCCCCATTCCGCACAACGGCTGCCGCCCCAAGAAGCGTCGCCGCGTGTAACTGAAAGGATCGTATCAATATGGCAATCGACAGGACTCCTGTTCTTAAGCGCTGCCGTCAGCTCGGGATCGATCCCGCTGAGCTCGGTTACAGCAGCAAGAAGGAATCTATCCGTCAGCCCAAGCGCCGTCGCAAGGAATCTGAGTACGGCATGCAGCTGCGCGAGAAGCAGAAGGTCAAGTTCATCTATGGCGTTCTGGAGAAGCAGTTCCACGGCTACTTCAACAAGGCCCGTAAGATGAACGGCGTCACCGGTGAGAACCTCATGATCATTCTTGAGTCTCGCCTCGACAACGTCGTCTTCCGTCTTGGCTTCGCCCGCACCCGCAAAGAGGCTCGTCAGTCCGTCCGTCACGGTCACTTCACCGTGAACGGCAAGCGCGTGGACATCCCGTCCTACCGCGTCAAGGCCGGCGACGTCGTCGCTGTCGGCGAGAAGTTCCGTGACCTCCTCCCCATCAAGGAGGCCCTGATTTCCTCCGAGCGCTTTGAGGTCCCTGGCTGGCTCGAGGTCGATATCGAGAAGCTGTCTGGTAACGTGCTCGCTCTGCCGACGCGTGAGCAGATCAGCGGTGATATCAACGAGCAGCTCATCGTCGAGCTCTACTCTAAGTAGTCCATCCGGGCTGCTGAGGCTGGAGGTAATACATGTCAGAATTCATTAGGCCTCAGGTTCAGGTCGAAGAGATCAACGAGACGTCTGCTCGTGTCTCCGTCGAGCCGCTCGAGCGTGGTTACGGCGATACGCTGGGTAACTCCCTTCGTCGCGTTCTTCTGTCCTCGCTCGAGGGTGCCGCCGTCGAGGCTATTCAGATCGATGGTGCGCAGCACGAGTTCATGACCATCCCTAACATGGTCGAGGATGTCACCGACATCGTCCTGAATGTCAAGGGTCTTGTCTTCAGGGCTCTCGGCACGACCGACGAGGCGACCGCCACCATTTCGGTTGACGGCCCCTGCGAGGTCACCGGTGCGGACTTCTTTATTCCGTCCGAGTTTGAGCTGGTCAACCCCGAGCAGCACATCGCTACGCTCACCGAGGGTGGCCATCTCACCATGAGCATGCGCATCGGCTATGGCCGCGGCTATGTTTCTGGCGAGGCCAACAAGCGCGACAACGATCCCATCGGTGTGATCCACGTCGACTCGCTGTACTCGCCGGTTTCCCGTTGCGCCAAGCTCGTTGAGGCTTGCCGTGTCGGTCAGCACACCGACTACGACCGCCTTGTCCTCGAGATCGAGACCAACGGCTCCATCGCCCCGCGCGACGCCGTGGTCCAGGCTGCCAATATCATCAACCAGCATATGGCCGCCTTTATGAACCTTGCCGAGACCCCCGAGGTCGAGGAGGAGGCTTCGATCTTCGCTCCCGAGGTCACCAACGACAACGCCGAGCTGGACAAGCAGATCGAGGATCTGGACCTTTCCGTCCGTTCCTACAACTGCCTTAAGCGCGCCAGCATTCACTCGGTCCGTCAGCTCGTTGAGTTCTCGGAGAACGATCTGCTCAACATCCGTAACTTCGGTGTTAAGTCGATCGAGGAAGTGAAGGACAAGCTTGAGTCCATGGGCCTGAGCCTGAAGGCTTAATGCTTCGCATATTTGAGGAGAAACTAGACCATGCGTCACAACGTTAAGAAGGGCCTGAAGCTCGGCACCGATGCGAGCCACACCAAGGCCATGAAGAAGAGCCTTGCTAAGGCCCTCTTCGAGAACGACCGCATCAAGACCACCGAGACCCGCGCTAAGGCGCTGCGTTCGGTCGTCGACCCGATCATCACTTGGGCCAAGAAGGGCGACCTGCACTCTCGTCGTCTGGCTATCGCCAAGCTCGGCGATAAGCAGCTTGTTGCCGAGATCTTCGACAAGGCTGCTCAGGGCATGTGGCAGGACCGCAACGGCGGTTATACCCGCATCATGAAGCTCGGTAACCGTAAGGGCGACAATGCTCCCATCGTTATCATGGAGCTCGTCACCGAGCCTTGCACGCCTAAGGCCAAGAAGGCTGCTCCGGCCCCCAAGAAGGCCGCTGCTCCCAAGAAGGTCGAGGCTGCCGAGGAGGCTCCTGCTGAGGAGACCGCTGAGTAGACAATCCGTCTGCATAGGCTATATTCGAGGGGTACGTTCGCGTACCCCTCTTTTTTTGTCGAAATGCCATTGCCTGTTTGTTGGGAGCGCCCATGACCGCGCCGTCTGATTTCAATTCGATTCCCGAGCTCGATGCCACGCTCGTTTTCCGCGTGGCCTACGATGGCTCGTCCTACAGCGGCTTTGCCGAGCAGCCCGGTCAGACGACGGTTGCGGGCGAGTTGCGCCGCGCTATCGAGACGCTCCTGCGCCGCCCGATCGACCTGACGTGTGCGGGACG
Organism: Collinsella sp. wc0529; assembly: GCF_046116875.1. NCBI lineage: Bacteria > Bacillati > Actinomycetota > Coriobacteriia > Coriobacteriales > Coriobacteriaceae > Collinsella > Collinsella sp. wc0529. The sequence continues at coordinate 1,125,420 of NZ_JBJXBO010000001.1, forward strand.
TACCGATGCCGGCGTGCATGCGGTGGCACAGTTTATCAGCGTGCCCGTAACGGACGCTGAGTTGGCTTTGACGCGCCGTAGGTGGCTGAGGGCTATGGATGCCCTCCTGCCCAAAGATATCGCCATAAACGAGGTCTACAGGGCCCGTAAAGGCTTTTCTGCACGCTTTGATGCGCGTTCCCGTACGTATACGTACCGTATTGCCGATCGCGACGCGCGCCCTGTGCTTTCGCGCGGTGCGGTGTGGTGGCATCGCTACCCATTGGATGTTGAGGCGATGTCTGCGGCCTGTCCCGCGCTGCTGGGCGAGCAGGACTTCAAGAGCTTTTGCAAGGTGGCGTCTGCCGTGGGCAAGCCCACGCACCGCTGCGTGATGCGTGCCGAGTTTGGCCATGAGGTGGCCTTTGGCGAGGACATCCTGACGTTTACCATCGAGGGCAATGCGTTTCTGCATTCGATGGTCCGCACGATCGTGGGCACGCTTGTCGAGATTGGCATGCATCGCCGTGAACCCGAGTGGATGCGCGAGGTCATCGATGCTTGCGACCGTACCGCTGCGGGCCCCACGGCTCCTGCCTGCGGCCTTACGTTTATGGGCGTGGATTACGATCCCGCCGAGCTTGTCGTGCTCGACTAGGGGAGGGCTCGGCGCGTCGTGCGTCGGCACCTGTCATCTGTGGGCTGCGCGTGTGCAACATCTGTTCTTGGCGTGCAATACAACCGGTGTCTCATTGCTTTTATTGCCGGGGTGTACCATGAACGACAGTTTGATTCACTGCTGTCGAGAGGACGGATAACTTGGTTCGACGTGGCTCGCATCCGCGACTTTCGGTGATCCTTGTGGTAGAAGGTTCGCCCAGCTATGCGATGCGTGCGCTCGAGAGTATCCAGAACCAAGACCTCTACGATTTGCAGATTGTCGTTGTCTGCCGCGATGCTGCGCCCGGTGTGCGCCATTCGCTTCAAGTTGCTGCCGACAGGGACATCCATATTGATTTGATTGACGTCGAGGACGCGAAGCGCGGCGCTTGTCTTCGTGCCGGTTTTGCTGCCTCGCGCGGCTCTCAAATCATCGCCATGAACGCCGATGAGTGGTTTGCTCCGCAGTCTCTTTCCAAGATGGTCGATATCGCGTGCGATACTACGGCAGACATAGTGCTCCCCACGGTGTCGCTCGACCGCTATGATGCACATCGAGAGCGCCATTCGCGCGTCTTGGATGCTGCTCATATTTCCATTGATAGCAAATCTTCGATGGTGACCGGGCTGTCCCAGTTGATTTTAGGCGGCCTAGTCGTTCAGACCTCTGGCGTGATGTATAGCCGTCCGCTGTTTGAGGCATGCCTTTTGTACGACAAGGCGTTTCGCACAGTTGGGTTTATGGCGTGCTCGCTCTCGCGGGCGCAGCGCGTCTCCGGATGCGGCGACGCTTGTTTCCACGCGGCGGCACCTAAGCTTACAGATGCCTTTGATACCACCATGTATGCCAAGGTATCCGATGACACCCGGGCGCTCGACGAGCTTACGGACTCACTCTCGGAAGCAGATAGCGGTGGTCGGCTCAAGCTGGCAACCCAAAAGTTCTACTTTGCCGGACTGGTCGCCTGCATCGAGAATTTGTGTCTGAGCCCGCATGGGTGTCGTCAATCGAGCGTTCCGCCCGTATGCGTGATATGCTCGAGGCGCCTCGAACCCGTCAGATGGTCGCCGCGCTCAAGGATAACCATCGGGGGCTCGGTCTGTTGTTTGGGCCGATCGCCAGCGCCAAGCCCGCGCGCTGCGTGATGTGTACGCATCTGGCAGCTTTTCTTAACCGGACGGGCGCAAAAACCGCCTAAACGGCTCATCTCGAAACAAATTTGCATAGAATTGTTTCGAAATGCGTTCTTATACACAAAAGCCTTCAAATAGCGTTAAACTATTCAATCACTGATTGATTGTCTCCGCCATCTTTTGGAGAGAGGGTTTGTATGGCTAAAAAACGCAATGGGCGCCAGGATGCCATTAGAGATATTGTGCGCAATAAGGACGTCCGCACGCAGCGCGTGCTGGTCGATGAGCTCCGCGCTATGGGCTTTGATTGCACGCAGGCGACTGTCTCTCGCGATATTGCCGATATGGGGCTGCGTAAGCTCCCTGAGGGCATCTATGTTCTGGCAGAGGACCTGCACCTGCAGCGTATGGTTTCCGAGCTCGTAACGGGCGTTCTGCGCACCGATAATCTGGTTATGATCAAGGCTCAGCCTGGCACGGCTTCCGGCATCGCCGCCGCCGTTGATGCGGCAGAGCTGCCCGATGTGCTTGGCTCGCTTGCCGGCAACGATACGATTTTGGTTATTGCCCAGACGGCCGAGGACGGCGAGCGTCTTGAGGCGCTGATCAATAAGCTGAGCAATTCTCGCAAGTAGGCGTGCGGGTCGTGCGCTCGGCACTGTGTGCGTGACATAGTGGCTTGTAAGGGGTATCGACGTTGGTCGGTACCCCCTTTTTTTGTTTGCCGGTATAAAGACCGCCCACCAGGTCGCTTTAAACTAAAAGGCCCCCGAGCAGTTTAATAAGCTGCTCGGGGGCCTTGTTGCTTATGGCCGGATGATTTCTAGCCGACCGTATCGTCAGGCGTGGGCGAGGGGTCGGGAGTGGGCGTAGGCGTAGGCGTAGGCGTAGGCGTGCCGCCATCGCCGCCGGTCGAACCACCAGTTGAGCCGCCCGTCGAGCCACCGGTCGTACCGGTGCCGCCGGTGGTGTCGCCACCCGTGGTCTCGGTGGTCGTGGTCGTCGTGGTAGTCGTTGTGGTGGTTTCCTCTTCGTCCTCGTTCTCGTCCTTGTCGTCGTTCTCCGTCTTCTTGGAGTTGTTGGTGCCGTAGAACTTCCAGACGCTGTTGTTCTTGTAGGTGGGCGCCGTTCCGGTCGCAAACTCCTCGCGCTCGGTACCGGTCAGAACGGTGTTCATAAACCGCTTAAAGACAGGCAGGTTGGTGCTGTCGCCCAGCAGGTCCGTGCCGTATTTTTGGATGGGGATCTCGCCCGCGGAATAGCCGGTCCACAGGGCGCACGCCAGCTGCGGGGTATAGCCGCAGAACCACAGGTTGGTGGTGTTGTCGGTGGTGCCCGTCTTGCCGGCATAGGGCTGGTTGACGCTCAGGGCACCGGCAGCACCCGTACCGCCGCCCTGCATGACGCCGGACAGAACATCGGTGACCGCGGCGGCCTCGCCCTCGGTAAGCACCTGTGAGGGATTGTCGGTGTGCTGGTACAGCACCGAACCGGTACGAGAGTCAATCTCGGTGATGGCGATCGGCTGGCGATAGTAGCCGCCGTTGGCAAACGTCGCGTAGGCGGCGGCCATCTCGAGCGGCGAGATCGAGCCGGTGCCGAGGGTCATGACGGGAACGTCCTCGATGTTGTCCTTGGCGGGATCGATGCCGAGCTTTTTGACGAGCGAGATGATCTTGCTGTTGCCGACGGCTTCCGCCACCTGGATGTAGCCGGTGTTGGAGGAGTATGCCGTCGCCTGCTTAAGCGTGATGTTGCCATAGCTATGGTTGGCGTAGTTTTGGACCTCGGTCGTGGTGCCCTTGGCCTTGAGCGGCGAGTTGCAGTTGAGGGTGACGTTGGGGTTCATGCCGTTTTGGATGGCAGTTGCCAGCGTAAAGGCCTTAAAGGTGGAGCCGACGGGACGCTTGGCCGTGGCATGGTTTACGTGGTTCTCGTCGGCGTTGTAGTCGTAGCCGCCCACCATGCACTTGATGTAGCCGGTTTTGGGGTCGACGACGACCATGCCCATGTCCAGGCCGTCGAGTGAGAGTGTGTCGAGCTGCTCGCGGACGGCATTCTCTGCCACCTGCTGCATCGTGGGGTCGATGGTGGTCTTGACGGTCAGGCCGCCCTTAAAGAGCACGTCGGTCGAGAACTCCTGCTCCAGCAGCTGCTTAACATAGGCGACAAAGTAGGACTGCGAGTATACGTCGACGCCGCTGCCCGAGATTTCGGTCACGTTGAGGGTGATGGGCTCGGCCTGTGCGGCATCGTGCTCCTCCTGCGTAATGTGGCCCAGACGCAACATGTTGTCGAGGACCTTGTTGCGACGGGACAGCGCCAGGTCGGGGTTGACCGTGGGGTCGTACTGCGAGGGCGAGTTGGGAAGGCCGATGAGCAGCGCGGCCTCGCTCAGGGTGAGGTCGGCGGCGCTCTTGGACAGATAGGTCTCGGCTGCGGCCTCGATGCCGTAGGCGCCGTGGCCGTAATAGATGGTGTTGAGGTACATCATGAGGATCTCGTCTTTGGAGTACATATCCTCCATCTTTACGGCGATGTAGGCCTCGCGCACCTTACGCTCGATGGTCGAGTCGAACTGCTCCTCTTGCAGGATGGTGTTGCGCACCAGCTGCTGGGTGATAGTCGAGGCGCCTTCGTGCCCGCCGCCGAGGGTTGCCACCGCAGCACGCGCGATACCCCACAGGTCGATACCACCGTGCTCGTAGAAGCGCTCGTCCTCGACGTCAACGGTGCCCTGCAGCACGTAGGGGGAGACCTCGTCCTTGGTGATGGACTTACGGTTTTGCGTGTAGAAGCTCGCGATCTTGTTGCCGTTGCAGTCGACGATCTCGGTGGTCTCGCTCACCAGATACGCGTTGGCGTCGGTGTAGTCGGGCAGATCGGACAGCCAGCGGTTGACGTTGCCGACCATGCCGATGCCAAATGCCACGCCCGCGATAAGCAAAAAGCCCAAAAACGAGAGCAGGATTATGGGCAGGGCATGCGTCTTTGAACGGCTGCGTCCCTGTCGTTGGCGAGGACCCATATATTGACCTCCAGGTATGTCGTGCCCGACGGCGGATGTGCCGTCGGGGCAGGATGGACATAAGTTATTACACGATAAACCAAACGGGGTGCGCGAGGCCTCGTGTATGCTGGAAGGCGGCATTTTTCAGAGTGAATGCATACCTTGGTAAGGAGTTTGTCGATGGCGATTCGGACGATGGGGCCGAGCGGACAACACAAGACTGGATTGGATGCTGCCGGTGCGGCGCTGCCCGAGCTGCTGGCGCCGGCGGGCGGGCTCGACCAGATGCTTGCGGCCATCGCCGCGGGCGCCGATGCCATCTATGCGGGGTTGGGCGGCTTTAACGCCCGTGTGAGCGCCCATGGCTTTACGGATGACGAGTTTGCGCGCGGCAGCGCCGTGGCGCATGCCCGTGGCGTGCGTGTGTACGTGACGCTCAACGTGTTCGTGTTTGACGATGAGTTATCCGACGCGGTGGCGCTGGGAGCTCATGCACTGGAGCTGGGCGCCGATGCTCTGATTGTCGCCGATGCCGGGTTGGCCTGCGCGCTGAGCGCGGCGATTCCAGGGGTCGAGATTCACCTGTCTACGCAGGTGGGCGTTCATAGCGAAGGCGCCGTGCGGCTTGCCGCCGATGAGCTGGGGGTCGAGCGTGTGACGACGGCGCGCGAGCTGACGGTCGACGAGATTGCGGCGCTATGTGCCACGGGCGTGCCCATCGAGGTATTCTGCCACGGTGCGATTTGCATCGGCTATTCGGGGGCGTGCGAGTTCTCGGCCCTGCGGCGTGGGCGCTCGGCGATGCGCGGCGACTGCACGCAGCCGTGCCGTCTGGCGTACGACCTGGTGGACGAGGCGGGGCAGAGCGTTGTCGCCGTCGAAGGGGATCGCCTGTTGTGCCCGCGCGACTATCTGGGTATTGCGCATCTGCCCGAGCTTGTAGATGCCGGCGTGGCGTCGCTCAAGATCGAGGGGCGCATGAAGAACCCCGATTACGTATTCAATGTGGTGCGGGTGTGGCGCCGGGCGCTCGATATGCTGCGCGACGACGCGTGGGACCCCGGTGCCGTGGAAGAGCTTGAACGCGAGCTGGGAAGGTCGTTTAACCGTGGGTTTACCGATGCGTACCTGCGAGGGCGTTCGGGTGCCGAGTTGATGAGCTTTGAGCGTGCGATTAACCAGGGCGTGCGCGTGGGACGCTTGGTCGCTGTGGGCCACGAAGAGGTGACCGTTGAGCTCGACGCCGCCGTGGCGGCGGGTGACACGCTCGAGATTCGGTTCTGTCCGGGTGTCGACGCGCGTCCCGATGTGCCCAAGCGCTGGCCGCAGGTGCCCTGCCCGGTGGATGCCGCAGCGGGGAAGCGCGTCGTCGTGCATTGCAAGCGTAAGGTGGACGCGGGCTGCGAGGTGTACCTGATTCGCAGCGCCGGCGTGTTGGATCAGACGGCGGCGGTGTTGGAGCGCATGCGGGCCGAGGCAGATGCGATTGCGCCCGTTGCGCGTGCCGTTGAGGTGCTGCCCTTTGAGGACGTTGCGGTGGATGGCGGTGCGTCGACGGAGTTGATGGAGTGCGCGGTTCCCGCTCGCATGGTTTTTGCTTGGCAGCTGATGGATGCCGACCCGCGCGGAGAACTCGATTTGTCCGACGCCGTTGTGGTGCTTGACGAGGCGTGCCGCACGGGTGACGCTGACCGGACCCGCTCACTGATGCAGCGTGCCGGGCGCGTCGTCTGCCGCAACCTGGGACAGGTGGTGATCGCTCGCGAGCTGGGCGTGACGTTTGACGTGGCGGCGCCGGTGTTCTGCGCGAATCGGGCCACGCTTACCTGGCTGCGCGGACTCGGTGCGGGGCGGGTGTACTTGCCGGCGGAGTTGCTCGGCAATGATGCGGAGCGTATTGCCGAACTGGCTGCTGAACCCGGCGTCTTGGGTCCGGTCGACGCCGACCGTCCCGAGCTTATGGTGTGCGAGCACTGCCTGCTGACCGCCGAGGGCGTCTGCGCCACCGATGCGACGGGACAGGTTCGTTGCCGCGACTGCTTGCGTCGTCGGCAGGCACGCTATCTGGTCGAGCGTGACGGTACACGTCTGCCAGTTGCCATTGACGCATGCGGCAGGACGAGGATTTTCCTGTCGTAGGTGCCGCGTCGCGTCAGTTTGTTATCATATGAGAGTTTATGGACTTCCAGCACCGCCGTATCCGGTGAGGGTGCTATAGCAAAAGGAGGATACCCAATGCTGTCTGTTGACGAGCAAATGCGTATCATCACCTCGGGCGCTGCCCAAATCGTTCCCGAGGCCGACCTTCGCAAGAAGCTTGAGAAGGGCGAGCCCCTCAACATCAAGCTCGGCGTCGACCCCACCAGCCCCGACCTGCACCTGGGCCATGCCGTGCCGCTGCGCAAGATGCGCCAGTTCCAGGACCTTGGCCACAACGTTACCCTCATCATCGGCAACGGCACCGCGCTGATCGGCGACCCCTCGGGCAAGAACTCCACGCGTCCGCAGCTTTCGCAGGAGCAGATCGAGGCCAATGCCGAGACCTACGTGAGCCAGGCTATGAAGATCCTGGATCCCGAGAAGACCACCATCGTGCACAACGGTGACTGGATCCTTTCGATGGACCTGGCCGGTCTGCTGCAGGTATGCTCCAAGTTCACCGTCGCCCGCATCCTTGAGCGCGATGACTTTACCAAGCGCTACCAGTCTCAGACGCCGATCGCCCTGCATGAGTTCCTGTATCCCGTGATGCAGGCCTTCGACTCCGTGCAGATCAAGGCCGACGTGGAGATGGGCGGCACCGATCAGCTCTTCAACCTGCTCGCCGGCCGTGAGCTCATGGAGAAGATGGGCATGGAGCCCCAGATCGCGCTCACCATGCCGCTGCTCGAGGGCACCGATGGCGTGCGCAAGATGTCCAAGTCCTACGGCAACTACATCGGCCTGACCGACGCCCCCAAGGATATGTTCGGCAAGACCATGTCCATCCCCGACGAGATGATTGGAAAGTACTATCGCCTGGCGAGCTCGCTCACCCCGGCCGAGGTCGACAAGATCGACGCTGCTCTGGCCGACGGCTCTGCCGATCCCTATGAGCTCAAGCGCGCTCTGGGCCGCGACCTGTGCGACACCTACCACGGCGCCGGCGCCGGAGACGAGGCTCAGGCCGAGTTCGACCGCGTGTTCAAGGAGGGCCAGCTTGCCGACTTCCCCGAGAAGCATGTCGAGCTGACCGTCAACGACGAGGGCCAGATCTACCTCGCCGGCCTGCTCAAGGACTTGGGCCTTTCGGCGAGCGCCGGCCAGGCTCGTCGCGATATCGACGGCGGCGGCGTCAAGATCAACGGCAAGGCCGTGGCTCCCAAGAGCTACAACATCGATCCGAGCGCCCTCAAGCTGGGCGACACCCTCTCCGTAGGCAAGCGCAAGGGCTTCAAGTTGATTTAGTTCCGCCGTTCTAACGAACGGCGGACCGGCCGACGCTGCGCGGGCCGCATTTGGACAATCTGACGTTCAACTTCAAGGGCGCGACCAGAAGGTCAGCGCCCTTTCGCTTCACGTCACCTTGTCTCAAATGCGGCCCGCTCGCTGTCGTTGCCAAAACATCGGCGCTTCCGTTGTTGGCACTTGGGGACGATCCTTTTGTGCCGGCACTTTGGGACACTCCTTGTCATTGGTGCAAAGCAACCTGTCCCCATTGCGCCAAGCGGCGTGTGCCGTTAAGCGGAGAGGCGTATTGTTGACCCATCGTTTGGGCATACAATGGCTGTTGGCTTGCTGCGGTGAAGGCTCGTCCGCTCCGCAGTTATTTCTACAGTTAAAGGAGTATGTATGTCCGTTGAGGTCATGAGGACTGTGATCGAGGCCGCCGGGGGCCGCGTGCCCGTCGACACGCTGTTTACCAATGCGCAGATCGTCGACGTGTATGGCCAGCGTGTGGCGCCCGGTAGCGTTGCCGTCAAGGACGGTGTGATCGTCGGCGTGCTCTACGATGGTCGCGACGATGCCGCTGGCACCTACGAGGCAACTGAGGTCATCGACTGCCAGGGTCGCTATCTCGCTCCCGGTTTTATTGACGGGCATCTGCATATCGAGTCTTCGAACATCCGTCCCGCCGAGTATGCTCGCATGGCCGCGACGCGCGGTACTACCACCGCCATTGCCGACAGCCACGAGATTGCCAATGTTGCCGGTCTCGACGGCTTGCGCTTTATGATCGAGGATGGCCGCCGCGCACCCATCTCCATCAAGTACATGATGCCTTCGTGCGTGCCCGCGCTGCCCGACGAGCAGGCCGGTGCCGTTATTTCGGCTGCCGATATGCAGGCGTTTTTTGCCGAGCATCCAGGCGATGTCTTTGGACTGGGCGAAATGATGAACCTGCCGGGCGTCTTTATGGCCGACCCCGAGACCTGTGCTCGCATCGATGCTGCCAACCAGACGCCGTCCAAGCAGGTCGACGGCCATGCGCCGCTCGTTGCCGGTAAGGACCTCAACGCCTATGCCGCAGCGGGCATTATCGCCGACCACGAGTCGACGATTCCCGAGGAGGCGCTCGACAAGCTATCCCGCGGCATGTATGTGATGCTGCGTGAGGGCACGTGCAGCCACGACCTGGCCAACCTGTCGCCGATGCTGCTGGAGAATCCCGCCCGCGCCCGTCGCTGCTGTTTTGCGACCGACGACCGCGCTCCCTCCGATGCGCTTTCGACCGGTATGATCGACAACGCCTGCCGAGTGGCTATCGAGGCCGGTATTGACCCCGTGGTCGCCATCTCTATGGCGTCCCTTTCCACGGCCGAGGCGTTTGGCCTGGACCACGGCTGTCGCGACCCGCACGAGCTGCGTGGCGCCATCGCCCCGGGCAAGCGTGCCGACCTGCTGGTACTCAACGACCTGACGTTTGCCGCAGCTCCGCATCGCGTATATGCCGCCGGTGCTCTGGTGGCGCAGGACGGCACCTTTGTGGGCGAGATCGCACCCGAGATGGCCGAGGTTGCGGCCCTTGCCGATGAGCTGCGTGCTTCCGTTAAGCTGCCGAAGCTATCGCTCGACGTGTTCGACTATGCCTTTAAGCCGGGCGAGGCCGTGATCGACGTGGTGCCGGGCAAGGCCATCACGGGTATGGCTCGCCCCGAGAACGCCGGGGGCCTGCGCCGCATTATGCTGATCGAGCGCCACGGCCGCGGCGTGTCACTGCAGGCCAAGGGCGCCGATGGCGACGGTCCCGCCGGCATGGGACTCGTCGGCAAGCATATCGGCCGCGGCTGGGTGCGCGGTTTTACCATCACGGGCGGCGCTATCGCCTCGACGATCGGCCACGACTCGCACAACGTGTGCGTGGTGGGCGACAGCGCGGCGGATATGATGGCTGCCGTCGAGGCCGTGGGCCAGGGCGGCCACGTGCTGGTGCGCAACGGCGAGGTCGTGGCGCGTATTCCGCTGGCGCTCGGTGGCCTTATGAGCGAAGGCACGGCCGAGGACGTTGCTGCGCAGCACGACGACTTTATGGTCAAGGCGCGCGCCATGGGTATTGAGCCGCCGCTCGACCCCATCATGGGCATCATCTTCCTGCCCCTGCCGGTCATCCCGACGCTCCGCATCCGCCCCGAGGGCATGTTCGACGTTACAACCTTCACCTATGCCGACTAGTCATCGGGGACGTTCTTAAACGACTAGTCGTCGGGGACACTCTTTGGCGGGCTGCCTGACGCCGCGACCGTAGGACCTCTGGCATGTGTGAGCTATTTGCTAGGTCCTTGTAACGTTTGCGCCCACGGAGTCTTATTTGAGTTCCCTTTGGGTACGGTGATTTTGGATATACGTCCGATTCCAACAAGCCCGAAGGGAGCTTTCCTATGTTTAAACTGATTGCATCCGATATGGACGGCACGCTGCTTGACGAAAACGGCCAGGTGCCTCCCGAGACCTACGAACTGATTCTGGCGCTACACGAGCATGGCGTGCATTTCGCCGCATCGTCAGGTCGTCGCTACGATCGCCTGTGCGAGTTCTTTGCGCCCGTTCGCGACAAGATGGACTTTGTCGCCGCTAACGGCGCCCAGGTCTACGCCGACGGTAAGATGGTAGACCGTGAGGTGTATTCCCACCTGGCGATTCGAAGGCTCGCCCAGGCCGTCAGGACATTTCCCAATCTGCATCTTGCGCTCTTTGACCGAACCAAGTCCTTCTTGCTCGATGACGAGTGCAAGTTCGTGCGTGAGGTCGATAAGGACCTTCCCAATGCCGAGCGCATTTGGGAGCTGCCCGATCCCAGCGTAAATATCATCAAGGCGAGTATCTTTTGCGATGACTGTGCCGTTATGGACAGTGCCTACGTACTGCAGCGCGAGCTTGGCCAGCTTTTTACCTTTGCGCCTTCTGGAAACGCATGGATCGATGCCATGCAGCCTGGTGTGTCGAAGGCCTCGGGAATCGAGCAGCTCATGGAGCACTATGGCGTCGAACGCGACGAGGTCATGGCGTTTGGCGACTCGATGAACGACTACGAGATCATTCGCTTTGTCGGCACGGGCTGCGCGATGGAAAATGCGCGCCCCGCGCTCAAGGCGGTGGCCGATCGCGTCGTAGGCTGCAACCGCGACCACGCCGTTCAGCATGAGCTCCGTCGCGTGCTGGAGAGTCTCTCCTAATCCGGCAGATGGGGACGTTCCTTTTAATATGAGCAGGACATTGTCAAGAGGCAAAATCGGGCCTGGCCCCAACGATATGAGGTCAGGCCCTCTCCCTATATCAACCCGTCCGCGGCGACCTCGGCGTGTCTTACCGACGCTCGTCTTTGCAGTTTAATATCCGCCCGCGGCGATCTCTCGCTGGGCAATCCGTTGCTACGGCTGAGGCTTCTACGTCGAACCGACAGTCTGTGCACGCGTGTGGCGCCCTGGGCGCTCGCAGAAAAGGGACCTGAGGTTCGCCTCAACGGCTTCGGATCGAACCGCTTCCGGGGTGATCGGCTTATGTGCGGGGGACCGGCCCCCTACGCCTCCTCGGCCATGAGGCCGACCGCCCACACCCAGCAGGCGAGCTCGCGCGCCGTGGCCACGTTCGCCTTGTTGTTGTGGACCCCGCGCGCGAGCAGCGCCTCCCGCCTCTCGACCAGCCTCCGCACGCCCTTGGCGGCATGCCTGCGGGCGACCCGGTCCGGGGCCTGGCCCTTGGCGAGGCCCTTCGGCCGCCCCGAGCACGTCAGGTAGTGCCACGCGGCCTCGACCAGCGCCTTCCTCAGGTGCTTGTTGCCTGCCTTGGTGATCGCGCCCCTGCGGTCGCTCTCCCCGCTGGAGTGCTCGGAGGGCGTCAGGCCGACCCATGCGGCGAACGACCGGGCGTTCCTGAACCTCGAGAACTCGCCGGCCTCGAACACGAGGTCGGCGGCGGACGCGGTGTCGACGCCCTTGAGGCAGCGCAGGGAGTCGACCCTCCTCCTCCACCTGGGCTTGCGGGCCTCGGCCTCGACGAGCCCCTCGAGCCGCGCCTTCTCCTCCGCCGCCCGCCTGACCGCGTCGACGTAGTAGGCGAGCACGTCGTTGTCGGCCCCCTCCGCGAACCTAATCGACTCGATCCAGGACCAGTGCGCCCGGGTCCAGTTGCCCTTCCTGCGGCCGGTGGGCGTCCTCTCGTCGAAGGCGAGCCCGTGCCTGAGCAGGAACTTGGAGAGCCGCTGCTTCGCGCGCGAGAGGTCGTCCCTCGCGTCCTCGAGCGCCCTGGTCAGGTCGCGGGCGGCCTCGCACTCGTCGTCGGGGACCCACACCTCGACGACGTTGCCGACCGACAGCATGCGGGCGAGGAACTCGGCGTCGTTGCGGTCGTTCTTCCTGCGCCTGTCCGCGCTGGGCTTGATCATCTTCGAGACGGCGCCGACCACGCAGTCGACCCCGAGGCCGGAGAGCCTCTTCTGCAGGTCGAACCCCGTGACCCCGGATTCGTACACGCACCTGGCCTTTGGGTCCACGGACCGCACCCACTCCGCGACTGCCCCGGCGTCGTAGCCGAAGGTCGCGCAGCGCACCTCCCCGGTCATGACGTCGAGGGAGACTGCCTTTATCGAGCGGGCGTGGACGTCGAGGCCGACGAAGGTGGTAGTATCGAGCATGGGAGCCCCTTCCATGAATGCGGCGTGGCCGCCGCGGCTGAATTAGACACTCACCATTGTCGGCCTAATCCGCGGTCTTTCATGCAGCAGGGGCTCTCAATGTTTTTATGTCCTGCTCATATCGTCTCTGCCGACAGTGGGGGACAGTCCTTGCAGCTTTTTCGCGAAGACTGTCCCCAACGACTAGTCGTTTAAGAATGTCCCCAATGACTACCCAACGACTAAGCGAGGGCGGCCATGATGGTGCGGGCGACGCCGTCGTGGTCGTTGTCGTATTCGGTGATGGCGTCGGCGGCCTCGCGGTCTTCGGACTCGGCGTTGATCATGGCCATGCCGTGGCCCGCTGCCTGCAGCATGGGGATGTCGTTGATGTTGTCGCCGAACGCCCAGGCGTCGGCGAGACGCTCGCCCAAGTGCTCGCATAGCCACGTGAGGGCCGTCCCCTTGGTGGCGCCCTCGCCCATGACCTCGATATTCATGGCGTACGAACGCGTGACCTCAATGCCTCCGAGCGTGTCGAGCTCTGCTGCGATGGCGTCGCGATCGGCCGGGTCGTGCCAGTACATGGCGATGCGTTCGAGCGTCTCGACCTCGTCGATCTTGCTGTCGATATCCATGTCGATCGGTGTTCGTGTGCGCTTGAGCGAAGCCGCGATGTGGGGGTCGCCGCCACAGAACTCATCCAGACGCCCGTATAGCGAGCGGGGGAGGAAGCACTGCCCATCCGCGAAGATATCGAAGGTCACATCGTGGCCGGCGGCAATGCGATGGATGCGGTGGGCAATGCCACGGTCGAGCGGACGGCTCAAGATGCACGTGGCGCGCGAGGCGTCGGTGGGCGTATCCTCGTCGAGCTGCCAGACGCTGGCGCCGTTGGCACAGACCGCGTAGTGCACGGCGGGATGGGCGAGAATGGGCTCAAAGACGCCCGACAGTGGACGTCCCGTGCAGGGAACAAACTCGATGCCACGACGTGCGAGCTCGTCGAGCATTGCCCAGGTGGCATCGCTCATCTGCTTATCGCTCGTCAGCAACGTCCCATCCATATCGGAAAACACAATCATTCGTTGCGACCCTTTCTACTGGCATAAAAAGCGTGGCCGAGGGCTTGGGTCCCTGACCACGCTCGAGTTCTATAACGGTCCGCGTCCTAGCGGTCGGCGAGCGGCTTGTACTCCAGCGGCTCGATCACCGGACGATAGGCGGGGCGGATGATACGGTGCGCGCAGAAGAGCTCTTCCATGCGGTGCGCCGACCAGCCGGCCATGCGGGCGACGGCGAATAGCGGCGTAAAGAGCGTCTCGGGCACGCCGAGCATCTTGTAGATAAAGCCCGTGTACAGGTCGATGTTGGCGCAGATGGGCTTGGTCATGCCGTGGTCGCGCATCACCTGCGGTGCCAGGCGCTCGATGCGCTCGATGAGCGCGAACTCCTCGCCCAAGTCCTTCTTGGCGGCAAGCGTGCGCGCGTAACGGCGGCACACCTCGGCGCGCGGGTCACTGAGCGTATAGACGGCGTGGCCCATACCGTAGATGAGGCCCGTGCCGTCGAAAGCCTGCCTGTCGAGGATCTTGCCCAGGTAGGCCGCGACCTCGTCCTCGTCCTCCCAGTTGGAGACATGCGCGCGGATGTCCTCGTGCATAGACACGACCTTGGCATTGGCGCCGCCGTGGCGCGGGCCCTTGAGCGAGCCGATAGCCGCGGCGTAGGCGGAATACGGGTCGGTGGCCGATGAGGACAGCACGCGGCAGGCGAACGTGGAGTTGTTGCCGCCGCCGTGCTCGGCATGCAGCATGAGCATCACGTCGAGCAGCATGGCTTCGTCGCGGGTGAATGCCATGCCGCCGCGCAACACCTGCAGGATGGTCTCGGCGGTGGAGAGGCCGGGTGTGGGGTGCGGTACATGAACCTCGGAGCCGCGGCGCTTGGCGACCGAGGCCATATGCGCGAAGGCGGCGATGCGGGGGAGACGGGCGAGCATGGAGATGGCGACGTCGATTTCGTGCTCGGGTGTAATGGCGTCGGGCTCGGCGTCGAAGGCGTAGAGCAGCAGCACGGCGCGCTGAAGCACATTCATGATGCTCGACGACACCGTGGTCATGGGGAACTCGCGGACGTATTCGTCGCTCAGGTGCCTAAAAGCACGCAGGCGTCCGCAAAAACCGTCGAGTTCCTCTTTGGTGGGCAGCGAGCCCGTGATGAGCAGATAGGCGACTTCTTCGTAGCCGTAGCGGTTCTCGGCCTGGGCGTTGTTGACCAGATCCTCGATGCTGTAGCCACGAAGCGTGAGCTTGCCCTGATCGGGCACGACTTTGCCGTCGACCTTGTTGTAGCCGTGCACGTCCGAGATGCGGGTAAGGCCCGCGACCACGCCCGAGCCATCGGCATTGCGCAGACCGCGCTTGACGTTGTGCTCTACGAACAGGTCCTCGTCGTACGGGGCGGTCGGCAGGCCGTGGTAGAGGTTTTCGCTTTCGGGCGAAATCTGACGGCTCGCCTCGTAATCCAGAACCAGGCGGCTCAGGTGATCGTCGAAGCGGTAGTAGATTTTCTTGGCGTCGTAGGCCATGCGCGCTCCTCTCCGGTCCGCTTTGGGGCCGCGCGCTTGGACGATATGACGTCAAGCTGCCCCGAGCGGCTCGTTCGCTACAGGCGGTACATAAAGTTGAAGACGTCCTCGCGCTGGATGGACACGTTGACGCCCGAAAGCTCGCCGGCCTCGGCCAGCGCCTTCTGCAGCTCGGCGAAGTCGAGCTTGGACTCGGCGGTGTCGGCCAGCATGGTCATGGTGAAGATGTCCTCGATAATGGACTGCGTGATGTCGCGGATGTCGACGTTGGCCTCGCCTAGAACACGGGTGACGCCGGCGACGATACCGGGGCGGTTCTTGCCAAGGACGGTGATGACGATACGGGAGGACGAGATCTCGGCCATGGGAAACCCTTTCGCGTGGTTGCGGCGCGCGCGGCGCTCCGCTACGGTACAGTGTTCATCATTGTACCTGTCTGGCGCAAAAAAGGCGCGCTCGCTGCGGCGTTACATGCCTGCAACATGAGCGTAAGGGGGAAGGCCGTACGGGGAAGAGCCGTCTGGCGCGTGTCCGGCTCGTGTTGGGTTGATTTCCGATCTCAGCCGAACACATTGAGCGGACAGGCCGTTCCCGCAGTCAGCCGAACGCCTCCGACGGCTGATTCCGAACTGGAAGCGGAGGGCATCCCCGCCCTTCGGTAGGGGATACCGCTCCGCGGCGCATGCCGCGGGCGGCGCCCCTATCGGACCACCGTGACCTCAGTTGGGATGGGCCCAGCACTGCCGCGTACTCGGTGAGCTAGAGCCAACTGTTCATCTTCACGTCGCGTATGGCGATATTTCGGTCGTCCGGCTCGGTGATGCCGTAGCCGAACGCCTGGAGCGTCTCGATGGACTCCTGGATCCTCTGTTGGAACATGGGACCCGGATCGACCCTCGGCCCGAGGTGCCCGCGCCAAAGGCACGGCGTGGCGCGCAGCATGTTATGGATTTTGGAGATGGGCTCGATGTCGGCGTAGACGTTGAGCGTCGCCATGGCGTCCTTGTGGCCGAGGATCGATTGGAGCGCCTTGATATCGCCGCCTTGGCGGATCCACTGCGTTGCGAACGTGTGGCGAAGGCCGTGGAACGTGATCAGCTCGTCGTTGGTGCCCATGAGGCCGTTGGTCTCCGAGAACGTCTTGAACGCCCTGCGGATATAGCTTGTCGTCGCGAAGGTCGCGTCCGGCTCCGACAGGATGTAGCAGTCCCCGATCTCGACCGCCCCGGTAAGGCCGCGCAAGCGCAGCTTTCCGCAGTCGATCTCGTGGGTCTCCTTCAGGAAGGGGAGTAGGCCGACCGGGTCGATGGGGATACCCCTGGCGTCATGGGTCTTGGTGTCCTTGATGAACGAACCCATTCCCTTCGCGTACGCCACCGAGTGTCTGATCGAGATCAGGCCCGTCTCGAAATCCACATCGCACCACCGAAGGCCGCAGACCTCGCCGATTCGCATCCCCGTGTGCAGGGCGAGTACGACCGCCCTCTAATCCTCGGCGGACCAATCGAGTCCGAACTCCTTTCGGGCATCCTCTTCGCTCATGACTTCGAGAAGGTCTCCGGGTTGGCAACGAAGGGCGAGGCATAGCTGCTCGAGCGTGTTGAAGCGAATGCCGCGAATATGCCCTTTTTTAATACGGGACAGGTTCACGGGCGTGGTTCCAATCCTTTCGGCAAGTTCGTTCGAGGAAATCTTTCGCTCGGCCATGATCTTGTCGAGGCGAACAATTACGGGCATGGCGTTTCCTTACGCAATCTCGTCGGAGTCGAGGTACAGCTCTCGGGCGTACAAGAAGAGCTGGGAAAGCATGAACAGGACGATGCCGAGAACCAGAGAGGTCCAATCGAATGATGAAGCGATCTCTTGGGCGCCGACGGCCCCCTCGCCGCCAAACATCGAAACGGAGGTTTTGAGTGAGCCGGCGTAGAGGCTGGTGGCAGCTTGAACAACGAAGAGAATGCCGAGCACCTTCAAGCATGTCGCAGACCCTTTCTTGAAGGGGTCTGCGCTCTTGATCGTCCACACGAGAACGGCGCTGAGGATGGTCGTAGCGATACCGATGACGGCAGGGACCAATGTCGAGATCGCAAGGGCTGGATACGCGGGGGAGTCTGCAATTACAGGGTTGTCGAGCACTTCGATTGCTGGCTTTAAGGAGAACGCCACTTGTGCGATGGCGGTGGCGCAAAGGGTCGCAGAGGCTATCGCACATGCGATGCGGAAGGAATGAAGCCGGGGAGTGCGATTGTCGGAACTCATAATAACCTCCGAAGAATTTAAAAAACTCAGGTTACTTTTTAACAGTTTATGTTAAATTGACTTTGCCGGCAAGTAATCACAGCATGCTGCAACCGAAATCCCTCTAGATTGGAGAGGATTATGTTCAGTACTGTTAAGTCGTGTAAGCTCTTGGTTTTCCTCGGCCTCGCTCTTTGTCTGTTGCTGCCGGGAGCCCCCGCTTTTGCGGATACCCCGATGCCTCCTTCCCAGGAGAGCAGCCAGTGTGCCCTCGTTGAGCCCCTCGGGTATACGGACGACGTCGTCGATACCTACTGGAGCTACAGCTGTCCTCGCGGCGTAAGCGGGCACAGCATCTCGATGTTCAACATCTCTTACAAGACGATCTCCTACCGAAATGGCTATCGCCGATCCGCGCATCATAGGGAATCCCGCCTCGCTGCAATGTGCTCCTGTGGTGTTCTTGGCACAACTGATAAATGGCAATTTGTCTATAGCACCTACTAGATGCGAGGAAGGGCCGAGCATTTTGTTCGGCCCCTCTGTTCCGACTGGATGAGGTTAAGGTTGGCGATGAATATGCTCAAAATCTCGAAGGCGATCTTTAGGTCGCTTCTCTCCTCCAGGTCGCTCTGTGTTGTCGTTGTTGCGTTGATGGTTCTTTGTGCTCTGCCCGTCTTCAGGAGCGCGGCTGGCATCGACGGACGGGTCGAATACCTCGAGTCGGGAATAACCCGTGTTGAGCAGGAATTGTCAGCATCCTATGCGGATGCGCTTGTGAATGCGGGGGAGGACGGTGTCTATACCTCTTCATCAAGCATGCCCGCGCTTCTGTACCCTCTTGCCGCGGGACGTCTTATCTTGGCACCGCTCTCTCCCCTACTTCCGTTTCTGCAGATATCGGATGGAGAGTACACCTATTATGACGGATCGAAGGAGTACTTGCTATGGGTCGCAACGGCCGTTGCCGTCTCGTTCCTTGCCGCGCGTCTTAACAAACGTGAAAAGCTCATCATCCAGGCACCGATGGGCGAGCTGGGTAGACTTGTTGCATCGAGCGTATGGGCGAGTGTTTTTGCAATGCTTGCCGTCCTCGCCATCAATCTTCCGGGGATAATCGCCGCGCTTGTGAAGAATGGCCCGGGCTCGCCGTTCTATCCGATAGGCTACATTCAATATGCGACTCCGGTTATCAAACCGGCTTGGCTGGTGTTCGCGCAGACGGCCATCTTGCAATTCTTGGTGGCAGCGTTCATCTCGCTTGTCGTTCACCTTGCCGTGAAGATTGCCAATAACCCTACGCTTGGAATCGTGTTCGTATGTGCCCTGATGGGGGTGACGATGGTTCCCGGGTATTACGGAAGATCCATCGCTTTACGTGAGTTCGCCCTGTTGAATCCCCTTACGTATGCGAACACTGAGTTGACCGTCGGCGCCTATAGCCCGTACCCGACAACGCAGATAGTGAATCTGCCTGGACTTTGCTTCGAGCGTGGCGCGATTGCCCTCGTATGCGCAATCGGGATCGAGGTGCTGGCAATTAGCCTGCTTTGCGTTGCTGGAAAGAGCGGCTGCGCGTGCCCGATATCCCCGATTTGTCTTGAGAGAGGTTCCTTCACTGCATCGAGAACGGCAACTCGTTCGAGCGCTTGTGCCTCCGCCGTTGCATACGTAAGAACGATGGGGAAACTGCTCCTGCGTTCTCCTACCCTCGCCGTATGCGCGATTGCAATGTCGACGACGATGCTGGCCCCGGCTCTGGTCGAGATGTTTCCTGACGCTGATAACGTTTCCGCTGTTCGGTATAGGGATGGGGAGCTCCGTTCAATAGATCGGTATCTAGAGCAGAACGCTGCGAATATGGACGTCGAGGGCAAAGCGGCCCTGGAAGACATGCGGGATGCTCTTTCGGGTTTCGTGTACGCGCCTATGCCTGCGGAGGGGTTTCGAAGCCTTGCGACGTACGAGCGCGCTCGAGGTGAGCTGGGCGCGGCAGATGCGACTCTCCTGCAATCGATCGGAATCGAGCCGGAGACTCCTTCTCGTGCGGAGGCGCGCGCCCTTCTGCTTGAGTCGATCGCGAGCTTGCCGGACCCCAAGGTTTACGAGTTAAGTACGAAGATGCCCCCATTAATCCTCCTTTCGTATCTCCAGGCAGCGCTTCCCTCCTTATTTTTGCTGTTGCCCGTGGTTGTCACATCGCTCGCGTGCACCCACCTGCAGTGTCGTTCCCTTCTGGTTCTCCAGATCCCCGCAACAGCGCATGTGCGTTTTCTGACGGCTGTTGCGCTGGCTCTCCTGCTTGGCTTGGTGCTGCTTTTGGTGTCGATGGTTCCCGCTGTCGTTGTGTCCGTGATTAAGAACGGTGCGGGTGGATCGGAGTATCCCGTCGCTCTCATTCGGGCGGGAGCTTCGACAACGTCCATGGTGGGGGAGGCGGTGTTGTGCAGTATTCCGTTGCTGGTCATGGCATACGGCGTGATTTCCGTCGTCGCTGCGTTGACAGCAGCGATTAGCCGCAACCCCGTTGTCACCGGAATGGTTTGCGCGGTTCTCTTGGTGTTGGGTTCGTTGAGCGCTCATGTTGAAAGCGTGGGCATGGGCGTCGCGCTGCTGGCTCCATTCGCCTCGTTTGATCCCGCTTCCCAGGTGGGGACGATTGGGTTCCTTGGGCGAGGGACGAACGCGATGCCTTTTGGAGAGGTCGTCGGCGCATCGGGCGCTCTGCTGGTGGTCTTGGGCGCCGTATCTCCGTTGATGGTGCGCCTGAGTGTTCCAAAGATCGAAAGGGGATGATCTCGATGATTGACCTTCAAACGCTGACGATCTCTTATGGAAAGAAGGTGCTCGTAGATTCGGTGAACGCTGAGTTTGCCCCGGGTACGGTCTACGGTCTCGTCGCTCCGAACGGGCATGGAAAGACGACGTTGCTGCGTGCGATGGCAGGTTTGCCGGGTCCTCGCGTGGACGGGAGCATCGTTCTGGATGAGGTGCAGGGTACGGGTGCGAGAGAGGTCCGTTCTATGATCTTCTATGCACCTGGTGAGGGGACGCTGCTGTATCCCGGATTGCGTGCGGAAGATCACCTCAAGATGGTTTGCGATATGTGGCCGCATGCTCGCGATATCGAAGAGATAGTGGAACAAACGCAGATAGGCGAGTTCGCGAAGATGAGGATCCGCACTCTGAGCCAGGGCATGAAGCAGCAGCTTACCCTGGCGATTGCGTATGCGACGGGCGCGCGGTACCTTCTATTAGATGAGCCCATGAACGCGCTCGACCCCAGCAGGGTGGACTTGCATTCCGAGATTCTCAGGAAGCTGGCCGATTCTGGTACGTGCATCATCATGTCATCCCACATCTTGGATTCGGTCGATAGGCTGTGCGATGAGATTCTGTTTTTGAAGGATGGGAGGCTCATTAGAAGCATTCCGCAAGATGATGCTGCGCCGAAGTCTCCTGGATCCCATTTCGCAAAGCCTGCCGGACGCGCCGAGGGTGCGCTAAGCACGTATCGGCGACTCTACGAAAAGGGCGGGTAGAAATGCAAGTTAAAAATCTATGTGGCCAATGTGATACCGTTGAACCAGCGTATCGATACCGCTCAGCCATTCGCCTCGCCCCCGTCGCACGCATCTTCATTCGGGCTGTCATTATTAATCTAACGATGCTTTGAGAAATGTAGGTGCTTCTAAATGTGCTGTCGACTTCTTCTCAAACTAATCCTAAGAGACAGGGCCGTATGGATTTGTACGCTCGTTCTCGCTGTAGCCTTTTCCGTCCCCATTGCGTTCAATTCACCCATCTACGGGCCCTTCTTTATGAAGCAGGGCATGCAGGGCTTTGTCGACGCATTCAATACGCGCGCGCCCCAGGCCAGCGGCACAGACCTATCTCCAGAGCAGCAAGTCGACGCGGAGCTTGCAAGATACGCGAACGCCGCCCTCGCCGCCCAAACCGACGCCGCCTTTCTCGATTCTGCCGAGAGCTACTACGCGCTCATGGGCGAGGGCTTCCAATCCGGGTCCATCGTGGGAGACCGAGAGACCAATGACGCGGAGCTCGCGTATTGCCGTGCCCTGAGCAGCTCCGGCATCACGGATATCCCGGCCTCCGCAAGCGACCTGCCATTCCTTTCCTTCCTGCCTTACGCCATTGCCGCGGCGCCGTCTTTCCTTCCCTTCATCCCCTTCCTTCTCTCGTCGATACTCCTGCTCGGCGCCACAAGGCCTGCGACCCTGGCGGCGAAGGCGCCCGTGCCCAAATTCCGGCGCCTTATTCAGATCGTGTTTTCGATAATCGCCGCGGGGACCGCGATGCTCCTCGCCGGCCTCGCACCCGGGGGCATTTACGCCTTGGCCCTAAACGGCTTCGGGCAAATTGGGTACCCGATCGCCTTCTTCCATGACGGCGCGCTTACCACCACGACCGCGGGAGACGTCTTCACGGCCCTGCTTCTCGCGCTGCTTGCGGGCGGAACCTTGATATCCGTTTGCTCCGCCGTCCTATCGACCGCAACGAGGCGCGTCCTCGCGGGCCCCCTTACCTCCGCGCTGCTTGTCGCGGCCCCGGCATTCCCGTTACTGTCCGATTCGGCACTGGAGCATAACGCCGCGCTCAATCTCCTGCCGCTGGCCGTATTCTCGCCTATCGAGGCAACGGGTTACGTGGGATGCTTCCCGACAGAATTCATTGGCTCCGGTTCAGGCAGTGCATCGATGCTTGCCGTGGCCCTGGCATACGTCGCGGTCCTTTTTGCGGTCGGCGCCGTTGCGGCACGTTCGCCCAAACAGGCTGGACCCGCGAAAAAGCACCATGGGCTCGAGCTTCTGGACGCGAGCGTGGGATACGGGAGCGCGACGGTACTTTCAATCGGGTCGCTTTTCCTGAGCCCGGGAACGGCGGCGGGCCTCATTGCCCCCAACGGCTCGGGGAAAACCACCCTTCTTGAAGCGCTGTCGGGCCAATTTCCCACCCGCATCCGCTCGGGAAGCCTGGCGGCAGACGGAATCTGCCAACGTCGATCAGCCGAATTTGCAGAACTCGTCTACCTGAGCTCTTCGGGCAGCGCGGATCTCTACCCCACGCTATCGGCCATCGAGCACCTTGCTTTCGTTAGGGAGGCGTGGAAATCGGCCACCGACATCGACTCGCTCTGCGACTCCCTCGGAATCTCCCCATATCTCGACAAGCCGACCCGTAAACTCTCGACAGGAATGAAGCAGCAGGTAAAGCTTGCCATGGCGATATCGACCGATTGCCCGTACCTCATCCTCGATGAACCGCTGAACGGCCTCGATCCGGGAAAGCGGAAAACCTCCTGCGACGCGATGCGCAGCGAGGTGGCGCGGGGACGAAGCGTGCTCATTTCAAGCCATCTGCTCGACGACCTGGCAGACCTCACCGACTCGTTCTACTTCATCGAGGCCGGCACGCTCGTGGAAAAGATCAAGTCGTCCTCGCAGACGCTCAAGCAGGAATACCTCGATACATACGAGCGACGTGAATGACATGAAACTATTTGAACAGCTGAAGTCCAATGCGTCGCGCATGGCTGTCTACGCCATCCTCGTGGCAACGGCTTTATGCGGAATCGCGGCACCCGTCTATGCGCTCAACGGGGAGAAAGGCGATGTCGAACCCGCGTACATGGCTTCGACGGTTAAGGACCGGTACAAAGCCTTCTCTGGAGACACGTTTTACGCAGCAGAGTACGACACGACCTACCGTCAGCTTCGCTACAACAAGGGCTACGACTATCTAGGCGCAGAGGCAATCAGCTATACGTCGGGTTGGTACCGCTCCAACTATGGACACATAACCCAGTTCAAGTGTAACTACCGTGTGTACAACTAAAGCAACCGGCTGGGACGAGGGGCGACGCAAAAGCGTCGCCCCCGTTTTTAACCATGTCAACTGAACCTAGTTCAGTTTGGTTGATTTCCGATCTCAGCCGAACACATTGAGCGGAAAGGCCGTTCCCGCAGTCAGTCGAACGTCCCCGGGGCCCTTCTCAGGCCCCGGGGACGGCATTTTCCCAGTTGAAGGAACGGTGGAGATGTGTTTCGATGGGTCAGATTCGTGTCGTTCCGAAAAGACCGTGAACCTTTTGTGGGACACGCGGCGCCGTGGTACCATAGCCAAGTTTGTTGTCTTGGTCGGAAACCAAGACGCCTTATGCGCTGATCGGTAACCAGCGCCTGACCAATAAGGAGTCCTACCATGAAGCAGGGTATCCATCCCCAGTATGTCGAGTGCACGGTGACGTGCTCCTGCGGCAACACCTTCAAGACGCACGCTACCGTGTCCGAGATGAAGGTCGAGCTTTGCAACGAGTGCCATCCGTTCTACACCGGCCAGCAGAAGTTCGTCGACACCGGTGGACGCGTCCAGCGCTTCGCCGACAAGTTCGGTGGCGCCGCTGCCGCCCAGCTCAAGAAGGCTGAGGAGGCCAAGGCTGCCAAGGCCGCCAAGGCTGCTGAGGCCGAGGCCGCTCGCAAGGCCGCCGCTGAGGCTAAGGCTGCCGAGAAGGCTAAGCGTGCCGCTAAGTTTGCCGAGGAGGCTGCCAAGCAGGCCGCCGAGGCTCCCGCAGAGGCTCCCGTCGAGGAGACCGCTGCCGAGGCCGAGACCACCGAGGCTGCTGAGTAAATAGCTCGCCGCGGAATCACTCGCATTCATGGCATAAGGGCCGTGCATCCGTTTGGGTGCGCGGTCCTTTTTCTTTTTAAATTAGTGCAAACTAACCTGTCCCCATGGCACCACATGGCAGAGAGGCGGCGTTTGCCCAGATAGACCTGCCAAAATTAACCTGTCCCATTGTGGCAGGTTGGTCGTAGTTATTACGTGGCGGTCGAGCTCGACCGTATAGGCCGCGCCTTGTTTGGCTAAAGTACAATCATCTGTGTTTAACTCGCCCGCAGCTGCACGGCGTGGGCGATGGCCAAAAAGGAAAACCACATGGGATTCATGTCAAAGCTGCTGTCCTTTGGATCCGATAAGGACCTTAAGCGCTACTACAAGATCGTCGACCAGATCAACGGTCTTGAGCCCCAGTTTGAGAAGATGACCGAGGAGGAGCTCCGCGGCCAGACCGATAAGTTCCGCGAGCGTTACGCCAACGGCGAGTCGCTCGACGACATGCTTCCCGAGGCCTTTGCCACCGTGCGTGAGGCTTCCAAGCGCACCATGGGCATGCGCCACTTTGACGTGCAGCTCATTGGCGCCATGGCACTGCACGAGGGCCACATTGCTGAGATGAAGACTGGCGAAGGTAAGACCCTCGTCTCCACGTTGGCCGGCTATCTCAACGCTATTGCCGGCAAAGGCGTACACGTCGTTACTGTCAATGATTACCTTGCCAAGCGCGACTCCGAGTGGATGGGCCGCATCTATAAGTACCTGGGCATGACCGTCGGTCTGCTCCAGAACAACATGCCGCTCGAGCTCAAGCGTCCGGCCTACCAGGCAGACGTCACCTACGGCACCAACTCCGAGTTCGGTTTCGATTACCTGCGCGACAACATGGTTACCCGTCCCGAGCAGCGCGTACAGCGCGGCCACAACTACGCCATCGTCGACGAGGTCGACTCCATCCTGATCGATGAGGCCAGGACGCCGCTCATTATCTCGGGCGCTGGCACCAAGTCCGCCAGTACCTACAAGGACTTCGCGCGTGCCGTGCGTGGCCTTGAGCGCGGCGAGGACGTGTCGCACGACATGCTCACCGCCACCGAGGATGCTGAACCCACGGGCGACTACGTCATGGACGAGGCCAAGCATACCATCGCCGCCACCGAGCGCGGCCTTAAGAAAATCGAGCGCCGCCTGGGTATCGATGACATCTATGCCGATCTCTCCGGCCAGCTGGTCAACCACCTGCAGCAGGCGCTGAAGGCCCAGTACATGTTCCACCGCGATAAACAGTACGTGGTCACCAACGGCGAGGTCAAGATCGTCGACGAGTTCACCGGCCGCATTATGGAAGGCCGCCGTTACTCCGAGGGCCTGCACCAGGCCATCGAGGCCAAAGAGGGCGTGCTCGTACGCGAGGAGAACCAGACCCTGGCCACCATCACCCTGCAGAACTACTTCCGTCTGTATGACAAACTCTCTGGCATGACCGGTACGGCGCTTACCGAGGACGCCGAGTTCCGCGAGATCTACAAGCTGCCCGTCGAGGTCATCCCCTCCAACAAGCCCGTGCAGCGCGTGGACCACGAGGACCTGGTGTACCGCACCATTCAGGCCAAGTACAACGCCGTTGCCGACGACGTTGAGCGTCGTCACGCCAAGGGCCAACCGGTCCTGGTGGGCACCGTCTCCATCGAGAGCTCCGAGAAGCTGTCCGCCGCCCTTACCAAGCGCGGCATCGCACACGAGGTCCTCAACGCCAAGCACCATGAACGCGAGGCCCACATCGTTGCCCAGGCCGGACGCTACGGCGCCGTGACCATCGCTACTAACATGGCCGGTCGTGGTACCGACATCCTGCTGGGCGGCAACCCCGACGAGCTGGTGCGCGAGCGCCTGGAGTACGAGGGCCTGACCATGGAGGACGTGACGCCCGAGCAGCTCGAGCAGTTTAACGCCGAGGCCAAGGAGACCTGCAAGGCCGAGCGCGAGCGCGTGCTTGCCGCCGGCGGCCTGACCGTTATCGGAACCGAGCGCCACGAGTCCCGTCGTATCGACAACCAGCTGCGCGGCCGCTCCGGTCGTCAGGGCGATCCGGGCGAGACCCAGTTCTACCTGTCGCTCGAGGACGACCTCATGCGCCTGTTCGGCGGCGACAAGATGGACCGCGTCTCCAAGATGATGGTCACGGCCGACATGGGCGACGACATGCCCATTCAGCACAAGATCATCTCCAAGGCCGTCGAGAGCGCCCAGCACAAGGTCGAGAGCATCAACTTCTCCATGCGTAAGAGCGTCCTTGAGTACGACGACGTCATGAACAAGCAGCGCCAGGTCATCTACGCCGAGCGCAATAAGATTCTGGACGGCAAGGACCTGACCGACCACATCACCGAGGTCATGCACGACACCGTGTACCGCTGCGTGCAGGAGTTCTGCACCAAGGACAGCCACGATGGCGAGCGCGACCTGGAGGGTCTGCGCAAGTGGGTTGTGGAGCTCACCGGCCACATCGATACGCCGAAGTTCCCCGACGAGGATTATGAGGCCCTGGCTGCCGATGTCCTGGCTTACGTAGAGAAGTGCTACAACATGAAGGCCGAGCGCTTGGGCGAGGACCTGATGCGCGAGCTCAACACCCAGGTCATGCTGCGCGTCATCGATACCCGCTGGATGAACTACCTGCAGGAGATGGACTACCTCAAGACCGGCATCGGCCTGCGCGGCTTTGGCCAGCGCGACCCGCTGGTTGAGTACAAGACCGAGGCCTACGGCGCGTTCCAGATACTCGTCGATACCATGTACGAGGATTATCTGCGTACGGTTCTGCGCATCGAGATCAAGGCTGCCCCGCGTGCCGTGGAGCACAAGGAGGAGCCCGCGCTCGAGGGTGCGCACTTCTCCGGTCCTGCCGAGGTCGATGGTGACAACGGCGGCTCGGTGCTGCGCAAGCAGGCGCAGGTGCAGGCCCGCACGGCTGTCCAGGGTGGTCCGGCTGCCGTCAACAACGGTGGCAAGGTGACCACCTATCGCAAGTCCGAGAGCGACGATCCGTACGTCAACGTGGGCCGCAACGACCCGTGCCCCTGCGGTAGCGGCAAGAAGTTTAAGTACTGCCACGGCAGGAATCGTTAATGGCTGAGGCTTTAGAGGTAACGCCCGCCGAGCTGGACGCGTTTGCGGACCGGCTCGGTGAGGTCGAGTCTTATCTCCACCTGGACGAGAAGCGTACCCGCGTGTTCGAGCTCGAGGCCAAAAGTGTTGCCCCTGGCTTTTGGGATGACGCCGACGCCGCCCGTGCCACCATGGAGGAGATCGCGCGCACCAAGGAAGATATCGCTGCCGTGGACACCGCGCGCGGCGAGCTTTCCGATGCCCGCGCCGCGCTGGAGCTTGCCGAGGAGATGGGGGATGACCCCGACGCCGCCGCCCTTCGCGAGGAGGCTGCAGCCACGGCTGAGCGCCTGGCCCGTGCCATCGATGAGCTTGAGCTTTCGAGCTGGTTTACCGGTGAGTTCGATCACGGCGATGCCATTGTGACCATCAAGCCCGGACAGGGTGGTCTGGAGGCCCAGGACTGGACCTTCATGCTCTTTAAGATGTACATGAAGTACTGCCAGCGTCGCGGCTGGAAGGTCACCATCAACGACTGTCCCGCGGCCGAGGTCATCGGCATTGACCGTGCGACCTTTACCGTCGAGGGCAAGGACGCATTTGGCATGCTGCGCGCCGAGGCCGGCGTCCACCGCTTGGTTCGCATTAGCCCCACCGACGACAAGAAGCGCCGCCAGACCACGTTTGCCGGCGTCGAGGTCATCCCCGTGCTACCCGATGATATCGACATCGAGATCAGTCCCGATGACATCCGCGTGGACGTGTACCACGCGAGCGGCCCGGGCGGTCAGGGCGTCAACACCACCGACTCCGCCGTGCGCGTGACGCATTTTCCCAGCGGCATTGTGGTCACCTGCCAAAACGAGCGCAGCCAGATTCAGAACAAGGCCGCGTGCATGCAGATCCTCAAGGCTCGCCTGTACGAGATTGAGCTCGAGAAGCGCGCCGAGGCGCTCGATGAGATCCGCGGACCCAAGACCACGATTGGTTTTGGCAACCAGATTCGCAGCTACGTGCTCTACCCGTACCAGATGGTCAAGGACTTACGCACGGGCGTGGAGACCAGCAATGTCGAGGCCGTCCTTGACGATGGCGACCTGGACCCGTTTGTTATTGGCTACCATCGCTGGGCTACCGGCAACGCCGATGCAGAAGGCTCGGAGGTCTAAAACATCGGGTGGCTTCAAGCCGATGCCAAGCCCAACGGTTGGACGGGTTTGTATCCAGAATAAACCCTGCGCAGGGGTGGTTTTTGTCCGGCGAATCGGTAGAATCGAATACAAGAAGAAGTTCAAAGCGCATCCGTTTGGGTGCGCTTTTTTGAGGGAGGCAGCATGGCATATCGTCTGGACATCAAGCGCATTCTTTCGATGAACTTCTTTCACGACCTGCCCCAGATCATGTTGGGGTGTGCCTTGGCCGCCATCGCGACCGACTTGTTTTTGATTCCCAACGGTCTTGCCGCCGGTGGCGTTACGGGCCTTGCCACCATTATCCAGGCGGTCGGCGCGGCGCGCGGCCTATCGCTTCCCGTTGGTATTCAGACGATCGTGATGAACGCCTTGCTGTTGTTGGTCGTTATGCGCGAAGGCGGCATGTTCTACGTGGTGCAGACCGCGACGGGCTTTGTGCTGCTGGGCTTCTTTACCGATCTGTTCGCCCCGTTTGTAGCACCTCTGGCGGATGCGGACCTGATGCTCCCTGCCATGTGGGGCGGCATTATTACGGGCATCGGTTACGGCATGGTGTTGCGCGCCGGCGCCAACACCGGCGGCTCGGACACGATTGGCCAAATCATCTCGCGTAACACCTCGCTGCCGGTGGGCTCGACCGTCATGGCGATCGATGTTGCCGTATGCGCGCTATCGGCTCCGGTCTTTTCAATCGAAAACGCACTGTATGCAGGCCTTTCGATGGTCATTAGCGGCTACGTGATCGATGCCGTGGTCGATGGTGGCAACAAACGCCGTATGGTACTCATCATCTCGGACAAGTTCCCTGATATCGCTGCCGATATCATGTATGGCCTGGGTCGTGGTTGTACCAAGTTTAAGGCGACTGGCATGTATTCGGGTGCCGAGAAGCCAGTGATTATGGTCATCGTGAGCCGTCGAGAGCTCAATACCCTCAAGACGATCGTGCGCGAGCGCGATCCTCATGCCATCGTGACGGTTGCCGACGTTACGGAAGCCTTCGGCGAGGGATTCAAGGACATTAGCGCGTAGGGTCGATCGCGTTCCATCCAAAAGACGTTCACATTGATAAACCGTTTCATCAGCGGTTCTGCCTGCTAAATTGTTCAAATAATGATAAAAACTCTGGTAAAGCCATCAGTTTCCAGCATAATGAATGACGTACGTGCATTGCGGCTGTGTTGGGATTACCTTTCCGTGCCGTGCGCATTTTGTCTAATGAGGATGAAAGGAAGGCACAATGAGCGACGAAGAGCTCAAAAAGGTTGCCAACGAGGTAAGGAAGGGCATCGTCACCGGCGTGCACGCTGCCAAGTCCGGCCATCCGGGCGGTTCGCTCGGCGCTGCCGACATCATGACCTATCTGTACTTTGAGGAAATGAACGTCGACCCGGCCGATCCCCGCAAGGCCGACCGCGACCGTTTTGTGCTCTCCAAGGGCCATTGCGCTCCGGGCCTGTACGCCGTGCTCGCCGAGCGTGGGTTCTTCCCCAAGGAGGATCTCGAGACGCTGCGCCATATCGGCAGCCACCTGCAAGGTCATCCCAACATGAACGACACCCCGGGCGTCGATATGTCCACCGGCTCGCTCGGCCAGGGCATCTCCGCCGCCGTGGGCATGGCGGTTGCCGCCAAGCACTGGGGCGATACTTACCGCACGTACGCCCTGCTGGGTGATGGCGAGAGCGAGGAGGGCCAGGTCTGGGAGGCAGCCATGTTTGCCGGCAACCATCAGCTCGATAACCTCTGCGTGATCGTCGACCACAACGGCCTGCAGATC
The DNA here is from genome assembly GCF_046116875.1 of Collinsella sp. wc0529. Taxonomy (NCBI): domain Bacteria; kingdom Bacillati; phylum Actinomycetota; class Coriobacteriia; order Coriobacteriales; family Coriobacteriaceae; genus Collinsella; species Collinsella sp. wc0529. The sequence continues at coordinate 1,155,837 of NZ_JBJXBO010000001.1, forward strand.
GACGGCCCCGTCGAGGAGGTCAACGACCCCATGCCGCTCGCCGACAAGTTCCGCGCCTTTAAGTTCCACGTGGTGGAGCTTGCCGACGGCAACGATTTCGATCAGATCCGCGCCGCCTTTGCCGAGGCCCGCGCCACCAAGGGTCAGCCGACCGCCATCATCGCCGAGACCATGAAGGGCAAGGGCGTTTCCTTTATGGAGAACCAGGTTGGTTGGCACGGCAAGGCCCCCAACGATGAACAGTTTGAGCAGGCCATGGCAGAGCTCACGGCCGCCGGAGAGGAGCTCTAGGATGGCAGACGTCAAAAAAATCGCCACGCGCGTAAGCTACGGCGAGGCCCTCGTCGAGCTCGCCAACGAGCACGATGACTTTGTGGTCCTCGACGCCGACCTGGCCGCCGCCACGCAGACCGGCAAGTTCAAGGCCGCCTGCCCCGATCGTTTCTTCGATGTGGGCATTGCCGAGAGCAACCTGATGGGCGTCGCCGCCGGTATCGCGACCACCGGCCGCGTTGCCTTCGCGAGCACCTTTGCCATGTTTGCCGCCGGCCGCGCCTTTGAGCAGGTCCGTAACTCCATCGGCTACCCGCATCTCAACGTTAAGATCGGTGCCACGCATGCCGGTATCTCGGTGGGCGAGGATGGCGCCACGCACCAGTGCTGCGAGGATATTGCCCTCATGCGCGTCATCCCCGGCATGACTGTGATCGTTCCTGCCGACGACGTCGAGGCCCGCGCCGTAACGCGCGCCGCCTACGAGTGCGACGGTCCGGTGTACATGCGCTTCGCTCGTTTGGCCTCGCCGGTTATCAACGACCCCGAGACCTACAACTTCGAGTTGGGTAAGGGCATTGTCATGCGCGAGGGCGCCGACGTCACCATCATCGCCTGCGGCCTGATGGTCGGCGAGGCTCTCGAGGCCGCCGAGCAGCTCGCTGCCGAGGGCATCGACGCCGAGGTCATCAACATGCACACCATCAAGCCCATCGATGCCGACCTGATCGTCAAGAGCGCCACCAAGACCGGCCACGTCGTGACCGTCGAGGAGCATTCTGTAATCGGTGGCCTGGGCAGCGCCGTTGCCGACGTCCTGTGCGAGCAGTGCCCGACGCCCCTCAAGAAGATCGGCGTCAACGACACCTTTGGCGAGTCCGGCCCGGGTGCCGAGCTCTTGCACAAGTATGGCCTGGACGCCGCCAACATCGTGGCGACCACCAAGGAGTTCTTGGCATAAGGCAAGGCGGATCTCAAGGACTGCTTCGCCAGAACTATGGAAACCCGGCAGGGGCGCTCTCTTGGAGAGCGCCCCTGTTTCAGTTGCGGTGAAATAGGGACTGATTAGACCTTTTAACTGGTAAAACAGTCCCTATTTCACCGCAACTCATGAAGACGCCCCTCAAGCACGGTCCCATCAGGAAAAAGGGCATATATCGACAAAGCGCAATTCAGACCCTTCCAGCTTTGTATATGCAGCACCTCAAGATAAACGCAGCGACCCCTTAGTTATCGCAGGCCGGACACAGGGTTACTCTCCAAATCTTTCCGCAGGACGGAGGAGCCCCCGCCGCACGTAGTGCGCAGCGGGGGCTCCGACATGTCCGAGGACGATTTGGAGAGTAACCCTGTGCACGGCCGACGGGATCCCTAAGCACGCCATGCTTCTTATGTGCAGCAAAGCTAATGCTGCTAAAATACAAAGCGCTCATGTAGTTTAAACGCACGACGATAAGGAGCACCAGTGGGTAACCACTTCCGTACCTCCGGTGCGGGCGATGATGCCCCCAAGACGCAGGCAGGCGTCCAGGGCAGTCGTTTCGCCACTCCGGATTCAGAGGGCCAGCCTGTTGCTCAGGCCCCCGCTCAGCCGGCAGATCAGGCACAGCCGGCATCCGATCCCTTTGCCTACAATCCAACCAGCGATGTCGCGCTTTCCGGCACGGCGGGTTTTGAGCCCGTTCAGGCCGTGACCGCTCGCGTGGAGCAGCCTCAGGCTGGTGCCGCCACGCCGCAGCCTACCATGGCCGGCATTCCCGACCCCTTGGCCCCTGCGACGCCGGCTCCTCAGCCTGCGCAGTCCGGTCTCTTTGCCGCTATTCCCGACCCCACGCAGCCTGCTGCCCCGGTGGTCGAGAGCGATCAGGCAGCCGAGGTCGCAAGCCTCGATAACGCGCTCAACAACCCCGATTTTACGTCGGTGTTTGCGCCCATCGATCCGCAGGCCAGCCGCAAGAAGATGGCCAAGCAGGCCGGTGTCGAGCCCGTCATCCTTATGGAGCATGTCACCAAGATCTATCCGGCACAGCCTAACAAGCCTGCACTCGACGACATCAACATCGAGATCTATCCGGGCGAGTTCGTCTTCCTGGTCGGTCACTCCGGCTCGGGTAAGACCACGCTGCTGTCGACGCTCAACCGCGACGTCAAGCCGACGAGCGGCCGCATCCTGGTTGCCGGTCAGGACCTCATGAAGATCAAGAACCGTAAGGTTCCGTTCCTGCGCCGCCAGATTGGCGCCGTGTTCCAGGACTTTAAGCTTCTGCCGCAAAAGACCGCCTACGAAAACGTGGCGTTTGCCCTGCAGTGCATCGGCAAGCCCAAGGGCGTCATTCGCAGCCAGGTGCCCGAGGTGCTGCGTCTGGTCGGTCTGGCCGATCAGATGGACTCGCTGCCCGACCAGCTTTCCGGTGGCGAGCAGCAGCGCGTTGCCGTCGCCCGTGCTATGGTCAACCGTCCGCCGCTGCTGATCTGCGACGAGCCCACGGGCAACCTCGACCCGGCGATCTCGCTGGGCATCATGAAGCTGCTTGAGCGTATTAACCGCACCGGCACCACCGTGATCGTCGCCACGCACGACCGCGAGATGGTCGATAGCATGCACCGTCGCGTGATCGCCCTCGAGGGCGGCCACGTCATCCGCGACCAGGAGAGGGGAGGTTACGGCAACTATGGCACCAACTAACGTGGGCTACTCCTTCAAAGAGGCAATCAGCCACTTCTTCCGTAACTGGACTACCTCGCTCGGCGCCGTCATCACGATCTTCCTTTCGCTGTTTATCATCGGCCTGTTCATCATGGGCTCTGCGATGCTGAACTCCGTGATCGGCACCGTCGAGGATCAGGTTGTCATCAACGCGTTCATTAGTGATGACGCCGATCAGGCCGATGTTCAGGCTTTTGAGGCCGAGCTTAAGACGTGGAATAACGTCAAGTCCGTGACCTATAAGGACAAGGACGACGCGCTGGCCGAGTATACGAGCAAGATGTCGGGCAACGCCGACGCCACCATGAGCGCGCTCGATGGGCAGAACCCGCTGCCGGCTTCCTTCGCTATTGAGATGGACGATCCGTCCAAGGTCGAGAGCACGGCAAAGAAGCTCAAGAAGGATGCCGATTTCCAGAAGATCGCGGATGACGGCGACGTCAACGCGAGCGTGCTGTACGGCCAGGAGGAAGTGAGCCGCCTGTTCCAGGTGACCAACTACATCCGCATCGCCGCCGTGGTGCTCGTTGGTCTTCTGACCTTTATCGCATTCATCTTCATCAACAACACGATTCGCCTGTCCATCACGGCGCGTCGTCGTGAGATTGCGATTATGCGTCTGGTCGGCGCCAGCAACGGCTTCATTCGTGGCCCGTTTATCACCGAGGGCGTGCTGCAGGCCATTTTGGGCTCGCTGCTTTCCATCGGCGTTCTGGAGCTGCTGCGCAATCTGATGATCCCGCGTCTGCAGGAGAGCATCGGCTGGATGTCGTTTGCCCTGCCGATGCAGTACTACCTGGTGACCTATGCTGCGCTGATTCTGGTCGGCGTGATTATCGGTCTCTTTGGTTCTGCCATCGCCATGCGCCGCTACCTGCGCGTGTAGGCATGCTTGGAATTCATCCCTTCCAACGGGTCGTCTCTTATGGGGCGGCCCGTTTTTTGATCCCTAGGGGACGGCAGGAAAGCGAATCATTTGGGTAGACTCTTTGGAGTTCGCAATCGATAGTTAGGAGGCGCCATGGGGCGCAATAACAAGCATAAGCGTGGAGCTCGCAATCAGCGCGGGCCGGTGCGCAGCGAACGCCGTCCGAGCCTGACCGGGCGCGTGCAGCTCCATGAGCATAGCGCCTACGTTGTAACCGAAAACGGCGACTACAAGGTCATGGGCCGCGGCAAGCGCGAGATCATGGATGGCGATACCGTTGCCGTGAGCATTAAGAACAGCCCGCACGGTGAGCGGCGCGCCGTGATCGAAAGCGTGGTTGAGCGTGCAGCCATAAGCGTGGTGGGCACGTACCAGACCGCCGGTCCGCTCGGTGTGATCGAGCCGCTCGATTCGCGTCTGAAGGCTGACTTCTTTATTTTGCCCGAGGACACTTCGGCGGAGCGCCTGGGCGTGCGCCCTGGCGATGTCGTCGTCGCGCGCATTTTGACCTACCCGACGCGCCTGGAATCGGGTACCGTGACGATCGAACGCCGCATTGGCGGAGATGACGCGCCCGATTTGGGCGTTCAATATGTGATGGCGCGTTACGGCTATACCGATAGCTATCCCGAGGCCGCGCTGGACGAGGCCGAGGGGCTTTCGCTCGATGTGTCCGCGGCGCTTAAGGACCCGCTCCGCCGCGATCTGCGCGACCGCTTTGTCATCACGATCGACCCGGTCGACGCGCGCGACTTTGACGATGCCATTTCGTTGGAGCGCACGCCCGAGGGTGGCTACAAGCTGGGTGTGCATATCGCCGACGTTTCACACTATGTGGCTTGGGACGGGCATATCGATCTTGAGGCTCGCCATCGTACGACATCGGTGTATCTGGCCGATCGCGTGCTTCCCATGCTGCCCGAACGCCTGTCCTGTGACCTGTGCTCGCTTCGCCCTGACGAGGACCGTCTTGCGTTTACCGTCGATATCGAGCTCGATGCGCAGGGTCGCGTGCGGCATTACGATCCGTATCCCAGCGTGATTCGCTCGCGTGTGCGTATGGACTATGACGGCGCCGAGGCGCTGCTGGTGCGTGCCGGCGCGGTTGAGTATTCGGTGCTGGAGGGTGCGGCCGAGGATGTTGCGGCTGCCGAGACCTCGCGCGAGGAAGCGCTTGAGCGCGGTCTTGCGTGCGAGGAGGCCGCCCGCGGCTACAACATCGACCTCGGCGATTTCCTTGTTGCCGCTAACGAACTCGCCGAACTTCGCCGTCGTATTCGTCGCGCCCGCGGCTCAGTCGATTTTGACACAGCCGAGATTCGCGCTCTATTGGATGAGGGCGGAGTGCCCGTGCAGATTGTGGCGCGTGAGCGTTCGTGTGCCACGTCGCTTATCGAGGAAGCCATGCTGCTCGCCAACGAGTGCGTTGCAGAGTGGCTGGCAGACCGTGATATCGAGGCCTGCTATCGTGTGCATGAGGATCCGAGCCCCGATAGCCTGCACGGTGCCGCCGTTGCGCTGGCGCAGCTAGGCATCATCGACGATCGCCGTGCTGCCGGTATTGCCCTGGGGAGCCCCGATGAGCTGCAGGCTGCAGTTGATGCTGCCGCCGGTACGGCCAACGCACCGCTCGTCAACACGCTGCTTCTGCGCAGCATGCAGCGCGCGCTGTACAAGCCGCGCAACGAGGGCCACTTTGCGCTCGCCGCGCCGTGCTACTGTCACTTTACGAGTCCCATCCGTCGCTACCCCGATTTGGTGGTGCACCGCGTGCTCAAACTGCAGTTGGCCTATGAGCGGCTCGGCGGCAAGGACGCCTTGGTCCGTACGCCGCGGCTGATCGGCAAGGGGCGCGAGTCGCTGCCGCGCATTCTGCCGCAGATCTGCCGCGCATGCAGCGATGCCGAGCGCGCGGCAGATGCCGCCAGCCATGCGACGCAAAAGATCAAGATTGCCCAGTACTATGAGGACCGTCTGGGCGAGCGCTATGCCGGAACCGTCTCGTGGGTTAGCAGCATGGGCCTTTTTGTGCGCTTGGACCTAACGCAGGTCGAAGGCTTGGTTTCGATCAAGAGTCTGGGCAACGAGTGGTTCGAGTTCGACGAGGACGCGCTCACGCTCACAGGTGCCGACACGGGCACCCGTTACGAGCTGGGGCAGCGCGTGATTATCGAGGTCTCGCGCGTCAATACCACGCGTGGGCACTTGGACTTTAAGCTTATCCATTAGCCAAATCCCGACTCATGGTGGGGGAGCGGAGGGCGGCCTTTCGGGACCGCCCTTCGCATTTGAATCGTGGCTACCTTGCCGTCTGCTCGGCCGCCCGCTTTCCTGCTATTTGGGAGGTAAAACCTACCAAAATAAACCTGTCCCTTTTGGCAGGTTTACAAGAAAGCGGGGATGAGATGGCGACGGTGTACGGGTATGCGCGGGTGAGTTCGCGCGATCAGAATCTGAATCGGCAGCTGGATGCGCTGGGCGCCTATGGCGTGGGCTCAGCGAATATTTATGCCGACCATGCGAGCGGCAAGGACTTCGATCGACCGCGTTATCGCGAGCTGCTGCACGTCCTGGGAGACGGGGACGTGCTGGTGGTGCTTTCTATCGACCGACTTGGTCGTAATTACTCCGAGATTCTTGAGGAATGGCGACGCATCACCAAGGAGCTCGGGGTTGCCATTGTGGTGTTGGACATGCCATTGCTTGACACGCGCGCTAGGGCCAGCGGCGCGCCGGATGTGACCAACACCCTGATTGCCGATATTGTGCTGCAACTGCTGAGCTACGTGGCGCAGGTGGAGCGCGAGAATATCCATCGGCGCCAGGCGGAGGGGATTGCAGCGGCGCGGGCGCGAGGGGTTCGTTTCGGTCGACCTCGCAAGCCGTGCCCTCCTCAGTTTGAGCTGGTGCGCGATAGCTATGAGGCAGGCGATATTACCCGCAGCCAGGCAGCAAAGTGCCTGGGCGTGTGCGTGGGGACGTTCGATCGCTGGATGCGCGAGGCGGGGTAGGGGTTTGCGTCGCTTTGTCGCTTCCTGTTGCGATTCAAATTTTGATACGGTGACGATGCCATTTGGGGCTACACTCGCTGATATTCAAAAAAGGAGGTTGGCCCTTGGCGCGCGTAAAACAAATAATCGGATGGACCGCGATCGTTCTGTTCGTTGCAACGCTGGCGGGCATCTGGGTGCTGACGGAGCAAAATGCGGTGGAGACGTCGTTGCTGAGCGAGTCCACCGCGCGTGTGGTGGAGGGTCAGGCTACGGGCGTTCAGGCTGCCGATGCCACGGGTGAAGCCCAGACAGAGAACGGAATGACCGGGGGCGCCGATTCGGCTGCCTCGAATGTCCGGTCTGGCCGACTTGCTTCCATTCGCATGTGGGTGGGCACAAACGTCCGTCGCGTTGCCCATACCGTAGAGTTTTTCTTCGTCGGATTGTTCGCCTCGGTGGTCGTGGTTTGCTTTTCCAGGCGTCCGTGGAGCGTATGCTCCCGTTGCGTGCCTGTATTGCTCTTTTGCGCCGCCTGCTCCGTTGGCGATCAGGTACATAAGACCTTTGTTCCCGGCAGGCATTTCGACGTTATCGATTTAGGATTCGATGCTGCGGGCTATGTCACCGCCATGCTGTTGGTATTGCTGGCGGCGGCGTTAGTGCGCCATGCGACTCGGCCGATCGGCGCCCATGCGAGGCGCTAGCCGGTAACAAACCCGTTTCTGATAATGCGACCTTGTTGAATTATTTTGTGTCGCGCGTATTTCCGAGCGGTCGGATTTGAGGGGCGAGCGGTAGAACGCTCGCCCTTTGTGCGCCACGATGCGGCACAATGTACCGCAAAAGCTGTTTGTATCCGGTACGAATCGTTCGTTGGTCTTTAATTCTTCTCAACGGAGGTGTTTGAGATGGCAAACGGATTGCTTTTGCGGCTTCGCGAGCGTGAGCTCAGCGCGAGCCCGGCGGAACGCAATGTCATCGCATATGTAAGCGCTCATCCGCACGAGGTGGTCGGGCTGTCCGTCCGCGGTCTTGTCGATGTCACGTTCTCCTCGCCCTCGAGCATTTTGCGCTTTTGCAAGCGTTTGGGTTTTGCGGGCTACAAGGAGTTCCAGCGCGAACTGATTGCCGAGCTGGCGCTCTTAGGTGACAAGAAAGACATAGCCCTCGAGGACATCTCCATGGATGACAGCGTCGAACGTATCGTGGGGAAGGTGATGAAAAGCAACGTGCGCACAATCGAGGCGACGGCGCGAACGCTCGATTACACCGTCTTGGAGCGATGCGCGGCCCGTCTTAAGCGGGCACGCGCGGTCAATCTGTTCGGTATTGGTGCCTCTCGTTTGGTCGCGCACGACCTGGCGCAAAAGCTCATGCGTGTCGACAAAGAGTGCCATCTGTACGACGACTGGCATGATCAGCTCTTATGTGCCAAGAACATGCATGAGGGCGATATGGCAATCGCCTTTAGCTACTCGGGCTTGACGCAAGAGGTGCTGGACTGCACCGCCGAGGCTCAACGTCACAACTGTCCCGTTGTGGCCGTTACCAAAGTAGATGGATCATCCAAGCTTGCCACCATGGCCGATGCCGTGCTCGGCGTCGCTGCGAGTGAACCCTTGGTCCGCAGCGGTGCCATGGCTTCGCGTATGGCCCAGCTTATGGTTGTCGATGCCCTGTACGCTGCTTACGTTGCCAGCGACTACGAACGGGCGACGCATGTCATAAAGCAAAACTACATCGAGAAACAGGAAAGATGAGGTGAATGAAATGCTCGATTTAACAAAATTCACGACCGAACAGCGTAATCAAAGGTCAATGGACCTCGATACGATGACATCGCTGCAAATCGTCACGACGATGAACGATGAGGATCTTCGTGCCGTCCAGTCGGTCACGAAAGTGTTGCCCCAGGTTGCCATGGCAATCGACTGGGCTGCTGAGACACTCGAGCGCGGCGGGCGCGTCTTTTACATGGGCGCAGGCACCAGCGGTCGTCTGGGCGTACTCGACGCTTCGGAGTGTCCGCCCACGTTTGGCGTGTCACCCGATCTGATTGTCGGGCTCATTGCCGGAGGCGAGACGGCGTTTATCAAGGCTGTCGAAGGTGCCGAAGACAGCGAGGAGCTTGGCGCGAGCGACCTGCGGGAGCGTGGACTCTCGGACAAGGATCTTGTCGTTGGCCTGGCGGCAAGCGGCCGTACTCCTTATGTGGTGGGCGGCCTTGCGTACGCCAAGGCAACTGGGTGCAAGACCATTGCAATTGCCTGCAACCAAGGGTCGAAGATCGGGGAGAGCGCAGATCTTGCCATTGAGCCCGTGCCCGGTCCCGAGGTGCTGACCGGCTCAACGAGGCTCAAGGCGGGAACGGTTCAAAAGCTCATTCTCAACATGATTTCGACCGGTGCCATGGTCAAGATCGGCAAGGTATACCAAAACCTGATGGTCGATGTGCAGCAGACGAACGAGAAGTTGGTGGTGCGCGGCCAGAACATCGTGATGGAGGCGACCGGCTGCACGCGCGAGCGCGCTGTTCAGGCGCTTGCGGATGCCGGCGGCCACGTAAAAACCGCTATTGTCTCGGTGCTGTTGGACTGCGATGCCGAGCAGGCTGCGGTAGCTCTTGAACGGGCGCACGGCCATGTCCGTACTGCGGTGAGTGGCCATGAGAAGAGCAATGCCGATGTCCAATAGGTGCACGGCGTGAGCTGATATGACATCTAGACGAGATACCCAATACAAGGAGGAGTTATGACGAACAAAGAGCTGGCTCAAAAGCTGCTGGACCTTTTGGGCGGTAAAGACAACGTGCTCGCAAACGCGGCGTGCATGACGCGCCTGCGCGTGACCGTCAAAGACACGGGCAACGTCGACACGGAGGGTATTAAGGCGCTCGACGGCGTGATGGGCCTGGTCGAGGACGACACGATGCAGATCGTGCTGGGTCCGGGCAAGGTGAATAAGGTGCTCGAGGAGTTCTCCAAGCTCACCGGCCTTGCGAAAGGCGTTGCCGACGAGAGCGTGGTTGACGCTGCGGCCACAAACAAGGCCGCGCAGAAAGCCAAGTACGAGTCCAAGCCGGTTCAGGCCTTCCTCAAGAAGATTTCCAATGTCTTCGTCGCCCTGCTTCCCGGCATCATTGCGGCTGGCCTCATCAACGGTATCTGCAACGTCATTAACGTCTCGACGGCAGGCGCGCTTGCAGGCGAGTGGTGGTACCAGGGCATTCGTTCCATGGGCTGGGCCCTGTTCGCCTATCTGCCCATCTTGGTGGGTTATAACGCGGCACGTGAGTTTGGTGGCTCCGCTGCGCTGGGCGGCATCGCCGGCATGATGTGCATCGCCAACAGTGCCATGCCCCTGCTTGCGCCTGGCGCGGCTGATCCTGCCACTGCCATTCTGCTGCCGCTCACCAATGCGCAGTACAACCCCGCAGCGGGCGGCATGATCGCGGCTCTCATCGCTGGCGCATTTTTTGCCTGGATGGAGCGTCAGATTCGCAAGGTTATGCCCAACGCACTCGACACGTTCTTGTCCCCGCTGCTGGTGCTCATCATCGGCGCCTTTGCTCTGATGCTCGTCATCCAGCCGGTTGGTGCATGGCTGACGACTGCCATCTTTAGCGTTTTGACCTTTATCTTCGAGAAGCTGGGCGTCCTGGGCGGCTATATCCTGTCGGCAGGCTTCTTGCCGCTGGTGTCCGTCGGCCTGCATCAGGCGCTCACGCCGATCCACGCTATGCTCAACGATCCCGACGGCGCTACCAAGGGTATCAATTACCTGCTTCCCATCCTTATGATGGCTGGCGGCGGCCAGGTCGGTGCCGGTTTGGCGCTGTACTTTAAGACCAAGAACGCCAAGCTCAAGAAGTACGTCGCAGAGTCCATTCCCGTTGGAATCCTGGGTGTGGGCGAGCCTCTGATGTATGCTGTTACGCTGCCGCTCGTTCGTCCGTTTGTGACGGCCTGCCTGGGTGCCGGATTTGGCGGCGCGCTCGCGGCGCTGCTTCACATCGGCACGGTTTCTCAGGGCGTTTCCGGTCTGTTTGGCCTGCTGATCGTCGTTCCTGGCCAGCAGCTCGGCTACGTTGCCGCTATGCTGCTTGCCTATGCCGCCGGCTTTGTCCTGACGTGGTTCTTCGGTGTCGACGAGCAGAAGATCAACGAGTTCTTTGGCGAGTAGTTTGATATCGCGAGCCGTGTTGCTCGGGGTTCGCGGCGCGCGGCAGATTTCTTGATGTTATGGTTGTGCCGGCGGGGCTAGCTGCTCCGCCGGCCTTTTTTAAAGGAGCGTTGAAGCGTGAAAACGGGTATTTCGATTTATCTTTCCAGCCCTCTGCAGGATATTGAGCGGACGATTGAACATGGTGCCGCGGCGGGTGCGCGCTATGCGTTCACCTCGCTGCATATTCCCGAGGATGGGGGAGCGGCGCATGCCGATAAGGTCCGTCATGTGCTGTCGCTGCTTTCCGCCCGCGGCATTGCGCTCATTGCCGATGTGGGGCCTCGCACGTGCGATTTGCTCGGGCTTGAGCGCATCGAGGACCTGCGCGATCTGGGGTTGGAATACCTTCGTTTGGACTATGGCTTTAGCGCCCAGCGGGTCGCGGAGCTGTCCGGTGTATTTCACATTGTGGTCAATGCATCGACGGTGAGTTCTGATGAAATCGCATCGTGGCGTGAGGCCGGTGCCGATGTGACTCGTTTTGCCGCCTGCCACAATTTTTACCCCAAGCCTTATACCGGTTTAGCTCTTGAAGATGTTGCTCGGACGAATCTTCGTCTTGCGGCGCTTGGATTCGAAATCATGGCTTTTGTGCCGGGTGATGCTAACGTTCGCGGGCCGGTATTCGAGGGACTGCCGACGGTCGAGGCGCAGCGCGGTCGCGCGTCAAAGGTCGCTCTCAATATGCTTGAGCTTGCACATGGCGCCGATTGCGACATTGTGTTGGTCGGCGACCCCGATCTATCCGATGCGGGCTGGGCGCAGTTTGCTCAAGTTTCCGCCGGATACGTGGACCTGCAATGCGAGCTTGAGCCCGGTTATGCCTATGTGCGCGGGCAGATTCATCACGACCGGCCCGACTCGAGCGTCCTCATCTTTAGGTCTCAGGAGTCACGTACGACGCATAAGCCGGATTCCGTGCCGACGGATGCCGGAGCCGGCCTGCCGCGAAAGGCGGGGTCGATCGCTGTGAGCAATAGCGGATATGGGCGCTACGAAGGCGAGCTTGAGATTGCGCGGGTCGATCTTCCCGGTGACGAGCGCATGAACGTTGCGGGCCATATCACGCCCGAGGCAATGGAGCTGTTGCCGTTCATCAAACGCGGATTCGGGGTACGGTTCGTTTAGCGTGTGACCCGTGGGCTACAATTGCCTCATCATGCGAAGGCGCCTCGTATGGTGTGTACCTGCGTTGGCCGATCTACATTCGGAGGATTCCCATGACCGTACTGTTTGTTGAATATCCCAAATGCTCGACGTGTAAAAAGGCCAAGGCCTGGTTGGACGAACATGGGGTTGAGTATATCGACCGCGATATCGTTACGGACAATCCCACGGCCGATGAACTTGCGACCTGGATTGCTCGTTCGGGGCTGCCGGTGCGACGCTTCTTTAACTCGTCGGGCATGAAATATCGAGAGCTGGGCCTGAAGGCTCGCCTGGATGCAGGTATGACGGACCAGGAATGCTGCGAGCTGCTGGCGACTGACGGCATGCTTGTTAAGCGTCCGCTACTGGTGGGCGATGACTTTGCGATTCCTGGCTTCAAAGAAGCGGCTTGGACCGAGGCGTTGCTGTAGCGGCTGCGGAAAGTGCGACCCGGAATTCGCTTCCAGAATGGGATGCACTTTCCCAAAGTGGCCGGTTGCGGAAAGCACGTCCCATTCGGAGCTTCGATTGTGGGACACGGTTTCCGGTTGAGGGCTCGACGGGAAAGTGGGGACCAGTTCGAGCTTGAAATCTGGGACGCACTTTCCGCCGGCGGGCCTGCCCCAGTCAGTCCGCCAGCTGTGCCCATTCGTGCGGATCGTAGACCTTTACGTGTTTGTTGGGCTTGCCGCTCCAGTACTCCTCGTCCATAAAGGGCAGATATGCCTGAACGCCGGGGCAGATAAAGGGAATCCGCTGCTGTTGCAGTCGCTCGCGCTGGCGCTGCTCCAGGTGCGCCTCGGATATGACGGTCGGCATACCGGACAACTCGACGAGGCTTGCCTGGATTCGCTTAAGGTCGGGGAGTCCCGCGTGCCATGACATCCGCATGATCAAAAAGGATGCACGGAGGTATTTTGCCTGCACCACAGTAATGGCGGGGCGTAACGTGGGGTGAATTTTGTCCCGTTCGGGCCAAAGGTCGGCAGTGATCTCGAGGCCCAGGGTCTCCCATAGGTAATCAAGCTCTTCGTCCATGGTGCCTCGATATCTACGCGATCATTGATACTTCGATTGTGTTGCCTGGTGCTATCGTTTTCACGGTAGAATCTGCCAACGGTTGACGGCTACCGCTCGCGGCGTTTTGCCCTTCGTGTACAGCGGTTGGCTTCACAGGTCCTTCACGGGTTGGACTAAATTAGGCCAATTTGACTGAATTTCAAAAAAGTCAAAATTGGGGCTTGCGTCACGGCGAGACTTCCCGTATATTTCTTTCTTGCGCAAAGGCACAGCCGAGCGCAGCGATGCAGTCATTGGGATGTCGTCTAATGGCAGGACAGCGGATTCTGGTTCCGTCAATGGGGGTTCGACTCCCTCCATCCCAGCCATTGCATTTGCTACATATGGCCCGTTCGTCTAGCGGTTTAGGACGCCGCCCTCTCAAGGCGGAGATCACCAGTTCGAATCTGGTACGGGCTACCAAAATTGAACGCCCGGGCCTCGTAAGAGACCCGGGTTTTGTGTATTGACCGTATGTACGGCGCCTGCCGTGTTTCGCTCAGATCGAGGAGTAGCCATGGATCTGCCCATCAGCTTGCAAGACATCACGTATGCCGAGAACTATCTGGCGCAGGGCGACCTGGCTACGGCGACGCCGCTGCTGGAGCGTCTGGTAGAGCTCGCCGAGGAGTATATCGACGCTGAGTGCAAGACGGAGGAGAAGCGCCAATACTTTAGCTTCGATAGCAAGTTTGAGCGCTTGGCCTATCGCCGCGTGGAGAAGGATCCGCGCGAGCTCGTGCAGGTCGAGGTGCCGTTTGACCGCCTGTACTCTGATATGGCGTTTGCCTACATTCGCCAGCAGGATTATGTGAGCGCTCGTAATGCCCTGATGCAGGCTGTGCGTTGGGACCCCATGAACTGCAACTATCGCTTGGATTTGGCCGAGCTGTTCCGCGCACTCGAGGACAAGCAGGAATGGGCATCGCTCTCGTTCTCGGTGCTGGAGCGTGCAAGCGATGGCAAGTGCGCCGCCCGCGCTTACGCCAATCTAGGTCAGTACTTCTTGGAGCCCGAGACCGAGAACGTTTCGGCTGCCGTGGGCTGCGCGCGTCTGGCGCTGCGCCTGGCGCCCAACGATGCGCATACGACGCGCCTGCTCAACAAGATCCATACCACCTATCCGGATGCCGCCGATGAGAGCGACGAGCACGTGATGGGTGAACTGGCCCTGCAAGGCGTTCCGACCTCGCCTTCGGCCGAGATTGCCATCTGCCTGATTATGTGCGCGACCGATGCTGCAAGCGACGGCGACAAGCAGGAGGCGACGCGCCTGACGGTGCGTGCTCGCGACTTGGTGGGCGAGGAGGCCTGCGCGGCGATTATTAAACTGGTGCGCGAGAGCGATGCCGAGCTCAATGCCGAGCGCAAGGCAAAGCGCGAAGCTACGGGCAAGGGTTCCGATGGCGCCAAGGAGGCCGGCGATGCCCAGTAAGCGCGAGCGCAAACTCATTTCCAAGAATCGCTCGGCACATCACGAGTACTTTATCGATGAGACGTTTGAGTGCGGTATTGAGCTGAGCGGCACCGAGGTCAAGTCGATTCGCGAGCGCGCCTGTCAGATCACTGACACTTTTGCGCTGATTCGTGGCGGCGAGTGCTGGCTCGTCGGACTGCATATCCACCCTTATAGCCATGGTGGCGTGTGGAATCGCGATCCCGACCGTCGGCGTCGTCTGCTGCTGCACCGCAAGGAGATCGACTTTCTTGACGGCAAACTTCGCAACCGTGGTTATGCGCTGGTTCCGTTGGAGCTCTACTTTAATACCGACGGCCGCGTAAAGCTGCTGCTGGGTCTGGGTCGCGGCAAGAAGCTCTACGACAAGCGCGAGGACATGGCCAAGCGTGATGTCCAACGCGAGATCGACCGCGCCCTCAAGGAACGCAACCGGTAGGCGCTCTATATAAGTTGCGGTGAGATACGGACTGTTTTGCCTGTTTGAGGGGCTATTCAGTCCCTATTTCGCCGCAACTGCGGGCGTCTTATCTTTCTTACTGTTCTGACACATATGTCTCAAAGGCGGCGTCCGTTATGGGTGCCGCCTTTTTTGTGGGTACATACATTCATGAGGTTCCAACCCGAGCTAGGGGAGTGATCGTTATGGACAAAACTGCGTTCTTTACCATGCCGAGTGGCCTGTACGTGGTGAGCGCCGCGGCAGACGGGCTGCGCGCCGGCTGCGTCATCAACACTGCGGTGCAGGTGACGTCCATGCCGCCGCGTATTTCGGTTGCCGTGAACAAGGACAATGTCACCTCGGGCGTCATCGCATCGGCCAAAGCGTTCGCGCTGACCGTGATCGATCAGACCGCCGACATGCTCTACATCGGTAACTTTGGGTTCCGCACCAGCAGCGATTATGACAAGTTTGCCAAATACGAGACCCGCGAGACGGCTCTGGGCATGCCCTATGTGCCCGAGCACGCGGCGGCCCTGTTTAGCTGCCGTTTGATCGACACTGTGGATGTGGGCACGCATCTGCTGTTTATTGGCGAGGTCGAGGATGCCGAGCGCCTGAGCGACGAGACGCCGCTGACGTACGACTACTATCACAAGGTGCTAAAGGGCAAGACGCCGCCCAAAGCCTCGTCGTATCAAGGCTAGAAATGTTCTAAAAATACTTGCATTATGTTATTGAGAATATATACTAATAAGTAAGTACACCAGCAGTCACGTTCGAGAGGAGAACATCATGGCTGAGGAGAAGAAGACGTATAAGTTTGTGTGCACCGTTTGCGGTTACGAGGTTGAGGTCGACACGCCCGAGCTGCCCGAGGACTACGTGTGCCCGGTGTGCGGCGTCGGTCCCGATCAGTTTGAGCTCGTCGAGGAGTAACTCGCAGGCACACGGCGAAAGCCGAACATAGCTCTGTCCAAGGGTCCCGGTCGAATTCTCGGCCGGGACCCTTTTGATTTATCTGACGGTTTAAAACGGTCTCACGTGTTACAGATTAAGACGTTATATCTGGACAGTCACGCCATCCCAATTACATCCCCGTTAGCAGCACGATGTCGAGAATCGTCACGATGACGCCGATCCCTACGAGCAGCGCGTTGAGCGGGCGCGAGTTGGCGTATTTGCCCATAACGCGGGCTGAGCTGGTGAGCCGTATGAGCACAAAGACCGTAATCGGCAGCTGAAGCGACAGCAGCGCCTGACTCCAAATGAGACCCTCAAAAGGATTCGGGACGACCAGGCACGCCGCCACTGCGCCGACGAAACAGGCCGCCACTCCGATCGAGGAATGTCGGTCGTGAATGTCATATTCCTCGTAGAACATGCCCGCGGTGATGGTGCCCGCCGCCATGCCCGCCGTCACACTACTCGAGAGCCCCGCAAATAGCAGCGCCACGGCAAAGATGGTCGAGCTTGCCGGGCCCAGAATGGGGGAGAGCGTGGCCGCTGCGACGGCGAGGTCGTCTACGACCATGCCGTGCGCAAAGAAGGTCGTTGCGGCCAGGATGACCATGGCCGAGTTGATTGCCCAGCCCACGCCCATCGAAAAGAGCGTGTCGAAGAGCTCGTAGCGCAGACGTTCCTCGATAACCTGCTCGCCTTGGCCTTCGAAGTGCATGGATTGGATGACCTCGGAGTGCAGGAAGAGGTTGTGAGGCATAACGACCGCGCCTAGGACACTTACGATAATCGCGGCCGAGCCGGTGGGCATACTGGGTGTGATCCAGCTTGCGGCGGCCTGCGGCCAGTCGACCTTGACCAGCGTGAGCTCAGCCAAAAACGAGAGTCCTACCACGCCTACGAAGGCGATGATCCAGCGCTCGGCACGCTTGTAGGAGTTCGTCATGAGCATCGCCATCGATACTGCCGCCACGATGACGCAGCCCGCGCGCACGGGCAGCCCAAAGAGCATTTGAAGGGCAATCGCGCCACCCAGGACTTCGGCCATGGCGGTGGCGATGGTCGCGAGGTAGGCACTGGCGAGCACCGTGCGTCCAACGAAACGGGGGAGGTAGCGCGTCGTGGCTTCGGCAAGACAGGCGCCCGTTGCGATACCCAGGTGCGCCGCGTTGTGTTGCAAGACGATCAGCATGATCGTGGACAGCGTGACGATCCACAGCAGCGCGTAGCCAAACTGCGAGCCGGCGGCCATGTTGGAGGCCCAGTTGCCCGGATCGATAAAGCCGACGGTCACGAGCAGCCCGGGGCCGATATGCCGGGCGATATCCAGACCTCCGTGGCCTCCGGTGCGGTGCGAGCCAAAGTGTTGTTTGAGATGGTTGAGCATGGTGAGCTCCTGCGTGCCGTTTGTTTGACGCCGCAAAGGATACCCGTTTTATGCTAAAAAGTTAACCAAGACTAACAAAATTGTTGTATTTGAATAGGATGGTGAAAGGGGATTACCGAAATGTCTTGATCTGTAACAACTAGGGATGGAAATTGGATCTTACTGTTACAGATTGAGATGTTTGAAGCGGTGAGTTTACAGGTCGAACTTGGGCCCTTGTTGCCGTCCTTGAGGTCGGCGGTGTCCACTCGTAGGGCGTGCGTTACGCGATTGTTTCGAAACGGGCGGGAAACACAACGGGCCGGCGATGCTCCTAGTATGCCTAGTCAACTGACTGTCTAACACCTAGGGGAGGATCGCGATGCAGGCAGATTCCGCTCAGCAGCAGGGCCTTTATCGCCCCGAATTCGACCACGATGCATGTGGCATCGGCGCGCTTGCCGATATCAACGGCGAGCGCCATCACCAGATTCTGGACGACGCACTGTCCATTCTGGTCAACTTGGAGCACCGCGGCGGCACCGGACTCGAGAAGAACACCGGCGACGGCGCCGGAATCCTGTTTCAGGTTCCGCATCACTTTTTCCGCAAAGAGGCTCAAAAGTGCGGCCAGATTCTGCCGGCAGAGGGCGACTATGGTGTGGCCATGCTGTTCTTCCCGCAGGACGACAAGGGCGTAGAGGATGCCCGCCGCGTGTTTGAGGAGGGCTGCGCCGAGGCCGGCGTGCCGCTGCTCTTTTGGCGCGAGGTGCCCGTCGACCCGCACGACCTGGGCGAGACGGCCCGCGCCTGCATGCCCACAATCTTGCAGGCCTTCCTGGGCCGCCCCGACGACACGCCCGCCGGCGACGCCTTCGAGCGCCGCCTGTATGTGTGCCGCCGCACCATCGAGAAGAAGGCCGACGCCGAGTTCGCCTTGCGCGACAAGATCTTCTACGTCTGCTCCATGAGCTCGCGCACCATCGTGTACAAGGGCATGCTGGTCGCCACGCAGATGCGCCGCTTCTTCATCGATCTCAACGACGCCGCCGTCAAAACGGCCGTGGCGCTCGTCCACTCGCGCTACTCCACCAACACCACGCCCAGCTGGGAGCGTGCGCACCCCAACCGTTTTATCATTCACAACGGCGAGATCAACACCCTCAAGGGTAACGTCAACTGGATCCGCGCTCGCGAACCCAACCTGTACAGCCCCGTGTTGCAACATGATCTTGAGCGCGTGATGCCCATCATCAACCGCGAGGGTTCCGACTCCGCGATTCTGGACAACGTACTCGAGTTCCTGGTCATGAACGGTCGTCCGCTCACGCGTGCCGCATCCATGCTGCTGCCCGAGCCGTGGGACCACAACGACAGCCTGAGTGAGGAGCGCCGCGCCTACGACGCTTACCAGTCCATGCTCATGGAGCCGTGGGATGGCCCGGCGGCCATCGCCTTTACCGACGGTCGCACGCTGGGTGCCGCCCTCGACCGTAACGGCTTGCGTCCCGCCCGCTACTACGTGACGCGCGACGGTCGCTTTATGCTGGCAAGCGAGGTGGGCACCATCGAGGTAAGCCCCGAGAACATCCTGACGAGCGGCTGTCTGGGGCCGGGTCAGATGCTCGAGGTCGACTTTGCCCGCGGCCGCGTCATCTACAACGACGAGCTGCGCGCCCGTTACGCCAAGGAAAAGCCCTACCGTGATTGGATTGCCGAGGAGACGCTGACCGTCGACGCGCTCGATAGGCCCGCCGCGCCCGCGCCCGCCGAGGACGCCGAGGTGCCTGCCACCGTGCGCATGGCCAAGCTCGGGTATCACTGGGATGACGTCGATGAGGTCGTGCGTCCCATGGCCCAGCAGGGCAAGGCCCCGCTTGCCTCGATGGGCATCGATGCGCCGCTGGCCTGCCTGTCCAAGAAGACGCGCTCGTTCTTCGATTACTTCTATCAGCTGTTCGCCCAGGTCACGAACCCGCCCATCGATGCCCTGCGCGAGCACATGGTGACTTCGACCACGCTCTACCTGGGTAACCACGGCAACCTGCTCGAGGACTCCCGCACGGCCTGCCAGCTGGTTCGCTTGGAGTGTCCGCTGCTGAGCGAGGAGGAGTTCGACCGCATTTGCGCCATCGATCGCGTGGGCTTTAAGACCTGCCGTTTCCGTGCCGTGTACCGCCGCGATGCCGGCGAGGGCGCGCTGCAGGCTGCGCTCAAGCAGCTTGCAGAGGACGTTGAGGCTGCGGTCCGCGACGGCGTGAACATCGTGGTGTTGAGCGATCGTGCCGCTGCGGGCGAGGTGCCCGTGCCGTCGCTGCTCGCCGTGGGCTGCGTGCACAACCACTTGATCCGCGCCGGCGTGCGTACCTTTGCCGACATCGTGGTGGAGTGCGGCGACGCCGTGTCCCCGCACGACTTTGCGGCACTGGTGGGCTACTCCGCGAGCGGCATCTATCCGTACAACGCACATGCGTGCATCCGCGACTTGGCGGCACGCGGCGACCTGGACGTGACGGCCGAGCAGGGCATCGCTAACTACAACAAGGCTGCGACCGCCGGCATCGTCTCCATCATGTCCAAGATGGGTATCTCCACGGTGCAGAGCTACCATTCGGCGCAGATCTTCGAGGCCGTGGGCTTTACGCCGGAGTTCGTCAACGCGTATTTCGCCGGCACGGTGAGCCGTGTGGGCGGTATGGGCGTCGAGGACGTCGAGCGCGAGCAAAACGAGCGCTACGATGCCGCGCTCGCTATCCTTAAGAGCCCGGCTCCCGATCAGCTGCCCACGCTGGGTCTGACCAAGTGGCGCCCGCTCGGCGGCGAGGATCACCTTATCGATCCGCAGACTGTCTACTTGCTGCAGACCGCCTGCCGTGAGGACTGCTACGACACCTTTAAGGAGTACAGCGCCCGTCTGCACCGCACCGGCCGTGCCGTGCGCCTACGCGACCTGCTCGACTTTAATGCCAGCGGCCGCACGCCGGTTTCGCTCGACGAGGTCGAGCCTGCGCTCAACATTGTCCGCCGCTTTAACACCGGTGCCATGTCGTATGGCTCCATCAGCAAAGAGGCACACGAGTGCATGGCCATCGCCATGAACCGCCTGCATGGCCGTTCCAACTCGGGCGAGGGCGGCGAGGACCCGCGTCGCGAGACCCCGCTGGCCAACGGCGACTCCAAGAACTCCGCGATCAAGCAGGTAGCAAGCGCGCGCTTTGGCGTGACGAGCCGCTACCTGTGCAGCGCCTTCGAGATTCAGATCAAGATGGCCCAGGGCGCCAAGCCCGGCGAGGGTGGCCACCTGCCCGGCAAGAAGGTCTATCCCTGGATCGCCGAGGTCCGTCAGTCCACGCCCGGTATCGGCCTGATCTCGCCTCCGCCGCACCACGACATCTACTCCATCGAGGACCTGGCGGAGCTTATCTTCGATCTTAAGAACGCCAACCCCGGTGCGCGCGTGTCGGTCAAGCTAGTCAGCGAGGCCGGCGTCGGCACCATCGCCACCGGTGTGGCCAAGGGCGCTGCCGACAAGATCTTGATCAGCGGCCACAATGGCGGCTCGGGTGCCGCTGCGCGCGATTCCATTTGGCACGCGGGTCTGCCGCTGGAGCTCGGCCTTGCCGAGGCCCAGCAGACGCTGCTGCAAAACGGCCTGCGCTCGCGCGTGGTGCTCGAGGCCGACGGCAAGCTCATGGACGGCACCGATGTTGCCGTCGCCTGCCTGCTGGGCGCCGAGGAGTTTGGCTTTGCGACCATGCCGCTCATCTCGATGGGCTGCCTTATGCAGCGTGACTGCCAGCAGGATACCTGCCCGGCCGGCATCGCCACGCAAAACTGCCGCCTGCGTCGCGGTTTCCGCGGCAAGCCCGAGCACGTTGAGCACTTTATGCTCTTTGTTGCCGAGCAGCTGCGCGAGGTCATGGCGAGCCTGGGCTTCCGCACCGTCGACGAGATGGTCGGCCATCCCGAGTGCCTGCGCCAGATTGAGGTCCCGGGCAACCGCAAGGCCAACCTGCTCGATCTGTCGCCCGTGCTGGCGAGCGCGACCTGCGAGTTCGGTGCCCATATTCCGGGCGCCGACGGTCGCCACTTCCTGCCGCAGATGGCCGCGGACAGCGAGCTCGACAAGACGCTCGACTCCACGTTGTTTGTGCCCTATACGGCCGATGCCCGTGCGCACCTGCGTCCGATTCGCTTCCGCGCCGATATCGCCAACGTCAACCGCTGCGTGGGCACCATCTTGGGCAACGCGGTGACCAAGGCGCATCCCGAGGGCCTGCCCGCCGGCTCCATTACCATCGATTGCGATGGCTCGGCCGGTCAGAGCTTTGGCGCCTTCCTGCCGCGCGGCATTACGCTCAACGTGTGCGGCGACGCCAACGACTACTTTGGCAAGGGCCTTTCGGGCGGCGAGGTGTCGGTGCGCCCCAACCCGCATGCGACCTACAAGTTCGACGAGAACATCATCGTGGGCAACGTTGCGTTCTTTGGTGCCACGAGCGGTCGCGGCTTCATTAACGGCCTGGCCGGCCAGCGCTTTGGCGTACGCAACTCCGGTGCCACGGTGGTGGTCGAGGGCTGCGGCAACCATGGCTGCGAGTACATGACGGGAGGTCTGGCGCTCATCCTGGGCGAGGTCGGGCAGAACTTCGCCGCCGGCATGACGGGCGGCGTGGCTTACGTCTTCGATCAGTACGGCACGCTCGATGCCCGCGTGAACCACGAGAGCGTTGAGCTCAAGGCCCCGACGGCCGGCGAGCTGGCGCAGATTCGTGCGCTCATCCAGGAGCACGTGGACGCGACGCAGAGCCCGCGCGGCATTAAGCTACTCTACAGCTTTGAGACGATGAGCAAACACTTTGTGAAGGTCATTCCGACCGAGTACGAGCGCGTGCTGGCGATTGTCGCCGCCGCCGAGGCCGTCGGCAAGACGCATGAGCAGGCCGAGGAGCTAGCGTTTGACATTGTGACCGGTCGCGCCGACGCTGCCGATGTCGCTCGCTTTGATGTGGCGGGTGGTGTCGCTGGCGCTGCGCCCGCCGCTGCCAGCCCTGTTGCTTCGACCAAGAAGGAGGCGTAAGTGCCATGGGTAAGCCCGGTGCTTTTCTTGATATCGATCGCGTGACCCACGAGCTGCGCCCCGTGGAGGAGCGCAGCCGCGATTTCGATCCGCTGTACGTGGAGCTCGACGACGATGCGCGCCGTGCCCAGGCGAGCCGCTGCATGATGTGCGGTGTGGCGTTTTGTCAGATGGGTGCGAGCTTTGGCAAGGCGCGTCCGAGTGGCTGCCCGCTGCACAATCTGATTCCCGAGTGGAACGAGCTAGTGTATCGCGGCCGCTGGGACGAGGCTGCCGAGCGTCTGTCACTCACCTCGCCCATGCCCGAGTTCACGAGCCGCGTGTGCCCGGCGCTGTGCGAGGCCGCGTGCAACCTGGGCTCGGTCGACGGCCAGCCCACGACGATTCACGACAACGAGCGCGCGATCAGCGACCATGAGTGGGCAAATGGCGGTCCGCGCCGCTTTGAGCCGGCGGGGGAGGGCGCACCCACGGTTGCCGTGGTGGGCTCCGGTCCTGCTGGTCTGGTGGCAGCATGGGAGCTTGCGCGTCGTGGCGCCCGCGTGACGGTGTTTGAGCGCGACGACCGTCCGGGCGGCCTGCTCATGTACGGCATTCCCAACATGAAGCTCGAGAAGTCCGTGGTCGAGCGCCGCGTGGCGCTCATGCGCGAGCTGGGCATTGTGTTTGAGCTGGGTGCCGACGTTACGAACCCTGCGGTAGCGGCCAAGCTCAATGGCTTTGACGCCGTTGTGGTGGCTGCCGGTGCTCGTGCCCCGCGTGGACTGGCTGCTGAGAATATTGACGCACCCGGCGTGGTGTATGCCGTGGACTACCTGACGGCCTCGACCGTCTCGGTGCTCGATGGCGGCGAGCCTGTCGTCGATGCACGCGGCCTGGACGTCGTGGTCATTGGCGGCGGCGATACCGGTAACGACTGCGTGGGCACCGCGGTACGTCAGGGTGCGCGCAGCGTGCGCCAGTTTGAGTTCTTGCCGGCGGCGCCTGATGCGCGCGCGGCGAGCAACCCCTGGCCGCAGTGGCCAAACGTTAAGAAGACCGACTACGGCCAGCAGGAGGCCATCGCTGCCATGGGCGGCGAGATGCGCGCTTGGGGTGTGGATACGCTCGAGGTGCTGCTGGACAATAAGGGCGCGGCCGCGGGCCTGCGCGTGGCCGATCTGGATTGGTCGGCTGGCAAGCCCGAGCGTATCGCGGGCTCCGAGCACGAGGTGCCGGCCCAGCTGGTGCTCATCGCCTGCGGCTTTACGGGCCCGGAGCACGGTGTGTTCGACGCCGTTGGCGTGCCCGTTGCCACTGCTGGTCGTCCGCTGCCTGTGATGGCCGCCGAGGGCTCGCATCTTGCGGCGCGTGTCGACAGCGTCGCCGCGGATGCCGCGCCGGTGTATGTTGCCGGTGACGCTCGTAACGGCAGCTCGCTCGTGGTGAACGCTATGGTCGACGCCCTGGCCTGCGCTGCCGAAGTCGCCGAGGCGCTGGAGCTGTAAGGCGGCTGTCCACAGCTGAATCGTCAAGGTCTGTCCCCAACGGCCGGCCCAAAAGGAACGTCCCCAAGTGCCGGCAGCTGGGGACGTTCTTTATGTGCCGGCACCCAGGGACACCCCTTGCGGGTTTGCGGGCGACTTTGTCATTTGTCGACGTACAAGTATTCATTCGTCGACGTTTGCGACTGTGGTGCTCTGCTGTTTCTGTGGTGGCAGCGGGCATCTGGCTCAAAATGGCGGGTCAGCTGTCTATATCTACCTGCCGTTTCTTTGCGGTGCGCATTTTCGGTCAAGCATCCCGTCAAGTGTTTGGTCAGCAGTTGGTTTGCAGCCGGAGGCCTATTTTGTCCGTGCCAACAGTGGCTGCCCACCCTCCTCGTAAGCTCAAATTGAGGTTCATCAGTTTGAGGAGGATGCCGTGACTGATCACGTTTTAGACCGAGCACATCTGGCTGAAGCCGTCGGCAACGATATTGCCGACATGGCCCATTTTTGGATGCTGCGGAAGTTTCAGTTTTTGGAGCCGGCGCGCGAGCAGTTCGAGATCATTGTCGACCCGTGGCTCGGCTATTGCACCGAGCCTTCCCAAAACGAAATCATGGCCTACAACATGGCATTTACCGATTGGCTGCTCTTCGAGCGCCCCTATCGCCATGGCAAGACGCTGCTCGAGCTGTATGTTGATGAGCCGCCGGCATCGCTTTCGCCTGCCTCGCTCAAGCGGCTCGAGCAGGTGCGCGACACACAGTATTTCTCGCGTTTTGGCATTTTGGACAAGGATCCCACGACTGGCATGGTTGCGCTGAATGATACGCGCACCGACCGTCGCTTTGATGTCTACGACCCGCATATCGTGCAAAAGGAGCATTGGAGTGACGGCGCGATTGCGGTGCGCCTCGCCTGCGTCGACGATGTCTGGCTGACGGCGGGACAGCTCTATCTGTATGACATCGCGCGCCTGAGTGACACGGCGGTCGATGGGCCGGGTGCGGTGCATCCGGAGGACCTGCAGGATGGCTTTGACACCTCGTGCATCAGCTTCTTTTTGCGCCTGGTCCGCGACATCATGGGCGCCCAGGGGCGGTATGTAAAGTCCCTCAACATCTACGAGCAGGAGTGGGAGTAGGGGATGTGACTGGTGTCGCCCTGCTGCCCTGACTTTGTCTCAATCTGTAACGTTTGGCGGCTGTTTGGGCCCGTAACTGTTACAGATTGAGACGGAAGGTTGGCGGCTGCCGAAAGATCTTGTTCTGTAACAACTAGAGGCTCAAAGACTGTCTTCCTGTTACAGATCAAAACATTTGTCAGCGGAGGCAACGGTGACGATGGCCCATTTGTCTGACGTGGTGGTGATGAAAGTGTCTAATACCGTTCTCAAACACAAACATGCGACTCGCAATACGTTGGCGCGGAATAGGATGCTCGCGCGGCTCACGGAGACGGCTAAGCAAGGTGCGCTGCTCGCAACGCATGACAATGCCGAGCTCATGTGGCTGCGACGCCATGTTGGAACTGACGATATTGCGGAGCCCGAGCCGTACCTGTTCTGTTTTAAGCATGATTGGGATGCATTGACGCCGGCGGAGCGAGCGCTGAGGACTATCAAAGGGCTTGCGGAATTTCATCCCGATTGGGCGTTTTGGGGCTATGACGCGGCGCTTTTGTGGGGTTTGGAGGTGCCGAATGATCTGCTTGGGCCACGATATCTTGTTAAGACGGGTTGCTCGGTGCCGCTGAGTGCAGGGTGTCGGCTGTTGCGTCCGCAGGCGGCGGGTGTACTTGAACAAGTCGACGGCGTGCAGGTGACGTCGTTTTGGCGCACGGTGGAGGGTTGCTTGCTGCGTGCGCCGTTCTCCTACGGGTTGGCGATTGCCGATTCTGCACTGCGGGCGAAAGGCGTATCACGTTGGGATTTGTGCGAGCGCCTCCGCGCCGATCGCGAGGGCAGGCGAGGGTATCGCAGGGCACAGGTGATTGCGTCGTATGCGGACGGGCTGTCCGAAAACGGCGGCGAGTCTCGGTTCCGAGCGTTCTTTATTGCGTACGGCTTTCCGGTTCCGGAGCTGCAGGTGGAGTTTCGCGACCCGCTCGATCCGAGCCAGGTGTTTCGCGTCGACTATTTTTGGCGGCTCGAGGACGGGACGTGTGTCATCGGCGAGCTCGACGGAAAGGGGAAGTACACCTTGCAGAACGGCGAGGGCCGGGAGTCGGTCGATCCATTCGTGGCAGAACGTCAACGGGAGTCCCATCTGACAATGCTCGGGCACAAGGTGCTTCGGTTTACGTTTAACGAACTCAAAGACCCGGGGAAGCTTGTCGAGAAAATGAGGCTGGCGGGTATTCCGCGACGGCCCGATTTGGCTGAGCAATGGAGGCGCCAGTGGTATGGGCACTGAAGCGGACTGTCTCAATCTGTAACAATAAGGGGCCGTTTGGCCTCGTAACTGTTACAGATCAAGACAAAAGGTTGGCTACCGCCAAAAGATCTCAATCTGTAACATCTAGAGGCCGAAAACCTGTCTACCTGTTACAGATTTAGACGTTTGACGATGGGGCTGGAGAATGTCTCGATCTGTAACATCTAACGGCCAAAAATCGGTCTAACTGTTACAGATTGAGACAAAGGCTGGAGGCACGACCGAAAATCTCGATCTGTAACATTTGGAAGGTTAAAGACGGTCTATCTGTTACAGATCAAGACGTTTTGCTGGAACGACCGACGCATCGCTGCGCTGGTCTGTTCATCCTCACGCCCTTTTCTTCCTCCCGTTAGCCGATATGTCCGCAGCAACCTTGCCGCGCTGGATAATAATGGACAAATGTTCAAGTTAATTGTGAGGGAGGAGCTCGATATGGCGTCTGCCGATCGTTCCACGTTGTTTATCAATGCGACCGTCCTGGATGGCTCGAAACATATGGAGCCGCAGCCCGATATGGCCGTGGCCGTTGAGCGCGGTGTCATCACGTGGATGGGGCCGAGTGCTGTGGCGCAGGCGCCTGCGGGTGCCGAGGTTATCGACCTGGCAGGTGCGTATCTCATGCCAGGCCTCATCAATATGCATGTGCATCTGTGCGGTTCGGGCAAGCCGGTTTCGGCGGGCGATGCGGGCGCGCTGATGAAGAAGCTCGATAATCCCGTGGGGCGCGCCATCGTGCGCCATATTCTTAAGGGCAGCGCCCAACAACAACTGGCAAGTGGCGTGACCACGGTGCGCGGCGCGGGCGACCCGCTGTTTGCCGATCTTGCCGTGCGCGATGCTATCGATGCCGGCAAGTATCAAGGTCCTCGCCTGGTGGCGCCGGGAACGGGTGTCACGGTGCCGGGCGGCCATGGTGCGGGTTTGTTCGCCCAGGTGGCCAACAGTCCCGCCGAGGCAGCCGAACAGGTGCGCGACCTGTATGCGCGCGGTGCCGACGTCATCAAGCTGTTCGTGACGGGCGGCGTGTTCGACGCTACCGAGGTGGGCGAGCCGGGTGTGCTGCGTATGCCGGTCGAGGTTGCCGCGGCGGCGTGCAAGGCGGCGCACGAGGTGGGCCTGCCGGTTATGGCTCATGTCGAGAGCACCGAAGGCGTGAAGGCCGCGCTTGAGGCCGGCGTCGATACGATCGAGCACGGTGCCCCGATGACTCCCGAGATCTTGGAACTGTACCGCGGCGCCGCGGGCACGCAGCTCGAGGGGCGTGCGCCCAGCGTTACCTGCACTATCAGCCCGGCGCTGCCGTTTGTATTGCTCGACCCGGAAAAGACCCATTCGACCGATACACAAAAGAAGAACGGTGACATCGTGTGCTCGGGCATCATCGAGAGCGCCCGTGCCGCACTGGAAGCTGGCGTTAAGGTGGGCCTTGGCACGGACTCGAGCTGCCCGTTCGTGACGCAGTACGACATGTGGCGTGAGGTGGCCTATTTTGCCAAGTATGTCGGCGTGGGCAACGCTTTCGCGCTGCATACGGCCACGCAGGTCAATGCCGAGCTGCTGGGGCTGGGCGGCGAGACCGGCACAATCGAGTGCGGCAAGGCCGCCGATATTCTGGTGACGCGCGAGAACCCGCTCGATGACCTGTGCGCACTGCGTGATCCGACGCACGTGATGTGTCGCGGTGATCTGGTGCGCAAGCTCAAGGTGAAGCGTATTCCCGAGGTGGACGCCGAGCTCGACGCGATTATGGCCATGCCTGCCGAGGCGTTGGCCGAGGAGCTTGCCCGCGATGGCGTGGCGTAAGCGCGCGATATGGCGATGCGACAAAGGGACAATCCTTTTGTCATAATCAGAAAAAGCCGAGGTCCCAGTGCGAGGCCTCGGCTTTTATTTGTCCCATAGTATGGCAGCTATGAGCGCGTCTCCATCTTGGCATGGCACTTGGGGCAGGTGACGCGAATCTTGCCTTTGCCCTTGGGAACGGAGAGCATCTGGCCGCAGTTGGGGCACTTAAGATAGGCCGTGGTCTTGCGGCCCTTCCACATCTTCTTGGCTGTGCGCTTGGCACGTTCAAAGTCTTCCTTGCTAGTACCGGCTGCGCGCGAGGCGTTGGCCGCTGCAGCTCCGCCGCCCAAGCTAGCTACAAACTTGCCCAAGCCGGGTACGTTTGCAGTCGCGGCGACAAAGGCCTCGTTCTCCTTGTGACGTGCGTCGATATTTTTGGACAGGCCGCGCAGCACGCCAATCACGATTACGGCGATGGCAATCCAGCTGAGCCACTGGATGCGGGCTATCGATCCGATCATCGCGATGACGATGCCGGCAAAACCCATCACGATGGTGAGTTCATCGGCACCATTGCGACCCTTCATAAAGTCATTCATGCAAATTGCCTTTCGTTCGATATGCTGCACGCCTTTATACCCGATTTAGAGCAAGGGGGACAGGTTAATCTGCACCAATGTGGTGCAAACATACCTGTCCCCGGAATACCAAGACGGTGCAAAGAAATCTGTCCCCAATGCCCCTATTACTTGGAGAGCTTGTCGACGACGCGTTCGATTTCGGCGAGCTTGGCGGCTTTGAGGTCTTCGTCGCCCGATTCGATTGCCGAAGTCACGCAGCCCTCGATATGCGCCTTGAGCACGTCGGCGTTAATGCGCGCGAGGAGCGCCTGCGTTGCCATGAGCTGCGTGGAAATATCGACGCAGTAACGGTCCTCCTCGACCATCCGCAAGATGCCGTCGATCTGGCCGCGTGCCGTCTTGAGCATGCGGGTCACCGATTTATGGTCTGCCATCATGTCGGGTCCTCGTTTCTGGTCGATCTTCCGGATGTCCCCGTCAGTTGCGGTGAAATACGGACCGTTTAAAGGCCTAGGGCGGCACAACAGTCCGTATTTCACCGCAACTTCTGAGGATTCAGTAGGCAGCGACTGCTATGCGGCGGTCACCGAAAGGGCGTGGAACTTCTCGCCGGCGCCCTCGACAGCGGCGGTGAGCTGCTCGACGGTCACGGTGTCGGCGCACTCCACCTGGACGGTCTGGGTCTCGTGATCGGCGTCGGCGTCGGTCACGCCGGCCACGTTGAGCAACGCCGTCTCGACGGTGGCGTCGCAATGGCCGCACATGAGGCCGGAAGTCTTGATTGTGTAACGCATGGGTATTCCTCCCTGTTGTGTCGGCTTTCCCAGGCACCCGACCTTGACCTTCAAGCCGTCGCTCGCGTACCAAAGTGCGCGTCGCTCCTCTTTCGGGTCAATCTCGGGCGTCTGGAAAACCCGTTCTAGATGGACTTAATGGTGAGCCTATTTTGCCACTTTTGGCTTAAAGGATTTTAAGCGCAGCGCATTGCTTACGACGCAGACACTCGACAGGCTCATGGCCGCGGCGCCAAACATCGGCGAGAGCTGCCAACCGGTGAGGGGGAAGAACACGCCCGCCGCCAGCGGAATGCCGATGCCGTTGTAGAACAGCGCCCAGAACAGGTCCTGCTTGATGTTGCGAATTGTGGCGCGCGACAGCTCGATGGCACGGGCGACGTCCATGAGGTCGCTGCGCATGAGTACCACGTCGGCGCCCTCCTTGGCGATGTCTGCGCCGGTGCCGATAGCAAGGCCCACGTCGGCGCGCGCCAGGGCGGGGGAGTCATTGATACCGTCGCCCACCATGGCGACCTTGCTGCCCGCATCCTGCAGCTCGCGTACGTGGTGCTCCTTGTCGGCGGGGAGGACGTCGGCGATGACCTGTTCGCTGCTCAGCCCCACGCGGCGGGCGATTGCTTCGGCGGTGACTCGGTTGTCGCCGGTGAGCATGCGCACGTCGACGCCAAGCGAGCGCAGTGCGGCGATGGCTCCGGCACTCGTTTCCTTGACCTCGTCAGCCACGGCAATGGTGCCGGCGAGCTCGCCGTTCTTGGCAAAGAACAGCGGCGTCTTGCCCTCGGCGGCGAACTGTTCGGCAAGACCCGCGGGCACCTTCGCGCCCAGCTCGTTCATCAGGCGCATATTGCCGGCGGCAATGGCGTTTTGCCCCTCGCGCGCCGTAACGCCTCGCCCGGGCACGGCGGCAAAGTCCTCGACGGCGCGCGCGACAATCCCTCGCGTCTCGCACTCGGCCATAATCGCCTCGGCCAGCGGGTGTTCGCTTGAGCGCTCCAGCGCGGCGGCCAGCTTGAGTAGCGCCTTTTCGCTCATGGCGGGCGATC
Organism: Collinsella sp. wc0529; assembly: GCF_046116875.1. Classification (NCBI taxonomy): domain Bacteria; kingdom Bacillati; phylum Actinomycetota; class Coriobacteriia; order Coriobacteriales; family Coriobacteriaceae; genus Collinsella; species Collinsella sp. wc0529. The sequence continues at coordinate 1,186,584 of NZ_JBJXBO010000001.1, forward strand.
CGTCGGCGCGCGTGGCTACCACGATATCGGTCACGGCAGGCTTGCCGCGAGTGACCGTTCCCGTCTTATCGAACACCACGGTGCCCACGCTGCGCAGATTCTCCAGCGCCTCGGCGCTCTTGAACAGAATGCCCATCTCGGCGCCCTTGCCGGTGCCGACCATAATAGCGACGGGCGTGGCCAGACCCAATGCGCACGGACAGCTGATCACCAGCACAGCGACGGCGGAGGTGAGCGCTTCGTTCACGCTACCGGTCAGTGCCATCCACGCCACGAAGGTCATGGCCGAGATCACGAATACCACGGGCACGAACACGCCGGCGACCTTGTCGGCCATGCGGGCGATGGGCGCCTTGGTGGCGTTGGCGTCCTCGACGAGCTGGATAATCTTGGCGAGCGACGTGTCGGCGCCCACGCGTGTGGCACGGAAGGCAAACGAGCCGGTGCGGTTGACAGTGGCGGCGTTGACGGTGTCGCCGGCGGTCTTTTCCACGGGGATGGACTCGCCGGTGAGCGCGCTCTCGTCCACGGCCGAGCTGCCCTCGAGCACCACGCCATCGACAGGGATGGACTCGCCGGGGCGCACACGCAGCACCTGGCCGGGCAGAATGGCATCGACGTCGACGGTGGCCTCGCTGCCGTCCTCTGCCACGACGGTCGCGGTCTTGGGTGCTAAGTCGATGAGCGCCTCGATAGCGCCGCCGGTCTTGGACTTGCTGCGCGTCTCGAGGTATTTGCCCACGGTGACGAGCGACAGGATGGTGCCAGCGCTCTCAAAATACAGATTGTCCATGCCCGTTATCATGGCCTCGTGTACCTGACCTGTGGCCAGCTGGTCGGCCATGATAAACATGGCGTAGAGCGACCAGGCAATGGACGCGGTGGCGCCGACGGCGATGAGGGCGTCCATGGTGGGCGCGCCGTGCGCGAGCGATTTAAACCCATTGATAAAGTACGCGTCGTTGACATAGACGATGGGGATGAGCAGGACGAGCTCGGTGAGGGCGAGCGTCATGCTGTGAGTATGGTCGGTGAAGATGCCGGGCAGCGGCCAGCCGAGCATGTGCCCCATGCCTGTGTAAAACAGCGGGATGAGGAAGATGATCGAGATGATGAGGCGGGTACGCATGGCAGAGGCGGCGGCCTCCAGCTTTTTGGTGGGCGACTCCATATGGGTGACGCCAGACCTGGCCTGCGAGCTGCCGCTTGAGGCGGCGTCGGTGCCCGCGCTGATGGGCGAGGCCGAGTAGCCAGCGCGATCGACAGCGGTGCAGATATCGTCGGGGGAGACCTGCGCAGGGTCGTAGTCCACCAGCATAGAGCCGGCGAGCAGATTGACCGCGACGCTTTGGACGCCGTCGAGCTTGCTCACGGCACGGTCCACGTGCGCTTGGCACGCGGCGCACGTCATACCGCCCACGTCAAACTTATCCTGAGCCATGGCTTCTCCTTTCTGTAATTTGGTGTTGGAATTGTTAACCTGCTGATACTATACACCCATACCCCCTGGGGGTGTCCAGTGGAGATTGAAATGTATGACATTTCGTTACAGATGAGGGTAGTTGGTTGACCGATGGACCGTCCCAACCAATCATCTCGATCTGTAACATCTAGAGAGGTTTTTGAACCATAACTGTTACAGATTTAGACGAACTGTTGAGTGGCAGTCCAATCATCTCGATCCGTAACATGTTGACCCGTTTTTGTCGAGTAACTGTTACAGATCGAGACAAACCATTCGATGGCAACCCGAACATCTCGATCTGTAACAGTAAGACCGATATTTGGGACCTAGATGTTACAGGTCGAGACAATCTCGGAGCAGATGCCCCGGCCATACAACGTAAAACGCCGGGGCGCCCGTGTGGTGGACGTCCCGGCGCATGTCAGGCGGGGTTTGTGAAACGGTGGGAGGGGGGAGAAGCCGTCCTCCCGAAATCCTTACTCCTGACAACGTTTCTTGTCGGTTAGGAAGACGCCGGCGGCTACAAGCACGACGCCTCCGATGACAAACGTCTCACCGGCGAGCGCAGCATTGTCGCCTGTGGTGGGAAGTGCCGAGTTGGCGGCCGTCTTGGCGTTGCCGGCAGACGGCTTTCCAGCAACCGGCTTAGCGGCAGCCTGCGTGATCTTGGCCTGCTCGGCCTTTGCTGCCTCTTGCTCCTGGCGGGCAATCTCGTCCTTCAGGGCTTGCTCGGCGGCTACGCGTTTTGCCTTCGCCTCGTTGTAGGCATTGAGCGCCGCGGTGTAGGCGGGCGTCGCAGCATCAAGGTCTGCCTGAGCGGCATCAAGTGCGACCTTTGCGTTAAGTTCTACCTGCTTGGCAACGACGCACTTGGCAAAGAGGGCATTGAGCGTATCGTTCGCGTTTGCGTCAGAGCCAGTAGCAATGCCGTTTTCGACGTTGATGGACTTGAGCTTTCCGAGGGTAGCGACAGCGGCGTCCGATGCGGCCTGAGAATTCTCGACCGCCTGCTCGGCGTTCGCGATGGCGTCATTTGCCGCACCAAGGGCGGCCTCGGCCTCGGTAACTGCTGCGTCGGCGTCCTTCTTGGCCGCCTTTGCCGCGGTAAGATTGTTGGCCGCGTTGCTCAGGGCGTCGGCATGGGCCTTCTTTGAAGCAAAGTCGTTTTTCGCCGTGGTCAGATCGCTCGCAGCGTGCTCCGCGGTCGCCGCCTTGGCCTCGGCGCCGTCCTTGGCGATAGCGAGGGCCTGCTTCTTGGCAGCCGCGTCGCGCTCCGCCTTTTCAAGAGCGCTCTGGGCAGACGTCTGAGCCGCCGTGGCTTCATCGAGCGTTTGATGGGCCTTGTCAGCCTTCTCCTGGGCCGCAGCAACATCGGCAGAATACTTGGCAAGTTCCTTCCTTGCATCTTGCAGAGCCTGCTGCTTTAAGAGAGCCTCTGCCTTGGCGTCATCAACCTTCTTCTGACTCTGAGCGGCTTGCTCTTGCGATGCCTTAAGCTCGGCGCGCTTCTGGTTGACGACCTGCTCTGCGGTCGCCACGTTACTTTGGGCGGCTTTGACCTGGTCTTCGGCTTCGGTAACTTTTCCGTTTGCCTTGGCGAGATTCTGCTCTGCTAGGGCAACAGCGGCGGCGGCACTTGCTACGCTGTCGTTCTTGGCGGCAAGGTTGCTGTTCGCGGTATCAACGCCTTCCTGCTTTTGAGCGACGAGGGTCTCAGCTACCTTTACGGCATTGGCTTTCGATGCCGCTGTGCTGCGCTTTTGTTCAAGGTCCGTCTTTGCGGCGGCGAGCTTTTCGCTGGCTTTGGAGAGGCTCAGCTGATACTGATCAAAGAGATTCTCGAGTTCATCGATCGAGTATTCTTTCTCGTACGAACCGTAATTGTTGTCGATCTCCAAGACGAACACATACGGCCAAAGGGTTCCGCGCGAGTTGATGCCGTATCCCATGGTTTTGGCGTTAGGTTGTACGATATTCAAATAATGGCCGACGGTGCCAAAACCCACGCCTTGGGCTCCGAATTCGGTACCGTGACTCCAGAAAGTCTTCCAAGCATCTTTGGGGGCAACGTTGCCAAGGCCGGCTTTCGCTGCAGCATCGTCAAATATTTTCTTTTCGCCATCAACCCATTGGTGCGCGATGTTTTCTTTCGTGCTGAAGTTCCAAGCGGCATTTTCAAATCCGGCATAGTCTGAGTGCCCCTTCGTTGCGTCAGAGTAATTGGAATCAGACTGAGCGATTGCCATTTGCTCTGCCGTCACCTTAAGCTCGCTAAGGCCGACGCTTTTGCGATATTCATTAATTTCGCGCAGCTTGCCAAACGAAAGCTTGGCGTTATCGAGTGACGTGCCGTCTTTTTTATCGCCAATGGTCGTCGGGTTTTTATCGCTCTGCCTATAGATGATGTTTGCAGCGTCGTTGGCACCGATGAACTGGTAGAAGCCGATGACGCTCTGCGCCTCCGCCGTTGTTGCCTTATCGGTTGCCGCCTTGCACGTATCGTATGCTTTCTGTGCATCGATAACGGCTTGATCGGCGGCCGCCTGGTTTGCCTTGGCAGTTTTGAGCGCCTTGTCTGCCTGCTCCTTCTCGGCTTTTGCCTGATCGACTTGTTTCTGAGCGGCCTTTGCTTTCTCCAGTTCGGTAGCATGTGCCTGCTTTGCCGAGGTCAACTCCGATTGCGCCGCATCGGCTTTCGTCTGGGCTGCCGTTACATCATTTTCGGCTGCTGCGACTGTCTGCTTCTTGGCTTCGAGCTCGCTTTCGGCACCGGTGAGGGCGTCCTGCTTGGATGCAACGTCGCTATTTGCCTGAGAAAGGCCTGCTTCGGCAGCCGCCTGCTGCTGCTTCGCCTGGTTGAGTGCGCTTTGGGCTGCATCGACCTTTGCCTGGGCGGCGTCATACTCCGGGCCCTCGGCGCCTGCCTTTGCGGCCGCCAAATCGGCTTGTGCGCTGTCGTACGCTGTCTGTGCCGCAACTACCTTACCATCCGCGGCGGTCTTTTCCTGCTGAGCGAAAGCCAGCGTGCCTGCCGCCTCGTCGTAAACGCTCTGCGCGGCGCTCTGAGCCTGCTGGGCATCGGCGAGCGCGGAATCGGCAGCGGCCTTCGCAGCCTTTGCTTGGTCCAGAGCGGCCTGCGCATCTGCGGCAGCCTGCTTGGCGACCTTGATTTCCTCCGGCGTTGCGTTGGCGGCTGCCTTCTGGGCTGCCTCGAGCTTGGCCTGCGCATCAGCTGCCGCCTGCTTTGCGGCATCAAGGACCTTCGACTTGTCCTCGGCGTCGGTCTTGGCTGCATCGAGCTTTCCTTGGGCATCCTTCAGCGTGGCACTGGCGCTGTCGGCCGCCTTGACGCTTTCATCGAGCTGGCGAGCATATTCGGCGCGCGCGGCGGCCTCTGCCTGCGAATTATCGGAGACGGAGGCGTCATAGGTGCTTTGTGCGTTGTCGCGGGCCGCCTGCTTTTCGGTATAGGGGGCAGCCACCGTGTCGTAGTCGGATTTGGCGTCTGCCTCGGCAGCCTTTGCGGCATCGATCGCAGCCTGCAGGTCGGCAATCTTCTGGGCGTTTGCCTTTACTGCGGAGCCTGCCGCCTCGCCGGCGTGGACAGCAAGCGGCGACATGATCGCGTCCTGTGCCGTGGTATCACTCGCATCGTTGGCAAATACCGAGAACGGCGCGAGCAGCGTCGAGCCAGTCATAGCGATGGTGGTTGCCGCGGTGACGGCGAGTCGTGTTGCCTTGTGGCCCGAGAATGTGGGGCGAGGCTCGGCGCCGCCTGAGACCTCCAAGTGTTTAGGTGCGTACTTTGCCATTTCTTCTCCCAATCGTTGAAGGGGTACCTATGACAATTCGTACGTTACGACCGCCGAAAGGGTTCCTGTTGCGCAACATTGGCAAGGAAATATCGACACACTTGAATCACATTTACGAGGCGAAGTTCTCGGCAAGCTAATGTCTCGTTCTGTAACATCTAGAGAGGTTTTTGACCCCTTACTGTTACAGATTGAGATGTTGTCTCGCGGGGTTGGGGTTTGTCTCGTTCTGTAGCATCTAGACCTGTATCTGCCGAGCTAGTGTTACAGATCGAGACAATTGCCGGGGAGGGGTCCCGTCACGGCAAGACGCCCGCTCGCTAGATGCAGAATCCGGGGATTACACAGGTTCGTTTGTTTGGCTTGTCCGCAGGCGTTGCGTACGTAAAGGCGTCGCCGTCGTGGCCCACACGGTTTATGTAGAGCGTGCCTTCGGTCTCCGATGAGTCGGGGCTCACCGTGCGCTCCCACCAGCAGGTGTCCTTGCCCTTCCACTGGCGGACCATCGTCTCGTTCGTGGAATACGGGCTCACCTTGAGCTCGCGGAAGAGCTGATACTCCTTGCCTTCGCCGTTATAGATGTCGGCCAGGTAGTGAAAGCCCTCGGTAAACGACTCGGGCGGCTGCACTCCGCACAGCTCGACCATGGCGGGCAGCCAAAGAGTTGCGGGCAGCTCGCTCAGGCACGATGCGCTGTTGGCGGCGCCCACATTGTTCGAGACCTTCTTGACCCCTTTAATGAGTGCGCGCAACTCGTTGGGCAGCAGCTTAAGGCCGTCGCCGTTGAGCCATTCCCGTAGCTCGCAATCTGCCCAGCCGGCGCTCGGCGGTTCAGCCGCAGCGTTGCGCTCGGCAATACCCGCATCGAACATAAACGTCAGTCCGGCCTTGCCCGTCCCGTCCAGAAGCTCATCGTGGCGGATGCCCACAAGCTGCGCGCCAACCTGCAGCCCGTTGGTGAGCGTGACACGTTTGGTACACGGATAGGGGATATGCCCATCGGCATCGAGCAGGTGATAGCGCTTGGCAATCTCGCGTGCCTCGCTACGGGTCTCGGCGGCCTTAATCTTGAGCGAAATCTCCTGCAGCTGATCCCAGGTGTAGTCGTCAAGCGAACCGCGGATGCCGTCCAGGTAGTCGGGGATGCCAAAGCCATGGGTCGCCGCCCCAATGACGCTGAGCCCCGCAACGGCTGCAACGACGCCACCGATAATAAACCGGCGGCGGGTCATGGCATCGTGCCGGGCCTGCTCCAGGATCTCTCGCGCGCGCTCGCCGGCGACGTCGACCTTAAGGTGCGTACCGGAGTCGATGTCGATTGCGGCGTCACTGCCCGCGCCCTCGCGGCCCTCGGATTCGGCATCGGTGAGGTATGCCGAGAGCACCTCGAGCATCTGCTGCTCGGTGGGACGATCGCACTGCTCGACTGAGAGACCCTTCATGATGATCTGGACGAGCGCTTCATCGTCCTTGCAGCGCGGCTCGAGCGGTGCCGGCTTGGTCTTGGTCTTTATGAGGTAGAACGAGCCGGTTGCCGCGGCACCCGTCGACTCGACATCGAACGGTTTGCGACCGCTGTAGAGCTGGTACAAAATGCTCGAAAGCGCATAGACGTCGATTGCCGGCGAACGGCGAAGGGCCGCGATGCCTTCGATATCCTGCGTGAGCATCTCGGGCGCGGCGTATGCGGGCGTGGCAAAGCGCCAGATGTCGGCGCGCCGGGTGATCGTGTCGTCGCCGAGAGCCATGGTCGCGGAGCCCATGTCGATGAGGCAGGGGTCAAAGGAGCAATCGGCAATCTGCTGCTCGAGCGTTCGGCTAGTGGTGCGGAACATGATATTGGCAGGCGACAGGTCGCGATGGATGACCGGATTCACGAGGCCTTGGGTCATCAAGAGCGCACGAAGCACGGCGTTTCCGACGGCGGCGACCATCTGGGTGGTCAGCCCGCCCGAGGCGTCGTGCGGAAGCAGGGGCAGCGCCTGCTTGAGCGAGGTGCCCTCGACCCACTCCATGAGGATGAGAGGGTCATCCTCGCACGATCCGTAGCCATAGACGCGCGGAAATCCGCGCAGGTGCGAGACGGTACACAGATGACGGTACTCCTCGAACAGCGCGGCGGTGCTGGCCAGGTGCGCTGCCGATTGCTCGGCGGAGCGGTCGGGGGCTTGGCCGGAAAGGATGGCGTTGTCCTTGAGTAGCTTGACGGCAAAGACCTCGCCGCTCGTGTTGGTCGCACGCAGCACGTGTCCGATGTTGCCGTTGTTGCGGTGGGCCGTCTGGAGAATAAGCGTCATAAACCGACGCTTGGCGTCGTCCTCGGCGCTGGGGTCGACCGCCACGGCGGTGTCGAACGTGTCAAGACGGATGAGTTTGTCGCCATAGGCGCTATCGGTAGTATCCATGGCGTTCCTTTGTCTGGCATGGGTTGCCGCGCGTATACGTGAGCAGTGCGGATATCGGTAAAGTACCATGATAGCCGCACTGCCCACGCATACCGCTGAGTATTGTCGTTTACGACGCAGAAGGTAGAAGACGAAAGACGGACGGCGACCGTCTTCCGATCGCCGTCCGTGCTAGTCCACAATGACAAGGAATGTCGTGTAGTGACCCAGATGGAGCCTGTCGCTGTTGGCGATTTCCACGGGGGGATAGATCTTGCCGGGCTCGCGTTGGTCGCGCGGCGGCTCAATCACAATATCGCCGTCGCCTGCACCCGATTCGAGCACTGTGCCGTTGGTCGATCCAAGGCCCTGGGCGTACCAGTGCTCACCCTCAAGCCAAATGCGAAGATGCTCGCGCGATGCGTCGGCGCCCACATCGGTGATGCTGGGCGAGGTTTTGGGCAAAGAACCAATTACGGTGCCGCGCGGATCGCGTGTGAGGGGATGGATTTGCATGTCGGCGCAGTTGTCGGCATGGGTTCTGAGCAGACCGAGGTTGGGGGCGACGGTGCGCGGCTGCTCCAGGCTGCTCATAAAGCCACGTCCGACGGTAGTTTCGGTGGTGCCAAAGTGCCCGCCCGTCTTGCTGTCGCAAAAGCGCTCGACGGTGGCCACGCCCTGAACGGGATCGGCGAGCGTCCCCGTTGCCACAAAGAGCATAAGGTAAAGCGTGCTTTTCTCGCGCACGGTATTGCCGTCAAAGTTGTCGATGCGATTGAGGGCATTTGCATATAGGCGGCTGTCCAGCTTGTAGCTGGTGAGAGCCGACATCATTTCGTTGGCGGCCGGACCGCGATAGTGCTCGGCGATTGCCCGATAGGCGGACTCGCCGCCGCCGAGCTTGCTGCAGATTGCCGCGGAAAGGTTGAGCGTGGTGACGGTAAAGTCGCTGTAGATGGCGGGCGCGCACTGGTCAGGCTTGCGATGGACGATGTAACGGGTGAGATACGAGCGGTTGGAAGAGCATTTCTCGAGCAGGGTACTGCCGAGATAAGAGTTTCCATTGATAAGCATTCGGGCGATCTCGAGATGTTTAAGACCGCCGAACGAGCGAATATCGTTATAGAGGACCGAGCAAGGCGTCTCTGCTGCCACGGATACCTCCTTTGATTGCTTCCTAGCCAATATGGCGATAGGAATTAATGGCCCCCGGTGGGCGACGTATTAAATGGCTGCGCAATATATAGCGTAACCAAAGCAACATTATAGGCCACATGTTCGAAATTGCAGGAAGCCTGAGAGATTTGGTTTGGACTGGACGGAAATCCCCCTCTGTCTTGATCTATAACAATTAGGGCCGATTTTACTCGTTAACTGTTACAGATTGAGACAATCAGCCGGGCCCACCTCGGGCCCACCTCGTCCGCCTCGTCATCTGTGGTTTACGTGGGGGCATGCGAAGCACGGGTATACTAACCGGCGGCGAATCTGCTCCATCGCTTAGAGCTGCTGCGTCTGGACGGCGCGTGATAGGGCTGCCAAAGCGATCGCCAGCGTGCTGAGCAACGTCCTCTCTGTGCGCACCTGTTTTTGTATGTATTAGCGCACTACCAAGCACGCCCGCGCGGCCGCATGCCGCGCCCATTGCGCGTGCAGATAAGGAACAACAACATATGCGTAATTCTGTATCCGACGTTACGGACGCCGAGATTCTGGACGAGGCCCGCGAGGCCATGACCCAGGCTGCCTTCGATGCCGCCGATGAGGCCAATGCTGCCCAGGCCGTCGAGTCCGCTACCGAGAGCCTGCCCGCCTTTGACGAGCTGGGGCTTTCCGACGAGATGCTTCGTGCTATCGAGAACCTGGGCTACACGGCGCCGACGCCCGTGCAGGCCGGCTCCATCCCCGTGGTGCTCGAGGGCCGCGACCTGCTTGCCGCCGCTCAGACCGGCACCGGCAAGACGGCCGCCTTTTTGCTGCCGACCATGAACAATCTGGAGCACATCGCTCCTCCCAAACCCGTGCGCGAGCGCGGCGACCGCAACCGTCGTCGCGGTGCTAAAAAGCCCGAGGGCAACGGTCGCGGCCCCGTGATGCTCGTCATCACCCCTACGCGCGAGCTTGCCCAGCAAATCGACGAGGTCGCAAGCAAAATCGCCGACGTCACCGGCCATGTTGCCGTGACCGTCGTGGGCGGCGTGAGCTACAAGCCGCAGACCGCGGCACTTAAGTACGGCTGCGACATCCTGGTCGCAACGCCGGGCCGTCTGGTCGATCTGATCGAGCAGGGCGCCTGCCACCTGGACGAGGTTAAGGTCCTGGTGCTCGACGAGGCCGACCGTATGCTCGACATGGGCTTTTTGCCCGCCGTCCGGCGCATTGTGCGCGAGACGCCGGCCGAGCGTCAGACGCTGCTGTTCTCGGCGACCCTCGACGAGGAGGCCGTGGGCGAGATCACCGACCTGGTGAGCGACCCGGCTCGCGTGGAGATCGCACCTGCCACGTCGACCGCCGACACCGTCGACCAGTTTGTGTTCCCGGTGTCCATCGAGGCCAAGAATAACCTGTTGCCCGAGTTCCTCAAAAAGGAGGGCCCGGAGCGCACCATCGTCTTTATGCGTACCAAGCACCGCGCCGACAGCTGCTGTCGTCGTCTGGAGCGCAAGGGCATCAAGGCCGCCGCGATTCACGGCAACCGCAGCCAGGCCCAGCGCGAGCGTGCCCTTTCGGCCTTCCGCGACGGCACCGTCGACGTGCTGGTGGCGACCGACGTGCTCGCCCGCGGCATCGACATCAGCGACGTGCGCTACGTCGTGAACTTTGACGTGCCGGCCGAGCCGACCGACTACATCCACCGTATTGGCCGTACGGGTCGTGCCGGCGAGCTGGGCTGGGCCATCACGTTTGTGACCGAGCAGGATGTCGATGAGTTCTACGAGATCGAGAAGCTCATGGACAAGACCGCCGACATCTACGAGGCCGGCGACCTGCATGTGGGCCCCAATCCGCCCGCGGTTGACCCCGAGCGCGATCCTGCGGCCTTTAAGGTGAAGAAGAAGACCAAGCGCGGCAAGTCCAAGAGCAAGAAGAAGCTTGAGCAGGCGCGTCGCGACGGCAAACGCAACGGCGATGACTACGGCGATGTGGCCGGTCGTTCCAGCCGCGGTCGCGACGAGCGTCGCGGCGACGGCGAGCGTCCGAGCCGTCCTAAGCGCGGCGGCAAGACCCGCGTGCGCGAAGGCGTTCAGGCTCGCGTGGACGAGGCTGTTGAGAGCGTGGCCCGCGAGGTGGCTGCCGAGGAGCGCGGCGGTGCTGTCGAGCAGGCCCCGCGTGGCAACCGTGCCGAGCGTCGTGCCAAGCAGTTCCAGGGCGAGGCACATCGCCGCCGCCGCGAGGACGAGGATCGCGGTGGCCGTCGTCGTGTCGAGCGCGAGGACGAGGGCCGCGGTTCGCGCGGTGGCAAGCGCGGTTCGGGCGACCGCCGTCGTTCCGGTCGTGATGACGAGCGCGGCGGCCGTGACGAGCGTCGCGGCGGCGAGGGTCGTGGTGAGCGTGCTGCCCGTGGCGGTGAGTCCCGTGGCGGCAAGCGCTTTGAAGAGCGCGGTAGCCGCGGCGGCGAGCGTCGCGAGGGTGCTCGCGGCAATGGCGGCCGCGGCGGCGCTGGTCGTTCTAACGAGTTGCGCGACCGTCGTGACCCGCGTGCCAGCCGCGATCGTCGCGATGACTGGCGCAACTACGACGATACCCGCGAAGAGCGTCGCGGCGGCTACTGTGGTGGTCGCGGCGGCAACCAGGCCGGTTCCCGTGGCGGCCGCGCCGGCGGTCGCGATAACCGCGGCAGCTATGGCAACAGCCGTGGCGGCAAGCGCGGCGGCAGCTCCCGTCGCCCCGGTGACGGCGGCGGCAAGCGCAAATAACACACGCATCGCCCGCTAGAGCGAGGTGAACCAAGGGCCCCGAGCAACTACGCTCGGGGCCCTTTTTGTTTGCCGTATCCGATCGCTAGTTCAAATGTGATTTCCTCGGGAATGCGTCTAGAGGATGCCGTGGGCCTGTTTCCTACCATGCGGCAATGGGTCCCATGGGGTGCGCCGTGCATTTTTTGGAGTATTCTGCAGTTCGAGTTGTCTGCATATGATTTGACGTCGCCAACGGTGGCTTTCGGATATCCCTAGCGAGCGTTCTGAGTCAGATTTCGTCGTTTTCCGGAGCAGGGGCGCGTCATTCTCGCCATGTCGGAACCCAAAATGATGCAGCGCCCTAAAGGTTTGCCCGCTCGGGGTATTGCTGGCGCGGTCACGTTGCAGAATACTCCGTTTTTTGCACGGGCCAGGATGGGGTACCTCGGGAGAACACGGCGGTATCCCGTAAATATATACAATCTGTACCGTAATTTATACAAAACGAAGAGGCAGACAGCGTAGGGTTGGTGCATTGGGGTGCTTGATGCACCAAAATGGGGATCCCACGTGCCGTATACTCTGGCTGGATGTGAAAACGGCTTGACGCGTTGCCAGACGTAGGGGGAGGGTGTCTCGATGAGCGTATTCGAAATTGTGTTTAGTCCGACGGGTGGAACGCAGAAGGTGTCTGGCCTTGTGGCCGGGGCACTGGACAAGAATACCGTTACCGTCGATCTGACCGATAGCGGGCTAGATTTCAGCGCTGTCTCGATGACTGAGGACGACGTGGCCGTAATCTCTGTGCCGGCGTATGCCGGTAGAATCCCGGCTGTGGTGGCTGACCGGTTGGGCATGGTTCACGGCAACGGAGCGCGGGCCGTTCTGGTGTGCGTCTACGGAAACCGCGCGTTTGAGGACACGCTCGTAGAGCTGGAGGACGTTGCGAAGCATGCGGGATTCCGGGTGATCGCGGCAGTTGCGGCCATTGCAGAACATTCCATTGCGCGACAGTTTGCTGCCGGTCGTCCGGATGCGCAGGATGCGGCGCAGCTCGCAGAGTTTGCGCAGCAAATTCAGCAAAAGCTGTTGGCCGAGGATACATCCGAGCCCTCTATTCCCGGCAATCGTCCTTATAAACAAGCCGGAGGTCACCGCATGGCACCCGAGGCAACAGGGGATTGTGTCTCCTGCGGTGCATGCGCCGCGGCGTGCCCCGTTTGTGCTATCGACAAGGGTGACCCCAAACGAGCAGCTGGCGAGGCGTGCATCTCCTGCATGCGCTGCATTGCCGTATGTCCGCGAGGCGCTCGTAAGCTTGATCCCAACAAGCTATCCGCTGTTTCCCAGATGCTGAGCAAGGTTTGCGTCGTGCGGAAGGAATGCGAGCTCTTTATCTAGCGCATACGAAATTGGTGCAATGGGACCAGGCTAATCTGCACCAACCTGGTGCAAACAAACCTGTCCCCAATGCACCAGAGTGAGGAGTGTCCCCGAGTGCCGGCAGAGACGATATGAGCAGGACATAAAAACATTGAGAGCCCCTGCTGCATGAAAGACCGCGGATTAGGCCGACAATGGTGAGTGTCTAATTCAGCCGCGGCGGCCACGCCGCATTCATGGAAGGGGCTCCCATGCTCGATACTACCACCTTCGTCGGCCTCGACGTCCACGCCCGCTCGATAAAGGCAGTCTCCCTCGACGTCATGACCGGGGAGGTGCGCTGCGCGACCTTCGGCTACGACGCCGGGGCAGTCGCGGAGTGGGTGCGGTCCGTGGACCCAAAGGCCAGGTGCGTGTACGAATCCGGGGTCACGGGGTTCGACCTGCAGAAGAGGCTCTCCGGCCTCGGGGTCGACTGCGTGGTCGGCGCCGTCTCGAAGATGATCAAGCCCAGCGCGGACAGGCGCAGGAAGAACGACCGCAACGACGCCGAGTTCCTCGCCCGCATGCTGTCGGTCGGCAACGTCGTCGAGGTGTGGGTCCCCGACGACGAGTGCGAGGCCGCCCGCGACCTGACCAGGGCGCTCGAGGACGCGAGGGACGACCTCTCGCGCGCGAAGCAGCGGCTCTCCAAGTTCCTGCTCAGGCACGGGCTCGCCTTCGACGAGAGGACGCCCACCGGCCGCAGGAAGGGCAACTGGACCCGGGCGCACTGGTCCTGGATCGAGTCGATTAGGTTCGCGGAGGGGGCCGACAACGACGTGCTCGCCTACTACGTCGACGCGGTCAGGCGGGCGGCGGAGGAGAAGGCGCGGCTCGAGGGGCTCGTCGAGGCCGAGGCCCGCAAGCCCAGGTGGAGGAGGAGGGTCGACTCCCTGCGCTGCCTCAAGGGCGTCGACACCGCGTCCGCCGCCGACCTCGTGTTCGAGGCCGGCGAGTTCTCGAGGTTCAGGAACGCCCGGTCGTTCGCCGCATGGGTCGGCCTGACGCCCTCCGAGCACTCCAGCGGGGAGAGCGACCGCAGGGGCGCGATCACCAAGGCAGGCAACAAGCACCTGAGGAAGGCGCTGGTCGAGGCCGCGTGGCACTACCTGACGTGCTCGGGGCGGCCGAAGGGCCTCGCCAAGGGCCAGGCCCCGGACCGGGTCGCCCGCAGGCATGCCGCCAAGGGCGTGCGGAGGCTGGTCGAGAGGCGGGAGGCGCTGCTCGCGCGCGGGGTCCACAACAACAAGGCGAACGTGGCCACGGCGCGCGAGCTCGCCTGCTGGGTGTGGGCGGTCGGCCTCATGGCCGAGGAGGCGTAGGGGGCCGGTCCCCCGCACATAAGCCGATCACCCCGGAAGCGGTTTGATCCGAAGCCGTTGAGGCGAACCTCAGGTCCCTTTTCTGCGAGCGCCCAGGGCGCCACACGCGTGCACAGACTGTCGGTTCGACGTAGAAGCCTCAGCCGTAGCAACGGATTGCCCAGCGAGAGATCGCCGCGGGCGGATATTAAACTGCAAAGACGAGCGTCGGTAAGACACGCCGAGGTCGCCGCGGACGGGTTGATATAGGGAGAGGGCCTGACCTCATATCGTTGGGGCCAGGCCCGATTTTGCCTCTTGACAATGTCCTGCTCATATTAAAAGGAACGTCCCTAAGTGCCGCTTAAATACCGTTTATCGGAGAAAAAATACCGTTCGCCGGTCATAATGATTGTTCCGGCTTTGGGCTTGTCTATAATAACCCCCGTAAAAGAAATGCGGAAGGTTACCGAGTCCCCTCGGACGTGGGCCTAACCAAAGTCTTAGAACGGGTGTGTCTCAATGGGTGCATTCGATTGATTTTGGTTGGGCTATATTTATGAAGGGACATGTCACCATGGGTTTCTTTTCTCGCCTAATGGGTGGTTCGGATAAGCAGACGACTGCGGCTTCCGAGTTCGAAATCCTCGCTCCCGTTTCCGGCGAGCTTGTTAATCTAGAAAAAACCAATGACCCCGCTTTTAGCAGCCGTGCAGTGGGCGATGGCGTTGCCGTGGTTCCCCAAGAGGGAACGGTGTGCGCTCCTGTTTCCGGTACCGTCGCCGCTCTGTTTCCGACTGAGCACGCGCTGGGCATCATGTCCGATAACAGCTCTGCTCAGGTGATGCTGCATATCGGAATCGACACTGTTAAACTTGAGGGCAAGGGCTTCCATGCGCTTGTTGCCCAGGGTGATCACGTTGACGCGGGCCAGCCCCTCGTCGAGGTCGATTTCGACGTGGTTCGCGCTGCCGGCTTTGATCCCACGGTCTTCGTTATCGTGTGCGAGCGTTCGGAGAACTCGACTCTTCGTGAGCATGCTTCCGGCCCTGTTGCTGTTAAAGAGCCTGTCGTCTGGCTTTCCGAGTAAATTCTTGTGGTGGGTACCGTGGTTATCAAGCGAGTTTTTAACAACAACGTCGCAATGGTCACTTCGGACGATGGCTCCGAGCTCATCGTCATCGGTCGAGGCCTCTGCTTTGGCCGTCATGCCGGCGATGCCATCGACGAGGCATCAGTCGAAAAGACCTACGCGTTGCAGGAGGGAACTTCTCAGGATTCGCGTACGATTGACCGCTTGGCACATCTTTTGGAGTCCATCCCCACCGTCAACCTCGTGATTTCCGAGGAAATCGTTCAGATGCTTCGTCGAGAGCTCAATGTCGACATCAACGATAAGATTCTCATCGCTCTCGCAGACCATATCAGCCTTGCTTTGGAGCGCGAGCGCAAGGGCGTCCCCTGTGAGAATCCGTTGCTGCTCGAGATCCAGCAGTTCTATCGCAAGGAGTATGCGCTTGCGGGCCGTGCGCTGCAGATTATCAAGGAGTACATGGGCATCCAGATGAGCGAGGAGGAGCAGGGTTTCATTACCTTGCATATCGTCAACGCCACCATGCCGCAGCGCTCTGACCGCCTGATTGTTTCGGTCCAGCTTGTTCGCGACGTGCTTGCGATTGTTTCCAAGCGCTATGCTACGACCCTCGATGACACCTCGCTGCCTTACGAACGTTTCGTTCGTCACCTGCAGTTTTTCGCACAGCGAGCGCTCGATCCTACGGCCGGGCAAATCAACGGAGACGCGCTGTTCCGAATCGAAGAAACGGCGTATCCGCGTGCATTCTCGTGTGCGGATGCCATAGCCGCCCACTTGTCGTCTACCTATAACGTTGTCGTTACCAATGCCGAGAAGAGCTATCTCGCATATCACATTGTTAACCTGCTTGGAGAACCTGGTCTCTAGGCATAACGTGCCCACACATCGATTGGTATAAGGCAAGGCTTACGGTCTTGCCCAGGGCACATCTGTCTTAATTTGCGGAAAAGGAAGGGGAGTACCGCTATGACCGCAAAAAAGAAGTTCAATTTCAAAGCGCCGTTGGAGGTGTTCGCGAAGTCGATCGTTCAGCCGATGATGTATCTCTCGGTTGCCGGCATCCTGCTCATCGTGGGCATCATTCTGACCAACAAGACCATCTGCGCCATGATCCCCGTGCTGGGCTTCGGTCCGTTCCAGCTTGTGGGCGCCGTTGTCTATCAGTCGCTGATGTTTATCATCAACAACCTCTCGATTCTGTTCTGCGTGGGCATCGCCGGCGCCATGGCAAAGAAGAACAAGGGCCATGCTTCGCTGATCGCCCTGATGTCGTTCTTCCTGTTCCTGCAGGCTAACAACATCGTGCTCAACGCCACCGGCTCTCTTGCCGATGCGAGCGGCATGCTCGGCCTTACCGGAACCGGCCAGGCCACCGTTATGGGCATCCAGGTACTCGATACCGGCGTATTTGGCGGCATCATCCTCGGTTGCATCACCGGTGCTGTGTTCAACAAGTACTCGAACAAACAGTTCCCCATTGCCCTTTCGATGTTCTCGGGCGTTCGCTTTCCGTTCCTGATCATGATCATCATTTCCTGGATCATGGGCGCTGGCTTCTGCATCGTTTGGCCTCCGGTTCAGGGTGCCATCTCCTCCGTTGCCGGCATCATTAAGGAGTCGGGCAACATCGGTCTGTTTATCTACGGCATGCTCAACAAGCTGCTTGTTCCCACCGGTCTGCACCACCTCATCTACACCCCGTTCCAGTTCTCCGATGTGGGTGGCACCCTGACGCTGGGTGATCAGGTTATCGCCGGCGCCTATCCCATCCGTGTTGCCGAGATGGCAATGACGGGCCAGCCCTTCTCCGATAGCACCTATTTCAACAGCTACACCTTCAACAACCTGTGGCCCTACATCGGTATCGGTCTCGCCTTTATCGTCACCGCTTACAAGGGGAACAAGGATAAGACCAAAGCCGTTATCATCCCGCTGATCATCACCGCCGTGCTCTCCTGCGTGACCGAGCCCATGGACTTCCTCTTTGTCTTTGCCGCTCCCGTGCTCTTTGTCGTTCACTCGGTTCTTTCTGGCATCTTCCTGGTCCTGCTCAAGGTTCTCTCCGTGCCCGCTTCGACTGCAGGCGGCATCATCAACATCGTGGTTTCCAACCTGGTTCTTGGTGTCGATAAGACCAACTGGCCGGTTATGCTGGTACTTGGAGTCGTCAACGCCGCTCTGTACTTCTTCCTCTTCACCTTCCTTATCAAGAAGCTCAACCTCCACACGCCTGGCCGCGAGGAGGAGTCCGAGCTTGCTGAGTCCGTTGCCGAGGGCGAGGCCGCCGCGTCTGTCGCGGTGAAGCAGGGCGCTGTTGCCGCGGCTCCCGCAGAGGGCGTCGATGCTGGCATTGCCGACCTGGTCGCAGGTCTTGGTGGCAAGGACAACATCGAGGAGCTCGAGAACTGCTTTACGCGTCTCCGCGTGAACGTTAAGAACCCGGGCCTCATCGATGAGAACCTCATTAACCACGTGCCCAACAGCGGTATCAACCGCAACGGCAACAATATCCAGATCATCTTTGGCATGAAGGTCGCCGAGATGCGCGACAAGGTCGAAAACGCAATTGAGAAGGAGCAGTAAACAATGATCATTACTCTGTGTGGTGGCGGATCCACCTTTACCCCCGGCATCGTCAAGTCCATCGCCCTGCGCAAGGACGAGCTCGACGTTGACGAGATTCGTCTGTACGACATCAACGAGGAGCGCCAGCGCAAGATTGGCGTGCTCGTGGACTGGATTTTGCACGAGGACCTCGGCCTGGACATCAAGCTCACGGTGACCACCGACAAGGAGACTGCCTTTACGGATGCCAGCTTCGTGTTTGCCCAGATGCGCGTGGGCGGCTACGCCATGCGCGAGCAGGACGAGAAGATTCCGCTGCGTCACGGCTGCGTGGGTCAGGAGACTTGCGGTTGCGGTGGCCTTGCCTACGGCATACGCACCATCTTCCCCATGGTCGAGCTGATCGATGACGTTGAGAAGTACGCCAAGAAGGACTACTGGATTCTCAACTACTCCAACCCTGCCGCCATCGTCTCCGAGGGTTGCCGTGTGCTGCGTCCCAACGCTCGCATCATCAACATCTGCGACATGCCGATCGCGATCATCGACGTGGTTTGCGCCGCGCTCGACATCGACAAGAAAGATGTCGAGTACGATTACTTTGGCCTCAACCACTTTGGTTGGTTCACCTCGATCCGCCACAAGGGCGAGGAGGTGCTCCCGCAGCTGCGCGAGTACATCAAGGAGCACGAGATTCTGCTGCCCGATTCTTACCTCAAGGGCATGGGCTCGCTCATGGCAAAGAAGCCCGAGGAGACCGCCGACGAGCATCCCGAGCAGAACCGCCACACTAAGGGCAGCTGGTACTACGTCTGGAAGGGCGAGTACGAGATCATGGAGTGCTTCCCGGAGTACCTGCCCAACACGTATCTGAACTACTACCTGCAGCAGAAGGAGTTCGTCGAGCATTCCAACCCCGAGCGCACCCGTGCTAACGAGGTTGAGGAGACGCGCGAGAAGAACCTCTTCGACGGCATCGACCACTACGAGAAGACCGGCGAGATCGACGAGAGCACGTTCTATGCGGGCAGCCACGGCGACTGGATTGCCGACCTGGCTATCGCTCTGAAGAACGATACCAAGCAGCGCTTCCTGGTCATTTGCGAGAACAAGGGCGCTATCCCCAACATGCCCTACGACGCTATGGTCGAGCTGCCTGCCTACATTGGCAAGAACGGCCCCGAGGTCATCAGCCGTGACAACATTCCTCTGTTCCAGCAGGGCCTCATGATGCAGCAGCTGAACTCCGAGAAGCTCGTGGTCGAGGCTACGATCGAGGGTTCGTACGAGAAGGCGCTCAAGGCCTTTACGCTCAACAAGACCGTGCCTTCGATGAAGGTCGCCAAGGAGGTTCTCGACGACATGATCGAGGCCAACAAGGGTTACTGGCCCGAGCTTAAGTAAAAGCAACAGGGTCGCTGGCCGCATACCATGAGCAATGCCCCGTCCACGTGATTGCGTGGGCGGGGCATTGTCGTTTGGTAACGCGTTTTATCAAATATGGCATTTATCTGCGGTAATGTTCTATTTCACCGCTGAGGGTGACATTTCATGCCGCCTGCCGAACTGCGTGAAGACCTAACAACTTTTTAGGTCAGTGTTGTGCGTGTAGCAACTTCGCCCGGCCTCGCCTCCGGGCTGCCATGTGAGAGGGGATCTTATGGCTCGACTGCATGTAATGGAACGCAGCCACGCTCAGGCCGTCATGGACGATCTGCACGATGCGCTCGGACGTCGTCTGGCGGTGAGCTCGCTCGCCCCGTGTCCCGTGGAGTTTACGGCAGCGCTCGTCAACCTGTGCTCCACCCAGAGCTGCGGCAAGTGCACGCCCTGCCGCGTGGGCCTAAGCGCGCTGAGCGACCTGCTCGCCGATGTGCTCGAAGGGCGCGCCGATGAGTCCACACTCAACCTGATTGAGCGCACGGCCCGCACCATCTACCTTTCGAGCGATTGCGCCATCGGCTACGAGGCCGGCGCCATGGCGCTCACGGCCATTCGCGGCTTCCGCGACGATTTTGAGCATCACATTAGCGAGCACTCCTGCGGCTTTGATCGTGAGGCCCGCGTCCCGTGTGTCTCGGGCTGTCCGGCGCACGTCGACATTCCCGGTTACATTTCGCTCGTCGAGGCCGGCCGCTATGCCGATGCCGTCAAGGTCATCCGCAAGAATAACCCGCTGCCGCTCGTTTGCGGCCTGGTGTGCGAGCATCCCTGCGAGATGCATTGCCGCCGTGGCATGGTCGACGACCCCATGAACATCCTCGCCCTCAAGCGTTTTGCCGTTGAGCACAGTGACCTCAACGACCACAAGCCGCATGTAGTGGACAACACCGGTAAGCGCGTCGCCGTGATCGGCGGCGGCCCGGCCGGCCTTTCCTGCGCCTACTACCTGGCCGTGATGGGCCATAAGGTGACCATCTTTGAGCAGCGCCACCACCTGGGCGGCATGCTGCGCTACGGCATCCCCAGCTATCGTCTGCCGCGCGAGCGCTTGCAGGCCGAGACCGACTGGATCTTGAGCGCCGGCATCGACGTTGAGCTCGATCACTCCGTCAACGGCGAGGAGCTTGTCCGCCTGCGCGACGAGTTCGATGCCGTCTATCTGGCCATCGGTGCCCATAGCGACAAGAAGCTCGGCCTTCCGGGCGAAGAGGCGCCCGGCGTGGAGTCGGCCGTCAAGATGCTGCGTGCCATTGGAGACGACGAACTGCCCGACCTGAGCGGCCAGCGCGTGTGCGTCATCGGCGGCGGCAACGTGGCCATGGACGTGGCGCGCTCTGCCGTGCGCTGCGGCGCCGAAAAGGTAAGCATCGTCTACCGCCGTCGCATCTGCGATATGACGGCTCAGGACGCCGAAATCGCCGGCGCCCAGGCCGAGGGTTGCGAGGTTCTGGAGCTTACGGCCCCGCTCGCCATCGAGACGGGCGAAGATGGTCGCGTGAGCGGCCTGCGCGTGCAACCGCAGATTATCGGCGAGCCTCGCCGTGGGCGTCCGGCCCCGCGTGCCGCAGCCACGCCCGAGCGCGTCATTCCCTGCGAGCGCGTGTTTGTGGCCATTGGCCAGGACATCGATTCCAAGCCGTTTGAGGACATGGGCATCGCCTGCAAGTGGGGTCGCGTCGTTACCGATTCGGATGGCGCAGTGCCCAACTTCGATGGCCTCTTTAGCGGCGGCGACTGCCAGACCGGTCCCGCCACCGTCATCCGGGCCATCAACGCCGGCCGCGTTGCTTCGGCAAATATCGATCGCTATCTGGGCTTTGACCACAAGATCAAGCTTGACGTTGAGCTACCGACCGTACAGTTTAAGGGCAAGCACGAGTGCGGCCGCTGCGAGCTGGGCGAGCGCGA
This sequence comes from Collinsella sp. wc0529, assembly GCF_046116875.1. Classification (NCBI taxonomy): domain Bacteria; kingdom Bacillati; phylum Actinomycetota; class Coriobacteriia; order Coriobacteriales; family Coriobacteriaceae; genus Collinsella; species Collinsella sp. wc0529. The sequence goes on from NZ_JBJXBO010000001.1 coordinate 1,207,882, forward strand.
GGCCGGCGAGCGCATCCACGATTGGAATCTGGTCGAGCAGGGCCTTACCGAGGAGGAGGCACGCCAGGAGGCAAGCCGCTGCCTGCGTTGCGACCACTTTGGCTTTGGTGCGTTCCGCGGAGGGAGGAACCTGGAATGGTAGAGCTCAACAACCCCACTGTCAGCGACAACACCGAAAGCGGAGCACTCAACATGGTCAAGCTCACTATCGATAATTGCGAGGTCGTGGTGCCCGAGCACACCACGATCCTGGACGCGGCCAAGTCCGTCGGCATCCAGATTCCCACCCTGTGCTACCTACGCGATCTAAACGAGATTGGCGGTTGCCGCGTGTGCGTGGTCGAGGTTGAGGGCTGCGACCAGCTGGTTGCCGCCTGCAACAACTACGTGCTCGACGACATGGTGGTCCACACCAACAGCCCCAAAGCCCGCGAGGCGCGTCGCACCAACGTGCAACTGCTGCTGTCCCAGCACGACTCGCGCTGCACGAGCTGCGTGCGCAGTGGTAACTGCAACCTGCAGACCATCGCCAACGACCTGGGCATCTTCTATCTGCCGTATCAAAGGCATTTGGCGGGCGAGGGCTGGGATTTCGATTTTCCCATCATCCGCGAAAACGACAAGTGCATTAAATGCATGCGCTGCATCAAGGTGTGCGAGAGCGTGCAGGGCTTAGGGATTTGGGACCTGACCAACCGCGCCACGCATACCGCCGTGGGCACCCGCGGGCGTGCGCCGATCGGCAAGACCGATTGCGTCGCGTGCGGCCAGTGCATCACGCATTGCCCGACGGGCGCCCTGCGCGAGCGTGACGATACCGAGACCGTGTTCGACGCTATCGCCGATCCCGACAAGATCGTGCTGGTGCAGATTGCGCCGGCCGTGCGTAGCGCCTGGGGCGAGGAGCTCGGCATTCCGCGCGAGGAGGCTACCGTCGAGCGCCTGGCTTGTGCGCTGCGCCGCGTGGGCTTTGAGTACGTGTTCGACACCGACTTCTCGGCCGATCTCACCATTATGGAGGAGGGCTCCGAGCTGCTCGAGCGCCTGGGCGCCGCCGCTAAGGGTGAGGGCGACAGCCGCGGCTGGCCCATGTTTACGAGCTGCTGCCCGGGCTGGGTGCGCTTTGTGAAGGCACGTTACCCCGAGTTTGTCGACAGCCTGTCCACGTCAAAGTCGCCGCAGCAGATGTTCGGCGCTATCGCCAAGACCTACTACGCCAAGGTGCTGGGCGTGGAGCCCGAGCGTCTGTTCGTGGTGTCCGTTATGCCATGCACGGCCAAGAAGGCCGAGTGTGCGCTGCCGAGCATGATGGGCGAGGGCGGCGCGCCCGACGTGGACGTTGCGCTGACGGTGCGCGAGATGGTGCGCATGATCCGCGCGAGCCACGTGAGCGTTGACACGCTGGTCGAGGAGCCGCTCGATACGCCGCTGGGCTTTGGCACGGGCGCGGGTGTGATCTTTGGTGCCACGGGCGGCGTGATGGAGGCCGCCGTGCGCTCGGCCTATTACCTGGTGACGGGCAAGAACCCGGATGCCGATTTCTTTACCGACGTGCGCGGACTCGACGGCTGGAAGGAAGCCGTCGCCGATATCGATGGCACTAAGGTGCGCGTCGCCGTGGCACACGGGCTGGGCAACGCTGAACGTCTGCTCGACGCGATTCGCGACGGCCGTGTGAGCTATGACTTCGTTGAGGTCATGGCGTGCCCGGGCGGCTGCGCCGGTGGCGGCGGTCAGCCCATTCACGACGGCTGCGAGCTGGCAGCCGAGCGCGGTCAGGTGCTCTGGGGCCTCGATGCGAACGCCGAGATTCGCTTCTCGCACGAGAATCCCGATGTTCAGGCGTGCTATAGCGAGTTCTTGGGTGCGCCGCTCTCGCCGCTGGCCGAGGAATTGCTGCATACCGACCATCACGCATGGACGATGCCTAACGAGGGGACGTGCTAGCGATGCGCGCGTTTAATGTTGAGCTGTCGCGCCGGGGGTTTGCCTCGGCGCTCGCCGCGGGCGCGTTGTCGCTCGCGCTGGCTGGCTGTGGCGGCGGAGCTGCGGGGGCGGGGTCCGCCGCGGGCTCGGCTGCCGGTGGTGCGGCGACCGCCGCGGGGCCCGTCGAGGTGCACGTCGCCTCGCTCAAGGGTCCGACGTCGATTGGGCTGGTGCAGTTTATGGACCAGGCAGCGAGTGGCGAGACAGATAACGAGTTCGACTTTGCGATCAGCGCCGTGGCCGACGAGATCGTGCCCAAGGTCATTCAGGGCGATGTCGACATTGCCTTGGTGCCCGCCAACGTGGCGAGCGTGCTCTACAGCAAGACCGAGGGTGCGGTGCAGGTCATCGATATCAACACGCTGGGCGTGCTGAACGTGGTGACGGGTAACGCGGACGTTACTTCGTTTGGCGATCTGGCGGGCCATACCGTCTACATGACGGGCAAGGGCGCCACGCCGGAGTACGTCATGAACTACCTGCTGGAGCGCGCGGGCCTGACCGGCCAGGTTACGCTCGAGTTTAAGAGCGAGCCCACCGAGGTGCTGTCGGCGTTGCTTGCCGATTCGTCTGCCGTGGGCGTGCTACCCGAGCCGTTCAAGACCGCTGCCATCGCAAAGAGCGAAGGCAAGCTGTCGGCTCCGGTAAGTCTGACCGATGTGTGGGATGAGCTGGCAGGTGACACGGGTTCGCGCCTGCTGACGGGCGTGACCGTGGTGCGCCGCGCCTTTGCCGAGGAGCATCCCGAGGCCGTGGCGGAATTCCTGAGCTGCCATGCTGCGAGCGTTGAGGCCGTGAACGTGGCGCCGGCGGACTGGGCTCAGGCCGTGGCCGATGCGGGTATCGTGGATAACGCCGCGATTGCCGAAAAGGCGATTCCCGGGTGCATGCTCGTGTGCCAGACGGGGAGGGATATGAAGGCGGCGCTCGGTGGGTACCTGCAGGTGCTGGCCGATGCGGACGCGAGCGCCGTGGGCGGCAAGCTCCCGGCTGGTGATTTCTACTACATGGAGTAGCCCGTGCGTGCGTTTGCTCGACACATGACAGAGCGTATGAAGGCGGTGGCGGCAGGTGGTGCCGTCGCCGCCTTTTGGCTTGCCGTGTGGGTGCTGGTGGCGGGTCTCGTGGCGCAGCCGTTGATTTTGCCGGGGCCGGGCGCTGTCGTGGTGGCGTTGCTGCGGCTGGTGTGCGATGCCAGCACGTGGGCGATTCTGGCGGGCTCGGGTGCGCGGATTCTAGGCGGTTTGGCGCTTGCCGCGGTGTGCGGTGGTCTGCTGGCCGGAATTTCGTCGCGCTCGCGGGCGTTTGCGCGCTTGGTGGCGCCGGCGCTTTCGTTTGTAAAGGCGACGCCGGTTGCCTGCGTGGTGGTCCTGCTGCTCATTTGGCTGGGGTCGGCGCGCGTGAGCATCGCCGTGGTCTTTTTGATGGCGCTGCCGGGCGTGTATTTTTCGCTGGTTGAGGGTTTGGCACAGGTTGATCAGCCGCTGGAGCAGATGTTTCGTCTGCATGGCGTGCAGGGTTGGCGTCTGTTTTGCGCCCATACCTGGCGCGAGGTCCTGCCGTTTGTGCTTTCGTGTGCGCGTGCCGTGATCGGCATGAGCTGGAAGGCCGGCGTGGCGGCGGAGCTCATCGGCATGGCGACGGGCACCGTGGGCGAACGCATCTATCAGGCGAAGCTTTTGATCGAGACGGCGGACCTGCTGGCGTGGACCGTGCTGATCGTGGCGGCATCGTGGGCATGCGAGCGCGTGCTGGTGTGGTTGCTGCGGGCTTCGGGGCCCGTGGCGTGGCGTACTGCCGTGCGGGCGCATGGGCGCGGTGGCCGCGGGCGTGCGCGCGGCTCTGCTGGCGGCGGGGCTGCTGCGGAGCTTGCGCTCGCCGTGGGCGACCGGGCGCCCTGGTCGCCGGCGCTCGACGGACTGGTGCTTCATGTGCCCGCCGGTGGACGCACCTGTGTGATGGGCGCTTCGGGCGTGGGCAAGTCGACGTTGCTTGCGCTGGTGGCGGGGGAGTGCGCACCGTGCTCCATGGTGTTTCAGGATGTGCGCCTGGTCGAGGACGCCTCTGCTTTGGATAACGTGCTGGTGTGCGCCGATGCACGCGTGAATGCCTCGAGTGCCGCTGCCTTGTTGCGCCTGCTGGTACCGGGGATCGATGTGCATGCCCGCGTGGCCGAGCTCTCGGGCGGGCAGCGCCGTCGCGTCGAGATTGCCCGAGCCCTGCTGTGTCCGGGCGGCGCAGTGATTCTGGACGAGCCCTTTACCGGTCTAGACATCGCTGCGCGCGACGCATGCACCGAGGTCGTGCTCGACTTGCTCGACGGCCGTATGCTGTTGCTTGCCACGCACGATTCCGCTGACGCTCGGGCCCTCAATATCTCGGACATCATCACGCTCTAAAGACTTACTCAGCAACAAATTGATCCGTTTTTTCTCCGTCCCCATGGGGTCGGGTATGGTATTCTATCTGCGGGGTAATACTTAGGAATACCAAGTAATACCAACGCCGTAGAACAAACTCCAGATGCGGGCCAATCGGGTTGCCTTCACAGCCCGTCGCCCAGCCGCGTGGCCCGCATCCATCCGCACCACCGTCGTTTCAAAAAGGAAGCGCCATGGCAGAACACATGACCCCGGTTGTCGCGAAGGTCTTGCCCGAGGAAAAGGCAGCCTTCGCGGCGGCAACCCAGCTCGTGGGCACCACGCCGTCCAACGCCATCCGCATGTTCATCGCCGCCTTCAATCGCTGCGGCACCTTTCCGTTCGACATTTCGCCCAGCGGGGCTTTTGGCGCTGCGCCCGATTCTCATCAACAATGACTGTCCCAAACTGCCGGCACTTGGGGACGTTCCTTTTCTGCCGGCAGTTAAGGAACGTCCCTAAGTGCCGGGTTTTGAGGAGGTTGGCATGCTCAATGCGATGATTTGGGCGCTTGCCTGTTTTGGTGTTGTTGCTGCCGATATAGCCCTGAGCGTGGTTCTGTTTTCAGCTCTCGATGCTGTGTCGGCGCTGACGGGTTTCCCGATCGACAATCTCGATATCCAATGGTTCCAGGCTGCCGCTCAGATGGCGTCATTTTTGATGGCGCTGCTGTGGTGGCGTTATCTGTGGCCCCGCTCCTTCATGGCGCGCCGGCAAGGCGAGCGCCCGCTCGGTGGGGGAGCAAGCGCGGCATGGAAGCGCATTGCCTGCGTTGTCGTGATCGGCCTATCCATGCAGGTGGTCATTAGCTACCTATGCGACGGCGTGCTGTCGCTGCTGCCCGAGGTCGCGGCAGACTATAGCGAGCTCGTCGAGGAAACGGGCATGGGCGATACCAGCCTTCTTGCCGTCCTGACCACGGTGCTCGGCGCGCCGTTTTGCGAAGAGCTCCTGGTACGCGGCATCATCTTTGAGTTTTCGCTGCGTGCGTTTAATCCGCAGTGCCGTCCGCTCTGGAAACGCCGGCGCCGCGCGAACGCGCAAGACGGCGCTATAGTGCCCTGGGCGGCCCCGAGTACCTGGGGCGTCGCCGCGGCAATCGTGCTGCAGGCGGCGATCTTCGGCTTTATGCACATGAACTGGGTGCAGGGCTGCTACGCGGGCGCTGCCGGCCTCATTTTTGGTTGGGTGCTCGTGACCACCGGAAAGCTCCGCTATACGATCCTGTTGCACTTTGCCTTTAATGCCGGGTCGTATCTCATGGGGCTGCTGTGGTTTGTGGGCACACCGCTCGACGTTGTGGTCACGGTTGGCATCGCCGGCTTTGTGCTGGTAGAGGCGATGCGCTCGCTGCTTCGATTGCGCATTCCCGTGTCGCGCGAAGCTGATCGGTCTGAGTAATAACGCCTTTAATTAGACCGATGCGTCCTGAACGCACCTGGCGTTTCGCCGAATGCTTCTTTAAATTTTGAGTAAAAGAATGACATGTTGGAGATGCCGACTTTTCGGGCTACATACTGCACGCTGCGCTCGGTGTTATTGAGAAGATATGCCGCCTCTGTGAGCTGCTGGTTGAGCTTGATTTGCGAAAACGTTTTGCCGGTTTTTTGCTTGATCAAGCTGCTGAGATAGCTGGTGCTATAACCCGTATCGCTCGCAATGCTTTCGAGTGTGCAGTCGCCGTAGCTTCGCTCAATATGATTCAGAATCGACACGATGCGTTCGTCCGACATGATCGCCTGGTTATCAGTTGCGGAGCGTCGGTACAGTCCTCGAATGAGAACAAGGAATAGGCTGACGGCGAGGTGCCTCATGAGTTCATTGGAATAGGCATCTTTAAAGTGATATTCGATAAAGAGCATCTCGATGAGGCGTCGCGCATGTCGGGCGTATTCCTCTGGAAGAATGAGATATTTTCGGGCCTCGCGGTTTTTGGACACAAAATCAAATAGAAGATTCGTTAATGGTGACGCGCCGGGTAGCTGGCTCAGGAACAACGAATCGAACATTTCTTTTTTGAAGACGATCGAAATGACGATATCATGCTCGCCCTTAACGTATGGAACGCTTCTGACTACGCCGGTGTTGCAAATGAGCACGTCGCCCTTTTTAAGGAGTAGTCGCCGTCCGTTGACGATAAACGTGCAGACGCCGTCGTACACGTAGTTAAGCTCCATATCCCGATTGATATGAGGAGGAATATCGGTAAAGCGCGACTCCTTGATAAGGCCCACAGGGTTTTCGTCGAGAGTTTCTTTCCAATCAAACAGATAGACCTCTTCGCCGTTAATGGTTGTGGTTTCCACCCTGTTATATCGCGGGCTGAGCTCTCCCGGATGTGTGCGATGCCACTCTTCGGTCTCGGTATGCGTATAGAGCAGCTGTTTGAGATTCGAATCCATGGGGTGCTCCAGGGGTGAACGGTAGAATCGATGCCTTAAACGGTATTATATCTAAAAAAATGTTATAAACAAACGCTTTCTATGCGATATCTTATGCATCTTGTTCTTCCTAGTATTGGGTTATCCGCTGGAGCATCCGATCAAGGAGGGCAAATGAGTAAGTTAAAACATGGGTTTGACTCCGACTTTTTATGGGGCGGAGCCATATCGTGCTCGCAGGCCGATGGCGCCTGGAATGAGGGCGGAAAGGGAAAGTCGACGCAGGATTGTCGATGGCTGGATGGTACCTGGACTCATGACCAGATTGAGGACAAGCATCAAAACAACCCCTTCTGCCATGACGAACTAATGAACGCTCTCGCAGATGATGGTGTTGAGTTCTACCCGTTTAGGCGCGGTAACGACTTCTATCATCACTACCGTGAGGACATCGCGCTTTTTGCGGAGATGGGCCTCAAGCTGTTCCGCACTTCTATTTGCTGGAGCCGAATCTATCCTAACGGAGATGATCTTGAGCCTAACCGCGAAGGCATCGAGTGGTATCGAAGCATGCTGGGTGAGTGCAAAAAGCACGGCATTAAAACCTTCGTCACCATGCTCCACTATGACATCCCGGTAAATCTTGTCACCACATATGGGGGATGGAAGAATCGCAAGACGATTGATTTCTTCGCCCGCTATGTCGAGACAATCGTTACGGAATTGGGCGATCTGGTCGATTTCTGGCTGCCTTTTAACGAGTTCAATGCAGCGCGTTTTTCGCCTTGGGACGGGGTCTGTCTGGTCAAAGACGAAGAGGGGGAGAACTTCGATCGAGCCATCTTCCAGTGCCTGCACCACGAGTTCGTTGCCAATGCGCGTGCCGTCGAGATTGTCCATCGTCTTTCGCCCGATACTCCCGTTGGCGGCATGATCGCTCGATTCTGTACGTATCCCGCCACCTGCCGTCCCGAAGATAACATGCAGGCTATTCACGACGACCAGTATTCCAACTGGTTCTATACGGACGTGATGGCTCGTGGAAAATACCCCGCTTATATGAATCGCTATTTCGATGCGTGTGATATCGAGATTCAAATGGAACCGGGCGATGAAGAGCTCATCGCTCGCAACACGGTCGACTTCCTGGCCTTTTCGTACTACTTTTCCCAGGTATCCACCTGCGATCAGGGATGGGAGAAGACTGCGGGTAATCTGGTCATGGCAAACAAGAACCCTTATCTCGAGACGAGTGAGTGGGGCTGGCAGCTCGATCCCATTGGCCTGAGGGTTACCCTTAACCAGATGTATGACCGCTATGGGCTGCCTCTGTATATCGCCGAGAACGGCCTCGGTACATCTGATGTAGTCGAGGAGGATGGCAGCATCCACGACGAGTATCGAATCGATTATTTGCGCCAGCACATAAAGTGCCTTAAAGAAGCGGTGATCGATGGCGTTGACGTGCGCGGATACATGATCTGGGGATTCATTGACCTTGTTGCCTGCGGTCCTCTTACGATGGACAAGCGCTACGGGCTTATCTATGTCGATCTGGATAATTGCGGCAACGGCACTGCGGAGCGCTCGCGTAAAGACTCTTTCTATTGGTATCAGAAATGTATCGCCACTAATGGCGAGGATCTTGGGTAGGAGTGATTGTCGTGGCAGACAAGAAGGAACTGGCCGCTCGTGTCCTCGAGCTCGTGGGCGGCACCGATAACGTTGTTATGGCAACGCACTGCATTACAAGGCTCAGATTCAACCTGAAGGACGATAGCAAGGCAGACCTGGAGGCCCTTAAGACGCTTGACGGCGCCTTGGGCGCGCAGGTTAAAGACGGACAGTGGCAAGTTATCATCGGCGCCAGCGTGGGGTCGGTATATGACGAATTGGAGCCCATGCTAGGTGACAGGATGGGTGGCGAGGTCTCCGCCGACGCCGAGCAGCCTGAGCTCCAAAAAGGTTCGGCTCGCGTATTCGATATCATCACCGGCATCTTTTCCGCTATCATTCCCGCACTGGTGGCGGGAGGCATCGTAAAGGGCATCCTGGCTGCTATCGCGGCTTTTGGAATCGACACGGGTGCCGGCGACTTTGCGATATTCAATATGATTTCGGATATCCCGTTCTACTTCTTGCCGTTTTTGCTGGCAATGTCTACAGCTGATAAGTTCCGGGTCAACCGTTCGCTTGCGCTTTGTGTTGCCGGATCGCTGATGTACCCGACCATTGTCAACGCTGTCGGTACGGGCGAGACGCCCCTTGCGCTGTTCGGTTTTGCGGTGCCGATTTTTAGCTACGCCGATTCCGTGTTCCCGGTTATCTTTGGCGTCATTGGCTTGTCTTTTGTATATCGTGCAATCGACAAAGTCGTGCCGGATCTTTTTAAGCTCGTTGTCGTTCCGGCGCTCTCCCTTGCTATCGTGATTCCCGTCAACCTGTTTGTGCTCGCTCCGATTGGTGCCTGGTGCGGTCTTGGTCTTGCCAACGGTATCGTTTGGCTATTCTCGACGTTAGGCCCCGTTGCCGGTTTTCTGCTGGGCTTCTTTATGCCGCTTATCGTGCTCTTCGGCATGCATCAGTCAACGAGCCCTATCCAGATTTCCAATATCGCAACGCTTGGGTATGACTATCTGCTCCCGATCTCTTTCTGCCATAACCTCGCCGAAAGCGGTGCGTCTTTTGGTGCAGCCCTGCGCATGACCGACGAAAAGCTCAAGTCCGCTGCAATGACGTGCGCCTTCTCAGCATTTATGGGAATTTCCGAGCCCGCCTTGTTTACCGTTCAGGTTCCTAACAGGACTCCGCTTATCGCTGCGATGATTGCGGATGGCATTGGCGGTGCGCTTACCGTTGTTCTGGGCGCTAAGTGCTTCGGCTTTGTTATGCCCGGCATTACCTCGTTGCCCGTTTATGCCGATCCAAGCGGCAATCCCATGAACCTGATCATGATTGTCGTCTGCATCGCTTTGACTTGGGTTATCTCTGCGGCGCTCTCGTTTGCGCTCTATGGTCGTTTCGACAAAAAGTAACGACGTTTTGAGATAGACAATATTAATCGGCCGCTCGCCGGGGAATCGTTCTGCGACGCCCCAGCGAGCGGCAATTTATTGGTGGGGCGTGTCGTGTCGCCAACGGCGGCATGCCGCCTCGCCGCGCTAGTTGCGTCTGCCGCCTCCGTTGGCGCCCTGACGCCCCTGTGCCGCGCGATTGCGACCGGCAGTGTTCTGCGCGCGGGACATACCGCCGTGACCCTTGCTGCCCTTGGGCCCCTTGCCGGCGGCGCCACCGTGGGCCTTGCCGCCCTTCTTGCCGGTGCCATGCCCACCGCCGGCAGACGTCTCGCCCGGGCGTGGCGGCACGGGGCGAATCAGGCAATGCTTGGTATAGCCGATCAGATCACGACGCCCGGCCTTCTCTAGCGCCTCGCGCACCAGCTTGTAGTTCTCGGGCTTGCGATACTGGATGAGCGCGCGCTGCATGGCCTTCTCATGCGGGTCGCGCGCCACGTAGATCGGCTGCATGGTGCGCGGATCTACACCGGTGTAGTACATGCAGGTCGACATGGTGGACGGGGTGGGGTAGAAGTCCTGTACCTGCTCGGGCATGTAGCCCATGTCGCGCACGGCTTCGGCAAGGTCCACGGCTTCCTTCATGGTTGAACCAGGGTGGCTCGAGATCAGATACGGCACCACGTACTGCTTGAGTCCGTATTCGCGATTCAAGCGTTCAAATTTACGGCAGAATGCGTCGTAGACAGCTCGGCTCGGCTTGCCCATCACGGACAGCACCGCGTCGCTCACGTGCTCGGGCGCTACGCGCAGCTGGCCCGAGACATGGTGTTCCAGCAGCTCGCGTAAAAACTCGTCCGAGGCATCGGCCATGGTGTAGTCAAAACGGATGCCGCTGCGCACGAAGACCTTTTTGACGCCCGGCAGCTGGCGCAGGTCGCGCAACAGCTGCGTGTAGCCGCTTTCGTCGACCACCATGTTCTTGCACACGCTCGGCCACAGACAGCGCTTGTTCTTGCACACGCCGTGCTTGAGCTGCTTGTCGCAGGCGGGACGGCTAAAGTTGGCCGTCGGTCCGCCTACGTCGTTGATGTAGCCCTTAAACTCGGGATCGCGCGTGAGCAGCTCTGCCTCGCGCATGATCGAGTCGTGGCTGCGCATCTGCAACACGCGACCTTGGTGGAAGGTGAGGGCGCAAAACGAGCATTCACCAAAGCACCCGCGGTTGGAGCTGATTGAAAACTTGATCTCGGCAAAGGCCGGCACGCCGCCCGCGGCATCGTAGTCGGGATGCCAATCGCGTGCGTAGGGGAGCTCGGCCACCTCGTCCATCTCATCGGTCGTCAACGTCGCCGACGGCGGGTTCTGCACCACATAGACGCTGTTGGGATAGGGCTCTACCAGGCGATGTCCGGTGATGGGGTCCATATTCTGCTGTTGCACGTTAAAGCTGCGTGCGTAGTTGAGCTTGTCGGCGGTAAGGTCGTCCCAGCTGGGTAGCAGGTCGTAGTCGTAGACCTCGTCGAGCGAGCCTGTGCGGTAGACGGTGCCGTTGATATAGGTGATCTGATCGACGGGCAGTCCCGCGTCGAGCGCGTCGGCGATCTCGACAATCGCGTGCTCGCCCATGCCGTAGATGAGGATGTCGGCGCCCGAGTCGAGTAGTACCGAGCGCTTGAGCTTGTCCTGCCAGTAGTCGTAGTGAGCCAGGCGGCGCAGGCTTGCCTCGATGCCGCCGATGATGATGGGAGCGTCCTTGAACGTCTGACGGATGAGGTTGCCGTAGACCGTGACGGCACGATTGGGGCGGTGCCCCTCCTCGCCACCGGGGGTATAGGCGTCGGTATGGCGACGGTGCTTGGTCACCGAATAGTGGTTGACCATGGAGTCCATGTTGCCGGCGCTGACCAAAAAGCCCAGGCGCGGCTCACCGAGCACCGTGATGCTGGCGGGGTCGGTCCAGTCGGGCTGGCAGATGATGCCCACTTTGTAGCCGTGCGCGTCGAGGACGCGGCTGATGATGGCCATACCAAAGCTGGGGTGGTCCACGTAGGCGTCGCCGCAGATGTAGACAAAGTCGCACTGGTCCCAGCCGCGCGCATCCATGTCGGCGCGGCTGACGGGGAGGAACTTATCGCGGCCCGGGCGCCAGGGGCGTGTGAGCGCTGCTGGGGTATGCGTGGTGTGCCCACCCTGCGCCTTACCGCCGCGCTTTTGCTGCTGGCCCTGTTTGCCCTGCTGACTGCGCTGGTTGTTCTGAGCGTGCTGAGGCTTTTTTGCCACGATCCCTCCCGGTGTTTGTATGCTGCACGTAATTGTAACCAGTCTTTTTGGGACGGGGCTAAAAAGACTGGTGGAGTACATGAGCTAGCGGATCGGCGTGTCGATGCGGGTGTCGTTTGTTTCCAGACTGTGTATCCCTGTGTCGAAGGGGTCGTCTCGCGCGCACGCCATGTTGTCAATGGGTTACAGTATGAACGGCGGCTATGTTTCCGCCAACGCACGAGAGAGTCGTCAACAAGGAGGATGCACGACGATGCAGCGTGCCAAACAGATATCGGAGTCTATTGAGCTGGGCATCATCTTGGCGCTCGCCGGTGGCTTTATGGACGTGTATTCGTACATTGGGCGCGACCATGTTTTCGCCAACGCGCAGACAGGCAACATCCTGCTCGTGGGCGTGAGCATCTCGGAGGGCAACTGGGCACTTGCGGGGCGCTACTTCTTCCCTGTGGTGTCGTTTGCCGTGGGTATTATGCTTGCCGATCTGGTACACGAGCGGTTTGGCAGCGTGATCCACTGGCGTCAGGTGACGGTGTTCTTTGAAGCCGTCATCTTACTGGGCGTGAGCTTTATCCCGGGCGGCAATTTCAACCTGCTCGCCAACTGCCTCACCTCGTTTGCCTGCGGCATGCAGGTCGAGAGCTTCCGCAAGATCCACGGTCACGGCATCGCTACGACCATGTGCATCGGCAACTTGCGCAACGCGCTGCAAAACGTGGACGATTACATCATCACCCACAGGCGCGGCTTTTTGGAAAACGGCCTGCTGTACTTTGGCGTGATCCTTACCTTTGTGTTTGGCGCCGTGTTGGGCAACTGGTGTATTGAGCGCATGGGCCTGCACGCCATCGTCGTGGCGAGCTTGCTGCTGTTTGTCGCGTTTGCCATCATGTTCATCGACCGCGAGCGCGACTTGCGCTTACGCTGGAAGGTTGCGGCCGAGGCTTGGAAAGAGGGCTGCCGAAAGTAACTGAATGCGGCAAAGGGGCTGTCCCTTTGCCGCAGTATTTTTCATCTTCTGTTGAAACGCTTTAACACTTTTGACGTTCTCACGCGTTTTTTGTTTCAAAAGCGTTAGGATGGGACTTATAGCGCGGGGCGTAATGGATGCCCCGCACACGATGGGAGGCTATCAATGGCTAATCGTTTCGTTCTCAATACCATCTCTTATCATGGTTCCGGCGCCATCAAGGAGATCCCCGGCGAGCTCCAGCGTCGCGGCTACAAGAAGATCTTCGTCTGCTCCGACCCCGATCTGGTCAAGTTTGGCGTTACCGCTAAGGTGACCGACGAGCTCGACGCCGCCGGCATCGCTTGGAGCCTCTACTCCGAGATTAAGCCCAACCCCACGATCCAGAACGTCAAGGACGGCGTCGAGGCCTTTAAGGCCGCCGAGGCTGACGCTATCGTGACCATCGGTGGCGGCTCCTCCATGGACACCGCTAAGGCCATCGGCATCATCATCAACAACCCCGAGTTCGCCGATGTCCGTAGCCTCGAGGGCGTTGCTCCGACTAAGAACCACGCCGTGTTCACCATCGCCGTGCCGACGACTGCCGGTACCGCTGCTGAGGTGACCATCAACTACGTCATCACCGACCCCGAGAAGGTCCGCAAGTTCGTGTGCGTCGACACCAACGACGCCCCCGAGGTCGCCGTCGTCGATCCTGACATGATGGCTTCCATGCCCGCCGGCCTGACCGCTTCCACTGGCATGGACGCTCTGACTCACGCCATCGAGGGCTATACCACCAAGGGTGCTTGGGAGCTCTCTGACATGTTCCACTTTGAGGCTATTAAGCTGATCAGCGAGAACCTGCGTGACTCCGTCGCCGAGGCCAAGTCCGGCCAGCCCGGCTCCGGCCGCGAGGGCATGGCCCTTGGCCAGTATGTCGCCGGCATGGGCTTCTCCAATGTTGGCCTGGGCATCGACCACGCCATGGCTCACACGCTGTCCGCTCACTACGACACCCCGCACGGCGTCGCTTGCGCCATGCTGCTGCCGATCGCCATGGAGTTCAACAAGCCGGTTTGCGCCGAGCGTCTGGCCAAGGTTGCCGTCGCCATGGGCGTTGACACCACGGGCATGAGCACCGACGAGGCTGCCGACGCCGCTATCGCCGCCGTCAAGCAGCTTTCCGCCGACGTGAATATCCCGCACGTCTGCGAGGCCATGAAGGCTGACGAGATCGAGGTCCTGGCCAAGGACGCCATGGCCGACGCCTGCTTCCCGGGTAACCCGCGCGAGGCGGCGCTCGACGACGTCATCGAGCTCTTCAAGAAGATCTGCCCGGTTGCATAACCCAGTTTGGTGGTCCTTCGCCCGTAGGCGTATGGTCTTTTGACTTGCCGCTGGCCCCGCCGTGCTACGCATGGCGGGGCTTTTTGTGCTGCGTCGATGCCCTGAGACGGGCAAAACCAAGGTGTACTGCCCGCTACGGATAGGTGGTGCACTTCCCAGCGTGCATTTTTGGGAGTATTCAGCAAGCTCTTAAAAATGCATAACGTTTTGAATGGCCCGTAGTGGCCCGCAGGCGCCCATCGACAGCCATTGCGGGTGGGCTATCGATGAGTGGAGGGGGTTGTTACTGAGTTTCTGCTTTGCGACGACCCGCAACACTGCTGTAACCGCGTCGTTTTGTCGTTCGCGATGGGGTCGTTGGGGCCCACGATGCTGAATACTCCGTTTTTTGCACGGCCCAAGGTGGGGTACCCTGAGACGAAGCAAAAAGATTCCTCATTTCTATGCAGATACCGATAGGATTTATGCAAGATTGGGATCGTAAGCCGTGCTCGTGCGCAAAATCGGCGCGAGGACGTCTGGAGGTGGCTCGGCTCCCAGAGCCTTGCGCGTGCAGAACGGTTAAAATCGGGACTCGGTCTTAGTTTTGCTTGGAAGGATGCACATGGCTTCTGTAATCGATGCTTCTCTAGAGGAGACGCTCTCCTATATCGCGGGACAGCTTAAGACGCTGACTTCTATTGCTTCGCCGACGGGCTATACCCGTGCGGCGACTGATTATCTGATGGAGACCCTGCGCGATATGGGGTTTGGGCCTGAGCGTTCTAATAAGGGTAACGTGCTCGTTGAACTTGGTGGCGAGGGTGAGCCGCTCGTACTGGCGAGCCATGTCGATACCCTGGGCGCCATGGTGCGCTCCATTAAGGACAATGGCCGCCTGCGTCCCACGACGCTTGGTGGGCATCAGTGGTCTACGGCCGATGGCGAGAACTGCACCGTCTACACGCGCGACGGCAATGTGTACACGGGTGTGGTCCTCAATACCGAGCCTTCGGCGCACGTGGCCGACGAGCCGGTCAAGACCATCGAGAAGAACATGGAGATCTTGCTCGACGAGAACGTCGACAGCAAGGACGATGTGCTCGAGCTGGGTATTCAGACCGGCGACATCATCGCTATGGATCCTCGCACGACGGTGACGGAGAGCGGCTACATTAAGAGCCGCTTCCTGGATGACAAGCTATCGGCCGCCATTTTGTTGGGCTTGGCGCGTGCCGTCGCCGCTGGCGAGGTGACGCTTTCGCGTAAGGTTTCGCTGCTCTTTACCGTGTACGAGGAGGTGGGCCACGGCGGCGCCTTCGTGCCGGCCGACACGCGCGAGATGATCAGCGTTGACATGGGCTGCGTGGGCGACGACCTAGGCTGCACCGAGCACATGGTGTCGATCTGCGCCAAGGATTCGGGCGGTCCGTACAACTACGACCTGGTGACGGCGCTGTCCAATATCGCGCGCGAGCTTGAGCTCGATTACGCTATCGACGTGTATCCGCATTACGGTTCGGACGTCGAAGCCACGCTCTCTGCCGGCTACGACATTCGCCATGGTCTGATCGGCCCCGGCGTGTATGCGAGCCACAACTACGAGCGTAGCCACATGGACGGCGTGCGCAACACCTTCGAGCTCGTCCGCGCCTACGTACAGCGCTAGCGATGCAGCGGCCTCGGCTGATACGGCAGTACCGACCGAGGCCGTCCTCTCTAAGTTGCGGTGAAATAGGGACTGTTTGGCGGTTTTAAACGCTTAAACAGTCCCTATTTCACCGCGATTTATGAAGGGGATGGGGCTACTTAAGTGCGCCGGTCACCGTGCCGCCGCCGAGGACGATGTCGCCGTGGTAGACTACAACGGCCTGGCCGGGGGCGATGGCTCGCTGCGGCTCGTCAAAAGTCAGCAGCATTTGCCCGTCTTCGCCGCGCGTAAGGGTCGCTGCTTGGTCTTTCTGACGGTAACGGTACTTGGCGCCCACGCGAATGCCGCCGGCATCGAGTTCTGCCTCCATGCGGTCGGCAGGGGCGCTCCAGATCCAGTCGTCGGCCGTGAGTGCTGTGGCCGTTAGGTCCTCGGCCTCGCCCAGATGCACGGTGTTGTTGGCGGCATCGACGCCCGTCACATACACGGGATGCGCCATCGCGACGCCCAAGCCCTTGCGCTGGCCGATGGTATAGCGCAACGCGCCGTTATGGCGTCCGACCACGCTGCCGTCGCGCCACACAATGTCGCCCGGTGCAGCGGGATGTCCGCAGCGGCGCTCGATATAGCCCGCGTAGTCGCCGTCTGGAATAAAGCAGATGTCCTCGCTTTCGGCCTTCTGGGCGTTGGTAAAGCCTTGCTCGGCGGCTATGCGGCGCACGTCGCGCTCTTTGTCTAGGCCTGCCAGCGGAAAGATCGTGTGCGCCAGGCGCTCCTGCGTAAGCGAATATAAAAAGTAGCTCTGGTCCTTTTTGGGATCTTCGCCGCGATGCAGCTGCCAGGTGCCGTCTACTGTCTGGCTTGTTTTGGCGTAATGACCCGTTGCGATGTAGTCGCAGCCCATGTCCAGCGCCGCACCGAGCAACGCGCCAAACTTTATGTGGCGGTTGCAGATGATGCACGGGTTGGGCGTCAGTCCTTCCTGGTAGGCGTTCACAAAGCGCTCGATAACGTTGCGGTCGAACGTCTGCTGCAGGTCGAGCACATGGTGGGGTATCCCCAGGCGCTCGGCGACGGCCTTTGCATCGGCGATGTCGCGGTCGACTTTGCTCATGCCCATGGCGGGGTCGGATGCGGGACAGGTGAGGCGCATGGTGGCGCCGACGCATTCGTAGCCCTGGCTTTTGAGCAGGTACGCGGTCACGCTGGAATCGACGCCGCCGCTCATGGCGACGAGCACGCGCTTGTTGTGCATGGGGAGGTTCTCCTTGGTGGCATGTGGCCAAAAAAGAAAAGCGGCGCGGGAGGCTGGTTCCGCGCCGCAGACATTGTAGCAAGTTCGGGCGTCCTGTGGGACACCCTGTTGGGATGGGCTCAGACTGCCGGGAGAGAGAGGAGACCGGCTCGTCCGTGGGCTCAACCTATGGGCGATAGGCCCTAGTCCTGGAAGAGCGCCGTGGACAGGTAACGCTCGCCGGTATCGGCGAGCAGCGCCACGATGGTCTTACCCTCGTTCTCGGGGCGCTTGGCCAGCTGCAGCGCGGCCCACACGGCGGCGCCGGACGAAATGCCCACGAGCACGCCCTCCTTGTGGCCCACGGCGCGGCCGGTCGCAAAGGCGTCGTCGTTCTCGACGGGGATGATCTCGTCATAGACCTGGGTGTCGAGGACGTCGGGCACAAAACCGGCGCCGATACCCTGGATCTTGTGCGGGCCGGCTTGGCCCTTGGAGAGCACCGGGGAAGTGGCGGGCTCGACGGCGACGACCTTGATTTCGGGGTTCTGCTCCTTAAGGAACTCACCCACGCCGGTCACGGTGCCGCCGGTTCCAACGCCGGCGACGAAGATGTCGACCTCGCCGTCGGTGTCATCCCAGATCTCGGGGCCGGTCGTGGCCTTGTGGATGGCGGGGTTGGCGGGGTTCACAAACTGGCCGGCGATGATGCTGTTTGGCGTCTCCTTCTGCAGTTCCTCGGCCTTGGCGATGGCGCCCTTCATGCCCTTGGAACCGTCGGTGAGCACGAGCTGTGCGCCATATGCCTGCATAAGCTTGCGGCGTTCGACGGACATAGTCTCGGGCATGGTGATGATCACCTTGTAGCCGCGGGCGGCCGCCACGGAGGCGATACCGACGCCGGTGTTGCCGCTCGTGGGCTCGATGATGGTGTAGTCGCCGCCGCGCACGAGCTTGCCTGCCTTCTCGGCCTTGTCAATCATGTTCTTGGCGACGCGGTCTTTAACGGAGCCGGCGGGGTTGAAGTATTCCAGTTTGACGAGCACGCGGGCCTTGAGGTCCTCATCGGCCTCAAAGTGAGTGAGCTCCAGGAGCGGGGTGTGGCCGATAAGCTGATCGATGGACGTATAAACATTGCTCATGGTGAACCTCCAAAGTGTTCAAATGACTGGATACCGTGTGGTTTTACGGTGTGTGTAGCAGCGAAACCCATAAACCTTATGGGTTGTTCGTTTTGCTGTTGGCAAGCATAGTAGACAGTAAAGCCTAGTAACGCAATAGGAAATAGAAGATTATTACGAGTCGATTAACCATCTTGACCGGAACGGGTATTTTCAAAACCAATTTTTCGGCTAGAATTTCTACGGACTAAATGACCGAAAGGCAGCACTATACATGTTGGTTTCTACTAAGGGCAGATATGCCCTGCGCGTTATGGTCGATCTGGCCGAGCACCAGGCGGCCGGTCGCATCCCGCTCAAAGAGATCGCGGCGCGACAGGGGATTTCCGAGAAATATCTCGAGAACATCTTGGCTACGCTCGTACGTGCCAACATGCTCTCGGGCATGCGCGGCAAGGGCGGTGGCTACGTGCTCACGCGCCCGCCCGAGCAGTACACGGTGGGCGAGATCCTGCGCCTGACCGAGGGTAGTCTGGCGCCGGTCGCCTGCCTGGATGGCGACTGCAAAGGCTGCTCGCGTTCGGATGAGTGCCCCACGCTTGACGTGTGGAAGAACCTGGACAAGCTCATCAACGACTACCTCGACGGTGTGACGCTCGATCAACTTGTCGCTCCCAACCATGGCTACGACTACGTCATCTAACCCACACCTGCATTTGGGGACGGGGTGGAAATGGTAGATTTTCTCGCCCTTTGAGACTTGGCAAATAAGAAGGCCGCCCATTTTTGCGATGGGCGGCCTTCGTTTTGGGCTGTTGAGACGGACACGGCCGGAATGGCCGTTTTAGTCCTCGGCGATGCTGTCGAGGATGCTGCGCGTGATGGACACCAGGATGCTGCCCATAAAGGCCGATCCAAAGCTGGCGATGGAGATGCCGACGCCCAGCAGGTTGACCGACAGGTAACTCGCGAGCTCAAGCATAAAGCTGTTGACGACAAGCTGGAAAATGCCCAGCGTAATGATCGTGAGCGGCAGCGAGATGACCGTGAGGAACGGTTTGACGAACGAATCGACAATGTTCAGGAACAGTCCCACAAAGGCAAAGCAGACCCAGGTCTCGGCAAAGCCGAAGGGTTGGATACCGGGGACGAGGAACGTGGCGATCGCGATGGCGATCGAGGTGAAGAGCCAGTTAAGCATAAAGCGCATGGCGTGAATCCTTTCTTGCGCCGGGATTGCTGGCGTCGCGTGAAGCGGCTTGCGGCGGCGACCTGGATGGTTGCGCGGGCGCGCCGCGGTGTTTGGGCGCCCATTGTCTCAAATATTCGTGGAGCTTACGTGCGCATACGGTTTCTAAACGGCGTTCGTCCTGAAAAACGCGCCGCTGGCAGAGAGTCTTGTCGCTTTAGTTTGGTGGTGTGCTACACTGCTACGGGCAAAAGCCACAGGCGTTGCCCTATTGCATAGAACGGGCGAACGATGCCCGATGTCAGTATCAACTTCGATGCCTTTTGGCGGGTTTGGCGGTGATCGATGAATATCGAGAACATGTTTGACAAGCCTGATGTCAAGCAGCTGGTCCACGCATTTAGCCTTTTGGATGACGAGAAGGATATCCAAGCGTTTTTGACCGATATCTGTACGCCGCGCGAGATTTGCGACCTTTCTCAGCGTTTGCAGGTTGCGCGCTATTTGGACGAGGGCGAGCCTTATGTTGAGGTTCAGGCCCGTACCGGCGCTTCGTCCACCACGGTGAGCCGCGTTTCAAAGGCGCTGAACGGCGAGTACGGTGGCTACCGCAAGATCCTCATTAAGTTGGAGGATGGCGAGTAGGCCAGCGACAACATTGAATTACGAAGAACCGTCCCTCCGGGGGCGGTTTTTATATGCCTGCAATCGGCTGGTGCGTTGGGTTCAGGTTGCTTTGTACCAAAAGATGGAACTGCGGTGGCAATGTGTCCGCTTGGGCGGGTAGGATGGATGCATTGATTATTGCGAACGGTTTGAGCGGAGGACCATGCCTGTTCGAATCTATACCACCAATGCCGGCACGGATTTGAGCGATGCCGAGTCGGCGCTGCTTGCCGACCTTATTGCCCGTCACGGGCGTGCCGTGTTGCTGGCACCAACGTTTGCCGAGCTCGATCTGTGCCGTCATGATGCGGCGGAAGCCGGCATTTCGCTGGGTATCGACTACAAGACACCCGCATCGTGGCTTCGCTCGCTTTGGGAGCTTTTGGGCGACGGGCGCGGTTTCGTCGACAACCTGCAACGTCAGATGCTGTTTTCGGATATGATTGCCCGCCGCGACGATGCCGACCTGCAGCCGCTTTCGCGTGGCCAGGGCACGGTGCGCATGCTCGCGCGCATGGCCCGCGATGTGCTGCCGGGTGTGGCGGGGACGACGGCCGAGCGATGCGGTGGCAACAATTGCCAGCCTGAGCCAAAAAGCGATGCCGAGGCTCGTGTGTTTGAGCTTTTGCGTGCCTACGCGGGCGGTTTGGACCGTCGAGATATGGTCGAGCCCTGCGAGGCAGCCGACATTATGGCCGGTGCCCTGGCCGATAGCCTGCCGGCGTGCGCCCGCGCCGTATGCGTGCGCGGTACCACGTCGTTTACGCACGGTCTACTCGAGCTGCTGTCTGCCGTGGCGAACAATGGGGGAGAGGTCGTCGTGCTGCTTGTCCGCGAGCAGGCGGCGATGCGCGAGGAGCTTGCCACGGCATTTGATGCCCGCGGTGTGCTGTTTGAGATCGCGCCGCTGGGGGAGGACGCCGTCGCGTCTGATGTCGCTTGCGGGGCCGCCGCTCAGCCTGCCTTTATTGAGGTCGCCGGCCCCCATGCCCGTGCTCATGTCTATGCGGACGCCATCGATAAGTTGGTGAAAGCGCACAAGGAGTCCAAGGCCGATAAAGCTACTGCAACGCCCGCCGACCCCGTGCGCGTGCTCGTCGTTTCTGCCCGGGCACCCCAGCTGTTCGGCGAGCTCGCCGCCCGTTTGGCGGCGCGTCACATTGCGGCCGAGACGACTGAGTTCACGGCGTTTTCCCAGTCCATCGCGGGCAGGCAGTTTACGGCGCTCGCCAACCTGATCGAGCGTATGAAAGCCGCCGACGAGGGCACCGCTTCCAAGACTGAGTGGTGGCCCGCGCCGGAGCTTACCGACTGGATCTACAGTCCGCTTTCGGGCGCTGATGCCGTCAATGCCCGTACCTTCGATAAGAATATGCGTCTCTCGCGCAGCAAGACTACCGCGGGCGTCAAGAGCCTGCTGCAGAGCGTTCAGGGCCAGGTGAGGGGCGCGCGCAAGGCGACGAGCGACGATAACTGGTTTAAGAACGTACCGTGTGTGGTCTCGGACGTGTTCCAGGCGCTGTGGCGTGACAAGCCCGTGACGGCGCTTAAGGCCATGCTTGCCGTTGCCGAGGCGTTGCCCGATCGCGCTCTAGGCGGCCTTGACGGCCAGGCCCGTCGCCAGGCAGAGACGGCTTTGCTGCGCCATGCCATCGACATCCTTATGAACGATGCTCGCGCGCTCGACGTGTCGCAGGCCGCGACCGTGCCGGTTCTCGACGGCGTTCGAACCAAGGTGGACAAGCGCAGTACCGCCTACGATTACGAGACCTATGAGGTCGATCGCACACCACGAGCACAAGTGCGCTTCGCGTCGCTTGCCGATGCGTCGGTTCTTCGCCCTGGCAGCTACGATGCCGTGCTGTTTGCCGATGTCGACCTGGACAGCTATCCGCTTTCGCACGAAGAGGGCCCGCTTGCCACGTTGACAGCCGAGCTGCGCCGCGACGGCGTGTCTTTGGAGCCCGCTGCCCTGCTGCGCGTGCGCTTTGGCCGTGCGATGCAGGCGGCGAGCGGTCCGGTCGCGCTCGCCCGTGTGACGCACGATCGCCAGGCACGCGAGTGCTACCCGGCAGCCGTATGGACCGAGCTGTGGGCACATGCCGAGGCCGCTGGCGCTGCCAAGCCCATGCGCGTGGGCGAGGGCGATATCATCGCCGACTTTGATCCCGCGGCAGGTGAAGGCCTCAAGCGCGAGCGCGTGACCTGTGAAGCCCCTCAGCATCTGAGTGCCGAGGCCGTGCCGTATTTGGTCCTGCGCCGTCGCGATGGCGAGGGTGAGGACGCGCCGCTCGTGCCGCGTCTGACGTCCGCCTCGCAGATCGAGGCCTATTCGACCTGCCCGCTATGCTGGTTCGTCTCGTACCGCGTGAAGCTCCAGTCGATCGACGCGGGCTTTGGCAACATGGAAAAGGGCAACTTTGTCCACGACGTGCTGGAGCATCTGCATGCCCGTCTGCCCCAAGAGGGCATGGAGCGCGTGACGCCCGAGAATCTGCCGCGCGCACAGGAGCTGCTGCACGAGGTCTTTGACGAGACGTTGGCCGAGCACGCCGGCAAGCGCGGCACGGAGGGCCCGCTGGTGCCGCTCTCTGCGGTGGAGGAACGCCAGGTGGCCGAGATCTTGCCGCAGCTGGAGGGTGTGCTTGCCTACGAGT
The DNA here is from genome assembly GCF_046116875.1 of Collinsella sp. wc0529. Lineage (NCBI taxonomy): Bacteria > Bacillati > Actinomycetota > Coriobacteriia > Coriobacteriales > Coriobacteriaceae > Collinsella > Collinsella sp. wc0529. The sequence continues at coordinate 1,230,765 of NZ_JBJXBO010000001.1, forward strand.
CCGAGGCACTTGCCCCCTTTGCCCCGCGCTACCTGGAGTTCGCCTTCAACGAGCTCAAGGTCGAGTATGCCGGTTGGCCGCTTGGCGGGCGCATCGACCGCGTGGACGTGGACGCCGAGAATCGTGCCGTGGTGATCGACTACAAGCATCGCACGGGCGTTGAGGAGTTTAAGCTCGCCGACCCCACGGTGCGCGACGAGGAATCGGGCACGGCGCCCATCGACGATCCGCGCTGGTTGCCACCACATACCCAAACGCTCATCTACGCCCAGGCCATGCGCCGGGCGCTGGATTTGGACACCCGCGCGGCGCTCTACTTTTCGACCAAGGGCGGCAAGCCGGCGTTGCGCGGTGCCGCGAGCGCCGAGCTGCTCGAGGAAGAGCGCGGCGACGGTCGCATCCCGGGCCTTAAGAAAGGTTTCCCCGGCGAGGGTGGCAGCATGGACTTCGACGCCCTGCTCGATCGCGTTGAGGCCGGCATCGCCGAGCGCCTGCGCGAGCTCGAGGCAGGCAACGTTGCCGCCGTCGACCCGACGTCGGCTCAGGCCGCGCATGCGCGCTGCTCGTATAACCACGAAGGAACGTTTGTAAGGAGGGACGTGTAGACCATGGATCTTTCGACTTTGATGCCGCAACAGCTGCAGATTGTCAAAACGCTCGACCGTCCGCTGTTTGTCTCGGCGGGCGCCGGTTCGGGCAAGACCTTTACCCTCACGCGTCGCATCGTCTACGCGCTCTCGCCTGAATCCGGTCCGTTCGTTGAACATCTTGACCAGGTGCTCGCCATTACCTTTACCAAAGATGCCGCGGCCGAGATCCGTGACCGCGTGCGCCGTGCGCTTATCGACGAGGGCATGGACGAGGAAGCACTGACCGTCGACGACGCGTGGATCTCGACCATTCACGGCATGTGCTCGCGTATCCTGCGCGCGCATGCGCTGGAGCTGGGCATCGACCCCGAGTTCACGGTGCTCACCGATACCGACGAGCTTATGGACCAGGCTGTTGAGCATGTGTTGGCCCGCGCGACGGCGCCCGATGCCGCCCCCGAGCTCGCGGCATCGCTCAAGGCCCTCTATGCCTGGTATCCCATGGCGGGCGAGGGCGGTTCCTTTGGCGCTGGCGCGACCATCAAGGGCCTGGTGCGCGACCTGCTGGAGCTGTCGAGCCAGTTGCCGGGCGGTATGGACGACGTGTGCGTGGCGCGCGGGCAGGCCGATACCTCGGCACTCGCCGATGCCTATCGCGCGGCGCTGGGCGCAAGCAAGGCCGCGACCGAGAAGGCGCAGATGGCACTCGACGCCATTGACGCGTTCGAGGCGAGCGGCAAGACCATGGCCGATGCAGCGCGACTCATGATGTCGTGCACCATGCCGCGCGCGAGCAAGGCATTCCCTAAGGAGCAGGTCGAGCTGCTCAAGGCCGAGGCCGCCGATGCGTTTATCAATATCGTGCTTGCCTGCGGTGGCCCGGCGCTCGATGCGCTGGTGGGCCTGGCCCGTTCCGTGGAGGCTGAGTATCGCGCGCTGAAGGCTGCCCAGTCCGCCCTCGATAATAACGACCTGCTGCGTATGGCCTACGAGGCCCTGCGCGATTACCCTGCCATCCGTGCTGCGTACGAGGGCCGCTTTAAGATGGTCATGATCGATGAGTTTCAGGATACCGACCAGATGCAGGTCGATCTGATACGCTACCTGACGGGTGCGGGGGAGCGCGCGCTGTGCACCGTGGGCGATGCGCAGCAGTCCATCTATCGCTTCCGTGGCGCCGAGGTCGAGGTGTTCCGTCGTCAGGAGCGCAAGGTGGGCTCGTCTGCCGCGCCCGAGGCGACTGCCGTGGCCGATGCCCCTGCCGGCGAACTCGTCAAACTCGTGCGCAACTTCCGCAGCCATGACGAGGTGCTGCGTTACGTGGCACGCGTCTTCGACGGCGATGACGGCGGCCTGATGCAGGGCTTTTTGGATCTTGAGGCGAGCGACGGCCGCAAGGACACGCTGGTGGCGGACGCCTCGCGCCGCCAGGCCCTCTTTGTTGCCGGCGGCAGTATGCAGGAGCGCACACAGGCCAAGGCCCGCGCGATCGCCGAGCGCTTCCGCGCGCTTGCCGATGCCGGCCAGCCCCAGGGCGGCATGGTACTGCTGCTGGGCCGCATGACCAACGCCGATGTCTACGCCCAGGCCTTCCGCGATCAGGGGCTCGACTGCGTCATCGCAGGCGGCTCGGTCTTTGCCCAGGCAGCCGAGGTGCAGACGGTGCGTGCCCTGGTCTGCGCGCTCGCCAATCCGGCCGATACGGCGCAGGGCCTTATGCCGCTGCTCGCCTCGCCGATGTTTGCGCTCGGCGCCCAGGAGTTCCTGGCGCTGGCGACCAAGCTCGATGGCGAGACGGGGGAGACCTCGCGCCGGAATATCGACATGGGCATCATGAGCGATTCCGATGTGCCGGGCTTGCAGGGCTTGCCGCTTGTGACGCGTGCCCGCGAGGTGCTGCGCTACGCACTGCGTCGCGTGGGGCGTGATTCGTTCGCCGCCATCGCGCGCGACGCGGTCAATGCCTCCGGCTGGTTTGTGCGTCTGGGACAGCGTGGTCCCGAGGGCAAGGCCATTGCCGCCAACGTGCTCAAGGCGCTCGACGCCGTGGCTGAGGCTGAGGCCGAGTTCGGCAACTCGCCGCGTTCCATCGCGCTGGCCTTCGACCGCTTCTTGGCGGGCAAGGAGGCCCCGGGCGCGCTCAACGAGGAGGGTGACGGCGCGGTACGCATCATGACGGTGCATGCCTCCAAGGGTCTGGAATATCCGGTCGTGGCGGTCGCCGAGTGCTTTGGCGTGCGTAAGTCCTCGGGTGCGGCACAGATGGGTCGCGTTGAGGGCGGAGCACAGGTCGTGGCACTGCCGGCACGCTTCGACGGCGTTAAGCTTGCCGACGGTACCTTTGTGAAGGGCGACGACGTCAAAAAGCAGTTTGAGCACGCGTTTAAGGGCAAGGGCACGTCGCTGTGGCTGCCGCCGGAGCTCATGGAGGACGTCTGCGCGACGGGTTCTCCCGCCGAGGCATTTGCTCGCCTGCGCAACGACGACCTGCAGCTTTCGCTCGAGGAACGGGCCCGCTTGCTCTATGTTGCCATGACGCGTGCGCGCGAGCTGGTGATCTTGGCGATGGATGCCGGCGTGAGCCGCGGCAAGGTGACGGCGCCGACCTTCGATGTCGAGACGGATCTGACCTACGACGTGCTGCGCCGCATTCTGCCGACCGACGCTCTGGACATGCCGCAGCTCGATAGCGACCGTTTGGTGTTCGACAACTCCAAGTCGGGCGACTACGAGCTCATTTCGCTCGCGGGCTTTACCTTTGGCGAGCAGACGTTTGAGGCCAACGCTTCGCTGGATGCCGAGGGCAGGCTTGTTCGTGGCGATGCCGATACGGATGCTGCCGACGATTCGGCCAGTACAATCGTCCCCGGTCCTGTCGACCCCAAGCCCGATTCGTTCGAGCTTGTGTATCCCCAGGCAGTGGGCGTGCGCATGGGCATCTGTCCGTATCCGATGCGTGACTCGTATAGCTACTCGTCAATCGCCGCGGCACTCCATGCCGAGACGGAAGACCGTGCCGCCGAGGCTCGTGTTCCCATGGACGAGGCCGGCGATGATGCGGAGTCGGATGGTTCCGAGATGACGGACGCAGACGTGGCCGCTGTCGAGCCCGCCGGCAATCCCATGGCGCTGGGCTCGGCCTTCCACGCCGCCTGCCAGTGGCTCATCGAGATGGGTGCCGATGCGCTGCCCGCTGAGCGTGCCGACGCCCTGGCTCGCCTGTGGCACCTGACGCCAGAACAGCGCGAGCGCTTCGATGTCGCTCTGGAGCGCTGGCTCAAGTCGTCGGTTCGTGCCGAGCTGTTCGCGTGGCCGTGCGTTCGCGCCGAGGTGCCGTTCTTCTCGCTGGGCTGCGAGGACGAGGACATCGCCCGCTACGGTGCATATGCCGAAGGCGCCATCGACGCTTTGGCGACCGACCCGGCCGATCCGTCACGCGCACTGGTCATCGATTACAAGACGGGTGGCACGCCGGATGAGACGCCGGATCAGCTGCTCGAGAAGCACGCCCTGCAGGCGCGCGTCTACGCCGACGTGTTGCACAAGGCGGGCTTTGAGACGGTGACGGTCAAGTTCGTTCGCGTGGAGCAGGCGAATCCAGCCATCTTCGTCGAACCCGCCGAACCTCAAGTAGTCATCTACAATCTCTAGCCCTCAGATAACTTGCGGTGGAATACGGGCTGTTTTGGCCAAAAAAGCCGCCAAACAGTCCGCATTTCACCGCAACTGCAAGAGGAGCCGTGTTGGTTTGGCTAGGTTCGGGTGCTGTCCGTGCCGTGCGGTAAAATCGTTCAGTCAGAACACGAACCCGCATCGGAGCTCATCACATGGCATTCGTCCATCTGCACAATCACACTGTTTTCTCCATGCTCGACGGCGCAACCCGTATCCAGGATATGGTCAATCGTGCCGTTGAACTTGGCATGCCCGCCGTGGCCATTACCGACCACGGCTACATGTATGGCGTGCCCGACCTAGCGCTGGCCTGCGACGCCGTCAATCACAACACGCCCGAGTACAAAACCTGGAGCCACGACAAGGCCTTCTTGGAAAAGGACCGCCGCGACGAGCTGGTGGAGCCCGACCCCGAGGCAAACCCGCGCGAGCATGCCCAGTACGTCAAAGACATGGCCATGTGGGACGAGAAGGGCAACATCGACGAGCTCAAACCGCCCCTGGTCATCAAGCCCATCTTTGGCTGCGAGGTCTACTTTACGCCGGACGAGACCCTTGCCCGCGACCACAAGCCCGAGCTCTACCACATGATCCTTCTGGCCAAGGATCAGGAGGGCTACGTCAACCTAATGCAGACGGTCTCCGAGGCCGCCGTGCAGGGCTTTTACTACAAGCCGCGCGTGACGCTCGACAACCTGCGCCGCCATGCCAAGGGCATGATCTGCACGAGCGCCTGTATCGCGGGCATCATCCCCAAATACATCGACCGCGGCGACATGGAAGGCGCCATCAAGTGGGCCGAGACCTTCCGTGATACCTTCGAGCCCGGCGACTTCTACATCGAGATCCAGGAACACGGCATCACCACCGACAACGGCCTGACTGACGAGCAGATGGACCGCACGCTCATCGACATCGCCAAGCAGGTGGGCGTCAAGGTCATCGCCACCAACGACTTCCACTACCTGCGCCGCGAGGATGCGCCCGTGCAGGACGTCATCATGTGTATTGGCATGAACGCCAAGGTCGATGACCCCAACCGCATGCGCATGACCGGCTCGGAGTTTTACATGAAGACCGAGGAGGAGATGCGGGCGATGTTCCCGTATTGCCCCGAGGCCTGCGACAACACGCTCGAGATCGCCGACAAGTGCTACGTTGAGCTGGACTGGGACTCTATCATCCTGCCGCGCTTTCCGTTGCTCGATCCCGGCGAGACGCACGAGAGCCAGTTCCGCCGCGAGTGCGAGAAGGGCCTGCGCCAGCACTATGGCGACGACTGGGCCACGCGCGAGATCGGTGGCGTCAACATCAAAGAGCGCTTTGAGTACGAATACAAGGTCATCTGCGACAAGGGCTTTGCCGCCTACTTTTTGATCGTTGCCGAGTACGTGCAATGGGCTAAGGACAACGGCATCGGCGTCGGCCCCGGCCGTGGCTCGGCCGCCGGCGCTATCGTCGCCTACGCCATGAACATCACCGCGTTCGACCCGCTCGAGAACGGCCTGATGTTCGAGAGGTTCCTGTCCCCGCAACGTACCGAGATGCCCGATATCGATATGGACTTCGACGATGAGCGGCGCCTCGAGGTCGTGGAGCACGTTCGCCAGCTCTACGGCCCCGAGAAGGTCACCCACGTCATCACCTACTCGACCATTAAGGCCAAGCAGGCCATCAACGACGCCGCGCGCGTGCTGGACTATCCGGTCTACATGGGCCAGCGCCTGTCCAAGATGGTCTCGAGCGACCCCAAGGTCAAGCTCAAGCAGGTGCTCGAAAAGCAACCCGGCAAAGAGGATCTGTTTAACCCCGATTTTGCCGAGGCCTATAAAAAGGACGACGACGCTCGCCGCATCATCGACACGGCGCTCTCGATCGAGGGCCTCACCCGTGGCGAGGGCGTGCACGCGTGCGCCGTTCTGATCTGCCGCGATCCCGTCAACGAGCACGTACCCACCAAGCTCGATACCAAGGGCGGCGTCGAGATTACCCAGTACGAGGGTCATACCGTCGCCGACATGGGCCTGCTCAAGATGGACTTCTTGGGCCTGCGCACGCTGACGGTTATCTCCAAGGCCAAGGCCAACATCAAAAAGAACTTCGGCATCGACATCAAAGAGGAAGAGATCCCCTTTGACGATCCCGAGATCTTTAAGCTCATGGGTTCCGGCCATACCGCCGGCGTCTTCCAGGTCGAGTCCGCTGGCATGACGGCCACGATCAAGAACATGAAGCCCACCGAGTACAAACACGTCGTGGCATTGATCGCCCTGTACCGCCCGGGCCCGCTGGGCGCCGGCATGGTCTCGTCCTACATCAACCGTATGAACGGCAAGGAGCCGGCCGTCTCCTACGACGACCGCCTGGACGACATCCTGGGCGAAACCTACGGCACCATGGTCTACCAGGAACAGGTTATGCTCATCTCCGTCGAGATGTGCGGCTTCTCCAAGGGCGAATCGGACTCGCGTATCCGTAAGCCCGTGGCTAAGAAAAAGATTAAGCTGCTCACGTCGACGGTGCTCCACTGGGAGGATGGTTCGGACGAGACCACCTACGACCACTGGATGAACGGCGCTATCAAGAACAACTACACGCGCGAGGTCGCCCAGAAGATTTGGGACGATGTCCTTGAGTTCGCGTCCTACGCCTTCAATAAGTCGCACTCCGCCGGTTACGCCATTCTGGTTATGCAGACGGCATGGCTCAAGGCGCACTATCCGCATGAGTACATGGCGGCCGTTCTGACGTCCTATACGGGTAAGACCGACAAGATCGTGCACTACGTCTCGGCATGCCGTCACGACGGCATCCCCGTGCTTTCGCCAGATGTCAACGAGTCCGGTACCGAGTTCACGGCTACCAAGGAGGGCGTGCGCTTTGGTCTGGCCGGCATCCGCGGCGTGGGCACCGGCGTGGCGCAGGCGATTATCGCCGAGCGCGAGGCGGGCGGTCCGTTTAAGACGCTGCACGACTTTGTCGAGCGCGTGGACTCGAGCCAGGCCAACCGTCGCGTGATCGAATCGCTGATCAAGGCAGGCGCCTTCGACTCCACGGGGTATCCGCGTCGCCAGATGATGCACTTTGTGGACAAGAACAACCCCGAGAACATCATCGATGCCGCGGTAAAGCGCCAGAAGGACCGCGCGAGCGGCCAGACGTCGTTCTTCGATATGTTTGGCGACGTTGAGGGCTCGGGCTTTGAGGTGAGCGTGCCCGATCCGGATGGCCAGGAATGGGACCGCCACCTTAAGCTGAGTCAGGAGAAGGAGGTTCTGGGCATCTACGTCTCGGACCACCCGCTGCGTCCGTTTGAGTATGCACTAGCCAAGGCGCGCGACTTTTCGTTCTCGCAAATCGACACCGGCTATGAGGTTCAGAATCCTACGGGCGGCACCATCAACCAGGAGATTCCCGAGGGTAAGGCGCTGTGGTGGGCCGGCATGGTCTCGAGCGTGTCCAAGCGCGTGACCAAAAACGGCGACCCCATGGGCATCGTGCAGCTCGAAGACATGGAAGGCGAGGCCACGGTCGTGGTGTTCCCCAAGACCTACAAGGAGGCCGAGGGGTATCTGTACGGCGAGGTCGATCCCGAGACCGGCGCGCAGCTGTCCGACGCGTTTGTGCGCATTAAGGGCAAGCTCGAGCGCTCGGACCGCGGCGACCAGATCATCGCGCAGGAGATTGTGCCGCTGGAGCTTAGCGAGGAGAAAAACAAGCCCAAGGTCTTTGAGGTCATGGTGCCCAACAGCCGCTTTAGCCAGGGCAATATGGCGCGCCTGGCCACGGTGCTCACCGCCAACCCGGGCGGCGACCGCGTGGAGATCTTTATCGAGCAGGTGGACGGGCGCGTGCTCCGTGCCGAGGTGCCGGCCAAGGTCAACGCACGCTCGATTCCGCTGCTGGCAGAGGCAAAGGCCATCGTCGGCAACCAAGGCCGCGTGACGGTTATCTAGGATGCCTTTGCCGGGGTAGCTAATTTGGGACGGGGCTATTTTAGCTACCCTTTGGCTGATGGCGAATGAGTCGGGGTCGGAATACATCTCAACCGACATATGGGGGTAGCTAAAATAGCCCCGTCCCAAATTAGCTACCCCGGGTGAGATTGGAGGAAGTGATGGCGCAGGGGACGTTTGTGCAGGCGCTTCGCAAAGAGGCGGCGTTGAGCGGAACCTTTATGAAGGGGCGTTCGCTCATGCTCAACGGCGCCGTTCTGTCGATCGAGGACAGCGGCTCGCGCTTCTCCAAAAACGTGACGGTTGAGGGCTCGGTGCGCGGCTCGCGCGGCGACCTGTACAAGACGCGCGTGGCGCTCGACATGGACGAGCACGAGGTGATCGACTACGACTGCGATTGCCCCGCTGCCTATCGTTACCCCGGTATGTGCAAGCATGCCATCGCTACAGCGCTGGCGTATCTGGACGCCAGCGGCGTTGAGCCTGTTGAGGGGCTGCGCACACCGGTCCGCACGTTTACGGCGCAGCCGAAACAGCCCGCGCGCACCGCGCCCAAAGCGCCGGCCGTCAATCCCAACTTTCCCTTTCCGGCGCCCGTCCCCACGAGCCCGAGCCTTATGGCGGCGCTCTCCGATCTTTCGGACGCGCGCATGGATGAGCTGGCGAGCATGCGCCGCAAGCTTGCCGGTGCCGTTGATCCCGACGCCCCCAAAGCGGCGTTGGAGCCCTCGCTGGTGCCGTACTACAATCCACTGTTTGCCGACCGCTTTAGCTGGGCGCTCGAGCTTCGCATTCGCTGTGAATCGGTCTCCTACGTGGTCAAGGACATCGACGGCATGGCCGATGCCTATGTGCGCGGCGGCACCTTCTCGTACGGCAAGAAGCTCACGTTTGTCCATACGCCCGAAGCCTTCGAAGACGTGTCGACAAAGCTGCTCAACCTTGTTGTGACGACAGTTGCCTATCTCGATGACATCACAAGCTCGCGTTCGGCGTCGTACGACTTTGCCCGCAGCGGTTTTGTCGCCGAACGTCAGTTGCCGCTGTCCGAGCATAGCATCGTATATGTGCTGGACCTGCTGCGCGGCCAGACCATCTCCTTTGAGCCCGCTTGGTCGCGGGGGACGACGACGCATCGCACCTATGACGTGGCGGTTGAGATGCCTCCGGAAGGGGAGGACGAGGTTCTGTCTAAGCGCCCACCGCTCCTTGCCGCCAAAATCGCGCCGGCGGCTGGCGGCAGCTACGATCTGCGCCTGCCGGCCGATGCATACTGCTTTGCTTCGGGCGACGTTGCCTATCTGGTCGACACCCGCCGTGCGCGCCGCGCCGATGTGGCGTTTGCCCAGCATGCGGCGCCGTTTCTATCGCGTTTGCTGCCCTGTCGCACGCCGGTCCATATCGCTGCCGACCAGGTGGGGGAGTTCTGTCGTATGGCGCTGCCCATTTTGCGCGACTACACCGACCTCACCGCGCCCGCCGCGCTCGATACCGTGGCACCCGATCCGAGCTTTGCTATGGCAATCGGCGTCGATGATGGGCTCGTGACCTGCAAAATTACGGTTACCTACGGCGATTGGTCGGCGGATCTCTTTAGCCTGGGCGCTCCGGGTAGTCCCTTCGAAGAGCGGCGCCCGGGCGTGCCGCCCCGCGACGAGGTGGCGGAGTTTCGCGTTATGGACACGGCGGCCCTGTATTTCGACTTTTACGAGGGCGGTCTGGCGTTTGAGGAGCGCGATGACGAGAGCTTGTTCCGCCTGCTGACCGAGGGCCTGTCCGCCCTGTCCGAGCTGGGTGAGGTCATGCTCAGCGACCGTCTGCGCCAGATTTCGGTCCGCCCTGCGCCCAAGCTCTCGGTTCGTGCGACCGTCAAGAGTAACCTGCTCGATGTCGAGCTGGGCGCGAGCGGGCTTTCGGCCGCGGACCTTGCCGTCTACCTCGATTCGTACAAGCGTCATCAAACGTTTGCGCGCCTTACGTCCGGCGACATCATTCGCCTGGATGAGGGCGCCCGAGCCGCGTTTGGCCTCGCCGAGGACCTGGGTATCGATGCCGTCGACCTGCTCGACGGCGTGTCGCTTCCCGCGTCGAGCACCCTGTTCGTCGACAGCATGCTCGCGCGCGCGCCCGCGCTCGAGGCCGATCGCGACGCTGCGTTCCGCCGTACCGTCGAGCGCTTGGATACGCTCGGCAAGATGGACTTTACGGTGCCGGTCTCGCTCAAGGCCACACTGCGCGGCTACCAGGTCGACGGCTACCAGTGGCTCGGCTCGCTCGAACACCTGGGCCTTGGCGGTATCTTGGCCGACGACATGGGCCTGGGCAAAACGCTTCAGATGATCGCGCATATCCTGGCGCGCGTGGAGGCGGGGGACACCAAGCCCACGCTCGTGGTATGCCCGGCCTCGCTCGTGTACAACTGGACTGCCGAGCTGGAGCGCTTTGCCCCGTCGCTCGATGTGTGCGCCATTTTGGGCGCCAAGGCGCAGCGTCGCGTGCAGATTGCCGGCGTGGCCGAGCATAACGTGGTCGTGACGTCGTATGACCTTATGCGGCGCGATATCGACGAGTACGTCGAGCAGGACTTTGCCCGTGTGGTGCTCGATGAGGCCCAGTACATTAAAAACCCGCTCACCCAGGTGGCGCGCGCCGCAAAGCGCCTGCCTGCCGGCGTGCGCTTTGCCCTGACGGGCACGCCCATCGAAAACCGCCTATCCGAGCTCTGGAGCATCTTCGACTTTTTAATGCCGGGCCTGCTCGGCACGCGCGAGTCGTTTGCCAAGCGCTTCGAAAGCCCGGTCGAGCATGCCGAGGGCGACAGCGCCGCCCGCCTGCAAGCGCTCGTGTCGCCGTTTGTGCTGCGCCGTGTCAAGGAAGACGTGGTGGCCGATCTGCCCGAGAAGATCGAGGATACGGTGATGACGCAGCTCACCGGCGAACAGCGCAAGCTCTACCTGGCCAACCAAGACCGCATTGCCCAGCAAGTGCAGCACCGCGAGGCATCCGAGTTTAAGAAAGACAAGCTCAAGGTGCTCGCCGAGCTCACCAAGCTGCGCCAGATCTGTTGCGACCCGCATCTGCACTATGCGGACTACAAGGCGGGAAGCGCCAAGCTCGATACGTGCATGGAGCTCGTCCACGGCGCGCTCGACGGCGGTCATCGCATCTTGCTGTTCAGCCAGTTTACGGGCATGCTCGATATCATTGGCAAACGCCTGGCCAAGGAGGATATCGCCTTCCTTAAGCTCACGGGCGCTTCGTCTAAGGAGAGCCGCGCCAAGATGGTCGCGCAGTTCCAAGCGGGCGAGGTTCCGGTCTTTTTGATTTCGCTCAAGGCGGGCGGCGTGGGCCTGAACCTGACGGCGGCCGACGTGGTCATCCACTACGACCCGTGGTGGAACGTGGCCGCACAGGATCAGGCGACCGACCGCGCGCATCGTATTGGCCAGCAACACACCGTGACCGTGTACAAGCTCATCGCCAAGGACACGATTGAGGAACGCATTATGCAGATGCAGGAGTCCAAACGCGACCTGGTCAACAGCGTGCTCGGCGGCGACGGCATCTCGTCGGCGCTGTTTACCCGCGAAGATGTTCTGGCGCTGCTGGGCGGCGACGGTCGCTAGCCGCGCGCGGGGTGGGACTGCTGGAGCGGGCAGGGCGGTCGACGCATTTTGGCCCGACCGCTTGCCTGGTCCGTTATGTGTTCATTTGCGACGCCGTGGATGGTTCGCCTGCCTTTGGGCATAAGAACCATCAAGAACATTGGCACATCAGCAAAGGAGAACATCATGGCGAAATTCTTTAAGGACCCCGACGGTAAGCTCATCGCTGCCCTTGGCGACGACGTTGCGACTCCTGCCGGCTGCACGGAGCTGACCGCAAACACCGAGGACGCGGCGCACGAGAAGCACGTGCCTGTTGTCGAGATCGAGCGCGACGGCCACGTGATCCGCGCACGCGTGGGCTCGACGGAGCACCCCATGCTGCCCGAGCACTACATCGAGTGGATTGCGCTTGAGGCCGAGGGCCGCCTGGAGGTCCATTACCTCGAGCCCGGCATGAAGCCCACGACGTTTTTTGCCGGCGGCTCCAAGACCGGTACCGTCTATGCCTATTGCAACCTGCACGGGCTGTGGTCCGCGACGTTCTAGGAACGCGCCCCCGCTCGGGGTATCATAGCTAGCATATGCACATGCGAGCGCCGACTGCATCATGCGGCCGGCGCTTTTACTACGACAACGACGATTTACGACGGAAAGGGCTGGGCCATGAAGCTCGCACTTGCACAGATCGATATGCGCCTGGGTGACATTGAGGGCATTTGCGGCCGCATCGAGGACCAGGCTCGCCTGGCCCATGAGCGCGGCGCGCGCGTGCTGTGCGTTCCGGCCCCGCTCTTTATGGGCGCCATGCCGGGCAGCCTGGTGGGCGCTGCCGATTTTGAGCACGATATGTTGACGGGCCTGACGGGCGTTGCCGAGCGCATCCAAGAGCTCGATATGATCTGCATCGTGCCCGCTGCGGTTTCGTTTGAGAGCCAGCCCCTGCTTGACTATATGATGCTCAAAGACGGTCGCGTGGTGCCCGCGCGCACAAGTATTGCCTTGCAGCGTGGCGAGAGCAACGACGCGCGTTGGGCGCCTCCGGTGTTTGACGTGGACGGCGTGCGCATCGCTGTGGTGTTTGACCTGGACCGCGAGCTCGAGATGCTGCCGACCGGCGTCGACCTCATCGCCTATTTCCAGTTCAACGCGTTTGACATGACCGATCGCGAGACCGCCGCCGTCGCCGCCGTTCGCAGCGGTGCCTACCGCAAGATCGCCTCCAAGCGTAGCGTATGGTTTGCCTGCATGGCGCCGGTCGGTGCCTATGACGAGTCGGTGTATACCGGCGGATCGTTTGTGCTTGACGATTGCGGGCGCGTGGTGGCCCAGTCGCCGTGCTTTGAGGAGAGCCTGCTGGTTCAGGAGATTCAACGCGGCGTGATGCTCGATGCCCTGGAGGACCATGAGCTGCCCCAGTTTCGCTCCGAGGAGTGGCTGTGGCAGGCGCTGGTGCTTGCCGTGCGCGACAACGCCCGAGCCCACGGTGCGTCGCGTGCTGTGGTGGCACTCGAGGGTGACTTGCCGTCGTCCCTGCTGGCGGCGCTGGCCGTCGACGCTCTGGGCCCGCGCAATGTGATTGGCCTGGTGCTGGGGCGCAACCGTATCTTTACGCCGGCGCAGGAAGAGGCCGAGGCTGCCCGCTGTGCCGCCGTCCGCGCCATCGCCGAGCGTCTGCACATTCGCACCGTCGAGCGCGATGCACCGGATGCGGCGCGTGTGCTCGATCGCGACGTGTCGGCGGGCGATGCCGAGCGTCTGCGCTCGCGCACGTTGGGCCTCATGCTGGAGGACACGGCGCTCGAGCTGGGTGCGATGGCGCTGAGCCCGCTGTCCAAAACCGAGTACGCGCTGGCGGCGCCGGCGCTTTGCGGCGGCTACCAGGGCGATTACGCGCCCTTTGGCGATGTGTACCTGTCGACGCTTGAGTTTGTGGCGCGTGTGCGCAACCGCACGTCTGCCGTGGTGCCCCAAGAGCTCGTGACGCTCAACGCGGTGGAAGATTGTATGGAGCGCGTGCTGGCGCAAGCGCTCTCGACGCTCGACGGTCCGGTCGATATGCTCGACCGCGCGGCACAGCTGCTCGGCGGGCTTGAGCCGGGTGAGGTCGATGGCGCGCTCGAGGCGCACGTGGACCGCAATCGATCTTTCGACGACATCCCGATGGCCGCTGGCAAGCCTGAGGCTTGCTCGCTGCTGCTGATGCTCGTTCGACAGGGTGAGGCTGCCCGCCGCATGTTGCCGATGGCGCCGATCGTCTCGGCCCGTTCGTTTGCCGAGCGTGCCTGGCCGTATATGCTCGCGTGGTCCGACCTGGGGCTTAACGGCAAGGAGCGTATGACGGTCGATTCGCTGGCGCGCGCCGAGGTGCGCCGTTTTGCTGACGAGGATACGAGCGAGCGCGTGCGAAACGAGATGATGGGCGTGCTGGGCGAGCTGCTGGGTATTTCGCCCGAGCAAATGGAGGAGCTGCGCTCCGAGGACGGTCAGCGTCGTTTGCACGAGGGAATGAAAAAGTTCGAGGGCGAGGTTCAGGACGCCATCGATAAGATGATGGGCGGTCAGAGCGGCTCGCAAGGTAGTCCCCAGGGTGGCCCGATGCCGCATCCGCCGGTTGATCCCCGACAATTCCCGTTCTTCTCTCAGAACTAGGTCGCTGCGCGCCCGCCAGAGCGGCAATCTGCCTTTCAATCGTCGGACATGACCGCCAGGTCAATGCCCTCCTCTTTCAAGGCACCTTGCTCGCTCTGGCGGGCGCTCGCTTGCGTATACTCAACCTACAATTCGATCTCGGCTGACTTATAGGGCTAGCGTTGTGTTATTCTAGAACAGACGTTCGTGAATGATGCGCGGGGCCTTGCCTTGCGCTGTGCTTGTGGCGAGGGGAGGTCGGCTTGGTTATCTTGGGCATTGACCCCGGTTTGGCTCATACGGGTTGGGGGATTATCGAGGAGCGGCGTGGCGAGGTTCGCTGCCGTGCCTATGGCTGCATCGAGACCAGTGCCGGAAGTCCGCTCGCGGTGCGCCTGTCGCATATCGCCCATGACCTTAAGGATGTCGTTGAGCGTTATCGACCCGACACGGCTGCTGTCGAGAGCATCTACTTTGGTGCCAACGTTCGTTCGGCCATTCCCACGGCGCATGCCCGAGGTGCTGCGCTTGTGGCGCTTTCGGAGTGCGCGCTCGAGATTGGCGAGTACACGCCCATGCAGATCAAACAGGCTGTGGTGGGCACTGGCGCCGCGGACAAGCGGCAGGTCGCCTACATGGTACGCACACTCACACAGCTCGATCACGACCCGCATCCCGACCATGCCGCCGATGCCCTGGCCTGCGCCATCTGCCACGTAAACCTCAGCCGCACCCGCGCCCTCACCGGTGGCGAGTTCTATCAACAGAGAGGAACCGGATACTGATGATTTCCCAGCTCCACGGAACGCTTGTCGAGGCCACGATGAGCTCTGCTGTCGTCGATGTGTCGGGCGTTGGCTTTGAGCTCGGCATCTCGGGCAGCACTGCGGCCACGTTGCCGACGCCCGGTGGCGAGGTCTGCCTCTACACGCGTATGCAGGTGCGCGAGGACGCCATGACACTTTTCGGTTTTTCCTCAAAGGATGAGCGCATGATGTTCGACCGGCTCGTGTCCGTTTCGGGCGTTGGCCCGCGCCTGGCGCTTGCCGTGCTTTCCACCTATACCGTGGGGCAGCTGTATTCGCTGGTGATGGCCGAGGACGACAAGGGCATGGCCAAGGTACCCGGTGTGGGCAAAAAGACAGCTCAGCGCCTGATCCTGGAACTCAAGAGCACCTTTGCCAAGGATAAGGGCTTTGTGCCGGTCGACGTGATTCCCGGACAGGTTGCGATGCCCGTGCCCGCTGCCGCTCCCTCGGTGATCGATGATGCCCGTGCGGCGCTCCTTTCCATGGGCTTTAGTCCGCAGGAGACCGATGTTGCCCTGAGCGGGTATGATGGGCAGAATATGCGTGTCGAGGATCTGCTCGGCGCGGCGCTTAAGCGACTCGGAATGGATGCGTGATGTGGGAAGCCGATGACTCTCAGGACTTGTGGGCGACGCCCGGTAACTCGCCGGCGGCATCCATGGCGCACGGCGAGCGCATGGTGGGCTCGGAGCTGACGGCCGAGGATCTCGATGTCGACCGCACTTTGCGCCCTCAGCGCCTGGACGATTACTGCGGCCAGGAGCACATCAAGCAGAGCCTGCGCGTGTTGATCGAAGCGGCGCAGAGCCGTGGCGAGACGCTCGACCACGTGATCTTCTCGGGTCCTCCGGGCCTGGGCAAGACCACGCTGGCCACCGTTATCGCCAACGAGCTGGGCGCTCAGATCAAGACCACGAGTGGCCCTGCCATCGCGCGCACGGGCGACCTGGCGGCCATCCTTACTAACTTGCAGCCGGGCGATGTGCTGTTTATCGACGAGATCCACCGCCTCAACCGTTCGGTCGAGGAGGTCCTGTACCCCGCGATGGAGGACTTTGCCCTCGATATCGTGATTGGCAAGGGTCCGGCGGCGCGCTCGATTCGCCTGGATATCCCCAAGTTTACGCTGGTGGCGGCAACGACCCGCTCAGGCATGTTGACCGGCCCGTTGCGCGACCGCTTTGGCATTTCATATCGCCTGGATTACTACACGGTCGAGGAGCTCGCGCAGATTGTGACGCGCTCGGCGACTATCCTGGGCGTGACGATCGACCATCCCAGTGCACTCGAGATCGGCTCGCGTTCGCGCGGCACGCCACGTCTTGCCAACCGTCTGCTCAAGCGCGTGCGCGATTACGCACAGGTGCGCGGCAACGGCCGCATCGAGCTCGATATCTGTCGCCAGGCGCTCGAGTTCTTCGAGATCGACGAGCTCGGTCTGGACTGGATGGATATTCGCATTTTGGAGACGCTCGCCAAGACGTTCTCCGGTCGCGCCGTGGGACTTACGACCCTTGCCAGCGCGGTGGGCGAGGACCCGGGCACGCTCGAGGATGTCTATGAGCCCTATTTGCTGCAGTGCGGATTGATGATTCGTACGCCGCAGGGCCGTCAGGCAACCCTCCGCACCTTTGAGCACCTGGGGATTGAACCTACCGTTTAGGGCGTTTTGTTTTGGCGGGCTGTTGGACTATCGCTGGGCATCGGGTAAACATATCGCCGTTCATCGGTTATGGGCGTTTTACTATTGCGCGCCCGTGCTATGCTGAATTGGTCTTTTTCTCATTCGGTAACGAAAGGACCGCCCATGCCTACTGACATCGAAATCGCACGTTCTGTCACGCCGCTGCCTATTACCGAGGTGGCCAAGAACGCCGGCGTCGACGTTAAGCACCTTATTCCGTACGGCTTCGACAAGGCTAAGGTCGACTATTCACTGCTCAACGAGCCGACTGATCACCAGGCCAAGCTCGTCCTCGTGACCGCTATCAACCCAACGCCCGCGGGCGAGGGCAAGACCACCACGACCATCGGTCTGGCCGACGGCCTGCGTC
Source organism: Collinsella sp. wc0529 (assembly GCF_046116875.1). Classification (NCBI taxonomy): domain Bacteria; kingdom Bacillati; phylum Actinomycetota; class Coriobacteriia; order Coriobacteriales; family Coriobacteriaceae; genus Collinsella; species Collinsella sp. wc0529. Next base: position 1,248,085 of record NZ_JBJXBO010000001.1, read on the forward strand.
GTCGCGGCGTCAAGAGTGCCGTTGCCCTGCGCGAGCCTTCGCTCGGCCCCGTCTTTGGCGTCAAGGGCGGTGCCGCTGGCGGCGGTTGGGCCCAGGTCATTCCCATGGAGGACATCAACCTGCACTTTACCGGCGACTTCCATGCCATCGGTGCTGCCAACAACCTGCTGGCCGCCATGCTCGATAACCACATCCAGCAGGGCAATCAGCTCGGTATTGACGTTAAACGCATCACTTGGAAGCGCGTCGTCGATATGAACGACCGTCAGCTGCGCCACGTCATCGACGGCATTGGCGGTAAGGCCCAGGGCGTGCCGCGCGAGGACGGCTTCGATATCACCGTCGCCTCCGAGGTCATGGCAATCCTGTGCCTGTCCACGAGCATCAACGATCTTAAGGAGCGCTTGGGCGAGATCGTTGTCGGCTACAGCTATGCCGGCGAGCCCGTCCGTGCCCGCGACCTCAAGGCCCAGGGTGCCATGGCCGCGTTGCTTAAAGACGCGCTCAAGCCCAACCTGGTGCAAACGCTCGAGGGCACGCCCGCGTTTGTCCACGGCGGTCCCTTCGCCAACATTGCCCACGGCTGCAACTCTATCATGGCCACGCGTATGGCGATGCGCTTTGGCGATGTTGCCATTACCGAGGCCGGCTTTGGCGCCGACCTGGGTGCCGAGAAGTTCCTCGATATCAAGTGCCGCATGACGGGCGTTCGCCCCAGCGCCGTCGTGATCGTCGCTACCGCTCGTGCGCTTAAGTACAACGGTGGCGTCGCCAAGGCCGATCTCAACGAGGAGAACCTCGAGGCACTCAAGGCTGGCATGCCCAACTTGCTGCGTCATGTCGACAACATCCAGAACGTATATGGTCTGCCCTGCGTGGTCGCCATCAATCGCTTCCCGACGGACACCGAGGCCGAGCTTGCTCTCATCGAGTCCGAGTGCCAGAAGCTCGGCGTCAACGTTAAGCTTTCCGAGGTCTGGGCCAAGGGCGGCGAGGGCGCGCTCGAGCTTGCCGATGAGGTCATGCGTCTGATTGAGCAGCCGAGCGAGCTCAAGTTTGCCTATGAGGACGGCGCTGATGTCGCTGATGCCCTCGAGGCCGTTGCCACCAAGGTCTACCGCGCCGACGGCGTTGACTTTACGCCGGCCGCCAAGCGCCAGCTCGCCGAGCTGCGCGAGAACGGCTTTGGCAACCTGCCGGTGTGCGTCGCCAAGACGCAGTACAGCTTTAGCGACAACGCCAAGGCCCTGGGCGCTCCCGAGAACTTCCGCATCACCGTGCGTGAGCTCAAGGTTTCTGCCGGCGCCCACTTTGTGGTCGCGCTGACCGGCAGTGTTCTGACCATGCCTGGTCTGCCCAAGGTGCCCGCGGCCGAAAACATCGACGTCGACAACGACGGCGACATCACCGGCCTGTTCTAAGCCTGCTGTCCATAGCTGCTAGCCCGCCCCGTCGCGCCCACAAGGCCCGGCGGGGCTTTTTGATCCTTAGGCACGCGCATGTCTTGTAGATACCGGCGGGCTTTGCCCATCATAGGCTTTTGCGCGGGTAGAATGCATGGATAACTTGATGCTTGCAGGCGACGGAAAGGAAACGTTGCATGGACCAGGACAAGACGACCGTGATGGGCGGCTACGGTTCCGCGCAGGCTGGCGATAGCGCCGATGCGACTCGCGTTGTTTCCAACCCCGGTTATACCGACCCCGCCGCGACGCAGACGTCTGCCGAACCCACACGAGTTATGGGCTATGGCGACGCGGCGCAGGACCCTTACGCTGCATCTTCGCAAGGCCCCTATGGCAATGCAGCTCCGGATCCGTTTGATTACGCGCCGCAGGATTCTTATGCTGCCTCGACGCCGAATCCCTATGATGACCTGCCGCAAAATCCCATTCCGCAGCCTCAGCAGACGACGTATATGCCTCGCACGGCGCAGCCTCGCTACGAGTCGCGCGAGCCGTATCGCGAGTACCCCAAGTCGATTCCGCAATATGGCGAGGACGAGGAAGAGACGCCGTCGCGTTCGTCGAGCGTGATTAAGAAGATCCTCATCGTGCTGGCGATCTTCTTTGCGCTGTCGGTTGTGTTTGCCATCGTGTCGGGCATGCTCAACAAGCGAGGGAGTTCAACGGCCGATACCGCTGCCGAGCAAACCGAGTCCGCCTCGTCTAGCACCGTCGATCTGAGTGATATCCCGGGGCAGTACTGGTCCAACGCCAAGAAGATCCTCAAGTCGCGCGGCGCCGATCTTTCGAATGCCGTGGTCCTGACTGATGATGGCTCAACGCCCGTCGTCGATGCCAACTGGGTCGTTACTTCTGCCTACTATAACGACAACGGCAACCTCGAAATTCAACTCACGCACAAGAACAGTTCGGGCAACTCGTCCGACGGCCAAAGCGGTACCGACAGCTCGAGCTCCAATACGCTGGAGGACTTGAGCAACAAGGCGCAGGAGTTGGGAGACAAGGCGCAAGAGCTGGGCGATACGGCACAAAATCTGGGCGATACCGCGCAGAACTTGGGCGACATGGCGACGGATGCCTGGAACGCCCTACAAAACGGCATCTCGGGCGCGCAGGGAAACTAGCTGTTAAGTGGGCTACAGCTGCTCGGCCGGACGGTCGGGCGAGCTAAAGCCCGAGTCAAACGTAACGACGCATGAGGCATCGGGTCGGCGCTCGTGCACGATGCGCGTGACGAGCTCCAGCAGCTCCTCGTCGGATATGTCAAAGCCGTCGGGACGCACCAGGTCAAACGAAACGAACCCGTCGTGCTCGTGCAGATCGTGGATGGAGAGCGCGGGATCGATCTGCATGACGCCGCGCTTGACCCAGCCGCGCAAGTCATCGCCGGTTGTCGCGATGGGGTCGCAGTGCAGCGTGATACCAATGCCCATCTGGCGCTTGATGTCGTGCTCGATGGTGTCCAGAATCTCGTGGTGCTCAAACGCGTCGCCCTCGCCGGGCATCTCCACGTGGGCGCTGGCAAACTGACGACCGGGGCCGTAGTCGTGCACCATGAGGTCGTGTGTGCCCAAGACCTGCGGATAGGACATGATCTTGTCGCGGATTGCCTGGACGAGCTTGGGGTCGGGCGCTTGCCCCAACAGCGGGCTGATGGCGTCGCGCACCAGGCCCAGACCGCTGATGCAGATGAAGACGCCCACACCCAGGCCTGCCCAGCCATCGAGATCAAAGCCGGTCGTCTGCGAAATAAGCGCCGCCACCAAGACCGAGCCCGAGGTGATGACGTCGTTTTTGGAGTCCTGCGCCGTAGCGATGAGCGTCTCCGACTCGATGCGGTCGCCCAGCGTGCGGTTGAACGCGGCCATCCAGAGCTTAACGAGCATGGACAAGACGAGGGCGGCTAGGGAGACCAGCGTGTAGGCGGTGGGGGAGGGCTTGATGATCTTGGCGATGGACTCGAGCGCCAGGTTGATGCCGACGGCGCAAACGAGGACGGCGACAAACAAACCGGCGAGGTACTCGTAGCGGCCATGGCCATAGGGGTGACCTTCGTCGGCCGGGCGGCTGGCAAGGCGGAACCCGAGCAGGCTCACAATGTTGCTCGAGGCGTCGGAGAGGTTGTTGAAGGCGTCGGCGATAAGCGAGACCGAGCCGGCGAGCAGACCCGCGATGCCCTTGGCTAGGCACAGGGTGATGTTGAGGCCAATGCAGATGAGGCTTGCGGCAAAGCCCGCGTTGGTACGGCAAGATGTATCGACCGGCTCGCCCTCGCTGCCGGGAACAAGTGTATGTACCAGCCGATTAACAAATAGCATAGCGGTCGTCCTCACAATCATGTTTAAGGGGATAGTGTAGCTCGCGCGGGGGCGTCGTGCGCCGATGCTCAGAAAATGCAGCAATAGTCTGCCGGTGCTAACGAACGAGCCTTCTCGTCTGCCTGGGTGGTCCATTTTGGGCCACATGGGTATGGGCATGTGCCTGCTTGCTCGACATACTTAATGTCGACAGCCCCTGTGCAAAGGAGGACGTTTCCATGGACGAGATGTTTGCCATTAAATGTCAAAACTGCGGCGGCCCTATGTACTCGCACCAGGCTAAGCGCAGCTTTGAGTGCGCCTATTGCGGCACGGTGGTTCCGTGGCAGGCGGACGCCGGAGAGCCCAAGAGCGCTTTGGGTATTCGCCATACGCCGTTGACGGTGGTGGATGGACTGCTCAAACTCACGCATGTGTCGCAACTCGAGCGCCCGCAGGACCCGGACTGGTATTTCTTCAATGCGCACTGGCGCAATCAGTCGGTCCTGGAACATCTGCTGTGGGAGGATCGCGGCACGGCGCAGGAGTTCCAAGAGGCCACGCATGTGAGCATTCCTTGCCCCTTCTGCGGAGCGTCCTTTGAGGGCGAGTCAACGCAGCGTGTGTTTGAGTGCCCGTCCTGCGGCAACAAGATCGGCATTGCCGACCTGCTCAAGCCCGGTACCTTCAGCAAGCGCCTGACCATGGGCGTTGGTGCGGAGTATGTGCCCGAGCAGGGTATTCCCTGCGAAATCTCGCCGCAGCAGGCACGTGCCAACGCGCTGCAGCTGGTGCGCCAGTATCCGGATGCCTTTGCCGGGCACGACGTGGAAGACGCGATCCAAAACGACATGATGCTCTTCTATTTCCCCATGGCGCTGGCGGACTTGCGCATGATGGCGAGCTTCCCGGGCAAGGGCCTGAGCAAGGAGGCCTTGGTGTACTACGAGGTGCTCGACTGGGCATACCCCAGGGCAAACTACCTGGACGTTCGCCTCATGGGCATTTTGGAGCCGTGGGACTTTGCCAAGGTCGGTCCGTTCGATCCCGCCATGCAGGAAGGTGACTTTCGCGTTGTCTCAGTCGGTGCGTCTACCAAGGACCAGGTGGTCATTGATAAGTTGGCGCTCGACGTTGCGGGCAACGACGCCGAGGCTGTACTGGGGCTCAATAAAAAGAGCATTCGCATGTGGGCGCGCAAGGCCCGCAAACATAAGGACGGCCTGGTGATGGTGCCGGTCTACTTTGTCGATCGTCCGGCGACAGACGGCCGCGATGGCGAGCAGGTGCGCATTGCCGTAAACGGCCAGACGGGCCGCGCGGCCGCGGTGGTGTTTAGCGACAAGCGCGAAACGCATATCGTGGCGTCGCTCAGCCCGAGCCTGCATCTGTCCGGCGAGAGCACCGTGCACGCCACGCCCGTCGAGGTCAAATACGTTAAATCGCCCTTCCTGTACCAGATCGTGCGCCGTGGAGGCGGCGAGCAACCGCGCCAGGTTGCAGCCGCCGTCGAGGGTTCCTACCGAGAGGAGAAGCCCAAACGCCGCGGTCTGCTGGGTGCGCTATTTGGGAAGTAGGGGAGTAGCACCGGTTGTTGCCGTAAGGTGATGGCCGGGGGTGCGGGGCAGCTCTCAGGAGTGCGGGCTGCCGTCTGATTGTTTGAGGGTGCCAGATGTAAATAAACAGTGGAGCGGCTGCAAAAGAGCCTCCTCACTGGGTAAAATCAGATTGTGCCGCGGAACCCGCTCTTCAGCTAGTCACACTTCGGAAGCGCGGGCAACGCAGGTATTATCGTCTAGGGCCGGCTGCAACCGGCCCTTTTCTGTGGCAGCCAATGGGCCCACATCAGACGAAGGCCGCGTCTTTGCCTGTCAGGTCACGCTCGCCAGCCACGGCTAGAATGTCGTTGCCGGCGTCCATGACCGGTATTGTTTCGTAGCGTGCGTCGCAACCGCGAGTGCGCCTGCGACGGCTGCGGTGGCTTCGGTCGCAACGTGCTGCTACCCTTGCGCTTCGCCATTAGACGCTTCATTGATGGCGCGGTACTCGGCACTCAGCTCGCGCGCCAGCTCTTCCTTGCTTGGAAGATACGGCAGGTATTTGGCGGCAAACACTTGGTCGTTGTCTTCGGGCAGCGTGTACTCGACGATCGAATCGCTTTTGTCCGCGCAGAGCACGATGCCTATGGGCGGATTGTCGCCTTCGTTCATAAGCTCGCGCGTGTAGTAGTTCACATACATTTGCATCTGGCCCAGGTCCTGATGCGTAAGGTCATCGGTCTTAAGGTCGATGAGCACGAAGCAGCGCATCAGATAGTTGTAAAAAACAAGGTCAATATAGAAATGGCGCCCATCAAAGGTGATACGCTTTTGGCGCGCCTCGAAAGCGAAGCCACGGCCAAGCTCCAGCAGGAACTTCTGAAGATGTGTGATGAGCGCCTGCTCTAGATCGCTCTCGCGAAACGCAGTATCGTCCGAGAAACCTAAAAACTCCAGTACATATGGATCGCGGATGATATCCTCGGCGCGACGAGCCGGGGCGCTCTCTTGGATTTCCTGGGTGACGGCCTCCTTGTCCTTGCTGGCAAGCAGGCGCTCGCGGAACATGGTGTTGATCTGACGCTCGAGCTGACGCGTGCTCCAACGAGAATCGGCGCATTCGTTCATGTACCAGGCGCGAGCATTAGGGTCGGGAATGCGCATCAACCTGCGGTAATGAGTCCAGCTCAATTCGCTACGCAGTGCGTCGCGAATTGGAAACGCAAGAAAGAACTGACGCATATTGCGAAGGTTTGCGATGCCAAAGCCTCTTCCGAAATCCGCGGTAAGCCTTCTGGAGAGGCCTGCAATCAATGCCTCTCCATATGCTGCGCGCTCCTCTCCGCCCTGCTCATCAACAATACTCTTGCCGATCTCCCAATATGCCTCAACCATCGCAAAGTTAACGGCGGTATAGGCCTTGTCGCGAGCGGCGTTGAGAATCGAGGAAACCTGCTTGTAAAAAACTTCTGGCACGATTACCGATTCTCCACGGTTTACCAGTTCGCCCATCACTGTCGCCCCACTTTCCTCTTGTGGAATGCATCTTTATCGCATTTAGTTTAAAGCCTCGCGCGGACACGAATTGCTGTGCTGTCTGGCACCTTCGCATGGGAGCCTTGCGGTGACTAAAATGTGGCCATAGAGGCAGTTTTAGCGAACCCCGCGGGAGTGACACGCATGGATAACAACACTTTGCTGTTCCAGGACAAAGGTTCGGGCGGGTTTAAAGACGTCAGGATTTACCCCAACCGCATCGAGGTGCTCAAGAAGGGCACTTTCGGCGGCAAGCATATCGAGATTGTCAACCTTAAGGACATCACGGGCGTTAACAGGATCAAGGGCCGCAATGTTTTTCTGCGCAACAGGTTGTTGACTGCCTGTGTCTTTAGCCTGAGCAACCGCTCCCAGGCCCAGGAATTTGTGAACGCGCTGAACATGGTGATGTAGCCGACGTCGGCGTTCGGGCCAGACTTACGCCCGCGCATCTGGCGGCACGGTGGCTGGTCGTTCAACCTGCGAGGCGTCCTTTATGCGCTACCCCTTCATGTCAAAAATAGGGGCACAGAACGGTATTCCGCGCCCCTGATTGAGCCGATGCGTCTGAAAACCGGCTTGCCTATTCGCTAGCGCCTTCGTTGTTTTCGCGGTCACTGGCAAGCATTGCTGCGCCGGCGACCGTCGTCGCCACGGCGGCAGCGGCGAGCCCGGCGGCGATGCCAGAGCCGTCGCCCGTGCCGGCGAGCTTCTCGCCCGAGCCCTTGCTCTTGTTGCCCTTGCCGTTCTTGTCGGCGCTGTCCGTGGCGGCATCGTTGCCGTTGCCGCCGCCGGTACCGTTGCCGGTGCCGCCCGCACTGCCCGAGGCCGCTACGGTAAAGCTTGCGGATCCGTCGCTGGCGAGCGTGTAGTTCTGCGCCGCGTCGCCCAAGAGACCGTTCACGCGCACCCAGTACGTTCCTGCGGCAAATGTTTCGCCCTCGGCCATTGCCGTGCCCGGAGCGCCGTCCGCATCGTGCACAAACTCGAGCTGGGCCGTGCAGGCATCGGTTTCGAGCTTGCCCTCGAGTGATGCCGCAATCTTGGCGCGCACGTCTTCGCCGGCCTTAAGGCCTTCGAGTCCCTCAAAATGGGGCGTCAGCGCGCGTGGATCGATATCGATGGGCACGGAGCCCCGCAGCTCCGTAACGGTCTCGTTGCCCAAGGCGTCGACATCCACATATTCGATGGCAAACGCATGGCCCGAAGCCGCCACGTTGAGTACGTTGCTGCTGTCGACGAGGCGGAAATGACCCTCGCCAACGGTCTTGCCGTCCTGGAGCGAGGCGTCGCTCAGCGAGTCGCCGTACGTCATGCGCATGCGGGTCGGGAGGTAGTACGAAGCTGTCTGCTTGTGCTGTGCATCGTAATCGTAATTGCGCTGGTAGATGCTCCGGGCCAGCGCCGCATCAACAAAGTCGGATGCGATGATGCCAATGTGCTTGAGGTAATCTGACTTCGTATCCTTGTTGTCGCTGGGGTTGATGTACGGGCTCTTATACAGATGCTCGTTGACCACTCGTGCCGAGGTAAAAGGATTGCCTCCGTGCGACAAGCCCGTGTAGCTGGTGTAGTTGATAGACCAGCAACGCTCCTGGACTGGCACATTGGCCCCGTCATCGTCCACGACGTCCACCTTGTTGCGCGTGCGCCCGGTCGTTTCCTTCAGCGCATTATCGACCCAGCTGAGCTTGTCGGTTCCCGTGAGTTTGTACTTGTCCTGGGCGTATACCTTGGTGCAATAGGGCTCTTTGTCGCCTGTTTCCCCCGCGGCTTCAAAGCCCCGCGCGTCTTGGACGAGACACATAGTGGCGCTGTCGGAGTGAGCCTTGATCTTGTCATCCCATTCGGTAAGGTCGAGGCCCCACGTGTGGCCGCTTACACTGTTGCCGGCGAGCCTAAATCGACGCAGCAGAACGATCTTTCCACGCACCTCGTGTAGCGTGGGGATTCGGCTCGACGTATAGAACAGTTTGGGGTTGTCGTCCAAAACCTTGGCGAAAGCCGTCGTAACACTTTCGTCGGTAGCCTCGTCGTTGCCTCGTGATACAAGCATGATGAGCGCTTCTGTCGGGTTTTCGTTCAAAAACGTTTTGAAGTAGCCTATGACATCGGAAAGATGCATAAAGTACGCGTCTTTTTTGAGCAGGTAGTAATCCCCGTGGTCGATACCGGGGTCGTCGCCCTTTCCGAGCCGGATATCAAAATAGCGAATGCCTTCGAGCAACTGCGTGGGAATGTAATCCTGCTGGCATTTTACTTGCGAGGATTGGGGCTCAGTGTCGTTGTCCACGCTGCAGGTGCCCGAATCGTGCGTACCCGGGATGCTCAGTTCGTCGAGGTACTTGTCGTCGTCGACGTATTTCATCCAACATGGTCCGTCGACGTAGCTGCTGTACGTAATCCAGTCGAGGCTGCTAACCGTGGCATCGTTCTTTTTCATGTCGTAACCGATAAGTTCGAGCTCCCACGGAATGCTCTTACTCTTACTCTTATGGCAGATCTTATTGTTGTCCTGGTCTTCGCCGTTCGATTCTATTGCCAGGTACTTAATGTCTTTTTTCTCGGTTTCTTTCTCGACCGTGCGGTCTCGGATGATATAGGTTCCGTTTGATTGCCGCTCGAACGCAAAAGAGCGGCTGGGCTTGTTGTCATACTCGCCGCTCCATACGTGGATGACCTTTCCGTCTTTGTCCGAGTCGCCATCGACCGACCAAATGCTGTAGCCCGTCTTCTTGTGCTCTTCGAAATTGAGCAGGGTGCGGATAGCATACCAGTTTGTATCGTCATTCTTGGTCGTTACGTTCTCAAGGATGAGCTTGCTGGACGTGCCGTCATTAAACAGATGGCAGACGTTGCCGATGACGTTGCCGTCTTCGTTAACGCTTGCGGTACGAAAATAGCCCGCGGGGCGAAGGCGAATGACGAAATTGTCGAGGCTGACTGCTGGCCCGGCCGTGCCGTCCGCAAAGGCTGCCCGCGGGCTAATGCCCAGCATGGCGGTTTCGGGCAGGCTTGCAAGTGGCGACAACGCCGCGAGTCCAAGGCCCAACGTAAATGCTCGGCGGCTGATGGCGTGATGTTCGGTCATAACTTCTCCATTCGCAGAGTGCGGTTATGCGATAGTTTTGGTCACTATACTGCTCAGATGTTTAAAGATGCTGGTTTAATTGTCTGCGCGGCACAATAAATCGGCGGGCGGACGTGTTGGGGCGTTTGTCGTTTTCGTACTGTTGCCACATTTGGGGCGGTTCCGACGTCCGGCATCCTCGCGTTCGTCGGCTACAGGCATAAGAAAGGGAGGGTCGGTTTACCGGCCCTCCCTGGGTACGAAGCGCTGGGGTACCGTCGCTTGTTTGCACTGCGACCGTGTTTTCCGTTGCGCTCGCCAGTCGCTTAGCGCTTGATCTCGATATCGTCGAGCTTGACGTCCATGGCCTCGGTCTTGGCCTCGGCGATGTCATCGGCAAATTCCAGGGACTTCATCATGGTCTCGACGGCGTCCTTGTGCTCCTCGACGTTGTCGATGCGCACATACACGCTGCCACCGTCAACGTCGGTGAAGTACTCGGTCGTCACGCCGCCCGAGTGTGTGTAGGAAGCGTTGCGCCAGGTCTTGCCGTTGTACTTGACGGGGTCATTCTCGGTCCACTCAAAGCTGGCATTCCACTTTGCCTCGTAGTCGAACAGCTCGTCGGCGTTCTTGTCAGAGTCGAAGACGGGGATGAAGCGATCACTGGCGTGCTCGCTCTCGGTGAACTTAAACTGGGCCCTGTCGGCGGTGTCGCCGGCAACGTCGGTAATCTCGACGCCCTCGGGAACCTCGACCTTAAACCAAATGAAGTCGGTCCTCATATCCACGGCTGGCTTTTCTGCCCCGCCGCCACCGCCACTTCCGGTAGCGTCGCCGCTGCCACCGCAGCCCACCAGGGCAACTGCGGCAAAGAGACTGATGCAGAGGGTGAGAATCGCAAAGGCCTTCTTTTTCATGGTCGTGTCCTCCTCGATCTGTAACCGCCCATGGATTACCTGTCTTTACTGTACGCGTGGACGGCTCGCTAGGGTGGGCCATGTGTCCCATTCTGAGGGCCGGATTTGCGCCGTTAAGTGGCAATATGTTCGGGCGCAAAAGAGGGGAGGGCTGGTGCTGTCGGCCCTCCCCGGGGTGAGGTGCCCGTTGATTTAATGGGGCGCGCGTGCGTGGGCGTTGCCCCAACAGGTTCCTTGTTTATAGATATGCCTCAGTTTTTGACGTCCGGAAGTCTCGAAAGGTGGGCCATGTGTCCCATGTTTGCGGTGCCGACGCCTATCGTTCGTCATAGAAATCCGCGATGGCCAGGTGCGCTGACGCTCATGTACTTATGGGCTAGACTTAGCACCATTATGTGATTGATGCGGTCGGTCGGCGGTTGCCACCCGACCGATGTATATGACTTGAAGGTGCGTGCGTATGAGCCAAGAGATGATGGATAAAACATGTCGAGAGTTTGCCGAGGCGCTTGCCGCACGCGAGCCGGTTCCCGGCGGCGGTAGCGCGAGCGCCTTTGTAGGTGCACTGGGCGCCTCGCTGTGCGGAATGGTTGCCCGCTACGGTGCGACCAATCCCGCGCTTGCTGATCGTGCGGATGACCTGACGCGTGCGTTTGCCCAGGCAGACGAGTTGGCGCAGGAGCTTGTGGGTCTGGTCGCCGAGGACGTTCGTGCGTACGGCCAGGTGTCCGCTGCGTACGGTATTCCGCGTGAGGACCCGGCCCGACCGGCTGCGATTCAGGATGCGCTGCATGTGGCCGCTATGCCGCCGTATCGCATTATGGATGCCTGCGGGCGCGCACTGGCGCTGCTCGAGGACATGGCCGACAAGGGTTCGCGTCAGCTGCTGTCCGATGTGGCGTGCGGCGCCGTATTCTGCCGCGCCGCCATGCAGGGCGCGAGCTTGACGCTCTTTGCGAACACCACGTCTATGAAGGATCGCGTTCGTGCTAAGGAGCTCGAGACCGCGTGTGATGAGTTGCTCGACACATGGTTGCCGCGCGCCGATGCGCTGGCGCGCCGCGCCTCCGACGCTGCAAGAAAGAGGGGATAGCCATGGCTGAGCTACTGAAGGGTGCTCCCGTCGCCCGCGCTTTGACTGAGGAGCTCGCTGCCCGCTGCGCTGCGCTGCGCGAACGCGGTGTTGTTCCGACGCTTGCTATCGTGCGTGTGGGTGAACGCGAGGACGACCTATCCTACGAGCGCGGTGCCCTCAAGCGCTGCGAGAAGGTTGGCATTGAGGCTCGCCGCGTTTTGCTTCCTGCCGATGTTTCGCAGGACGAGCTGTTGACGGCCGTCGAGGACATCAATACCGATTCGGCTGTTCATGGCTGTCTGATGTTCCGCCCGCTGCCCGCCGGCCTTGACGAGAACGCCGTCGCCGCAGCGCTCGATCCCGCCAAGGACGTTGACTCCATGACGCCGGCTTCACTGCTCACCACGCTTTCGGGGCGCGGCGAGGGTTTTGCCCCCTGCACAGCCGAAGCCGTGCTTGCTTTGCTGGATCATTACGGCGTTGAGCTGGATGGGGCCAAGGTTGCTGTGGTCGGACGCTCACTGGTAATTGGCCGCCCCGTTGCCGCCATGCTTACGGCGCGCAACGCAACCGTGACGACGTGCCATACGCATACGCGCGATCTTGCCGCCGAGTGCTGTGCTGCCGACATTGTGGTTGCCGCCGTTGGACGCGCGCGCACGATTGGCGCAGATGCGGTCCGCGAGGACCAGGCGATTATCGATGTTGGCATTAATTGGGACGAAGCCGCTGGCAAGCTGGTCGGCGACGTCGATTTTGATGCCGCGGAGCCGGTTGTTGGCGCAATCACCCCCGTGCCGGGTGGCGTGGGCGCCGTGACGACAGCAATTCTCGCCAAGCACGTGATCGAGGCGGCTGAGCGCGCGGTAAAATAGGCGTTTGGAGGCTGTTTAGGGGGTTGGTTAGATACCCCGTGGTCAAAAAATGCCAAATATGAGTACTGTTGCCAAGTTAGTCACATATGTTTGAGATCATTTTGGCTCTTTAGCGATAAGTAATATCGTTAAAGAGCCAATTTTATTGGACGTATGGGGAATTACTAGACTCAGTTTTTGGACAGGTGAGGATTCCCGGCGCCCGGAACAGTGCAATTTGCTGCCACTAAATTTGTGACAGTACTCATATTTGGCATTTTTTGACCACGGGGGTTGCCGGGGCGGCTGTTTCGCCCTTTTTGCGCCGAAGCGATACACTGTTGCCGTTTGATTTCTTCGCTCAAGGAGGATGCACATGCCGTGCACAACGATTTTGGTTGGTAAGAACGCGAGCTATGACGGGTCGACGCTGGTCGCCCGCAACGAGGACTCGTCCAACGGGGTGTTTGAGCCCAAGCGCATGCGTGTTGTGCACCCCGACGAGCAGCCGCGTGTCTACACGAGCGTTTTGAGCCACCTGACCGTTGAGCTGCCCGACAATCCCATGCGTTACACAAGCGTCCCCGACGTTGTCCCCGGTCATGGCATTTGGGCCGAGGCCGGCTTCAACGAGGTCAATGTTGGCATGTCCGCAACCGAGACGCTCACCACCAACGAACGCGTCCGCGGCGCCGATCCGCTCGTGGACTACGTGCCAGCCAAGGGCAAAGAGGGCGAGGACGGCTATGTGCCGGCGCAGCCCGGCGGTCTGGGCGAGGAGGATATGGTGACCCTGGTGCTGCCGTACGCCAAGTCCGCCCGCGACGGCGTGCGCATTCTGGGCGACCTGCTCGAGCGCTACGGTACCTACGAGAACAACGGCATCGCCTTGAGTGACGTTGACGAGATCTGGTGGCTCGAGACCATTGGCGGCCACCACTGGATCGCCAAGCGCGTGCCCGACGACGCCTATGTGACCATGCCCAACCAGCTGGGTATCGACAGCTTTGATCTGGACGACGCCGAGGGCGCTCAGGTCGACCACATGTGCTCCGCCGACCTGCGCTCCTGGATGGCCGAGTGGCATTTGGACCTGACGCTGGGCGTTGAGGGCGACGGTCCGGCGACGGTCTTCAACCCGCGCGAGCCCTTTGGCTCGCACAGCGACAGCGACCACGTCTACAACACGCCGCGCGCCTGGTACATGCAGCGCTGCCTCAACCCCAGCGATGTGTGGGACGGTCCCGACGCCGATTACACGCCCGAGAGCGATGACATCCCCTGGAGCCGCGTGCCCGAGCGCAAGGTGACCATCGAGGACATCAAGTACGTGCTTTCGAGCCACTACCAGGGCACGGAGTACGACTGCTACGGCAGCAAGGGCACGCCCGCCACGCGCGGCGCCTATCGTCCCATCGGCATCAACCGCAACAGCCAGCTCGCCGTGCTGCAGCTGCGCCCCTATTCGCAGCCGGCGTATCGCGCCGTGCAATGGATGGCGTTTGGCTCCAACTCGTTTAACGCGCTCGTGCCGCTGTACGCCAATGTCGAGACCATGCCCGAGTACTATGCCGACACGCAGGCTCGCGTGACGTCCGAGAATTTCTATTGGGCAAATCGCCTGATCGGCGCCTTGGCCGATGTTCGCTTCCATGAGTGCGGTCGCGCAGTCGAGGATTATCAGGAGAAGGTCGGCGGCATGGGCCATAAGCAGATTCACGACGTTGACGCTGTCGTAGCCGCCCTGCCCGAGGCCGAGGTACCTGCCGAGCTCGCCCGCGCCAACGAAGAGTTTGCCGAGCGCGTGCGGGTGGAGACCGATGCTCTGTTGGGCAAGGTACTCTACACCACGAGCTGCGCCATGAAGAACTCCTTCGCGATGAACGACAACGTAAGGTAAAAGCCGCATTGCAGCGAACGAGCGGGACAAACGCCGTCAAAGGCTTTGCCCCGCTCGATTTCTATTCCGGCGACAAACGATTTTGTGTCGTTCGCCCAATCTTGGGTACAAGAACGCCAATGCAGTTGTTTGTGATTGGAGATAACCATGGTTATGAAACTCGATCAGCTTGTTAACGGCGCCATTAACGTGGGCTTTGGCGCTGCCGCCGTTGCTGTCGAAGGCGGCAAGAAGGTCCTCGACGACCTTAACACCAAGGGCGAGCAGGTCCGCAAGGACACCGCCACCCCCGATATCGCCCGTAGTGTGTCCGACATGTTCGAGCAGGCCGGCGGTACCATCTCCGATCTGACCGAGCGCTTGGGCATGCAGGGCGAGACCGCGGCCCAGCGCGTGCTTGACGAGCTCATCCTTGCCCGTGTCCGCGTTATGACCGCCCCCGAGCGCACGGCCTTCCTGGCCCATGTGCGCGACATCGTCGATTCGGTCGAGGACAACGTGACCTCGGTGCCCGTCGAGTCCGTTGAGCCCGACGATGCGAAGGATACCGAAGAGGCCGAGTAGCAGCGCAGATGGCAGATTCCACCACCGATTACAACAATCTAGATCCCTTGGGTGACGAGGCGGCGGTTGTCGATGAGGTCGACGCCGCCGTCTCGGGCGCTCGCAAGAAGCCGCGCGCTGTCGATATGGTGCCCGAGGAGCCCGACGCGATGGCGCCGGACGAGGAATACCAGCTCACGCCGGCGGGTCGCCGTGAGCGCATCGGGCAGATTGTTCGCCTGGTCAAAAAGTACCGCGTGTGGGATAACCTCACGCCGGTTCGTTTGCGCCGCCTGCTCGAGGAACTCGGCCCCATGTTCGTCAAGATGGGGCAGATTCTGGCCAACCGGTCCGAGATCCTGCCGCAACGCTTTTGCGACGAGCTGCGTCGTCTGCGCTCCGACGTGGAGCCCGTGCCGTACGAGGTCGTACTCAGTTGTCTGGAAGAAGAATACGGCCTGCGCCTGGGGGAGATGTTCGATGCGATCGACCCCAATCCGCTCGGTAGCGCGTCGCTCGCGCAGGTGCACCGCGCTCGTCTGGTGACGGGCGAGGACGTGGCCGTCAAGGTGCAGCGCCCCGGTGCGCAGCAGGTTATGGCACAGGACATCGATATCATCCGCTCGGTGGTGCGTATCGTTTCCAAGTTCGTCAACACCGATCAATTCGTTGACCTGCACGGCGTAGTCGAGGAGTTGTGGACCTCGTTTCGCGAGGAGACCAACTTTTTGGCCGAGGCCAAAAACCTTAACGACTTCTACGAGTTCCATAAGAGCGTTCATGGCGTGACGTGCCCTAAATCCTATCTGGACCTGTGCACCGAGCACGTGGTGGTTATGGATTACGTCGACGGCATTTCGATCGCCGATCCTGAACGCTTGGTGGCCGAGGGCTATGACTTGGAAAAGATCGGTGCCGCGATTGTCGAGGACTACTCGACGCAGGTGCTCGATGACGGCTTTTTCCATGCCGACCCGCATGCGGGAAACATCATCCTCAAGGACGGCATCGTTTACTTTATCGACTTGGGCATGGTCGGACGCATGTCGAGCCACGATCGCGGTATCGTAAAGGACATGATTTTCGCCGTGGCCGAGGGCGACGTGCCAAAGCTCAAGGATTCGCTCATGCGCTTTGCCGTGACGCGTGGCGATTCGGCCGAGCTCGATCATTCAGCGTTTTTGTCCGATCTTGACTTTATCGTGGCTGACTTTGCGGGCCTTGACCTGAAGGATTTGGATATCGGCGAGTTTTTGACCTCGCTGTTAAACCTCGCGCGTAAGAATGACGTTGAGCTGCCGAGCGTGGTGACGATGTTCGCGCGCGGCATGGTGACGCTCGAGGGTTTGCTGACCGAGTACATGCCCAACGTCAACATGATCCAGATCATCCAAACCCACATTAAAAACGAGAAAAGCACCTATGCGCGCGTGCGCGACATGGGGCGCGATCTTGCCGCGAGCAGCTATCGCGCGGCGAAGGGCTCACTCGAGGCGGCTGAGTACCTGGGGCTGGCTTCGCGCATGCTTACGCGCGGCCAGCTTAAGGTGAACACGCAGATCATGAGCAGCGATAAGGCACTGCGACAGCTGGGCGGAATTATCGACCGCATGTCGATGGCTATCGTTATCGCCGGCCTGTTTATCGGTTCGTCGGTGGTGTACTACGCACGCATCGAGCCGGTTGTGTTTGGTATCCCGGTCATTGGCTTTATGGGCTACGTGAGCGCGCTGGTGCTGGCGCTTATGCTGGGCCGCAATATCTGGCTCAACAGCCACGGAGGCAAGCACTAGAGGCTGCGACCGTCACCGCATTTTTCTATCGCAAACAATAGCTTTTACCTTGGGCTTCGCCTGCGTGTGAGGCCCTTTTGCGTGATACCATGCTGACGGTAATAATCGATGGCCTAGATGGTGGTGCGGAGACGCACGAATGCGCGGTTTTCCTGCGCGTTTGGGAGAATCGGGGTGCAAGTCCCCGGCTGTACCAGTAACCGTAATTCCTCTTGGCTCGGGATGTTCGCGTCGCAGATCGGACGACGTGCCCGAGTCGTTAAGGTTAAGTCGGATCGCCTCCCATCTTGTATGCGGCTGCGGCGTATGCCGCCGGTGTGCATAGGGCTCTGGAGGGAAGGGGGCCCCGATGGGGGAACTCGAGCGCAACATGCGCGATGACGTGGGGCGGCCTCAAGGCAACGCTCCAAGTACAGACAATGGGGGACAAATGGATATGTTTGAGGACGAGCGCGAGCGCGCCTCGCTGCATCGCCGTGGCGCGATTGCACGCGGCGTAGCCAAGCGCGGCCTGGTGGCATTCCTGGCCTTCGCGATGGCCTTTGGCACCACGCCGGCTCAGCTGTGGGCCGAGGGCGCCGAGGGCATTGCCGAGGCTGTGGCTCAGGCTGCGATGCCGGGCGAGGACGCAGCGCTTGCGGGCGGTGCCGCTGAGCAGAGCGGCGCCGAGGTTTCAGATTCCGGGAGCGCGCCTGCAGCTAGTGCCGCCACAACAGAGGCAGCAACTGGCGACGCAGGTTCGGTGACGGGGGAGAGCCCTGCCACGAGCGAGCAGTCTTCGACGGCATCCGCTGGCCAAGCAGGATCTGCCGCCGCGGCTGCCGTCCAGACAGAGAACCCGACAGAAACTGGCGATGTCGTCAAGAAGCAAATCGAGGTCTCGTTCTCGATTATCGGCACCGATGCCGACGGCAAGGCTCAGACCTGGGTGGCGCCTACGCAGCTCAAGCTCGACGAGGGCGCGACGGCTGCGGATGCCTTCATTAAGCTGCAGGAGAAGACGGGCTTCAAGGCGAAGTACGATCCGAACACGGCATACGGTTTCTACCTCGAAAGCATCACCTCCCCGAGCGATGGCCGCACGCTTGCCTACGATCCGGCGACTCATGCCTTCTGGCAGCTGTTCGTCGACGGCGCGTCTTCCTCGGTTGGCGCGAGCAGCGTCAAACTCACCCAGGGGCAGAAGATTGAGTTTGCCTTTACGGGTGGTAGCGCGTCCCCTGTCGTTAAGGACCAGTTTGCTGCGAATGTGACCGTCATTGGTCGCGATGCCCAGGGCAAGACTCAGACCTGGGTCGACAACGCGCAGTATGTGGTGACGTCCGGTTCGAGCGCGCTTGATCTTACGAAGGTCGCGCTTGAGGCGAATGATATTGACGCCGTTGCTGCGGGCTCCTTCATTCTGAGCCTTAAGTACAACGGTGTTGAGCTGGGTACGCCCCAAGATTATTCGACCTATTGGCAGCTGTTTATCAACGGCAAGTCGAGTGACTATACGGCGGACAATGTCACCATCCATGCTGGCGATACCGTCACGTGGTTCTACGGTGGCTGGGGCGACCAGTTGCCGTCCGATTCTGTCCATGCTTCCGTTCAGGTGCTTGGCAAGGACAAGGACGGCAAGCAGCAGGTTTGGGCTTCGACGGGCCAGACGAGTCTCAAGGCGGGCTCTACTGCTAAGGACCTGTTGGAGCAGACTGGTCTTAAACTCAAAGCTACAGAAGAGTCTTGGGGTTGGTACCTTAGGGGCATTACCTCGCCGCTTGACGGTAAGACCTATGAGTCTGATTTTGCGACCGGTAATTATTGGCAGTTCTATGTAAATGGCAAGCCCGCCACGGTCGGTGCCGCCAACTACGAACTCCAAGACGGTGACGCCGTCACCTTTATGTATGGTGCTGACGCCGATGCCCTTCCTGGCCAGGTTCTTGGGTCTGTCGATGTTATCGGTCCCGATGTCAACGGGAACAATACGCGTTGGGGCACGGCAAGCAATGTTTCTCTGCCCGAAGGCTCCACGGCTCAGGATTTCATTGAGACGGTTCTGAAGGCGAAGGGCGTTGATTACAACGCCTCCCAGAATGGTGCTTACTGGTTCCTCAATTCCATTACTTCGCCGTTCGATCACAAGCCGTATGGCTGGGATGGTGCGACCAAGAAATATTGGCGTCTGTTTATCAACGGAGAGTTCTCATCTCTCTGCGCCAACCAGGTCAAGCTCAAGAGCGGCGATAAGGTCACGCTTGCCTATACCACCGATAATTCGCCCATGCCCGATCCCGACAAGATTGTCGTGGATCCGAGCGCGACGACTCCTGATTGGGATGCCGAGTGGGCCGGCTACGGCAACAGTGGCAACGGTTCGACCGTAACGGATTCCAAGACGCCTGCGCAGGCCGCCGGTCTTAAGTGGGCCTTCGATTGGAAGGCCGAGTCTGGTCAGCAGTATGCCAACTGCAGCGAGCCTGCCATTGCTAACGGCTTTGTGTACATCGCGACCGAGAACGAGCTCATTAAGATCGATTCGTCCACGGGCAAAAAGGTTGCCTCTGCGCCGCTTGCCTCCAAGGTGAGCTATACCTCTCGTCCGATCTATACCAATGGCCTTATCATCGTTCCGCTCAACGGCGGTGCGGTCCAGGCGATTACTGCAGACAAGCTGATCTGCAAGTGGCTGACGCCTGGTTTGACGGACTTGACGCAGAGCTCCTGCACCGTCGTTTCGGACGGCGAGTACGTCTATGTAGGCTCGGTCGATATTTCGTATGACGAGAATTACAACGCGACCTACGGCAACGGCTCCTTTGCGCGCATTAAGATTACCACGGGCGAAGTTTCTTGGCAGAACATCGACCCTGCCGAGGGCTATTACTGGACTGGTGCGGCTTTGACGGATAAGTATGCCATCGTTCCTACGAGCGCGGGTACGCTTAAGTGCATTGATAAGACGACGGGCGATGTCGTTTCGACCATGAAGCTCGGCGCTGTCGCAAATGCCGATTGCATTGCCGATCCGTCCAATGGTTCGACCTTCTATCAGATGACGCACGACGGAAAGCTCCATGTGATTTCGCTTTCGGCGAAGGGCGTGCTGAGTGAACAGAAGACGGTTGATCTGGGCCTTACGAATAATCTGAGCGCCCCTGCGGTGTCTGGTGACAATCTGATTGTCGGCGGACAGACGGCTACTGGCTCTGCTCTGGTTCTCTATAACCTGAAGACGGGTAAGACCACGATGGTCGCTGCTGCCGACGGCAAGGCGCTGCCGGCTGGCCTCAACGGTATTGCTGCTACTCCGCTGGTGAGTGTTCAGGGCGGCAAGACCTATGTGTACTTCACCGTTAACAGCGCGGATAGCAAGGATTACGTCAACTACTCTGCTGGTGGTGGCGTGTATCGCTATACGCTCGGCGATGCAGAGGCGACGCAGATTTATGATGCGGCTGGCCATTACCAGTACTGTGACTCTCCGGTCATTGCCGATGCTTCTGGCAATCTCTACTACATTAATGATTCGGGCACGCTGTTTAAACTTGGAGCTGTCGAGTCTTGGACGGTTGCCTTTAACTCCAACGGCGGGTCTGCTTGCGACACTAAGTTTGTTGCTACGGCCGATGGCAAGCTGGTCAAGCCGGCCGATCCGACGCGCGATGGCTACACTTTCGGCGGTTGGTTCACCGATGAGGCTTGCACTCAGGCGTATGACTTTAGCACGCCGGTGACGGCCAACCTTACGTTGTATGCCAAGTGGACCAAGAATGCTGTTAACCCTGGCGGTAATGGCGGTGCTGGTTCCAATGGCGGCAATGGTGGCGCTGGCAACGGTTCCGGTGCTGGCACTGGCGCTGGCACGGGTTCCGGCTCCGGCTCGAAGGGCGGCGCTATTGCCCCGGGCCAGAAGCCGGTGACCAAGACGACGGTGTCGACCAAGACCGAGACCAAGGACAACAAGTCCGACAAGAAGTCCGACAAGAAGTCTGACAACAAGTCTGACAAGAAGGACAGCAAGTCCGACAAGAAGTCCGACAAGAAGTCCGATTCCAAGTCCGATACGGGTGCTGCTTCTACGATCACTGCTAAGAAGTCCTCTAGTGCTTCCGAGCAGGAGACTGGCACCAACCCGCTCGCTATTGTTGGCGTTGCCGCCGGCGTCATCGGTCTCGCCATCGTTGACGTGTTCGTGTTCACCAAACGTCGGTAGGTGAGGGTTGTGTCCAATAAATCCAAGGACGCTGACCCCAAGCAACCAGATTCCTCGTTCATTCAGTTCGACGATGCAAAGCAACAGGGCGCCGCTTCGGCGGCGTCCGTATCTCGTCGCAAGGCGCTCCTTGGCGTTCTTGCTGCCGCGTGCACCATTCTGATCGTCGTCTCGCTGGGCTTCGTCCATCCTTCCGAGAGCGGCGCCTGGTCCATTGACTGGATCGTTCAGACCGTGACGGGGGAGAGCGTCGTCGCCAAGGACACCAAGGGGTCTGGCTCGTCTACCGCTTCGGGCGAGGCCAGTTCCAAGGATTCCAAATCTTCGGATGCTGCAAAAGATGAGTCCAAGGGCTCGAACGACGCCAAGGATGATTCCGAGTCTTCGCACAAGGAATCGGACAAAAGCTCGGATAGCAAGAAGTCCGATGGTCAGGACAGCAAGAGGTCTGGCGATAAATCCGCTGCCCAAAATACGGGAGCCGGTGATACTTCCAATGTGTCTGGCGGTGCTTCTTCGGGCGGCGGTCAGTCGTCTGATGGAGCCTCATCCTCTAATGGCGGAAGCGCTTCCTCGGGCGGTCAGGGCGGCTCGCAGGAGTCCAACTACGTAACGGTGACGGTTTCGGTCACATCGAGTGCTGTGGGCAATCCTGTGTCCTCTGGTGGCACCTTTACCTTTAACGAAGGCGCTACCGTTTACGATGCCCTGTGCGCGCTGGGCCTTTCTGTCAACGCACACGGCTCGTCGTACGGCACGTATGTTTCCGCGATTGGTGGTTTGGCCGAGAAACAGTACGGCGGCACGAGCGGGTGGATGTACTCCGTCAACGGCACAACGCCCATGACGGCCTGTAGTAACTACGTTCTCTCAAACGGCGACAACGTAGTCTGGTATTACGTTACAGGCTAGAGGCCTCGACATAGCGCGCCAGACGGGCGGTTCGGACCAACATCCGAGCCGCCCGTTTTTCATGCGAATGGGACTGGATCGCCGGGTCTCTCGGCAAACAAAAAACCGGTTGGAACGGGAATTCCAACCGGTTATACATTCAAGCAAATAGTGAATCGACTACGACCGTGCGCCCTCGAGGAAGAAGCGGCGGCTGAAGTAGTTGTACCAGGTGACGAGGAACGTGGCGATGGCCTTCATGGCCTGGTAGCCGATGCTCAAAAACGTGACGCCCACAAACATGTACAGGTCGTTGAGGCCCAGGCCGATCACCGACAGGATGGTGAAGATCGTGAACTCACGCTTGCGGCTCATGCCTTCGCGGTGGTCGAACACGTACTTCATGCTGAGCCAGTAGTTGACCACGACGGACGTGATAAACGAAACCGTGGTGCTCATCAAAAAGTCGAGGTGGAACAGCTCGACGAGCGCAATGAGCATGCCCCAGTCGATGCCAAAGGAGATAAGACCCACGACAGCAAACTTGAGGAACTGCTTGGTATGAGGTTGTGCCAGCGCCTTGCGCACGTAATCACATCCAATGCGTTGATGAATCGAGCAGAGGATACTTTAGAGCTTTTACAAGGGAAACGTAAGGTCTTTGCCAATAACTATATGAACTCGCCAAATTTTCAAGAGCTAATCCGCAAACGTTGAAAATTTGCCCGTAAACGAGCGACACCCACGGACGATACTGCGCTGAGTGCGCGTCGTCCGTGGGCGCCGTAATGCTGCAGGGGTTTCGAGCTATTTTGTCTCGTCGCCCTCCAGGAAGATCTTTCGGGTCACAAAGTTGTAGACCATGACAAGCGCGGTGGCACAGATCTTGGCGATATTGGCCTCGAGTCCCAGGCCGGCGTTGAGCGCCAGCACGATGCCGTCGTTGAGCACCAAACCGATCACGGACAGCACGACAAAGATGATGAACTCGCGGCGGCGGCTCATGCCTTCCTTGTGCGCAAACACGTATTTCATGCTTGCGAGGTAGTTAAAGATGAGCGAGATGATAAAGCCGCTGGTGTTGGCGATTAGGATGTTGAGGCCCAGACCGTAGTGGAGCAGATTCATAATGCCAAAGTCGATAACCGTGGCAATGACACCGACGACGCCAAATTTCATAATCTGCGCAAGGAGCTTTTGCATGGTACCTGCCTTAAGCTGGCGCCGAAGCGCCGCGGGGATGACAAACTTAGCAAGTTTAGCCAATCCCCGCGGGTGGTGCTAGGCGCGCTCCTCGATAGCACCGTTTCTATATGCATCGAGCAGCTGGCGCAGGTCCTGGATCTGGCTGCGAATCTTGGCGCCAGTATCGGTGTCGCTCACCATGCGGCGACGGTCTGCTTGGTCAAAACGGTTGGTCTCGCTTTCGATGTCCACGTTGCGTGTGAGTGCCTCGGCAACCGTCGTAAAGGCCCGGTGCGACTTGAGGCGGCAGCCGCGCGAGCTCGAGATGAGCGTATAGCCGGCGATGCCCGTCTTGGGATGGTAAGCGCGGCAGAAGCCGCCATCGATGACCAGCAGCTTGCCCTCGGCGCGGATGGGCTGCTCGCCCTTGGTGGTTTTAACGGGCGTGTGGCCGTTGATGATGTGACCGGTCGGTGAACATGCCATGGGCGCGACGCCAAACTCGCGCATGATGTCATCGCAGACCGAGGGCGACTTGGTAAGCGTAAAGTACGGGTCCATCGGCTCGACCCAGGTGCTCTTATCGGCGATATAGGCGCGCTCAAAGGTACGCACCAGGCGTCCGCTGGCGGGTGAGTTAAAGCCAATCCACAGGTACCACATCCAGTCGAGAGCGTCGCGGTCGCCCACGCGCCAGGCGCGGCGGGCGATGTGGTCGCAAAAATCGAGATAATCGCGGCCGGCGTGCCAGGTGCCCAGGCAGTTCATGCTGCTAAAGGTGCCGTCTTCGTTGAGCGGCACGCAGCCATGGAAGAGCAGGTTGCCGTTGGCGACCTTGTACATCGAGCCGTGGGTGTAGAGGAAATCGATATGGCGATGCAGGTGATCGGCGGTGACAAACTCGGACACGAGCTTGTCGATGATGTGCTGCTCCTGAGACGTGAGCGTGTAGGGGTCCGCCGGGTCGACGGTGGGGAAGTCGTTGGTCGTGAGCGGCCACACGCTGCCGTCGGCGAGCGTGACCGTGCCGGTGTCGTGTTCGATCTTGTCGAGCAGCAGGCGGTCGGTCATGTCGAACTCGGGGTGGCGCTGGATAATCTGGCCCTCGAGCTTAAAGAGCAGCACGTTGATGGCCTTGATCAGCGGGGTGATGGACTCGCCGGCGGTGTAGGTGGCATCGGCAAAGGCAACAAGCTCACGCAGCGAGATGCCGTAGTCGTTCTCCAAGATCTCGTAGTTGTCGTAGCGTAGGTTGTTGCGCAGCACCGTGGCGATGCAGGCGGGCTCACCGGCCGCAGCACCCATCCACAGCAGGTCGTGGTTGCCCCACTGGATGTCGAGCGAATGGTAGGTGAGCAGACGGTCCATAATCTTGGCCGCGCCGCCGCCGCGGTCGAAGATATCGCCCACCAGGTGCAGGTGGTCGACGGCCAGGCGCTTGATGAGTGAGGCGAGCGACTCGATAAAGTCGTCGGCGCTGGCGGTCTCCAGGATGGACTCCACGATGCGCTCGTGATAGCGCACGCGATAGTTGTTCTCGTCCGGGTGCGTGTGCAACAACTCGTCGATGATATAGGCGTAGTCGCGCGGGATGGCCTTGCGCACCTTGGAGCGCGTGTAGCGGCTCGAAAGCGAGCGTGCGACCATGATGAGCTGGTCAAGCATCGTC
Organism: Collinsella sp. wc0529; assembly: GCF_046116875.1. NCBI lineage: Bacteria > Bacillati > Actinomycetota > Coriobacteriia > Coriobacteriales > Coriobacteriaceae > Collinsella > Collinsella sp. wc0529. The sequence continues at coordinate 1,273,023 of NZ_JBJXBO010000001.1, forward strand.
TTGTACCAGGTTGGCGAGTCCTCGCGCTGGCTGCGGACCAGCTCGATTTTCTCGCGCGGGTAGTAGATGAGCGTGCACAGCTCGCCCTTTTCGTCAAAGGAGAGCGTGTCGCCAAAGATCTCGTCGACATGTTCGCGCACGACGCCCGAGCAGTTGTTGAGGATGTGCATAAAGGCTTCGTACTCGCCATGCACGTCGCTCATAAAATGCTCGGTGCCTTTGGGCAGGTTGAGGATGGCCGAGAGATTGATGATCTCGGTAAACGCGGATTGTTCGGTGGGGAACTGTCTCGAAAGCAGGCGCAGATACTTAAAGTCTTGCGGGTTGCGATCGAATGCGACCATGAAACACCTTCCGATGGGGTTGGTAAAACTGATAAACAGCGTCAAACGTTTATCAGTATGCGCCGCTTTTGTTTCCATTTTGCGCCAGCGGCTGAATTGTCGGCTAAACGGTTTGGTAAATCGATTTAGTGAAGGTAGATGTGTCGGTTGGGTGGAGACGACAGAGGGTGTTTTCTCAGATATTTATGCGTGGGGCCGGTGGAGACGATGGTAGTAAAGATGTTCGCTATTTTTGGTTCAATTTGGTAAATAGTGGACATTTGTACTGTATTCACGCTTACTGTGGGATAATTTGCGCAGCAATGAGTAAGGAGCCTCATATGAGTGATTTTGTCCTGACCTGTGAATCCGCCGCCGACCGAACCCGTGAGTTCTTTGAATCGCGCAATATCCCTGTCGTGTGTTTTCATTACGAGATCGACGATGTTGTCTATACGGACGATCTGTATCAGTCGATTGCGCCGGACAAGTTTTTTGCCCAGATAGCCGCGGGCGCTATGCCCAAGACGTCTCAGGTGAGCGTGGGTGAGTACGAGGAGTTTTGGGAGCCGTTTGTTGCCGAGGGTAAAGACGTGCTGCACCTGACGTTGTCGTCGGGTATTTCGGGCACGTATGGATCGGCCTGTGTTGCGGCGCAGATGCTCGCGGATCGCTATCCCCAGGGCGGCAAGGTGCGCGTCGTCGATTCGCTGGCGGCGTCATCGGGCTTTGGCCTGTTGCTGGAATATGCCGCCGACGTGCGCGATAGCGGCGCTTCGCTCGACGAGACGGCCGCCTGGATCGAGGAGCATAAACTCAACCTGCACCACTGGTTTTTCTCGACCGATCTGTCGAGCTACCTGCGCGGCGGTCGCATCTCGGCCGCGAGCGCGATCATCGGCACGGCGCTTAAGATTTGCCCGCTTATGACGGTCGATTGCGACGGTAAGCTGGCACCGCGTGAGAAGATTCGCACCAAGAAGCGCGCGATCTCCGAGATGGCCAAGACCGTGATGGCGCATCTGCAGGACGGCACGAACTATTCGGGCAAGTGCATCATGTCGCACTCGGCGTGCCGCGAGGACGCCGAGGCTGTTGCCGCGCTGATAGAGGAACAGGTTCCGCAGCTCAAAGGCAAGATTGAGATCAATAGCATCGGTGCTCTGATTGGCTCGCATACCGGCCCCGGCACGGTGGCCGTCTTCTTTATGGGCGATAAGCGCGTGGACTAACGTTCGTGGGCTGGCTGACGGTTTTAACCGCTGCGCCTGTTCCTCCTGACATTTGATAACAGAAAAAGGCCCGTCCCGTTGTTTTGAACTGCCTCCCATTTCTTGGACATGAGAAATGGGAGGCTTTCTTTATGCGCGTTGATTTGAGGGTGAAGCATGATGTCGAGGCCAGGAAGGCGGCCATAGGGCTCTTCGAGCTCGGGCACGGGTATAAATCTGCCGCGATTGCCCTTTCGCTTCCCGCGGAAGCCGTGAGAAGATGGCAGGAGATATACCGCGCGTTCGGGAGCGAGGTGCTGCTGCGCATGGACGGAAAGCAGGGCAGGTACACATACGAGCAGAAGGTCGCCGCCGCCTCCGCCGTCGTCGACGGCGGCATGACGAAGACCGAGGCGATGGCGGCGTTCGGCATAATGTCGATGTCGCCGCTCAAGAAGTGGTGCGCGCTATACCGCCGGGGCGGCGCGGAGGCCCTGCGCCCGAGGCCCAAGGGCCGGCCGAGCGGTTCCAGGGCGAGGCCGCGGACCCGCGAGGAGGAGCTCGAGGAGCGGTGCCGTAGGCTCGAGGCCGAGGTGGCCTACCTAAAAAAATTACGCGCCCTGGTCGAGAGGGACGGGCTCTGACCAGGGCGAAGGCCGAAGCGGTCGCGGCCCTGCGCGCCGAGGGGCACGCGCTCGGGCACCTGCTCGCATGCGCCGAGCTCAAGCGGTCGACCTACTACTACGCCCTCGCGCACCCGCCGAGGCCCACGCGCCCCGAGCTCCGGGAGGCGGCCGCCGAGATCTTCTCGCGCACCGCCAACGGCTGCGGGCACCGGCAGATAGCGATGTGCCTCAGGGCGGAAGAGGGGGCCGTGATAGCCGACAAGACCGTGCTCAAGATGATGCGCGAGATGGGGATTCGCTGCGGCATCAGACGCGAGACGGCCTACCACAGGCACAACTCGTACAAGGGCGTCGTCGGCAGGACGTTCGAGAACGTGATCGCGAGGGATTTCGACGCCGGGGCCCCGTGGCGGAAGCTGGGGACGGACGTCACCGAGTTCAAGGTGGCCGGCGGCAAGGCCTACTGGGCCCCGACGCTGGACTTCTGCACCAAGGAGATCGTGGCGAGCGACATATCGACCACGCCCGACATGGCCCAGCAGGCGAGGATGCTCGACGAGCTGCTGTCCAAGATCCCCGAGGGCGCCGCCCCGACCATGCACTCGGACCGGGGCTGGCAGTACCAGCACGCCTCGTACACATCCAGGCTCGAGGCCGCCGGCATCGTCCAGAGCATGTCCAGGAAGGCGAACTGCATCGACAATGCCGCCACCGAGCAGCTCTTCGGCCACGTCAAGGACGAGTTCTACAGGGGCCGCGAGTGGAAGACGTTCGAGGATTTCAAACGCGACCTGGAGGAATACATAGTCCACTGGAACACGAGCCGGAGGCAGGTAAGATTGAAGGGCCTGACCCCGGAGGAGTACCGGAATCAGGCCCTCGCGGCCTAGTCGCTATTTAGGGCGTCCAAGATTTGGGGCGCAGTTCATTTGCGGGGCGGGCCTTGCTGTTGCAGCTAGCGTTTCTTTCCGCGGAAGAAGAAACCGTGCAGCGAGGGTTTGAGTCCGCGGTTGGCGCGACGCTCCTCGATATGATCATGGATCGAAGCGACGCGTTCGATGACTTCGTCGGGGATCGGCACGTCGGGATTCATGTTCTCGACCTGGCTAACCTCGGCGGCGGCGACCTGGTCGATAATGGGCACATCGTCGCGCGAGATGACAGGTGTGGCGTCTTCCTTCATCTTGCGATAGCGCTGCATCATGTCGGTCTGAAGCTGCTGGGCCGAAGGCGGCGTCCAGATGATGGCGTTGGCGCCGGCGGCGATGGTTTCGCGGATGCTCTCGGGCGTCTTGCCACCCGGTGCGATGAGCGGCAGGTTGGGATAGTGCTCGCGTAGCTCGCGCAGAACCTGCGGCGTGTTCTTGCCGGCCGCGATGTTGAGAATCTTGGCTCCAGCGCGCACTTTGGCATGCGCATCATCGTCGCAACGTACGACCGTGGCGATGACGGGGATGTCGGCGATGTTGGTGATGTGCTCGACCATCTCGGCAGTAGCGGGGGAGTTGACCACGCAGCCCGCCGCGCCCTGCATCTCGGAGACGGCCGCCATCTGCACGGAACGCTTACCGGTGGTGGTGCCGCCGCCAACGCCCACAAAGACCGGGCACTCGGCAACAGTCAGCAGCGCCTGCGTAATGGCGGGCTGCGGCGTGAAGGGGTAGACGGCAAACACGGCGTCGGCATTGGAGTTGCGGATGACCGCCACGTCGGTGGTGTAGATGAGTGATTTAATGCGACGACCGAAGAGCGTAAAGCCGCTGGCCTCCTCGATCTCGTCGGGCATGCGGAGGGCCGCCTTGCGCAGGCGCCCGTCGATGGGCAGGGGCTCCATGGGGAGCAGTCCGTTGGGGGTCACGGCTACCTGGGGCTCGGTGAACTCGTCTGCGAGCTCGACCTCGGAGAAATCGACCGAGGCGACGATGTCCTCGTGAACCTCGGCGGGTACATCGATGGGAGCTTGGTCGTTGGTCGCGGCAGGCGTGTCGAAGGAGCTGGTGCCGACAAAGGCGTCGACGCGCTCGTTTAGGTCGTTGAGGGTATCCATGGATCCTCGATTCTATGCGATGGTGGTCGGCAGGGTGCCGGCAGCGTTGTGCTTGCTAAATCGTTTGACGAGTTGATTTTTCCCCGCCGCGCCATCCGTTAGACCGAAGGGCCGGCGAACGTGAAGGAGCTGTGGTGGCGGGTATCGAGGTGCTATCTTGAAAGTCCCGTTTAAAAGAGAGGTGACGCGGTATGGAATTTTCGGCAATGTTGGGCTCGATTGGCCTATGCGTGGGCGCAATCGTAGCCGCCGCGGTCATCTACTTTGTGGTCACGGCCATTAAGGGCAAAAGGGCCGAACGCAAAGAGCGCGCGACGCTTAAACAACATCGTGACCAGCAGGGCAAACGCGCACAGAGATAGCTTGTTGAGTTTTGGATCCGTGCGCTAGCTGCGTTTTCGGATCAGGGCAATGTAGAAGCCCTCAAAGTCGCGGCTAGGCGGAATGGTCAGCGTGCCGGGCATACCGTTGGCGACGGCCGAGACATGGCCGGCAGCGATGGCCTCGGTGAGGGCGTTGCTCTCGACGCGTGGCTCTTCGCCAGCTTCCTGAGCACGGCGCGTTTCGCTTTCGCTCGGCGTGCCGTCGAGGGGAATGAGCTCGCAGTCCATGTGCTTGTCGAGGGCCTCTTGCAGGGCGTCCTCGTTTTCCTGCGGCAAGATCGAACAAGTCGAATAGACGAGCGTGCCGCCCGGTTTGAGGGCTCTCATGGCGCGGTCCAGAAGTGCTCGCTGCGAGCGGGCGCACTTGCTCAGCAACTGCTCGGTGAGGCCGCGCAGGCTTTTCTCGTTGCCGCTGATGACGGTGCCCGTGCCGGTGCAGGGGGCGTCGAGCAGAATACGGTCAAAGCGGAAGAACTCGTCAAGCTCGCGTGCGTCAATGCGCATGACGGGCACGTTTTTGGCACCTTGGCGGTGGAGGTTGGACTCAAGCTTTTCGGCGCGGGGAATGCTCATCTCGCAGGCGGTGAGATGAGCATTCCCCTGCGTGAGGGCGGCGATCTGCGTCGTCTTGCCGCCAGGGGCTGCGCACATGTCCAGGATGTCCTCGCCGGCCTGAGCGCCCAGGAGCAACGGCGGCATCATGGACGACAGGCTCTGCAGGTAGATCTTGCCGTCGCGGTAGATGTCGAGATCCCACAGATCGGAAACCTGGGCCTTGGGTAGGATAAAGGCGTCTGGGTACCAGGCGACGGGGTTGTGGGCGATGCCGGCGGCATCGAGCGCCGCAGCGATGTCCTCGGCGGTCGCCTTGAGCGTGTTGACGCGCAGCGTGACCGGGCGTGCGGCTGCGGCACCGAAGCCCTCGATCATGAGTTGAGCATCGGCGGGCGCGTAGGCGCCGGCGACCGTGTCGACCATAAAGCGCGGCAGGTCGGCGGCGCAGGGAAGGGCGGCAAGCTGGTCGGAAAGTTCGGTAGCAGCAAACTGCCTGAGCTTGAGCTCGGCCTTGACCTGCTTTTTCTGCTTACGACGACGCGGCTTGGACATCCGTCTTTCCTTCCCATTCCATTACATGTCGAGTGTTGTTTTAGTACTGGCTCTCGTGCTTGCTGAAGAAGTCGAAGCGCGGGGGCAGCGGCTTCACGCGGTGCTCGCCGGGCTTCTCGCCCAGGCTTTCCACGAACTCGTCCGTGGAGGCAAATATGTTGTCCCAGCTAAAGAAGGCGACGGGGTCGACGTCGAAGTACTCGCAGATGAGCTCGCAGCCGGCCGGCACGATGCCGTGCATGAGCACGGTCGCCACGCGCAGCTCGGTGAAGGCGTCGACGAGGGCCTGCGTCATCGCGGTATTGGCTTGCTCGCCCTCAAGCTTGTTGGCAGCCTTGGAGGCGTCGCTCCAGCGCTTGTTGGCGGCGCGCAGGTAGTCGTCGCACACAGCGAGCGCGCGGTGCGTCTCGAACTTGTACATGGCCTGCTCAAACGCGAGGGCGGCCTGCTCGGCGGCCTCCACCACGGTGGCCGAGGCGGCGCCGGCGGGGATGCAACCGTTGCGATAGGGGCTCTCGTCGCCCTCCTTGACGGCGACGCCGTAGAAGCAGCTGCGGGCCAGGCGGTTGAAGACGCCGGTCAAAAGGGCGCTTTCCTTAAGGGCCGGGTCGATAACGCGCTTGTCGTCGCAGGCACGCACCTCGTTGCCGTCCTTGTCCTTGCCGGTCACGCGCGTGTCGTATGCCTTGGGGCTAAAGCTCACCGGCTTCTCGGACAGGCCGAGCGACAGCCAGTGCGCGCGCATCTGCTCGCAGGTGTAGTGGTTGAGCAGGTCGTCTGCCGGTGGGGGAGGCGTCTGCGAGGACGAGCTGGCCTTTTTGCCCATGTAGAGCAGGTGGTAGCAGGCGCTGACGGTGCTCTGCGTGAGGTCCCAGCCCAGGGCCTCCCACATGGCGGTCTGCGCGATGCAATAGAAGTAGATGTTGTCCTGGCCAATGAACTGGTAGATCTGTGCGTCATCCGAGCACCACCAGTCGCGCCAGTCGAGCGAGCTGTGCTGGTAGGTGGGCGCGGGGACCTGCGTGGAATCGGCGGCGGGCTCGCCCATGAGGGCGGCATCCTGGGCGGCGACGCCCTCGGTCACGCCGGCGGCCTTGGCATCGCGTGCGAGCACGGTGCGCGTATAGCTGATGGGAGCCCACAGGCTCTCGGGCCAGCACCAGCAGGTGACGTCGGAGACGCCATCGACCTCGGGCACCGGAACGCCCCAGTCGATGTTGCCGGTGATGCGGAAGGGTACGAGCGCCTTGCCGCTGCGGAAGCGCACGCCGCCGTTGGCGAGCACCGCGTGGGCATCGTCGCGCTCCTTCCAGCTGGGGAAGATGACGGTAAAGCTGCTCTTGTTGCCCTCGGGCTCCAGCACGGTGTGCTCGGGAAGCTGATCCTCGACGGCATCGAAGGCCTCGCGGAACTTGTTCTGGATGTAGAGCTGGGCCGGCAGCAGCCACTCTTCCATGGTCTTGGAGACCACGGAGCGAACCTGCGGGTTCTGGGCGAGCTTGGCGGTATAGGTTTTCATAAAGTCGAGGTAGGCCGGCAGGTCGAAGTAGAGGTTGTCGACCGGGCGCAGCTCGGGCACCTCGCCGGTGAGCTGGCTCTTGGGCGCGATGAGCTCCTCGGGCTCAAACTGGTGACCCAGGTCGCACTCGTCGGCATAAGCCTTCTCGGACTTGCAGCCCTGGATGGGGCAGCGGCCGATCACCTGGCGGCCGTTGAGGAACGTGCCGGCCTTGGCGTCGTAGAACTGCAGCGTGGAGCGCTTGGAGATGGTGCCCTGTTCGTGCAGACGCTCGATAATCTCGGCGGTCACCTCGTTGTGAATCTGCGCAGCCGGCTCAAGGCCCGAGCCGCCGTAGATATCGCAGCTGATGTTGTAGTTGTTGAGGGTCGCGGCCTGGCGGGAGTGATTGGACTCGACATACTCGGCGATGGACTTGTCGTAGCCCTTGTTCTCCTTGAGCTTGCGGTAGCTCTCCATGATGGGCGAGCCATAGCAGTCGGTGCCCGAGGTGAAGATGACGTTCTCGCGGCCCAGACGGTCGCGCAGGAAGCGGGCGAAGAAGTCGGCCGGGACAAAGACGCCACCGACGTGGCCAAAGTGAAGGCCCTTGTTGCCGTAGGGCTCGCCGGCGGTAACGATGGCGCGGCGAGGCCAGCTGGGACGGTCGTTCATGGAGTATTTGGATGCCATGGGACTCCTTCGCATATGGTGAGAGCGCGACCGGGCGCAAGGCCTGGCGACGCGGTGGTCAATTCGTGCATATCGTTCGACATTATCGCACATGCGGACGGGTACGTGGCAGGGGCGCTATCCTAAGATGCTATGAATGAGATTTCCAACATACATGCGTTTGAGGACGAGGATTTTCTGCACGCCTGCTTTGTGTGGGGGATGGCCGTGCTCGGCGCATTTGCCGTGTGCCTGGTGCCGGTGTTTATGCTTATGGGCGGGCCTGCGGACTTGGATGCGGCTGACGCGGGCGGCTGGATGGCTGTCGTGGGCTGGATAGTCGGCTTGGCTGCGATCTCAATGGCGTCGTTCGCCGTGCACGAGCTGGTGCACGGTGTGTTTTTTAAGCTGCTGGCGCCTGCGGGCGCGAAGGTGACCTTTGGGGCGAATCGCGAGACGGCGATGATCTATGCCTGCGCCGAGGGCGTTGTGTATTCGCGCCGGCGGTACATGGCGGTTTGCCTGGCGCCGACGGTTGTTGTGACGGCGGCGCTTGCCCTGGGGTTTGCGTTTTCGGGCTATCCGCTGCTGTGCTACCTGGCGGCCGGCTTGCATTTGTCGGGCTGTGTGGGCGACTGGTATTACGTGCGGACCATTTTGCGCGACCGCCGCATTGTCGCCTGCGAGGATACGTCCTTTGGCGTGCGCTTTTTCGGGTGAGGAGATGTCGATGAAGCCGTTGTTGCTGCATGCGTGCTGTGCGCCGTGCTCTCTTGAGCCGGTCCGCCTGCTGCGCGAGGAAGGGTTTGAGCCCACAATCTGCTGGACAAACCCCAATATTCAGCCGCACGATGAATGGCAGCGGCGTTTGGACGAGCTGCGCCGGTGGTGTGCCGATGGCGACATCGAGCTTATCGAGGCGGGGGAGGACCGGGAGCGCTGGGAGGCCGGCGTGGCCCCGCTGGGCGCCGATCGAGCCCGTCGCTGTCGCGCATGCTATGCCCTGCGTCTGGCCGAGGCGTGCCGTGTGGCCCAGGAGCGCGGGTTTGAGTTTGTGGGCACGACGCTCGCCGTCTCGCCGTACCAGTTGTTCGAAACCTGCAATGATGTGTTGGAGCGTCTGGCTGCTGCCCGCGGTCTCACTCCGGTGATTCGCGATTTTCGCACGTATTACCCCGAGGCAACACGTCGTTCGCGCGAGCTGGGCATGTATCGGCAGAACTACTGCGGCTGCCGTTTCTCGGCCGTCGAGGCGGCCATGGACCGCGCTCGCATCCGCGACGAGCGCAAAGCGTCCAAAAAGTAGTTCTTTTGGGCTGGGGCTTTGAGCTGTCTGTGCGGTACGGTCGTTTTTGGGAAAGTCGATTTAATTAAGCGTGTGATCGTGGCTCGCTTGATACCAAACGACGACTCCTATGATTCTAATCCTCCGTTTGTTAAACATCAGATCCGGACTTGCTGTTGCATATGAATGGGACGACAGCACAATCATGTCGTTTCCTTCTGCAAATCGCCTAATTACCGGTGTTTTACCGTCTGCGAGCGCCAATACAGCACAGCCGTTCCAAGGCTTTGCGGTGGTATCGACAAGTAGTAAGCTGCCGGGAGGGTAAATGCGGGACATTTCGTCACCTTTGATTTTAACGAAAACGCTATGTGGGTGACGCTTGGCTACGTCTACAGGCGCGCAAGCATTTTGTTGGCTGTGCGTGATGCGGCGCTTTTGCGATTCGATATCGATGACGGGAAATGCGCCCTCCATTTCGTGGATAGCAGGGTCTTCGTCGGTGACGATTCTTTTATTTGCGAGCTTTACGGCCAAACCGTTTTCCTCGCCAACAAGTTCATCGCGGGTGCAACCGAAGAGCGCTTGTAACTTTTCAATATGGCGCTCACGGGGGGCATACCGACTTTTTTCCCAACGACAAACGGTCTCTTTAGATACCCCCAACATCTCTGCAAGTTGCGCCTGACCAAGATGCTCCATGGTGCGGAGTTTACGAATATTTGCCCCGAAGCCCATGGCTATAGATCCTCTCGCCACAGAGGGAGGCATAGACAGTTTGTGCCACCATAGCCTTTGGTGAGCTCGTCAATGGATAACGGGAATAATTCCATTCCTGCTTTCTCAAGCGCTTCGTTGGTCCAAACGTTTTCTTCATATACGCATAGTTTTCCTGGCGAGAGCGCAAGGATAGACGTTGCGTTGTTCCGGCGCTCTCTTTCGTAGGCGGTTTGATTCCCGCCTCCGCAGTCAATTACTTTTATTGGTTCGCAACAGGCTGCAGAGAGTATTTCCGGAATCGTGCGATCGATAGGAGTGATCGTAAGGCCCTTTCCGGATCGTTTTAGTTGAATGCTGTATGCATCAACGGCATTGCATATCTCACGATCGATGAGGAACGCGTCGTGATCAATTCTACTTATGAACGTATCGAGGTGGATACGCAGCCCGTCAGAGGGGACTCGAATCGCAATTAGCTCGGTGGTCTGGAATTTATTTGAGGTCAGGAGCTCTTTGGCAAGTGACTCGACGGCGGCGGGTTCAGTTCGGTCAGAGATTCCAACTAATAATGTCTTAGCACTGATAACAAGAATGTCTCCGCCTTCGATATGGTAACTACTCCTGTTCAAATCACATACCGGGGTTTCTCCCATGATCTTGTGGTGGGTGAATATCTGCCGGTATAAGGCGACCTCACGATCACGCTCAGGCCAATACATATGATTTAGGATGATGCCGTCTCCGACTACCACAGCAGGATCACGAGTGAAAAAAAGCGTGTTGAGGGGATTGACCAAGAGCGAGGCGGGGTCAAATTGCTCGTGCACAAGCGCCCGTAGTGTTTCCGACTGGTTTGAACATAGCTCAGTGTCTCCAAAGCGAATGCCGTTAAGTACTATATTCACCAATTCCTGGGTGTTCTTAGCGTTCTCAAACAGCTGGGTTATTGTCTCGAGGAACTCTCTGCCTGTTGCCCCACTGCAACGGAGGTAGTCATCAATAAAACACTTAAGTGATTGGGGCTCAGTTTCAAGTGAGTCTTCGAGAAGGTCCCTAATTTCAATGGTTTCTACGCCATGCTTCTCAAGCAATTGAACCATGGAATCGTGCTCATATATTGCTTTGTCGAGGTCAAAACGACCGCTCCATTTTCGCAGGGAGAAAACTTGGCTGAAGTCGGCATCAGGGTAGTTTTGTGTTTCAGTTCCTGGTCGATGGACAAGTACGGCTTTTAAATGACCGATTTCATTTGTTATGTGTACGCCTTGCATGTCTGTCTCCTGTCCTGCTGGTTTTTATATAAGGCTAAGGCAGGTTCCTTGTTGTGTTGCGGAAAAGTTAAAAGACGTATGTAATTGATAAATAACATCAATTTTAAATATCAGATTGATTAATAACGTCACTTTAGCTGCCGTTCATAGGTGAAAAGCGACACGATGGCGATGGTTGGCCGACCACCGCTGAGCAACCTCATACATTTATGGTGCCAGCTGGATAGATGGGAAAAGGAATGAAGGAGGAGATATGGCAGCGGAAAGTTCGAAAGGCATCAAGCAGTTCAAGGTCCCGCACGTATATGCGATCATCTTTGCACTTATGGTCATCTTCGCTGTTCTCACGTGGATTGTTCCCTCTGGGTCCTATCAGCGTCAGGAGGTGAACGGTCGTGAAGTCACTGTCGCAGGTACGTATGAGCAGAGTGAAAAGACATATATTGACGAGGAAACCGGGGATGAAGTAGATCTCAGACAAGGCGTCTTCGATGTTCTTCAGGCTCCAACGCGCGGTATACAAGAGGCAATTGAGGTCGTTGCATTCATCTTGATTGTGGGCGGTTCGTTTCAGGTTATTACTAAAACGGGCGCTATCACGAGCGGAATGGGTCGTGTCGTTCGCCGCTTTAAGAACAAAGACATTCTAATTATTCCTATTGCGATGGTTCTCTTTGCATTGGGCGGAACGAGCTTTGGCATGGCGGAAGAAACTCTCCCGTTCTTTGCGATCTTCATGCCAATTATGATGGCTATGGGCTTCGACTCGATGACGGCGTTTATGGTCGTGTTCGTTGGAGCGCGCACGGGTTACATCGCCTCAACGATTAATCCGTTTAATGTTCTCATTGCGCAAGGTATTCTTGGTATTCAGGGCAACCCCCAGCTGTGGCTGCGTATGATTGCCTGGGTTGTTTTGACTGCCGTTGCAATTACTTGGGTTGTCCTCTATGCACGAAGGGTAAAGAAGAACCCTGAGTCATCGATCACATTTGAGGATGATATCGCCAAGAAAGTCGAGTTCGCTGCCGATGAATCTGCCCTTGACGCGGAATTTACGGGTCGTCAAAAAGGCGTGCTTGCGGTATTTATCGCTGGTATGTGCCTTATCATCTGGGGACTTGTGACCCAGGGCTGGTATATGAACGAGATTTCTGCGGTCTTTTTGGCCATGGGCCTGTTGGCTGGTGTTATTGCGGGCTTTAGTCAGGACGTCATCGCTCAGGAATTTGTTGCGGGTATCGCTGACTTTGCTTTCTCGGCAATTGTCGTTGGACTTGCGCGTGGCATCCTTGTCATTGCCTCTGACGGCATGATCATCGATACCATCCTCAATGCGCTCGCCACTGGTCTGGGCGGCATCCCGGCGGTTCTCTTTACTACGCTTCTTTATGCGGTTGAGAACCTCCTGGCGATTCTGGTTCCCAGCTCATCTGGCCTTGCAGCACTGACCGCTCCCATTTTTGGACCTTTGACCGAACTCATGGGCCTTAATCCCGAGGCCGCCGTGTGGGCTCTCTCCATGGGTAGCGCGACGATGTCTTTGATCTGTCCTACTAGCGCCATTCTTGTAGCGGGTTTGGGCGTGTGCAAGATCAAGCTTGGCCAGTGGTGGAAGACCGTTTGGAAATTCTTCTTGGTCGTGTCGCTCATCAATATCGTATTCGTAGCAATCTCGGGACTTATTGCCCTGTAGGTTTCATGGCTGAAATGGAGTAACAGGAATGTCTAAAGGACTGAATGTACACAGCGAGATTGGTAAGCTCAAGAAAGTTGTGCTTCACCGCCCCGGTCGTGACCTTGTGAACGTAAAGGCAGAAGAGTTCGAGGATGTCTGGATTCACGACTGCTTCTATCTTGATGTGGCTCAAAAGGAGCATGATGCCTTTGCGGATCTTCTGAGGAGCGAAGGTGTTGAGGTTCTCTATATGGAGAAACTCGTTGCTGAAGCGCTGGATGCATGCCCCTCGGCTCGCGCTGAGTTTACCGATACATTTATGGCTGAGAGCGGGATTGTCAATCCTATGCTTGAGCAGGCTGTTCGTGAAAAGCTCGACGCTATTTCAGATTCGTATCAGTTTGTACTTGAGGCTATGGGGGGGTATCGTTATCGTGACCTTGAGCTGCCTCGCGTTTCGACTACGCTTAGTATGATGGATAATGAGGATGCGAAGCCCGATGATTTGGTGCTGAAGCCTCTTCCGAGTTCATATTTCTCTCGCGATCCTCTTGCTTCCGTGGGCAAAGGCGTTCTGCTTCACCATATGTATTGGAAACAGCGAGATCGTGAAGTGCCCTTCTACGAAGCGATTTTCAAATACCATCCCGATTATGCAGGGACTCCGATTTGGTACGACCATAAGAATCCCTGGCATATCGAGGGCGGTGATGTGCTTAACATTAACGCTCATACCTTGGCTATTGGAATTAGCCAGCGAACTGAGGCGGCTGCGATTGAGGAGCTTGCAAAGAATTTGTTCTGGGGATCTGGGAATTCTGAGATCGATACCGTTTACGCTATTAAAATCCCCAACGGCTATGCTTACATGCATCTTGACACCGTTTGCACCATGGTGGATTTCGATAAGTTCACAGTTTATCCCGGTATTTTTGAGACCCTTCGTGTTTATCGTCTGACTCGTGGTGACTCTGAGGGAATGGTCGCTGTTCAAGAGATTGATGACACGCTTGAACATATTCTTGAAATGGCTACTGGCGTGGAGAAGGTGCAGCTTATTGAGTGCGGTGCCGGCGATATGGTTGAGGCATCTCGCGAGCAGTGGAACGACGGGTCGAACACTCTTGCCGTTGCTCCTGGTAAAGTCTGTGTTTACGAGCGCAATGTTGTCACAAATGATGAGCTCTACAAGAACGGTTTGGAACTTTTGGTCGTTCCCTCCGAGGAACTGTCCCGCGGTCGTGGTGGCCCGCGCTGCATGAGCATGCCCTTCTGGCGCGAAGATATTTAGTTGCAAATCCACTGTGATGGGAGATGGCGAATATGGGTGTTAATATCGCTGGGCGCAGTTTTCTGAAGCTGCTTGATTACACGACGGAAGAGATTGAGTATCTGCTTGAGCTTTCTGCTAACTTCAAAAGCATGAAGCGTGTCGGTGTTCCGCATAAATACCTTGAAGGCAAGAATATTGTTTTGCTATTTGAGAAGACTTCCACGCGTACTCGCTGCGCCTTCGAAGTTGGTGCACTTGACCTTGGCATGGGTGTAACTTATTTGGATCCGGGCTCGTCTCAGATGGGCAAAAAGGAGTCGATTGAGGACACGGCTCGCGTCCTTGGCCGCATGTATGACGGAATTGAATACCGCGGCTTTGAACAGGCGAAGGTTGAGGAGCTTGCTGCAAAAGCTGGGGTTCCCGTTTGGAATGGGCTGACTACTGAATTTCACCCGACTCAAGTGCTTGCCGATATTCTGACCATGCGTGAAGAGTTTGGAGAGATTAAGGGCAGGAAACTTACATTTTTTGGTAAGGCGGCCGGAAACGTCGCTGATTCGCTCATGGTCATTTGCGCTAAGCTCGGCATTAACTACTGTTCTTGCGGCCCAATCGGGGGAAATTCGGAGGGGGCTACATCCTATGATCCTGAACTCCTTGCAGAATGTAGTCGTATTGCGGCCGAGCATGGATCGACGATTACCATTACAGAGGATATTGAGGAAGGCGCTCGTGATGCCGATGTAATTTACACGGATGTTTGGGTTGGCATGGGTCAGCCCGCAGAGCTGTGGGAAAGCCGCATTAAGCTCATGTCGCCGTATCGTGTGACCGCTGAGGTGATGTCTATGGCAAAGCCCGAGGCGATTTTCCTCCACTGCCTTCCGAGCTTCCACGATACTAATACTACTGTTGGTGCCGAAATTGCTGAGAAGTTTGGAGTTACCGAAATGGAAGTCACGGACGAGGTTTTTGAGTCCGATAAGTCTCGTGTTTTCCAAGAAGCGGAGAATCGCATGCATACGATTAAGGCGGTGATGTACGCAACGCTTAAGTAGCGGGGCGTTGAGAAAACAGTCGCAAATCTGTTTCCATACTATATTTCTCTCAACAAGCTGATAGGATACAGGGGAGAATGATGCGCGCGTCAGTCGATTTTTTCGACTGGCGCGCTTTGTGAAAGAGGCAAAGATGCGTACCGATGATTTTGACTACAACCTTCCTGAGGAACTGATCGCCCAGGCTCCTGCCGATCCGCGCGACTCCTGCCGCCTGCTGGTGGTGGATCGCAAGGGCTCCGAGGCGGGAACGCCGCTGGAGCACGGCGGTACCGTTGAGCACCGCATCTTCCGCGACATCATCGACTATATCGAGCCGGGCGATGTGCTCGTCATCAACAAGACGCGCGTGATGCCGGCCCGCCTGATTGGTCGCAAAGCCGGCTCGGGTGGCGTGGTCGAGACGCTGCTGCTCAAGCGCCGCGAGGATGTTGACCCGCTGGGCCATGTTTGGGAGTGTCTGGTCAAGCCGGGCAAGCGTCTGAAGCCCGGTGCTCAGATTGAGTATCGCACCGGTGGCGCCCATGCGCCCGAGGGCGCGCCCGTGGTGCTGACGGCCGAGGTCATCGACTTTGTCACCGATAGCCGTGGCGGCCGTCTGGTGCGCTTTGAGCCGGCCGGTTGCAATGCTGCCGGCGAGCCGCGCACGCTCGACGAGGCCATCCACGCCGCCGGTCACGTGCCGCTGCCGCCCTACATTACCGATTACGAGGGCGACCCCGAGAAGTACCAGACCGTTTACGCCATGAAGGAGGAGCACTCGGCTGCCGCTCCTACGGCGGGCCTGCACTTTACTCCCGAGCTCATGGCCGCTATCGAGGCCAAGGGTGCGAAGTTTGCCGCTGTCGAGCTCGAGGTCGGCATCGATACCTTCCGTCTGGTGGAGGAGGACGACCCTACGCAGCACGTCATGCACACCGAGCGCTACCACGTATCGCAGGAGGTGGTCGACGCCGTGCATAAGGCTAAGGCCGAGGGGCATCGCGTGATCGCCGTCGGTACCACGGCGGTGCGCTCGCTCGAGAGCGCGTTTGACGCGGACGCGCCGGTGTCCGATCCGGCTGTGACGGCGCGCTATTTTGAGGGCCGTGAGGACGGCGCCGACACGCTCGGCCGCGGTGACATCGTGGTGCGCGAGAACGCGACGACGCAGCTCTACCTCATGCCTGGCTCGACCTATCACGTGGTTGACGCGCTGATCACGAACTTCCACGTGCCGCGCTCCACGCTCATGATGCTCGTAAGCGCGCTTGCCTCCCGCGACCAGATCATGGATGCCTACGCCGCCGCCATCGAGGAGCGCTACCGCTTCTTCAGCTTTGGTGACGCAATGCTCATTCAGTAGGTTACGGCGTTTTCCAAACGCCGTAACCGGCCGACGCTGCGCGGGCCGCATTTGGACAATCTGACGTTCAACTTCAAGGGCGCGACCAGAAGGTCAGCGCCCTTTCGTTTCACGTCACCTTGTCTCAAATGCGACCCGCTCGCTGTCGTTGCCAAAACACCCGCATTTCTTTGGTCGTCAACTAGTCATTGGGTACGTTCTTGAATGACTAGTCGTTTAAGAACGTCCCCAATGACTACCTTGCACCAATCAAAAAGTTGCGGTGAGATAGTTCTTGAATTGGCCTTTTTGAGGGCTCAACAGGAACTATCTCACCGCAACTGCGTTGAGCGTTTTTGGCAGCGGGTTTACTTGCTCGCGAACAGCCAGATCAGGATGATCACCAGGATTGCTGCGATGATGCAGGCGATGGCTCCGGTGAATTTGACGCGTGAGTCGCGGGTTCGCTTGCGAACGTCGTCTTCGGCGGCCTCGAGTTGGGCAACTTCGCGCTCGGTCTCGGTATGCTCGGCCTTGTCGCGCGCCAAGGACCCGGCGAGCGATTCGGTGATCTCGGGATGGTCGTGCACCTCGGTCGCCTGCTCGATAATCGACTGCGCATGCGCGGCATCTGCCCGGGCGTTTGCGATGGCCTGCTCTTGCTCGCGGCGTGCCTTGTCCTGCGTGGCGATCTTTTCGCGCAGCTCGCGCTGGCGCGTCGCGGCGGTAGTTTTTGCGGACTGCAGCTCGTCGCGCGCGGCATCTGCCTCAGCCGTTACGGCCTGGTGCGCGCGTTTAGCGTCGGCGATGGGGGCCTGTGCCTGCTCGACGGCCTGCTCGGCGGCGGCAAGTGAATGCTCAAGATCGGCAGTCACGCGCGGAATATCTTCCTCGGCCTTGCGGAGGGCGTCGGCAGCGTCGGAGATTTGCATAGACAACTCGTTGGTGCGTACGGTGTAATTGGCGGGATTTGCCGAAGGGTTGCGCTGCAGCTCGGCATACTCGCGACGCAAGGTCTCGAGCTGTGCGCGCGTAGCATCGGCAGTTTGTCGTGCGGTGGCGACACCGGCATCGCGCTCAGCCTTCACTTTGTCGCGGATACGCTTGGAATCCTCAAGGCGACGAACGAGGCGGTTGCCGGTCTCGCGCGAGCTCGCCTCGCGGGCTTCCACGGCGTCGAGTGCAGCCTTCAGGCGGAGCTCGGTCGCATCGTCCTCTGCCTTCATTTGCTCGAGCTGACCCTTGAGCTCCGTCGCTTTGGCGGCATGGGCATCACGGTTACTTTCAGCTGCCGCAGCGGTCTTTTGTGCCGCGGCAATCGCCTGGCGTTGATCGGCGATGATCTGATCGTAGCGGCCTGCGATGTCCTGGCGCGTCTCGAGCTCCTCTGCCTGGTCGGCGATGCGCTGCTCAAGCTCGGCTAAATGGGCGCGGGCATCGGCGAGTGCCTTCTTGGCGGCGTTCATCTCGCGCATGGCCGACGCGCCCTGGGCGATAAAAGTGCCCACGGCGTTAGCGGTATTTGAGACGGCGCTCCCCAGGTCGCGGCTCGTGGCGGGGGCGTGCGAGGTGGTCGGGTGTACGGCCTCGGCGGCATTCGTATCGGCAGTCTGCGGCGCGGCGATATTGCCGGTGCCGCCTTCAATCACGGAAAAGCCCGCTGCATGCGGGTCGACCGCATCGGCGCCGATCGTGGGGTGCTCGAGTTGCAGGAACGAGGGCATGGTGCTGCCCTGGTCGGCAACCGGGGTCTCGCCGGGCACAAACGTCGAGGCAGCCTCGGCGGCTTCCTCTTCCTCGGCGTCGACATCGGCATCGGCGACAGCGTCCTTCATCGCTTTGACGGCATCCATCATGGAGTCCATGACGGCGTCGAGCTCTTCTTCCGAAGACACCTCGATGGGGCCCGCTGGTTGCGGGGTGGCGTCCTTTTCGGGGGCGTCGTCCTGAGCGGCCGAATCGCCGTTTTGCTCGTCGGCATCTTCGGTCGCAGGGGTTTCCGCCGCAGCGCCGTTATCCAGAGTGGCGTCGTCGACGTCGGTATCATTGCAGGTCGCAGCGTCAGTATCTGCGGCGACGTCTGCGGAATCATCAATATGCTGCTGAGTCTGGGGGTCCAGCTCGTCTGTCATAGGCATGTGCTCCTCATCGTTGTTTGTCACCCTATGATAAAGTCTCGCGCCGACATCCCGCGCGCCGCAGCAAAGTTTCAAAACGTGTTCGATGGCTCGCGTCGATAGCAAAAACTCGGCCACTTTATCCAGTTTGTACTTGACAATCCCTTCGCCGAAAGACGTTATGCCGTTCGCCTGCCGAGGCCTTTTCTTTTCACTTGAAGAAGCTAAAGTTGCATTTCAGCTTTTGGCGCGTTTATTTTGGATGCGCGCAGTCGGCGGGCGTGCCCGTCGCGATTTTGAAAGGACTTCGTATGGGACTTTTCACTGGTAAGACCGTGATCGTCACCGGCGGCGGCAAGGCCACGCTTAAGGACGGCTCTGCTGGCTCCATCGGCTACGGCATCGATATCGCTTTTGCCAAGGAGGGCGCGAACCTCGTCATCACCGGCCGCAACGTCGCCAAGCTCGAGGCCGCCAAGGAGTCTCTTGAGGCCGAGTACGGCGTCAAGGTTCTGCCTGTTCAGGCCGATGTCTCGGCTGGTCAGGACAACGAGGCCGTCGTGCAGAACGTTATCGACAAGGCGATTGAGGAGTTCGGTCGCATCGACGCCGTCGTCAACAACGCTCAGGCCAGCGCCTCGGGTGTGACCATCGCCGACCACACTATGGACCAGTTTAACCTGGCCATTTACTCTGGCCTGTATGCCACCTACCTGTACATGCAGAAGGCCTATCCGCACCTGAAGGAGACCAAGGGCTCCGTGGTCAACTTTGCCTCGGGCGCCGGCCTGTTTGGCAACTACGGCCAGTGCAGCTATGCTGCCGCCAAGGAGGGCATCCGCGGCCTGACCCGCGTCGCCGCCAACGAGTGGGGCAAGGACGGCATCAACGTCAACATTGTGTGCCCGCTTGCCTGGACTGCTGCGCTCGAGAACTTCCAGGATGCCTATCCTGAGGCGTTCAAGGCCAACGTCCACATGCCGCCGGCGGGCCACTACGGCGACGTCGAGAAGGAGATTGGC
Source organism: Collinsella sp. wc0529 (assembly GCF_046116875.1). NCBI lineage: Bacteria > Bacillati > Actinomycetota > Coriobacteriia > Coriobacteriales > Coriobacteriaceae > Collinsella > Collinsella sp. wc0529. Next base: position 1,292,641 of record NZ_JBJXBO010000001.1, read on the forward strand.
CGCGTGGTCGTTCAGCTCTGCGGCCCCGACTTTAAGTACATGAACGGCGAGACCGTCACCCTCGAGGGCGGTATGGGCCAGCGGCCTTAGGGGTTACGGCGTTTTACCAAACGCCGTAACGGGCCGACGCTGCGCGGTCACCAGGGCGACAACTTGTCATTCAAAGAGGGCGGCATGACCAGAAGGTCTATGCCGCCCTCTTTTCATGCCAATTTGTTCGCCCTGGCGACCGCTCGCTGGCGTTGCCAGAGCATCGGCGTTGCCTTGGCTGTTGGAAATGATCCCAATGACTATGACCCCTTTGCGCCAGTTTCTGTCGAGTCGGTGCTTCTTGCGGGTTGCCCGTATAATGGTCTGCGTATGAACCGCAACCAAGGAGTTCCAGGTTATGGACCAGAACCTTTTTAAATTCGACCTGATCGCCGAGGATCCGACGACGCACGCGCGCGCCGGCGTGCTGCACACCCCGCACGGCGACATCGAGACGCCGATCTTTATGCCCGTGGGCACCAAGGCAAACGTCAAGGGCATCCCCACCGAGACCGTTAAGCAGCTCGGTGCGCAGATCGTGCTCGCCAACACCTACCACCTGTCCATGCGTCCCGGCGAGGACACCATCGCTGAGCTGGGCGGACTGCACAAATTTATGAACTGGCATGGCCCCATTCTTACCGACTCGGGCGGCTTCCAGGTGTTCAGCCACAACGACGCTGTCAAGCTCACCGACGAGGGCGTGCGTTTTATCGTCAACGATTACGACGGCCGCCACGTGTTCTGGACGCCCGAGGACAACATGGAAATCGCCATGAAGCTCGGCTCCGACATCTGCATGCAGCTCGACCAGTGCCCGGGCTATCCCGCCACGCGCGCCTACGTTGAGCGCGCCGTGGAGCTGTCGAGCATGTGGGCCGAGCGCTGCTACAAGGCTCACACCCGTGATGACCAGGCGCTCTTTGGCATCGTCCAGGGTGGCATGCATCTGGACCTGCGCCTGCGCTCGCTGCGCCACCTGGAGGAGTGCGGCGACTTCCCCGGCTATGGCATCGGCGGCTACTCGGTGGGCGAGGACCACGAGACCATGTTCGAGACGCTGGCGCCGCTCGCGAGCGAGTACATGCCAAAGCACAAGCCGCGCTACCTCATGGGCGTTGGCAACCCTACCACGCTCGTGCGCGGCGTTGGTGTGGGCATCGACATGTTCGACTGCGTGCTGCCGACGCGCACCGGCCGCATGGGTACGGCGTTCTCCAGTGAAGGCCGCCTTAACTTCCGCAACGCGCGCTTTGCGCACGACGACGGCCCCATCGACCCCACCTGCACCTGCCCGGTGTGCACGGGCGGCTACAGCCGCGCGCTCATCCGTCACATGGTCACGCAGAAGGAGATGCTCGGCGGTATTCTGCTGTCGATGCACAACATCTACTACCTGCTCAACCTTATGCAGCGTGCCCGCCAGGCCATTATCGAGGGCCGTTACGGTGCGTTTGTGAGCGACTGGATGAACAGTCCTGCGGCGGTGGATTACTAAGAGCTGCGCGGGCGCTTGCAGAGCGCGGGCAACGGCAAGGGGCGAGCGCCGGCCGGTCATCACGTTCGCTAACACCGTCTGCGCGACCGCTGACCGATAGCTTGCAAGCACTTGATGCATCGTGGGTACCATACCGAATAGTTGATGTTCGGGCGGGTGTTTGGCGCATGGCGTCGACCCCGCCCGTTTTTCTTTTTCTCGATAGGAGTACCCATGATTAAGAACGAGAATGTCGAGGGCGAGCCTGCCTACGACGAGACGTACCGCCGCGGCCCCGTGGTTATGCGCGGCCCCATGATTCCTAAGGACAACACCTACGCCAACCTGCTGGCGCCCGAGGAGTCGACCGACTGGCTGCATGCTGATCCGTGGCGCGTGCTGCGCATTCAGGCCGAGTTTGTCGATGGCTTTGGCGCGCTTGCCGAGCTCGGGCCCGCTGTGACCATCTTCGGTAGCGCTCGCACGCCCAAGACCGATCCGCTCTACAAGGCGGCGCGCACCGTCGGGCGCAAGATCGCACAACATGGCGTGGCGGTCATCACCGGTGGCGGCCCCGGCATCATGGAAGCGGCCAACAGGGGAGCGGCGAGTGTCAACGGCAAGTCAGTTGGCCTGGGCATTGAATTACCGCACGAGCATGGGCTCAACAAATACGTGAACCTCGGCATGGACTTCCGCTACTTCTTTGTGCGCAAGACCATGTTTGTCAAATACAGCTCGGGCGCCATCGTGTTTCCCGGTGGTTTTGGCACGCTCGACGAGATGTTCGAGGTACTCACGCTGGTGCAGACGCACAAGGTTAAGCGCATGCCGCTCGTTTTGGTAGGCACCGAGTACTGGCAGGGCCTGTTCGACTGGCTCAACGGCCCGGTGATGGACGCCGGTATGATCAGCCCGCTCGATCCGGAGCTGGTGCACATTACCGACGACCTCAACGAAGCCGTCGACATTGCGCTCGGCGGGCTGATGTAGAGCAATCGTGCCCACCGCGACATGGATCTGCATGGCAATCTGATGCTATCTAACGGCAGTTTGCCATCTAAACTGGGTATACTGATGTAAAAGATGAGGCGAGGAGGTCGCGTATGTCTACTGCAACGGTTAAGCCCACGACGGTTCGCATCGAAGAGGGGCTCAAGGAACAGGCGACTGAGTTCTTGGACTCAGTTGGCTTGAGTCTCAATTCGTATCTCAACCTTGCTGTTCGGCAGCTGGTAAATCAGCGAAAGATTCCTTTTGAGATTGTAGGAAGGGCGGAGGTGCCCAGCGAGGCGACGAGGCGTGCCATGGTAATCGCCGAGGCTCATGAGTTGGGGATTTTGCCGGACGATAGCCCGTCATTCAACGACGCTGATGAGCTTATGTCATTTCTTGATGAGGAATAGCGATGTTCGAGATCAAAGTCGAGGCTCAATTTAAGGCGGACTACAAACGAACGATGCGCATGCATCCGCAGCTAAAGAGTGAGTTTAAAGCGGCGGTTGCAGAGCTTGTGGCTCATGGGTCGCTTCCGGCGGAGTACGGCGCCCACGAGCTCTCAAACCCGGGCGGCAATTACAACGGCCACATCGAGTTCCACCTATCCGATGGCTTGGTCGATGTGGTCGTTCTATATCTGCCCCATAAGACTAACCCAGTGATCAGGCTGGTGCGAATGGGCACTCATCAGGAGCTTTTTCAGGGTCCGCTGGGCTGATCGCCGATTTCTAAGTTGCGGTGGAATAGGGACTGATTTGCGGCTGATAAGCCAAAAACAGTCCCTATTCCACCGCAAGTGGTAAAGGTGCCCCTAGTGAATGGGCTGGTAGCGGGGGCAGTAGCTGATGGCGATGGCGTCGACGCCTACGTGGGTGGCGATGGTGCAGCCGATGGGGCCGGTGCCGGCGTCTACGTAGTTCTGGCCTGCGAGCGCCTGGTTGACGAGCTCGTGCTCCTCGGCGGCGCCGGTCGTGAGTACGCGCACGCTCGAACCCGGGTGTTCAGCCAAAAACGCGAGGCAGTCGGCCATGGTGTTGGCGACGATGCGCTTGGCGCCGCGGCCCTTCTTGATGGCCTTGATCTCGCCCGATTTCCACTCCGGCGAAACGGCTAGGCGAATGTTGAGCATTTGCGTGAGCTGGCCGGCGAGTTTAGGTGCGCGGCCGTTCTTAACGAGGTTTTCGAGCGTGCGGGGAATCAGCAGCAGGTGGGCGTCGGGCAGCGTCGCGCGGATCTGCGCCTCGGTCTCGTCCAGGCTGCGGCCGTCCTCGCGCATGGCGAGCGCATACTCCACCAGCAGGCCCTCGGCACCCGAGCCGGTGCGCGAATCGATGCAGCGCACGTCGAGCTCGTGGGTATCGGCCGTCAGGCTGGCGTTGGCATAGCAGGCAGACCACTCGCTGCATAGCGAGATAAAGATGGCGCTGTCGTGGCCGTCGGCGCGCACGCGGTCAAAGAGTGCCTTGAACTCGCCGGCGCTCGGCTGCGAGGTGTGTGGCAGCTGCTCGGAGCCGGCCATGCGGGCGACGTATTCCTCGGCGGTAATCTGCACCTGGTCGAGCAGGTCCTCGCCCTCGATAATTACATGCAGCGGAATCACGTAAATGCCGAGCTCTTGGGCGCGGGCGGGGGAGATGTCCGACGTGGAGTCGGTTATGATGGCAAAAGACATAATTGCACCTTTCGTTGGGGCGCGACGGCGCCGCCTTCTGAGAGCAAAGTGCGACAAGTATAGTGGAGTTGCTCTACATTGCTAGGTTAAATTGTTGAATAGTCAACAGTTTGAAGTGTCGGTGTGGAAATCGTCAACTGGGGAAGAGGGATGCCGATGGAGGCGCTGGAGATATGCAAGCGGCCGGTCGTGCTGTTTGATTTTGATGGCACGGTGGCCGATACGGGTCGGGCGGTGATGACCTCGACGCGCAAGACGCTGGCTGCACTCGGGTTTTCGGAGGCGCAGATGGGTGACCTGCGTCGCATGATCGGGCCGCCCCTGTGGAAGAGTTTTCACGACTTTTATGGCTTCTCCCGCGAGGAGTCGCTTGTGGTGGCTGACGAGTACCGTGCCTTTTTTGATGAGCTGGGACCGGAAGAGTATCCCGTGTTCGATGGGATCCCCGCGCTGCTGGATGGGTTGGCCGCTCAGGGCAAGCGTATGGCCGTGGCGACGTCGCGCATGGAGGCGAAGTGCGTCGATATGGTGCGTGAGCTCGGGCTTTCTCAGTTTGAGGCGGTGGTTGGCATGAATCCGCCGCAGGGACGCGAGACCAAGGCCGATTCGGTCCGCGATGCCCTGGCGGCGCTCGGCGCGACGGCCGACGATGCCGTGATGATCGGCGATCGCTTTAACGATGTGGAGGGCGCGCACGCGATGGACGTGCCGTGCATCGGCATCTATTCGGGCGCGGCAGCGCCGGGGGAGCACGAGGCCGCGGGCGCCGATGCGGTGGTGCACTCGGTGGCCGAGCTTGCTAAACTTTTCGCTATCTAATAGACATAATGTGAGGGGCGGGCGTACCCGTCGCTCATTGGTAAGGAGGTCGTCCATGAATCAGGTGGAGCAGAGCGTCGCTGAGTATGTCGACGAGGTCTGGGAGGATGTCGTCGCTGATATCGAGCAGCTGGTGAGCTATCCGTCCGTGGCCGTTGCTGCCGATGCGGAGCCCGGCGCGCCGTTTGGCCGCCCGGTCCGTGACGTGCTCGATTGCGCGCTCGGCATCGCGCAGAAGCTCGGCTATCAAACGAGCGACGACGATGGGTTTGTGGGCATTGCCGATATCCCGGGCCGCGGCGATAAGCAGCTTGCGACTATCTGCCATGTTGACGTGGTACCCGCTGGCCCCGGCTGGAACACCGACCCGTTTGCGATGGAGCGTCGCGAGGGCTGGCTGCTCGGCCGCGGCGTGATTGACGACAAGGGTCCGGCCGTGCTGTCGCTCTACGCCGGCGCCTACCTGCTCAAGCACGGCATCGTTCCGCGCTACACCTTCCGCGCGCTGCTGGGCTGCGATGAGGAAGTGGGCATGTCCGACGTTCACCATTATCTGGAGAACTACGCGAATCCCGACTTTCTGTTTACGCCCGATGCCGAGTTCCCGGTCTGCAATGCCGAGAAGGGCCAGTTTGGGGCGACGTTCGTGAGCCCCAAGATCGACGGCGGGCGCATCGTGTCGTGGAGCGGCTCCGAGGCGAGCAATGCCATTCCGTCGCAGTCCATCTGCGAGCTTGCGATTGCCGCCGATGAGCTGCCGGCGCCCGTTGAGAACGTCGACCGCCTGGAGATCACGACACTCGATAACGGGCATGCGCAGATTTTTGCCCACGGCATTGGCGGTCATGCCTCGATGCCCGAGGGAACGATTAACGCCGTCGGCCTCATCGTGGCGTATCTGCGCGAGGCCGAGGACGCGTTTGGTGCACGCGACGAGCGCCTGCTGACGCCTGCCGAGCACGAGTTTGTCAAGTTCCTGGCCTTTGTGCATGCGGACGCCTATGGCCGCGGCCTGGGTATCGACGCGACGAGCCCGGCGTTTGGCCCGCTCACCTGCAACCCCGGCGTCATCCGTGTGGTGGATGGCCACATCGAGCAGGTCATCGACGTGCGCTTCCCCGATAGCACCAGTGCTGATACCATCCGCGAGCAGCTCGAGCCGCTTGTCGGCCGCTTTGGTGTGACGTGCCAGCTGGGTCGCGCGAAGGTGCCGTTCTCGGTCTCTGCCGACGATCCGGCCGTGAAGGCGCTTATCGATACCTATAACGAGTTCACCGGCAAGCATGCCGAACCCTTTGCCATGGGCGGCGGCACGTACGCGCGCAACTTTGCCCGCGCCGTCTCGTTTGGCCCCGAAGAGACCGGCCTGGAGCTGCCCGCGTGGGGCGGCCAGATGCACGGTCCCAACGAGTGCGCCAACGAGGAACAGCTCAAGCAGGCGCTCAAGATCTATATTGTTGCGATCCTTCGTTTGAATGAATTAGAGCTTTAAGGTTTCGCGGTTTCCCAATCTAAGTTGCGGTGGAATAGTTCCTAGAATGGGCCATTTGATGGCCAAGCAGGAACTATTTCACCGCAACTTTGTTTTTATTGGTGTAAAAGGCTGGCCATGTTTGGCGCTGGATTGTTATTCGTTTGTAAAGGCCGTGCTGCGCTTGCGGTAAGGGTCTATCAAATGCCCGTAAGAAACCGCAGTTGGCGCGGGCGCTACCCGATCGGGGTCGTATCTTTCCAAACAGCAAAGCGGGCAGGGTGCCCGCGAGTCGCATGTATGAAAGGAAGATCATGCTCGATCAGGCTTATTCTCGTCGTCAGTTCCTCGGCCTCGCTGGTGGTCTTGCCAGCATCGTCGGTCTCGGTCTCGTTGGTTGCGGCGGCTCCGGCGCATCCGATGCCGCCGACAAGGGTAGCGCCGCTGCTGCCGAGTCCGTCTCCGGCGAGGTGACCTACGACGGTGCCTCTTCGTTCCAGGCTCTCGTCGAGGCCGCTGCCGAGAAGTTCATGGACGCCAACCCCGATGTCTCCGTCTCCGGCTCGGGCAACGGTTCGGGCAAGGGCCTGACCGCTGTCGCCGCCGGCACCGTTACCATCGGTAACTCCGACGTCTTCGCCGAGACCAAGCTCGAGGCCGACCAGGTCAAGAACCTCGTCGACCACGAGGTTGCCGTCGTGGGCATGGGTCCTGTTGTCTCCAAGAACGTCAAGGTCGACGATCTGTCCCTCGAGCAGCTCAAGGGCATCTTCTCCGGCCAGATCACCAACTGGAAGGAGGTCGGCGGCGGCGACGCCACCATCGTCGTCCTCAACCGCAAGGCCGGCTCCGGCACTCGCGCTACCTTTGAGGCTGCCGTCTTTGGCGACGAGGCCGTCGACTTTAAGGGCGACGCCGAGCTCGACAAGTCCGGCGATGTCCAGACTCAGATGGCCAGCACCGATAACGCCATCTCCTACCTCGACTTCTCGCACTTCGACGACTCCAAGTTCAACGCCATCAAGGTCGAGGGCATCGAGCCCAAGAGTAAGAACGTCACCGATGACTCCTTCAAGATCTGGGCTACCGAGCACATGTACTGCTCCAAGGACGCCGACGAGGCCACCAAGGCATTCCTGGAGTTCATGCTTTCCGACGACGTCCAGGGCAAGCTCGTCGAGGAGCAGGGCTTTATCCCCGTTTCTGCCATGAAGGTCGTAAAGGACGCCAGCGGCAAGGTCTCTGCTAAATAAGTAATCGCCCCCGGAAAGGTTTGCAATGGCAAAACAGCTGCCAAAGCGCGACCTTGAGAACGTGGGCCTGGGCGTCACGGGTGCGTGCGTAGCGCTCGTGACGCTTGTCGTTGCCGCACTCATCTTTATGGTCGCCCAAAAGGGTCTCTCGGCTTTTGCCAAGGACGGCGTTTCGGTCGTTGAGTTCTTCACCGGCGCCAAGTGGGACCTGGCCAACACGGCCGAAAGCGGGCTGCCCTACACCGGCGCCCTGCCCCTGATCGTCACCTCGTTTGCGGTCATGGTGCTCTCCACGCTCATCGCGCTGCCCATCGCCATCGGCTCTTCCATCTTCGCGGTCGAGATCCAGCCTAAGTTTGGCTCTAAGATCTTTCAGCCGCTTATTGAGCTTTTGACCGGTATTCCCTCGGTCGTCTTTGGCCTCATCGGTTTTCACGTGGTCGTCGGCCTTATGAAGAGCGTTTTCCACGTGAGCACGGGCCTGGGTATCCTGCCCGGCGCCATCGTGCTGGCCGTCATGATCCTGCCGACCATGACCACGCTTTCGGTCGATGGCCTGCGCGCCGTGCCCGACAGCTACCGCCAGGGCTCGCTCGCGCTGGGCTATACCCGGTGGCAGACCATCTGGCACGTGGTGCTCAAGAGCGCCATGCCCTCGCTCATGACCGCGGTCATCCTTGGCATGACCCGCGCCTTTGGCGAGACGCTCGCCGTGCGCATGGTTATCGGCGGCATCGAGGCCATGCCGACGTCGCTGCTGTCGCCGGCGTCCACCATCACCACCACGCTCACCACGTCTATGGCGGTCTATGCCGAGGGCTCAGCCCAGGACGACGTTCTGTGGGCGCTCGGTCTGCTGCTGATGGGCATGAGCCTCATCTTCATCCTGATTATCCATCTCATTGGCCGCAAGGGGGCGAAGGCTCGTGGCTAGCACGCGCATCCATATCGACGAGGCGAGACTCGGGCGTGTCCAAAAACAGGACCGCATCGCCACGGGCGTGTTGACGGCGATCGTCGCCATCGTCATGCTCGTCGTCATTTCCATGGTGGCCTATATCCTGTTCGAGGGCATCTCGACGCTGTTCCAGCCGGGCTTCCTCACGCAGCCCGCGCGTGCTAACGGAACCCAGGGCGGCGTGCTCTATCAGCTGTTCGACTCGTTCTATCTGCTGCTGATCACCCTGATCATCTCGGTGCCCATCAGCCTGGGCGGCGCGGTCTTCCTGGTCGAGTACGCGCCGGACGGGCCCATCCGCGACATCGCCTCCACCGCCATCGAGACGCTGTCCTCGCTGCCTTCCATCGTCGTTGGCATGTTCGGATTTCTGGTGTTCTCGGTTCAGCTGGGCTGGAAGTACTCCATCATCTCCGGCGCCGTCGCGCTCACCATGTTCAACATCCCCATCCTGGTGCGCGTGATCCAGCAGGCGCTCGAGGACGTGCCGCAGACCCAGCGCGATGCGTGCCTGGCCATGGGCCTTACTCGTTGGGAAGCCACGCTGCACATCCTGATCCCCGAGGCCATGCCCGCCATCGTGACCGGCATCGTGCTTTCGGCCGGCCGCGTGTTTGGCGAGGCCGCGGCACTGCTCTTTACCTCGGGCATGAGCTCGCCGGTGCGTCTGAACTTCTTGAGCTTTAACCTGTCGAGCCCCACTTGCGCTTGGAACGTGTTCCGTCCCGGCGAGTCGCTCGCCGTGCACATCTACAAGATCTATGGCGAGGGCAGCCCCGAGGCCCAGCAGATCGTCTGGGGCACCGCCGCACTGCTGATGATCTGCGTGCTGCTGTTTAACGTAATCGCCCGCATCGTGGGCAAGCAACTGGCAAGGAAGATGACGGCCGAATGAGCGAGATGAATGCAACGCCCGCAACCGAGGCGGCCACGTCCGAGACCCAGGACTTTCTGTCGAGTGTGGGGGAGAGCGAGAAACGCGTTCGCGTGAGCGGCAGGGCCGTGAGCGACAAGGTCGTGCTCTCCACCAAGGACGTCAACGTGTACTATGGCGACCACCATGCCCTGCACAATACGTCGCTCGACTTTCACAAGGGCGAGATCACGGCGCTCATCGGGCCTTCGGGCTGCGGTAAGTCGACCTTCTTGCGTAGCCTCAACCTTATGAATCGCGAGATTCGCGGCTGCCGCGTGGAGGGCGAGATCAACTACCGCGGGCGCAACGTGAATACCAAGACCGAGAACACCTACGAGCTGCGCCGCTCCATTGGCATGGTGTTCCAGCAGCCCAACCCGTTCCGCAAGTCCATTCGCGACAACATTACATTTGCGCCCAGGCGTCACGGCATCACCGACCGCGACGAGCTTGATCGTATGGTCGAGGAGAGTCTGCGCGGCGCGGCACTGTGGGACGAGGTCAAGGACAAGCTCGACAAGAGCGCCTACGCGCTTTCGGGCGGCCAGCAGCAACGCCTGTGCATTGCGCGCACGCTGGCGCTCAACCCCGACGTGATCCTGTTTGACGAGCCCTGTTCGGCGCTCGACCCCATCTCGACGCTGGCGATCGAGGACCTGATGTCATCGATCGTTGCCGACCGCGCCATCGTCATCGTGACGCACAACATGGAGCAGGCGTCGCGTGTGTCCAACCGCACGGCGTTCTTCTACATGGGCGATATGGTCGAGTACGACGAGACTGACGAGATTTTCCAACGGCCCAAGGATAAGCGGCTGAATGATTACCTCACCGGCATGTTCTCCTAGTCCGGGACATGCTTGAGGCCCGCGGCGGCCACGGTTGCCGCGGGACTGATTGGAGGGGCGGGTCATCTCTTTCGGGAGATGGCCCGCCTTTTTGTGTCGTGTGCGGCCCGCCTTTTCGCTGCTATCATGGACAACGTTGAATTTCTACGAAGGAGCAGGGCATATGGCGATTCTTTTGGGATGCGATTCCGTCAGCCTAGAGTTTCCCACCAAGCATATTTTCGATAACGTGACGCTCGGCGTGGGCGAGGGCGACCGCATTGGTATTGTCGGTAAAAACGGCGACGGCAAGTCGACGCTGCTGAGCGTTCTCGCCGGCACGCTGGAGCCCGACGACGGCCGCGTGACGCACCGCCGCGGCACCACGATCGGATTGCTCGGCCAAAAGGACAACCTGGTCGATACCGACACCGTGCATCATGCCGTCGTCGGCGACACGCCCGAGTATGAGTGGGCCTCGAGCCCGCGTACGCGCCAGATCCTGGCCGGCCTTATTAGCGATGTGCCCTGGGAAGGCACGGTGGGCGAGCTTTCGGGCGGCCAGCGCCGCCGCGTGGACCTCGCGCGCCTGCTGATTGGCGACTACGACGTGCTTATGCTCGACGAGCCTACCAACCACCTGGACATGCGTACCATCAACTGGCTCGCGCGTCACTTAAAGGCCCGCTGGCAGCGCGGCCAGGGCGCGATGCTCGTGGTCACGCACGACCGCTGGTTCTTGGACGAGGTCTGCACCAGCATGTGGGAGGTCCACGACGGCCAGGTTGACCCCTTCGAGGGTGGCTACTCGGCTTACATCCTGCAGCGCGTGGAGCGCGACCGCATGGCCGCCGTTACCGAGGAACGCCGTCGCAACATGGCGCGCAAGGAGCTCGCGTGGCTGAGCCGCGGCGCCCAGGCGCGCTCCACCAAGCCCAAGTTTCGCGTGGATGCCGCTCGCGAGCTCATCGCCGACGTGCCGCCCGTGCGCGACGAGCTGGAGCTCAAGCGCCTCGCCGTGAGCCGCCTAGGCAAGCAGGTCATCGATGTCATCGACGTTGACGCCGGCTATGCGGATGCCGGCGGCGCGCCCAAGCAGGTGCTCTCCGACGTGACCTGGCTCATTGGCGCGGGCGACCGCTATGGTCTGCTGGGTGAGAACGGCGCCGGCAAGTCCACGCTGCTCGACGTGATCCAGGGTAAGATCGCGCCTTTGCGCGGCCGTGTAAAGATCGGCCAGACGGTGCGTTTTGGCGTGCTGTCGCAGCAGCTCGAGGAGCTCGAACCCTTTATGGGCGACACGATCCGCGAGGTGCTCAGCAACTATAAGAAGTATTACGTCATCGACGGCAAGGAGACTTCGCCCGAGAAGCTCTGCGAGCGCCTGGGCTTTACGACGCAGCAGCTCTGGAGCCGCATCGGCGATCTTTCGGGCGGTCAGCGCCGTCGCCTGTCGCTGCTGCTGACGATTCTGGACGAGCCCAACGTGCTTATCCTGGACGAGCCCGGCAACGACCTGGATACCGACATGCTCGCGATTGTCGAGGACCTGCTCGACGGTTGGCCCGGCACGCTGATCCTGGTGACGCACGACCGCTTCTTGATGGAGCGCGTGACCGACCAGCAGTGGGCGCTGCTCGACGGCCACCTGACGCATATGCCCGGCGGCGTCGACCAGTACCTGCGCCTGTGCAACGCCACCGCCGAGGGTGAGCCCGTGGGTGCGCCGAGCGCCAAGACTGGCACGTTTGACACCGGTGTCGCGGCAACTGCGACCGAAAAGCCCAAGTCGAGCGGCCAGCCCAATGGTCTTTCCAACGCCGAGCGTCAGAAGCTTCGCCGCGAGGTGAGCTCGCTCGAGCGCAAAATGGAGACGCAGCGCGCACGCGTGGAGGAGGCCGAGGCCGCGATGGCCCAGGTCGACCCCACCAACTACACGGCGCTGGGCGAGCAGCAGGCAAAAATCGACGAGGCCCACGCCGCCATGGACGAGCTGGAGATGGCGTGGCTCGAGGCGAGCGAGAAGCTCGAGGGCGAGGAGTAGGCAAGGATGATCAAGGCCGCATTTTTCGATATCGACGGTACGTTGCTGAGCTTTAAGACCCATCGGATTCCGGCGTCGGCGCGACAGGTGCTCGACAGCTTTCGCGAGCAGGGGATTGCGTGCGTGATCGCCACGGGTCGCCCGACCTACCAGATGCCGGATTGGCTGTTCGACTTGGGATGGGATGCGTACATTACGCTTTCGGGTCAGCACTGTTTTGATACCAAGGGCGTCTACCGCAGCTGTCCGATCGATCCGGACGACGTTGCGGTGATTGTGGACCAGGTGGCGCAGGGACGCTACGACTCGCTGTGCATGCAGGGCGAGAACTCGTTTGTGAACCGCCTGTCCGAGCGCGTGGTGACGGCCGGCAACAACGCGGGGATCGTCTACCACGAGGAGCCGTTCGAGCATGCCTTCGATGCGCCGGTTTACCAGTTCTGCGCCTTTGTGGACCCGGCCGACGAGCATATCGTGACCGATGCGGTGTCGCATTCGCTCACTACGCGCTGGTGCGATTTGTTCTGCGACGTTATTCCGGCCAACGGCGGCAAGGACCTGGGCGTGGCTGCGACGCTGGAGCGCCTGGGCATCGACGCGAGCGAAGCGATTGCTTTTGGCGACGGCGAGAACGACCTGTCGATGTTTTCCGCCGTGGGCACAAGCGTGGCCATGGGTAATGCGCAGGATACCGTGAAGGCCGCGGCGACCTACGTGACGTCCGCCGTGGACGACGACGGGATCTACAACGCCGCGAAGCACTTTGGGCTGCTATAGCTGCGGCTCGGCACTTGGGGACGTTCCTTTTGTGCCGGCAGCTGGGGACACTCCTTGTACGTTGCGTACGGTGTCGCCCTGCTTGCCCCGCGCATTTTGTGAAACACGGTTAACTTTTTAAACAACGTAGTAAGACATGGGCAACTTTTGCGGTAAAGTAAGCCAAGGAAAGTATCCAAAGGCTAACTAACGATCATCGCGAAAGGCGGCCCATGACCCTACGTGAATCTGGAGAAGACTATCTCGAATCTATTTATGTGCTCTCGGAGCGCCAAGGCACGGTGCGCTCAATCGACGTCGCCGAATACCTGGGTGTGACCAAGGCGAGCGTCTCTAAAGCCATGGCGACGCTGGAAAACAGCGGCTATGTCGAAATGGGCAAGCGCGACGTTCATCTGACGGAACGTGGTCTGGAGGTCGCTCGCCAAATGTGGGAGCGCCACTGCTTTTTCGTGCGGTTGCTCGAGGAAGCCGGTGTTTCGGCGGATGTCGCGTCGCAAGAGGGTTGCCACATGGAGCACTGCCTGAGTGAGGAGAGCTTCGAGAAGCTGAGGGCGATGTTGGGACGGGAAGATGCGGCCGGCGCAACAACGGAAGCCTAATTGACCCCCAGGAGCGCGGAGTTCGCGCAAAGCGCGAACCAGCGAAAGGGGGATAGGGGATTCGAACAACAACGAGTCCGACGCAGTCCAAAGTGGAGCATTCGGTGCGCGACGCCATCACAGCTGAGCTATCTCTTCGTTCCCAAAGAGGCGCGCCTCCCGCGCCAAAGGCGCGGGACAGCGACCGGGACCAGTGGCCCCACCAACTAAGTCCAACTCAGACAAGGAACCCCGCCAGCAAGCGATGCCCAAGAACCGCCAGCAACGTTACCGCAGGCCGGGACCGGGCTTGGTTTTGAAAACATTCCGCAGACCAGAAGTGCCCCCGTTCGTAGCTCCGAAGGAGCAGAACGGGGGCACTTCATTGGTCGAGGACGTTTTCAAAACCAAGCCCGGTCCCGGCCGGACAGCCCACGAACGCTACAGGTTCTTGACACCCATCGCGCGCATGGCGTTCAGGATGGCGATGATTGCCACGCCTACGTCGCCAAAGACCGCAAGCCACATGTTGGCGATGCCGAGCGCCGCAAGCACCAAAATCAGCAGCTTAATACCCAGCGCGAAGATGATATTCTGCCAGACAATCGACATGGTCTTGCGCGCCACGCGGATCGCGCGGGAAATGTTGGACGGCTTGTCATCCATCAGCACGACATCCGCCGCCTCAATCGCAGCGTCGGAGCCCATGGCGCCCATGGCAATGCCCACATCGGCGCGCGTAAGCACAGGCGCATCGTTGATGCCGTCGCCGACAAAGGCGAGCTTGCCCTTACCGCTTTCGGCCGCGAGCAGCGCTTCAACACGCTCGACCTTGTCGCCCGGCAGCAGCTGCGCATGGAACTCGTCGAGGCCGAGCTGCTTGGCCACCGCAGCAGCCACTTCCTCGCGGTCGCCCGTGAGCATAACGGTGCGCTTGACGCCGGCGGCGTGCAGGTCGCGGATCGTCTGCTCGGCATCGGCCTTAACGGTGTCTGCAATCACGATGTGGCCGGCGTACACGCCGTCAACGAGCACATGCAGAATCGTTCCAACGACCTCGCAATCGGGCGCTTCGACTCCGGCCGCGGCGAGCATCTTTGCGTTGCCGACGACGACGTGCTTGCCGTCGATGGTTGCCGTCACGCCGTGGCCCGCGTCGTTGGCGGAGTCGCTCACGCGTTTGGGGTCGACCTCGCCCTGGTAGGCGGTGCTTACCGACTGCGCGATGGGGTGATCGGAGAACGACTCCGCAAGGGCTGCGACCTCAAGCAACGACTGCTCGGTATAGCCAGCCTCGGGGTGCACCGCGACCACCGAGAAAGTGCCGTTGGTGAGGGTGCCTGTCTTGTCAAAGACGACGGTGTCCACGTCGGCGAGCGTCTCGAGGTAGTTAGAACCCTTGATGAGAACGCCCAGTTTGGAGGCGCCGCCGATGCCGCCAAAGAAGCTCAGCGGCACGCTGATCACGAGCGCGCACGGGCAGCTGACGACCAGGAAGGTCAGGCCGCGCAGAATCCAGTCGGACCAGGCACCGGTGACCAGGCCGCCGCCAAGGGCGAGCACCGCGGCCGCGCCGGTGACGGCGGGGGTGTAGACGCGGGCGAAGCGTGTGATGAAGTTCTCGGTGCGTGCCTTCTTTTCGCTGGCATTCTCCACGAGCTCCAGGACGCGCGCGACGGTGGACTCGCCAAAGGGCTTGGTGGTGCGCACGTGGATGAGGCCCGTCATGTTGATGCAGCCGCTGATGATATCGTCGCCGGACTTGGCGGGGCGGGGGACTGACTCGCCCGTGAGCGCGGCGGTGTCGAGCTGGGTTTCGCCCTCGACGATGACGCCGTCGATAGGCACGCGCTCGCCGGGCTTGACCACGATCACGGTGCCGACGGCGATGTCATCGGGAAAGACCTGTTCGAGTGTGCCGTCGGCTTGCTCGACGTTAGCGTAGTCGGGCGCGATGTCCATCATGGCGCTGATTGACTTGCGGCTTTTGCCCACGGCATACGCCTGGAACAGCTCGCCGACCTGGTAGAACAGCATGACGGCGGCGCCTTCGGCCATGTGCGGGTCGGTATCGGGGAAGAGCACCATGGCAAACGCGCCGATGGTTGCGACTGCCATAAGGAAGCTCTCGTCGAAGGCCTTGCCGCGGCGGATGTTACTGAATGCCTTTTGCAGTACGTCGTAGCCGGCAATCAAAAACGGCACGAGGAACAGCACAAAGCTGGCGTAGATGTCGCCCGGGGTGCCGAATGCGGCGGCGAGGGTGCCAAGCTCATCGAGGGCGTACACCACGGCAAAAATGCCCAGCGCTACCAGGATGCGGTTGCGCTTATGCTCGAGTGACTCTTTTTTCTTGCGCTTCTTCTTTTTCTTTCTGGGGTCGTCGGTGGCCATGACTCGTTTCCTCCCATTTGAATGTATGAACACTCGCTCATATAATTTCGCGAGCAAAGGCCGCGGCAATCGCGGCCTTGCAGGTTGGCGTAAGCCTGGGCTAGAGAATGATCTCGCAGTCCGGCTCGGCGTCGGCGGTGAATTCCACGACGCGGTTGAGCACCTCGTCGAACTCGGTGTCATCGGCCTCGAGCGTCAGCTTCTGGGTCATAAAGTTGACGGACACGGATTTGACGCCCTCGAGCTTGGCCAGCTCGTCCTGAAGCTCGCGCGCGCAGTTGGCGCAGTCGATCTCGTCGAGTTTAAACTGCTTTTTCATGGTGGGTTCCTTTCCCTCTTTTGCGGCTTGGGTGCAGGCCGCGCTGGTACCGTGGTTGGTTGCTATTCGCAGATATGGCTCATGCCCTGGTTGAGCATGGTGTAGACGTGATCGTCGGCAAGCGAGTAGAGGATGTTGCGGCCGTCGCGGCGGAACTTGACCAGGTGCGACTGCTTAAGCGTGCGCAGCTGGTGCGAGACTGCCGACTGCGAGGTCTCGGTCGCTTCGGCGATGTCTGCCACGCAGAGCTCGCGGCCCATGAGGGCATAGAGAATCTTGATGCGCGTGGTGTCGCTGAAGACCTTGAACAGGTCGGCGAGGTCGTAGAGAAGTTCCTCGTCGGGAAGGTCCTCGGGCGAGCAGGTGGTGGGGATCACGGGTTCGGTGGCCTCGATGTCAGTCTTTGTTTCATCAGCGTGGTCGCTCATTGCAACATCCTTTCATATGAACATGCGCTCATATAACTTGCTTCCGATTATATGAGCGCATGTTCATATGTCAATAACGTTCAGGTAATTCGTCGTACAAAATGATGAGGAAAAGCGGACGAGATCCCGGACTAAGCGGTTTTGATTAGCGATGCCGGGGTGGGTGCCCCTGCGCCGTGCAAAAATTGGAGTATTCTGCAACGATAGGGGGTCTGTTAATCTATCGCGGGCCAAATAATGTAGTTCAAGAGCTATCTTAGGGTGTTAAACCGATGAGTTCTTCCTCAAATGTTGCCTAACGTTCTCACGCAAGAGTGATTTCGCTTCACATTTGGATCCACTCGAGGGTGATGGACACCCGACCCTGCTGAATACTCGCAATTTTGCACGTCGCTAGGGTACCCACCTTGTTAGTCGGCCTAGTTTCCGGCCCCGAAGACCCTGCCCTCGGGCGTGAAGCTGCTTGTTTGGTTGAGTGATGGGCTGCCTGGTTCGACGATTTGCATGTCATCGATTGCCGGAGCCTCGTTAATCGTCGGATCGTCCAATGTGATGCTTTCGAGCATTGCTTTTTCGAGATCGATTCGTTGACGCTCTTCGGAATCCTGGCGAAGCTCCTCCTGGATTCGTTTCTTCTCCTCAATAAACCTTCTGAGCACAAACAGTCTCAGGTCCTCTTGCATGATTTGAAAGTCTTTTGGCAAACGCGAGGGGCGTATACCTTCTTTTCTTTGGATTGCCTCCATGACCCTAACGAAAGAGCTGGCATGCATAAAGGAATAACGGCTGACGGTGATGATTCCGTACCCCATGGACGCAAGTGCGTTCTTGCGTTCTTCGTCGATGGCGCGGTCTTCTTCCGCGTCGTGATAAAAACCGTTGTATTCAATATCTGTTCGAGATTTCTTCAGATATGCATCCATAAAGAACTTTTTGCGTCTCGTGAGATTTTTTGCGGCAGCGGTGACCTGTACCTCGTAATCGGTCTCAATTCCCTTAATACCAAGTCCACCTTCGCTTTTGGGCAGCGTAAGCATCATGACAAAGGCCGTTTCCATGGGAGAGCGGCATCCATCGCGTACACATTGAATAGCCTTTCGGGCAAGGGCCAAACCATCGCATCTGGTAATGGAATTAAAGAACTGTTTTAACCTCTCGGTCGAGGTAAGTGGGAAACGCTCGGTATAAGAGGTAGAAGAACCGGTTCCAAGGGAATAGGCGCCGCACAGTTCAAAGTAGTACTCCACTAGTTCGCGAAAAGGGAGATAGGTGGCGGCCTGAAGTGCGCAAAGCTCAACGCCAACAATGTAGATGTCATCTTCTAGCTCTATAAAACGCGAGCATGAGAATCTCTTTGACGAAACGTGGCATCGGCAGTCCATCGCGTAGCGCGCGTTCCTGCGATCAAACACCATTACCTCGGGGGAATGGTTTGCGTCGCGGGCAACATCATGTTTGGCAAGCCATTCTGTGGCCGCGTCGAGGAGCGTTCCGGTGGGGCACGATCCGTAAATTGCGACAGGGCTGCAGGACTCGATGTCTTTCGCAGAAACCGAATGCGCGGCCTGGTAGACCGCTTTTGCCGTGGTATGTGACAATACGATACTCATGGTATATATCGTGTCAGCTAATGCTGCGTTGATGGCGCTGAGTGGAAAAGTCGTTTTAGAGGTCTAACCAAATGCTGTCCAAAAGCTTGACGCAATTATGGGTTGGTACGCCCTAAATAAATGTTTTCGCAGCTCGGCTATAGCATAGAAATACTCAATTGCTGCACATTTGGTATCGATGCATCGCCATCCGAACACGAATCACGTGTCGGGAAAGTGCCGAAGTAGTTAAAAAATAGGGTTCAGAATTTGTGAAGAGCGGGCCTGCTTGTGGAACGTAGGGCGGCCTCGCTGCGGGGGTTCCCGCTGTGAGGCCGCTCGTGAGCAAGCAGTGTTTGTTGCAGACGTTTCTACTTGGCAAACAGGTTCTTGAGGTTGAACTCGGCCTGGACGGTACGGAGCATGAGGTCGGTGTCGTCGAGGCCCAGGTGCTGCTCGTTGGCGTCGGCGGCGAGGGTGCCACGTCGGCGCGCCCAGTTCTCGAGCGCAGCGGGCGCGGACTCGCGGGGGAGCGAGCGCACGTCGGCGTCCAGGCTGCGGCAGATCTGGCGCGAGTCGATGACGATGATCTTGCCTGCGCGGCGTGCCTCGGCGTAACCGTCCAGATGAATCTTGAACCAGCTGTCCTCGAAGGCAGCGTTGTGCGCCATATAGGGATACTTCTTCATGAGCTTGAGCAGCTGCTTTTGCAGCTCCTTGTTCTCACGGAAGGGCGTTTTGCCGTCGATGTCGTCCCAAGTGATGTGGTGGATATTCGACAGCGGCACGTCCTCGCCGCGATAGATGTCGGGCAGGCCGCAGTAGTGCGCCTCGGCGTCATGCGGCACGGCGTCGCTGGTGAGCTCCATGATCTCCCAGCCCACGTTGAGGATGTAGCCGCGCTCGGGCGCGCGACCGGTGGTCTCGATGTCGATGCCCAGCACCGTGCCTTGGATGGGCTTGCGGGCATAGGCTACGCCGAGTGCGTCGCGGTCACCGCGGATCTCGCGCATGACCGATGCCGCGGTGCGCTTTTGCATCTTGCCGATGGCCGCGCAGGTGTCGGCATCGGACAGGCCGCGCGAGAGCGTCGCGGGCGTCACGTTGCGTAGGCGTGCCTCGCCAATCTGGTCGCACAGGTCGCGGTTGCGGTCGGCCAGGTCGCGCACGGTGGCAAAGTCGAAGCCGGGGTCACCCTCGGCGGTAAAGTACTCGGTCTCGAGCACCTTGAGGGCCTCCTCGCCCTTCTGACGCTCAGATTCCATGGCGCCGTGGTCGCCGTAGATAAACATGGGGATAAACGGCTGGCGCTCGTATTCGAGTGCTTGCGAAACATTCATATGCTGCTCCTTGGACGGGCCGCGTTGCGCGGCTCGGGGTTACTGAGTTGTGGCGAGATGATAGTTTACCATGGGCAACTATTGGCACCGCGCCCGGGACAACTACAATACCCTAGTTGACCGCTAGGACTTTTACAATGCTGCCGAAAGACACGAAAGGTTCCATCCGTCATGGATTTACTGATTGATATTCTGCTCGACGCCGGCAAAGACACGCTCTCGCTGGTGCCGTTCTTGTTGGTGACGTACCTTGCGCTCGAGACGCTCGAGCATGTTGCGGGCGACCGCGTCAACGGCGCCATCAAGCGCGCGGGCGCCGCCGGCCCCGTGGTTGGCTCGTTGCTGGGCATGGTGCCACAGTGCGGCTTTTCGGCCATGGCGGCAACGCTGTACGCCGGTCGCGTCGTGACCTTGGGCACGTTGGTGGCGGTGTTCCTTTCGACCTCCGACGAGATGCTGCCGCTGCTACTTGCCGAGCAGGTTCCCGTGCAGACCATGGCGATGCTTTTGGCTTCGAAGGCACTGATCGCGCTGGTCACGGGCTTTATCGTGGACGCGGCTATCCGCGGCCTTCGTCGTAACGCTCGCGCGCATGCGGCGATTCGCCGTACCGTGCTGGGGACCGCTTCCAATCCGGCTCATGTGAACTGCGCGCACGACGACCATACCGGGGGCGACATCATTGATGAAGTGGCCGAGGCGGGCGTGAGCGCCGATCACATCCATGAGCTGTGCGAGCGCGACCATTGCGGTTGCGATGAAGACGAGGACGAGTACGAACACGGACATGGACACGATCACGGTCATGGGGGCGAGCATGAACACCATGATGGCCACGGTCACTCCCACTCTCACGAGAGCGCGCCCCTCCTGTCGATTATTCGCAGCGCCATCTCGCACACCGTGCAGGTATCGGTATTCATTTTTCTGGTGACGCTGATTCTGGTCGCCGTGCTCGAGACCTTCGGCGAGTCCGCGATCGAGCAGTTCCTGCGTGGCAACGAGACGCTCGCCGTCCTGGGTTCGGCGCTTGTCGGCCTGATCCCCAACTGCTCGGCCAGCGTCGTCATCACGCAACTGTACCTGGAAGGCGCGCTGCAGCTGGCCCCGATGCTCGCCGGCACGCTCATCTCTGCCGGTGTGGGCTACCTGGTGCTGTTCCGCACCAACCGCAGCGCCCGCGAAAACGTCCTGTTCCTGATCATGATGTACGTCATCGGTGCCGGCTGGGGCCTCATCCTCTCCGCCGTTGGCCTTTAAGTAGATTATTGGGACATGTCTTACGATCTACCCCTGTGACCAGGGCATTTCCGCTGCCAAAACAAAAAGGTAGATTTCCGGGCATGTCCCGAAAATCTACCTTGGTTAGCGCAGCAGCTCGGTGAGGTTGCGCTTAAAGCGGGCCCGGTCTTCGCTGGTAAATGCCGCCGGACCGCGAGTGCGACCGCCGGCGCGGCGCACCTTCTTTTCCTCGTGGCGAATAAACAGTTGCATGTCGATGATCGCCTTATCGTAGACGCGCCCGCGCACGCCAATGGCGGCGGCATCGCGGCCGAGCACCATGCTCGCCAGGCCAATGTCCTGCGTTACGACCACATCGCCTGCCTGCAGACGCTCGACAATGGCAAAGTCGGCGCTATCGGCTCCCACACTCACGTCGAGCGTCGTGACCCAAAAGCCTCGACGAGCGTGCTCGGCGTCGCGCGGATCGTCGCGGCGAATGTGGCGTTCCAGGTTCTGCGTGCTGTTGCCGGCGATAACGACGGCGACGCCCGCCCTCCGTGCGCAGTCGATCGACTCGCGCGTGACCGGGCAGGCGTCGGCATCAATAAAAAGCGTCTTTGGCATCTAGCGCACCAGTTTGCCAAATTGAATGGCGCGAACAATCAGCGTCACGCCAAACACCAGCAACGCGGCACCGCTAAAGATGACGAGCATCTTTGCCGACCACAGCGGATAGATAAACACGAACATACCGGCGATGATGGAGAGCGCGCCGCTCAGGATGGCGAGGGCGCGGTTGGCGGAAAGCTCGGACTCCAGAATGGACATGACGCCCTCGACGATCCAGCCAAAGCCGGCGACGACCACTACAAGCGTGGTGAGCGTCGCGGTCGAGAAGGCCTGGTTGCGCAGGATTATGACGCCGCCCAGAATGATGAGCAGGTTGGAGATGATGCTCGTAACGCGCCAGCCGGTGGGCAGCAGCGGCTCGAAAACAGCGGGTAACAGCCTGATCGCGGCCGTGATCACAAAGTATAAGCCCAAGACGGTCGTTAGGAAGACGAGGGACTTGGCGGGCGCAAACAGCAGTGCGATGCCGGCGACGAGCGCTAAGACGCCCGTGATGGCGTAAATCCAGCGCACGGCCTTGACGGCCTTGCCTGCCATGCTTTTCTCGTCAAATCCAAACGCGCTCGATTGCTTGTCATCGTTCTTAAAGATGCTCATGATGTCTCCTTTCCGTGCGGCGTAAGCCGTAGCTCTTGCAACCAGTATCGCCCAAGGGCGCCGTCGCGTGGGGCGGAAAGGGCGAATGGGAGCCTCACCTTCCCGAATTGTTATCTTTGTTCCCGTTTGGATGTGGGATATTCAACAGATGTAGAACATTGCGGCTCTGTTCGTTATTGCCTACGTTTTAGGTTAGATTTTCTTAAGGACAATTGGCTTTTATTGAGGGGTCCCTATGAACGAAACAGTTCCCGCAGCGCCGGTAAGCGCCGAGTCGATGGCAAAGCAGGGTTGCGAAAAGCTTGGCCTGGACACGTTTGACACGCTGGTCCGCCGCGCCCGCACGTGCCGCCGATTTGACGAGTCCATGCGCGTACCGCGCGAGTTTTTGCTCGAGCTGGCGGAGCTGGCACACCTGGCCCCTTGCGGCGCCAACGCTCAGCGCCTGCGCTTTCATGTGGTGAGCGGTGCAGAGGACTGCGCGCGCGTATTTGATGAGCTCGCGTGGGCCGGCGCGCTTAAGGACTGGCCGGGTCCCGATGAGGGCGAGCGCCCGACCGGCTACATCGCGATTCTTGCCGAGCGCGCTGTTCCGGGTAAGCCCGCCGCGCCCATCACCGAGGTCGACACCGGCATTGCCGCCCAGACGATGATGCTCGCCGCTCGCAGCGCCACGCCCGAGGTGGCGGCATGCATGTTCAAGGCCTTTACGCCCCGTGCAATCGACGCCATGGGGCTCGATAACGACAAATACGAGCTCAAGCTGATCATGGCTTTTGGCGTGCCAGCCGAGACGCAGGTGATCGATGCGATCGACTCCAACCCGGATGGCTCTATCAATTACTGGCGCGATGAGGCGCAGGTGCATCACGTGCCCAAGCGTCCGCTTGCCGACGTGCTGCTGTAGTTGCGCGTCGTTGCGGCGCGATCCGGCGGCAAAACCACCACAAAGGTGCCTGTCCCCTTTGTGGTGGTGCGAGGGGAGGGCGTGTGGCCGATCTGTATTTGGTGCGGCATGGGCAGACCGAGCTCAATGTGAAGAACATTTTGCAGGGCTGGCGCGATTCACCGCTTACGGCGCGCGGGCGCGAGCAAGCGCTGGCGACGCGTGCGGCGTTCGAGGACCGCGGCGTGACCTTTGACCATGTGTATTCGTCTCCGTTGGGGCGGGCGCGGTGTACGGCCGAGCTGATCGTTGGCGAGGGCCGTTCCATAGAACTGGTCGATGAACTGCGCGAGTGGCATTTGGGTTCGTTGGAGGGCACATCAAACCGTGAGATGCCGGCGCAGCCCTGGGGCGATTATCCGGTTGCCTTTGGTGGCGAGTCGGAAAGTGAGCTTCGCGCACGTATGGTCGCGGCACTGTCCCGCATCATGTCCCGACCCCGGCACGACTGCGTGCTGGCCGTCTCCCACGGCTCAGCCTGCCAGGAGTTTTTTAGATGCGTGACTGGCGGGGGAGAGCAACCCGACAACGGTGCCGTGCTTCATTTTGGCTATTTCGACGGGGCGTTTTCGCTCTTGGGTTGGTAACAAACGAAAGGACCCCCTATGAATAAAGACCTGTATCTGGTCCGTCATGGACAGACGATATTTAACCTCAAACGCATTATTCAGGGCTGGAGTGACTCGCCGCTTACGCAGCTGGGATGCGACCAGACGGCGCGCGCCGGCATGTTCTTGCGTGCGCGCGGCATTGAGCCCGACCATGCCTACACCTCCACACTTCATCGCACCGAGCAGACTATCGCCAACTTGTGGCCGGGCTTGGCGTACGAGCGCCTGGACGGCCTGCGCGAGTGGTTCTTTGGCGACTTTGAGGCCGAGCGCGTGATGCTCATGCCCGAGCGCCCGTGGCGCGACTTCTATTGCCAGTTTGGCGGCGAGGGCCAGATGCAGGTGCGCGAGCGCATGGTGGCGACGTTGACCGAGCTTATGCAGCGTCCGGACCATACGTGTGTGCTCGCGGTAAGCCACGGCTCGGCTATCAAGGAGTTCATGGACCACGTGAAGGGCGCGGCGGCCGACGAGCGCGACCGTGTGCCGGGCAACTGCTCGGTGCTGCACTTTGCGTTTGATGATGCGACGGATACGTTTGAACTGGTTGAGATCTTTACGCAGGAAGACTACGCGCGCGAGCTGGGGCTAGAGCCGTTGGCAGCGGCAGCGGGTCCGCAGCGCGGGTAGCGCGGGCGTGGCGATGCGGATCGCCGACATCATTGCTCGATGTGAAAGGGGCGGGGATGCATGCGCGTGTATCCCCGCCCCTTGTTTGTTGAGCTATCGAGTCTTTGTAATGTGCGTTAGGGTTCTGTTAGAACCGTGCGATCTGGTGGGTGAGCAAACCCGTCGGAACCTGCGGTACGCCGCCGGCGACCTGCGCGGCGGGGAATAACGCGGCAACGGTAAAGTTGAACGGTTCTTTGCCCGTATAGGTGCCGGCCGTGCGGGCCTCATTGGCCAGCAGCTGCGACGCCCCGGTCAGAGCGGCGGCGTAGGCGGGGTCGTCGGCCAGTGTCGGCTCCGGTGCCTGGTCGAGCATGGCCCGGATGGCGGCAACGGCGTCCTCGCGCTTGACCTCCCACACACGGTGCGTAATGCTGGCGGGGTCGGTGACAGCATAGAGCGAAGCGCCCTCTTTGGCGGCGCCGAGGATGATATCCATGACGGGCGAGGCTTCGTAGGCGAGCGACACGGGGCGCGGCTGCACCTTGAGCTCGGCGATTGCACGGGCGGCTGTTGCCGCATCTGCGGAGGCCACGTTGTCGCCAGCCAGCACGCCGACCGGGCAAATGGCCACAACGCCCGTCACGCGACCCGGCTCGCCCGAGCATTCGTACACGTAATACGCCGCGCCTGGATCCTTGAGCATCGGGCCGTCGGCGATGGCGCCGCGCAGGGCGTCGTTGCCGCTCAGGATACCGCCCATCGCAGGCAGCGCTTCGAGCACGCGATCCTGAGCTGGGCGGATGCAGGGAAACGGAAGAGCTTTCATGGACGGTCCTAACGCGCGAGTCGGTTTGTTCGCGGCTTATTATGCCCTAACTTGGCCGCTTGCGTCCCAGAGCGTGTTGTCGGCGAGCGCGATCAGCACTTGCTGGCAGCGAACGATATCGGCGCGGGGCACATATTCGTTGGGCTTGTGAGCGAGCGCGAGCGAGCCTGGACCATAGCTCATGCAGTTGCGGTTACCCGTCTTGCCGGCAATGACGGCAGTGTCGGTGTAGCCGGTAAAGAAGCCGACGGTCGTGTCCGCGTCTGTCACGTCATCGGCGGCACGCTTGAGCGCAGCTAGAAGAGGAGAGCTTGGATCGCGCTCGATGGCGGGGCGGTCGCCTGTCACGATATAGCTGCCATGGCAGCCGGGGACCGCGGCCTCGGCGCCGGCGATGGCCTGCTTTACCATGCGCGTCGCGGCGGCCGTATCAGTCGGCGGGGTCAGGCGCATATCGACCCAGACCTTGGCGTGGTCGGGCACGACATAGGGGCGATAGCCGCCCTCGATCTGCCCAAACGTGATGGTCGAAGGCCCCAGCTCATCGTGTACGGGCAGCGCCGCGAACGCATGGCGAAGCGAGCAGACGGCCTCGGCCATGGCAGCGACGGCGTCGGCGCCCTTCCAAGGCTGGCTCGCATGTGCCGTCACGCCGGTCATCTCAATCTCGAACCATGTGCGTCCCTTGTGCGCCACCTGGATCTGTCCATCGGTGGGCTCGGTGTCCAGTACCCATTCGCGCGAGCCGACCCAGCCGGCGTCGATGGCCGCCTCGGAGCCGCGCATAAAGTCTTCCTCGTCGACCGAGCAGATGAGCGAAAAGCCGCGGCGGGGCAGCGCGCCATCCGCCGCCACGCGCTCGAGCGTATGGACCAGTGCAGCAATGGCGCAGGCCAGGCCACCCTTCATATCGCAGGCACCGCGGCCATAGAGTTTATCGTCACGCACGATTGCTCCGAGCGGCGGAATGCCTGCGTCCCAGCCGTCTCCCAAGGTGACGGTATCCATGTGGCAGATGTAGACGAGCCGTGGCTCGTCGCTCAAACCGGGCACGGTGACCATAAGGTTGCGGCGCCCGGGGAGTACTTCGAGCTCTGCAATTTGCACGGCATCGAGTACCGGATGGCTCAGCTGCGCTAACCGTTCCTCAACCAACGCTTTGATATAGCGTTCAATCTCGCCCTCATACGCACCTGGGTCGGAACTGTCGATCCGCACGAGCCCTTGCGTAAGCCGCCAAGCAAAATCTGTATCAACCATAGGCACCTCACAAATAGTTAGGTCAACATACAGATTGTATGCCAAGAAGCGGCTCAGTGCATTTAATGGAGTGCTCACAAAAACGGGGGCGCCTCTCGTGCGAAAGGCGCCCCCGTTGCCATTCAATGTCAGTGACGGGCAGGCCACATGGGGAACTGCCCGTCAGGTCAGCCGGCGCTATTTGATCACGCGCACGCGATACATCGACGGAATCTGCTTGAGCGCCTCGATGGTGCTGCTGTCCAGGTGCTCATCGGTGTCGAACATGGTGTAGGCGTTCTCGCCGGCGGACTCGTTGGTCATACGCTGCACGTTGGCGTTGTCCTTGGCCAGGATGGCCGTGATCTGGCCGATCATGTTGGGCACGTTGGCGTGCAGGCAGGCAATGCGGCTTGCGGCGCGCGCCTTGCCCATGCTGCAGGCGGGGTAGTTGACGCTGTGCGCGATGTTGCCGTTCTCCAGGTAATCCTTGAGCTCGCTGATGGCCATGTCTGCGCAGTTGGCCTCGGCCTCGCCGGTGCCGGCGCCCGAGTGCGTGGTGATAAACGTATTGGGCATCTTGACGGTCTTGGGAGTGGCAAAGTCGCAGCTAAACCAGCTGAGCTTGCCTGCACGCAGGGCGGCGTCGACGGCGTCCTCGTCAATGATGGTCTCGCGTGCGTAGTTGATGAGCACGGCGTCCGGGGCCAGCAGGTTGATCTGCTCGGTGCTGATCATGCCGATGGTGTCGGCCTTGCTGGGCACGTGTACGGTGAGGTAGTCGCAGCCGCGGCAGAGGTCCTCGAGCGTGCCCACGCGCTGCACCTCGCGGCTCAGCACCCATGCGTGTTCGACGGAAATGAACGGATCGTAGCCGTAGACGTCCATGCTCAGATCGACGCAGGCGTTGGCGACCTTGGAGCCCACGTTGCCCAGGCCGATGACGCCGATGCGCTTGCCCTTGAGCTCGCGGCCCACAAAGGCCTTCTTGGCTTTCTCGGCATCGACCTGGATCTCGGGGTCGTCGGCGTTGTCGCGCACCCAGTTCATCGACTGCACTACGCCGCGGCTCGAAAGCACCAGCATGCCCAGGACGAGCTCCTTGACGGCGTTGCTGTTAGCGCCGGGGGAGTTAAAGACGACGACGCCCTTCTTGGCGTACTCCTCGACGGGGATGTTGTTGACGCCGGCACCGCAGCGGGCGATGGCGCGGATGCCCTCGGGCAGCTCGTAGCCGTGCAGGTCGGTGGAACGCATCAGGATCGCATCGGCCTCCTCGGCGGTGCTCACAAACTCGTAGCCCTCGCCAAACTCGACTTTGCCGTCTTTAGTGATGTCGTCGATGGTCTTAATCTTGCGCATGGAAAAACTCCTTAGCAGGTTTTGATCTAAACAGAGTGGTCTGATGTGGCTGGTCGGCCCGCGTGTTGCGGGCTAGTTAGATCGCGGGCTCAAACTATGCTGCTCTTCGAAGTCCTTCATGTACGTGGCCAGCGCCTGCACGTCCTCCATGGTGACGGCGTTGTACACACTGGCGCGCATGCCGCCGACGAGGCGATGGCCCTTGACGTTTTGGATCTGGTGCTCTGCCGCGCCCGCAACAAAGGCGGCGTCGAGGTCGGCATCGCCGGTGCGAAAGGTGACGTTGGCGATGGAGCGACTGTCTGTCTGCGCGGTGCCGCGGAATAGTTTGCTGTGCTCGAGCAGGTCGTAGAGCAGGTTGCCCTTGGCCCAGTTGCGCTCGGCCATGGCGGCAAGTCCGCCGGTCTGCTCAACCCAACGGAACACCTTGCCGCACGCGTATATGCCAAAAGTGTTGGGCGTGTTGAGCATGGAGCCCTTGGCGGCCTGGGTCTTAAGGTCCATGTACTGCGGAGTCTGCGCAAAGGCGGGGCCTTCGGCGATCAGGTCGTCGCGCACGATAACCACGGTGACGCCCGCGGCGCCGGCGTTTTTCTGCGCGCCGGCGTAGATGAGTCCGTAGCGCTCGACGTCGAGCGGCTGCGACAGAAAGCAGCTCGAGACGTCGGCGACCAGCGGCACGTCGCCGCAATCGGGCAGCTCGTGGAACATGGTGCCAAAGATGGTGTTGTTCTGGCAGATGTAGACGTAGTCGAGCCCGTCGCCCGCGGCCTCGGCGGCAATGCGCGCGTTGATGTCGGCCATGTCGGGAATGCGGTCGAAGTTGGTGTCCTCGGAGCTCGCGAGTAGCACGGCCTCGCCGTACTTGGCGGCCTCCTTGTACGCCTTGTTGGCAAAGTTGCCGGTCACGACGTAGCCAGCGCGGCCGCGGCGCATGAGGTTCATCGGGATGCCCGCAAACTGCAGCGTGGCGCCGCCCTGTAAAAACAGGACACGGTAGTTGTTGGGGATGCTCAGCAGACGGCGCAGGGTTGCCTCGGCGTCGTCGATGATCTGCTGGTACATGCTAGATCGATGGCTCATCTCGAGCACGGACATGCCGCAACCGCGGTAGTCCATCATCTCGTCGGCGATCTCGGCGAGCACGCTTGTCGGCAGTGCGGCCGGGCCAGCTGAGAAGTTGTGCACACGTGCCATCTTCTAGTTCCCCCTCATAGTCGTTTGAACGTTCGGGATACTTTAGCACAGTGGAGCGCCAGGCGCGACCGCATCACGGTAAAACCCGAGTGTGCCGCTATGATTTACAGGATGGTTACATGGGGGAGGGGGCTTACCTGATGGCTCGCATCCGATCTGCCTCGGCTTTTGCTTGTTTCCAGGGGCGCACGCGGTCTTTTACGAGGTCATCGTAGCCGCGGGCGATGGATTGCTGAATGCGATCCTCGCGTTCCTGAATGGCGGTTAGTGCGCGCGTCTGCTCGTTATAGACCTCAGCATCCATGACGACAAGCGACGCCGATCCGTTTTTGGTTAGGCAAACGGGCTCTTTGGTCTTGTGACAGCTATCCGCAATGGAGTCAAAGTTCCGTTGCAAATCGGAAATAGGCTTTACGGCGGGCATATGAAACTCCTTACATAGAATCATATGTATAACTCTTTGTTGAGCGTGGCGGAGGATGAGGGCCCCAACGCGAAGGGGACACAATACCGATACATGCCTGCACTCACAAGTGTGTTTCTGCTCGAAGGATTATGTGTGACTATCCAGTGAGGCGTATCGCTTTGTGGCGCCCAATCCATCCATTAAGCCTATCGTTTTTACGGCTCCAGCAATCGTAATAAACCAGATCCTCTTTTTGCCGTTCACAGAATATTTTTACCGTTCAGGGAGTTTTCGCAGCTAAAATGTTGTGCAACAAAATGTTGCTCAATGGATGTGAAGCGTTTTGGCGTATGAATCAAATGTACCTATTTGATTCGTCGAGAGGCTGAACGACATGAGCATGCCCACCACCTATCGTGGTTCTATGACACGCGAGCAGTGGCTTGTTAATGAGACGCGTGTCGTTGCGCGTCTCATGGTGGACGAGAACCTTTCTGATACGAAAGAGATTATTGAAAAGGTCACCGCCCAGAATCTCTTTCAATATCCTACCGAGCGTGAGCAAAAGTCTATCACCCGTGCTTGCTGTCGCCGGTTGTTGGCTCTTAGCGAAGACGAAGACGTGCGCGCAAGTCTGATAAATCTTGCTGCGCATGGTTCGCTCGAGCAGCTTGCGCAGGTCAACCTGTATGCAATGATGTGCGACAACCGAGTTGTCTGGGACTTTATGACGTGCGTGATTGCCCCTAAGTTCAGCCTTTTTGATCTCTCGCTTCGAAAATCGGAAATCGTTACGTTTATCGAAGGACTTCGCGCGCAGGACGATCGCGTTGCAACGTGGTCGGATGCTACGTGCAATAAAGTGCGCCAAGTCCTCGTCAACTGTATAGAGGGCGCCGGATTGTATAGCCGCAAAACCGAAGTCCTTCGTCCGCCATTGCTCGATTTTGAGCTCGAGCGTTGCGTTCGGGCCAACGACGATGCTGCGGTTCTGCCCGCCTTTGGCATAACGGAATAGGGGTGCGAGATGACAGCAACCGAGTTGCCTTCAATCGACATGAGCTTTGAGCTCATTCGTTCCAAATTCCACGACCCTGAGTTTTTGAATTGTCGTGGCTTGGGTGGCGAGGTTCCGCTCTATATCTATCCATATGCAGCTAGGCAAGAGGACCAGGTACGTGCTCTGACTCAGCAGCTAGTGGATGATAGCGCACACGAGCGCCGGATAAAAAACGATGCCCCAAACATTGTTTCGTTTGACCTGTGGAACGTGTTTATCGGCATTTGCGAAAAACGCGGCATCTTAGAAAAGATGAGCGCCCTCGAGGAAAAACGAGGCAGCGATCACTTCTTGCAACGCATGCAGAGCCGAGTGGGGCCCGAGAAGTACCTCGAGTTCATTCACGGCAGCTTTATCGAGAGATACGGCGAGCCAAAACGCGGGCGCGACGTCCTGGTTGTCTCGGGCGTTGGCAAGATTTACCCGTTCATGCGTGCCCACATCATTCTCGAGTCTATTCAGCCGGTATTTTCCGATATCCCCGTCGTTTTGTTTTACCCCGGCACCTATGACGGGCAGCAATTAAAGCTGTTTGGCACGATTGCCGACGGCAACTACTATCGCGCGTTTAACCAACTCTAAAAACGTTTCCGGTCATTGAAAGGCATTCCCATGAAGATCAAAGATATGTTTGAGCACGACATCGACCGAAACATTAACGGTGTTATCAAGGTCGATCAGGAGGATGACGGCAGTGTCAGGCAAGAGCTGAACGAATACGTTGTGACCGACGAGCTTCGCCGCCATTTCAAGACGCTTTTCGATGCGTATGACCGGGCTCTCGATGATACGACGGATAAAATCGGCGTGTGGATTAGCGGTTCGTTTGGCTCGGGTAAATCTCACTTTCTCAAGATGCTCAGCTACCTGTTCACGAACCGTGAGGCGGCAGGTAAAACTGCGATTGAGTATATTGCTCCGCGTTTTGAAGATGACGAACTTGCCGACAAAGCAAAGCGCGCGGCGGGCGTGACGACCGACGCTATCCTCTTTAATATGGGCATCAAAAGCCCGCTCAATAAGGATGGCAGCGCGGTTGCGCGCATTTTTGCCAAGATGTATTACGAGAGCCGTGGGTTCTACGGTGCAGATTTTAAGCTCGCTCGCCTGGAGCGTCGTATTGACGACGCCGGTAAAACTCAGGAATTCCGTGCCGCATTCGAAGAGATTAATCATAGCCCCTGGGTCGATGGCCGCGAGGACTACGACTTTAACTCCGACGACGTTATCGAGGCACTCAGTCGCACGGGCGTCATGAGCAAGGACGAGGCAGAGCGCTGGTATGAAAAATCGGAAAGCAATGATTTTTCAATCGACCAGCTTACCGACGATATTGCTAAATACACAAAGCGTCGAGAGCAAGAATGCGGCGGCTCATATCGCATGATCTTTATGGCCGACGAGATGAGCCAGTTTATCGCGAGCGATACCGAGCTAATGCTGAATTTGCAGAGCATTGTCGAGGCGCTAGGCACCAAATGCGGCGGCCGTGTATGGGTTATGGTTACCGGACAGCAGGCGATTGATCAAATTACCAAGGTTAAGGGCAGCGACTTCTCCAAGATTCAAGACCG
Source organism: Collinsella sp. wc0529 (assembly GCF_046116875.1). Lineage (NCBI taxonomy): Bacteria > Bacillati > Actinomycetota > Coriobacteriia > Coriobacteriales > Coriobacteriaceae > Collinsella > Collinsella sp. wc0529. The sequence continues at coordinate 1,324,819 of NZ_JBJXBO010000001.1, forward strand.
CTTTAATACGCGTTTATCTTTGAGCAGCTCGTGCGCCGATGAAGTTATTCGTCGCCGCATTTTGGCGAAAAATCAGTATGCGAACGACTTGCTGAAGGCTGAGTATCAGGAGCGCTCGGCGGTCCTCAACAACTTGTATAGCTTTAAGGATGCGGCGGCCGATCTAATTGGCTACGAGGGCGCCGAAGACTTCGCCAGCACGTATCCGTTTGCTGATTACCAGTTTAAGCTCATTCAAAAAATCATGGATGAGATGCGCAATCACGGTGCATCCGGAAAAAACAGCTCAAGTGCCGAACGTTCCATGCTGAGTGGCTTTCAAGACTCCGCTCGATGCATAGAGGATAAGGACCAGAATGCCCTGGTTCCGCTCTGGCGTTTCTACAATACGATCTCGACGTCGCTCGAGGACTATCATCGTCGCGTAGTTCTTCGAGCGGCGGATGCCGCCCAAAAGGGACAGGGTCTTGAGGAATGCGACATTCCGGTACTCAAACTGCTTTTCTTGATCCTGTATGTCGATAAGGACATGCCGGCAAACGTTGATAACTTGGTCACCCTTATGACCGATGACGTGCGCACCGATCGCATTGTCGTTCGCGAGCAGATTTCGCAGTCCTTGGAGCGTTTGGTACGTCAAAACTATGTGGCTCGCAACGGCGAAACGTATAAGTACCTGACCGACGAAGAGCAGGAGATCGCCCAGCAGATTTCGCGCGTGCAGCCGGACGCTACGAAGATTACGTCCAAGGCTGCGCAGATTATGTTTAGGCAGGTCTTCGAAAACGCTAAGGTGTCGGTCGGTAAAAACGTTTTCGACGTTGAGGAATATCTGGACGACACCCGTTATAACAGCGCATCGGGGCTGGCGCTGCGCGTTATTTCTGGCGTGGATGGCGCCCCGATCCCTTCGCGCGAGGACCTGCTCCTTAGCTCTAGCAGGGGAGAGGCCATCGTGGTGCTCGATTCCCAGCAAGACTACTACGACTGTCTGTATCAGTCGGCATGTATTGAGCAATACCTCAATAGCCGTCAGGCAGACAATCGCAGCGAAGTGGTGGCTTCGATCTTGCGTGGCAAGCAGGAAGAGCGTGTTGCTCTGGATAAGCGCGCAGAGGACCTTATGCGCCAGGCTGTGCTGCATGGAACGTTCTATGTCTACGGCAGTGAGTATTCGCCAGTCAAATCGGCGTCTGCCAAGAATATGATCGAGGACTGCGTACGCCAGCTTGTTTCCGTTACGTACAACAAGTTGTCGCTTATCGATAAAAACTACGACAGTGATATGCAGATCAAGCAGATTTTAACTGCGTACACTCCGGCAATGAATGGGCAAGAGCCCAATGCCGGGGCCATCGAAGCGGTTATGCGTTTGCTGGAAGCTCGCGCCGCCCAACATATGCAGGTAACAATGAGCGAGCTGCTCGAGACGTACCATGCGAAGCCTTATGGTTGGGCGGAGATTGACATTGCCGCCGTGGTCGCAACGCTGCTAGCGCAAAAGCGCGCTCGCCTGCTCTGCGCGGGGCAAGCGATTGATCTTAGGGATTCCAAGATCCTTGATTATCTGCGTAAGGCTGCTAAGGCACGACAGGCTGTTGTTGAGGCGCGCCAACAGCTTTCCCGGGCAGCTATATCCAAGGCGCGACAGGCTGTAGAAGAATTGAACGATAATCACACTCTGCCGCTCGAAGAGGACAGCCTTGCCGAGGCATGTCGCGGGGAGCTTGAAAAGCGCCGCGATAGCTTGGCGAGCCTCCTTTCGGTCAAGTACCAGCGTAACCCCGATTACCCGGGCTATAAGGAGGTCGTGAATGCAAAGAACCTTATCGAGGGCTTACTGCAGAGCGGCCGCGATGCCGTCGACCTAATTATGGCGATCGCTGCAAAAGAGAACGAGCTGCGAGATGCGGCTGAAGATCTCGAAGATATTGACGAGTTTTTCGACAGCAAGGTGACTGTATTCGACGGTGCCTGCGAGATATTCAAGCAAATGGAGAGTGAGCGCGATTATTTTGAGGGCGCTTCGGAAACGCTGGATGCGCTTTCTGTCATTGGGGAAGCAGTTAAGCAGCCGAGTCTGAGTCTGCAGTTCCAAAAGCTATCCGAGGCAAACCTAAAGGTGAGAGCTGCCTACAAGGAGCTTTTGGACCAAAAGCGCATCTCCATGCTCAATTCTGTTGAAGAGCGCTATGGGGATATCGAAGCGTATGCCCAAAACAAAGGCGTTGCACCGACGCGCATCGGGGAGTCGCACAGCGCTCGTAAAGACGAGGTGCATAATGCGGCAACGCTGACCGCCCTGGATGCTGTGCCCGTCAAGCTTGATCGTGCTCAGACGACTCTGTACAAAATGATTGATGATGCCTACGAAGAGGCGAATCGTCCCAAACCGGCAACTACGAGTGTGACGGTAACGACCGATCATTCGGGGGCCGCTGCGCAGGGTTCATCGCGTGAGCCTCGACCGGCACCCGCTCCTAAACGACGCGTCAAATCGGTGAGCCGCAGTATGGTTTTTAGGCCGCTTGAGCTGAGCTCGCAACAGCAGATCGATGACTATTTGGAGGCCGCGCGCAAAGAGCTGCTGCGAAGCCTTGAGGGTAATGACGCCATCCGTTTGGGCTAAGGGAGAAACATGGATACGAAAGAACTCGAAAAGTTTTGCCCTTGGGCACGCATCCGCTTAATTGATGAGGTACGTCAGCGTTGCTATGCCTACGGGCTCGACGATGCGGGGCGTGAAGAATTCGATCGCGATGCAACCATTGTTAAAGGCACGGTGCTCTCTGCGCTCGAGCGTTCGCAACGTTCGGAGCTATATCGCCGTATAGAGCATGACGGCTATGCGCGCTTTTGCGAGGAAATGGCCTATACCTGGTTCAATCGCTTCGCTGCAATACGCTATATGGAAGTGCGAGGCTATCTGCCTTGTGGCGTGCGCATGTTAAGTTCATATTGCGAAACCTCGGAGTACGATAGTTTTTCGCCAGACTGCTTGCGTATGCCGACGGAGCTTGACCTGCCAGGCTTGGAGCGCGATCGCGTGTTTGATCTTGTCGCTGCGGCAGATGACGAGGCGTTGTTCCGTCTCATTCTGCTGGCCCAGATGAACGAACTCGCCGAGTGCCTGCCTGCCATCTTTGGTCGCGTGGGCACGGCGGATGCGTTGCTGCTTCCGGCAAGGCTTTTGGACCGCGGTGAAGAAGGCGTACTGTGCGCTCTAGTCGAACGGGTTAAGCGAAGCACGTGGGAAAACGTCGAGTCCTTGGGCTGGATGTATCAGTTCTACAACTCCGAGGTCAAAGACGCATTTTTTAAATCTAAGGCCAAGGAGACGCCGGACACCATCGGTCCGGCCACACAACTGTTTACGCCCAACTGGATCGTGCGCTACATGGTGCAGAACTCCTTGGGGCGTTTGTGGATGCTGAACAACCCGGGAAGTCCCCTGCGTGACAAAATGGAGTACTACATCGAGCCCGATGCGGAGCACGAGGACTTCATTAAAATCGAGAGTCCCGAGGATATTTCGCTGTGTGATCCGGCTTGTGGCTCGGGCCATATTCTCGTTTACGCTTTTGAACTCTTGGCAAAGATGTATTTAGAGCGCGAATACCGCACGCGCGATATCCCCGGACTTATTCTGTCCAAGAACCTTCATGGTATGGAAATTGACTCCCGCGCCGCCCAGATCGCAGGGTTGGCGCTGGCTATGTGTGCCCGAGAGATGGATAGACGTTTCTTTAACCGTGGGGTTCAGGCGGATGTCACCGTGCTTGAGCCGGTTATGCTGGAGGAGGATGACCTTCCGCACGGCGCCGCGCTTTCCAAGAAGAGGGATCTCATCGATGCCCTATCGCATCTGGACGAGGTCGGCTCGCTGCTCATTCCAAGCGAGGGCGACCTTGCCGCACTGCGTGAGGCGATCGAACTCATCGGCACCGATGGTCTGTTTGACGGTAATTCTAAAAATAAACTGGAATGTGCCCTTAAGACCTGCGAGATTCTCGCTCGCCGCCACGACTGCGTAGTGGCCAATCCGCCGTACATGGGGTTGAGGAGTTTGGGTTCTTGGTATGCGGATTGGGTTCGTCGCTTTTACCCTGGTTATTCTTCTGACCTCTATGCTTGTTTCATAAGTAGGTCGTTTCAATTTGCTCACAAAGGTTCATATTCGGCACTCGTTACGATAGCTACGTGGACTGTTGACAAAGGTTTGCTTTCCGCAAGGCGGGATGTTTTGTCTGAACACCCTGTCATTTGCATGATGGATATGTCTCCCACTGTTATGCCTATTGCTTTTGAGACGACTGCGACAGTATTTTCAAATGCTGCTGGTGACTATTCCGGCACCTTTTTGCGTGTGCTTGCTTCTGATTTGGCCGACTCAAGAGATTTGAGGTCGAGTGTCTTTCAGAAGCTGGACAAGTTTCGTTGTAAGCCTTCGTTTTTTCACCGGCTGCCTGATAGCGTGATTGCTTATGGCGTAACCGAGTCGATGGCGGACGCTTTTGCCTCCAAAGCGACGCTTGCGTCGTTTCTGCCACCGCGAGTTGGAATTCAAACTGGAGATACGGATCGCTTTATTAGACTGTGGTGGGAAGTCCCTAGCGACGACATGTCAACTTCCGTTTCAGCCAATGATTACTCTCACTGTGGAACGTGGGTGCCATATAAAAATGGCGGAGATTTCAGAAAATGGTACGGCAATTCGATTTCCGTAATTCACTGGGGACGTTCTGGAGAGTTTGTTTTTGGTACGGCCCAAAGCGAGGGTCGAAAAGTAATGGATTTACCAGTGAATTATAGATTTAAACCGCTTGTGAGCTGGGGTGATTACGGATTGGGCAAGGCATCCTTTCGCTACTGTGGATCTGGACACCTCTTTGACGTTATCGAGCCTGCTTTTGTTGATACGGAGCGAGCAGCAGCGGTGAAATTATCCTATATTCAAGGTTTTGCCAATTCTTCAACAGCAGATGCGTTTATTCAACTACTAATGCCCGGTCGTCACAAGAATGTTCGCAAAATGGGCTATTTGCCGTTATTGGGTGGTCCAGAGGATAGTCCTTGCGCTGTTCATCTTGTTGAAATCTTAAGGGATGCAGCAAAAGCCGACTGGGACTCGTTTGAAACCTCCTGGGATTTCAAGCGGCATCCATTGCTGTAGGTGGTTGCGGTGAAGCCTGTAACAATTGACGGTGCAAGCTATTACTCATCTCAAGATGTCGCGGATCTATGGGGCATTAAAGAGAGTTCGGTCAGGAGATATGCGGAGCCGAAGTCCGGCAAAATTCCTGATTGTATTAAACGTGACAAGAACTGGTATATACCTGTAACCGCAATTCGGCCGATTACAAAACCAGTGGCGCAGGGCTTGCTGTGGGGCATCATAGGCGTAAAGAATGACCCTTCTTCCTTTTTAGATTTAAGCGGGGAAGGAATTGACAATTCTTTGCTGGATGCCGTTCTTAATGAGATGCATCGGCAGAATTATCTACTCGTGGACTTTGGCATCGATGATCTTCACGAAAGACTTGTCCAAGCTCGAATTACAGTCAAAGGATTTGGACTAGTTCGTTATAGGAAGCGTTTTAAAGAGAACTCTCTCGAAGGCTTCGATTCTGCTGACGCTATATCCATTGCTCTGTCTGCCGTTCAAACGGTTATGCAGTTAGCTCAATTCTTCCAAGGATGACGAAACTGATTACATGATGAGCGATGCGTGGGCGTGATTGGTGATATCTGGTCGTTCGCCTTGCAGCTAGCTCGCTTTAATAATGACTCCATTTATTGTTACTTCGGCTACTTTGCCGTATCTAAATGTCGCGACTTGAGCTGAATTGCGGCTCTATTAGATTGGGTGTAAACATGTCAACGTTGCTCGCCGATAAATACGAGGCTCGCAAGGCCGAGGTCAATGCTCGCTTTGAGCAGCTTCGCGCTAACGAGGAGGAGCTCAACCGAATCTTTGCCAAGATCTACAACATGGAGGGCGAGGTGCCCGTCGAGGTCGAGGATAAGTACGTGTCGGTGGCGCGCATCTTCGACACCGCCGACGAGATCCCCGAGAGCTATAAGGGCAACAAGTATGTGCGCACCAAGCGCGACGAGATCACCTCGCTCATGAGCTATGCCGTGGGCTGCATGTTCGGCCGCTATTCGCTGGACGTGGACGGTCTGGTTCTGGCCGACCAGGGTGCCACGGTCTCTGACTATCTGGCCAAGATGCCCGATCCCGAGAATGTGACCTTTATGCCAGATAGCGACAACGTGCTGCCTATCACCGATGACGAATACTTTGACGACGACATCGTGCGTTACTTTATCGACTTTGTGCGCACCGTGTATGGCGAGGAGACACTCGAGCAGAACCTGGCCTTTATTGCCGAGGCGCTCGGCGGCAAGGGCACCTCGCGCGAGGTCATCCGCACCTACTTTTTGAAGGACTTCTTTAAGGACCACTGCCAGACCTATAAGAAGCGCCCTATCTACTGGCTGTTCGATTCGGGCAAGAAGGGCGGCTTTAGGGCGTTGGTCTACATGCATCGCTATCGCCCTGATTTGTTGGCGCTGATTCGTACGGGTTATATCCATCCTCAGCAAGAACGTTACCGCAATCGGCTGATGTGGATTGCCGACCAGATAGAGGTAAGCGACAGTCGTGATCGTGCTCGTCTTGCTAAGGAGCAAAAGCGCATAAGCGACCAAGCTGCCGAGCTCGTGAGCTACGAGGAGAAGGTCCATCACCTTGCAGACCAAATGATTGAGATTGATTTGGATGACGGCGTTAAGGTCAATTACGCCAAGTTCCAGGACGTTCTCGCCAAAATCAAATAGTCGTCTGCGCGCTAGAAGTCGAAAGAGCCGCTATGGGAGCATTGGTAAACAACAATCAGATCATTCGAATCGATAGCAATCTTCTGCTCGATCCAACCATGTGCGATGCGTACATGGACGGTTCCTACTTATGCTTGACCCCCAATGAGTTCAACATCTTGTTTTGCATGGCTCAAAAACCGGGTCATGCATTTTCTCGCCAAGAGCTGTTTGTTGCGGCATTTGGCCACGATGACCCTAAGTCACATCGAGTGCTCGATAGCCATATCAAGAACATTCGCAAGAAATTGAAAGAAGATGCCCGCAACGCTCGTTGGCTTAAGGGCGTTCACGGTTATGGCTATCGTCTCGATTTTGCTCCGGGATTTGAGCCTGAGGCGAGCATTGGTGAAGGCGGGCGTGTATTTCGTTCTGCGCATGGCGACCGTGTGCTTGTCGTTGACTCTGAGAACCGTATTGTTCAGCTCGATGGCGAGGAGCTTGCGCTTACGCCAATTGAATATAGTGTCTTGAATGTACTTACGGCTAGGTCAAGCGTTGAGATTTCAAATGAGGAACTGTCGCAGATCTCGATGGGCGTTGGCTTCGCTGAATCGAATAGAGCTCTTGCTTCGCATGTTAAAAACCTCCGTAAGAAGCTAGGAGATGAAGTAAAGAATCCCCTTTGGATTAAAACGGTGCATGGTTTTGGCTATCGGTTCCTGGGCGTCGATGAGACCCCCACGCCATGCGAAGAACAAATGCTGGATGACTCCCTAGTCGAGCTCTCCGAGCAGCTGCAAATGGCATTTGATACAACGTCCGGTTCCATTCTTTTATGGCATGACGTTGGCGGTGCATACGCGGATGTTGTTGAGCGGGTATTGTTGCCCGACGATGTTGTGTTGATTCGCGAGGATGTGGCCGGCAAATTCGATACGATTCGAGCTATTAACGAACTCGGCTTCGATGAACGAGCGCTGTTCTATCGGTCATCACCGTGCGTTGTCGATGCGAACGATTGGTTTGCGGACGTTGAAGCGAGTGCTGAGAGCTTTGTTCCCGAGACGCAAAGTGATCCGGTCGAAGCCCGAGAAAACGTTATTGAAGATAATGAATGCGGGCCGGCCACGGCGGCTCCGCGCGTTGCAGTGGCTGAAGACGTACATCCCCAGCCGTTCCATGGCGAGCGTGTTGATACCGGATCTGAAGGCGTCATGGCCAGTGAGCCAACTCTTCCCAAGCTTGATGAGGATTGGTACCTGCTTTCCCAGTTTGCGGAGCTGGCGGGATGCTCGCCCGACGAAACGCTCAAGCTGGAATTGTTTGCCTATCAAACGGGGTTCACGCTTTATGCTGACTGCGCCTGTAGAGGCCGGGGTGTAAGCCAGACAGATTTCTATCTGTCTTTGATGCACGGAGCCATCGTCGAGCACGATAGCCTGCCTCAATCCATGTTGAACTGTATGTCCTTTAAAAACATGGTCTATCGAGCCATTAGGTCGGGCGACTTGCTTGACTACGATGAGTCGAGCTGGATTACGCGCGATGGTCTTGATGAGCTTGATATTAGGGATGCCGATTTGCGCAGCTTTGCTTTGGATGCCATCGAGCGTGGCGCTGATGACGATACGCCGTACTTTACCGTGCCGTGGCTCAGGCGCTGCGCATCCGATTTGCCCTTACTTGAGTACGGTCTATCCGATGCATTTTACGAAAGCGTGCTCCTGTCGCAGGAGGACCTGCTGGGGCACGGAAACCTTGTGGGCATTAAGCTCTTTGCGCCACGCGGCCTTGCCATGAAGGGCCGTGATTTTATCCAGGCGGTGGTGGCGCGCGAGATATCGATCGATATCGACGATCTTGTCGACTTGCTTTCGGAAGAGTACGGCGTAGTGGTTCCGCGCGCGCAGCTCATCCAGATAATTCGTAAGTCGGACTTGTTTTATTCAAGCGCTAGCGAGCGCGTATTTGTTAGCCATGACCAGTTTGTACTAGAAGTGGAGTAAAACAATGGAAATGGAAAAGTTCATCAACACGGGTATTGCTGAGGGCTGGGTTCGCAAAACCGGCAATAGCGAGCGCAAGTTTATTAACGGTCAGAACCAGGATTGTCCAATTTACGAGGTGCGCGTCGATAAGTTGCATTTCAATGTGCAGAATGGACGAATTGCTACCTTCATTTCGCGCTATCAGGCAGAGCATCCCGAGGGCCTGCCTCAAGATCAAGCGGAGCTCGATAACCTCATTGCGGGTATGGTCGAGGCGGATAACCCCAAGCATCTTAAGACGACTATGTTGGATATTAAAAACAAGGGCCAACAACAATCTGCGATCATTTTGACCAACGGCGTTGTCATTGACGGTAACCGTCGTTTTACCTGCTTGCGTAAGTTGTCTGCTGCCGAGAACACCCTTCGCATGCTGCGCTGCTGCGTGTTCCCCGATACCTATGACGAAAATGCCATTAAGGGTCTTGAGCTCGAGATTCAGCTGGGCGAGGACACCAAACAGGAATATGATGCCATCTCTCGTCTGGTCGATATCGATAGGTGGGTCAATGAAGGGCGTATGACGGCAGAAGAATATGCCAAGCATGCCAATATGAAGCAGAGCGAAATGAAGAACAGTCTCGCTCAAATCGATATGTTGAAAGATTTTCTTGAGTTCTGTGAGGCTCCCGGCGCATTTCATATTGCCCAGGACCTTAAGTTGCAAGGCCCTATCGAGTCGCTTACGACCAGGCTTGGTAAGGTCAAGAACAAGGACGATCGAGAAGAGATTAAAAATGCCGTGTTTGCAAATTTGTTGTGTCAGACGCTCGGTGACCGCACGCGTGAGGTGCGCGAGTTTATCGATAATTTGATTGATGACGACAAGCTGCGCGAAGAGCAGCTGGATTATACCGTTGAGGTTTTGGAAAGGCTTGAGGAAAAGCCCGAAGACGTGGTTGTCACTACGGAATATCTTCGCGATACGTTTGGCTCTGACACGCGTTTGAAAGAGGGGATGAAGGCGTCTAGAACCGTTGCCCGCACGAAGGCCGGCAATCGTAACATCAAAAACGGACAAGTGCGCGCCGTCCGCAACGCACTCTCAAATGTTGGCGAAGTTGACGTGGAAATACTGCACAAGTTAGAGCCTGAGCAGCTTGTTGATATGCAGGATGGGCTGCAGTCCCTTCTTGAGAAAGCCCAGGAAGTTCTCGATGTCGTCCAAAAAACTCTAGAAGGCTAAGCAATGCGTCTATATCAGCGAGGCGGACAAATCTATCTTGATCCCGAGCCTCTCGATGCCGACTCTCTGCGTCGCAATGCTCGCTTTAAGATGACCTGCAGGGCATACGTCAGGTGTGTCGTCAAGGGCCACATTTTGCTCGAAGAGATCGGCAACTATACGGAGTTCGAAAAGATTGTTGGCAAGCTATCGAAGGTTGCCAGCCGTCTTGGTGTCGCGCTATCGGTGGATGAAGACCTTCAGGACGGCTTTACGCAGATTCGCGAACTTGCCGAGCAACGTTCGCGTTTGGGAAACGAGATCAAGCGCGGCGACCACAAACACGATGCCCATCTCGCAGAGTTCTCGGAGGTCGTCGATGCCGCCATGGCGCGTCCACTTAAGGATCGCCAGATGCGCGATGCGTTTTTCTTGGCAACGATGGGACGTGCAGGCAACTTCTCGGTGCCGGGGTCGGGTAAAACGGCGACCGTTCTTGGTGCGTTTGCCTTTTTGGCGCAGCGCGGCATGGTCGATCGCATTATGGTCGTGTGCCCAAAAAACGCATTTGATTCCTGGGCGACGGAGTGGAGGCTCTGCTTTGGCGATAAGTGGCCACTCAACTTGTTTACAACGCAAGACGATGCTTACCGAAAGCTTGGTAAGTCTGACCGTCGGAGCTATATTCGCGCTCGTGTGGGCGGTTGCAATTTGCTGCTTGTGAATTACGAGGCGGCTATTGGCGTTGCCGAGGAACTCAGCAAGGTCGCTGGAGAGCGTACGCTTTTGGTGTTCGACGAAATCCATCGCGTTAAGCGCGTTGGCGGAAAGCAAGCTAACGCGGCTCTCGTGGTTTCCAAGAGTGCTCCCTATACGTTTGCCCTGACGGGCACGCCAATTCCTAACGGATATATCGATATTTACAATATGTTGCACATTCTGTATCCGCGGGAGTATGACAACTTTTTTGGCTTTGAGAAAAGCGAGCTCAAAAACGCTGAGGACTCGGACATTGAGCGCGTGAACAACAAGTTGCAGCCATTTTATTGCCGTACGACCAAGGATGACCTAGGCGTCCCGAGGGCTGAGCCCGACGAGCTTATCAAGGTTTCGTCTGGCGAGCGTACGAATCTACTGCTCGGCGTTATTAAAAACCGTTACCGTCGCAACAAGCTGACCTTGATGCTGCGTGTGCTGCAGATGGAAAACGATCCGATCGACCTGCTCGAAACGCTTAATCCCGAAGACTATCGTTGGATTATCGAAGAAGACGAGGAGACCGGCGAGGTCGATGCCGTCGACTACTCCGATAAGATTGTGGGCATGATTCGCTCTGCCGGGGCATCGAGCAAACGCGCTCGTTGCTGCTCTCTGATTGGCGACTTGGTGGCACAGGGGCGCTCGGTTATCGTCTGGTGCATTTTCATCAAGAGCATGTCCGATCTTCAGCGCGGTCTGGCTGATATGGGGATTGAGGCACGTACGATTAACGGTCAGGATGACCTTGTCTGTCGTTCGGCAGACCTGGATGACTTTAGGGCTGGCAAGTTTCCCGTACTCATTACCAATCCTCATACGCTTGCCGAGTCCGTCTCGCTGCATTCGATTTGTCACGATGCCGTGTACTACGAGTACAGCTTTAATCTGGTCCATTTGCTGCAGTCCCGCGATCGAATCCACCGTTTGGGCCTGCCGCAAGATCAGCGGACAAGGTATTACTACCTTTCGGAAGATTATGACCTTGGAAGGCCCGATCCGTGGTCGCTTGACGAGGAAATATATACTCGCCTGCGCGAAAAAGAGAACACCATGCTCAGGTGTATTGATTCCGAAATACTCGAGACGCAGCCTACCTCTCAAGAGGATTTGGATGCTATTTTCGCCGGTTTGTTTGATGACTAGTTTTGAGAGTTTGCCATGAAGCTTGCAGATATTACATCCGAGCTGCTGCATTTGTTTGCAGGTCAGGACGCCGATTGCGGAGGTGCCATTGTTGTGTGGCATGATCCGTCCGGTGAATTTGAGGATGTGCTTGCAGATTTGGAGCTGCCGGGTGTCAGCGTTCTCGTTGATCGCGAGGGTGGTCGGTTTGCTATCAAGCGTAAGCTCAATGGTGACTTGGGCGGTCGTAAGGTGCTTATATATCGTCGCTCCGCGGGGGAGCCGTCTGGCGATTGGCTGGCGGATGTTGAAGCGCGTTGCGTCCCGTTTGCCGCCGACTATGTTTCTGTGCAGCTACGCGAGATCGGCGCGGTTGATTCGTATGAGATGCGCGCGGCTCTTGAGTCCCATAAAGCCTTTTTTGCCAAGCGCCGCAACGTTATAAAGCTCAATAAGTTGCTACATTCATCGAGGGAAGTCGCTGTTGCGACCGTCGATGAGCTTGAGCTTGGCATTTTGGCTGCCTGCTTGGGTGCCAGCGAACTCGATCCCGCGGCAATCGTATCAGGCTATTTGGCACTCCTGCACGAGGGCAATGCTGATCAGGTGGTTGTCCTACTTGCTGAATATGAGATGAATGGCTATTTCTGCGAGCTCATTCGTCATTGGTGTGGTTTTGACGGGAACGCGCTCGAGCTATCTCGTGTTCCCGAGTTGTTGGTCCACGTGTTGCTCACCGCCTGCTCGCGGTCAATGACGGGTGGATGTCTGGACGCGCTGTCGGGACGTTTCTCTTCCCAGGCTGTTCATGCCGCGTTCTGCCGCGCATGCGTTGATTATTGGGTTCGTGGCGGTAATCGTCTATTGCTGTTGAGTATGACAACGGCGGTTGAGCGCGAGCTTGAGCTTGGAAAGATACTTGCTGACGTTGGTCTTGACTGTATTGCAGGAGCCGACGTCTTTCCCTGCATCGATGCCACCATTCTGCGCATGCTGTTTGAGCGGGTGCGTCTGTCTGTGGATGCTGCTGATGAGGTTTTGTCGGTCGTCGCCTCTCGTCGCGGATCGCTCTGGTATGAGGAACTTGCCTGCTATTATCGTGGCGTTTCGGCTGCAGCTCATATGCAGTGTTTTTATCGCGACCATGTAGAAGGTTTTGCGGGCATGGGGGCTTTGGCCCTTTGGGGTTCTTATGCCAGCGATTTCTATCGCATGGACGCTTGGTACCGTGAGCTGGTGACAGAGTTCGCCGGTGCCTTTAGAGCGGGGGAGTACGAGCTCGATGAAGACTTCCGAGCCTGCTTTGAGTCGATGGAAGCTTTGTATAAAGGCTGGTTTCTTAAGGAGCTCTCTCGCCGTTGGGCAAGCGCGTCGGGCGATGCATTGGGCTTGCAGGGATATGTGAAAGGTATTCCGCGTCAGGTTGATTTTGATCTGAGCTACGTTGAGCCCGCGAATCGCCGCGGAAAGCGTATTTGGGTCATCGTTTCTGATGCTTTGCGCTATGAGGTTGCTGCAGAACTTGCCGAGCGTCTTGAGCGCGAGACAAAGGGTCGGTGCGAGCTTGGCGCCGTGCAAGGCGTGTTTCCTTCGATAACCAGATGCGGTATGGCTGCCTTGTTGCCTCATGGAACGATGCGTTACGAGGCATGCGGAGAGGGGGGATCGGGCTTTGGCGTGCTTGTTGATGGGGGGCGCGTCGATACTATCGAATCTCGCCAAAAGGTGATTGGCGAGCATTATGAGGGTGCTGTTGCGGTTCGCTATGACCGTTTTGTCGGCGAGATGGACCGTGCCGAACGCAAGAAGGTCGTAGGAGACGCGAGCGTTGTCTATATCTATCACGATCTCATTGATGCCATTGGTGACAAGGCCGCAACCGAGCGCAGGGCGTTTCATGCCTGCGATGAAACAATTGACGAGTTATCGGTGCTGGTCAAGCTCATCGTGCGTGAGTTTATGTCGTCTCGAATCGTCATTACGGCAGATCATGGGTTTCTGTACACCGCAGAGCCGCTTACCGAATATGATCATACGAGTGTCGCGGACGTGGCGGGCGACGTCATTGAGGCTGGACGCCGCTGGGCTGTTGCCTCGAGCGATTCTGAGTCCGATACGCTGCTTAAGGTTGCTCTACCCGCTTCTGCTGGTAGCCTCGTGGGCTTTTCGCCGCGTGAATGCGTGCGTTTGCGACGTCCCGGCGGAGGCGAGAACTTTGTCCATGGCGGTATCTCATTGCAGGAGATGTGTGTGCCGGTTTTGACCTTTAGCAATAAGCGCGCCGGAACGCGTGGCTTTGTCGCATCGAGTCCTGTTGGCTTGTCCCTCGTTACGCAACTTGAATCCATCTCGAATACGTCTTTCTTCCTGGAGTTTCTGCAAGATGAGGTAGTGGTCGGCAAGATCCTTCCTGCGAACTATGAAGTGTTTGTTGCCGATCGCAGCGGAAACCCCGTAACCGACATTGCAAGAATCGTAGCCGATTTGACCGAAGTCGATGCGAGGGCGCGCCGCTTTAAGGTAATGCTGACGGTGCGTCCAACCGTTGAACTTGATGAACGCGCGGAGTATGCACTTTGCCTGAAAAACGCGGATAGCGGCGAAGATCGTGTTCTTCAGACGCTGCACTTCCATGTTTATCTGGGTCGTGAATGGTAAGTGGGGGGCTGAATAGGGAGGTTTCACCATGGAAATCGAAGTTGATGTAGACCAACTGCGCGAGAGTCTGCTCGACCGCGCGGGGAGTGCAGCCGGCGTGGGCTTTCCGGCCGCCATGCTCGAAGTAGTAGATATCGAGGACGATTCACCTCAAGAGCTCCTAGCCCGAGCCGAACGAGAAGGCCTCGACCTCCGCGATTTTGCCGTCGACGATGACTAGGGTAGCTAATTTGGGACGGGCATCTGTACCCGCAGCTGCGCGAAAATGCACGATGGGCAGCCGCAATGGAGTCTAATGAGCTCGTGACCGTTCTATTTTGGCTGCACGCTGACTAAGTGAGTAGGCTTTATTGAAAATCCTGAGCACCCGACAATTTTGCTTCAACAAACCCGCAGGTCACAGACTTGTGCTTTGGTGACGTGGTCGGCGATTCTACAAAAGTCTACTCACTTAGTTTTGAGAGGCACTAATTGTCCGCAACGAGACCCCAGCCGGGGCGATTGATGCTCAAATGTAGCCAATTCGGGACGGCTATCCCTGGCCGCTACGACGCCAGCGTGGCGATGACGGCTTCGTCGCCGGCGTATATGAGTGTGTTGCCGTCGGGGATGATCGTTTGGCCGTCGCGCTTGAGCATCACGACGATAAAGGGGTGCTTGCCTTGCGGCACGTCGCGCAGGCGCTGGCCGGCCAGGCGACCGTGGGGCGTTACGGTGACCTCGCGCAGCGTAACCTCGGCACGCTCTTCAAACGTCGGTGCGGCCATAACCAGAAGGTCGCCTTCCTCGATCACGGTATCCCCGTTGGGCAGCACCGGGTGCGCGCCATCGCGCAGCACCAAGACCACCAGCATGTCCGTGACGCTGCCGATGTCCGCGAGTGAGCGCCCAGCAAACGGATGCCCCGCGCCTACCCTGAGCTTGACGAACGACATGCCGTCCTCGTCGCGGTAGTCGTTAAACGTGCGGCGCACGTCGCCATCTGCATCGATCATATCGAGTTTTTTCGCCACCGCCGGTAGCAGCGAGCCCTGCACCACAATGCTCGACACGGCAATCACAAAGACCAGGTCAAACAGATCGTGACCGCCGGGAACACCGGCCACTACGGCAAAGAGACTAAAGACGACCGAAGCCGCGCCACGCAGGCCCGCCCAGCTTACGAGCGCGACCTGGCGAGGGTTCGTCTTAAAGGGCGCCAACAGCAAACCGACGGCGATGGGGCGGCTCACGAAGAGCATAAACGCCATGAGTGCCAGGCCCGGCAGCAGCATTTGCGGCAGGCGGGCGGGCGTCACGAGCAAGCCGAGCAAAAAGAAGATGGTCATCTCGGCCATCTCGGTGAGGGTATCGAAGAAGTGCGCCAACTCGACCTTGCCGGTGATGTCGCTCGCGCCTAGCACGATGCCGGCAAGATACACGGCCAAAAAACCGTTGCCGCCCAGGTAACTCGGCAGGGCGTAGGCGACGATCGCCACGGCGAATAAGAAGATAGTCTGCGCGCCCTCGGCCGTTGCATGCGCGCGCTCGATTAGGTGCCCCGATGCCCAGCCGATAGCGAGTCCCAGGCCAACGCCCAGGATAATCTGCTTTGCCAGCAGCACGGGGATGTTGATGTCGCCGCCAGCCGCGAGGGTGGCGAGTACCGCGGTGAGCATGTAGGCGACGGGGTCGTTGGAGCCCGATTCGACCTCGAGCAGCGAGTCGGTGCCGCCCCTCAGTGAAAGGTTGTGCTCTCGCAGTACGCTAAAGACGCTCGCCGCATCGGTCGACGCCACGACCGATCCCAGCAGTAGGCCACCGATCCAGTCGAAGCCTAGTACAAAGTGCGCAAAGGCGCCGGTGATGCCAGCGGTGATGACGACGCCGAGCGTACTCAGCAGCACCGCGGGCACGGCGACAGGTTTGGCGCGGTCGATGTTGGTGTTAAAGCCGCCGTAGAACATGATGAACAGCAGCGCCGTGCTGCAGACGGTTTCGGTGAGCGCATAGTCGCTAAAGTCGATGTGCGCCGGACCGTTGACGCCCAGCAGCATGCCCAGCGCGATAAAGATGAGCAGGGTGGGGAAGGGGAGCTTTTTGCCGACGGGTTTAATGGTCAGGCACAGAATAATGACGAGGCCGATAAAGAGAAGTATCTGGTTCATGGATAGTGTCCGCTCCTGGGTGGTTGGCGTGGCACGGTCAGTTGTCTGCGGTTATTTGTACCCAAAGGTGGTGGGTTCATGGGGGCGGATTGCGGACGTGCGCATTTTCGACACGAGGCTGCGACGCGAGCGTCGCTGGTTGGGGCGCTGGGCTAGACGGCGTGGCGTGAGCGGTCCGGGTTGGCAGGCGTGCGCCGGCGACCGTTGACGGTATGCAACCCTTTCCAGCTTTATTGCAACGGAGTACAATGGATAACGTTTAAGTTCAACTTGAAGTTTTAGTTGCGACGCCGGGCTTCGGCCGCAATGCAAAGAGAGGCGTTCCATGGCGATCTATGTGACATCCGACGCTCACGGGCACGTGCGTGCGCTTGACGAGGCCCTGTCCAAGATTTCGCTGGCGTCCGACGATACGCTGTACGTGTTGGGTGACATGATCGATCGCGGGCCCGATCCGGTTGGCGTTATTAAGCTCGTGCGCTCGCTCCCCAACGCTCGCGTGCTCAAGGGCAATCACGAGCAGATTATGCTCGACGCCATCATTGGCCAGGATCCGCTCGATGCCGAGACCTGGGATATCAACGGCGGTTGGACTACCCGTCAGCAGCTCAACGATATGGAATTTGAGGCGTACGAGGAGCTCGTGCGTTGGATGGCGACGCTGCCGCTCTACGCGGTGGCCGAGACTGACGAGCGTCCGTACCTGCTGGTGCATGCTGGCATCCAGACCGAGGCGGCGCGGGCGTTTTTGCTTGAACATGGGGTTGATTGTGCCGATGGTGCGGGGGCGGTGGATGCCGATCGCGAGCTCCTGCAGCAGATGCTTGCGGTGCAGTCGTCCGATGACCTGCTTTGGATTCGCCATGGCTATTGGGATGCGCCGACGGGGCTGCTTTCTTCCGAGGGCAAGGGCCCGGTCGTGGTGAGCGGCCACACGCCCACGGTGTCGCTTGGGCGTTATTGCGAGGTCGGCGGCCTGGCGGGACTCGATGAGGAGTCGGGCCGCGGACAGATTGTGCGCCTGGGCGGCGAGGATACCGCCGGCGTGCCCGACCGCATTGACATCGACTGCGCCGCCGCCACTGGGTCAGAGTTTGGCCGTGTAGGCATTCTGCGTCTAGATGACGGGGCCGAGTTCTATGCGAATATCAACCCGGGCGAATAATCGGTGCAAAGGGTAGTTAATTTGGGACGGGCTTTTTGACTACTTTTGCCCTTCTGCCCACCAAATGATTTTTCTGGGACGAGGATTTAATAATCATTTGGCTGCCCGCTGGCTAAGTGAGTAGACTTTTTTGGAAATGCCGAGCACCCAACATATTTGCCTCAATAAAACCGCAGGTCACAGACTTGTGGTTTGTCGGTGTGGTCGGGGATTCGGTAAAAGTCTACTCACTTAGTTTTGCGTGATGCATATTGTCCGCAACGAGACCCCAGCCGGGGAGATTCCATCGCAAATTCCGGTACCGGGGGGCAGCTAATTAGGCGCCGTACGGGTTGCGGTCGCGTTCGATGCGTTGGCGGATGTGGGCGTACTCGATAATCAGTAGCACCAGGAGTAGGGCCATGATGGCTAGGTAGCTCACCACGGCGCCCATCAGACCCAGCAGCTTAATCAGGATCACCGGCAGCACCACGCTTACGGCGAAGCAGATTAGGTAGATCCTGGTGACGTCGCCGGCGTGGCGCAACACCGTGATGATGGCGTAGATAAAGTCGATTGCCGCGGTGACGCCGCCGGCGACAACCATTAGCAGCGCCGGCGTGCGGTAGCGCTCAAAGTTAACGCCGTACATAAAGCTCATGATGGGGATGCCGGGGCCTGCCATAAATGCGGCGCACGCTCCGGTGATGACCACGATCAGTGCCATAACGGCAACAATAATTAGGTCAAAGCGGCGACGCTTGCGCGGATTCGCCCAAATGCTCGACAGACGCAGGAGCTGCGGTTTATAGATAAATCCGATGCTCAGCAAAATAGCCTGCGCCGGGAAGAACAGGGCATTAAAGTACAGCTGATACTTATAGGCCAGCGTGCCCTCCATCACGAACTTGGGCATGCTCTCGATAAGGTTGAACAGGAACAGCGCACCAAAGAGCGGGGCGCACTGGACAAACAGGTGGCCGACCTCGCGCAGGCTCACGCGGCGCGATTTTTCGGTTTCGAGCAGGGCGAGCGGGGCGGTAACCAGCACGAGCGAGGCGATGGCGGCGACGCCCATGGCCATGGCCGCGATGGGCATGCTGCGCGTGAGGAACAGTGCCACGCTAAAGACCGCGATGACGCCGGCGGAGCGCAGCGTTTGGCTCATGCCGGCCAGGTAGAGCTTGTCGGCCTGCTGCAGGCGGCCCTCGTACACGTCGGCGATGGCGTCGATTACCTTATAGAGATAGACGCCCAGGCCGATCGTGGCCATCTGCGCATCGTAGCCGCGGGCGCTGCTGTACATGAGGCCGCATGCCAGCGCGAGCGCTCCGCAGAGCCAGCGGTTGAGCTGGTAGGAGGCGAAGGAGGTTTTCTCGTCGATGTCCGAGACCTGAAAGTTGCGCACGCCGTAGTTGCACGCGATCATGATGAGCGTGCCGGTGACAAATGCGATGGAGAACTTGCCGGCTTCCTCGGCGCCCACGAGCTGCGTCGACACAATGGTGAGCAGCGGAAACGCCATGCCCCACACGGCGGTGCCCAGGGTATTCCAAAGGTAGTCGCGACGGGTGGCGTGATCTTCGTACTCGGCTTCTTGCGTGGAGAAGCCGCCGCCGTAGACGGCTCCGAGCAGGCGGTTCCACCAGGCATTGACCATGCGGTGGATGGGGCCGGGCTGGCGATCGCGCTCGCGGCGACGGCGTGTGGCCTGGCTGCTGTCGGGACCGCCGGCGTTACGCTGGCTCAGCTCTTGGATTCGTGCGAGCTCCTCGGCGGTGTGTGATGCGGGGAACAGGCCGTTCTCGATGCGTCCGCCCTGGGCCTTTGCGGTGACGCTGCTCGCTACGGCGGGGTCGGCGACCCCATTGCGGCGGGCGATGGCGCGGCGGATGTTATCGAGGGGCGTGATGCTCAAGGCGGTTCCTTTCTCTTACTGCGCTCTAGTATAGTCGCGGCGGTGTCCATTCGTGTTTTTGAACAGGTTGTTCAATAATTTCGGCGGGCGGCTGTAATTTGTCGGTAAACGTGCGGTATCCTGTTGAAGTTTTGTGACCCCCCGATGCCGCTTGCGCGGTACCAAGGAGTTTTTACCCATGGATGTCGCTGCGTTTTTGCTGGCTCTTGTGCCGATCATCTGGCTCGTCGTGATGCTGCTGTGCTTTAAATGGCCGGCTTGGAAGGCCGCCATTGGCTCGTTCGCCCTTTCGTGCGTGCTCGCCTTTGCGTGGTGGCAATTGCCGGCGGCGCAGATAGCCACGGCCTCGCTCGAGGGCTTTTTGATGGCCCTGTGGCCCATCGTGCTCGTAATTATCGCCGCGGTGTTCACGTATAACCTGTGCGTGCGCACGGGTGCCATGGACGTGATCGGCGGTATGATCACCTCCATCAGCAGCGATCGTCGTCTGCTGGCGCTGCTCGTGGCCTGGTGCTTCGGCGGTTTTATGGAGGGCATGGCCGGCTTTGGTACCGCCGTTGCCATTCCCGCCGGCATGCTCGCGGGCCTTGGTTTTGAGGCCGTGCCTGCCGTGCTCATTTGCCTGCTGGCCAACGGCGTGCCCACGCCCTACGGCTCCATTGGCATCCCCACGGTGTCCGTTGCCGACCTGGTGGGTCTGGATTCCCTGCATCTGGCGACCGTTCAGCTGGCGCAGCTTGCGCCCTTCTTTGTGGCGATGCCGCTGCTTATCGTGCTGGTTGCGGGTCGTGTTGTCGATGACCAGGGCAATGTTGCAAGCGTTGCCGAGCGTCTGCACGGCGTTGCCGGCGTGGCACTGCTTTCCGGTGTGTCCTTTGTAGGTGCGGCCCTGGTCGTTGCCATGTTTGTGGGTCCCGAACTGGCCGTAGTCGTGGGTTCCATCGTGTCGCTCGCGCTGACCGCCGCGCTTGCCATGCGCGCCGAGAAGTCCGGTCACCTGGACGCGCGCTTCCATATGAATATCGAGGCCGGCGAACAGCTCACCGTTAAGTCGGCGCTTTCGGCCTGGTCGTGCTTCATCCTGATCTTTGTGTTGCTGCTGGGCACGTCTAACCTGGTACCCGCCGTGCATGCTGCGCTCGCACCGTTTGCGAGCCATGTGCAGGTGTATTGCGGTAAGAATCCCGGTATGCTTACGTTTTCGTGGATCAACACGCCAGGCGTCTGGATTTTCCTGGCGGCGTTTGTCGGCGGTGCCATTCAGGGCGCTTCGCCGCGCATGATGGGCGAGGTGCTGTCCGCGACGGTGAAGCAGATGATGCCGACGGTGATCACGATGCTTTCGGTACTGGGCTGCGCCAAGGTGATGGGCTATGCCGGCATGATTTCGTCGATCAGTGCGTTTTGCATTGCGGTCGCCGGCGGTCTGTACCCGATTCTGGCTCCGTGGATCGGAGCGGTCGGTGCGTTCGTGACCGGCTCGGGCACGTCCTCGGGCATGCTGTTTGGTCCCATTCAGAGCCAGGCCGCTTCGGCGCTGGGTGTGAGTGACTACTGGATGGTCGCGCTGAACGCCCTGGGTGTCGCCGCCGGTAAGATGATTTCGCCGCAGACCCTCGCCATTGGCCTTGCCGCCGTTCACGTGCGCGGTAAGGACGCCGAGTTCCTGGGCGCTGTGCTGCCCTACGCCGCCGGCATGCTGGTCCTCATGAGCGCCATCGCCATGCTCGGCCAAACCCTGCCGCTGTAGCCGCGACTAGGCCGCTTGCGTGCGATTTTTGACCGTTGAGCGGGCGCTTCACCGTTGCCGCAAAAACGTTTTTGCATATCGGGTACAACGGGCTTTACGTGAGTAAAGTGCGCGCCGCGTCTGTGTGTCGCGTTTTTAAAGGAGGCCCCATGCCTGGTGTTACCCCTGCAGAAGTTCTGTCCAACTTTGGTATTACGCTGGTCGAAGATCCCGCCGAGAACCAGCCCCGCCTGCTGGTCGACCTGCCGGCAGCCGAGCTCGTCGAGCATGCGATTCGCCGCGAAGAGGGGCGTATGGCCTCCAACGGCGCTCTCGTGATCGAGACGGGGGAGCGTACCGGACGTTCGCCCAACGACCGCTTTATCGTCGATACGCCCGACGTGCACGACAAGATTGCCTGGGGTGCCGTTAACCGCCCACTTTCTGCCGAGAGCTACGAGGCTATCAAGGCCGGCATCGTCGACTATCTCAACGAGCGCGACGTGTTCGTCACCCGCGGCATGGCCGGTGCCGATCGTAACCACACACGCCGCCTGCTCGTCGCCTGCGAGCGTGCAAGCCAGGCGCTCTTTATTAAGCAGATGCTCGCCCGCCCGCTTGCCCGCGAAATCGCACGCACCGGCGAGCCGGACTTCTGCGTCCTTGCCGCACCCGGCTATCAGTGCGACCCTGCCATCAGGGGCCTCAACTCCAGCGCCGCGGTGGTTATCAATTTCCAGGAGCGCGTGATTCTGGTCGCTGGCACTGGCTACTCCGGCGAGATCAAAAAGTCCATCTTCAGTGTCATGAATTACTTGCTGCCCGTCGAGGACGACGTTCTGCCTATGCATTGCTCGGCCAGTATGGACCCCGTCACGCATGAGACCGCCGTGTTCTTTGGCCTGTCCGGCACCGGCAAGACCACGCTTTCGGCCAACCCCACGCGTCTGCTGATTGGCGACGACGAGCACGGCTGGTCCGACATGGGCATCTTTAACGTCGAGGGCGGCTGCTACGCCAAGTGCGAAGGCCTGGACGCGTTCCATGAGCCCGAGATCTTCAACGCCGTTCGTTTTGGCGCCATCTGTGAAAACGTGGTACTCGATGAGAATCGCAAGCCTAACTACGACGACGTCTCGATCACGCACAACACACGCGTGGCATATCCCGTCGAGCACATTCCCAACGCGTGGACAAAGGGCATGGGCACCACTCCGAGCGTCGTGCTGTTTTTGACCTGTGACGCCTTTGGCGTGTTGCCGCCCATCTCACGCCTGACGGCCGATGCCGCCATGTACCACTTTGTGACGGGCTTCACCGCCAAGATCCCCGGCACCGAGGTCGGCGTCACCGAGCCCACGCCCACGTTCTCCTCGCTGTTTGGCGAGCCGTTTATGCCGCTCGACCCCATGGTCTACGCTAAGATGCTCGGCGAGCGCATCGCCGACGGCCGCACCCGCGTCTACCTGGTCAACACCGGCTGGATTGGCGGCGGCTACGGCGTGGGCCATCGCATCGAGCTGGCCTACACGCGCTCACTGGTCGCTCTCGCCCTCGACGGTACCATCGAGGACAGCGAGTTTGTGCACGACGATATCTTTAATGTCGACATTCCCACTACGTGCCACGGTGTGCCCGACGGCATCCTGGTGCCGCGCCAGTACTGGCAGAGCACCGCGCGCTACGACGAGGCAGCGCACAACCTGGCGGTGATGTTCGAGGAGAACTTCGAGAAGAAGTACTCGCACCTGCCCGAGTCCGTCAAGGCCGCCGGCCCGCACGCCCAGGTGCCCGCCGAGGCCCGTCATCGCGGCCGCGGCCTGCTGGGACTCCGCCACTAGCGTCGCCTTGGACCCAAAACCACCACAAAGGGGACAGGCACCGTTGTGGTGGTTTTGCTTGGGCGGATGACTCAGGTTACAATACGCCTGACATATCGCCCCCTTCTCCGGATGGGGGCAGCGCAAGCGCTCTTGTGGCGGCACCGTAGGACTTTGAAGGTGGCCGCTGTGAGGGCGCTTTTTGTTTAGGCGCCCTCGCTCAGGCGCACGCTATGAAGGGAGAGCATATGAAGAGTTTCGTTGCCGAGGATTCGTTTTGGGAGCTGTTTCCGCAGGCGGCTATCGGCGTTGTGGTCGTAAAGGGCATGAAGCCCGCGGCGCAGATTTCCCAGGAGGACGTGGATGCGATTGCCGCGTTGCTCGACCGCGCCAATATCGATGCGGAGCGTCACCTGACGAGTGATACCATCAGCGAGAATGCGCCGGTTAAGGCCTGGCGTGACGCGTACCGGCTGTTCAAGACTAAAAAGGGCGCGCGTTGCTCAGTTGAGAACCTGCTCAAGCGCGTGCTCAAAGGCAAGCCGGTCGGCCACATCACGCCGGCGGTGGATATCTACAACACGATTTCGTTGACTTATGCGCTGCCCGTTGGCGGTGAGGATTTGCATGCTATTGAGGGCAATCTGCGCCTGGCGGTGACCGACGGCGGCGACGCGTTCTTGCCACTTGGCGAGGAGGCGGACGATCCGACGCTGCCTGGCGAGCTCGCCTACATCGATGATGCGGGCGCCGTGTGCCGTTGCTGGAACTGGCGCGACGGCGTTCGAACGGCTCTGTCCGACGATTCGGCCGATGCGTTCCTGGCGATTGAGTGCGTGGAGCCCGAGCGGATGGGGGATTGCCAGGCCGCCATCGATCGCTTGGCCGAGCTGCTTGAGCGCTATCTGGGAGCGACGGTTGTCGTTAAGACGCTTGTAACCCGCGACAATCCCTGCGTGGAGCTGTAGCGGCGCCTAGAACCTATTGATGCCCCAAACCACCACAAAGGTGCCTGTCCCTTTGTGGTGGTTTTTATGTTGATGGGTTAACAAATGGGATGTTTGGGTACGGGGGGCTCGGACGTGCGTCTAAGATGTTTACCCGTTAGCATCATGTAAGCGAAAGGCGGTCGTCACCATGCAGTGGAACGACGAGACACGTTTTGAGGACTTTGTCGGACTGATCAGCGGCCTCTACAAGGAGATTCAGCGCATCAAGACGTCCGAAGGTGCAAGGCTGGGCCTCAAGGGCTCCGACGTCATGTGCCTGTACTATCTTGAGCGCAGCAAGGACGGCCTGACTGGTGCCGACCTCGCCCGCATGGCCGGCGTTACCCGAGCCGCCGTTTCGCGCACACTGGCACATCTGGAGGAGGGCGGCTACGTCGAGGTCGACGACTCAGGTGATGCGGCCGTCAAGTACCGCGCTCCGGTTCGCCTGACCACGCTGGGTGGCGAGAGCATGAACGAGGCCGATCGCATCATTCGTGAAGTGCTCGACACCACCGGTAAGGCCATGGGCGTGGAGCAGCGCGAGCAGATGTATGCGTCGCTGCGTACGATTCTCAACACCTTGCGCGATATCTAAGGCCGCCAAGGCATTTGCTTCCAATTAACAACTGCATAGTCCCGTTTGAGCGCGTATACCGTGCCGGGGCATTGCTGTCAAAATTCCCCGCGCGAGGTCCGCGCAAGAAAGGATTCGCTATGTCCATTCGAATTATTACCGATTCCGCGAGCGATATGACGCCGGCTGAGCATCCCGCTCTGCGTGTTCTGCCGCTGTCCGTTACCTTTGGCACCGATGTGTATATGGATGGCGTCGACATCGATCACCAGCGCTTTTACGAGATGCTCGTGGAGCGCGATGAGCTGCCCAAGACTGGTCAGGTCAACCCGTATGCCTTTTCACAGGCGATTGCCGAAGCGCGTGAAGCCGGCGATGAGGCTGTGATTATTACCGTGGGCGCCAAGCTTTCGGGCACCAACCAGAGTGCTCGTACGGCACTTGCCGAGGCGCCGGGCGGCGACGTGTTCGTCGTGGACAGCAATAACGTGACCTTGGGCGAGCGCGTGCTGGTCGAGTATGCGCTGCGCTTGGTGGACGAGGGCCGTAGTGCGGCCCAGATCGCGGCAGCGGTCGAGGCCGTGCGCGACCGCGTGGTGGTTATCGGCCTGCTCGAGACGTTGGAGTATCTGGTGCGTGGCGGTCGTCTGTCTGCTGCGGCCGGCGCCGTGGGTACGCTGCTCAACGTGAAGCCGGTCGTGGCCGCCGAGGACGGCCTCATCGTGCAGTTGGGCAAGGCGCGCGGTTCCAAAAACGGTCGAAACTTGTTGAACCAGAAGGTCGAGCAGGCGGGCGGCGTCGACTTTTCCATGCCGCTGGCGCTCGGCTATACGGGCCTTTCGGACGCGGTGCTCAAGAAGTATATCGATGACAGTGCGGCGCTGTGGGCTGGCCACACCGAGGGCGAGCTGCCCGTCCACACTATCGGCGCCACCATCGGCACCCACGTAGGTCCCGGCGCCGTAGCCGTAGCCTTCTTCCAGCCCGCCAATTAACCGACTTGCCATAAACCACCATAAAGGGGACAGGCACCTTTGTGGTAGTTTATGCTTTTCCGGGTGGAAGGGAGTGAGCAATGGCGTCTGAGGGCTTTTTTGAGCGGGTGTACGAGGTGGTCGAGCAGATTCCCGAGGGGATGGTCGCCACGTACGGACAGGTGGCGCTGCTCGCCGGTCGTCCGCGAAGCGCGCGCTATGTGGGCTATGCGCTGCACAGCAATCCGCGTCCCGGCGAGATTCCCTGTCATCGCGTGGTATTTGCCGACGGTCGCATTTGCGAGGGCTTTGCCTTTGGCGGCCCCGATGCTCAGCGTGAGCTTTTGCTAGGGGAGGGTGTGGCGTTTAAGGACGACATGCACGTCGACTTGGTCGCCTGTCGCTGGCCAGCAGGGCTCTAGCGGCTCTGCCGTGGCCAAAACCACCACAAAGGTGCCTGTCCCCTTTGTAGTGGTTTTAGTTTACCCGAGCTAACATATGAAGAAGATATGACGGAGCATGTTTTCGCTACAAAGTAAACCTAGGTGAACTATATTGGTTTCAGCAACGGAGCAGGCAATAGGCGATGAAAAAGCCTGCCCTGTTGAGTTTGATTCGCATTCCTCCCCTCTGTGCGATTCAACGGTGTACTTCGGGAACAGGCCCGCTGGCAGTTAGTTGCCAGCGGGCCTGTTCCTGTTTCGGTGAGGGGTCAGCCTCACCGTCTATGTTGTGTGAAAGCGCTTTGCCTAGTACACCATGCCCATGGCGTCCTGAACCTCGGCCAGGGTCTGCTCGGCGATCTCGTTAGCGCGGCGATTGCCCTCGTGCAGCACGTCCTTGACGTAATCCAGATCGTTCTCGTAGCGCTGGCGACGCTCGCGGATCGGCGCGAAGTACTCGTTGACGGCCTCGGTCACGTACTTCTTGAGCTGGCCGGAGCCGCCCATGCCGATCTCCTCGGCAATCTCGACCTCGGAACGACCGGTACAGATGGCAGCCGTCGAAAGCAGGCCGGACACACCGGGGCGGTTCTCGGGATCAAACGTGATCATGCGCTCGGAGTCGGTCTGGCTCTTCTTGATGCGCTTGGCCGTCTCCTCGGCGGTCATCGAAATGTTGATGGCGTTGCCGTAGCTCTTGCTCATCTTGCGACCGTCAAGGCCGGGCAGCAGCGGGGTCTCGGACAGCAGCGCTTCGACCTCGGGAAATACCTTGCCATAGCGGTTGTTAAAGCGGCGAGCGATGGTGCGGGTGAGCTCGATGTGCGGCAGCTGGTCGCGACCGACGGGCACGACGTTGCCCTTGCAGAACAGGATGTCGCAGGCCTGGTGCACCGGGTAGGTGAGCAGAAGGCCGGTAAGCTCGTGGCCCGAGGCCTCCATCTCGGCCTTGACCGTGGGGTTGCGCGCTAGCTCGGCCTCGGACACCAGCGACAGGAACGGCAGCATGAGCTGGTTTGCGGCG
The DNA here is from genome assembly GCF_046116875.1 of Collinsella sp. wc0529. NCBI lineage: Bacteria > Bacillati > Actinomycetota > Coriobacteriia > Coriobacteriales > Coriobacteriaceae > Collinsella > Collinsella sp. wc0529. The sequence continues at coordinate 1,352,161 of NZ_JBJXBO010000001.1, forward strand.
GGCACGGCGGAGTGCGCGTAGATCATGGTCTTGTCGGGGTCGATGCCGCAGGCAAGGTAGTCCATGACCATGTTGTACACGTTGTCCTGGATATGCTCGGTGGTGTCGCGGTCGGTGATGACCTGGTAGTCGGCGATGAGCACGTTGGTCTTGGCGCCCATGTTCTGCAGCTCAACGCGGCCCTTGAGGGTGCCGAAGTAGTGACCCAGGTGCAAGCGTCCGGTCGGGCGGTCGCCGGTGAGCATGGTGAACTTCTCGGGCGTCTTTGCCAAGCCCTCGCGAATGGCGTTGCTCTTTTGCAGCGCGACTTCGTAGCTGTTCTCGTTTGGCATGATTGCTCCTAACGTATGCGTATTGGTCAAGATGATAACGCGTTTATTGAAAGAGGTAGGGCGTAAGTGGGTGAGGTGCCGGTGGGGCGAGGGCTATGCGGCGGTCGCGGCACGGTCGCGAGCGGTCAGCGGCAATGAGTTGCTTTCTCGGCAATAAAACCTAGCGCCTGTGGTGGCGCTCTTCTTTACGTTCCTCGGCTGCTTGCTCCTCCTGCTTAAAAGCAGGGTCGTCGGGGGTTACCAGCTCGTCCTCGTGTGTGCGCTTGTTGTAATGGTGGCGCAGGACGGGCTCAAACAGGTGCAGATGCTTGGCGAAGGCAGCCGACCCAATGGCGAGCACGACAAAGATGAGCACGCGCGTGGGCACCTCGACCTGATTGATCGCGGCGGCGCCGGCCGAAAGCATGATGCACCAGGCGTAGATGAGCAGCACGGCCTGCTTTTGGTTGTAACCCTCCTGAATGAGGCGGTGGTGGATGTGGCCCTTGTCGGCCTGTCCGATGCTAATGTGGGCGCGCTTGCGACGCACGATGGCGCTGAACGTGTCGATGATGGGCACGCCTGCCACGATGAGCGGGATGATGAGTGAGGTGAGCGCGGCGGTGCGGCTCACGTTGAGCAGCGAGATGGAGCCCAAGGCGAAGCCCAACAGCAGCGACCCCGAGTCGCCCAAGAAGATGCTCGCAGGGTTGAAGTTGTAATGCAGAAAAGCCATGCACGAGCCAAAGAGCGCGATGGAGAGCGCGGCGGCGTCGATACGGCCCGAAAGCATGGCCATCGTGAACATGGTGAACGATGCGATGCCGCAAATGCCCGTGGCCAGGCCGTCGAGGCCGTCGATGAGGTTGATGATGTTGGTGAACGCCACCAGGTAGATCACGGTGATGGGGTAGGCGAGCCAGCCAAGCATGATATCGCCAGGGGCAAACGGGTTGACGATGACGCCGATGCGCAGGCCGCCCACGCAGGCGATGAGCGCGGCGAGGACCTGACCTGTCAGCTTTTGCTTGGGCTTGAGCTGGTAGACGTCGTCGATTGCGCCGGTCGCAAAGATGACGGTAAAAGAAAGCGCCAGTATGGGGTAGCTGATGTGCAAGAGGGGATGAGGCACCAAAACGGGCGGCCAGCCCAGGTACCAGGTGCCTAGGATCTGCACAATGCAGGCGACGATGAGGCCCAAAAAGACCGCCGTGCCGCCCATGCGCGGGATGGGTTTAGTGTTGATGCGGCGCTTTGAGGGATAGTCGACGGCGTCGAGCTTGATTGCCAGGCGCTTGACCAGGGGCACCGCAAGGAAGGTCGTGATAAAAGCCGCGACCGCCACGCAAAGGTACGGTATGAAGCTCGTGGAGGAAGCCATGAATCGATAAACCGCCAAGCGTCGAAGGAAAAGGTCAAAGGACGCTACGCGCAAAAGGGCATAGCTGACCCATGATACTCGACCGAGGGGGTGCGGGGGTTTGCGCCGTGCGATTATCACGCGCTTACCAGATATTGGGATGTTGGCGGGGGTTCTGCCGAGTGCCGTTGGGTGTCATACGGGATCTGCGATGGCAATTTTTGGCAAAATCGCAAAAGAAAACCACCCCCCACGTTACGAAAATGAACCCACCTAAAACAGGTGGGTGCCCTCATCGACTGTTCCAGCGTCCTTAACAACGAAGGATACCTGTACTAAGTACGACTGTGTGGGCTCCCTAAATAAACGCGACGGTTCACCCAGTTGCTCCGCGGGGGGCGGAATACCTACATCATAAAGCGGCACTTTGTTGATTCCAGTCTTGACATTACAAAAATCGTGTCGGACGATTACGGCGCCTTGGGCTTGGAACCGTCTGTGCGGTCCGGGCCTTTACGTTTGAGCTGCTGAATCGTTGTTTTGGAGCATGTTTTTATGCCGACGTCGTTGACCGAACTTTTTTCGCCCGCCTGCCATTTGTGTCCACGCCGTTGCGGCGCGGCACGCGACGAGGGCGCGCGTGGCGTGTGCGGCGCCGACGACACGCTTAAGGTCGCCCGCGCGGCGCTCCATATGTGGGAGGAGCCGCCCATTTCGGGCGAGGCTGGCTCGGGCACGATTTTCTTTAGCGGCTGCTCGCTCAAATGCGTCTACTGCCAAAACCACGAGATCTCGACGGGCAATTTCGGTCTTGAGATTACGTCCCAGCGTTTGGTCGAGATTATGCTGGAGCTGCAGGACCAGGGTGCCAACAACATCAACCTGGTGACTGCGACACACTACGCGCACCTGCTGCCGACCGCTATTGCCGCGGCACGGGCGCGCGGGCTGGACATCCCGATCGTCTACAACACGAGCGGCTATGAGCGGGCGAGTGCCGTGGCTGCGCTCGGCGATCTAGTCGATGTGTGGCTTACCGATTTTAAATATGCCGATGCGAGGCTTGCGCAGTCGCTCTCTCATATTCAGGATTACCCGCGTGTAGCCGTGTCTGGCCTGGCTCAGATGGCGCGCGAGATTAAGCGCCGCGGGGGAGAGCTGGTGGACGAGGACGGGCTCATGAAGCGCGGCATCATCGTGCGTCACCTGGTGCTGCCGGGTCATGCGGACGATTCGTGCCGCGTGCTGGACCTGGTGTGGCAGACGGTGGGTGACGTGCCGATTTCGGTCATGAACCAGTACACGCCCAATGCGCTCATGCGCGAGCAGGGCGGCGAGTTGGCACGCGCCGTGACGCGCGAGGAGTACGAGCAGGTGCTCGATCATGCCGACGACCTGGGCTTTACGACGATGTTCTGGCAAGAAGGCGGAGCGGTAGACGAGAGCTTTACCCCGGCGTTCGACACCACCGGTGTCCTCACCAGCGCAAAGTAGCGCGTTCGCCGATGATTTTTCTGGGACGGGGATTAAAAAATCATCGGGTGGCTCGGACGTTCGAAAAGTAGCCAAAACAGCCCCGTCCCAAAAAGACTGGGTATTGGGCGTTGACAGTTGGCGAGCCGTAGGTAAAATATCAACTTGTCCTGGGGACGTAGCTCAGTTGGGAGAGCGCTGCCGTCGCATGGCAGAGGCCGAGGGTTCGACTCCCTTCGTCTCCACCCTTGGATTTGATAAGCCGCTGACATTGTGTCGGCGGCTTTTTTTAAAAAGAAAGGGCAATACCATGGCCGAGCTTGAGTCCCAACCACTGTCTGCCGAGGAGCGCGCCGAGTTGGAAGAGCTCCGCGCCGAGAAGGCTCGTCGCGAGGCCCAGGAAGAGGCGCGCCGCGAGCGTGAGGAGCTGGCCGCCCTGCGTGCCGAGCGCGAGAAGGCCGAGGAGGCCGCTGCGAAGGTTGCGCCCGCGCCCGCGCCCAAGCCCGCGCCTGCACCCAAGCCTGCCGCTGCGAAGCCCGCACCCACCGCACCCAAACCTCAGCCTAAAAAGGCCGCTCGTCCCAAGCCCGTCGAGCCCAAACCGAGCCGTGACGAGATGACCTTTGCCCAGCGCATGGTCACCTCCAAGGAGCCTACGGGCGAGAACGAGATCCCCGGCATGGCTCCGGCTCAAAAAATCATCATCGTGCTCGCCCTCATCGCGTTTATCGTCTTTATGGTCTACACGATCACGGGCAGCATGGGCCTGCACTAACGTGTTCGCGCCGGGCTCCATGCCCGCACGTTCGCCTCGCCCAACCCTCAACCTCTGCACAACACATCCGAAAGGTCGCCCCATGGCTTTGACCGACATCTCGCATCCCACCGACATCGCAATGCTCACCGATCTGTACGAACTCACTATGGCCCAGGGCCTGTGGGAGAGCGGCAAGGCCAATGAGCAGGGTTGTTTTACGGCGTTTTACCGTGACCATCCCTTTGGCAGCGCGTATGCCGTCATGTGCGGCACCGCCGAGCTGCCCGAGCTTGTCGAGAACCTGCGCTTTACGCCCGAGGACATCGACTACCTCGCCTCGCTCCAGGCTCCGGCCGGCGGCGCGATGTTTAAGCCTGCATTCCTCGATTACCTGCGCAACTTCCGTGCACACGTGAATATCGACGCCGTGCTCGAGGGCGAGCTCGTCTTTCCGCGCGAGCCCATGGTGCGCGTCACCGGCCCGGCGCTGGAGTGCCAGCTGCTCGAGACCGCGCTGCTCAACATCGTCGGTTTCCAGACGCTTGTTGCCACCAAGACGGCGCGCGTGGTACTGGCGGCCGATGGTCGCCCCGTCGCCGAGTTCGGCCTGCGTCGTGCCCAGGGTCCCGATGGCGGCCTGGCTGTTGCGCGCGCGAGCTACGTGGCCGGCTGCTCGTCCACGTCTAACGTGCTTGCCGGGCGCCGCTACGGCATCCCCGTCTTTGGCACACACGCGCACAGCTGGGTGATGAGCTTCGATTCCGAGCTCGAGGCCTTCCGCGCCTTTGCCAAGTCGAGTCCCAAGAACTGTACGCTGCTCATCGACACCTACGACGTGCGCGAGGGCTGCGAACATGCCATTACGGTCGCCAAGGAGATGGAGGCGGTGGGCGAGCGCCTGTCGGCTATTCGCATCGATTCGGGCGACCTCGCCAAGCTGTCCAAGTATGTCCGCGGCCGTTTCGATGCTGAGGGCCTGCCCTATGTGGGGATTTCGGTCTCCAACGACCTGGACGAGTACACGATCCAGTCGCTGCTCGACCAGGGCGCGCCCATCGATAGCTTTGGCGTGGGCACCAAGCTCGCGACCTGCTACGATCAGCCGGCGTTGGGCGGCGTGTACAAGCTTTCGGCCCGCCGCGCGAGCGAGACGGACCCGTGGACGCCGGTGGTGAAGCTCTCCGAGCAGCCTTATAAGCGCACGATTCCGGGCATGCAGCGTGTGCGCCGCTATTACGACGGCTTTGGCGGCCCGGTCTGCGACATGATCTATGACGAGGATCATCTGGCGGGGGAGGGCGCCGCGCGCGGCAATACCCTCGTGGCCGTGAACGATGCCGCCCTGGTGACCGATGTATCCGAGCTTGAGTATCGCGAGCTGCTGGTGCCGATCGTACGCGATGGCAGTGCGGTAGCCCCGCGCGAGAGCATCGAGGACGCACGCGAGCGCTGTGCTTGGGCAATCGATCATCTGGACGCGGCTTTCAAGCGCTTCCTGTATCCGCAGACCTACGTGGTGGGCATGGAACAGGGCTTGGCCCAGGTGCGCGACGAGCTCGTGCGCAAGAACATGGCCGCGGCTTCGGCCTTCCCCTGGGCAAAATGATCCGAAGGGGACGGAGGAAAACGGATCATTTTCGTCCGTCCCGCACCGGGTGCCCCGGCTGCTCCAGCTCGCCCGCCTGCTCAACACTCGATTGGTTTGACGTATGACGACTTCTTATAAAACGATGGTGGTAAAGATCGGCTCGTCCACGGTGGTGGGTGCCGACGGTAAGGTCAACCGCGCGTTTATCGGTGGCCTGGCCGATCAGGCCGCGGCCCTGCGCAAGCTCGGCTGGCGCTTGGTCGTGGTGAGCTCCGGCGCCATTGCCTGTGGCTATCCCGTTCTGGGTTTCGACCGCAAACCGGTTGGCGATCTGCCGAGCCTGCAGGCCTGCGCCTCGGCCGGCCAGTGCATCATCTCGTCGGCCTACGACGAGGAGTTCCATGCGCGCGACCTACTCACCTCGCTCGTGCTGCTCACGCGCCATGACACGGCGCGCCGTACGTCCTACCTGCACGCGCGCGACGCCCTGCTGTGTCTGGTGGAGCTGGGCGTGGTGCCGGTCGTCAACGAAAACGACACCGTCACCGTCGACGAGATCAAGTTCGGCGACAACGATACACTCGCGGCCCTCGTGAGCTGCCTGGTTTCCGCCGACCTGTGCGTGACGCTCTCGGACATCGACGGCCTCTACACCGCCAATCCGCACGAGGATCCGACGGCCGAGTTTGTCCCGGTCGTGCATAAGATCGATGCCAAGATCATTGCCTCGGCGGGTGATTCTTCGACCTCGGTGGGTACGGGCGGCATGATCACCAAGATTCGCGCGAGCCGCATTTTGATGACGGCCGGCATTCAGAGCGTGATTTGCTCGGGCGAGGAGCCCGATGCGCTCGTGCGCCTGGCCCGCGGCGAGAGCGTGGGCACGCTGTTCGACCCGCCGGCGGAGCGCCTGGATATTGCGCCGCGCAAGCTGTGGATCGCGCTGGGTGACAAGGCACATGGCTCGGTAACGGTTGACGACGGTGCCGCGAAGGCGCTGGTCAGCCGTGGCTCGTCCTTGCTCGCGGTGGGTATTCGCCAGGTCAATGGAGAGTTTGCCGAGGGCGATGTGCTCGATGTGTGCGATCCGAGCGGTATGGTCGTCGCCCGCGGTATCGCCGAGGCCGATTCGGACGTGCTGGAGCTTGCTGCCGGCCGCCGCCAGGACCAGATTGCCAGCAACCGCCTGCTGGCAGACCTGGCCGAAAAGCCCGCGATTCATCGAGACAACTTAATTGTCTTCGCCTAACGGGTCGACGCTGCGCGCCGCCCAGAGCGACAATTTGTCATTCAAAAGGCGAGGCATGACCATCAGGTCTATGCCTCGCCATTTTCATGCCAACTTGTTCGCTCTGGGCGGCGCTCGCGTCTTTTGTTCGACCTACGATTTAAAGCCACTCGCTTAGGGGCGTTTTCGCTTTCCGCCTTCTACCTGCGGTGGCCGTAACGCCGGCATATCGTAAGTTGCGGTGAAATAGTTCCTGTTTGGCGGCTTTAAAGCCTTTAGCAGTCCCTATTTCACCGCAATTCGTTGAGGCGGCGGGGTCCCTCTGCCGGCACTTGGGGACGTTCTTTTTGTGCCGGCAGGTGGGGACACTCCTTTGCTAGAAGATCTGGCGCAGGTCTCCTCGGTTGAGGGCTTCGTTGAAGAGGTGCTTGAACACCACGCTGCCGTGCAGACCGTCGTGCTCGAACTCGTTGGTCACCCAGGCATGTGAGTTGCCCACGCGGCTGAGCGTGTCGAGCTGCAGGTCCGAATCCACGTACATGTCGTCGAAATACACCGCGGCCTGGAGCGGCACTTCGTTGCAGGCCAGGCGCTGCGGGTCGTAGATCTTGTCCCAGCTTGTGTCTTCCATCAGCAGGTCCATGGCGGGCTTGAAGGGCTTGAGCTCGGGCATCTGCTCAAACATCCACGGGAACATGGCCTCGCCGGTAAACATGAGCGGGCGCGCGAGCGTGTCGAACTCGGCACGGTGTGCCTTCTCTTCTGCCGCGGCCCAGCGAATGGGCATGGTATCGCCGTCGGCGTAGATGAACTCCTGAAGCGTCCAGTACAGCGGATTCGTGCGCGTGTTGGTGCGCTCGAAGGCGCGCATCAAAAAGCTGTCAGATACCGAGGCACCGCAGGTCAGCGTGCCGTCGCCAGTAACAAACGCGTGATCGATAATCCAATGCATGCGCTCAAAGCTCGGCTTCATGCCAAAGTCGCTGCCCATGAGCTGTAGGCGCTCGACCGTCATCGGCGAGCCGTCGGGCAGCACGGGCTTCTGGGCTTCGAGCGCATCGGCTAGGGCTGCCACGCGCTCGACGTCAGCGGGGTAGCGGTCATAATACTGCTGCGTCTTGGCGGCCATGCGCGGGAAGGTGTGCGCGTAGACCTCGCTTGCGCTCGCCGGCACGTGGGGGATGCCGCCGCAGGTAAAGCTCGCCGCCACGCCCTCGGGGAAGAGCGACAGATAACTCAGCGTCAAAAAGCCGCCGTAGCTCTGGCCGAGCGTGACCCAGGGCTTACCGCCAAAGCCCACCAGGCGCAGGTACTCAAAATCGCGCACGATGGAGCTGGCGAGGTGGCGCTTGAGGAAGTCCGCCTGCGAGCGTGCGGCATCGGAGCCGGCCGCCGTCGCGCGCTCGCCCAGAGCCGCGATCGTACGCCCGTCTACACAGCTGCTGCGCCCCGTGCCGCGCTGGTCGGGAAGGACCACGCGGAAGTGTTTGACGCCTTCCTCAATCCAGCCGTCGCTCGTGGGTGAGAGCGGACGCGGGCTCTCGCCGCCGGGGCCGCCCTGCAAAAACAGGAGCAGCGGCAGATCGTCGTTGATGCGGTCGGGCGCGCAAACCACGCGGTAGAAGAGCTTGATGCTCTCGGGCGCGCCGGCGATGGGTGCCGGCATAGCGCCGCGGCGCATGGTACTGCCGACGGCCAGGAGCATCGGCTCCAGGCCGCGCCAGTCAAGGGGGACGTCGATGCTGTGGTCCTCGACGTAAAGGCCGGGGACGTGGTACGAAGTGATGAGGGCCATGTGAGTCTTCCGTTCGTTGCGGTGTTTCGGGTTGACCAATTCTACCGCCGCGGGCGAGGCCATGCGCAAATCGGCTACCATGGTTGCAAACTTCTAGGAGAAAGGGCCGCCCATGTCGGTCGATATAGCCACGTATGTCCACGATCTTGCCGTTGCCGCCAAGGCAGCGTCGGCCTCGCTTGCCACGGCGAGCGATGAGCAGCGTCAGGAGGCCGTGCGCGCCATGGCCGCAGCACTGCGCAACGGTGTCGACTCCATCGTCGCCGCTAACGAGCTCGATATGTCCGCCGCGCGCGATGCGGGCACTTCGGCCGGTCTGCTCGACCGTCTGCTGCTGACGCCTGAGCGCGTCGAGGGCATGGCCGCCGGTTTGGAGAAGCTCGCCGAGCTGCCCGATCCCGTCGGCCGCGTGCTCGACCACCGCGTGCTTGCAAGCGGCGTGGACCTGACCCGCGTGAGCGTGCCGCTGGGCCTGGTCGCCATGGTCTACGAGGCGCGCCCCAACGTGACGGCCGACGCCGCAGGCATCTGCATCCGTACCGGCAACGCCTGCATTCTACGCGGCGGCTCGCTGGCCTATCACTCGTGTGCCATGATCGCCGAGCTGCTGGCCGATGCGCTCGAGGCCAAGGGCTTCCCGCGCGAGGCCGTGTCGATGATCGAGTCCACCGACCGCGAGGCCACCGGCGAGCTCATGAAGCTCCGCGGTATTGTCGACGTACTCATTCCGCGCGGAGGTGCAGGCCTGATCCAGCGCTGCGTGCGCGAGTCGCTTGTGCCGGTGATCGAGACGGGCACGGGCAACTGCCACATCTACGTGCATGAATCCGCCGACTTTGATAAGGCGCTCAACATTATCGTTAATGCCAAGACCCAGCGCGTAGGCGTGTGCAATGCCGCCGAGTCGCTGCTGGTCGACCGTGCTGCGGCCGATGCGTTTTTGCCCGCGGTCGTGACCGTGCTGCATGACCACGGCGTGCTCATTCACGGCGACGAGGCAACCTGCGCCGCATGCGCCGATGCCGGGCTTGCCGAGGGTGATGACTACGTTGCCGCGACTGAGGAGGACTGGGGTCGCGAGTATCTGGCGCTCGAGATGAGCGTGAAGGTCGTGGCGAGCGAGGACGAGGCCATCGCACACATCAACCGCTACGGCACGATGCACTCCGAGGCCATCGTTGCCGAGGACACGGATGCTTGCGAGCGCTTCCTGGATGCGGTCGATGCCTCGGCCGTGTACGCCAACGCCAGCACGCGCTTCACAGACGGCGGCGAGTTTGGCCTGGGCGCCGAGATCGGCATCTCGACCCAAAAACTCCACGCCCGTGGTCCCTTTGCCGCCGAGGCCCTCACCACCTACAAATACAAGCTCCGAGGCACCGGCCAGGTCCGCCCCTAGCGTCCGCGCAAACAAAAACCACCACAAAGGTGCCTTTCCCCTTTGTGGTGGTTTTAAGTGGCGCGGGCGGTTAGGCCTGGAAGGTATCGTGGTCGGGGGCGAAGGACTGCATGGCTGCGATGGTGCGGTCGAAGAGCTCAGGAAGCTCCCAGCCCAGCATCTCGGCGCCCTGCGAAATCACGTCGCGCGAGCAGCCGGCGGCAAAGCGCTTGTCCTTGAACTTCTTCTTGAGCGACTTGGTCGTAAAGTCCATAACGCTCTTGCTCGGGCGCATGATGACTGCAGCGCCGATCAGGCCGGTGAGCTCATCGCAGGCAAACAGGATCTTTTCCATCTGCAGCTCGGGCTTGGGCAGCGAGGTATTGAAGTCCGACGTGTGCGTCTGGATGGCGCGAATGAGCTCGGGAGACGCACCTTCATCCTTAAGAATCTTGGCAGCATAGATGGTGTGGTTCATGGGGTCGTCCTCATGCTCCTCCCAATCCAGGTCGTGCAGCAGACCGACGATGCCCCAAAACTCCTCGTTCTCGGGGTCGAACTCGCGCGCAAAGTAGCGCATAGTGCCCTCGACCGTCTCGCCATGGGTGATATGGAACGGGTCCTTGTTGTGCTCATTGAGCAGTTCGAACGCGCGGTCGCGGGCGATTCCGGCGGTAAGCGGCTCTGCCATAAGAGACTCCTTGTGCTCGTGGGTATCGATAAGAATGAATACTACTAGAACAAGAAAACCACCACAAAGGTGCCTGTTCCCTTTGTGGTGGTTTTTGGCGCGGATGGGTTAGTTGAGGGCGGCTTGGGCTAGGCGGGCTTCGGCGGCCTCCTCGGTGACGCCAAGGGCCACGGCGAACTCCTCGATGGAGCGGCGTTTGGCCTCCTTGAGTACGCGCATGTAGTAGGAGCTGGGTTTTTTATCAGCTTCCTCGGCCTGGCGAATGCGGTGCATCATGGTCTTTGCCACGCGGACCGTCTCGGGCGCGCCCAGCTTGAGCTGCTGCTTAAAGTGTGTCTCCTCAAGCGAGCTGTTGCGCTCGGTAAAGGTGTCGCACTCCAGCTCGTCATAGTGGCTCAGCAGGTGCTCGGCATCTTGCTGAGAGATGGCGGCGTGCAGACGGTCGGCCTGCGCCACGGGGTACATGAGGATCGTCTGCGCATGTCCCTGCTTGGTCTCGAGCAGCAGCATGGGCTGCGGTGTGTCGTCCCTAAAACCGACGACGGTGCAGACTCCCTGGCCCGGATGAATGACGTGTTGACCGATTGAGAACATGCTACCTCCAACTTATACGAATTTACGTATGTCTAGAATAACACGCTGACGTGCGCAAACCCGTACTTTATGCAGGAAAAGCACACAACTCTGATAGGTAAGAGTATTCGATAACAGACGCAGCTCATTCACACCTTTATGCATTTTCAACGCCTGCATAATTTGCAGGCAGACCGGCATCTTTGAGTGACTCCATACAAGCTGTAGTCATTTTTGTGCATATGCAATATCTATTAGCTTTACCCTGCGACAGTGCCCGTCGCTTGTGATAGAGTGCTACAAACTCTGGCTTTTGCCCTACGAGTGACCAAGAGCTCGGGGGCTTTAACACAAGGAGGATCTATGCCCGAGAAGATTGAAGAGCTGGTACGCGCTGCGCTTGCTGCGGCCCAGGAGGCCGGCGACCTTTCCGCATTTGAACTTGACGATTGCGCTATCGAGCGACCGGCTGACACTTCTCATGGCGAGTGGACCTCTACCATGGCCCTGAAGTCCGCCAAGCTGGCCCACTGCGCCCCGCGCAAGATCGCCGAGGCCATCGTTGCCCATATGCCCGAGGACCCCGCGATCGAGAAGGTCGAGATCGCAGGCCCCGGCTTCATCAACTTCTACCTCTCCGTTGCCGTCAAGAATGCCATCTTTGGCGAGGCTCGCGAGAAGGGTATGGACTTCGCTAAGCCCAACGTCGGTGGTGGCCTGAAGACCCAGGTCGAGTTCGTTTCCGCCAACCCCGTCGGCCCCATGCACATCGGCCACGGCCGCTGGGCCGCGCTGGGCGACTCGCTCTGCCGCGTTATGGATCACGCCGGTTACGACATCCAGCGTGAGTTCTACATCAACGACCACGGCTCTCAGATGAACACCTTCGGCAACTCCATCAGCACGCGCTATATGCAGCTTGCCGACATCATCGCCAAGCAGGGCGTGGATATCGACGAGGCTCACAAGCTGCTGATCGCCGACCGCGACGCCTTTGTTGCCGACGAGAACGACGAGCATCCCGAGACCCATCCGTATCAGGACAACTTTGCCGAGACCCTGGGCAAGGACTCCTACGGCGGCGACTACATCATCGACGAGGCCGCCGAGTTCTGGCGCACCGACGGCGATAAGTGGGTCAACGCCGATCCGCAGGAGCGCATGGAGAGCTTCCGCGAGCGCGGCTATGTAAAGATGGTCGACAACATGCGCGACCTCTGCCACGCCGTCAATTGCGACTTCGATCGTTGGTTCTCCGAGCGCTCGCTGTATGTGAAGGACACCGAGGGTGAGACCGCCGGCACCTCCGCCGTCGACCGCGCTTTTGAGAAGCTCGACAAGATGGGCTATCTCTACACCAAGGACGGCGCCCTGTGGTTCCGCTCCACCGACCTGGGCGATGACAAGGACCGCGTTCTGATCAAGTCCGATGGCGAGTACACCTACTTCGCCTCCGACGTTGCCTATCACTGGGATAAGTTCCAGCGCGTCGACCACGTCATCGACATCTGGGGCGCCGACCACCACGGCTACATCGAGCGCGTCCGCTGCGTCTGCGATGCCTTGGGTTACCCCGGCAAGTTTGAGGTTCTGCTGGGCCAGCTCGTCAACCTGCTGCGCAACGGCAAGCCCGTCCGTATGTCCAAGCGTAAGGGCACCATGGTGACCCTGCAGGAGCTCGTCGACGAGGTCGGCTCCGACGCTGCCCGTTACACCCTCATCTCCAAGAGCTCCAACCAGATGGTCGACTTCGATATTGAGGCCGTCAAGAAGCGCGACAACTCCAACCCGGTGTACTACGTGCAGTACGCTCACGCCCGCGTGTGCTCCATCCTGCGCCGTGCCGCTGACGTTACGCCCGAGCAGGCTGACGAGATGGGCATGAAGGCCGTCGCCGCCAAGGCCATCGGTGAGAACGTCGATTACTCGCTGCTGACCGACCCGACCGAGCTCGCCCTTTCGCGCAAGCTCAACGAGCTCACCGACCTCATCGCCAGCTGCGCTCGCGACCGCGCCCCGTTCCGTCTGACGCACTTTGCTGAGGAACTCGCCGGCGACTTCCACAGCTTCTACGCTGCCTGCCAGGTTCTGCCGAGCGAGGGCCGTCCCGTCGACCCCGAGCTTTCGCGTGCCCGTCTGGCCGCTTGCGACGCCGTCCGCGTGACGCTCGCCCTGGTGCTCACCCTTGTTGGCGTTTCCGCTCCCGAGCAGATGTAAGCTGCGGGTCATTTAACCGTGTAGGTTCGGCTTTGCTGAGCCCTATAAGCCCGATCTCCATGCGGAGGTCGGGCTTTTTACAAACGCCGACGTATTGACGAATTTGGAACTGCTGGAAATACGAAACTATGCCGGTTTACTACGATGAATATGAGAAATTCCAACCACGCCAGCTTTTCGCAAAAAAGTGCAGGGCATCTACCTGCGGTTTTAGTTCAACAAGTTTCGGAGTGGTCGCGGTTGAGCGATTCATCGTAGTAAACCGCCATAGTTTTGGCGGAGGCAGTCAGATTTGTGGGTGTTAAACCAAAGAGTGCCCCTTTTGACTAGTCGTTTAAGAACGTCCTCAATGACTAAGTTGCAGGTGGTTGCGGTTGTGTTACACTAACGCTGCGTATATGACGCAAATATCTCGATACAGATCAATGATGTCCGTCGGTATTTGACGGAGCTAGACTGTTTAGCCGCCCTGAAGGTTTATGCAGGGAGCATGTGATCACAGGGCTTGAAAAGAAAGTTGAGCAAACACTGTGTCTGATCAACAGCAAGAAAACGAAATAACGACGACGCAAGCCGCTCCCGCTGCACCGGTTGTGTCGGACCAGGTCGCGGCGCCCGCGCAAACCTCGGCTCCTGAGACGCCTAAGGCTGCTTCGACGCCTACGCCTGCAACGGCTGAGAAGGCCGTGCCTGCAACTGGTGAGGAGGCTGCTCCGGCAAAGCCCAAGCGCACGCGCCGCACGGCCAAGCCTGCCGCAGACGGCGAGGAAGCCACCAAGCCCAAGCGCCGTACCACGCGCACGACGCGCGCCAAGCGCACCGTTGCAGCTGACTCCTCGGAGCCGATTTCCGATGAGGTCGCGCAGGCGCGTGCGTTGGCGCAGATTAGCGAGGCTCAGGTGGTGCGCGCCCGCCGTCGTGCTGCCGAGCGCGAGGCCGCGGCTCTGACCGAGCTTGCAGCTCCGTCTGTGCCCGAGACACCTGCCGCCACCGAGACCCCTGTCGCCGACCAGCCGACCGAGAAGGCGGTACCGCGCACACGCCGTCGCACGGCTGCTAAGGCCGAGCAGGTTGCCGATCAGGTAACCCCCGAGCTCACTGAGGCTTCGGTCCGTTCCGTGGCAGGGGAGGGCACATCGCCTGTTGAGCCCGCTGCGTCTGTCGAGGCCAGCGAAGTTCCCGTTGTCGATCCGGCTTTGCGCCCGCACCGTCGCGGTCGCAAGCCCAAGGCCTTCGTCGAGGCAGAGAAGGCCGCAGCCGCAGCTGCAGCCGCTCGGGATGCTGCGGCGACCGCCGAGTCTGCAACCGCTGCCGATGCACCCGTCCAGGATGCTACGACTTCCGAGACCGCTCCCGCCGATGTCGAGCTCGCCGATGTCCGTCCTGGTCGCAGCCATCGTACTGCTGCTAAGCGCACGTCCAAGGCCAAGGCTGCCAAGAAGGGTGCGTCCGAGGATTCCGCCGAGACGACCGTCGATGCATCGACTGATGCCGCCGAGCCCCAGGACGTTGAACAGTCTGCGTCCGAGAAGCCCAAGCGCGGTCGCAAGAAGTCCGCTAAGGCCAAGGCGTCCGAGCAGCAGCCCGAGGCCGAGCTGCAGGGCGATTCCAAGGCCGAGGCCAGCGATGATACTGTGGCTAACGCCGACGCCGCCGCAACCGATGGCGCCGCGCCCGCCGAGGCCGAAGACAACGCTCGCCCCAACCGTCGCCAGCACAAGCGTAACGACGAGCGCAACGAGCGCAAGGACGAGCGCAACAACGACCGCCGCAACCGCCAGCGCGATCGCAAACAGCGCAACAAGGAGCGCAACGCCGCCCCCACCGAGCCCACGCTTTCGCGTGAGGAACTCGCGGCCATGAAGGTCGCCGAGCTGCGCGAGAAGGCCAAGGAGTTCGAGATCGAGACGACCGGCAAGAAGAAAGCCGAGCTCGTCGAGGAGATCTACGTCACCGCCGCGAAGGCCGAGGGCTTCCGCGACATCAAGGGCATCCTGCAGATTCGTCCGGACAGCTCCGGTATCATCCACGCCCACGGTTACATGAAGTCCAACGACGACGCCTTCGTCCCCGCCTACCTCATCCGCTCCGCGCGTCTGCGCACGGGCGACGTCATCGAGGGCTCGCTTCGTCCTTCGCGCGGCGGCGACAAGCGCGCCGGCCTCGCCAAAATCACGACCGTCAACGGTCTAGACCCCGAGCAGATTCGCAACCGCCCCAAGTTCGGTGACCTCACCCCGGTCTATCCCAACGAGCCGCTGCGCATGGAGCATGGCAAGGACTCCATTACCGGTCGCGCCATCGACATCGTGTCGCCGATCGGCAAGGGTCAGCGTGGCTTGATCGTGTCCCCGCCCAAGGCCGGCAAGACCACGATCCTCAAGAAGATCTGCCAGTCTATCTCGATTAACAACCCCGAGGTGCACCTCATCTGCCTGCTCGTCGACGAGCGCCCCGAAGAGGTCACCGATATGCAGCGTTCCATCAAGGGCGAGGTTGTGGCGTCGACCTTCGATATGCCCGCCGACAACCACACTCGCGTGGCAGAGCTCGTCATCGAGCGCGCCAAGCGCATCGTGGAGCTGGGCGGCGATGTCGTGGTGGTGCTCGACTCCATCACGCGTCTTGCCCGCGCCTACAACTTGGCGGCGCCCGCCTCAGGCCGCATCCTTTCGGGCGGCGTCGATTCGGCGGCACTGTATCCGCCCAAGCGCTTCCTGGGCGCAGCCCGCAATATCGAGAACGGTGGCTCGCTCACCATCCTGGCCTCTGCCCTCATCGACACCGGTTCCAAGATGGACGAGGTCATCTTTGAGGAGTTCAAGGGCACCGGCAACATGGAGCTCAAGCTCGACCGCGACCTGGCCGACCGCCGCATCTTCCCGGCTATCGACCCCGTTGCCTCCGGTACGCGTAACGAGGACCTGTTGGTTGACGAGCAGATGCGTCCGTTTGTCTTTGGCCTGCGTCGCATTCTTGCCGGCATGAACAACACCGAGCGCGCGGCCGCATCGTTTATCAAGGGTCTTAAGGGCACCAACACCAACCAAGAGTTCCTGGTGCGTTCGGCCAAAAAGCACAGCGACTACGAGCAGACGTTCTAGGTTGTCATCCACGCGCGGCGATAGTCATCAATGCAATAAAGGGTCGGGGCTTTGAGCCTCGGCCCTTTTCCATATCGCCGCTCCGCGCTTATTTTTGACCATAAGACTGGCAAGCAGCAGGTTTCCCGTTTCAATCCGACATCGTCGCTTGCAATCGACAGGGCGGTTTCGCATAATAGCTTTTAAGCTTCGCGACGGAAAACGCAGATGAAACGAACCATATACCGTTGCTTTGGGGCATAGCCCCGCTTCATCTTCTCTCGCGCAGCCAACTGAATGATGCGATTTGGGTGCTGGAAGATGGGGAGAGCTCATGGCTTCTTCTGATGCAACACAACGAGCAGTCCTTGCCGGACTTTCGTGCGGGATCGGCCTTGCCGCTCCCGTGGTTATGTATGCCGCGACGCTGCCGTTTTCGTCGGTGAACGAGACGGTCGTGGCGGGTGCGGTTCCCTTCGCCGTGGGCGCGGTGGCGGGCGTGGGTATCTATGCCGCCTCGCTGGGTATCTCCGAGTACCGTGCGCAGCGTGAAGAGCGTCTGTTCCAGCCCGATGCCATGGGCGGTGCCGCCAATCTCAATCAGCATCAAAGCGAGTTCAAGACCGCCTCGATTCCAGCTCAGCAGCAGGATGCGACTCCTTACGCTGCGGCTTCTGATTCTCAGGCTCAGGCGGAGCAGTCTACCTCGGCATTCCTTTCCGGCCTGACTGGTGCGTTCCAGCGCCGTCATACCGATGATGGTGTCCCTACCATCGCTCGAGCCGCAGATGCCATGGACGAGGACGAGGCTTGGTCCATGATCGACAGTATGCTCGACGACGATTCGCCGGTGAGCTGCGACCCTGCACACTCGCGCGACGTCTATCAAGTCGCCATCGACGAGCTCACCAACGGCGGGCAGACCGGCTCCTTCAATCGCGACGACATCGCCGCCGCGGCACGCGCCGTGTCTGGTTCCCAGGCCGCCCCTGCGGGCAGCACGGCGGCTTTCGTGGCACTCGTTGCCAACGCGGCAGCCAATAACGCCTACAACGCTACCTCGGCGGACGCGAACGCTTCTGCCGACAATTCGTACGTTGATGAAGCCATGACTGCGGACGAGGAGGCCGTTGCCGCCCGCCGTGCCGCCGAAAGCTCGCTTTGGGGCGCTCCTGCCCAGCAGCAGGCGGCTGAGGCTGCGCCGTACAATGCAAACCTCGCCAGCATGCCTATCATCTCCGGTGCCGTGGACATCGATCTCGATGACCTCGATGAGCCTGCAGCCATCACCGCATCGATTGATGCCCAAGATCGCATCGACACCGGCGACCTTCCGGACGCCTCGCTCGAGGTTGATGTCCCCATGGCCGATTACTCGGGCCACGAGGACATGTGGGCCGCCGCCACCGCGATTCTGGATGAGATTGACGAGCCCGCTCCTGTTGCAGCCCCCGCTCCCGTCGCTGCCTCTCAGCCTGCTGCCCCCGCCTATGTCGGCCGTCACAGCGCTGTGTTCCCCGAGGATACTGCCCGTATCTCGCGCGAGAGCATCGAGCGGGCCGAGGCTATTGCCGCCGGCATTATGGAAAACCGTCGTCACGAGCGCGTCAATCAGATCCTCGAGGAAGAGATCGAGCGCCTGCAGTCCTCTACCGCCAAGCGTACGGGCCGTGCCTACCTGAGCGTTATCGAGGGCGGTACCGCCAGCTTCGCGCCGCTCCGCGCGGAGGCATAACTTCTGCATGGTTAAGATCAATCGAAAATGGGCGGTTGTAACCTGCCTGATGGCGCTCTTGATCTGGGGCAATTCGCTGGTTCCCGGCTCGGGGTCGGGCTCGCTGAGCCTAACGGTCATGGAAGCTATCCGCGGTTTCCTGCACGGCGTGGGACTTCCATATGAATGGGTGACCAACTTTGTTGTTCGCAAGTGCGCGCATTTTACCGAGTATATGGTGCTCGGCATCCTGGCAACGCACGCCTTTGATTTTGAGGGACGGCACACCTTTGACGTGCTGCTGCCCACGGCGGTGTTCCTGCTGCTGATTCCCTCGATCGACGAGACGATTCAGCTCTTTGTGCCGGGACGCGCCGGCATGATCACCGATGTGATGATCGACTGCTGTGGAGCGGCAACGGGCGTTGTGCTCCGATATCTCTTACGGTCGCTGATGTGCGCCAAAAAGGCCGCCTAGGACGTATTGTTTGGTCCTAGGCGGCCTTTTTTATTTGAGGGCTTATATGAGGCGTGGTGGCGTCGTTCCATTGGTCGGATTTGCTGGGCGCGCCACGCCCCGTGGGTGCGTCTGTTACTGAAGCGCCTGTGCGCCCAGGGCCAGGCAGCCCATAATGCCCTGCTTGCCCTCGAGGCTGTTGTTGACGATGTAGTTATCGATGTCGTTGACCTCGGGCGTGACGATATAGCCGTTGAGCATTTCGGCACACTTTTTGCGTGCGAGCGGCACGATGGGGGTGTGGTCGGCCACGCCGCCACCGATGATGATCTTTTGCGGCGCGTAGCACAGCGTGTAGGTCATGAGTGCCTGTGCCAGATAGCCGGCGAGCAGGTCCATGGCCTCCGGGTCATCGGCCATGTCTCCGGCGCTCTTGCCATCCCAGCGCTTTTTGACGCCGGGGCCGGCGATGAGGCCCTCGAGGCAGTTGTCGTGGAAGGGGCAGGCGCTATGCTCGCCGATGGTGTCGCGCGGGTCGCGCGTGACCAGGATGTGGCCAGCCTCGGGATGCATCATGCCGTGCACGAGCTGGCCGCCCGAGAGCACACCGGCGCCCACGCCGGTGCCGATGGTCAGGTAGACCACATCAGTGAGGCCCTGGGCGCAACCAAAGGTGACCTCGCCCAGGCAGGCGACGTTGACGTCGGTGTCGTAGCCGCAGGGGACCTTGAGCTCGTTTTGGATGGTGCCCAGCAGGTCAAAGTAACGCCATGCGGTCTTGGGCGTCTCCAAGATCTTGCCGTACTGGGGCGAGGCAGGGTTGACCGCGGTGGGGCCAAAGGCGCCGATGCCCAGGGCGGCGATGCCCTTGTCTGCAAACCATGCGTTGACGGCCTCGACGGTCTCCTGCGGGGTCGTGGTCGCGATCTGCTCGCGCTCCAGGACCGTACCGTCCGCATAGCCCGTGGCGCACACCATCTTGGTGCCGCCGGCCTCGAGCGCTCCGATAAGCTGTTGTTCTGCCATGGTATTCCTCCCTTTTGGACGAGTTGCTCCGTGACTAAAGTATAGCGCTCTAAACAAGTTAAGAAAGCGCTATAAAAAGAAGCCCTTCAACGCGGCGGGCGATGAGGGGCTTCTTTGGTTGCTTTAGTTGCCGGGCCGTCCTTACCCGCGCGGCTTGATTTTATCACGTAGCGACTTGAGGTTCTCCAGCGCGGCGTTGAGCGTTTCGTCTCGCTTGGCAAAGTGGAAGCGGATCAGATGGTTGACGGGCTCGCGGAAGAAGCTCGAGCCGGGCACGGCGCCCACACCCACTTTAGACGCGAGGTCCTCGCAGAATTCGAGGTCGCTGTCATAGCCAAACTCCGAGATATCCATCATCACGTAATAGGCGCCCTGCGGCACGTTATGCTCAAGACCGATGCTGTCGAGTCCCTGGCAGAACAGGTCGCGTTTGGCGGTATAGAGGTCAAGGACCTCATCGTAATAGCTGTCGTTGAAGTTGAGGGCGGTGACGACGGCTTCCTGCAGGGGAGCGGCGGCACCCACGGTGAGGAAGTCGTGGACCTTCTTGATGCGCTCGGTGATCTCGGCAGGGGCGATGGTGTAGCCCAGGCGCCAGCCGGTGATGGAGTACGTCTTGGACAGCGAGCTGCAACTGATGGTTCGTTCGAACATGCCGGGCAGCGTGGCCATATAGACGTGCTCGTGGGGCGCGTAGACGATGTGCTCGTATACCTCGTCGGTGATGCAGTAGGCGTCGTACTTTTTGCAGAGGTCGGCGATAAAGGTGAGCTCCTCGCGCGTAAAGACCTTGCCGCAGGGGTTGGAAGGGTTGCACAGGACGATGGCCTTGGGGTCGTTGTCGCGGAAGGCCGCCTCGAGCACCTCACGGTCAAAGTCGAATGTGGGCGGGTTGAGCGGCACGTAGATGGGCTCGGCGCCCGAAAGGATCGTGTCGGCGCCGTAGTTCTCGTAGAATGGCGAGAAGATGACGACCTTGTCGCCGGGGTTCGTGACCGTCATCATGGCGGCCATCATGGCCTCGGTGGAGCCGCAGGTGACTACGATATTCTCGTTGGGGTTCACCGGCATGCCCATAAAGTGCTCCTGCTTGGCGGCAAGCGCCTCACGCATGGCCTGGGAGCCCCAGGTGATGGAGTACTGGTGATAGAGCGGCTTGGGGTCGCTGGCGATGGCGCTGAGGCTGTTGAGCAGCTGCGCCGGGGGATCGAAGTCGGGGAAGCCCTGCGAGAGATTGACGGCGCCATACTTATTGGAGATGCGTGTCATGCGGCGGATGACCGAATCGGTAAACGTTGCCGTGCGGTTGGATAGTTCTTTCATGCCGGTCCTTTCGAGCATTTGCAGTGGGGCAAGTTTACTCCTATGAAACCGGTGGGATTTGCTCGAAATGGTCTCGAAAAACTCTTTTCAAAATTCTTGAAAATTGGGGCTTGCATCGCGTGGCGTTCCTTGCAATAATAGTCGAGCGCGAAGCGCACAGGACACGGTGGGTGTAGCTCAGTTGGCTAGAGCGACGGGTTGTGGTCCCGTAGGTCGAGGGTTCGAGTCCCTTTACCCACCCCAGTTCTTGCTTCGTGTTGATATCGGGTCGTTAGCTCAGTTGGTAGAGCAGGGGACTCTTAATCCCAAGGTCCAGGGTTCGACCCCCTGACGGCCCACCACACGATATCTCCTCTAAAGTCCGCCATAATGGACTTTAGCTTTGGGTCGTTAGCTCAGTTGGTAGAGCAGGGGACTCTTAATCCCAAGGTCCAGGGTTCGACCCCCTGACGGCCCACCCAAAGATTGTTAAAGCGACTGGCTCAGGCTGGTCGCTTTTTTGTTGACCTCGCATGGGGTCGAACCCGAAAGGGCGCGGAGCTGAGTAATCTGCACCGTGATTCCCTTAGGGAAACACGGCTAAAGCCCCGTAGACGCGTTCTCCTTAGGGGAATCTTGCTTACGGGACTCGACGCATGTTGAGAAGTTGTGATCAAACTCAAAGTGAGAATCGATTCAGTCTGCTCGATAGTGCGAACCTAAGCTTTCGGTTCGCTTGCGCATGGCTTTGACCATCTCCATCGCCAGCTGAATCTGCGACTGCAGGCGGGCGAGGGCTGCGATCTCGCTGTCGTTGGCATGTGGCTTATTTAGAGCCGTGGCTTCGTCTTGCAGACTTTCAAGCTGTTGCAGGGCCTCGGATAGGCCTGTTTCGGTCCTGTTGATCATGCAAAAGGTGCTCATCGTGTGCCTAAGGCTGTGTGTCAGGCGTTCGGCATCTGTTGTGGCAATGCCGTACTGGGGGAGGGTGATATCCGCCTTCAGGGCCGCCTCAGGCTCTTTCTGCGCTGTGAGGGCTGCCGATGCGCCCGCGATACGTCCGAACACGATGCCGTTGGCGCTTGACAAGCCACCAATGCGGTCGGCGCCGTGCATGCCGCCTGTCGCCTCGCCGCAAGCGTAGAGGCCCTCAACGCCCGTGTGCGCGGTCTTATCGATCTTGATGCCGCCGTTAGCGGCGTGGGCATACATCGCAACGCGCATCTCGTCGGTCGGCGCGATGCCGTGCTCGTCTTGCAGCCAGGTGGCAAAGGTCTGCACAAACTCTGGGACATCCTCGCGGGGGAAGTCGTAGCGGAGCGCCAGGCCTTCGGCACCTGCCTGATCGATGACGAGATCGATGGCGCGGGAGGCCAAGCGTGACGTGAAGGGACCATATCCAGAGCGCTGCTCGAGCAGGTCGTCCAGCTTGTCGTCGGCAATATCTACCGGCTGGTCTACATGTACGTAGCGCCAGGTTTTCTCGTTGAAGACCAGGTTGCGCTTGGGCTCGATGAAGCCGGGCATCATCTGCATGAACTCTATATTAGTAAGCGATGCGCCGTGCGCCAGTGCGATGGCCTGCGAGGAGCTGAGCACATCAGCCGACGTAAGGCTGCGCTCGAACAGGCCGCCTGTGCCACCGGCTGCGATGATCGTAGCCTTGGCAGCAAAGGGCATGATTCGATTTTCGGTAAGGTCGTAGAGCATGGTTCCGGTGATCCTGCCGTTCGTGTCCTCAACAAGGTCGATAAGCTCATGGCGGGGGAGCAGGCGAATGCCGAGCGACTCGATCCAGGTCGTCAGAGCGTCCTCAAGGGGCTTGCGGGTGAGGCCGCGCCACATGCGCGTCTTGTGGTCAAAGCAGGGGATAAATTGCTTTTGTTGAGCACTCTTGGCGCTTTGCGGACGCTGGAGCTCAACGCCCAGGTCTTGCTCGAGCCAGTCAATCGCTTGGGGAATGCCGTGGACGAACGTTTGGACGAGTTCGGGGTCGGCAACGCCGCCGCCGACGGCCAGGATGGTGTCGATGAGGTCTTGTTCGTCGTCTTCGTTAACGGGTCCGATAAGCCCCAGGCCCCAGGTTCCGGGGAAGAAGCTCGATCCACTCATAGTCTTGCCGGCGCTTGCCACGGTGACGGTTGCGCCCGTGCGTGCCGCTTCGATGGCGGCGCAAAGGCCCGCAATGCCAGATCCAATTACCAGTACATCAGTCGATTCCATCGGATTCCTTTCTCGTCCGGCGCATTGTCGCACGGGTGATCGGCAATGGGGCCGCAAAGACCCGGCAAATCGGTAAAGGGCAAATATGGCAGGTGGGCGTCATGGGCGCTCTGACGCTCCATCTCATCACATCTTGTATTTCGCCCCAACTGATATATCGGCATTAGCTACCCTGCGACAGCGCAAACAAAAAGAGCCGCTACCCGGGTGGATAGCGGCTCCAAAGCTCAACTATATGAGCATCGCGCAAGCGCGATTAGGCCTTGAGGGCCTCCTCGACGGCGACAGCGCAGGCGACGGTGGCACCGACCATGGGGTTGTTACCCATGCCGATGAGACCCATCATGTCGACGTGCGCAGGCACGGAGGAAGAACCGGCGAACTGGGCGTCGGAGTGCATACGGCCCATGGTGTCGGTCATGCCGTAAGAGGCAGGGCCGGCGCCCATGTTGTCCGGGTGCAGGGTACGGCCAGTGCCGCCACCAGAAGCGACGGAGAAGTACTTCTTGCCAGCCTCGAGGCGCTCCTTCTTGTAGGTGCCAGCGACGGGGTGCTGGAAGCGCGTCGGGTTGGTGGAGTTGCCGGTGATCGAGATGTCGACGTTCTCGTGCCACATGATGGCAACGCCCTCGCGGACGTCGTCGGCGCCGTAGCAGTTGACGGCGGCGCGGGGACCATCGGAGTAGGGGATGGTCTCGACGACCTTGAGCTCGCCCGTGAAGTAGTCGAACTGGGTCTTCACGTAGGTGAAGCCGTTGATGCGGGCGATGATCTGAGCAGCGTCCTTGCCCAGACCGTTGAGGATGACGCGCAGCGGCTTCTTGCGAGCCTTGTTGGCGTTCAGAGCCAGGCCGATAGCACCCTCAGCGGCAGCGAAGGACTCGTGACCGGCCAGGAAGGCGAAGCACTCGGTGTCGTCGGAGAGCAGCATAGCGCCCAGGTTGCCGTGGCCCAGACCGACCTTGCGGTCCTCGGCGACGGAGCCGGGAACGGTGAAGGCCTGGATGCCCTCGCCGATGATGGCGGCAGCCTCAGAAGCGGACTTGGCGCCACGCTTGACAGCGAGAGCGCAACCGAGGGTGTAGGCCCACTCGGCGTTCTGGAAGGCGATGGACTGGGTGTTGTTGACGATCTCACGCGGGTTGAAGCCCTTGTCGGTGCAGATCTGCAGAGCTTCCTCGAGGGAGGCGATGCCGTTGTCGGCGAGGCACTTGTTGATCTTGTCAGCGCGGCGCTCGTAACCTTCGAACGTAACAGTCATAGTTATTTCCCTCCCTTTCTACTCGTGAACCGGGAACACGCTGGCGACGGAGTGAGTCTCCTCGTCGGTGCGCGGGTCGATGTACTTGGCAGCGTTCTCCCACTGACCATAGTGGCCCATAGCGCCAGCGATGGCCTCCTCGGGGGTCTTGCCGGCCTTGACAGCGTCGGTGAACTTGCCGAGGTTCAGGAACTCGAACGCGATGATCTCGTTCTTGTCGTTGAGAGCCATGCGGGTGACGTAGCCCTGAGCGAGCTCGAGGTAACGAGCGCCCTTGGCCTTGGTGCCGAACATGGTGCCGACCTGAGAGCGAAGGCCCTTGCCGAGGTCGTCGAGGGAGGCGCCCACGGGCAGGCCGCCCTCGGAGAACGCGGTCTGGCTGCGGCCGTAAACGATCTGCAGGAAGATCTCGCGCATAGCAACGTTGATGGCGTCGCAGACAAGGTCGGTGTTGAGGGCCTCGAGGATGGTCTTACCGGGAAGGATCTCGGAAGCCATGGCGGCAGAGTGGGTCATGCCCGAGCAGCCGATGGTCTCAACGAGGGCCTCCTCGATGATGCCGTCCTTGACGTTCAGCGTGAGCTTGCAGGCGCCTTGCTGAGGTGCGCACCAACCCACACCGTGCGTAAGACCGGAGATGTCGGAAATCTCCTTAGCCTGGACCCACTTGCCCTCCTCGGGGATGGGTGCGGGGCCGTGGTATGCACCCTTGGCAACGGGGCACATGTTCTCCACTTCCTGTGAGTACTGCATGCCTCTCCTCTCTATCGTGTTGGCGTCCCGTCTGGGGGCCGTGGCTGGCGATTGCCGGGCGACCCTTCGAAAGGGACATGACATGCAGCCCTTATAATACCGCGAAATGCACGGAATATTCGGCGAACGGCTCAGTTTTCGTAGCGAGAAGTCCGGAAGTTTTAATTGAAACGGTTTAACTCTATGTTCTGTGGTCGCGAACTTCCGTAGAGGGGGTCCGTCTTGGGCAAGCTATTGGTCAGCTCTTGTAAGCATTGCGGGGGTTGACCTGTTGCAACGGTGCCGTTCGCCGCCTGATTACTGCCTTTGGCCGCGCGAGTGTATTGTTTTGCGTGAATGTTTTGATGGCACGCTTCAATCGTGCTGTATTGGATGGCAAGCAGATCCCGGCGAAGGGAGCGCCATGCAGCGCGTTTGGAGAACGGTTACCGGCTTTTACCATGTCTGTGCCCGCGGTACGGGCAAGCAGCTCATCTTTGAGGGCGATGAAGACCGGTGGGAGTTCTTGGAGCTGATGCGTGAGTGCTGCCGCAAGGCGGGCGTGACGGTTATCGCCTGGTGCCTTATGGGCAATCACGTGCGTCTGGTGCTTGCAGATTACGAGGACGCGATGAGCGCGGCGATGCACCGGCTGCTTTTGACGTACGCGCGGCGGTTCAATAAACGCACGGGGCGCACAGGGCATCTGTTCCAGAACCGTTTTGACCGGCGCTCGCTCGATACCGACTGGCAGGTGATGGAGGCTATTCGCTCCGTTCACGCCGATCCGCAGGAGGCGGGCATCAGTCTCATTGAGCGTTATCCCTGGAGCAGCTTTCCGGAGCATTTGTGCGCTTACGACGGTGACGCGGCCGATGTCGCGAGGGGATTTTCTGATCCTTCTTGCGTGCTTGAGCTTTTTGGTTCTGCCGAGGGCTTTATTGCCTATTCGCTTTCGACGCCCGACGGCGGCGAACCGGCGCTGCGCGATATGAAAGAGACAGAGTGGGAACGCCACGCCTTTGCCGACAAGTTGGCGAAAAGCCTCGGGGCTCCGCTCCATGGGGTTAAAGACGCACCGCCTGCGCAGCGCGATACCGTTATTTTTGGATTGCACGATGCCGGTTTTACGGTGCGCCAGATTGAGCGGTATACCGGGATTGGCAAAAGTACCGTCTCTCGTATCGTGCGCGCTTATGCGCGGGTGAAGGCACAGACTGAGCTCTCGGAATAGAAAATGGCCGAACCACTCTTGTCAAGCGATTCGGCCAACAAAAATCTTAAGATTTGGGACAAGTACTACTGATTATTTCGCCCCTCGAGCATGCCGTCGAGGGTGCGCCAGGCGAGCTCGGCGCATTTGACGCGGGCGGGCATGTGCGAGATGTCCTGGAGCTGGGCGGCTTCGTCCAGGTCTTCCAGGTCTTCCTCGGAGAGCTGCTCGCCGCGGATCATGGCGAGGAAGAGCTCTGCCAGGCGGTGAGCTTCCTCGACGGTCTCGCCGGTGATGAGGTCGGCCATGATGTCGGCGCTGGCCTGGCTGATGGCGCAGCCGTGGCCGGTAAAGGAGGCCTCCTCGATCACGCCGTTCTCGACGCGCAGCTGCAAGGTGAGCTCGTCGCCGCAGCTGGGGTTGATGCCGTCGTGCTCGTGCGTGGGAGCATCCATCTCGTATTTATAGTCGGGGTGCGAGTTGTGCTCCATAAATGTGGTGGAGGTGTACAGATTACCCATTGAACGTGCTCCAAACGTGATGCAGGCCGGCGATGAACTTATCGATGTCGGCCTTGTCGTTGTAGAAGGCCACGCTGGCGCGGCAGCAGGCGAGGTTCTCGACGCCCAGCCAGGTAAGCAGCGGCTGCGCGCAGTGGTGACCGGCGCGGATGCACACGCCGTCCATGTCCATGATGCTCGCGACGTCGTGCGGGTGGATACCCTTGACGTTAAAGCTGACGACGCCGTGATGGTTGTCCCAGTAGATGGAGCCGATGATCTGGACAAAGTCGAGCTGCATGAGTTCGCCCATCAGGTAGTGGACGAGTGCCTGCTCGCGGGCCTGGATGTTCTCGTAACCCACGGTGTTGACCAGGTAGTCGAGTGCCGCACCCGTGGCGAAGATGCCGGCGGCGTCCTGCGTGCCGGCCTCGAACTTCTCGGGGACGGGCGCCCAGACGGCGTCCTGCTCGGTGACCGAATCGATCATTTCGCCGCCGGTGAGCATGGGCGGCATGGCGTTGAGCAGGTCCATCTTTCCCCACAGCACGCCGATGCCCATGGGGCCCATGGCCTTGTGCGCGCTAAAGGCAAAGAAGTCGGCGCCCAGGTCGGCCACATCGACCGGCATGTGCGGCAGCGACTGCGCACCGTCGACGACCAGGTAGCCGCCGTACTTGTGCACGAGCTTGCCGAGGTTCTTGACCGGGTTCTCGACGCCCAGCACGTTAGAGACCTGACCCACGGCCAGAATCTTGGTTTTGGGACCAACCTTGGCAAGAACCTCCTCGGTCGTGAGCTGGCCGGTCTTGGTGGGGTAGAGGTAGACGAGCTTGGCGCCGGTCTCGCGGCAGACCTGCTGCCACGGGATTAGGTTGGAGTGGTGCTCCATGATGGTAATGACGACCTCGTCACCGGGCTCGAGCACCGTAGGCGCAAAGCTCTTGGCGACCAGGTTGAGCGACTCGCTTGTGTTGCGGGTGAAGACGACCTCGTTGGCCTGGGGAGCGCCGATGAGGTCGGCGATCTGCTGGCGCACCTTCGCGATGGCCTCGGTTGCCTCGACGGACAGCGAGTACAGGCCGCGCAGCGGGTTGGCGTTCATGCGCTGGTAGAAGTCGCGTTCGGCGTCGAGCACACAGGCAGGGCGCTGCGCGGTGGCGGCGCTATCGAGGAAGGCGATCTCGGGGTGCTGCTGGAACAGCGGGAACTGTGCCTTGTAGGGATTGGTCTCGATGTCGACGGTAGGCCAGCCGCGCGAAGCCTCGTCGCTGGCGTCGAGCTCCATGGGCTCGGGGGCAGTACAGGTGTCGCATTTAACGTGCTCGGTGTCGATCATGCGAGCTCCTCTTCAAAGTTGTCGATCAGGTTGTTGCCCAGGCGGACGACGGCGGCGCGGGTGCGCTCGTCGGTGGCGGAAAGCGCGGCGTCCTCCAGCTTGGCGCGGATGAACAGGTCCTCGGCGGCGTTTTGGTCAAGGCCTCGGCAGGCGAGGTAGAACAGTTGCTCGTCGCGGACGTGACCGATGGTGGCGCCGTGGTTGCCGGCAACGTCGTCCTCGTCGCAGAGAATGACGGGGACGGTCTTGTTGTCGACGCCCTTGTTGGCCAACAGCACGGTTTCGCGCTCGGTGCCGACGGCACCCTTGCAGCCGTGCACGAGGTCGATGGTGCCGCGGTAGACCTTCTTGGACGTGCCGGTCAGTACGCCGTTGGCGTCGATCTCGCACTCGGTCTTGCGACCGCGGTGGCGCAGCTCGTAGTTAAAGTCGCGCACCTGCTCGCGGGCGCCCAGGTAGTCAGTATCGATGGTGACCTTGGCGGTATCGCCCAGTAGGTCGCCGGCAAGGCCGGTGGCGCTGGCGCCGGCACCCAGGACGGTGTGTTGCACGTTGACGCGCGCGCCCTCGTCCAGGAACAGGCCGGTGTCGTCGAGCGCGATCCAGCTATCGTCGAGCGTCTGCGTGCAGGTCACGTTGACGGTGGCGTACTCGTGGGCGCACACGCGTAGCACGGAGCCCACGACACCCTCGCCGGTAACGGGGGAGTCTAGGGCAATATGCAGATTGAGCGTCGACTGGGGACGGGCGATGACGTCGATGGCGGCGATGGCCGCGGCGGCATCGACACCGCTCACACGCACGGTAACCGTGGCGTGCTGGTATGTGGGCACATCGATGACGACGCGCTTAGTGGCGTGGTCGGCCAGGTAGGTGTAGGCAGCCTCGCCCATGCCAGTCTCGAAGGCCTCAGCGGGGGAGAGCTCCTCCTCCAGCTTAATGGCACCGGCCTGGTAGATGGAGGTGGCGGGCACGTCGAGCTCGGTTTCGGGCGTGACGCGGGCGCGGTCGGCGGCATCACCCGGGGCGGAGGCGCGGCGCTCGGGGAAGCGCTCGGCCATGGCGTCCATGGCGGCGTCGAATGCGTCTACCACGCCAGTAAACTGCTCGTCCAAGCCCTCGACCTCAACGGTCTCGGCGGGAGCGGCGGCAAGCTCGTCAGAGAGCTCGAGCTTGGTCTGATTCATCTTCAGCCAGCCCCATGTGGCGGCCGGCATCGCATTGACGCCCCCGATCTCCTGCAGCACGCCGTCTCGGGGCTCCGACCCTCCTCGCGTACCTTTAGTACGCGTCGTCGGGCTCGTCGCTCCCGATACGTCGCACTGCAGAAGCTCGGATGACGTAAATGCGTTCGGCGTGTTCATGGTCTCTTTCATTATCCGATCGCTCCTTCCATCTCGAGCTTGATCAGGTTGTTCATCTCGACGGCGTACTCCAGCGGCAGCTCCTTGGAGACCGGGTTGGCAAAGCCGTTGACGATCATGGTACGGGCTTCTTCCTCCGAGATACCGCGGCTCATCAGGTAGAACACCTTATCGTCGCCGATGCGGCCGATGGTGGCCTCGTGGCCGATGTCGACGTTCTTGGCGCGGATGTCCATGGCCGGAATAGTGTCGGAGCGGCTTTGGTCGTCGAGCATCAGCGACTGGCAGCTCACGGTTGCCTTGGAGCCCTCGGCCTTGGGTGTCGCCACGATAGAGCTGCGGAAGGTCTGGATGCCGCCGCTCTTGGAGATGCCCTTGGTTTCGACGGTTGCCGAGGTCTCGGGCGCGTTGAGCACGACCTTGCAGCCGGTGTCGAGGTTCTGCCCGGCGCCGGCAAAGGTGATGCCGGTAAAGCTCGAGCGGGCGTGACGGCCGTTGAGCACGCTCATGGGGTAGAGGTAGCCCACGTGGCTGCCGAAGGAGCCGCTGATCCACTCGATGTCGCCGTCCTCGTCCACGCGCGCACGCTTGGTGTTGAGGTTGTACATGTTCTTGGACCAGTTCTCGATGGTCGAGTAGCGCAGGTGCGCACGCTTGCCCACAAAGAGCTCGACGGCGCCGGCGTGGAGGTTGGCCACGTTGTACTTGGGCGCGGAGCAACCCTCAATGAAGTGCAGGTCGGCATCGTCCTCGACGATGATGAGCGTGTGCTCAAAC
The DNA here is from genome assembly GCF_046116875.1 of Collinsella sp. wc0529. Lineage (NCBI taxonomy): Bacteria > Bacillati > Actinomycetota > Coriobacteriia > Coriobacteriales > Coriobacteriaceae > Collinsella > Collinsella sp. wc0529. Next base: position 1,382,523 of record NZ_JBJXBO010000001.1, read on the forward strand.
TGGCCGGCGCCCTTGGCGTTAAGGCGGAAGTAGCTCTGCAGCGGGAAATCGAGCTTGGTGCCCTTGGGCACGTAGACAAACGAGCCGCCCGACCATACGGCGCCGTGCAGGGCCGCAAATTTGTGGTCGGTGGGCGGGATGAGCGTCATAAACTTCTCGTGGATGAGCGGTTCCCACTGCGGATCGTGCAGGGCTTCCTCAATACCGGAGTAGACGATGCCCATCTTGGACGCCGTGTCCTGCATGTTGTGGTAGACGAGCTCGGAGTCGTACTGCGCGCCGACGCCTGCCAGGTAGCTACGCTCGGCCTCGGGGATGCCCAGGCGCTCAAAGGTGTTCTTGATGTCGTCGGGCACCGACTCCCAGTCGTGCTTTTGATCGGTGTTGGGCTTGACGTAGGTGACGATGTTGTCCATGTCCAGGCCCTCGATGGAGGGGCCCCACGTCGGATCCGGGAAGCGGTTGAAGATCTCGAGGGACTTGAGGCGCAGGTCGAGCATCCACTGCGGCTCGTCCTTCTTGGCGCTGATCTCGCGCACGATATCGGGCGTGATGCCGGCGTCGAGGCGCTCAAATCCCTCCTCGCCATAGGTGAAGTCGTAGAGGCTGCGGTCGATGTCCGCGACCTCGGTGCGGTTCTTGGTCATCTGCGTCGCCCCTTTACGCCTGCTGCTCGGCAGCGGCGGCCTCGGCCTGGGCGCGCTGCTCGGCGGCCTCGCGCTCGAAGGTCTCAAAACCGTTCTTATCGATCCAGGGGATCAGCGAAGCGTCGTCCTCGCGCACGATGTGGCCCTTGACCATAACGTGGACGCGGTCGACATTCAGGTGCTCCAAGATGCGTGTGTTGTGCGTGATGATGAGCATGGAGCCGTCGCAGCTCTTGCGGTACGCGTCCATGCCGTGGCTGACGGTGGACAGGGCGTCGACGTCCAGGCCGGAGTCGGTTTCGTCCAGGATGGCGAGTTTGGGCTGCAGCAGCAGAAGTTGGAGCATTTCGACCTTCTTTTTCTCGCCGCCCGAGAAACCTACGCCCAGCTCGCGGTTGAGGTAGGCGGTATCCATGTTGAGCTCGGCCGCGAGCTCCTTCACGCGACGGCGGAATTCCTTGCCCTTCATCTCCAGGCCAGGGCGGCCGGCGATGCTGGCGCGCAAAAAGCTTGACAGCGGCACGCCGGGGATCTCGACCGGGGCCTGGAAGCTCAGGAACAGGCCGGCGCGCGAGCGCTTGTCGGTGGTGAGCTCGGTGATGTCCTGGCCGTCAAAGACGATGCGGCCGTCGTTGACCGTGTAAACGGGGTCGCCCATGACCAGGTGGCCGAGGGTGGACTTGCCGGCGCCGTTGGGTCCCATCAGCACGTGGGTCTCGCCGGCGGCGACGTTAAGGTTGACGTTGTGGAGGATGGTCTTCTCGTCCACGGAGGCGGTCAGACCTTCGATGGAAAGCAGCGGATTTGCGCTCATGCTGTCCCTCTCTGTATATGGTGTACTCATAGGTGTACTAAACCCTAGGAATCTTCTCGGAATAAAGTTACTATGGGTTCGGCGTTAGTCAAGGGAAAACCCGACTAATCCACTCGACTTTTCAAATTCTGGGACAAAATAACCTGTTGTGTTTGTCCCACTTACTTAAGATTTGGGACAAACAAACCTGGTTATGTTGTCCCAGATGCGATGGGAGGGTAGGTATGCTCATTTCTTCCAAGGGCCGCTATGCCCTCCGGCTGATGATCTATATCGCGGCGCTCGGTGACGCCGAGGGCAAGATTGCTCTGCGCGAGGTTGCCGACCGCGAGCATATCTCGCAAAAGTATTTGGAGCAGCTGGTGCGTCCGCTTATGAAGGCTGGCTTGCTTAAGAGCGTGCGCGGCAAGGGCGGCGGCTACATGATGGCCAAGGACCCGGCCGAGGTGCGTGCTGGCGACATCCTGCGCGCTGTCGAGGGCAGCACGGCGCCCGTGGCGTGCGACGGCATCGACAACAGCTGCACCCGCAGCGATTTGTGCTCGACCGTCAAGTTCTGGCGCGGCCTGGACGACGTGATCGAAAAGTACGTCGACGGCGTGACGTTGGCCGACCTGGCCGCCGTCCCCGAGATCAACTTTGACATTAAGCTGTAGGGGCTGGCTTTCGTGAAGTCGTACGAAGCCTTTGATTTGCGGTTGGCACTTCTAGAGACAGCTCGATTCCAAGATTTCGATAACGACTATGTTGTCTCCGGATGTGCATATATCTATGAGCAGGTTTTCGGTCTCTCAATTACGCTCCTTAAGCGTCTGCTCGAGTATGAGGGCGCCACGCTTGCCGCGTCGGGGTCTCCTCGTGCCATCTTGAAGGAGTCGTACCGATTCTACGACTTTATTGATGAGGCGGCCTGGCTAGACATGCTCAGAGACCGCAATACGAACGTCCATATCTACGACAACAAGCTCGCTCAAGATTTGATTCAGCGCATCTTGAACGTCTATATCCCCGCTTTCTGTCAGTTGAGGGACGGGCTGATGGAGCGATACGGCGAGCTTCTGATGGCGCCCGACGACCAGTTTGTTTAATTCCTTAAGATTTCGCGGAGGGTTGTTGCCGTTTACCGAGGGGTTGTTGTGTAACAACGGGCGAGCTGCAATACTGATTTTTATCTTTGCAAACTGAACTTTAACTACACCAATGCAGGGAGGATCTTATGCAGCCCAAGCATTCTGCTATTGTTGCGGGCCTGACGTTGGCGCTTTCGTTTGGCGCCGTTTCCGCGCCGGCACCCGCCGCTGCCGAGGAGCCCACGCCGGGCGTTGCCTCGGATGCCACCGATATCGATAAGGGTCTCTACACCCAGCAGTCCTTCTCGGGCGTGCTGAGGTCGGTCCAGGGTGTTTCGTTTGTCAACGTGACTCCCGAGATGAAGTACTTTACCAAGTACGAGAGCCATGGCAACTACAACCAGGGATTTTCGTATGGTGACGGCTATAACGCACTGGGCTACTATCAGTTTGATCGCCGCTGGTCGCTCATTCCGTTTATGAAGCAGGTTTACAACTACGATTCTGCCAAGTACGGCATGCTCAAAGATGCGATTGATCGCGGCAGCGAGATTTCCAACGCGAGCAATGCCATGTACGAGAACGGCCAATTTACCGAGCTGGGCCGTATCGCGCAAGAGGCTTTCCAGGGTGCTTACAACATCGATCCTGTCGAGTTCTCGGCACTTCAGGACGCCTATGCGTACAACTCTTACTACGCAGTGACCGAGGCGTGGCTCAAGAGCGGCCTGGGCATTGATATTTCGGGCCGCGCCGATTGCGTCAAGGGCATGGTGTGGAGCATTACCAACATGTGCGGCACCGGTGGCTGCAGGGATTTTTTCCGCTGGGCGAATCTTTCCAACGATATGTCCGACCGCGAGTTTGTGACGGCGCTCTCCAATAGCGTGGTCAACAATGTTGCCACCAAGTTTTCAAGTCAGCCCCAGTATCATGAGGGCTGGAAGAATCGTTATAAGAATGAGCTGAAGGACTGCTTGGTTTATATTGCCGAGGACGAGGCCGCTGCCGCTGCGACGCCCGTGCAGCCCGAGCCTACACCGGCACCCTCGCCGACACCTGATTCGAATGACGACTCGAGTGACGATGCCAACGATGACAGGATGGATGCGCCCTCGACCGATGCTGACGGTAATGGCTCTGCTGGTGGCACTACCAACGACGGCTCTACCTCGAACGGCTCCGATTCGAACGGCTCTGCTGCGGGCGATTCGTCTTCAAGCTCTGCCGGCAATACGGATAGCGACGCTTCTGGTTCGATCGACGCTGACACCTCTAACTCATCTACCGGCTCGAGCGATTCGTCCGTTGACACCGGCTCTAACAGCGGCTCCGGCTCTGACGCAACCCCTGATTCCGATGCTTCCAAGGACGACTCGAATAAGGCGCCGGACGCTCCCGTTGCTTCGCCGGACAAGAAGCCTTCTTTCTCCGAGCAGCTTGGTTCTACGCTGGGTTCTTCGCTGATGGCTGGCGTCAATAACGGCTCGGCCCAGAACAAGGACAACTCTGATCAGGTTTCCACGGAAAAGACCGAGGCCGCAAAGGGCGACTCTAAGGACAAGGCTTCCGAGAAGACCGAATCCGATAAGGGTTCTAGCTCTGAGGAGAAGGACGACAAGTCCGCTCAGAAGAAGGACGATGGTAAGAAGTCTGAATCTGAGGATAAGGACGAGAATACGGGCAAGACCGAGGACGGAAAGCAGCAGGGCGAGGACGGCGGCAAGGGCAACACCGACAACCAGAACCAGGAGCAAAATGACTCCAAAACGGTGACCACCACGACGACTACAACGACCAAGTCCTCGGGCGGCAATATGCCCAAGACGGGCGATCTGATTGTGATGGCGAGCCTTGCCAGCGCGAGCTTGGCCACACTGGGCGCTACGTCTATCGTGAGTGGTAAGCATAAGCTCGATCAGCAGAAGAAAGCTTCTGGGGAGGACGGCTCGGAGGAGTAGCCTCTCGGTTGCCAGATAACTAAAGAGTTGGGACAGGGTCCGGTGCGAATGCATCGGGCCCGTTTTGTTGTGCAACGATTAGTTATGCCCCCTCACACCTCTTGTTGCTACCGTTGCCCGATATGTTTGCGCGGTGACATCGGTACATGCGATGCGGTCATTACAATTGGCGTCGTGCTGCGATTTAGGGGGGAACGTTTTGGTGCCTGAACAGGCGAATAATGGTTGTGATGCCGGCTTTGGCGTGCGTTTGATCGGCTGTGCCGACGATGCGGCTTTGCCCATTGGCATGCACGACTATGCGGAGGCCCTTGGTTGCTGCATGCTGGTTGACAAGACCATGTTTATTGCCGATATGTTGGACTGCGACGCGTCCGTTGTGGTGTGCTGTCGACCCGAGGGTTTTGGCAAGAGCATGAACTTGTCGATGCTCAGGGCTTTTCTGGAGCGTCCTGCGGTCGGTCGCGCCGGTCGGAGCTCGTTTGCCGATGCTCAGATTTGGGATGCGGACGGCGGACGTTATCGGGATGAGTACGCTTGCTATCCGGTGATATCGCTGGACTTTTCTGGCGCTGCGAGGCGTGGCGCCGCTGTTGCCGGCGTCGTGCGCGATGCCCTTTCGGGCGAGTGCGCTCGCTTGTTGGCGCTCTTGGAGGCCCCGGATTTAGCTCGAGATAAGGTGCGTCACATCGAACGTGTTGCGCGTGGCGCGGCGAGCGAGGACGAGGTCGCCTCGGTGCTTGGCGTGCTCATTGAGTTGCTGGAGATTGCCTGCGATGAGCAAGTTGTATTGCTCGTTGATGGGTACGACGCGGCGTGGTTGGGCCGTGCGAGCGCAAGGGGCGCTTCCGGCGCCGATCCGGCAGGGCTATTCGATCGCGTGCTGTTCGACGCCATTGCCACTGCGCGCGATTCGTTGCGGCTGACGTGTCTGATGGGGGAGTGTCCCGGTCCTGCCGAAGCGGCGCTTTCTTCGCGCGGCTGCTCGTATTGTCTGTCGACGCCGCTTTCGACGTGGTGTGACCGTTGGTTCGGCTTTTCGGATGCCGAGGTCCAGGCTCTGTTGAATCATGCTGGGCGCGAGGAATACCTGGATGATGCGCGTGAATGGCTCGAGGGGTATCGGTTTGGCAGGGCCTATTGCTCGAATCCAGCGCGTGTGATCGGTTTTCTGGACCGAGGCTGCACGGCGCCCGTGCGTGCCGATCTGTATGGATATGCCGATTGCCTGAGTAAGGTAGTTGCCGGGTGGAATCTCGACCGCCTTTCGGTCTTGTTCGATTTGCTCGAGGCCCATGGGTGCGCTGAGGTCCCGCTTTGTTTGGGCACTGCAGAGCCAGATGTCTCGCCTGACGATGGCATGTGGACAGCGCTATATCTGTCCGGTTTCCTGACGACGGATATGACTGAGGAGCCAGAGCATGGCGATCGCCTCCGTGCTTTGCGATTGCCCAATAAAGAGCTTCGCCAGACCTTGCGTCTAGTGATTGTTGAGTGGTTTGAGTGCGCTGCCGAAGACATTCGAGACGTCGATGCGTTTCGCGACGGGCTGTGCCGTGGGAACGAGGATACCGTGAAGCGGGCGCTAAGCCGCATCCTGGGGGATGCGGGAATCGGTGAGACCGACCCAGATAAGCCGCTGCCATATCATCTGCTCTTGCAGGGGCTCTGCTTTGGCTTGCCGGGCTATGCCAATCCTGCTTCGAGGCGAAAGTGTGGCGCGGGTCGCTGGGACATCCAGGTTTTTCCTACGGGCGCTGTGTTCGACATAGCCGATACGATTGGCATGCTGGACGAGCGCCCGCTTATAACGATCAATATGATGTATGACCCCGATGTGGATGCGCTGGGGTTGGAATTGCTGGCCGTGCAGTCGCTACTCGACATAGAGCGCGATGGCATCGACGAAATCCGTGTACCGCGCCCCGGCGTGGGTCGCATGCGCTGGGGGTTCGGTTTTGATGGGCAGCATGTGGCTACGGTGTGCCAGCGGCTTTAAGCGCCGAGATGTTTCCGGCTTCCGTTACTCGGTATCCTTCATGGGCGGCATGGGCTTCCAGTCGGGATCCTTGATGATCTTGCGGGCATCCTTCATGCCGCGGCGCAGCGCCGGAATGCCGGTCTTAAAGCATTTGTCGACCGCGGCCAGGCGAATGAATTCCTTGCAGAAGGTTGCGGCATTGCCCAAGCGGAACAGCATGGGGTGGTAGTCACCGTAGATCTGCATATAGCGAGCGAGGAAGCCTCGGTTGCGCATGATGTAGTAGCGGTTGGTGTCGCTCGTGGAGTTGAGCTGTCGTTTGCCGGCGATGTCCCAGTTAGAGACGGCGCGGGCGCGCTTGAGCACCACGTCGGCAACAACGGCGGCGGGGAAGTGCTGGCTGGCCACGTAGCCATAGCAGGCATCGTCGCCGTAGATAAAGAAACGCGCGTCGGGCAGGCCAATCTTGTCGACCACGCGGCGCGAGAACATGCCGCCCTCAAAGCACAGCTGGTTCATGGCGCGGTAGCCCTCGGGACCCAGATCCCACTTGGCGATGGGGTTAGGGATGCCGAGCGAAAGGATGAGCTGGTACTGCCAAAAGAAAGCGCCGCCGTCAAAGTCCAGGCGCGAACCCTGGATGACATCGTAGCGGTCGGTCCACTTGGCAAGACGCTCGATGCCTTCGGGGATGACGAGCACGTCGTCGTCCATCACCCAGAACCACTGGGCGCCCAGGTCGTAGGCGCATTTGGTGCCGGCGGAGAAGCCGCCCGCACCGCCGCCGTTTTCGAGCTGCGGGGCGTAGATGACACGGTCGGTGCCGCCCTGCGCGTCGGGCTGCTCGGTGTCGATGCCCCACAGGTTGGCCAGGCGCTCGTTGAATGCGGTGCACATGGCCTCGGTCTCGCGCGAATTCTCGTTATCGACAATCACGATGCGCCAGGGCGTTGCCGTGAGCTCGGTCATAGAGTCGAACAAGTTGGCCAGGAGTTCCTGGCGCTTGTACGTAACGACGACGATGGCGAGCTTATCGATGGGAGCGGGAAGGGTTGAAGGCATGGGGCAATATATCCTTTCACGCGCGGCGGGCGAGCGCTGCACGGAAGCTATCGAATACGTCCTTGGGACTGTCCTATTGTAAAGGCTCGGCGCACCTTAGCGGCAAGCTTTGAATAAAACGCAGGAACCTGCCATGGGCCCGCCGCATGACGTGGGGCTGCTTTGCCCGCAAGAGGCTCCATAGATTATATAAACGCCCGCTGGCACGCTGACCCTTTGATACCATGAAACGACAGGTATTTCCTAAGGAGCACATTTGTCTACTAACGCCTCTGGCAGCCCTGTTCTGTCGCTGCTTATTCCCATTTACAATGTTCAGCGCTACCTGCGCGAGTGTCTCGATTCCGCCCTGGCGCAGACGCTCAAGGATATTGAGATCATTTGCATTAACGACGGGTCGACCGACAACTCGCCGGCGATTATCCGCGAGTATATGGAGCGCGATGGGCGCGTCAAGATGATTGACAAAGCCAACAGCGGCTACGGCGACTCGATGAACCACGGTCTGGAGATGGCGCGTGGCAAGTACGTTGGTATCTTGGAGTCCGATGACTTTATGGCGTCCGACGCACTCGAAAAGCTTGTCTCGGCCGCCGATACCAATAATGCCGACTTTGCGAAGGCGAACTTTGATTTCTACTGGTCTAAGCCCGAGGAGCGCCGTTCGCTACACGAGATGTTTAGACCTCGGGATTGCGGCAAGCCGGTGCACCCGAGCGATACGACACAGTTCTTTAAGCAAAAGCCGTCGATTTGGTCGGCCGTGTACCGTCGCGATTTTCTTGAGCGCAACGGCATTAAGTTCCTGCCGACTCCGGGGGCATCCTTTCAGGACACGTCATTCGCCTTTAAGGTGATCGCGTGCGCAGATAAGGCTGTTTATCTGCATGATGCCGTGTTGTCGTATCGCCAGGACAACGAGAATTCCTCGGTCAATTCTTCGGCTAAGGTCTTTTGCGTCAATACCGAGTATGCCGAGATTGAGCGTTGGATTCGAGAGGATTATGCCCGCGACCACGCAAGTGATGACGTCGCGCGCATGCTCATGTTCAATCAGCTCATTAAGTACGATTCGTACATGTGGAACTACGTGCGCCTGGCGCCTAAGTTCTATAAGGAGTTCCTGGTTCAGATGGCTAAGGAATTTCAGGCGGCCTTGGACGCGGGGGAGTTTTCGCTTGACGACCTCAAGCCGTGGAAGCGCGCGAATCTCGCTGCCATTCTCAAAGATCCTGAGGGCTGGGTTGACGAGCATCCGAGTTTTGCGACGGATGGTGCCTTGGGGCGTGCTAAGTATTACGCTTCGGTTGGAGGCCCAGGCGTGGTTGCTGCCTTCCTCATCGAATCGCTGAGGGGGTAGGTCGGCATGGGAGAGGCCTCGTGTCCTAAAGCTACCATTGTCGTCCCCGTTTACAACTCTGCGCGCTCCGTTCAGCGATGCCTCGATTCGCTGTTGGCCCAGTCCGAGCGCTCGATTCAGGTTGTCTGCGTCAACGACGGTTCAACTGATGATTCGTTGAGTATCTTGCGCCAAATCGCGCAGTCTGACGATCGCGTGCTGGTGATTGACCAGGAAAACGCGGGTGTCTCGTGCGCTCGAAATGCCGGTATCGATGCCGCCGGAGGCGAGACCGTCTTTTTTGTGGACGCCGACGATTACATCGATGCCCGGACGGTCGAGCACGTGCTGCATTCCATGGAGTCTGCAGATGCCGAGGCCGCCGTTTTTGGCGGTGTCTGTGAACCTGCCGATGCTGCCCCCAAACGCGTCCAACAACTCATGAGCCCCAAAGCTGGTACCTTCGGCGCCCGTGATCCCCAACTGCTGTTCCATTCGAATGCGCAGCCCTATGCCTGCCGTGCGGCTTTTTCGCGCGAGCTGCTTAATCGCGAAGGCATTCGTTTCGCCCCCGGTTTGGCTTTGGGCGAGGACGTCGTCTTCCAATTTGCGGCTTATGCGCTTGCCCGCAAGACCGTCGTCATGCCGGACAAGTTCTACCACTACGTGATGGAGAGCGAATCGGCGACGCACGAGTTCAACAGTGCCGAGGCTCGCGCCAAAAAGCTTGACGCCCACATGAGGATGCTCGAGGAGATCTTGGAGGACTGGGCAGCCTACGGTCTTTTGGACCTGTGCCCCGGCGAGCTGATAACTTGGTTTTTGGACCTTATTGTGTTCGACCTGGCGCGCTTGGATGCCGATGGTTTTCATCGCGTGGCGGCTCGCGTCAATATGGATCTCACGACGTTTTTGGGAACGACGTGGGCGGATATGCCTGCTAAGGGTGCCGTTCGCTGTGTTGCCCACAAGCTCGTTGCGGCGACCTCGGGCGTTTCGATGGCAGACGCCACGCTGTTCTATCTTTCGACTCGTGGTCTCAAAGCCTGCCTGGAGCGCTTTATGTAATTCCAAGCGCTGCCGCCCGCCGCAACTCGGCTGCTAAAATAACCCTGTTACACGCTATTCAACAGGAGGTTCTCTTGCAGAACTCTGATACCCCTAAAGTTTCGCTGCTTGTTCCCATCTGCAATGTTGAGCGCTACCTGCGCGAGTGCCTCGATTCCGCCGTGGCGCAGACGCTCAAAGACATTGAGATCATTTGCATTAACGACGGTTCTACCGATAGTTCGCCGGATATCATCCGCGAGTATGTGGAGCGCGACCCCCGTGTAAAGATGATTGGCAAAGCCAACAGCGGCTACGGTGACTCGATGAACCGCGGCCTGGAGATGGCGCGCGGTGAGTACGTGGGCATCCTTGAGTCCGACGACTTTATGTTTGAGGATTCGCTCCAAAAGCTGGTCGCCAAGGCCGATGCTGAGCATGCCGATGTGGTGAAGGGCGACTTTTACCTGTATTGGTCCACGCCCAGCGAGCGCCGTGAGCTGTTTGGGATCATCGACGAGCATATGACGGGCGCCGCGTATCGCCCTGTCGATCGCCCGGGCATCTTCTACCGCAAACCTTCCATTTGGTCGGCTATCTATCGGCGCGAGTTCCTCAACGGCAATCAGATTCGGTTCCTTCCCACGCCGGGTGCCTCGTATCAGGACGCAGGCTTTAACTTTAAGGTTTGGGCTTGCGCCGAGCGCGCCGCGTTTATTGCGGACCCCATTTTGTGCTATCGCCAAGATAACGAGAAGAGCTCCGTTAATTCGCCCAACAAGGTGTTTTGCGTTTGCGACGAATATGCCGAGATGCAGCGCTTTTTGGACGAGCGTCCCGAGCTCAAGGCTCAGCTCCAGGGCATTTTAATGCGCATGAAGGTCGATACGTACCGTTGGAATGATGAGCGCCTGGTCGATGAGCTGCGTGGGCAGTTTTGGGAGAAGGCTTCACCCGAGCTCAAGGCCGACTGGGATGCCGGTCGCTTTGACCTGTCGCTGTTTGATCCACGCGGCGAGACCGATTTGCGCCTGATGGTCAAGTCGCCCCGCGCCTATATCGATTCGCGCTTTGACTTTAAGAAGCCGGGCAAGCTCAATACGTTTAAGCATTACTTTAAGATTGGCGGCCTGCCGCTGGCCTGGCGCGTGCTGACGTATCAGCGCACCTACGGCGACAACCCGCACCCCGATGACGTTCCGGCCGCACAGTAGGAGCGAGTGACTATGGCTACCCCCAAGATTTCCGTTGTCGTTCCCATCTATAAAGTGGAGGAGTGCCTGGCCTGGTGCTTGGACTCCCTGCTTGCGCAGGACATGCCCGATTGGGAGGGCGTGCTGGTCAACGATGGCTCGCCGGATGGCTCGCGCGACATCGCGGCTGCCTATTGCGAAAAGGACGCGCGCTTTACGCTGGTCGATAAGCCAAACGGCGGCCTGTCGAGTGCGCGTAATGCAGGCATCGCCGCGTCCACGGCACCTATCGTCGCGTTCTTGGATTCCGATGACCGCTTTACACCCGATGCGTGCCGCGTGATCGTCGATGTCTTTGAGCGCGAGGACTGCGACGTTTTGACCTTTGGCGCGAACCCGTATCCGCTGGAGGCGGGGTATCCGTGGCTTAACTATGTTCTGAGCCCGCGCGATGTGTCGTTTGAAGGCTATAGCTCTGACTTGCTGTTTAAGGAAGCATCTCGCCCCTTTGCATGGCGCATCGCCTGCAAGCGTGAGTTTTTGCTGGGTTACGGGATTGTGTTCGACGAAACCGTTAAGTATGGCGAGGACCAGGTCTTCGATTTTGCCGTGTACGGCCGTTCGCACAAGACCGCGCTTATCTCGAACAAGCTGTATGACTACCGCGTGGCGCGCAAGGGTTCGCTTATGGACACCATGCGCTACGACGACGAAACACGCCTGCTGGAGCACGTGAAGATTTACTCCGCGGTGCTGGCTGACTGGCAGCGCGATGGTCTCGATGTCCAGCATGCCGATGACCTGGCGTACTTCCTGTGCGATCTGGTGCTGTACGATGCGCTTAGGTTACTGGGTTCGGACTGCGGCAAGGTGTTTGCTGCCGTTGCCACGGCACTTGCCGGTTCTGCCGTGGGCAGCGATGCTGCGCTCGCACAATGCGCTCCTTCTGTTGCTGCTATGGTGCGTGCGGCGCTTACCAGCAAGGTCCCCAATGCCCGTGCATGTAAAAAGCTCATGTTCGATTACGACGTCTTGAGGTTTGGGCGCCTGGGTGCCTACAAACGCATGGCAGCGAACGCCCTGGGAAAGCGAGAAGTGTAGATGAGTATCAAGCGTTTGGCACTTTGCCGCAGTCAGGGCCGTCTATTTGTGCTGCTTCGTTTTGCCGGTCAGGATGTCGCCGCGCTTATTGAGCAAGAAGGTTCTCAGGCCTTTGTCCGCGCGACGACGAGCGGTTCTTGTGTGCCGTCGCTGGTACTCCCGGTTGACCATGGCCGTGTGCTGGCGCTTTGCCCTTCCGTTGCCGATTACGAGCGCGAGCTTGCCGTCTTGGTGCTTCCGTTTTTGGATGGCTCTACGATCGACGCTGCATTTGTGTCCGGTGACCAAAAGCTTGGCTCCATTCGTCTCGATAGCCGCGTGGCCAAGCTGGAATCCAAGATTAACTACAAAGCAAAGCCTGCGCTGTGCGCGCTTATCCGCGATGCGCGGCGTGGCGAATGCTGCGGTCGCTACGAGATCGATGCCATTCGCTATTTGCCAGCAGACGCCGGCGCGGTGTGGCGCTTTGAGGTCAAGTGGGCGGGAGACCCCCAGTGCGCGCCTGAGCTCCAGATCTTCGATACGCATATGAATGCCATCGATGCTACCGTGCATGTGTTTGAATCGCAGGTCGATGTGCCGCAGCGCAACGGTTGCCACGTCAATAAAACGTATCTGAGCGTTGAGATGCCTCAGGTTATACGAGATTTTGTCGCGATTGCGAGCGATCCCACGGAGCAGATTCAGAGTGGTTTTTGCGCTATGGATGGTCGCCTGTACAACGGCATGGTCGACGACAGCTGGAACCGCATGAAGGACGCGCGTGCGGACGACGCAGCCTATCGACGTTGGTTTGAGCAGCATCGCGCAAAGCCGGGCGATTTGGCGTGCCAGCGTGTCGCTTCGGCGGCCTTTGCCTATAGACCTCTCGTGAGCATTGTGGTGCCGTGCTATAAAACTGATCGGGTCTACCTGCGCGAGCTGCTGGACTCGGTGCTAGCCCAGAGCTATGACAACTGGGAATTGCTGCTTATGGACGCCTCGCCCGAATGGGATGCGGTGGCCAATCTTGCGGCTGCCGCCAATGACGAGCGGGTTCGTCGTATTGAGCTGCCTGGCAACGGCGGCATTGTGCTCAACACCAACGCAGGTATTGAGCAAGCGACGGGCGACTACATCGCGTTCTTGGACCACGATGACATCTTGGAACCGGACGCGCTATTCCACTATGTTGCCGCGCTGAATAAGGCGGCCGAGGGCGAGCGTCCCCAGGTCCTGTTCTGCGACGAGGACATGTTCCAGAAAGTAGGAGAGTGGGGCCAGCCGGTCTTTAAGACGCAGCTCAACGTCGACCTGCTCTATAGCCATAACTGCGTGACGCATTTCCTGATGGTGGAGAAGGCGCTTATCGATCGTATTGGCATGTCGCCGGAAGACGTCGCGGGCGCCCAGGATTATGACCTGACGCTTCGCTGCCTTGCATCGGGCGCACGGTTTGAGCATATTGCGCACGTGTTGTATCACTGGCGCGTGCATCCCGGTTCCACCGCCGATGGCTCTGCCGATAGCAAGCCGTATGCCATTGAAGCGGGTCGTCTTGCGCTGCAGCGCCACTTTAACGCGCTGGGCGTTCACGGAACGGTCGAGGAGATCGAGACGCCGTTTGTCTACCGCATGCGCTATGCGCTGCCGGAGCCTGCGCCGCTGGTGAGCATAGTGATCCCCACCAAGGATCACGTTGAGACGCTCGATGCCTGTGTGACGTCGATCGCCCAGAAAGCCACGTATGCCAACTACGAGATCGTCTTGGTGGAGAACAACAGTGAAGCCCCGGAGACGTTTGCGTATTACGAAACCCTGTCAGAGCGCGTGGCTGCGGCATCCGAAGGCAAGGGCATCGCGCGCGTTGTGTACTGGCCGGGCGAGTTCAATTACTCCCAGATCATCAATTTTGGTGTGGAGCACGCCAAGGGCGACTACCTGCTGCTGCTCAACAACGATACCGAGGTTATAAGCCCCGATTTTATCGAAGAGATGATGGGGTATCTGCAGCGTCCCGATGCAGGCGTGGTGGGCGCCAAACTCTACTTTGCCGACCATCTGGTGCAACACGCCGGCATTTTGGTTGGCGTGCGCGGCGCACTTGCCCATGCAAACCAGGATTTCTCGGCAAAGCGCGAGGGCTATCTTGCCCGCGCCGTACGTCCGGGTAACTTTAGCGCCGTAACAGGTGCCTGCCAGATGGTGCGACGCGACGTATTTGAGCAGGTCGGAGGCTATAACGAGGAATTCGCCGTCGGCTTTAACGACGCAGACTTTTGCCTGCGTGTGTGGGAGGCGGGTTACCTCACCATCTTTACGCCCTATGCAGAGCTGTACCACTACGAGTTCACCTCGCGCGGCAGGGAAGAAGCCAACGAGGATAAACTGCGCCGCTGGAAGCGCGAGCAAGCGCTGTTCATGCAGCACTGGCCTGAGTTCTTCTTGACGGGCGATTCATGGTTGGGACCGAATCTTAGCAGCGAGAGCGAGTACCTCTCGATCTAGCGCGAAGTGATTCCGAGTTTGGGTAGCGATTCAGCGATCGTGTTGAGCTCATGTTGCTGTAGGTAGGCGGGATTGAGAGCTTCTTTTCTATAGGCTAGGTAGCTGTCTCTGGTCAGCTCCCTAAGCTGTTTAGTAAAGAACTGTTCCCAACTGAAGAACTTCTCGCAGTCGATGAAATCGGCAGGATGAAGGAGCATGTTTTGCGTTTCGACATCGTTGAAGAGTCCCGATCTCAGCACAAGCCATTCAAACGATTCCGGCAAAAAGAGCTCGATCTCCTTAAATCTTCTGAGCGAATAGACATAGGGCATCTCGGGCCCAAAAGCGGCCCCATCTGCAATTACGAGCAATTTTTGGGCTGGGGAGTTCAGGGCGGTTTCGTATATGTTTGATTTGCCACCGGCACTTACGCAGCGAATTTTACTTTTGGCGCACAGGACTTTAAAGAACTCATAGCCGGCATTGCTGTCTTCGACAATGACTTCTTCTGGCCGATCTCCATCGTAGAGCTCGTCTCCGTAAATGCGGTAGGTAGAAGTGTACGTGCGTGTGTAGACAGGATATTTTGTTGTGGCCCTGTTGGTGTTTTTGAGACCATAGATCTCATCCACGCTATAGGGGAGCTGGGGCAATTCGTCCCTCGCAACGATGACGTAATAGTTGGAACTGTGTCGAGCTGCATGCTGGAATGCATGGCTCCTTACGAATTTTTGCGTATCGTCCACAAACACTATGCTGTTATCGATGCGGCCGAGTTGCGCTTCCCAATCTTTGCCGCCGATGACGCGGCAGGGGGCTGCGCAATTAACGATTATCCCGCTTTGGGCTCCTAGGTTTTCGTATGCACGGAGGCTGTCCAACAGGGTGGTTTTGCCTGTTGCGCTTTTGCCTTGGATGATGGTGAGGTTTCGGCGAATAGTGAGTTTGACCTGAACTTTATTGGTCCTTACGGTCAGCTGGTATTCCCCTCTCATGCTCGAGCCTCCCTCAGACATTTTGCCGAGATAAGGACAAGCTCATCCATGGTATGAACAATCTGTCCGGAATTGATGACACGGGCTGTAAAACGCGCTTTGCCAAAATCCATCATATGGTAGAGGTTGATGGTGATGTCATGTTTGGAGGCGATGCGCAAGATCCAATAGGCGCAATTATCTCCGCAGGTTGAGGCGTTGTAGAGGTTTTGAGGCATAAAGAGCATCAGTAGAAGTGTTTTGGTGCCCGTTGATAGTTTCTCTGGCGGAATAACGCCAAGCACCTTGGTATCAATTGCGTTTGCGCCAAGAACAGTGCCATTATCAATAGATTTGATAATGCGCTGTGACAGGGGATCTTGCAGCCAAGAGGGAGAATAGCTGTAATCAAAGAATGTCGACGTGTCATAAATCACATCGTCTCTGTCGCCGTAGTGAATGCTGAGCATTGTTCCTCCATGGTTGCCTGTTGCGTCTACTTTACCATTTTGGGGTCGATTTCCCTCAAGCAGTGGGTAACGGGTCAATCAACATGTCTGTTAGAACGAACCGATGACTTTTACAGGTGTAACAACTTTCTATCCTGCGGTAATTGCCTGTTTCGATATGTTGGATTTAGCGGGTCGAAACAAACGATATTCCGCGATAAGCTTATACAAGTTTATATAAACCTATAAATCTCGATATAACTTACGATAGGAATAT
Source organism: Collinsella sp. wc0529 (assembly GCF_046116875.1). Taxonomy (NCBI): domain Bacteria; kingdom Bacillati; phylum Actinomycetota; class Coriobacteriia; order Coriobacteriales; family Coriobacteriaceae; genus Collinsella; species Collinsella sp. wc0529. Next base: position 1,398,904 of record NZ_JBJXBO010000001.1, read on the forward strand.
AAAGATGCGATTTGACATGAAACGACAGATTGAAATGCTTGAGACTCTTAAGAAGCCTCTCGTACGGGAGTATTTTTGCTAATGAAAATTACAACTCATAGGCTTCTATTTATCTAAATTACTGTAGTGACATTTCTATTTTGTGCTCCGTTGTTGGTGAATGTTCTATTTGTGTATGAGGCGCCCTGCGCTGTTTTTGAAGCGCGTTTTGATTCAGGGGATTTGCTTGGATATATCGGCTCTGCTGCTGTTGGCGCTGGTTCCATTTCTCTTGCGCTGTATTCGGTCTACCAGACCGAGAGATTGAATAAGCTTGATCGTAATCTGCAGAGGCAACAAGATGAGTTTAAACGGGAAAATACTAAGCGTCCGTTTTTTATAATCGATAAGGTGTTGGTTGACGATAAACCTGTCGACATCGATGGAGATAAGGGTATCTGGACAAGCACGGTAAATGAGGCCGTGCGTCTTTCTATCGAAATTCGCAATGTTGGGGATGGGTCGGCCTGTCGACTTCGCCTGAGGGATGATTCGGCTTTTGGCAAGGCTTCGTTTATGGATCAGCATCGTCTATGCGTTCCTCGGGACGGGGTTTATACATTTACAGCTTCGTTGGCAAGCTTAAGAAAAAAGGGAGTCGTACTGCTTTTATTCAGATATGAGAACATCGTTGGGTGTCCTTTTGCGCAGCAGGCTGATATTCAAATATCCTATATTCCGAAATACGGGAAAGAATCGATAGAAACAGACGATGACGTGCTTGGGTATGAGATATATGACGAGAACGTCGAATTGTCCGTTAGTTCTTTAACTGCTCAGATTGTGGAAAAACAGAATAGATGTTTCCGATCTATGGTTGTCAATTTACGAAAGAAGCTATGCGTTACCTCGTCGGTACCGTCAAGACTCTTTCGCAAATGGACTTAGCCGTCCTCGATCCCGTCCTCTTCTAGCCCTCCGCCTTTCCCTTCAGTTCGTCCATCTCCTCCAGCTTCGACATATCCAGCTACCTCCTCTTGCCCCACTCGTACTTCACTATGTGCGCCCGCGCGACTTGGGGCCGGACCCCCTCGGCCTGCCCCTGGGCTTGGGCCTGAGCGCCTCGGCGCCGCCCTCGCGGTAGAGCGCGCACCATCTCTGGAGCGGCGCCAGGGACATGACCCCGAACGCCTCCGTGGCATCCCGCTTGCTCATGCCGCCGTCGACCACGGCCGAGGCGGCGGCGACCTTCTGCTCGAATGTGTACCTGGTCTGCTTGCCGTCCATGGATAGCAGCACCTCGCTTCCGAACGACCGGTATACGTAGAGCCATTGTCTCACGGTGTTGCGCGGGACCGACAGCGCCTTCGCCGCCGACTTGAAGCCGTGCCCTCGCTCGAAGAGCCCGATCGCCGCCCTCCTGGCCTCGATGTCGTGTTTCACTCTCAAGTCGACACGCATAAAAAGCCTCCCATTTTTCGTGCCCAAGATTTGGGACTCAGTTCAAGGCGGCCCCGGGCCGTCGTTTCCTCAGTTGAAGGAACGGTGGGGATGTGTTTCGATGGGTTCGGTGGCCATGCTCCGCCAGCCCCTCGGCTCCGCTTCCCAGACTCAGCCGAACGGCCCCCGCGCGCCCTATCCGGTTTTCCGAAGCGCTAGGCCAGCGGGGCATCGCCCCTCTCGGCCCTCTGTCGTAGGACATCGGCATCGCGCCGGCCTCGCGGCACCCGTCCGCGTACTCCGTGTGCAGGAGCCGTGCGCGAGCTGCCGCGCGACCGTGCGCTCGGCGGCGCCGGAATCGGTCGCCATGAAGGTCCGGCACCACCTGAAGCAGGCGAGGTAGGCATCGAGGTGCTTCGTCGACACGCCCTTGAACGGCCCCATGAAGGCGCCGAGGAGCGAATGGACGGCGTTGACCCGGTTGATGGTCCCCCCGGAGCGGTCCTTGGAATCGTGGGCCGCGTGCGCGGCGACCTCGAGCTCGGCGAGGACGCCGACGTAGGCGGCCGCCCTGTCGGTCGCGACGACCGAGCCGGCCGCGATGCGGCCCCTCAGCGCGTCCATGGCGCGCCCCCTCGAAAGGGCGCCCCGCCCCGTGACCTCGAGGAACGTCTCGTTCGGGTCGTTCACGCCGGTCATGACGCAGATCAGCTCGCGCGACAGCCCGCGCCTGTGCACCTGCTTGCCGCGGTGCCGGGAGGGGCGCGGCATCGTGAACGACCCCTTCGCGTGGTTGCCCTTGAACGACTCGGGGAAGTAGGTCTCGTCGAGCTCGCAGCCGCAGCCCCGCTCGATCCTGAACGAGGGGGAGTAGGCCGAGAGGCACTCGATCAGCCTGTGGCGCATGGTGTAGGCGGTCTTGAGGCAGACGCGGCAGCGCCTCGCGCACTCGCGCAGGGGCAGCATGAGCTCGAAGCACTCGGCGTAGGCCATCCAGGTCTCCTTCGGGAGCCTGCTCGCCCCCAGGATGCGCTCGCTGCCCATGCCGAAGGTCCTGCCGCAGCCCCGGCAGAGGTAGCGCTGCTCGCCGTTCCCGGCCTTCCCCTTCTTCACGACCGCGGCGGACCCGCAGCGCGGGCAGTATTCGACTTCGTAGGCGGAGCCGGCGGCGTTCGGTCCTGCTGAGGCTCGCGATGTCCCTCTTGAAGGTGATTACCAGGTCCTCGGCGTTCATGATGTCCCCATCGTCGCGGTCTACGGGGCTAACGATATGGCACCGTGATGACATATGTATGCCAATCTTGGTCTAACAGAGCCTAGCGAAAGCGCGTGTCAGGAGTTTTCCTTTAGGCATTTTGCGGCTATTGGGACGAGGTCGAACATCGTGTGAACGACATCGCCCGTGTTTGCAACGGTCGCTGTGAATTTGCCGTTCCCAAAATCCATCAAATGGTAGAGGCTGATGGTTAAGTCCTTTTGCGTGGCAATTCTTAGAATCCAGTAAGCGCAATTGTCGCTACAGGTTGTGGCGTTGTATATGTTCTGAGGCATGAAGTACATGAGCAGCAGCGTCTTAGTTCCGCCCGATAGCCTTTCCGGTGGGATAATGCCAAGGATCTTGGTGTTTATTGCGCCGGGTCCAACCACGCCGCCCTTATCAATGGATTAAATAATTCTCTGCGCAAAAGCATCTTGAAACCATTCGGGCGAATAGATGTTATCGAAGTAAACCGACGTATTATAGATAACGTTTTCCATATCACCATAGTGAATTGTTAGCACGTTGGTCCCTTCGACTTACTGGTTAAGCATTTGGTGAGATTGATTGTATCGCAGCGTATGAGACGGACGATATTTGCTGGTAACGCATTTGATTGATAACTATTGATAAACAAGTCGTGTATTCAGTGCCTGTTTTGTTTGTCCGTGCTTGAACCCAAGTTGCTTTGAAGGTCTATATTTTAGAAAATAGTCCACTAGCTAAGCTCCGTGTGGCGGCACGTAAAAGCTGTACTGTGCTTGGGCGGGTTAAAGTCCAAGACGATTAGATATCCGAGAGGATATCGAGCCCGCACCGGGGAGATAAGGTGAGTCCGCGCCGGGGACTATAATTCCGGCGACAACTAGGTTTCCGTGAGGATGCCGCGGCTGACAGCCAGCAGAAAACCGCCTTATACGCTCCTTCCGCGCGCCGCCTGCTCAAACGATTTGCGCCGAGTTGCCTGTTGCTATGCCCTGTCCGTGCGTTTTGCAGGGCGGGCCTTCTTATACCGCGGACATGGAGAGCATGTTTATAGGCAACGTTGCGTGCTGCGAGCCAGGTGTTTCGGGCGTTGGCTGGGTGTGGATCGATGTCGGTCATCTGGAACTCAATGGTTATACGGATGAGGCCATTGGCGCCGAAGGTGAACTTGTGGCTAACCGTTCGGCCCATCATGCTTTGGCTCCCGTCCCCCCAATCTAGTAGACTCTAAACCGTTGCTAGATTAGGGGGATTTTCCATGAGACGCTCCATGAAACGTATTTCCGGTGCCGCCGCCGCGCTGGCGGTCGCGGCCGCCCTGGCCCTGTGCGGGCCCGCGGCCTACGGCGCCCCCGCCGACCCGGGCGACGCGCAGGCCCCGGCCGCCGAGGCCCAGCCCGCCGACGGGGGCCCCGGCGCCCAGCCCGCGCAGGCCGACGCCTCCCAGCCCGAGGCCCCGCAGGCCGACGGGGCCCAGGCGGAGCCCGCCCAGTCCGAGGCGGCCGCGCCCGTCTCGCTCTCGTACTCGGCCCATGTCTCCAATATCGGCTGGATGGGCGCCGTCGCCGGCGGCGAGGTCGCCGGCACGACCGGCAGGGGGCTCCCCCTCGAGGCGCTTCGCCTCGTCCTGTCCGACGCCTCGACCGGCGAGCCCCTCGGCGCCGACGCCATATCCGTCGAGGCCCACGTCTCGAACGTCGGCTGGCAGGCCGCCGTCGGCAACGGCGGCACCGCCGGCACCACCGGCCAGGCCCGGGCCGTCGAGGCCCTGAGGGTCAGGCTGTCCGGGGAGCTGTCCGCCCGCTACACCGTCTGGTACCGCGTCCACTCCGCCGAGTTCGGCTGGCTGGGCTGGGCGTGCGACGGCGCCGACGCCGGCTCGGCGGGCTACGGCCGCGCCGTCCAGGCCGTCCAGGTCGCGGTCCTGCCCAAGGGCGACCCCGCCCCGGGCGACACCTCCACCCCCTTCGTCGACAGGTCCTCCGAGCCCCCCTCGGTCTCCTACCGCGCCCACGTCGCCGGCATCGGCTGGCAGGGCGCCGTCTCGGACGGCGCCGTGGCCGGCACCACCGGGCAGGGCCGCGCCCTCGAGGCCCTCTCGGGCTCCGTCTCCTGGTACGGGCACGGATCCTCCTCCCTCGAGGTGAGGGCCCACGTCTCGAACGTCGGCTGGCAGGGCTGGACCTCGGGGACCGCCGGCACCACCGGGCGCTCCCTGGCGGTCGAGGCGCTCCAGTTCAGGCTCTCCGGCGAGGCCGCCTCGTCCTACGACGTCTGGTACCGCGTGCACTGCTCCGACTACGGCTGGCTCGGCTGGGCCAAGGACGGCGCGTCCGCGGGCACGGTTGGCCTGTCGAAGGCCGTCCAGGCCGTCCAGGTCGTGCTCGTCCCCAAGGGCGGCGCCGCGCCGGGGCCGGCCGGCGGGGCCTTCCGCGGCGCCGGCGAGCGCCTGTCCGGGTCGTCCCTCTCCGTCTCCGGCTCGCCGGCGGGCTCGTCGTTCTCGGGCGGGGTCCTGACGCTCGGCTCCGAGAGGGGGCCCGTGCTGGGCTCCGTCGCCGCGACCGTCGACAACCTCGAGTCCGACGGGTCGGTCTGCTACCGCGGCCTGCTGCTGGGCTCCGGCTGGCAGGGGGAGACCAGCTCCGACGGGGCGCAGCTCGGCGCCTCGGGCGGCGGGCTCCAGCTCAAGGCCGTCCGCTTCGAGCTGTCCGGCGGCCTCGCGGAGCGCTACGACGTCTGGTACCGCTCCTGCGACTCCGCGCGCGGCTGGCTCGGCTGGGCGAGCGCCGGCGAGCCCTCCGGCGTCGAGTCCGGTGCCTCGGGCCTCACCGCCGTCCAGGTCGCCCTCGTCGCGAAGGGCTCCGCCGCCCCCGGTCCGGCCGAGGGGGCCTACGTCTCCGGCGCCGCCTCCGGCCCGTCGCTCGTCCTGCAGGGCCATGTCGCGGAGCGCGGCTGGCTGCCCGCGGTGGGCGGCGGCGAGGACGTCGGCACGACCGGCAGGGGCCTCGCGCTCCAGGCCGTGCGCGCCTCCCTCGAGGGGGCGGGCGAGGGGAGCTCCGTCTCCGTCGCGGCCCACGTGGCCGGCATCGGCTGGCAGGACGCCGCCTCCGCCCCCTCCTACGCCGGCACGGTGGGGCAGGGCCGCGCCGTGCAGGCCGTGAGGGTGTCCCTCTCCGGCCCCGTCTCCGAGCGCTACGACGTGTGGTACCGCGTCCACGCGGCCGGCTACGGCTGGCTCGGCTGGGCCAAGGACGGCGAGGCCGCTGGTACCGAGGGGCTCGGCGTCCAGGCCGAGGCCCTCCAGGCCGTCCTCGTCGAGAAGGGCGGCGACGCCCCCTCGACGGGCGCCCCCGCCGAGCTCTCCGTCCCCTCGCTCAGCCTCAGGGCCCACGTCTCCGGCGTCGGCTGGCAGCCCGCCGTCGGCAACGGCGGCACCGCCGGCACGACCGGCCAGTCCCGCGCCGTCGAGGCGATCGCCGCCGAGGTCTCCTCGCCGGTCGCCGGCGGCCTGTCCTACAGCGCCCACGTCTCGGGCGTCGGCTGGCAGGACGAGGTCTCGGGCGGCGCCGTGGCCGGCACGACCGGCCAGGGCAGGGCGGTCGAGTGCGTGAAGATGCGCCTGACCGGCGACCTCTCCGAGTACTACGACGTGTGGTACCGCGCCTACGTGCAGGACTACGGCTGGCTCGGCTGGGCCAGCGACGGGGCCCGCGCCGGCACGACCGGCATCGGCTACCGCGTCGAGGCGCTCCAGGTCCGCATCCTCGCGAAGGGCTCGGCGGCCCCGGGCCCAACGGAGGGCGCGTACAGGGATGTAGCCGACGAGAAGGTGATTGGCGTTTCGCGGATTAGGCTTGTTACCTGGCTTACCCAGCATCAATATGACGGTTACTACCTCGGGACTCCATATTCCACTGGATTTTCTGTTCCTACCTGCACCTATCCCAATGGGGAGAGGCGCTGGGATGGATACTCTGGTATGAACTGCACCGGTTTTGTCGCCCACGCTTGGTCGAAATGTGGCGGTAACCTTGCGGCGGTTGCGGCAAACAACAGCCATTCTCCCTGGGCCGGAGGCCCCGGTGGCGGCAGCTATATTAATGCCTGGCGTTTTTACGGCTATGCGATCGATTCCGGTTCAAAGGTTTATGAGTTCAACAAGGTGCAGGATCTGCTGAATAGCGGGTTGGCAAGGAAGGGTGACGTCATATTCTTTAAGACTGCTCCTAACGTCGATTGTCATATCGGGTTTTTCTGGGGCGACCATCCCCGTGATAATAAGATGTGGCACTCCTCATCGCCCGCCAATCAGATTTCGTCTATCTATAACTATTCAAATCCGGCCGAGATCAATCAGCATGTTTGTCTGATTAAATAGCTGCTGGTTAATTACCTTTATCGGCTTGGTTCCCGTCCCCCCAATCTAGTAGACTCTAAACCGTTGCTAGATTAGGGGGATTTTCCATGAGACGCTCCATGAAACGTATTTCCGGTGCCGCCGCCGCGCTGGCGGTCGCGGCCGCCCTGGCCCTGTGCGGGCCCGCGGCCTACGCCGCCCCCGCCGACCCGGGCGACGCGCAGGCCCCGGCCGCCGAGGCCCAGCCCGCCGACGGGGGCCCCGGCGCGCAGCCCGCGCAGGCCGACGCCTCCCAGCCCGAGGCCCCGCAGGCCGACGGGGCCCAGGCGGAGCCCGCCCAGTCCGAGGCGGCCGCGCCCGTCTCGCTCTCGTACTCGGCCCATGTCTCCAATATCGGCTGGATGGGCGCCGTCGCCGGCGGCGAGGTCGCCGGCACGACCGGCAGGGGGCTCCCCCTCGAGGCGCTTCGCCTCGTCCTGTCCGACGCCTCGACCGGCGAGCCCCTCGGCGCCGACGCCATATCCGTCGAGGCCCACGTCTCGAACGTCGGCTGGCAGGCCGCCGTCGGCAACGGCGGCACCGCCGGCACCACCGGCCAGGCCCGGGCCGTCGAGGCCCTGAGGGTCAGGCTGTCCGGGGAGCTGTCCGCCCGCTACACCGTCTGGTACCGCGTCCACTCCGCCGAGTTCGGCTGGCTGGGCTGGGCGTGCGACGGCGCCGACGCCGGCTCGGCGGGCTACGGCCGCGCCGTCCAGGCCGTCCAGGTCGCGGTCCTGCCCAAGGGCGACCCCGCCCCGGGCGACACCGCCTGTCCTTTTAAGAGCCGTAGCGATGAACCTGTCTCAATCATTGTTCGCTCACATACGTCGAATATTGGTTGGATGTCGCCCGTAGGCGGCGGATCTGTTGCCGGGACAACTGGTAGGGGCCTCCCCATGGAGGCTCTTGAGGCTCAGCTTGGCTGGTATGGTCACTCGGGCTCCATTGAGCTTCGTGGCCATGTTTCTAATGTCGGATGGCAGCAGTGGTCTGAGGGGCACTGTGGAACGACTGGTAAGTCTCAGCGTCTCGAAGCCGTTCAGATTCGTCTAACCGGTGAGGCAGCTGAAAAATATGACGTCTGGTATTGTGCTCATGTGTCAGGTATAGGCTGGCTTGATTTGGCTTGCAATGGAGCTGCCGCTGGTTCTGCCGGTAAAGGCAAGGCTATCGAAGCGGTAAAGGTAATCCTTGTGGAGAAAGGCGGAGCAGCGCCTGGCTCTTCGAGCAATGTCTTTATCGGCGATCTAGATGCTGTTGCGGTTTCCGGATCCGCCGTTTCTGGAGAGAGTCTTGGCTTATCTTCTGGTCAAAAGGCTACGATCGGGGGCAAGGGCGCCAAACTGCTGAACTCCATTGCCTTAAGCGTTGCAGGCCAAACTGATGACGGGTCAATTTCCTATGCCGTTATGGATTCATATTCAGGCTGGGGCGCTTTTTCATCGGATGGCGGTGCTGCCAAGGCGGTATCCGGCGCACCCATAAAAGCGATAAAAATGTCGCTGAGTGGCCAGTTTGCTGCCAATTATGACATTTGGTATCGAGTATGCGATTCCGGTAATGGTTGGACGGGCTGGACGTCTAATGGTCAGGCATGTGGTGTTTCTGGTGGCTCTTCCGGTTTGTGCGGCATTGAAATTGCGCTCGTAAGTAAGGGTCAGTCTTCGCCTGGCTCCACCGCCAATGCGTTTATCGAAACGCCTGGAATCGGTCTTGTATCTCAGGCGCACGTTGCTTCTGCGGGCTGGTTGACTCCCGTTGGCAATGGCGAGATTGCGGGTCAGACGGGCATGTCTCGTTCCCTGCAGGCGCTGTATGTTACGACGCAAGGCATCGATGCCTCAGTTGAAGTGTCGGCACATGTTGCGAATATCGGTTGGCAACCATACGTCTCGGGCGCTTCCTATGCTGGCACCGTTGGCAAGAGCCTCGCAATTCAGGCGGTTAAATTAAGACTGACCGGCAACGACGCTTCAAAATACGATATTTACTACCGTATCCATGCGGCGGATTATGGCTGGCTTGGCTGGGCTAAAAATGACGCTGCAGCCGGCACCGTTGGACTGTCTAAGCAGGCCGAGGCAATTCAAATTAAGTTGGTTGCCAAGGGTTCGTCCGACGCTCCCGTTCAAGATCATGCTGCGTTGATCCAGCTTCCCGGACTATCTGCTAAGGCAAATTGCTCCGGTCTCGGCTGGCAAGCGTCTGTTGGCAATGGCGGAGTTGCCGGAACGGTTGGGCAGAACCGTGCCATGGAGGCCATGGGGCTATCGCTTTCCGATGGCTCCATGAGCGGTGGCATTTCGTATTCCGCTCACGTATCCAATATCGGCTGGCAATCTGCTGTCTCAGATGGGGCCACATCGGGAACTACTGGTCAAGGTCAGCAAATCCAAGCTGTGAAGATTAACTTGGTTGGCGAGATATCTAATTACTTTGATGTTTGGTATCGCGTCCATGTATCAAATTACGGATGGCTTGGCTGGACCAAAAATGGATCACCGGCGGGCACCACGAAGCTTGGCATTCCTGTTCAGGCTTTACAGGTAAAGATTGTCCCCAAGGGCGCTTCTGCACCAGGCTCTACGTCTGATTCGTATTTTGAGACCTATCGTTATATGGGATATCAGACCCCGGGATCTTATCCAAAGGTTAGTTGCAATAGCGTTCAGCTTCCTTCGTACTGCACCGGTTACTTTACGTACGTTACGCCTTCTCGAATTCCCTATAACGCTTCGCGTCAGGATTGCATTAACGCTTTTGTTCAGCGCGCTCGCGAGTATATTGGAACGCGTTATATTGAGCCGTGGTCCTCTTGGCCAGGGGATGCGGTTGATTGCTCGGGCTTGGTACTGCAATGTCTGTATGCGACTGGCATGGATATGGGTTGGTATAACCCCTATAACCATCGTTGGCTTCCTGAGCAGACGTATAACTCTATGAACTGGTATCGCAACAACACGTTTATGCCGGTTAGCACCTCTGCCATGCAGAGGGGAGATGTGGTCTACTACCAGGGTCATATTGGAATCTATATCGGAAACGGTCGAATTATTGATTCGTGGCCGGGAATTGGGGTCACCGAACGTTCGGTCAACGCTCCCGGCCGTGTGATCGGTGCCGCAAGACCTTTCGCATAGATTCTATTGAGGCGCTCCGTTATAGGAGCGCCTCATTTTGTGTCGGTGGCATTGCTTTCCCAAGCCCAAAATGTGTTCTATGAAGTGTGTTAATATAACCATTGATTGTGTTGCTGTATTCAGCTGTTATCTTGGGGGATATACATGAAACGTCTAAAAGCGTATGCGGTTTTGGCTTGCGCGCTAGTAATGATTTGGTCGCAAGTCTCTCAGCCTTACTGTGCATATGCGCTGTCGGCTGAATCTGGCGCTATCTCGCAATCGACATCTCAAGCGTCTGTAGAGTGCGGATCCCAAGATGAAAGTTCCCAGGGGACACAGGACGATGTTTCGGATTCCCAAGGTCCAACCGAATGGTACGGCGACGATGCAAATGCTGCTCGTCCTGACGAGGATTCAGACTTTATTTCCGACGATCAGGCCGGAGTTGGTGCCGATGAGCCGGGCACTGATGATTCTGATGGTGAGGCTTCGGGCGATGTTTCCATCGAGACAGATTCCTCTGAAGCCGACTCCCTAGAGCCTAACTCTTGGCGTTATGAAAACGGCGTGCTTATCGATTCTGACAATGGCGACATCGATGCGCAGTCTTTAACTGACGATCCTTTGCCCAATGGTGCTATTGCGCGCGGTATTGACGTCAGTAATTACCAGGGGATCGTTGATTGGGATATGGTTAAGGCCGCAGGGATTGATTTTGCCATCCTCAGGGTTGGGCCTGTTTATGGAAAGCCTGACGATTCCTTTGAAAGGAACGCTGCTGAATGTGAGCGCCTCAGTATTCCTTATGGCGTCTACTACTACTCCTATGCTCGATCTGTTGCGGATGCAAATAAAGAAGCCGATCGAACGCTTGCTTGGCTCGGTGGCCATCATCCGTCGCTTCCCGTTTATTACGATCTTGAGGATAACTATATCTTGCAGGATCCGAATTTCAGCAAAGATAAGCTCGCTCAGATTGCGCAGACTTTTTGCAACCGTATGGAGGCCGTTGGCTTTAAGTCGGGTATCTATGCGAACCTTAACTGGCTCAACAACTACTTGGATAGTCCGTCTCTGAGCGGTTATGACCATTGGGTTGCTCAATATAATTGGCGTTGCGATTATGCTGGCAGCTACAGTTTCTGGCAGTATTCAAGCAGCGGCAATGTCCCGGGCGTTAACGGGCGCTGTGACATGAACTACTGCTTCAACGGTTCTCTTCTGAACGTAGATGACAGCAAGATGCATATTCAGTATGAGGCGCATGTCTCGAATATTGGCTGGATGAGCAATAAGCGCGACGGGTCTACGGCTGGCACTACGGGGCAGTCTAAATCAGTGGAGGATCTTAAAGTCAGCATCTTGAATCCCGTTGAAGATGGCTCTGTACAAATTAACGCTAATGTAAGTGGCATCGGCTGGCAGGGCTGGGACACCCCCTCGGCCTCCGAGGGCGGAACCACCGGCCAGGGGCGCGCCGTCGAGGCCGTGCGCCTGAGGCTCACGGGCTCCCTCGCGAAGGACTACGACGTCTACTACCGCGTCCACGCCTCCAACATCGGCTGGATGGCCTGGGCCAAGGACGGCGGGGAGGCCGGCACCACGGGCTTCGGCAGGAGCGTCGAGGCCGTCCAGGTCAGGCTCGTCAAGAAGGGCGACGCCGCCCCCTCGTCCGACGGCGCCAACGTCGACTACGCCTTCAAGAAGAAGCCCATGTCCCTGACCTACCGCGCCCACGTCTCCAACGTGGGCTGGCAGGGGGCCGTGTCCGACGGCGCGACCGCCGGCACCACCGGCCGCGGCCTCGCCCTCGAGGACCTCAAGCTCTCGCTCGACAGCTCCGACTACTCGGACGGCTCTTCCGTCCAGATCGACGCCCACGTCTCGGGCATCGGCTGGCAGGGCTGGGACACCCCCTCGGCCTCCGAGGGCGGCACCACCGGCCAGGGGCGCGCCGTCGAGGCCGTGCGCCTGAGGCTCACGGGCTCCCTCGCGAAGGACTACGACGTCTACTACCGCGTCCACGCCTCCAACATCGGCTGGATGGCCTGGGCCAAGGACGGCGGGGAGGCCGGCACCACGGGCTTCGGCAGGAGCGTCGAGGCCGTCCAGGTCAGGCTCGTCAAGAAGGGCGACGCCGCCCCCTCGTCCGACGGCGCCAACGTCGACTACGCCTTCAAGAAGAAGCCCATGTCCCTGACCTACCGCGCCCACGTCTCCAACGTGGGCTGGCAGGGGGCCGTGTCCGACGGCGCGACCGCCGGCACCACCGGCCGCGGCCTCGCCCTCGAGGACCTCAAGCTCTCGCTCGACAGCTCCGACTACTCGGACGGCTCTTCCGTCCAGATCGACGCCCACGTCTCGGGCATCGGCTGGCAGGGCTGGGACACCCCCTCGGCCTCCGAGGGCGGCACCACCGGCCAGGGGCGCGCCGTCGAGGCCGTGCGCCTGAGGCTCACGGGCTCCCTCGCGAAGGACTACGACGTCTACTACCGCGTCCACGCCTCCAACATCGGCTGGATGGCCTGGGCCAAGGACGGCGGGGAGGCCGGCACCACCGGTATGTCATGCTCTCTCGAGGCTGTTCAGATTAAGCTCATTAAGAAGGGCGCCTCCCATCCTGATACATCAGGGTATTCCCATCTTGAAATACCTACGGTGACGTATTCCTCTCAGGTGAAAGGTGCTTGGCAGAATTCTGTCCCCGCTGGAGAGGTGTCCGGTACAACCGGTCAGGGAATTCCCATCACCGGGTTTTCAGCTAAAACTACTTCATCTGTTGCCGGCGGGATTAATTATCAACTTCATCTTTCGAATGTGGGCTGGACGTCTGGTAAGTCAAATGGAGTGCAGCTTTCGTCTACCGCTGAATCCAATTCGGTTGAGGCTATTAAAATTTCTCTTTCTGGTGACTTGGCAACCTATTTTGATGTTTGGTACAGGGTTCATGTCGATAACGTCGGCTGGCTTGGTTGGACTAAAAATGGCTCCGTTGCCGGTAGTACTGGCTATGGGGCGCATGTCCAAGCTATCCAAGTTCGACTTACGAGGAAGGGCGCCAATGCCCCCGGGAGCACCGTTTCGCCGTGTTTGCTTGGGCAACCAACCGCGTTTGCAAATCCCATGCAGAAGAAAATTGTAGATCTTGCCCGACAGGTGCCGTCTCCTGGCCCGGGATTGTGCTCCGAGTGGATTGCAGATATCTATGAGCGTGCCGGATTTAGGAATGTCCATACAGATGCCTGCGATTACTACTGGGATTACTGTAAATACACCGATTATTCTCATTTGAAAGTCGGAATGGTCATTGCCGTTCCTTCGCATACGCATACACGCATGGGCAGCATTTACGGTCACGTATGTCTCTACATCGGTAATAACCAGGTTATGGATAATGTCGGTCGGATCAGGACGCTCGATATGGCGTACTGGTTGGATTATTATTCCACCTCATACAAGCCAAAATGGGGCTGGTATGACAACGTGCCGCTTGCATAGCAGGTCGAAATTCGTGTTTTCACACAGGTTCTAGCAAATATTCTGATTAAAACGAACGGGTCGTTTTGCAACGGTCCGTTCGTTTCTATTTAAGTGCCATTCACGTTTTCGGTATTTATGCAATTGCCGTAACGATAAATAATGATGCTAAATATGGTCGATTAATGGGGGGGTCGAATGAAAAAGACGCAACGACTGCTAGCAACGGCAATGACGCCATTACTGATCATTCAGTGTCTTCTGACGCCCCTTTCTGTCTGGGCTGATTCTTTACCGGTGCAGCCGGAATCTACTGATTATTCCGTCAGCGCCGCCGACAGCTCGGAAGACGAGGACATCGTCTTAAATGACGAACAACAGGGGGTTGAAGTCGAGCAGCCGACTGTGTCAGACAATGATTCTCCCTCATCCGTTTCCAGCGAGTCTGCTTCCAATGCGACTGATTCGCCGAAACCCGAAAATGATGTATCCGCTTTCTTTGGTTCTGTTTTATACCAGACTCATGTACAGGATATTGGCTGGCAAGCTCCCGTTTCAAATGGAATGACGGCTGGCACAACAGGTCGTGCTAAGCGCGTCGAAGCCCTCAAGATCAATCTGCTTTCACAGGATGGCAGCCCTTTGGGGAATGACAGCATTTCGGTCCAATCTCACATTTCCGGGATCGGCTGGGAGTCTCAGCCGGTGGGCAATGGACAGACATCTGGAACAGTTGGACAGTCGCGAGCCATCGAGGCCATCAAGCTATCTTTGTCGGGTGGTCTTTCTGATTCGTATGACATTTGGTATCGCGTGCATTCTGCAAATGTTGGTTGGCTTGGCTGGGCCTCAAATGGTGAGCCTGCTGGAACGCAGGGCTATGCTTACCAGATCGAGGCAGTTCAGATTAGGGTGCTTCCAAAAAATGCCCAAGATGCACCGGTTCGAGGTGATGCCTTTAGGGACCATTCTCAGGATCCGCCTACCGTTTCCTATCGATCTCATGTCTCGAATGTTGGATGGATGAGCGCCGTCGCGGACGGAAAGACATCGGGAGTCATCGACTCAAGTAATGCAATCGAGGCGTTATCGGTTAGTGTTAATTGGTATGGTCACGGAGGCTCTATTATCTCTCGCGCGCACGTCTCTGGCATCGGTTGGCAAAACTGGTCTTCAGGCGCTGTTGGCACGACCGGGCAGTCTCGGACCATTGAAGCCGTTCAGCTTAAGCTGAATGACGATATATCTGCAACCTACGACATTTGGTACCGCGTGTATGCTTCCAAATTGGGCGGATGGCTGGGCTGGACGTCTAACGGGTCTCCTGCGGGCTCGGTGGGGAAGGGTGCCGCCATTCAGGGTGTTCAGATTTTATTGGTCGAAAAAAGCGGCTCTGCTCCCGGCGATACGTTGAACCATTTCATTGGAGCTACGGATGTTCTAAGCGGGAGCTCGCTTGGTCTTAACGGTAAAAGCCTGGGCTCCGTACAAGGCAAATCAATCCAATTGGGCTCCGAGAACGGCTCTGAACCTTTAACCTCGCTCTCCATTTCGTTTGATAATCAAGAGATTTTAGGCTCAATTGACTATTCCGGCTTTTTTGAATTTGGCGGATGGAGCGGTGCTGTTTCTGACGGTGCTGCGCTTAACTCTAAAAACGATGGGCGTGTTCTAAAGGCAGTGAGATTGGCTCTTGCTGGTGATTTGTCTAATGCCTATGACGTTTGGTATCGGTGTTTTGACTCCAAAAAAGGATGGCTTGGCTGGGCGTGTAATGGCGCGGATGCGGGGGCAACGATACCGGGTTCATTCCTTAAGGCTGTCGAAGTAAGGATTTTCAGTAAAGGCAGTGACGCTCCCGGAGTAACGGACGGAGCATTTGTTTCCGATACTTCCGCCGATTGCACTCATGTTGTATATCAGGCTCATTCCGCTAACCGTGGGTGGTCTCCATCTGTTTTAGATGGGCAGGATGCCGGCACAACGGGAAAATCGCTTTCTCTTCAAGCTCTGAATGTGTCGTTGTCCGGTGTGGACGATGATTCTCTAGTTGAGGCACGAGCCCATGTTGCTAATATCGGTTGGCAGGAATGGCAGTCTGTCGGTTATGTTGGGACCGTTGGACAAGGATTGGCCATTCAGGCTCTTGAGCTGCGCATTAATGGTCCCCTCGCGAATCAGTATGACATCTACTATCGAGTTCATTCGGCTGTTTATGGTTGGTTGGGTTGGGCCAAAAACGGCGATTCCGCTGGAACGACCGGGTTAAATATCCAGATAGAAGCTGTCCAAATTAAGCTTGTCGCGAAGGGCGGGGATCCTGGCGCGTCGTCAGCGCCCGCATTTATCTCTGCTCCAGCTCTAACGCTCCAGGCGCATGTCGCCACGCTTGGTTGGATGAATCCTGTTGGCAACGGTGGTGTTGCAGGCACAACTGGCAGATCGCTTGCTATTGAGGCACTGAAGCTGAATGTTTCCAGTAGCGTATCGGGCGGTATTGAGTACTCCGCCCATGTACAGGATGTGGGCTGGCAAGGCTGGGCTTCCAATGGGGATGTCACTGGCACAGTAGGCTGCGCAAAGCGTATCGAGGCTCTTAAGATTAGGCTGACCGGTGATTTATCGAGCTACTTTGATGTTTGGTATCGAGCATATTGCCAAGACTTTGGGTGGCTTGACTGGACTTCAAATGGGCAGCCTGCGGGTACATCTAGGATAGCCTGCAGAGTCGAGTCTGTTCAAGTGAAGATTGTTCCCAAGGGTGCTGGTGCTCCCGGTTCTACTGCGCGTCCGTTTACTGACCAGCCCTTGTTGCCGGCAGATATGATGACTATGCTTAATCGGGCTAATAGGTATTCGAGCAATACAAACTGGCTCATTATGGTTGACAGGCTAGCATGCCGCCTTGGAGTTTTTCGTGGGCAGCGCGGGTCGTGGAGTTATGCTCAATACTGGACATGTTCACATGTTTCGAATGACGGCTGGCAGTCGGCTTCCAAGGGCGGAAATGTTTCTGGTACCGTTGGTCAGTCCAAGGCTGTCGAGGCTATTACTCTCAACCTTCAGAATGTTCCCTACGACGGCAGCTTGGAGTACAGAACACATGTTTCCGATTACGGTTGGCAAGACTATGTGAAAGAGGGAGAAGTCTCCGGTACTACGGGCCAGAGCAAGTCTGTCCAGGCAATTCAAATTCGACTTACTGGTGAGATGGCCAATCGTTATGACGTTTACTATCGTGCTCATGTTCAGGATAAGGGCTGGCTTGGCTGGGCCTGCAATGATCAGGTTGCCGGAACGACTGGGTTTGGCTTGAGGCTCGAGGCATACCAGGTCGTTTTGGTTGAAAAGGGTTCGCCTGCACCAGGGGATACGAGTCGGCCCTCTATTCAGAGAGCTTTTTCAATAAGGGCTCATGTTTCAAACCTTGGTTGGCAGGAACCTGTTTATGAGGGCATGACGTCGGGCACAACTGGTCGAAATCTTGCTGTTGAGGCGTTGACGATTAATAAGCCCGACCTTGGGTATTCCGGTAACATCGAGTATCGAGCTCACGTTCAGAATATCGGCTGGCAAGAGTGGGTCAAGAACGGCAAAGCTGCTGGCACTACGGGAAAGTCTCTATCCATAGAGACTGTTGAAGTTAAGCTGACGGGTGATCTTGCCAAGCATTATGACGTCGTCTATAGAGCTCATGTGCAAAGCAAGGGCTGGCTCAATTGGGTTAAATCGGGCGAGTGCGCCGGCACGACTGGAGAAGCCCTGCATATGGAAGCGTTTGAGGTTAAGCTGGTTGACAAAAGCTAGCGTATAAATAGAAGCTGAAACCAATGGGGCGATATCAGTATTTCGATATCGCCCCATTGGTTAATTTGATATTGCGCATTTTAAATAGATAGCGTCGTCGGTAAAGGGCTACCTACGGATAATGCAGAACAGCGAGCTTAGAATTGCTATTGAACAACCAAGGATAATTGAGTAGTTGATGCCATTCATATCGGATATAGCAATAAGGGGTATGGCGCTAACAATGGCGCATGTGAAAGCGACGCCATTGCAGATCAGTGTTTGCTTCATTCGTCTTTGGATAATCAAAACGTCATTGCAATAAAGAAGAAGGCCTACAGCTGCTGTCGCGATTAAAACGTATGGGAACAAATATGTGTAGGGCTGAATGCTGTCTCCGAATGCAATGATTAACAGTTTGCTGCCAACGAGACTTAAAGCTAAAACGCAAATACCCATTACGAGAATGAGCATTCCCATGGTTTTAATAAATGATTTGAGAAATAGAACTCTATCTTTCTTGAGATCTGCAGCGAGTTTTCCGATTAGCGGGCTATACAAGTAGGTGGCAGCAACTTGAATTAAAACTGCAGGTGTCGCAACACTTGCATAATGTCCGAGTTCTTCGCTTCCGTTCACAATACCGAAATACTGGCGAACCGAAGATACAATGGAGTTGGCTAACAGACTAGCTAACATTGCAAAGAAGCATATTTTGGCCAACGATAATAGTGTTGAATTATCAAAAATGGGCTTGATGGAACCGAATCGTCTTGCGTGCGGCAAGTCGTAAACAATAGTGACAAGCATGCAGCTTACTGTCATTGAAACAATGGCAGTTGAAAGGCTATCCGTTAAGGCTAATCCAGCTGAAAAAGTACAAAGTGATAAAAAGCCTCGAATGAATTGCGAAATGCCGATATAGTCCATTCTTCCGTTCTTTTGATAAATGCCATACAGCACATCGCTAAAGCTCTCATCTGTTTTAAAGACAAGGTAAAGGAACGAGACGGTGATTAGACTCATTTGGCGATTTGTGGCTATGGGGATATAGACGGCGCAAACGATCCAGCCGATAAGAATTGTTATTAAGCGAAATGCGATATAGCTTGAGTTGCTGAATTGATTTGAAATATCAGATACTTGGAATGTGCGCACTTTATATAAAGCTATTGAGGCAAATATAATTCCCGTTGCCATTGCGAAGGCATAGAGACCGGAGTTTCCATAGGAAGACGAAAGCCTTACAACCATTACGGTCGTAACCCATTGACAGCCAAGATAGCAAAGACATCCTATTGCATTAAAAAAGGTATTCTGTGCTACTGATAATGGCTCAATAGCTCTCTGCTTTGAATTTCTTTCATTTTGAATGTTCACGGTACTTAACCACACTTTTCGGTCTCATATAAATAGATGATGCATAATGATAGTGAAACTTTTGGTTGATGATAATTGTTTCACACTGTGTTCTATACTTTTAGGGTTACTGATGTTCTTCTAAGGATAATGATGGTTTCTAAATCGCGCGTGCTGGTGATAATTCCCGCATATAACGAGGAAGATAATATTGTTGCAACCGTTCAATCTGTCGTAGATTGTGGTTACGATTATGTTGTCGTTAATGACGGGTCGACAGATGATACCCTTCAGATTTGTAAGGACAATGGCATAAATGTGCTCGACTTACCTCAGAATTTGGGCATTGGTGGTGCTGTACAGGCGGGGCATAAGTATGCTCAACGGTTTGGTTATGACATTGACGTTCAAGTTGACGGCGACGGTCAACATGATCCATCGTATATCCCGCATCTAATTAAGGAGATTGCAAATGGAAGCGACCTCGTAATTGGGTCTCGCTTTCTTGAGAAGACCGATGGTTTTCAATCGACATTCATGAGGCGTCTTGGAATAAAGTGGCTTTCTTACGTTATTTCAATCACGACTCACTCTAGAATTTCAGATCCGACTTCTGGTTTTAGGGCATGTGGAGCAAAGGCGATAGGGCTTTTTTGTAAAAAGTATCCAGCGGATTATCCAGAACCGGACTCGGCTGTTGCTGCAATGGTTAAGGGTCTTACCGTTACCGAGGTACCGGTTGTAATGAAGGAACGCCAGGGAGGAAAGTCTTCCATTTCTGGATTTAGCAGCGTTTATTACATGATAAAGGTAACACTTGCAATTATTATTTCCGCTTATTCGAATTGAGGATCTTTACTATGCAAATGTCGTTGCGTGTCGGAATAATTGCTGCATGCTTGCTTTTGGCGGTATTTGTCCTTCGCCTTGTTCTTAAAGATAAGCTGCAATTGAAGTATTCGCTTTTGTGGCTTGGGCTTGTCCTCGCGTTGCTGGTGTGTGCGCTTTTTCCCCAACCCTTATATGTGATATCGTCCTTTTTCGGGTTCGCGACTTTATCTAACTTCATTTTCGTTGTTGGGTTTTTATTTCTGTTATGTATTGTTCTTTCTCTGGGCTGCTTGTCGAGCAAGCAGGCAACAGCTATCGCTAATTTAAGTCAACGGATAGCTCTATTGGAGAAAGAGATCGAATCAGTCCGCGAGGAGTAATTTACGGTGTTTACTTCCGATGACCACACCTTCGTGGTTTGTGCATATGGTGAGTCTCCTTATTTGGGAGAGTGCGTCTCGTCTTTGATGAGCCAAACGGTCAGATCGAATATCATTATTTCGACTTCGACACCAAACAATCATATTCAGTCCATTGCTAAAAAAAACGGTTTACCGCTATTTATCAATAGCGGTAAACCCGGAATTGCTCATGACTGGAATTGTGCCGTTGAGCATGCTGAGACGTCACTAGTCACAATTGCTCATCAGGACGATGTGTACCTTCCTGAATATACGAAGAAGATGCTCGAATGTGCAAATTTGGTCAGTGATATGTCGATCTTTTTTTCAGATTATGGAGAGCTCAGAAACGATGAACCCGTCGATGACACTCCTCTTTTGAATTTTAAAAGATTCCTGCTTCGAGGTATAAAGAAGAAAGGGTATTTTGCGAGCAGAAGGGAAAAGCATCGTCTTCTCTCATTCGGCTCTCCCATTTGTTGCCCATCGGTAACTTACAACTCATCAATTCTCCCAACCCCTCTTTTTTTAGATGATATGAAATGCAGTCTTGATTGGGAAACTTGGGAGCGTTTTTCGCGCCTGGATGGCTCCTTTGTTTATTCGGCTAGCATTTTGATGCGGCATCGTATTCATGAAGGCTCTGAAACTACTGCTTCTATAAAAGATGAAACTAGAAGCAGGGAGGATCTAGAAATGTTTCTGAAGTTCTGGCCCAAACCTTTGGCCCGGGTTTTGAACTATTTCTATTCATTCAGCATGCGCAGCAATGACGTATAGGATATATTCGTTTTTGCCCCTTAACTCTTGGAGCTTTTAATGCTTAATTGTAAATCGCTGGTCCGGTTTGCCGGATGCTTCTGCTTCATTTTATTTTGCTTATATTGGTTTATGTTAAATCCTAGACTGATTGTGCTCGTTACCGAAGCTGCGTTGTGCTTGGTCTTTCTTTTAATTGTTGCTAACGATTCTATTCGGATTTCCGATAATGCGAAGTACTTGCTATTACTTTTGTTTTTCTGTCTTTTAATGTGCTTTGTATTCACCCCTTTTTCTGTACCAGATGAAGCACATCATTTTTTTTCGTCTTATTGGCTTCTTGATATGTTGCCCGGCGGGCATGGGGTAGCATCTGACGGATTTTATATTCGTTCATCAGATTACGATTTATACAGAAACACAGATCCTTATATATCTGGAGTGAACTATAACGATTTAATTAAGGGCCTTTTTTCGACTACATCTAATCTAAAAATCGAGAAATTTTCTGAAATAAGTTATACCTTTGGTAGCGAAAATATTCCTGCAAAGATTGGGTCTCTTGTAGGTCTTTTTCTAGGGCTCAGCTTAAATTTGAACTCATATTTAACGTTTTATCTTGGTCGTATTGGATCTATTGTCGTTTTTGTGGCCTGCTCTTTTTTTGCTTTTAAGACTGCTCCGAAGGGTAAATGCATCATTGCTTTTGTGTCTTTCCTGCCCATGACGCTCCATCTTGCGGCTTCTTATTCATATGATTCTGGAATTATCGGCTATTCTTTAATTGTATTTTCGCTTTTGATGAAGGGTTTTTTTTCTTCAGATGGTCACTTGGACAGCCGATTTATTGCGCTGGTGTTTCTGTTCAGCGCTTTACTTGCTCCGTGTAAAGTTATCTATTCAGGAATAATATGTCTATTTTTGCTTATCCCCTTATCTAAATTTAAGTCAAAACGCGATGGCAAGTTCTTTAAAATTGGCCTTGTGTTTGTAATGCTTACATCGGTAATTTTGTTTAGAACGGCGTCGATTGCTAGCCTAACTGCCCAAAGCGGTCAATCGGTTCGCGGGCTAGAGACTGGCACTTTCTACACTCTTTCTGACATCATCTTTCATCCCCGTCACAGCTTTAAGATGCTTATGGCTACTTTTGATTCGTTAGGTGATTTTTATTGGTTGACTACTCTTGGTTATTCGCTTGGCTGGTTTCAAAAGAGTTTAATTATGCCGACCTTTTTAATGCTCCCATATTTGGTTTTTGGGTTCATGTGCCTTGTGGGGTCAGCGTCAGATGACCGCTATCTAGCTCCGAAAGTCGCCGTAGCATTTGTTGTGGCGTTTCTGGTTGCTTTTGCTGGAGCCTTTGTTTCGATGTGGATCGGATGGACGTTTAATACGGAGGAACTCATTATGGGTGTTCAGGGGAGGTATTTTTTACCCGCCCTTCCTGTGCTGATGTTTGGATTGAGGACAGCTAAAGTTAGATGCGAGGCGAATGTCTGCAATCTTGTGCTCTATGGCACCTGTCTCGCTAATTGCATCTATATAGTTAGATTGATCAGTATAGCGGCGCTTTAGCATCCTATATTCTGTCGGCATCCTATCCTTGCCGTTTGTGAGTGAATTGTTATCGTTAAAACTTTGCTAGAGAGTATTTCATCTGATTATTCTTATTAGTTTCTACTTTAAAAAGGTTGGTCACTTTTATGGGCATTAGTTATCGAGGGATATGTCGGGGATTCGGTGCCGCGTATATTCCGTTCTTCTTGCAGCAGAGCGAAATAGATAATATTTCTGTTAGCGTTGTTACAGATGCGGGGGCTAGCGTTCCGTTTTCGCTTCATTATCAACTTGAAGAAGAAGTTGCCACTATTGCGGTCCCTCTTCTTTCCTGTAAGGGCTTGTTGATTTCCGTAACCGGAAAGTGCGGGTTTAAAACAAGATTATCTTTTAATGCTATAAAATGGCTATCTCGATTCAATTATAAAATTAACTCTTCATTAACATCTCGGTTTAGGGATATTGAATCTGATTCATATTTTGGAAAAATACACGTTCGTTGTAATGTCGCAATTGAGGCATATAACAAAGAAGAGATTATCATTAAGGGGGTTATTTGTTCCCCACAGCGAGATTCCGTTAAGAATGTATATGTGACTAACGGAGATTCAAGCATACTCGATGAGTATCATGTCGGAATGGGACATCCTTCTCAGATTGGCTTTCAGGGTTTTCATCGCTACGAGACAAGTTTTTCATTGAGGATTCCTAAGGGCGATAAGACATTTTGCTTGGTTGCTTCTGGAGACTCCCCCTATGGCTCAGGTTTTCTGTCTCTCGACCCGGCTGCTGTTAAATTTATGCTGGATTCGAAGTCTCCAGTCTTTTATAAATCTGCTTATATTGAGTCCTATGCACACGCTTCAAAAATGCGAAATCGTTCGCTATCTTTCGTTCGCTCTAACGATGTTCCCTCAATTCAACAGGGTGTGAAATTTAGCATTATTGTTCCTCTCTTCAATACCCCTGTCTCTTTTTTCTGGGATATGGTTAATTCGGTTGAGGAGCAGGTTTATGAAAATTGGGAGTTAATTCTTGTAAATGCTAGCCCGAATAATGCTGCGCTTTCTGATGAGCTTGCTAGACTGTCGGATTCAAGAGTTAAGGTTGTTCCCTTAACTGAAAACAAGGGAATTGCTGAGAATACAAACGCCGGTATTGAGGCTGCTTCCGGTGACTACATTGTGTTCTTCGATCATGACGATACGCTCGATCGATTTGCCCTATACAGGTATGCGGAACGGATATCGATTCATCCTGAAACAGATGCCCTGTATTGTGACGAAGACTTTTTAAATGAAGATGGTGAGTATGTCGACCCTCACTATAAATCTGACTTGAATCTCGATCTTTTACGTGTTCACAATTACATTACTCATTTGCTCTGTGTTCGTGTTTCATTCGTTAAAGATCTCATGCTTCGCAAATCATTCGATGGTGCACAAGACTATGATTTCTTGCTGCGTCTTTGCGAAAGAACTAAGAATATTTTCCATGTTCGCGAGGTTCTCTATCACTGGCGTATCAGCGATTCGTCTACCGCTAAGAGTGCTGGTAATAAGAATTATGCCGACGAGGCAGGCAAACGCGCTTTGCAGGAGCATTTGGATAGGTGCGGCCTAAATGCCGTAGCGGAGCTGACCGATACCCCCTGTTTCTATCATGTTTCATACGCCATTAAGGATGAGCCCCTTGTAAGTATTGTTATTCCAAACAAGGACAGCGTTGAAGTTCTCCGTAGATGTATTGATTCAATTGAAAGCAAAACATCTTATTCGAGCTACGAGATTCTTATTATCGAAAATAACAGTGTCGAGAAAGAGACATTCGAGTATTACGACAGCGTTTGCGCCACTTTTGATAATGTTCGAGTTGCAACCTGGGAAGGCCCCTTTAATTATTCTGCTATTAATAACTACGGTGTCGGTATGACCAATGGCGAGTACCTTTTGTTCTTGAATAATGATACTGAAGTTATTGAGCCGAACTGGCTTTCTTCAATGCTTGGTTTCTGCCAACGCGATGATGTGGGTGCCGTTGGCGCAAAACTTCTCTACCCTGATAACACCGTTCAGCATGCTGGCGTTTTAATGATTTACTGCAACAGCGAGAACGAAATGGGCGGCCCCATTCACGTCTTCAATAATATTGACCGTGACGATCCTGGCTATATGCGCCGAGCTGTAATCTCTCAGGACCTTTCCGCTGTTACTGCAGCCTGCATGATGACGAAACGCTCTATATTCGAACAGCTGGGCGGTTTTAATGAAAGTTTTGAAGTGGCCTTTAATGATGTTGATTATTGCCTAAGGGTTCGTTCTCTTGATCAGTTGGTCGTGTTTGATGCTGATGCGCTTCTTTACCACTATGAGTCGTTTAGCCGTGGTTATGAAACTGGTGCAAAGAGGGCTCGTTTTATGCGTGAACAGGGTAAATTGCGGACTGCATGGGCCGATTATTATGTAAATGGTGACCCTTACCATTGTCCGATGAGCACGCGTTAGCTTGCTTTGTCTGATGGGCCAGTCCGTACGTATGCAACCTAGTGCGGATTGGCCACTGTTTACTGACGAAGCCAAGCAATGCTTGGTCTCCTGGGCACTCTGTAAATTTAATTGTGTATGTGTTCATTTGGTTCATGGTTCTTGTGCATAGTTCACGCTTTTCAATTCCATTCATCTTAGAATGGAATTGAATTAAAACTATGTTTTGGAAGGCTTATCAGCTATGAAAGGCATCATCCTCGCCGGCGGGTCCGGCACCCGCCTGTACCCGCTCACGCTCGTGACCTCCAAGCAGCTGCTGCCGGTCTACGACAAGCCCATGATCTACTACCCGCTCAGCACCCTCATGCTGGCGGGAATCCGGGACATCCTGGTCATCTCCACGCCGACCGACCTGCCCAACTTCGAGCGCCTGCTCGGGGACGGCTCGCGCTACGGCGTGAACCTCTCCTACGCCGAGCAGCCCTCGCCGGACGGCCTGGCCCAGGCCTTCACCATCGGCGAGGAGTTCATTAACGGTGAGCCGTGCGCCCTCGTGCTGGGCGACAACATCTTCTACGGCAACGGCCTGTCGCGCCACCTGACGCGCGCCGTCCAGAACGCCAATTCGGGGAGGGCCACGGTCTTCGGCTACCACGTCGACGACCCCGAGCGCTTCGGCGTCGTGGAGTTCGACGGGGAGGGCAGGGCCGTCTCCATCGAGGAGAAGCCAGCCGAGCCCAAGAGCTCCTACGCCGTCACCGGCCTGTACTTCTACCCGGGCGACGTGGCCGCCAAGGCCCATAGGGTCGAGCCCTCGGCCCGCGGCGAGCTGGAGATCACCACGCTCAACCAGATGTACCTGGAGGAGGGGACGCTGTCCGTGGTGACCCTCGGCCGCGGCTACGCGTGGCTGGACACCGGCACCATGGAGAGCCTGCACGAGGCCGCGGAGTTCGTCCGCGCCGTGGAACACTCCCAGGACCTGCCGGTCTCGGTCCCCGAGGAGATCGCCTGGGAGAACGGCTGGATCACCACCGCCGAGCTCGAGGAGGCCGCCAAGGCCTACGGCAAGTCGGTCTACGGGCAGCACCTGAAGAAGGTCGCCGCCGGCGAGATCGTCAACAGCCCGCGCGAGTACTAGCGCCAGCTTGTTTTCTTTTAGGGGCCACCGTTTATCTGGTGGCCCCTTTCGTTATGATTACGTTGACCATAAAGACAATATGATTGGGAGCGGATGTGTTAAGCGTCTACTTTGGCGATATGCCAGAAGCGATTTACAACACAGCGACATATTTCAAAAACTCTTACCGGTCTTCTTGGATTACGAATCCCTATGCAGTCTCGATAATTAAAGATGTCGATCGATCGGATGTTGTCTCCGAAAACGTCATCGAAAGCCCTGTGCTTGGATCCATCTCCCCACTCCAGCTTTCTGGTGGCGTGAAAACGCTGCTGCTTATGAGATTTGATCGTAAGCAAATTTTTAACGCTTCTACCTGTGGTGACAACTGTGCCAAGTGGATTCTCGACATGGCGAAAGATCGCAAGCTCGTTGTGAATCTCTATCATGTGATGGACTTTGGTCGCGAGGATTTTAAAATTAAAGTCGTGAATAGCGGCCGAATCGTTCACAACATGGCCGAATTGATTCACGAGTCGATTCCGTATCTGTAGGTACTGCTTATGAACGGTTCGCATCTCGTTAAGATTTCCCGCCGCAGGGGAACTAAGTACACATTTACCATCAAGCGGAACATCACTATTGTGCGTGGCGATAGCGGCACGGGTAAGACGACACTGTTTGACATGGTCGCAGACTACATGCGAACGGGCGAGCAGTCGGGTGTTTCCTTGCAATGTGATTGTCCCTGTGTCGCCCTGACCGATTATGATTGGCGAAACCAGCTTTCGTCCGTTCATGACTCGATTGTATTTGTCGATGAGGGCTTAAAAGAGATTCATTCTGATGAGTTTGCCCATCATGTGCTGTATTCCTCGAATTATTTCGTGCTGATCTCAAGGGCTGATTTCCCCAATCTTCCGTATAGCGTGGATGAGATTTACAAGATTAAGACGAGCGGAAAATACCATTCTTTCATCCCTGTTTATCAAGATCGCGGGAATCATCGTTATGCTATTTCCCGGTCGGCGCCAAAACAGGACTTTTCTATCCTTCTATGCGAGGACAGTAAGTCTGGTTTCCAGTTCTTTGAACGGCATTTCGCTGACAGTGAGCTTACCTGTACTTCGGCCATGACGAACAGCGCGATTTTGCGCTGGTTGGATCAGCATCTCGACGATCGCGTGTTTGTTGTTGCGGACGGAGCGGCATTTGGGTGCTATGCGGACCGCGTCCTTAAGCTGCAAGACATTCACCGCGATACTGTTACGGTTTGTCTTCCCGAGTCGTTCGAATGGCTTCTGCTGAGCTCCGGCGTAATTTCAGGGCTAGATGTTAAGACGGTTTTGGAAACCCCAGAAGCCTTTGTAAACAGTGAGAAGTTTAAAAGCTGGGAGGATTTCTTCTATAAGTACTTACGTGAAATAACTGAGGATTCGGTTTTTCACTACGACAAAGACTGCATTCCGGAGGCGTTTTGTACGGGAGGTAATTCTCCGAAGGTTATGGCTCTTATCGCATGCCGAAATGTCCGATAGTTTTGTTGAATAGTGTCGCGTCGTCACTTCCTGCGGCATACTAAAGAAGCTGTACATGCTTCAGATTGGATTTTCATGTCTGAGATCTTTGAACCCAAGAACATCATCGTCACGGGCGGCTGCGGCTTCATCGGCAGCAACTTCGTGCACTACGTCGTGAACAACCACCCGGGCGTCCACGTGACCGTCCTGGACAAGCTGACCTACGCCGGCAACCCCGAGAACATCGCCGGGCTGCCCTCGGACCGCGTGGAGCTCGTCGTGGGCGACATCTGCGACGCGGAGCTGCTGGACAGGATCGTCCCGGGCCACGACGCCATCGTGCACTACGCCGCCGAGAGCCACAACGACAACTCCATCGCCGACCCGGAGCCCTTCCTGCGCACCAACGTCGAGGGCACCTTCCGCCTGCTGGAGGCCGTGAGGAAATACGGCGTCCGCTACCACCACGTCTCCACCGACGAGGTCTACGGCGACCTGGCGCTCGACGACCCGGCGAAGTTCACCGAGGAGACGCCGTATCACCCGAGCAGCCCGTACTCGAGCACCAAGGCGTCCTCTGACATGCTGGTCCGCGCCTGGACCCGCACCTACGGCCTGCGCACCACGATCTCCAACTGCTCCAACAACTACGGCCCCTACCAGCACGTGGAGAAGTTCATCCCCAGGCAGATAACGAACATCATCGACGGCGTCCGCCCCAAGCTCTACGGCCGCGGCGAGAACGTCCGCGACTGGATCCACACCGAGGACCACTCCTCGGCCGTCTGGGACATCCTCACGAAGGGCCGCATGGGGGAGACCTACCTCATCGGCGCCGACGGGGAGAAGAACAACATCACCGTGCTGCGCATGATCCTTGCGGCCATGGGACGCGACCCCGAGGACTTCGACTGGGTCGCCGACCGCCCCGGCCACGACCGCCGCTACGCCATCGACAGCACGAAGCTCCAGCGCGAGCTGGGCTGGAGGCCGGCGCACACCGACTTCGCCGGGGGCCTCAGGGCCACCATCGACTGGTACGTCGCCAACGAGTCCTGGTGGCGCCCGGCCAAGGAGGCCACCGAGGCCCGCTACCGCGCGCAGGGGCAGTAGGGAGAGGAGAGACATGGCAGACATCGCATTCGAGAAGGACCTCTCCGTCGCCGAGACCGGCATCGGGGGCCTCAAGGTCGTCGACCTGGCCGTCCACGGCGACTCGCGCGGCTGGTTCAAGGAGAACTGGCAGCGCGCCAAGATGACCGCCCTGGGCATCCCCGACCTCAGGGTCGTCCAGAACAACATCTCCTACAACGACAGCCGCGGCGTCACCCGCGGCATCCACGCCGAGCCCTGGGGCAAGTTCATCTCCGTGGCCCGCGGCTCGGTCTTCGGCGCCTGGGTGGACCTGCGCGAGGGCAGCGAGACCTTCGGCAAGGTCTACACCTGCACCCTGGACCCGTCCAGGGCCATCTACGTCCCGCGCGGCGTGGGCAACTCCTTCCAGGCCCTGGAGGACGGCACCGCCTACACCTACCTGGTGGACGCCCACTGGTCGCTGGAGCTGAAGAGGACCTACACCTTCGTGAACCTCGCCGACCCCGAGCTCGCCATCGAGTGGCCCATCCCGCTAGCGGAGGCCACCGTCTCCGAGGCCGACCTCAACCACCCGATGCTGAAGGACGTCGTCCCCATGGCTCCGAAGCGCACCCTCGTCACCGGCTGCAACGGCCAGCTGGGCCACGCGGTGCGCGCGCTCGCGGAGGAGCGCGGCGTGGCGAAGGACTTCGACTTCTGCGACATCGACACCTTCGACATGTCCGACCCGGACGCCTACGCACAGTACGACTGGTCGCTCTACGGCACCGTGATCAACTGCGGCGCCTACACCGCGGTCGACCGGGCCGAGACCCCCGAGGGCCGCGTGGCCGCATGGAAGGCCAACGCCACCGGCCCGGCCCTGCTCGCCCGCACCTGCGCCGAGCACGGGATCACGCTGGTCCACGTGAGCTCCGACTACGTCTTCGACGGCACCGCCGAGGTCCACGACGAGGGCGAGCCCTTCAGTCCGCTGTCCGTCTACGGCCAGACCAAGGCGGCGGGGGACATCGCCGTGGCCGGGTGCCCGCGCCACTACATCATGCGCTCCAGCTGGGTCATCGGCGAGGGACACAACTTCGTCAAGACCATGAAGGCGCTCTCAGACCGCGTCGCCGACCCCGAGGACGGGCTCGAGCAGGTCACGGTCGTTGACGACCAGCTGGGCCGCCTGACCTTCACGCGCGACATGGCCGCCGCCATCTTCCACGTGCTGGACGCTAAGGCCCCCTACGGCACCTACGGCTGCACCGGCTCGGGCGCCGTGAGGAGCTGGGCCGACATCGCCCGCGCCGTCTTCGAGGCTGCCAACGGCAACGGGGACAAAGTGGTCCCGGTCAGCACCGCCGACTACTACGGCGGCGCCGAGGGACCCGTCGCCCCGCGCCCGGTCCACTCCGCGCTCGACCTGTCCAAGCTCGAGGCTGCCGGCTTCCACATGCCCGACTGGGAGGAAGAGCTGGGGGAGTACATCAAGACGCTCTAGCCGCTATTAACTTTTCGAGAGTAAAAGCCGCCGTTCTTTAACGGCGGCTTTTCTTGTTGGTGGCTATCTGCGCAGTGGTGCCAATAGTATTTTGCGGAAGATCTACCTCTCGCTTGGCATGGAAGTAGGGTGGCCGGGCTGGTCGTCGTAGGCGTATTTGCTGTACACGTTGACCTCCCACTGCTTTTTTTCGACCTTTGCTACAGAATCTAGGATGAAGCCGGTCGCAAGGCTCAGGCCGCACAGGAACATAAACGAGGCGGCGAGCATAGCGGTGGGGAAGCGCGGGACGAGGCCGGTCTGGAAATATTCGACAACGATGGGCATGCCCAGGGCGAGGCCGAATACCGCGAACAGAAGCGCAACGAGGCTGAAGAACTTCAGCGGGCGGTAGTCCTTGAACAGCGTGCCGATCATCGCAACGACTTTAATGCCGTCGCTCACGGTGTTGAGTTTGGACTCGGAACCCTCGGGACGGTCGCGGTACTCGATGGGCACATCTTTGATGCGCCAGCGGTGGTCGACGGCGTGGATCGAGAGCTCGGTTTCGATCTGAAAGCCCTCGGAAAGCACTGGGAAGGTTTTAACGAACGGGCGGCTCATGGCGCGGTAGCCGGTCATGACGTCATCGAAGCTGTAGCCATAGATCCACTTGATCATGGCGCGGACCAGGTTGTTGCCAAAGCCGTGGAAGGCGCGCTTGTTTTCCTCGGCGTAGGTGCCGTTTGAAAGGCGATCGCCTACGGTCATGTCGGCCGTACCGTTAAGGATGGGCTCGCAGAGGGCCTTGGCCGCCTCGGCGGGGTAGGTGTCGTCGCCGTCGACCATCAGGTAGCAATCGGCGTCGATGTCGCGAAACATCTGGCGGCATACGTTGCCCTTTCCCTGACGGGGCTCAAAGCGGACCGTGGCGCCGTGCCCGGTGGCGATGCGTGAGGTATCGTCTGACGAGTTGTTGTCATAGACATAGACCGTCGCTTGCGGAAGCTCGCGGTGAAAGTCGTCGATGACTTTGCCGATCGTGGGCGCTTCGTTGTAGCAGGGGATGATGACGGCGATGGATTCAGAATTCACTCAATGCTCCTTATACGTTCAATCCTTGAAAGTATAGCCGTTTGGGCTTGGCATCCTAAGATGTGGGTTAGTTCTCCAGTTTTGTTGCGCGAATCGTTTGCATGGCCGTCGGGTCTATACTATTCGTTTGTCAACGATTACGAGTAAAGGAGTTGCATCCGTGTCGGATCAGACAAAGCAACAAGAAACTCGCAGTCTGCCTGCGACGTTTGCTAAGAACGAATTTGAGAAGGACGCGTTTATCCTTCGTCAGCTGGTTACCAAGGATTTTAAGATCAAGTATCGCCGTAGCGTTCTGGGCGTCGCATGGTCGGTGCTCAACCCGCTGCTGATGATGATCGTCATGGCCATCGTGTTCTCGACGATTTTCGCCCAGGGCCGCAATGGCTCAATTACGCCCGAGATGTACCCGCTGTACTTGATCGTGGGTAACGTCACCTTTGCCGTCATGTCCGAGTCTACGAACCAGGCCCTGACGTCGATCGTGGGTGCTGCCCCGCTGCTCAAGAAGGTTAAGGTGCACCGCTGGGTCTTCCCAGTACAGAAGGTGCTCTTCTCGCTGGTTAACTTTGCCTTCTCGCTGGTCGCCGTTGCCATCGTTATGCTGTGGTTCCACGTTATGCCTTCTTGGCACCTGATTCTGCTGCCGGTCTGCCTACTGCTGCTTATGTGCTTCTGCATGGGCCTGGGCATGATGCTCTCCGCCCTCACGGTCTTCTTCCGCGATGTCATGCATCTGTGGAGCGTCGTCATTACGGCGTGGACTTACATTACGCCTATTTTCTGGACGACCGACTTCGTTGCGCAAATGCCGCATCTCGTGCGCATTCTGGTCTATGCGAACCCCATGTATAACTACCTGCAGTTTATGCGCGATATCTTCCTGTTCCAGACTACGCCCTCGCTTATGACGTTTGGTATGTGCGTTGCTTGGGCGGTTCTTGCGCTTGTTATTGGCTATACCGTGTTCCATAAGTCCGAGCGCAAGTTCATCCTCTACATCTAAGGAGTGCTGTGATGACTGAATCTGTTGTTGATTACAGCGAGCAGCCTCTGGCTGTCGAGGTCGACGACGTCACCATGATCTTTAACATGGCGTCCGAGTCGCTGACCAACCTCAAGGAGTACTTCATCAAGCTTGCCAAGCACGAGTTGTTCTTTGAGGAGTTTAGGGCGCTCAAGCATATCTCGTTTGATATTCATCGTGGCGAGGTCGTGGGTCTGGTTGGCACCAATGGTTCCGGTAAGTCTACGATGCTCAAGATTATCGCCGGTGTGCTTGAGCCTAGCGAGGGCAGCGTTAAGGTGCACGGTAACATTGCGCCGCTGATTGAGCTTGGTGCCGGCTTTGACCCCGAGCTGACCGCCCGCGAGAACATCTATCTGAACGGCGCCCTGCTCGGCTATACCAAGGAGTTCATCGACGCCAACTTTGACGGCATTATTGAGTTCGCTGAGCTTCAGAACTTTGTCGATATGCCGCTTAAGAACTTCTCCTCGGGCATGGTGGCGCGTATCGCCTTTGCAATCGCGACGATTACCGAGCCCGATATTCTGATCGTTGACGAGACGCTGTCCGTCGGTGATGTGTTCTTCCAGCAGAAGTGCGAGGCCCGCATCCAGCACTTTATCCAGAGCGGCGACGTGACGGTTCTGTTCGTTTCGCACTCCATGGAGCAGGTTGAGCGCATCTGCCAGCGTGCCGTTTGGATTGAGAAGGGTGACCTTCGCATGGACGGCCCGGTCAGTGAGGTCTGCAAGGCGTATCGCGAGCAGTTCAACTAGGTTATAATTACTTGCGCTTGGCCGAATTGTTTGGCTGGGCGTGCGGTTATTTGCTCCATTAGCTCAGTTGGATAGAGCAGGGGACTTCTAATCCCAAGGTCGACGGTTCGAATCCGCCATGGAGCACCATCGTTTATTAAGCCCGGACCGCTAGATGGTCCGGGCTTTTTTCGTCTTGCTGATGTGGATTGGCCTTTCAGCGACTCCAACGCATGAGCGTAGCCTTGGTTTTAAACGTTTTGCGTGGCTTACTGCTCTGCCCTCGAACACTCCGATAAGTCTTTCGCAACCGCATTCAGCGATTACGGCAATAGAACTTAGTGCGGCATTCTAGTCGCATCTTCAACATCCAGAAAATCATTCGTGGCGCCAACAAACTCCTGCATGTTCCTGACGATGCGGCCATCGTTATTGATGCGAATCTCAAAACGCTTCCAGGGGAACTTCATGATGTGGTAAAGGGTTACCAGCACATCCTGCTCTTTGCCAATTTTGAGCAGCCAGCGGGCGCAGTTATCTCCGCAAGTGGATGCATTGAACACCATGTTTGGGAGATTGCGCACCAGCAGCAGCGTCTTAACGCCGCCGGAAAGCTCGAGGGGTGTAATCGAACCGAGCTGTTTGCTGATGATGTTGTGGGGGCCGATGAGCTCCGAACCGTCAACACCTTTAATCATCTGCGCTGCCAGAGGGTCCTCGAACCAGGAATCCAGGTACGAGTTCCTAAAATAGGTCTCGGTATCGTAGATGGAACCGGGGTAATCCCCCAGGTGAATGCTCAGCATGTGGGTCTCCAGACGTTGTGTGACTGCAACGATTATATGCTAGTAATAAAGCGCCGCCAGTAGCGAGGTTGCTGCTGGCGGCACTGGCATTATTATCGTATGAATCGCGCTGATGGATTTGCTCGTGAGGCTACTTTTCGAGACGCTCCCTCAGCAGCTCCAGCGCGTGGGCGTAGCCCTGGAGGCCTTCGCCGGTGATGGTGGCGAAGCAGGCCAGACGGGCGTAGCTCACCTGGCGGAAGTCTTCGCGGGTCTCGACGGCGCTAATGTGGACCTCCACAGCCGGGATGGCGATGGCTTTGAGGGCATCCAAGATGGCCACGCTTGTGTGCGTGTAGGCGGCCGGGTTGATGACGATGCCGTCGACTTTGCCGTAGGCCTCCTGGATCTTGTCGACGATGCTGCCCTCGTGGTTAGACTGGAAGACCTCGACCTCGTCGAAGCCCTGTGCAGCGCCCGCTTCCTGGCAGATCTGCACTAAGCGGTCGTAGTTGTCGCTGCCATAGATGCCCGGCTCGCGAATGCCGAGCATGTTGAGGTTGGGGCCGTTGATGACGAGTGCTTTCATGGTTGCTTCCTTTGCGATTGGAAAACCACCACAAAGGTGCCTGTCCCCTTTGTAGTGGTTTTGGTTAGAGAGCGGGTGGGAGGGTGTCGAGGATGGCACGGGCGGTGTTGGCGGCGCAGTCGCGTGAGTCGATGATGTAGTCAGCCCAGGCGCGGTAGCTCGGCATGCGCTGCTCGGCCAGCTTGTCGATGCCGACGCGCGCGGTGATGGGGCGGTCCTTGTGGGCGAGCTCGTCGAGCTTGCGGTTGAGCATCACGATCTGGCTGTTTTGGTGCAGCAGCGGGTAGTTCTCGTCGCGTGTGACCACGCCGCCGCCGGTGGAGAGCACCAAGCCGCTGCGCTTGGAGATGTCGGACAGCGCCGTCGTCTCCTGCTCGCGGAAGGCCGCCTCGCCGCGCTCGACGATATAGTCGGCACAGGGCATGCCCAGGCGCTCCTCGAGGGCGCGATCGAGATCGATGTGTTCGCGTCCCGTGAGCTGGGCGATCTGCTCGCCCACTCGGGTTTTGCCCGAGCCCGGCATGCCAATCAGGGCGATGTTCTGTTCGCGGCGCGACAGGCGCTCCGTTACGTCCAGGATGCGCTCGCGCGGGGTGACCTGGCCGGTATAGCGCTCGACGGCCTGTGCCGCCTGTGCCACGAGCATGAGCAGGCCACCGATACAGGGGATGCCGCGGCGTTCGGCTTCGAGCATCAGGCCCGTGCGAGCGGGGTTGTAGACAATGTCGATTACGCCCTCGATCGCATCGAGTCCTTCGAGCGTGCAGGGGGCATCGGGGCAGTGGGGGAACATGCCGGCGGGCGTGCAGTTGACGAGCAGGGCGGCGTCGGACTGCTGCGCGATGTTGCCGTAGTTGACCTCGCTCGTGCGGCCCACGGGCACAACGATGGCGCCTAGATCTCCCAGCACCATACTTGCCGTGGTGCCGGCGCCGCCGGTGGCTCCGAGCACGAGGGCCTTCTTGCCGGCAACCTCAACCCCCAACTCCTCGACCAGGCGCTGAAAACCGAAGTAGTCGGTGTTGTCGCCGCGCAGGCGGCCGTCGGCTAGGCGCGTGATGGTGTTGACGTTGCCCATGCGCTCGGCGAGCGGGCTCAGCTCGTCCAGGTAGTTCATGACGGCGCGTTTGTAGGGGATGGTCACGTTGGTGCCTTCCCACTCGTTGCCGGTCATAAAGGCCGCGAGGTCCTCGGGCTCGCGCTCAAATCGCACGTACTCGAGCCCAGCGAGCTCTTTGTAGATGGTCGGGGTGTAGCTGTGGCCCAGCACGCGGCCCAGCACGCCGTAGGGGCGGGTTGCGGCGGTATCGGTCATCTAGAGCACCTCCGTGTAGCTGCCAAAGTAGGTAAAGCTCTCGCACACGTCGTCGATGGAATCGAGCAGGTCGTCGAGGGCCTTGCTGCCAAAGGGGCAGTCCAGATCAAAGTAGAACATAAACTCAAAGTCGCGGCCGGGGATGGGGCGGCTCTCGAGCTTGATGAGGTTGATGTTGAGTGCGTAGAAGCGCTCGAGCACGCGATAGAGGGCGCCTGGCTCGTTGGCTGTGGTGATCATGAGCGAGGTGCGATTAGCGCCGGGGTAGACGCGCGGCTCGCGGCTGATGACGACAAAGCGCGTGTAGTTGTTGTCCGAGTCTTGGATATTGGACTCCAGCACCTCGAGGCCATACAGCGTGGCACAGCTGCGCGAGGCGATGGCGGCGACGTCGGTGCGCTCGGAGCTGGCGACCATCTCGGCCGACATGGCCGTGTTTGGGTACTTGGTGGCGTGCAGGTCGTGGGACTCGATAAAGCCGGCACACTGGGCAATGGCTTGGCCGTGGCTGTAGACCTCGCGCACGTCGGCGAGCTTAGTGCCGGGCTTGACGAGCAGGTTGTGATCGATCTTAAGGCGCAGTGAACGCACGATGTGGAAATCGAACTGGGCGAGCAGGTCGTAGACGGCGTTGACCGATCCGGCAGTTGAGTTTTCGATGGGCAGCACGCCAAATTCGCAAAAGCCGTCGCGTACGGCGCGCATAACGCCCTCGAAGGTCTCAAAGAAGGCGATATCGGGCACGTCAAAGAGCTTGCACGCGGCAATCTGGCTGTAGGCGCCCTCGACGCCCTGGCAGGCGACGGTGGCCGTCTGGGGGAAGGGCGTGTCAAAGGCTGCGGCCGTGGCATGGGCTTTTTGCGACACCGTGATGCCCTTGAGCTCGTTGATGTAGCGCTGCTGCTCGGCCTTGCTCATGCTCATGAGGAGACGGAACAGGGTGATGGTCTGCGCCTCGTAGCGCTCGGGCGCGCGGCTGGCGAGGTTATTGAGCTTGGAGCGCTCGCGGGCGGGGTCGAAGACGGCCTTGCCCATCTCGATTTTTGACTTGGCGACCTCGGTGGCAATGTCCATACGCTCGACAAAGCTGTTGAGGAGCGTGGTATCGATGCCGTCGATGGCCTGGCGGATGTCAGCAAGGTCCATGGGGACCCCTTTCACGTGTCGGTGATTTTTCTGGGACGGGGATTAAAAAATCATTGTGTACCTAATGATTTTTTAATCCCCGTCCCAGAAAAATCACTGGGTGGGCGTGGGGGCCGGAGTTGGCCCCCAGAGATTTTTAGAGCTGGCCTGCGTCCTCGAGGAGAGCGTCCCAAATCGCGAGGGCGGCGGCTGCTTCGGCTACGGGGACGGCTCGGGGGACGATGCAGGGATCGTGACGGCCGTGGACCGAGAGCTCGGCATTTTCCATGGCGTCCATGTCTACGGTCTGCTGTTCGCGGCCAATGGAGGGCGTCGGCTTTACGGCCATGCGCCACATGACGGGCGCGCCGGTCGAAATACCGCCCAGGATGCCGCCGGCGTTGTTGGACTCGACCTCGATATTGCCGGTCTCGGCATCGATGCGATACGGATCGTTGTTCTCGCTGCCGCGCATGGCAGCCACGGCAAAGCCCATGCCAAACTCCACGCCCTTTACGGCGGGAATGCCAAAGGCGATTTGCGCGATGCGGTTCTCGATGCCGTCGAACATGGGGTCGCCGATGCCCGCGGGCAGGCCGTAGATGCCGCACTCCACGATGCCGCCGATGCTGTCAAGCTCGTCGCGCGCGGCTAGGATTTCCTCGCGCATGCGGCCGGCTGCGGCGGCGTCAATGCACGGCAGATCGTTCGTAAGGATCGCCTTGCGGTCGGCCTCGCGATAGACCATATCGTCCATCGGCAGGTCGGAGATGCCGCCGATTTGCGCGACGTGCGCCATGACCTGAATGCCGCGGGTCTCGAGTGCCTGCAGCGCAATGCCGCCGGCGATGCACAAGGGTGCCGTTAGGCGGCCGGAAAAATGCCCGCCACCAGCGACATCGTGCATGTTGTGATACTTCACGCGCGCAGGGAAGTCCGCATGTCCGGGACGGGGCTTGCGGCGCAGCTCGGAGTAATCCTTGGAGCGCGTGTTGGTGTTCTCAATAATCGCTGCGATGGGTGCGCCGGTGGTGTGTCCATCGACCACACCGGCGATGATATGCGCGGCGTCGGCCTCGCGACGTTTGGTCGCGGTCTCGTCGCGACCGGGGGCGCGACGGTCAAGGAAGGCCTGCAGCTGCTCCTGGTCCACGGCGATACCTGCCGGAATGCCATCGAGCGAGCAGCCGATAGCGGGGGAGTGCGACTGGCCGAAGATGCTTAAGTGCAAGACGTTGCCAAAGGTCGAGGACATGCTATTCCTCCTCGAGCGTGACCTTGCCGCCCAGTAGGCGGTAGTGGTCGAAGAAATCGGGATAGGACTTGTTGACGGCCTCGGCGCCGTGGATCACGACCTCGCCGGTGGCGCGGCTCGCGGCGATGGCGGCCATCATGGCGATGCGGTGGTCGTTGTGCGAATCGACCTCGCCGCCAGTAAAGGCGTCGACACCCTTGATGATGAGGTCGTCACCGGCAATGCGTACCTGTGCGCCCAGTGCGGTGAGCTCGCGGGTGGTAGTGGCCAGACGGTCGGATTCCTTGATGCGCAGGCGGGCGCAATCGCGGATGAACGTGCGGCCTTGCGCCAGCGATGCCACGGCCGAGATAACGGGCACCAGGTCGGGGATGTCGTGGGCACTCATCTCAAAGCCGGCGAGCTTGTCGGACTGCACGGT
The DNA here is from genome assembly GCF_046116875.1 of Collinsella sp. wc0529. Taxonomy (NCBI): domain Bacteria; kingdom Bacillati; phylum Actinomycetota; class Coriobacteriia; order Coriobacteriales; family Coriobacteriaceae; genus Collinsella; species Collinsella sp. wc0529. The sequence continues at coordinate 1,437,292 of NZ_JBJXBO010000001.1, forward strand.
GGCGGCGTTGGTGGAGCGCACGATGCGGGCGCCAAAGCGCGAAAGCGCGGCAAGCACGTTGCGGTCGCCCTGGGCCGAGCTCAGGGACACACCCTCGACGGTGATGGGATCGGAGCCGATGGCGCCGGCGCACAGCCAAAAGGCAGCGTTGGACCAGTCACCCTCGACGGCCACGTTACCGGGCGTGCGGTACGAGCCGCTGCTTACGCGGAAGTTCGTGACCTCGGGCTGGCCGTCTTTGGACGGAATACGTTCGACGTTGACCTCGACGCCAAAGGCCTTCATGGCCTGGATCGTCAGGTTGATGTAGGGGCGGCTCTCGATGAGGCCCGTTACCTGCACGCAGGAGGGCTGGGCGAGCAACGGGGCTGCCAGCAGCAGGCCGGAGATATACTGCGAGCTTACGTTGCCCGGCAGCACAAAGGTGCCCGGGCGCATGCGTCCGCTCGTCTTGAGCGGAAAACCGCCCAGACCCTGTAGGTCGCAGCCGGCGGCGATGATCTCGTCCGAGAGCGGCGAGAGCGGGCGGCCGCCCAGGCGGCCCTGGCCCACGAAGGTGGCATCCGCACCCAGCGCGCAGGCGACGGGCAGCATAAAGCGCAGCGTGGAGCCGCTTTCGCCGCAGTCAAGCGTGCCGCCGGCAAGGGCCTTGAGCAGGCCAAACTCAACACTCTTCATGGTAGGGTGGACCTGGAAGCCGTCCTCGACGGTCTCGATGCGGGCGCCGAGTGCCGTAAGGCAACGCACCGTGGCCTCGATGTCGGCGCAGGTGGTGTTGCAGGTGACGTGCGTCTCGCCGTTGGCAAGGGCAGCGCAGATGATGAGACGGTGCGCCATCGACTTGGACGCGATGGCGGGAACGGTGCCCTTAAGCGGGGACGGGGTGATGCGGGCTAGCATGCGGATGCGTCTCCCTTCTGGCCGAGGCCCTCGGCAATGAGTTCGTGGAAAGTGGAAAGCGGCGTGCGGTCGATGCTGCAGCGGCCAATGCCGTGCGGAATCACCAGGTCGATGGTGTCGCCCGCGCGCTTCTTGTCGTGGAGCGCCTCGGCAAAGACGGCATCGGCGGAAAGCTCGCAGCGGGTCTTGAGGCCGTGGCGGGCGCAGAGTTCCTCAATACGACCGGGCAGTGCAGCATCGCAGACGCCGTGCAGGGCCGCGGCGCGCGTGATGATGCCCATGCCGATCGACACGCAGTTGCCGTGTCCGAGCTCAAAGTGCTCGCAGGCCTCGACGGCGTGTCCGGCGCTGTGTCCAAAGTTAAGGAGCTTTCGCTGGTTGGTCTCGCGCTCGTCGGCGACGACCACGGCGCGCTTGATGTCGATATTGCGGGCGATGATGAGCGCTACGCGGGCCACATCGCGGTTGAGCAGCTCCAGCGTGAGCGGGGTCTTCTCCAGCTCGGCGAAAAGCTCCGGGTCGGCGATCACGGCGTGTTTCACAACCTCGCCGCAGCCGTCGGCGAACTGCTCGGGCGTGAGGGTGGCCAGGCACCCCACGTCAGCGATAACCACGCTCGGCTGCCAAAAAGCGCCGGCCAAGTTCTTGCCGGCAGCCAGGTCGATGGCGGTCTTGCCGCCCACCGACGAATCCACCATGGCGAGCAGGCTCGTCGGGATTTGCACAAACTTGCAGCCGCGCATGTAGGTGGCGGCCACAAAGCCCGCCACGTCGCCCACGACACCGCCGCCGAGTGCCACAATCACGTCGGAGCGCGAAAGCTCGTGCTCGGCCACAAACTCCAAAATGGCAACATAGGTTTCGGCGCGCTTATGGGCTTCGCCGGCCTTGAAGGTGCAGATGCTCACCTCGTAGCCTGATGCCTCCAGGCTCTGCTTAACGGGCATCTGGTAGAGCGGGCCCACGTTGGTGTCCGTCACGATGACGGCCTTGGTGCCGCCGGCAGTGGCGCGCACGAGCGGTCCCGCCTGCTCCAGCAAAAACGTGCCAACATGCACCTGGTAGGGGCGTGCAGTGTCGATATCGATGGTAATCGCCATAAGCTATGGTCCTTTCGACCTGGCGTGATAGGTGGTCTAGTGGGAGGCCTCGTCGTCGAGTGCGCGCTTAATGCGGTCGCCCTCGGCAAGGAGATTCTCCAGATAGCGCTGGTCGCGGTCCTTAAGGGCGCGGCTGTAGGCGCCGAGCGATTCGATCAGATGGTCGATCTCGAAGGCAAGCGCATCGGCGTCGTCGATCATGAGCTCGGACCACATCTGAGGATTGAGGTGCGCCACACGGGTGAGATCGCGGTAGCTACCGGCCGAAAAGCCGTGGTGGACCTGGGCAGTGGGGCTCTTGACGTAGGCGTTGGATACCACGTGCGCAAGCTGGCTCGTGAAGGCGATGACGCGGTCGTGCTCGGCGGCGCTGGTCACGCTGAACTTGCCAAAGCCCAAGGGGCGCACCATCTCGCGCACCTGGCCCAAAAGCTCCAGCTTAAGTGCGTCGTCCACCGCGGGCGGCACGAGCACGAGCGGGGCGCCCTGGAACAGGTCGGCGCGGGAGTGTGCGTAGCCCGAGTACTGCGTGCCCGCCATGGGGTGCGCGCCCACAAAGTAAAAGCCGTGCTCGCGGGCAAGCTCAAAGGCACGTTCGCACACGATGCCCTTGACGCCCACGGTGTCGATCACCACGGGACCCATGATGGCCTCGGTGTCGGTGGCGTCGGCGAGCGCTTGGGCGTGCGCCTCGAGCCACTCGATGCAGGCCTCGGGGTAGCAAGCCAGGACGATGATGTCGCATTCGCCGAGTGTCTTGTCGTTGAGCTCTCCGGCGACAGTGCCCATGCTGGCGGCTGTCATGACATCGTCATCGGGGTCCCAGGCCAGCACGCGGACGCCCGCCTGCGCATAGCCGCGGGCAAAACTGCCGCCGATGAGGCCAAGGCCCACGATGCCGGCGCACTTGGGGCCGCCCTGGTTAACGCGCGCGTTTCTCACCGTACCCATGGGCTACTCCATGGTCTCTTGGCAGACAACCTCGCGGATGGCGCGGATGCGGCGCATGGTGTCGTCGAACTGATCGGGGGTGAGGGCCTGGGCGCCGTCGGACCAGGCGCGGCTCGGCTCGTCGTGGACCTCGATTTCCAGGCCGTTGGCACCGCAGGCGGTCGCGGCGAGCGCCATGGGCTCAACATAGCGGGTGTAGCCGGTGGCGTGGCTGGGGTCGGCGACGACGGGCAGGTGCGAAAGGTGGTGCAGCACCGGCACGGCGTTGAGGTCGAAGGTATTGCGGGTGCGGGTCTCGAAGGTGCGGATGCCGCGCTCGCACAGGATGACGTTGTCGTTGCCCTCGCTCATGATGTACTCGGCTGCCATAAGCAGCTCGTCGATCGTGCCGGACATGCCGCGCTTAAGCAAGATCGGAGTCTGGGTCTTGCCGACCTCCTTGAGCAGGGGGAAGTTCTGGGCGTTGCGGGCGCCGATCTGCATGACGTCGATCTTCTTGTCCAGGAAGACCTGCACGTCGCGTGGGTCCATGATCTCGGTGACGATCGGCATGTCGAGCTCGGCAGACGCCTCGCACAGCAGGTCGAGGCCGGCGGGGCCCATGCCCTGGTAGGCGTAGGGGGAGGTGCGGGGCTTGTAGGCACCGCCGCGCAGCATCGTGGCACCGGCGGCCTTCACGCGGCGTGCGATGCGGATGAGGTTCTCGCCCTCGACGGAGCAGGGACCGGCGATGACCTGGAACTGGCCGCCGCCGATCTTGACGCCGTGGCCGCAGTCGATGACGGAGTCCTCGGGGTGGAACTTGCGATTTGCGCGCTTGAACGGCTCGGAGACGCGCTGCACGCGCTCGACGACATCCATGGACTCGAGCAGGAACGGGTCGATCTTGGTCGTATCGCCCACCAGGCCGATAATCGTCTCGTTCTCGCCGCGCGAGACGTCGGTCTTCAGGCCTTTTTTCTCAATCCAGCTGACGATATGGCTGACGGCCTCGTCGCTGGCGCTCTGCTTTAGAATTGCAATCATGGTGTGCCTCTCACCTCGATGGATAACTTTTGCAAAAACGGCCCGCATTGCGAGCCGTGTATATATGGTGCATGAAAGTTTATACTATCTGACTCGCTTTTGCCTTCTAAAGTGGGCCGTTGCACCGCGTCTCCCACGTAATTGCAAAGCTTTTTCTTTTATTTTGATAGCCCGTGGTGCACTTGGGTATAATCCCAAACGTTGGCCCTATTAGCTCAGGGGATTAGAGCGTCTGCCTCCGGAGCAGAAGGCCGTTGGTTCGAATCCAACATGGGGCACCATCGAACGTAAGACCGTCCGAGCCTCGCATGGTCCGGGCGGTTTTTCTTATACCGACGCGACGTGATGGGACGTGGTATGGCAGCAACGGATATCGAGCGCGGACTCTCGACCGCCGAGGTCGAGGAGCGCATCGCCGCCGGTAAGATCAACCGCAGCATGGAGCTCAAGACCAAGTCGGTCAAAGAGCTCATCATCGAGAACCTCTGCACGCTGTTCAATTTGATCAACGTGATCTTGGCGTTCCTGGTTATTTTGACCGGTTCGTTTAAGAATCTGACGTTCCTGTTCGTGGTGTTCCTCAATACCGCCATTGGCGTCATTCAGTCCATGCGTTCCAAGAAGATGGTCGATAAGCTCACGCTGCTGACCTCCAAGAAGGCTATCGCGGTGCGCGACGGCGCCGAGGTGGAGCTCGACCTGGACCAGATCGTGCTCGACGACATCATCCGCCTGGGGCGCGGCGACCAGATTCCCGCTGACGCCGTGGTGGTTTCGGGCGAGGCGCTCGTGAACGAGAGCCTGCTGACGGGCGAGAGCGACCTTATTAAGAAACAGCCCGGTTCCGAGCTCATGAGCGGCAGCTTTATCGACTCGGGCCTGCTGCGCGCCCGCGTGATCCATGTCGGCGCCGACAACTACGTGGCCAAAATTAATAACGAGGCCAAATACGTCAAAAAGGTCAATTCCGAGATCATGAACGCGCTTAACGCCATCGTGCGCTTTGCGAGCATCATCATGATCCCGCTCGGTTTGGCGTTGTTTGCCTCGAGTGTGAGCGAGCTGTGGGATGCCGCGGGAACCCCGGGCGATAGCGCACTTTCGTGGTGCTTCTCCGAGCTGTTGGCTGGTCATGTGCCTTCGTCGGCGCTGCTGTCCACGGTGGGCGCCCTGCTGGGCATGATCCCGCAAGGCCTGGTGCTTCTGACCTCGTCGGTGCTCGCCATCGCCACGGTGCGCCTGGCTCGCCGCAAGGTGCTGGCACAGCAGCTCTACTGCATCGAGACGCTCGCTCGCGTCGACGTGCTGTGCCTGGACAAGACGGGCACCATCACGTCGGGCCGCATGGAGGTCGAGGGCACCTACCCGCTGCCTGTTGAGGGCGTGAGCCTAGGCGCCGGCTCGGACGCGGCGGCTGTTCCCGTCGATACCACGGTGCTCGATTTTGCGCTGGCTAACGTGGCGCGTGCGACTTCGGCCGATGCCAACGAGACCTGCCAGGCGCTGCTCAACTATTACGCCGACCGTCCGGTCGAGGTGTCTGAGCCGCTGTCGGTCATTCCGTTCTCGTCCTCCAAAAAGTGGAGTGGCGCGTCGTTTGCGCAGGGCTCCTATGTGATGGGTGCGGCGCAGTTTGTGCTCTCTGATCGTGTGTTTTCGCAGGTCGAGAACCGTGTCGCCGAGCTTGCCGATACCTGCCGCGTGCTCGTGGTGGCGCGCGTGGACGGCTTTACGCCCGATGGCGATATGGTGGGCGAGGCCGAGCCCGTGGGCTTTGTAACCATCCGCGACGAGATTCGTACCTCGGCGGCCGAGACTATTGGCTACTTTAACGAGCAGGGCGTGACCCTCAACGTGATCAGTGGCGACGACCCGCGTACGGTGTCGTCGATCGCGCGCGTGGTGGGCGTGCCGGGGGCGGACGCCTATGTAGACGCCACGACGCTCGATACGCCGGCCAAGCTCGATGCCGCAGTGGACCGCTACCATGTCTTTGGTCGTGTGACCCCGCAGCAGAAGCGCGAGCTCGTGCAGGCGCTCAAGCGCCGCGAGCACACCGTGGCCATGACGGGCGACGGCGTCAACGACGTGCTGGCGCTTAAGGAGGCCGACTGCTCCGTGGCCATGGCAGCCGGCTCCGATGCCGCGCGTAACGTGGCCGAGATCGTACTTGTCGACAACGACTTTGCCTCGATGCCCGCCGTGGTGGCCGAGGGCCGTCGCTCCATCAACAACCTGCAGCGTTCGGCCTCGCTGTTCCTGACCAAGACGCTGTTTTCGATGGCCCTGGCGGCGCTGTGCATCGCGCTGCCGCCGTACCCCTTCGAGCCCATCCAGATGACGCTCATTAACTTCTTCTGCATCGGCGCGCCGGGCTTTGTGTTGGGCCTGGAGCCCAACAATGCTCGCGTGAAGGGTGCGTTTTTGACCAACGTACTCAAGCGTGCACTGCCGGCGTCGATTGCGGTCATTTTGGCTGCGGCGCTCGATATCTTTGTGGCGCGCGTGTTTGGCTTTAGCCAGCTCACGCTGTCTACGATGTGCCTGCTTACGTCGTGCGCGGCGAGCGTCAGTCTGATCTGGCGCATCTCGCAGCCTCTCACGCCCTTGCGTGTGGTGCTCTTTGTGTTTGTAGTCGCCGGCATCTTGGTGGGCGTTATCGGATTCCCGGAGCTGCTGTCCATTGCCAACCTGTCGATGGGCCAGATGGTTATCTTGGCTGTCATCGTGGTCTTTACCTGCTCGGTGTACTTTAAGCTCGCCACGATGATGGATTCGCTCAAGCCGCGTCGTCGTCATGCCGCAACTGGTTTTGGCCGCGGCGTGCGCGTCCGCCTGGGTCGCGGTGGTGGCAAGGTGAGCTCGACGGGTTCGACGGCCGAGCGTTTTGCCAAGCGCTTCGCCGCCGACATGGCGCAGCGCCGCGAAGATCGCACCGTTCGCGAGGCCGAGGCCCGCGCGCTCGAGGGCGTGACCCAGGCCCAGCCTAAGAAAAAGAGGAGTGCCGGAGCCAAGCGCTCTCGCGTGACCAAGTCCGCCCAAGGCATCAAAGTCTCGATGCCAAGCAAAAAGAAGAAGTAACTACGCGCTCTGCCGATGTTGAATTGGTGCCTTGCTCCTGTGGGGCCGTGGCGATGTTATGCTCTAACCTCGATTGTTTGAATTGCTTCGAAAAGAGGATGCCGTGATCTGCCCGCATTGCCTTAAGACTATCGAGGACGGCGCCTCGTTCTGCCCCTACTGCAACGCCTATGTGGGTCCGGGCGATGGCCCCGAGCACACTGAGTTCGTGTTCTGTGAGGGCTGCGGTGCCCGTCTTTCTCCGCATGATCGTACGTGCCCCAAATGCGGACGCCCCGCTCCGGGTATCCTCTCCGAGGACGCGGCCGCATCCGACCTGGCAGCGGGCCGCACGGCGGGCTTTCCGCGCCTAACGCAAGAGCAGATCGATACCGAGGTGCCGCATGCGCCGACCTCTGCCGCTGCGGTGCTTTCGGACGCCGCTGACCCCAATGAGACCTGCGTGCTGCCGGCTTTCGATAAGGATTTCGGTATCCCCAAGGTCGATATTCCCACGCCCGTTTCCCTGCATGACGATGCTCAAAAAGCCAAGCGCAAGGTGCATTCCGACGAGGACGCTTATCACAAGCACAAGCGTCATATCCCCAAGCCGCTCATCGTCATCGCGGTCCTTGCCGTCGTTTGCGGCGGTGCCTATTGGTTCGTGACGACCGATCCCATGGGTGTCATGCCTGGCTTCTACGACCAGTTTGGCCAAGCTGCACAAACCACCTTCCCCACGCGCCAAAAAGGCGAGGCGACTGAGGACGATACCAAGCAAGACGATTCTGCCGAGGTGGTCCAGGAAGAAACCGTGCTCACCGATGATCAGCTCTATACCAGGCTCGACGGTCTGTATCAGACCATCGTGTCCTACGGTGACGAGGACCAGATCGGCGAGGTCATCGATTCCTTTAACAACGGCTATCTCCGAACGCCGCTGTCCACCCGTCAGGAGCTGTCGCAGAGTGCCTACGCCCTGCGTGACCAGATTAAAAAGACGCAAGATGAGCTCAGCAACCTTAAGTACCAGGACGATACGGTCTATGCGGACGACATTGCCCACTTAAAGCAGCTTGCCGAGTGGATGTATGAGCGCGTCGACGTGATCTGCCAGAGTTGGGACATCTCGCTGGCCATTCCCGATGGCGAGTCGATGAGTTCTCACCAAAGCGAGATCCTGGCGCCCATCGCTCAGAGTGGCAACAGCGCGCTTAATCAGTACGACGCCAACGTGGGCTCCTGGAAGCCGCAGCAGCGTTCCTAAAATTAGTTCGCCATAGTCGGCATAACCTACGTGCGCAATTGATGTAAGCGCATGCTTATTGCTACAATTCGTACAAATATGCTTTAAACGCACGAGGAAGGAACCACATGTTTGGTTTTAAGAAAGAGCTCTACACGCCCGAGTATCAGCTTGCCGGCGACGAGTGCGCCGTTATCGAGACGTCGAAGGGTACCATCAAGGTCAAGTTTGACGGCGAGGGCGCTCCCATTCATGTCGCGAACTTCTGCGAGCTTTCTACGATGGGCTTCTATGATGGCCTTAAGTTCCATCGCTATGTGCCCGGTTTTGTCATCCAGGGCGGCGACCCCAATACCCGCGATATGTCCGGCGCCGACGTCGCCGCTGGTCTTGAGGGCCCCGACGGCATGCCCGGTACCGGTGGCCCCGGCTACTGCATCAAGGGCGAGTTTGCCACCAATCCGCGCAACAGCCATGTCGATGGTGCCCTTGCCATGGCACGCTCCATGGACCCCGATTCCGCGGGTTCGCAGTTCTACTTCTGCCTGGGCGCCCAGCATAACCTCGATTCCGGTTACACCGTCTTTGGTACCACGGTCGAGGGTCTCGATGTGATTTCGCAGCTGCGTGCCGGCGACGAGATCGTCCATGTCGAGATCGTTCACGAGTAAAGGGGACTTCCTTGAATAGCCAGCTGATCCAACAGGGCCGCGCCGCTTACCGCGCGGGTGATTTTTCCGCTGCAGCCCAGATGCTTGGGGCGGCAAAGACTCCCGATGAGATTATGGGCGAGGCCGATCACCTTCGTGGCAACGCCTTGATGCACCTGGGCATGTATGCCGAGGCCGCCGAGGCCTACGCCGCTGCCCTCAATGACGGCACCTATGGCAAGCGCGGCGCGCTGCTCACCAACCGCGGCAAGGCACTCGCCGCCGTGGGCGACTACACGACGGCCGCTCAGGCGTTCTCTGCTGCTACGCAGGATGCTTCCTATGCCACGCCGTTCAAGGCCTATCTGGGCCTGGGTAACGCGCTGTTCCAGTCGGGCGACTATGCCAACGCGGGTACTGCCTTCCGTCAGGCTGCCATCGACGGCGCCAATCCGGCTCCTGCCGCCGCACTCGGCGAGCTTGGTCGTTGCTTCATTAAACTCGGCCGTCCGGCGGATGCCGTGGAGACCTACCGCACGGCTATCGACTTTGCCGGCCCCCGCGACGACACGCGTGCGCTCAACGCCGGCATGGGTCAGGCACTTTCTGCCGCCGGCCGCCCCTCCGACGCACTCGACGCCTTTAACGCCGCTACTGCCGATGGCATCTACCAGCTCACCTCCGAGCAGGCCGATGAGCTTGCCCGCGTTCACGATTCGCTTGCCGCGCTATCCGCCCAGACGGCTATGGCCACGGCTCCGGCGCCCGCGATGGACGCTCCTGCCGTCGATCCGCTCGATCCTACGGGCGCGACCGGTCAGTTTATGCCCGATCCCTCGGACACCGGTTTCTTTACGCTGTCCGAGTCCGAGATGGTCCAGCAGGACCGTCAGGATCGTAAGCAGGCCAAGGTCCGTCGTCGCCATCGCCACACGGGTCTCAAAGTCTTCATTGTGCTGCTTCTGCTCATTTTGATCGCCGCGGGCGGTCTGGGCTTTGCCTACACACGCGGCTTTGGCTTCCCGTCTCAGGAATCTGTGGTTACCGATCTGTTCCAGGCTGCCGGCGACGGTGACACCGCAAAGGCCGAGTCTTGCCTGGCCTCGAGCCTGTCCGAGGACGCTAAGTCGATGATCATCTCCTCGATTCCGCAGGGTGCCACCGTGTCCGTCGAGGGCATGGATCAGTCCATGACCGAGACGACCGCCAAGGTTAAGGCGTCGCTGTCCAAGGGCGGCGAGCAGGAGTACACCGTCCAATTCGTGCGCTCCGACAACCATATCGGCTGGGCCGTTTCCTCGCTCGATATGGATTTCTCGGCTGCTGACAACCAGTAGTGACCTTATGGGATTTAGTTTTGCCCGGTGCTTCACCGCAAGTGAGGTGCCGGGCTTGCGCTAGTATCATGAACTAGTAGTTTTCCAGCAATCATCCAACACATCAGGAGTTGCGTTGTTTTCTTTGATGGATATGTTCTTCGGTAGCTATGCGGGCGATCTTGCCATCGACCTCGGCACCGCAAATACGCTTGTCTCCGTGCGCGGCAAGGGTATCGTCATTCGCGAGCCCTCCGTCGTCGCCATCGACAAGAACGACGAGCGCATCCTGGCGGTCGGTATCGAGGCAAAGCGCATGCTCGGCCGTACGCCCGGCAACATCGTGGCTGTTCGTCCCCTGAAGGACGGCGTCATCGCCGACTTCGATGTTACCGAGGCCATGCTTCGCTACTTTATCGACAAGGCGTCCGAGAAGCGCTATCCGTGGACCCCGCGTCCGCGCGTTGTCGTCTGCGTTCCCTCCGGCGTCACGTCGGTCGAGAAGCGTGCCGTCTTTGAGGCCACGATCCAGGCTGGCGCTCGCCAGGCCTACCTGATCGAGGAGCCCATGGCTGCCGCTATCGGCGCCGACCTGCCCGTCGAGGAGCCCACCGGCTCCATGGTCATCGACATCGGTGGCGGTACCACCGAGGTCGCTGTTATCGCCATGGGCGGCATCGTCGTCTCGCAGTCCATTCGTATTGCCGGCGACGAGTTCGATCAGGCTATCCTCACGCACGTTCGTGATGCCTACAACCTGGCCATCGGCGAGCGTACGGCAGAGGACATCAAGATCAAGGTCGGCTCCGCCGTGCCGCTCAAGGACGAGCTTGACGTCGAGGTCAACGGCCGCGACGTGATTACCGGTCTGCCCAAGACCGTGCGCATCGAGAGCGAGGAGATTCGTCGCGCGCTCAACAAGCCGCTCGACGAGATGGCCAAGGCCGTCAAGGACGCCCTCGATGCCACGCCTCCCGATCTCGCCTCGGACCTTATGTACTACGGCATTTTGCTGACCGGTGGCGGCGCGCTGCTGCGCGGTCTCGACGTGCGCCTGCGCGATGAGACCGGCGTTTCGGTCAACGTCAGCCCCACGGCGCTCGATAACGTTGTTAACGGCTGTGCCCGCGTGCTCGAGGCCAATGCGTTTGATGGCGGCTTCGTCCAGACCAATGCTTAATTTCCAAAAGGTGGATTCCATTTGGCACGATCTTCGGGTTTCTCCACAAATCTGAATACCAAGCGACAATCAACGGGTATGCGCCCGTTGATTGTTTTCAGCCTGATTTCGGTGTTGCTGCTCACGTTTTACATCCGCGAGGGCGAGGCAGGGCCGATTCATGCCGTGCGTTCGGGCGTAACGACGATTACCTCGCCGGTGCGCTTTGTGGGTTCGGCTGTGGCGGCTCCCTTCAATGCGATCGGCAACGTGTTCTCTAACCTTACGGCGTCGCAGGACACGCTCGACGAGCTCAAAAAACAAAACGAGGAACTGACCTCTAAGGTTGCTGAGCTCTCCGAGGCTCAAAAGACCGCTGAGCGTCTGGAGGGGCTGGTCGGCCTGCAGTCGACCTACAACCTCAAATCGACCGCAGCTCGTATCGTTGGTGCCTCGGGCGATGCCTGGACCTCGACCGTCACGATTGATAAGGGTTCTGCCGACGGGCTTACCATCAACATGCCTGTGACGAGTTCGGCCGGTGTTATCGGCCAGATCATCGAAGTCTCGGCCAAAACGTCCACCGTGCGCCTGATTGGCGACGAGAACTCCGGCGTATCCGCCATGGTGCAGGACACGCGCGCCCAGGGCATGCTGCAGGGTCAGGCTGACGGCACGCTGCGTCTTGAGTACGTGAGCGTCGACTCCGATGTTAAGGTTGGCGACATCATCGTGACCTCGGGCATCGGTGGCGTGTTCCCCAAGGGTCTACCGCTCGGCACCGTCTCGTCGGTTGAGAAATCGGCAAACGACGTGTACTACACCATTGTGGTGCGCGCTCAGACCACGGCCGAGAACAACGAGGAAGTGCTGGTCATCACCTCGCTGACCGACGAACAATCGGCCTCGGATGAGGACGTGAGTACGGCCAACAGCACGCCGCAGGGAACGTCGCGCGACGCTGCGACCAAGACGAAGGACGAGAGCTCGGATGACAGTTCCGACACGTCCGAGACGACCGATTCTGGCTCGAGCGAATAGGGGGCATGTCCATGGATCTACACGAGCAGGGGATGAGCTCCCGTACGTTTGTGATTGCCGCCATCGTGTGCGTGCTGCTGCAGGCAGGCCTGGCGCCGCAGATCTCCATTGCGGGCGGTCGCGTCAACTTCATGATTATCCTGGTGTGCCTAAGCGTGTTCTCGGGCGACCCGACCCGTGCCGTCGTGTGCGGTTTTTGCAGCGGCTTGTTTTATGACCTGTCCGCTGCCGTGCCGGTGGGCGTTATGTCGCTCCTGCTGACCGTGGGTTCTTTTGCCCTGGTGCACAGCGCCGTCGGTCAGACGGGCGGTACCCCGAGTGCGCGCGGCGTCACCGTGGGCGCCTTCGCGCTCGTCATTAATGTGATCTACAGCATCATCTTGCTGTTTATGGGTTTGGAGACGAGCTTTGTCGTGGCGATCTTCGGCCATGCGCTGCCGTCCTCGATCCTGACGGGTCTGGTTGCCATTCCGTTTTTGATGTCCGGCGTCGTGCCGCAGTCCGGCTATGGATTCTCCGCACGTGGCGGACGCCAGACGGGTATGCGCTTTAAGCCCAAGACCCGCAAGCTCAAATAGGGGAGGCCCGTAGATGTCTTCCCAGATGACGGTTATTATCGCCGGTATCGTGCTGGTTGTGGCCATCGTGGTCGCGCTGGTCATCATGCGTCGTGGCGATTCCCGTTTTACCTACGATACACAGCATGGAACGGCCCCGCGCGCCACCGAGGGCGAAGGCAATACCGCGGCGACCGCCTTTAAGGGCCGCTTTTCCATCCTCACCACGGGTGTGGGCGCGATGTTTGCGGCACTTGCCGTCAAGCTGTGGGGCATGCAGATGGTCTCGTCGGACTATTACGAGAAGCAGGCCAATAGTAATCAGACTCGCACCGTTACCACACCCGCTGTGCGCGGTCGCATCCTCGACCGCAATGGCGTGGCGCTTGTCCAGAACCGTCCCTCACTTGCTGTCGTGGCCTACCGCGACCTTGCCGAGGATGAGGTTCTGGTTCGCCATCTTGCCAACGTGCTTGGAATGCCTTATGTGGCGGTCCTTCGCAATATTCAGGACAATACAGAGGGCGCTCAGAGCCTGCATACCATCGCGACGGACGTCCGTCGCTCCACGGTTGCCTATATTCAGGAGCATGCCGGCGAGTTCCCGGGCGTCAAGATTGCCGAGCGTACCGAGCGCCAGTATCCATACGGCGAGACGGCATGCCATATCTTGGGCTATACCGGCACCATTACCTCCGAGCAGCTCGAGGCCCAGAATAAGAAAACTTCTGGCGACGATGATGCTTCTGCTGGCAAGATTACGTACCAGTCGGGCGATATCGTGGGGCAGGCGGGCGTTGAGAGCTACTACGAAAACCTGCTGCAGGGTATTCGTGGCGAGCAGACCGTCAAGGTCGATGCCTCGGGCAACGTGACCGGTCAGGCCGGCGCCGTGCCCGCGAAGGCCGGCTCTGACATTAAGCTCACGCTCGACCTTAAGATCCAGCAGGCCTGCGAGACGGCGCTGGCGAGCGCTATCGAGCTTGCCAAGACCACTGGCTACAGCAATGCCGGCAACGGCGCTGTAGTGTGTCTCGATCCCAACAATGGCGAGATCCTGGGCATGGCGAGCCAGCCCAAGTTCGATCCGTCCGTCTTTATCGGCGGCGTCTCAAATGACGTGTGGACCGAGCTCAATGATGACAAGGGTTCGCACCCGCTGCTCAACCGCGCCATTAGCGGACAGTACATGTCGGCCTCGACCATCAAGCCGCTCTCGGCACTGGCTGGTCTTGAGTTTGGAACCTACACGTCGGGGCAGACGACCAACTGCACGGGCTATTGGACGGGTCTGGGCAAGTCGTGGGGCAAGTACTGCTGGCTGCATTCCGGCCACGGCACCATGACGCTGCAGTCGGGTATCGCCAACTCGTGCGACCCCGTCTTCTACGACATGGGCAAGGCGTTCTTTTATGACGAGCAACATCCCGAGGGCCTGCAGGAGGTCTTTCGTCGCTGGGGTCTAGGCAAGACCTGCGGTATCGATCTGCCGAGTGAGGGCGCGGGCCGTATTCCCGATGCCGAGTGGAAAGAGTCGTACTTCACCGACGCCTCTGCCGAGGACCGCAAGTGGAATGCCGGCGATATGACCAACATTGCCATCGGTCAGGGTGACATTCTGGTGACGCCCCTGCAGATGGCGTGTGCCTATATGGGTCTTGCCAACGGCGGCAAACAGTACGTGCCTCACGTGTTTTTGTCTGCCGTGTCGCGCGATGGCGACGGCGATGCCTATAAGTACAACGGCAAGGGCAAGAAGAAGCGCTTGGTGGCCAAGATCAACAGCGATTCGGATTTGGCTCTTGTTCGCAACGGCATGCACGACGTGATTTACACGGCATCGACGTCCCTGGCGGCTCACTTTGGCACCCTGACGCCGCAGGTATACGGCAAGTCGGGCACGGGCGAGAAAAGTGGCGAGGACGAATACGCGTGGTTCTGCGCCTATGCACCGGCCGATGATCCCAAGTATGTCATCGCCACTGTCCTGGAGCAGGGCGGCGGCGGCTCAGATACCGCGATGCATGTCGTGCGCGACGTGCTCGGCGTGATTTATGACGAGCCCGATACCTCTTCGGCCTCGGGCGATTCTTCGGTTCGATAGGAGGTTGCGATGGATTTTTCTCCGACGGATCTGTTCCGTTCAACCAAGACCGGCTCTCGCAGCAGCCTGGACCGTGTCAACAAGCAACTTTCGGCCTCGCGCGGCACGTTTCGCCAAAAGGTGCATATCGGTGTGCTCGTGGCTACTGTGGCGCTCGTCGCCTACGGTGCCATCATTATCTGGTCGGCTTCGCAGTTTAAGGCCGATGCTTCGTTCTCACGCCATCTGCTGGGAATTGGCATCGGAGCGGTGCTGGCGGTGCTGGTCTGGCGCTCCGACCTGCGCGGTATTTCCAATTTCTCGACGGCGTTGCTCGTCATCGACCTGATCGTGATCCTCTCGCCCAAGATTCCGGGTCTGTCCTATACGGGCGGTCTGGGCATGACGGGCTGGATCAAGATTCCCGGTATCGGCTTGACATTCCAGCCGGTTGAGCTTGCCAAGCTCATCACCATCTTCTTTATTGCTACGCTTGGCTCGCAGTATAACGGTCGCATCGATACCGTTCGCGACTACGTCAAGCTCTGCGGCATGCTGTCCATTCCGTTTTTGGCTGTCGTTGCCATGGGCGACCTGGGCTCGGGCCTGGTCGTGCTGGTTTCGGGCGCCATCGTCATTTGTATGAGCGGTGCACGCCGCGAATGGGTGCTGTCGACCCTGGCCCTGCTCGTGGGCTTGGTGGCCCTCGTCCTGGCGCTCGATTCGGTCTTTGATTCGTTGCTCGGCCATGATGTGCTCATCAAGCAGTATCAGATGAACCGTCTGACGGTCTTTATCGACCCCGATAATGCCGATTCGGACGATGCCTACAACCTGCAGCAGTCGCTTATCGCCGTTGGCTCGGGCGGCTTCTTTGGTAAGGGCCTGGGGCATGCGACGCAGTCGGCCGGCGGCTTTCTGCCTGAGTTCCACACCGACTTCGTCTTTGCCTTCCTGTCCGAGACCTTTGGCTTCTGTGGCTCCTTTTTGCTCCTGTGCCTTTACGTGCTGCTGATCTTTTCGACGATTCGCGTCGCCTTTAAGTGTGAGTCGCTGTTCCTGCGTCTGTCGTGCGTAGGTATCGTCGGCATGTGGGCATTCCAGACCTTCGAGAACATCGGCATGTGCATCGGCATGATGCCGATTACCGGTATTCCGCTACCGTTTATTAGCTTCGGTTCGTCTTCGATGATGATCCAGCTGCTGACGGTGGGTATCGTACAATCCATATGGCGGCATCGTTCGGGCGCCGCGTAACCGCTGGAGGGGTTTGCTATGAAAATTCCCGTAGATAAGCTGACCCGCGCTTTTAAGATGGGCGCGTCCGTTAAGAAGGATTCCGATACGCCGGTGCGCGTCTCGGTCTATCTGGATTCGTCCGCCTCGCGCTTTCTGGCCGAGACGGTGCGTGACGCCTTTGTGCCGCAAACGACCTCGGGTATTGTGCGCGTCGAGCGTCTGGGGGAGGAGCGAATTGCTCCAAAGACCGATACCGATGTGGTGCTGGTGCTCTCGTGTGGTTCCGACCGCTTGGAGAGTGCCGTACAGGAGCTCGTGATCGCCGGCGCGCCCGTGTGCGTGCTTGCCGAGTCTGCTGTGGAGGTGCCGTTTATCGAGGAGTCCACGCCCATGCTCGGCGTGGTAGCGGCAACCGATAAGACGTATCTGCTCGAGACGCTTGCCCGCTGGATTCTCGATCGCACCGACAAGGAAACGGCCTTTGCGGCGAACTTTGCCTTCATGCGCATCGCGGCGGCCAATCGTATCATCACCTCGTGCGCGCTCACCAATATGGCGACCGGTGCGCTGGTGTTTTTGCCGGGCGCCGATTATCCCGTTATGGCGCTGGCGCAGGTGGGCATGCTCTTTGAGCTCGCTGCCGTCTTTGGACGCGGCATTAAGCCTGAGCGCGGCTACGAGGTCGCGGGCGTGCTTGCCGGCGGTCTTGTGATCCGCGCGGTCACCCGCGCGCTCGTCAAGCAGACGCCGCATATTGGGTTTGCCGTCAAGGCGCTCACTGCTGCCGCGGGCACCTATGGCATGGGCCGTGCGCTCGTTTCGCTCTACGAGCGCGATGTCGACTACAGCCGTGCCAACGAGGTGGTCACTGCCACGTTCTCCCGCGTTCGCGATCTGGTGACCACGGTCGCGGGCGCTACCCGTCCTATGGCGTCCTATCAGGACGCATCAGATCTCGCTGCTTAGGGGTTTTCCGTTGCGCGTTGCATACCAAGACTGTTTTCATTTAATTGAGCCGTTGCTCGCCAAGGTCGAGAAGCCGAGTCGCTATATCGATCACGAGTGGGGCACGCTTTCCAAGGCCGATGCCGACTACCGTTGCTGCCTGATCTACCCGGATGTGTACGAGGTCGGTCTGCCCAACCAGGGCATCGCCATCCTCTACAACATCCTTAACCAGGCCGAGGGCATCTCCTGCGAGCGTGGCTATGTGCCGTGGCCCGATATGGGTGATGCCATGCGCGAGGCGGGTATTCCGCTGCTGTCGCTCGAGGGTGCAGCGCCGGTCGCTTCGTTTGATATCGTCGGTCTGCATGTTCCGCACGAGATGGCGGTGACGAACTTCCTCGAGGCTCTCGACCTCGCTGGCATTCCGCTGTTAGCGGCCGACCGAGGTGAAGACGACCCCATTATCATCGCCGGCGGCCCCTCGGTGTACAACCCCGAGCCGTACGCGGCCTTCTTCGATGCCATCCTCATCGGCGAGGGCGAGGAATCGCTGCTCGAGACCTGCCAGCTGCATCGCCGCCTGCGTGATGAAGGGGTCCCGCGCGCGCAGATTGTCGAGCAGCTTGCATCCATTGTCGGCAACTACGTGCCGTCGCTCTATGAGGTTCGTCACGACGATCCCTGCTCGCCGCATGGCTACACCGTGCCGCGTGAGGGCAAGGATGCGCCGACCGTGGTCTACAAGCGCGTCGTCGAGGATTTCGGCGCCACGAATCCGCTGTCGCAGTCGTGCGTGCCCTATGCGCAGCTGGTCCACGATCGCCTGTCTATCGAGATCCTGCGCGGCTGCGCCCGCGGCTGTCGTTTTTGCCAGGCCGGCATGACGTATCGCCCGGTGCGTGAGCGCTCGGCCGACCAGATCGTCTCGTCGGTGATTCAGGGTCTGGAAAAGACCGGCTATGACGAGGTGTCGCTGACCTCGCTCTCCACGACCGACCACTCCTGCATTCGCGACGTGCTCGGCAGGCTCAACCGTCGCCTGGAGGATACGGGTATTCGCGTGTCTATTCCGTCGCAGCGCCTGGATTCGTTTGGCGTGGATATGGCTGAGTCGGTCGCCGGCGAAAAGAAGGGCGGCCTGACGTTCGCGCCCGAGGCCGGCAGCCAGCGCATGCGCGACATCATTAACAAGAACGTGACCGAGGAGGACCTGGACCGTGCGGCCAAGGCGGCCTTCGAGGCCGGCTGGAACCGCATGAAGCTCTACTTTATGATGGGCCTTCCCGGCGAGCGCGACGAGGACATCGTGGCCATCGCCAATCTGGCCGATCACGTGCTGGAGCTCGGTCGTTCCGTGGTGCCCAAGGCTCGTCGCGGCTCGATCTCGGTGTCCATCTCGGTTTCGGTCTTTATCCCCAAGGCTGCCACGCCGTTCCAGTGGTGCCCGCAGCTCGACTACGACGACGTCAAGCGTCGCCAGAAGCTGCTCATCACGAGCGTTCGCAACCGTGCCGTCCGCGTTCATTACCACGATGCCGAGACCTCGCTCATCGAGGCTGCGCTGTCCCGCGCCGGTCGTGACATGACGCCCGTCATCATCGACGCTTGGCGCTCGGGCTCTCGCTTTGACGCCTGGGTAGAGCATTTCTCGCTCGATAACTGGAAGGAAGCTGCTGCCAAAAACGGCATCGACCTCAATGAGCTCGTGCACCTGCCCTACGAGTTGGACTGGCGCCTGCCGTGGGAGCACGTGAGCCCCGGCTGCACGCGCGGCTTCCTCGAGCGCGAGTACCGTCGCTCACTCGAGGGCGTCACGACTCCCGACTGCACCCGCACGTCGTGCACCGGCTGCGGGATCTGCCCCACGCTCCACGCCAAGAATGTATTGATGGGTGATCGCGCATGAGTGAGCGCCTGACCGACAACCCCACGCTCTTTAGACTTCGTGTTCGCTATGGAAAGCGCGATCGCCTTAAGTACCTGGGGCATCTCGAAGTAATCCATACCATTGAGCGCATCGTGCGCCGTGCGGGGCTTCCCTATGCCGTCACGCAGGGCTTCTCTCCGCACATGCGCGTGGGCTTCTCTTCGGCGCTGCCTGTTGGTACGTCGTCGACCTGCGAGTGGTATGACCTGTTTATGACCGAGTTCGTGGCGCTCGACGAGGCGTTTGGGCGCCTGGCTGCGGCGTCTCCGGCCGATCTGGCGCCCATCGAGGCGGCGTACATCGACGTGCGCACGCCGGCGTTGACGGCGCAGCTCACGCGCCTGTCGTATCGCATCGACCTGCACTTGGATCCCGAGCCGCCCGTAAGCGCCGACGAGGTGCGTCGTGCGATCGACACGCTGCGCGCGGGCAATGGCATCGACTACGCGCGCGGAAAAAAGAGCAAGCGCTTGGATTTGGATCACACGCTCGTGGGCTATGAGCTCACGGCGGGGGAGCGCCCGGACCATTTGGTGCTCATGCTCGACACCCATGCCGACAACGAGGGCTCCATGCGTCCGGAAATTTTGCTTTCCGCTGCTGATGTTTTGTTGCAGGGCTTGACCCCGGGCGTGGATGCACCTATTGTTTCCACCGGTATGCAAGACCTCGTGACCATCTGCTCCTACGATGTCGAGCGTCAGAATCAAGCATGCGAGGACGACGAGGGCCGACTCGTCAGCCCCATACCTGTGCGAACTTGTGGATTTGCTCCACATACTCGTTGACGGGGGTATTTTCGCCTGCTACTATATTCGGCTGTTGCACTAACTGATGCATGAAGGGCAAGTAAACATGTACGCAATCGTTAACACGGGCGGCAAGCAGTACAAGGTCGCCACCGACGATGTCATCACCGTCGAGAAGATCGAGGGCAATGAGGGCGACAAGGTCACCCTGCCGGTTATCTTCCTCAACGATGGTAAGAAGATCGTCACCGATCCCGACAAGCTGGCCAAGGCCAAGGTTACCGCTCAGATCGTTGAGCAGTTCAAGGGCGAGAAGCAGCTGGTCTTCAAGTTCCACAAGCGCAAGCGCTATCGTCGTCTGAAGGGTCACCGTCAGCAGCTCACCAAGCTGAAGATCGTGAAGGTCCAGGCTACGTCCCGCGCCAAGAAGGCTGTCAAGGCAGAGGCCGAGGCTGTTGCCGAGGCTCCCGTCGCCGAGTAGATTACACTCGTAACGAAAGAGTAGGTATACACAATGGCACACAAAAAAGGACTCGGTTCCTCCCGTAATGGCCGTGACTCCCGCGGTCAGCGCCTTGGCACGAAGCGCTATGCCGGCCAGACGGTAACCACGGGCACGATTCTCGTCCGTCAGCACGGCACGCACATCCACCCGGGTGAGAACGTTGGCCGTGGTAAGGACGACACGCTGTTCGCGCTGGTCGACGGTACCGTTGAGTTCCACAAGGGTATCAAGCACAGGGTCAGCGTACGCCCGCTCGCGAACGCGTAATTCACCCTTCATAGAGCACATATGTGGGAGGCACTTGAGTTTTAGGATTCAAGGGTCTCCCTCTTTTTTGTAGGAGGCGATTCTGTTGTCACAGTTCACCGATATCAGCCGCATTAACGTGTGCGGCGGCGACGGCGGAGCCGGATGCATGTCGTTTAGGCGCGAGGCATTTGTCCCCAAGGGCGGCCCCGATGGCGGCGACGGCGGTCGTGGCGGCAATGTCGTCATCCAGGCCGATGCTCAGCTGTCTTCGCTGATCGATTACCGCTTTAAGCATCACTTCCGCGCCGAGCGCGGCACGCACGGGCAGGGTGCCCGTCGTAACGGTAAGAGCGGCGAGGACCTGATTCTCAAGGTCCCTATGGGTACCGTGGTGCGCGAGCTCGACCCCGAGACGCAGACCCCGATGTTCGAGATTGCCGATCTGGTGCATGATGGCGAGCGCGTTGTCGTGGCCCCTGGTGGCGCCGGTGGTCTCGGCAATACGCACTTTGTGACGTCGGTGCGCCGCGCGCCCGCGTTCGCCCAGCTGGGCGAGCCGGCCGAGGAGCACTGGATTGAGCTCGAGATGAAGCTCATGGCCGATGCCGCGCTCGTGGGCTTCCCCTCGGTGGGTAAGTCATCTCTCATCGCGCGCATGAGTGCCGCCCGCCCCAAGATCGCCGACTACCCGTTTACCACGCTCGTGCCGAACCTCGGCATGGTGCGTGCCGGCGAATATTCTTACGTCGTTGCTGACGTCCCCGGTCTTATCGAAGGCGCGAGCGAGGGTAAGGGCCTGGGTCACCAGTTCTTGCGCCACATTGAGCGTACGGCCCTGATCATGCACGTCGTCGACATGACGGGTGGTTTTGAGGATCGCGATCCGGTCGAGGATTACCACATCATCAACCGCGAGCTCGAGCAGTATGGCGCCGAGCTTTCGGAGCGTCCGCAGATCGTCGTTGCCAACAAGTGCGATGCGCCGGGCACGGCCGACAAGATTGCCGACCTCAAGCGCGCAGCGCTCGACGATGGACATATGTTCTTTGCCGTGTCTGCCGTGACGGGCGCCGGCCTCAATACGCTGATGCTTGCCGTGGGCGAGCAGGTGGCTAAGCTGCGCGCCGAGTTGGCTGTCTCGGATGAGCCGGTCGTTCTGCGCGACGATGAGTGGGAGCGCCGTCGCCTGCAGCGTGAGAAGCGTTTCCGCATTGTTCAGGAAGAGCCCGGTGCCTTCCGCGTGGTCGGTCGTGCCATTGAGCGTATGGTCATCCAGACCGACTGGGAAAACGAGGAAGCCGTCATTTACCTGCAGCATAAGTTTGCGCGTATGGGTGTTGACGACGCGCTCGAGAAGGCCGGTTGCCGTGCGGGCGACGAGGTCCGCATTTGTCAGCGCGCCTTTGACTTTGAGGGCGCTGAGGACTTCTCGGAGTACGAAGAGCTCGAGGATGCTGGCGAGGACGTTGCCGTTGAAGCCATTGACGTGGCTGATGCTGCGGATGAGGGCGTCGAGGTTGTCGATGCGGCGGATGCCGCGGGCGATGCCGAGACCTCGGAGGGCGAGTAGGCCATGTCGCTGCGCGGTGGAATCGGTCTGCCCGAGCTTCCTCTAGAGGACGGGCAGGAGTTTAGGCTCGGCATTATGGGTGGCACCTTTGATCCCATCCATTACGGGCACCTGGTGACTGCCGAGCAGGCGCGCGAGTCGCTCGACTTGGACGCTGTGCTCTTTATGCCGGCGGGCTCTCCTGCTTTTAAGCTTGACAAGCCGGTGACGCCTGCTGAGGACCGTTATGCCATGACGGTCCTCGCCACCGCCGCGAACCCGGCCTTTTTGGCGAGTCGGTTCGAGATCGACCGTCCGGGCGTAACCTACACGGCCGATACGCTTCATGCCCTTCGCGACTTTTACCCGCCGCAGGTAAAGCTCTACTTTATTACGGGCGCCGACGCGATTATCGATATTGTGACCTGGCATGATGCCGAACGAATCGCTGAGCTTGCTACCTTTATTGCGGCGACGCGACCGGGTTTTGATATCGATACGGCGCGTGCCCGAATCAAAGAGTCGGGGCTGCCGTTCGACGTGCGCTATATTCAGATTCCGGCGCTGGCGATCAGCTCGACGAACATTCGTAAGCGAGTTGCCCGCGGCATGAGCGTGCGCTATCTTACGAGCGAGTCCGTGCTCGGCTACATTCGCAAACGCAGGCTATATGCCGATTTGGGCCAAGAAGATTTTGAGTGATGGGGGTCTACGTTGTCGGTAGAGGATCAGTTTGAGGGCGATGAGCGCGCGCTGCTCAAGCGCATTCAAGAGCTGCTCGATGTTCGCATGAAGGATAAGCGCAAGCGCTATGTGCATTCGCTGGGTGTTGCCGAGACCGCACTTCATCTGGCCGAGGTCTACGGCGTTGACCGCTTTGATGCCGCTGCCGCCGGCCTGATCCATGACTGGGACAAAGTGCTCTCCGACGACGAGCTGGTCACGCGCGCTCTGCATTACGGCATTAAGATTGCCGGCTCTCCTTCCGCCGCGACGCCGCTTTTGCATGGCCCTGTTGCCGCCTATGAGCTTCCGCAGCTTTTTCCCGAGCTGTCGCCGGCGGTCTTTCAGGCTGTCGACCGTCACACCGTGGGCGCTTGCGACATGACGCCGCTCGATATGGTGGTCTTTGTGGCTGATGCCATCGAACCCAACCGCCACGGCGATTATGCCCATGCGCTGCGCAAGATGGTGGGGGAGTCGACGCTCGATGAGTTGTTCTTCTCCTGTTTTGCGCAGGGTCTGGTCTATGTGATCCAGTCCGGGCGCTATCTTTATCCCACGGCTATTACGATTTACAACCATTACGCCCAGCTGCGCTAGCTCGGGCTGTCTAGAAAGAGGTATTCCATGGCCGACGAGACCATGACCGACGAGCAGATTCTTGAACATGTGGAGCACAAGAGCTTCGCCGCCACGTCCGACCGCACTGCCGCCTCGCTGTCCGCGAGCGGTGTCGCCGCCGAGGATGTCGCCCGCGCCGCCGCGCAGGCCGCCTACGACAAGAAGGGCGAGGACGTTCAGGTGCTCGACCTGACCGAGCTTTCCGACGTATGCGACTACTTTGTGCTTGCCACCGGTACCAATAACCGCCAGGTCGATTCTATCGTCGACGAGATCGAGGAGAAGGTCGCCGAGGCTTGCGGCGAGCACCCGTTCTCCATCGAGGGTCGCGAGCAGAAGACCTGGATGCTCATGGACTACGGTTCGGTTGTCGTCCACGTCTTCACTCCCGAAGCCCGCGACTTCTACCGCCTCGAGAAACTCTGGGGAGACGCCCCCCAGCTCCCCCTCAACCTCCTCTAGTAGCTCATTTGAGACGGGGTTTTAGCTATCCTCACGCATATCGCCGGGCAGGTGCGGTTTTCCGCACCTGCCCGGCTTTCTTTTTACCCAAAGGCGGTTAATCGTTGAAGCGGGATTGGCGGCCGAAGGATAGGGCGGTGTCGCCGAACTTGTCTCGGACGGCGTCGATGGCGACGGAGAGGTCGCGGCGGTCGCTGGATTGGGCTCCGCGGTCATCGATCTCGCAGAACAGGTCGGTCTGGATGCCGCCTTGGTGGTCGAAGTCGCTCATGCCGATGCCCGCTAAGCGAACATGCATGCCTTCCTGCCAGATGTTGTCGAGCAGTTCGAGTGCAACCGCCACGAAGATGTTCTCATCGTCGGTCGGATGAGGCAGCCGGCGCTGTGCCGTACGCCCGCTGCCATACGAATACTTAAGCTTGAGCGTTACCGTGGCACCCGTCAGCCCCTGACGGCGCAGGCGGCGTCCCACTGACTCTCCCAACAGCGCAATTGCCGCCTCAATATCCCCACGCTCAGTCAGATCTTTAGCAAAGGTGCGTTCATTGCTGACCGACTTGACCTCTCGCTCTTCATCGAGGCTCGTGACTTCGGAGATTTCGAGTCCCAGCGCACGCTGGCGCATGCGTTCGCCGTTGACGCCAAAAATAGAGGCCAGTGTGGACTCAGGCGCGCGCGAAAGCTCGCCGAGGGTGTAGATGCGCATGCGGAGCAGTCGCTCCTCGGCCGAGCGCCCTATGCCGCTCATGGCAGATACCGGCAGCGCGGCCAAAAAGCGCTGCTCGGTTCCGGGGCGCACGATGGTCAGCCCAAACGGCTTGTCCCGCTCGCTTGCGATCTTTGCGACCGTCTTGTTGCAGCCCACGCCAATGGAGCAGGTCACACCCAGCGCTGCCACGCGGTCGCTTATACGCTGCGCAACCAGTAGCGGGTCTTCGGGCGCAAAGCGACCCGGTGTGATATCGATAAAGGCCTCATCGATGGATACGCGCTCAACGCGCGGGGTCTCGTCGGCGAGAATCGCCATGACCTGCGCGCTCACCTCGCGGTAGCGATCAAAGTGCCCGTGCGTCCAAATGGCTTGCGGGCACAAGCGCCGCGCCTCGGCCGAGGCCATGGCAGAGTGCACGCCAAAGCGACGTGCCTCATACGAACACGTGGACACGACGCCACGCGAATCGGCGTCTCCGCCCACGATGAGCGGTTTTCCGCGCCATTCGGGATGGTCGAGCATCTCCACGCTCGCAAAAAACGCATCGAGGTCCATGAGGCCCACCGCCGGACCCGTCCAGGGAGGCGGCGTGACGCCCGTGGCATCCTCATAACCGTATGTATGTTCGCGTCTTTCCATGTCATGAGTATACCGCGCAGCTCATGTGGGGTGCGTGTATGTGCTTGCAAATCCCGAATTCTTGTCTAAGATATGGATTTGCCCTCGACTACACCGAAGAAGTTGGTCTCACGGACTTCACCTGCCCGCGTCGATGGCGTATTATGTTCAACTGTTTGTTTGTAGTTGCAGCCTAAAGCTGCTTGGTTGGAGGAGTTTCCTTTGGCAGTCAAGATTCGCCTTGCTCGTCACGGCGCTAAGAAGCGTCCGTACTACCGTGTCGTCGTCGCCGATTCCCGCGCCCCGCGTGACGGTCGTATCATCGAGGAGGTTGGCCGCTACAACCCGATGACCGCCCCCAAGACCATCAACCTCGACCTCGAGAAGATCGCCGACTGGCAGTCCAAGGGCGCTCAGCTCACCGACGCCGTCGCCGCTCTGGTCAAGGCCGCCAACGAGGGCGAGAAGACTGAGACCGTCGTCAAGAAGTCCAAGAAGCAGCTCGCCAAAGAGGCCGAGGCCGCTAAGGCTGCCGCTGAGGCCGCTGAGGGTGCCGAGGAGTAAATCGTGCCTGAGGTTGACGCTGCACAGCTCGAGGGTGAGGCAATGCTCTCAGATCGCATCGCCGATCTCGTCGAATATCTCGTTGTTCAGATCGTCGACGACCCGGATTCCGTGAGCCTTGAGGTCATCGATGGTGACGACGCCTCTACGATTGAGGTTTCGGTCGCCGAGGATGATGTCGCTAAGGTCATCGGCCGTCGTGGCCGTACCATCAAGGCCATTCGCACGCTCGCCCGTGCACTGGCCGCTCGCCTCGACACTGCTGTCGAGGTAGAGGTTCTGGGCTAGGACCTTGAGGTCCCAGTACAAAAACATCGCCCGTGTGGTCAAGCCGCACGGAAGGAAGGGGGAGGTCCTCGCGCAGCCGCTGCGGGGGCTTCCTTCTGTATTAGAGCCGGGTATGCGCGTCGCCCTGACGCCGCCGGCGCTCAAGCGCGACCGCTTTTGCACGGTCGTGTCCGTCACCGATACGGGCGATGGCGATCTGGTCTCGTTTGAGGGCATTGACGACTTGACGGCCGCCGAGGGCATCACGGGATGCTACGTGCTGGCAAATCGTGACGACTTTGAGCTCGATTCGCTCGACGCTGCCTATACCGACCTGATGGGTCGCGAGGTGGTCGACGAGCGCTTCGGTTCGCTCGGTACGATCGTCGAGATCATGTCGACGCCCGCCAACGATGTTTGGGTTGTCGAGGGTGATCGGTACGGCGAGGTGCTGATTCCCGTGATCGAGCAGGTCGTGCTCGATCTTCCCGACACAGGAACAATTTCCGTCCACGTTATGGACGGCCTGATCGATATGGACAAGTAGGGAGGACAACATGCTGATCGAGACCCTTTCGGTCTTTCCCGAGATGTTTGAGCCCGTCATGTCCACATCGATCTTGGGCCGCGCCCGCAAGGCCGGCCTTTTTGATTTTAAGGCGTATAACCTGCGCGACTGGACGCACGACCGCCATCGTACCGTCGATGACGAGCCGTACGGCGGCGGGCAGGGCATGCTCATGAAGGTCGAGCCTATCGCCGAGGCCATCGAGGCCATTAGCGCAGAGGGTCCCAAGCCCACTGTGGTGTTCTTTACCCCCTGTGGCGAGCCCTTTACGCAGCATGTGGCCGAGCGCCTGCTCAAAAGTGAGCGCCTGCTGTTTGTGTGCAGTCGCTACGAGGGCGTCGACGAGCGCGCGTATGCGTATGCCGATGAGCGTCTGTCGATCGGCGACTACGTGCTTACGGGCGGCGAGCTTCCCGCTATGGTCGTTGCCGATGCCGTCGTACGCCTGATTCCCGGCGCCCTGGGCGACGAGATGAGCAACGTCGACGAGTCGTTCTCGACCGCCGAGGACGGAGGACTGCTCGAGTACGCGCAGTACACCCGTCCTGCCGAGTTCAACGGCGAGGGCGTGCCGCCGGTGCTCGTGAGTGGCGATCATGCCAAGGTCGATGCCTGGCGTCGCAAGAACGCCATCGAGCGCACCTGCCGCTGGCGTCCCGATCTGATCGAGACGGCGCGCCTTACGCCCCAGGAGCGCGCTTACGCGCAGGAGATTTTGGACGCTGCGTATTCGCAGAGCGAGGAGTGAGAATGGTTCCATCGCAGCATTCCGCGTTGAGGGGCGCTTTTGAGTGGATCGCGGTCATCGCGATCGCGCTCGTGGCCACCTTCTTGATTCGCTCGTTTGTGGTCGAGCCCTTTGTGGTGCCCACCGGCTCCATGGAGTCCACGATCGAGATTGGCGACCAGATCCTGGCACAAAAGGTGAGCCTCGAGCTCGGTCAGCCCGTCAAGCAGGGTGATATCGTGGTGTTTCACAACCCCGATGGCACCTCCGAGCATGATGTTCTTGTCAAGCGTGTTATTGCCACGGCCGGCCAGACGGTCGACCTGCAGGATGGCAAGGTGGTCGTTGACGGCCAAGCGCTCGACGAGGACTATACGACGGGCATGAGCTGGCCGCTTTCGGTCCAAGCGCCCGGCGCTCAGGTAAGCTATCCCTACACGGTTCCCGACGGGTGCGTGTGGGTGATGGGCGACAATCGCGAAAACTCTGCCGACTCACGTTATTTTGGTCCCGTCGATCGCTCTGATTTGATCGCAGTGGCGCTTGTGCGCTACTGGCCGTTCAACCGCATCGGCGCTATCGACTAAAAACCGCTATAGTACAGTACCTAACCGTGTAATCGTTTCGACGAGGGGATATTAGAGGCATGAACGCTTCATCGCTTTCCTTCCAAGACATCATCCTGCGCCTCCAGCAGTACTGGGGCGAGCAGGGCTGCGTCATCATGCAGCCCTATGACTCCGAGGTCGGTGCCGGTACCTTCCATACCGCGACCACGCTGCGCTCGCTCGGTCCCGCCGAGTGGCGCACCTGCTATGCACAGCCCTGCCGCCGTCCCGCCGACGGCCGCTACGGCGAGAACCCCAACCGCATGCAGCACTACTATCAGTTCCAGGTGCTCATCAAGCCCTCGCCGGTCAACGCCCAGGAGCTCTACCTGGGTTCGCTGGCCGCCATTGGCCTGGACCCCAACGACCATGACGTCCGCTTTGTCGAGGACGACTGGGAGAGCCCGACGCTCGGCGCCTGGGGCCTTGGCTGGGAGGTCTGGCTCAATGGCATGGAGGTCACGCAGTTTACGTACTTCCAGCAGGTGGGCGGCATCGAGGTCGACCCCGTGCCCGTCGAGATCACCTACGGCCTGGAGCGTATCGCCATGTACGCCCAGGGCGTTAACTCGGTCTACGACCTGGTGTGGAGCTACCTGCCCGACGGCACGCCCATGACCTATGGCGACGTGTTCCTCGAGAACGAGCGCGAGTTCAGTGCCTATAACTTTGAGGTCGCCAACGTCGAGATGATGCGTCAGAAGTTTGACGACTACGAGGCCGAGTGCCATTCCTGCCTGGAGCGCAAGCTGCCGCTGCCGGCATATGACTGCGTCATGAAGTGCAGCCACGCTTTCAACCTGCTCGATGCTCGCGGCGCCCTGTCCGCGGTCGAGCGTGCCAACTACATCCTGCGCGTCCGCGCCGTCGCCAAGGCGTGCTGCGAGGCCTACATGGCCGAGGTCGCCGGAGTCAACGAGAATGCCGATCAGGAAGGCGAGGTGGCGTAAGCCATGGCAGACGCTAAGGATTTCCTGTTTGAGATCGGTACGGAAGAAATGCCCTCCGCACCGCTGAACAATGCCGTCAAGCAGCTTGGCACCATGATCGCCAAGGGTCTCGACGAGGCCGGTCTGGCCCACGGCGAGGTCCGTGTGATCTCGAGCCCGCGCCGCCTGGCTGCGCTCGTTGCTGACGTCGCCACCGCGACCGACGAGGTTCACGAGGTCAAGCGCGGCCCCGCGGCCAACATCGCCTTCGATGCCGACGGTAACGCCACCAAGGCCGCCCAGGGCTTCGCCCGCAAGTGCGGTGTGGCTGCCGAGGATCTGGTCCGTCGCGAGGACACCGACGGCCGTGAGTACGTCTTTGCCGAGAAGAACATCCCTTCCGCCCCGGCCACCCCGATCCTGACGGCCCTGTGCGAGAAGACTATCGCTGGCCTGCAGTGGCCCAACTACCGCTCTCAGCGCTGGGGTCACGAGCATGCGACCTTTGTTCGTCCGGTCCGCTGGATCTGCTGCCTTCTGGGCGAGGACGTTGTGCCCGTGTCGTTTGCCGACGTGACGAGTGGCAACACCACGCGTGGTCATCGCGTGCTTGGCCCCGGTGACCATGTGGTCGCCAGCCCCGCCGTCTACGAGCAGGTGCTCGAGGACGCCGGTGTGCTTTCTGCCGAGCGTCGTCGTGAGGCCATCCTCGCCGGTATCGCCGAGGTCGAGGCTGCCCGTCCCGGCTGCCATGTCGATACGCCCAAGAAGGTCTTTGAGGAGGTCATTAACCTCTGCGAGTGGCCGACGGTGCTCGTCGGTACCTTCGATGAGGAGTTTCTCAAGGTCCCGCACGAGATTATCTGCGAGTCCATGCTCACCAACCAGCGCTACTTCCCGATCTATGACGGCGAGGGCAAGCTCACGCGTGAGTTCGTGGTCGTTTCCAACAGCAAGCCCGAGAATGCCGAGCGCGTGATTGACGGCAACGAGCGCGTCGTGCGCGCCCGTCTGGACGACGCCAAGTTCTTCTACGAGGAGGACCTGAAGATCTCCCTCGACGAGTTCCGCGAGCGTCTGGCCAAGGTCGCCTTCCAGGAGAAGCTCGGTAGCGTGCTCGCCAAGTCCGAGCGCATTGAGCAACTCGCGCTTGCCATCGCTCGCGAGGCCCATCTGGGCGCCCACCTGGCCGCCGACGCTGCTCGCGCCGCGCACCTGTGCAAGGCCGACCTGGTGTCTAACGCCGTCGTCGAGTTCACGAGCCAGCAGGGCGTGATGGGCGGTTATTACGCGACCGCGATGGGGGAGAATGACGAGGTCGCCCATGCCATCCGCGATCACTATCGTCCCCGCTTTGCCGGTGACGAGTTGCCCGAGGGCACCGCTGGCTGCATCGTGGCCTGCGCCGACAAGCTCGATACCATCGCCGGTATTTTTGCCATCGGCGAGCCCCCGACCGGCTCCTCCGACCCCTACGCGCTGCGTCGCGCCGCCATCGGCATCATCAACATCCTGCGCGACCGTCTGCCGATCGATCCCACGTCGCTTATCGACTTTGCCCTTGAGCTCTATAGCGAGCAGGGTATCGAGTTCGACGCCGCCGAGGTCGCTCAGCAGGTTCGCGACTTCTTCCACGGCCGTCTGGTGAGCATGGCCCGCGACGAAAAGATCCCGGCCGATACCGTTGCCGCCGTCTCCGCGGTGCACATCATCGCCCCGTCCGTCTTCTTCGCCCGCTGCGCCGCCCTCGACGAGGCCCGCAAGAACGACGCTGAGACGTTCGATAACCTGGCGACCGCCTATGCCCGCGCCGCGCACATCTCCAAGCCCGAGCTGGGCGCGGAGTACGACCGCGCCCTGATGGGCGAGGTCGAGCTCGCGCTTGCCGATGCCTCCGAGGCTGCTCAGACCGCTGTCGACGCCGCCCTTGCTGCCGAGGATTACCCGGCCGCATTTGCCGCCCTTGCCGCCCTGCGCGCCCCCATCGACCGCTTCTTCGACGAGGTCATGGTCATGGACAAGGACGAGCAGCTTCGCGATAATCGCCTTAAGCTGCTCAACCGCTTCGAGGCCGTTTTCTCCGGCATCGCAAACATCGGTGAGCTTGCTCGCAAAAAGTAAGCCAGCCTGCGCATAAGCGCAAAAGGAGCCCCGCATGGATTGCCCGGTCACCGCTCGTCCCACCGTTATCGTTATCTCCGACTCGCTCGGTGATACCGCTTGTGAGGTGGTGCTTGCGGCGTCCGGGCAATTTGATGAAGGGGCTTTTCGTCTCTTGCGCCTGCCCAAGGTGAACTCGGTGGAGCAGGTCAAGTCGTTTGTGGGTCCGCGCGTCGATGCCGATCATCGCGATATTGCCGTGTTCCACACCATTGTCGATCCGGCGCTTCGCGCCCGTGTGCTCGATTACCTGGGCATGCTGCATATCCGTTCGGTCGACCTGATCGGCCCGACGCTCGCCGTGCTGTCGTCGCTCATCGGTGTGCCGCCCAAGGGCGTTGCGGGCGTGATTCACAAGACCGATGACCGCTATTTCCATCGTATCGAGGCCATGGAGTATTTCGTTGAGCACGATGACGGGCGCGGCTGCGACGATCTGTCGGGTGCCGATATCGTGCTGCTGGGCGTATCGCGCACGTCCAAGACGCCGCTGTCGATGTATTTGGCCTATCAGGGCTACAAGGTCGCCAATGTCCCACTGGCGCATGGCATGGAGCCGCCCAAGTCGATTTACGAGGTCGACCCGATGCGCCTGTTCGGCCTGATTTCGACCGTCGATGTGATTTCCGAAATTCGCGATAGCCGCTTGGGCGATGACTACGCTCGTGCCGTTGCCGGCTCCTATGCCGAGCCTGAGAGCGTGCACAGCGAGCTCGAGGAAGCCCGTGCGCTCATGAAGCGCCTAGGCTGCTTTGTGGTGCGTACCGACGGCAAGGCCATCGAGGAAAGCGCTGCCGAGATCATTAACCACTTGGAGGAAATCCAAGAAGCCCGTGCCCGCCGCGCCGCCCGTCGAGCCCAACAAAGCTAGCTTATTGGGGTAGCTAAAAAGCCCCGTCTAAAAAGACTAACTAAAAATAATGCACGATAATGGTAAAGCGATTTAGCAAATTACTTGCATTTGACCTGCAAGTTTATTGAAGTGGTATCTTCATAAGGTAACCACCTTTACCTACCATTTACCGCCAGTTTTAGCACGTTTACCAAACCGCGCATCCTCTGCTTAAGCCCGCTCAAAACCCGCCGTATAGTTCCCTCATGGCCCGCATCTGGCGGGTCGATTCGTTACCACGGTCGTGTGCGTAAGCGCATGGAAGGGGAAGTATCGTGAGCGATTGCAAGAGAGTTTACCGTTTTGGAACCGACGCCCAGGGCACCTGTGTCACCGAGGGCGACAAGTCCATGAACTTCGTGCTTGGCGGCAAGGGCGCAAACCTTGCCGAGATGAGCCGCATCGGCCTGCCGGTTCCCGGTGGTTTTACCATTACCTGCCAGACCTGTGTTGAGTACTCCGGTGCCGGCAACGTCTGGCCCGAAGGCGCGCTCGATGAGATCGTTGCCGCCGAGGAAGACCTCGAGTCCCGCTGCGGCAAAAAGCTCGGTGACGCCTCCGATCCGCTGCTCGTGTCGGTTCGCTCGGGCGCTCCGTTTTCCATGCCCGGCATGATGGACACGGTCCTCAACTTAGGCCTCAACGACGACTCCGTTCAGGGGCTCATCGCTCAGACGCAAAATCCGCGTTTTGCCTGGGATAGCTACCGCCGCTTTATTCAGATGTTCTCCAACGTCGTTATGGGCGTCGACGCTGACCTGTTCGAGAACGCGCTGACCCGGGCACGCCTGGTCGCTGGTGTTCGCGTCGATTCCGAGCTTTCGGCCGAGGATCTGCAGGAGCTCGTCGAGACCTTCAAGGGGATTTTCTCTGAGAACGTCGATGCTTCCCTGTATCCCGAGCTCGAGGTTGCTGACGGCAAGCCTGTCTTCCCGCACGACCCGGAGCTTCAGCTACGCCTTGCCATCCAGGCCGTCTTTGGCAGCTGGATGAACGAGCGTGCCTGCATCTACCGCAAGCAGCATGGCATTTCCGACGACCTCGGCACCGCCGTCAACGTGCAGGCCATGGCCTTTGGCAACAAGGGCGAGACCTCTGCGACTGGCGTCGCCTTTACGCGCAACCCGGCCGATGGCACTAAGGAGTTCTACGGCGATTTTCTGGTTAACGCCCAGGGCGAGGACGTCGTCGCCGGCATCCGCAACACCGAGCCCATTGCCGACCTCAAGACCACCCCGGGCCTCGAGTCCGCAGGTGAGGAGCTCGAGCGCGTGTTCCTGACGCTCGAGGATCATTATCGCGATATGTGCGATATCGAGTTCACCATCGAGCAGGGCAAGCTCTGGATGCTCCAGACCCGCGTGGGCAAGCGCACCGCCACCGCCGCCCTGCGCATCGCTATCGAAATGGTCGAGGAGGGCCTGATCACCCGCGAGGAGGCCGTGAGCCGCATCGATCCCGCGCAGCTCGACCAACTCCTGCACCCGCAGTTTGACGCCTCCAAGAGGTACGAGACGCTGGCCAGCGGTCTGAACGCCAGCCCCGGTGCCGCCGTGGGCGAGGTCGTGTTCTCGAGCGACGACGCCGTCGCGCGCGCCAACGAGGGCCACAAGGTCATTCTGGTTCGCTGGGAGACCAACCCCGATGACCTGAAGGGCATGGTAGCCGCCGAGGGCATCCTGACCAGCCACGGTGGCAAGACGAGCCATGCCGCCGTTATCGCCCGCGGCATGGGTACGCCCTGCGTCTGTGGCGTTGAGCGCTTCCATATCGACGCCGCCGAGAAGGTCGTGCGCATCGAGGGCAGCGACCGCGTGCTGCACGAGGGCGACGTTATCTCCATCGACGGCACCCAGGGTATCGTCGTCGACGGCGCCGTTGACCTGGTCTCCGCCGAGCTCACCGGCGATCTGGACACCATCCTATCCTGGGCCGACGAGATTCGCCTGGACGAGACCGGTGGCCATGCCAACCATGTGCGCGTTAATGCCGACAACCCCGAGGATGCCGCGCTCGCGCTCGAGTTTGGCGCCGAGGCCATCGGCCTGTGCCGCACCGAGCACATGTTCCTGGGCGACCGCAAGAACATCATCCAGAGCTTTATCCTGTCTGACGATGAGGCCGTGAAGCAGCAGGCCCTGGCCGACCTGCTCAAGGTTCAGACCGAGGACTTCCTGGCGATGTTCAAGACCATGTCCGGTCGCGATGTGGTCGTCCGCCTGCTCGATCCGCCGCTTCATGAGTTCCTGGATAATCCTCGCGAGCTCGAGGTCGCCATCACCAAGAAGGAAGCCGCTGGCGCCAGCGAGGAAGAGCTTGCCGTCCTGCGCGCCCGCCTGCGTCGTATCGACGGCATGGTCGAGTCCAACCCGATGCTCGGCCTACGCGGCGTGCGCCTGTCCATCGTCTTTAGCGATCTGCCGCTCATGCAGGTCCGCTCCGTCGCCACGGCTGCCGCTCGCCTCATCAAGGAGGGCGTCGATCCGCGTCCCGAGATTATGGTCCCGCTCGTTTCCATTACGGCCGAGCATGTTCAGACCCGCGAGGTTATCGAGCGCGTGATCGCCGAGGTTTCCGACGAAGAGGGCGTCGAGCTCAATATTCCCGTGGGCACGATGCTCGAGCTGCCGCGCGCCTGCATGGTCGCTGATGAGATCGCCCATCACGCAGACTTCTTCTGCTTTGGCACCAACGACCTCACCCAGACGACCTTCGGTTTCTCGCGTGATGACGCCGAGGCTAAGTTCATCCCGCTGTACATGCATAAGAAGATCTTGAAGGACAATCCCTTCGAGACCATCGACACAGCGGTGCTCGAGCTGGTGCGTATGGCCGTCGAGAAGGGTCGCGCCACCAACCCCGACATGCACTTTGGCGTGTGCGGCGAGCACGGCGGCGACCCCAAGTCCATCAAAGGCCTGTTTAACGTGGCCGACGTGGACTACGTGTCCTGCTCGCCCTACCGCGTGCCCCTCGCACGCCTGGCTGCCGCTCAGGCCAAGCTCGAGGCCAAGCGTTCCGCCTAACGTTTTGGGTTTAGACGCCTAGCGTAGCCCCCTTCATGCCGCCCGTCTCATTCGTGAGGCGGGCGGTTATCATGTGCGGGTTTTGTCTTTTTGTCTGCGTAAAAAATTGTTCTTGCAGCAGAAACCCGCGCGTGTATACTCGAATACGTTTGTTCAACTACGTGCCGGCCAAGGTGGTACGGCACCTCTAGAAGAGTAAGGAATTGCACATGGATTACATCCGCGCAATCGAGCGTCAGCAGATCCGCGAGGACATTCCTCAGGTTCGCGTCGCCGACAACGTCAAGGTTCACTACCGCATTAAGGAAGGCGACCGCGAGCGCATCCAGGTCTTCCAGGGCGACGTCATCCGCATGGCCGGCGCCGGTGCCCGCGAGACCTTCACCGTCCGCAAGATGTCCTTCGGTGTCGGTGTTGAGCGTACCTTCCCGCTTCACAGCCCCAAGATCGCCAAGCTCGAGGTCGTTCGTCATGGTCGCGTCCGTCGCGCCAAGCTGTACTACCTCCGCGACAAGGTGGGCAAGGCTGCTCGCATCCCCGAGAAGCGCTAAGAAGATCGCAGCGTCTGTCCACTCGTTTGGACGTAAGGGTCACCTTCGGGTGGCCCTTCTTTTTATCCGATTTGCATGCAAGGAGGGCCTGGTATGGCCAATATGACGAGCTCGGTTTCGGCATCGCAAGTTGCTGGCGAGCTGGCGAGCGCTACGTTTGAGGAGATTCCCGCCCTCGTGGAGCATTATCGCGAGGACCCGCGCCAGCAGGTGATCAAGGCTTGCGAACGCGCCCTCAAACGCCATGCCAAAGAGCTTGCCGAGCGCGAGCGCGTCAATGACATGTACGAGCTTATGCATGAGCTTGGCGGCGATGGAGTGGTCGTTGGTGTCGACGAGGTGGGTCGCGGATCGGTGGCCGGTCCTTTGACGGTATGCGCTGTCTGCCTTCCTATGGAGCCGCGCGTCTGGGGCATCAACGATTCCAAAAAGCTCACGCCGGCGCGCCGCGAGTTGCTCTCAGTGAAGATTGCCGAGGTGGCGACGGCGATCGGTTTTTGCCATATCGCGCCTAAGGATATCGATGAGATGGGCATGGCCCGTGCTATCCGTACCGCCGTTGCGGGCGCCGTGGCCGATACGGGGCTCGAGCCCGATTGCGTGCTTATGGATGGCAACCCCTTGGGCGCCGTTCCTAACGAGCGCGATGTGGTGAAGGGCGATGCCAAGATCGCCTGCATCGCCGCGGCGTCCATCATGGCCAAGGTCACGCGTGACGAGATGATGGTCGAGTACGACGCCGAGTATCCCGAGTACCATCTGGCCGAGTCGAAGGGCTATGCGAGCCCCGAGCACATCGAGGCCATTCGCAAACATGGACTTTGTCCGCTGCACCGCGTGAGCTTTTGCGGAAACTTTCTGCAGACTGAGCGCCTTTTCTAGGCCAATTGTGGAGACATGGACCTCTGGGGTTTTATAAACCTGCTGGTAGCGGGCCGTATGCAACACCATTGTTGCGTACGGCCCGTTTTTTGACGGCATTTGGTCAGCTTTTGGTTTGCTTCCGGTACTTACCCGCATGAAAGGTGCCCTCATCATCGGGGCAATGCAGTGTGCGGGAAAGGAGACCCCATGAGTGCCGCAAGCAAAAAGAGCAAGACGCAGCAGCTCAAGGAGCGTTGGGAAAACGGCGAGCTCGACTCCGGGGCGATGACGCCCGAGTTTATCAAGGGACTCAGTCCCCGCGAGCTAGGCATGCTGGGCGAGCTGCTCACCATCGACTACTTTAACGAGCGCGGCTACACCTTGCTGGAGCAGGGCTATCGTTGCACCGAGGGCGAGGCCGATCTGGTGCTGCTCGATGAGCTCGACGATGTCGTGGTGATGGCCGAGGTCAAGACCAGGCGCGTCGCCCTGGATTGCACCACGCGGGTCTTTCCCGAGGAGGCCGTGGATGCCCAAAAGCAGCGTCGGTATCGCCGTATCGCAAGTTGCTATCTCATGGAGCACTATCCGCTCAAGGCGATTCGCTTCGATGCTGTGGGTGTCACCATCCGCGGCGGGCATATCGCCGAGATCGAGCATCAGTACAACGCGTTCGATTGGCAGGTGTCGTGATGGCGTTCGAGACGTTTGCCGTTCACGCGGCCTGCATCCGCGGCGTCGAGGCGATTCACGTCACGGTCGAGGTCTCGCTTGCCGGTGGCGTTCCGGGCATCCAGATGCTCGGCATTCCGAGTATGGAGGTGATGGAGTCACGCGGTCGTATTCGCTGCGCGATGCGCTCCGCCGGGTTCGAGATCCCGCGCTCGGGCATTACCGTTAACCTGGCACCCGGCGATATCCGCAAGACCGGTAGCGGCTTTGACCTGCCCATCGCCATCGCGGTTCTAGCGGCCGATGAGCAGATTCCCCGTGACAACCTCGATCGCTGCCTTATCGCAGGTGAGCTTGGTCTGGACGGTACGGTGCTTCCCGTCAAGGGCGAGGTGGCGTTTCAGCTATTGGCTCGCGACATGGGGCTGTCTTTTATCGCCGGCAGGTCCGACCAGCATGTGCCACTCGCGGGCGTAGATTGCGGCTTTATCGACCATCTGTCTCAGCTTGCTCATGGCATGGGCGATGCCGCACGGCACTACTTGGATTCCGAGGGTGTCGAGGCGACCTTTGAGCCCGAGCTCGACTATGCAGACGTGCTGGGGCAGGAAGTCGCTAAACGCGGCATGGCGCTTGCGGCGGCAGGAGAACTCGGCTTGCTCATGATCGGGTCTCCGGGATCGGGCAAGACGATGCTCGCACGCCGTATGACCGGCATCCTGCCCGAGCTTTCCGTTGAGGATCAGCAGGAGGCACTGTGCATCCATTCGGTTTTGGGTGAGAACATTGATGGCTTGTTGGCGGGGCACCGCCCCTTCCGCAGTCCCCACCACAGTATTTCGACCGCAGGCCTTATCGGCGGCGGGCGCCCGGTGCACCCGGGTGAGATCAGCCTTGCTCATGGCGGCGTGCTCTTTTTGGACGAGCTTGCCGAGTTTCCCACTGGCGTGCTGCAGACGCTGCGTCAGCCCATCGAGCGCGGCTACGTGAGGATCGTACGCGTCGACGGGGCTTTTACCTTCCCGTCGCGCTTTCAGCTGCTGGCTGCGAGCAATCCCTGCCCCTGCGGCTTTTTGGGCGATCGCGAGGTGCCGTGTCGCTGCTCGGCGGCGATGGTCGAGCGCTATCGGTCTAAACTGCGCGGTCCTTTGGCCGACCGTATCGACATGATGATCGATGTGACCCGTCCCGACCCTCAAGTGATTATCGAGGGTGCGGAGGGCATGTCGTCGGCCGAGTTACGTGACTACGTTGTGCGCGGTCGCGCCTTTCGCGCTTGGCGCGAATCCCGCATGGACGATGCGGATGCCGAGGCCGAGGATGACGAGACTCGGTCCATTGACGGCGTCGTTTCGACCTTTGAGCTCGATGATGCGGCGGAGAAGTGTGTGCTCGGCCTGTCGAAGCGCACGCATCTCACAGGGCGTGGCATCGTGCGCCTTGTTCGCATTGCGCGCACGATCGCAGATGTCGCCGAGAGCGAGCAGGTGACGCAGGACCACGTGCTCGAGGCGGCGATGTACCAGGGAAGGAGGGACCAATGATGGCTGAGGGGACCTTCGAGCTGCATCCAGGTGACGCGTTGTATCCCGAGACCGTTTTGGAGCTTTCTGATGTACCTCAGACGCTCTATGTGCGCGGCAACCCCGAGGCGCTTTCGACGCCCGCGCTCTCCATCATCGGTGCGCGAAAGGCCTCGCCGTATGGTCTTGCCGTGGCAGAGCTTGCGGCGAAGGTGGCGGTTGAGGCGGGAGTGACGGTAGTTTCGGGCGGTGCAGTCGGTTGTGACCAGGCCTCGGGTTGGGCTGCGGTCAACGCCGGCGGCAAACACGTCGTGGTGCTGGGGACGGGCGCCGACGTGGTCTACCCGCGTTCGAGCGCGGGGCTTATTACGCGCACGCTCGATACGGGCGGCGCGGTCGTGTCGATCTCTCCGTGGGGCATGGGTCCGCGCAAGTTTGCCTTTCCGCGTCGCAATCGCGTGATCGCGGCCCTGTCGCAAGCCCTCTTTGTATCCGAGGCGGGTATGCCTTCCGGGACGTTTTCTACAGCCGAGGCTGCTATGGATTTGGGGCGCGAACTTCTTGCCGTGCCGGGGTCGATCCTATCGCCCGAGTCGCGTGGCACGAATTACCTCATTGCGAACGGTGCCTGCTGCATTGTCGACGAGGAGTCCATCGAGATGGCTATCTCTCGCATATACGGCACCCTGCGCTACTCGCGCCCCGATGCTCCCGGCATTGCCGACCTGAATCCAACACAGCAGACCGTGATGCATGCGCTCATCGCCTCTCCGCTCAAGGTCGACGACATCGCGGCGCTCGTCTCACTCGATGCTGTCGGCGTACTCAAACTCTTGGGTTCGCTTGAACTCGAGGGCCTTATCGAGCGCATGATGGATGGAAGGTATGCGCCCTCCAAGTTTGCCCTTCACGCCCAGACGCCCTTCGGTCACAATGGAAAACGTGTCAATTAGAAAGGTGTTTGCAGATGCAGTTCGATCAGGTGACGGTTATCGGTGGCGGTCTGGCGGGTTCGGAATGCGCGATCCAGCTGGCAGACCGCGGGTTTGCCGTAAAGCTGTGCGAGATGCGCCCCCAGGTGAGCTCCCCGGCTCACCATACCGATCACCTGGCAGAGCTCGTCTGCTCCAATTCGTTTAAGTCGACCCGTCCGGATTCCGCGGCTGGTTTGCTGAAGGCCGAGCTTGAGCGCATGGGTTCAGTCCTGCTCGACTGCGCCCATCGCGCTGCTGTTCCCGCTGGTGGCGCCCTGGCGGTCGACCGTGTTACATTCTCCGAGCTCGTCGAGGCTGAGGTTGCCGCCCGCCCCAATATCGAGGTCGTTCACGGCGAGGTCACCCAGATCCCCGAGGGCCACGTGGTCATTGCCGCGGGCCCGCTGTGTTCACCGGCGCTGAGCGAAGAGGTCATGAAGCTCGTCGGTGGCGACGCCCTTGCGTTCTTCGATGCCGCGGCGCCGATCGTCGATGCCTCCACGCTCGATATGGACGTGCTGTTTTCGCAGTCGCGCTACGAGGAGCAGGGGAGCGGCGACTATCTCAACGCTCCGCTCAACAAGGAGGAGTACGAGGCCTTTATCGAGGCGCTCACCACGGCCGACCGCGTGGTGCTCAAGGACTTTGAGGGCGGCGATCTGTTCCAGGCCTGCCAGCCTGCCGAGGAGGTTGCGCGCACCGGCAAGGACGCCATTCGCTTTGGCGCCATGAAGCCCGTCGGCCTCACCGACCCGCGTACCGGACGTCGCCCTTGGGCGGCGATTCAGCTGCGTGCCGAGAACAAGGAGAAGACCGCCTATAACCTGGTGGGCTTCCAGACCAACCTGACCTTTGGCGAGCAGAAGCGCGTCTTCCATATGGTGCCGGGCCTGGAGAACGCTGAGTTCTTCCGCTACGGTGTCATGCACCGCAATACCTTTGTCGACGCCCCGCACGTGCTCGATGGCACCTTTGCCGTGCCCGGTACCGGCGTGCGCCTGGCCGGTCAGATCACCGGCACCGAGGGGTACATGGAAGCCGTGGCGACCGGTCTGCTCGCGGCGCTCAACACCTATGCAGAGGCTATCGGCGCCGATTCCGTCGAGTTGCCCCGCGTGGGCGCCCTGGGTGCGCTCGTGGGCTATGCGACCGATCCTGCCACCGTGGGCTATCAGCCCATGCATGTCAACTTTGGCCTGGTGCCGCCGCTCGAGGACGGTAAGCGCCGCAGCAAGCGCGACCGCTATCAGGCCTATGCGGACCGTGCGCTCGAGGCCCTCGATGCCTACTTGGCCACGCGTTCCGACTTGTTTGGAGGCGACCGGTCATAGCCTTTGACCTGTACGACACCGTCGACTCTTTTATCGCCTATATCGCACGCGTTGAGGGGCTTTCTCCCAACACGGTGACGGCCTATGGCTCGAGACTGGAGCGCTTTGCTGCCTGGTGCGAGCGCGAGGATATTGATGCTTTCGCTGCCGACGTGCGCACCATTCGTCGCTATCTTGCTGAGCTTTCGCGTGAGCAGGTGGCTCCCCGAACGCTTGCGGCGCACCTGTCGGCTATCCGATCTCTCTATCGCTGGATGGCTGCCGAGGGGATTGTCGAGGGCGATGCGGTCTCGGCGATCGCGTCGCCCAAGCTGCCGCGTGACCTGCCGGGCGTCCTTACGA
Organism: Collinsella sp. wc0529; assembly: GCF_046116875.1. NCBI lineage: Bacteria > Bacillati > Actinomycetota > Coriobacteriia > Coriobacteriales > Coriobacteriaceae > Collinsella > Collinsella sp. wc0529. Next base: position 1,478,681 of record NZ_JBJXBO010000001.1, read on the forward strand.
CCCAGCAGGTCGAGGCGCTGCTCAAGACGCCTGATACCTCAACACCCGCGGGACTGCGCGATGCGGCGATGCTCGAGTTGCTCTATGCCTCGGGTGCCCGCATCTCAGAGCTTGCGGCGCTCAATGTGGAATCCATCTCATGGTCCGAGCGCACGCTGCGCCTGTGGGGCAAGGGGAGCAAGGAGCGTATCGTCCCTCTGTATCGTCGTGCGCTCGATGTGACGCGTCTCTATATTGAAGAGGGGAGGCCGGAGTTGCTCGCTCGGGCAAAGCGCCGCGACCTCGCTACCGGGCCGCATCCGCTGCTTATATCGGCGCGCGGCAATCGCATGAGCGCCGCGATGCTTCGGCGGCGGTTCCATACGCTGGCGACGCTCGCCGGCATTCCGGCTGACATCGCCCCGCATGCGATGCGCCATACCTTTGCGACCGACTTGCTCGAGGGCGGTGCGGACTTGTGCTCGGTTCAAGAGCTGCTAGGTCATGCGAGCCTGTCCACGACGCAGATCTACACGCATCTCACACCCGATCGGCTTAAACGTGCCGTGGCTCAAGCCCATCCCCGCGGCGAATAGTGGCTGGGACGTCCCGCGCCGCACTCAGGTGTGTGGTTTTGATTGCGGGTTGGCAGGAAGAGGCATTCCTGCTATCATTCATCGGGTTGCTTCACGGCAACATGTTTTTATCACGCACGCGCGGCTACTTCATACCGTGGTGCCCGGGCTTTGGTAGCACATGTCCGGGTTGGTTTTGGAGGATGACCCCGCGCGGAGGCAAACCACAGGAGGTTTAACATGGCTACCAAGATTAATATCCGCACCCTGCTCGAGGCCGGCTGCCACTTCGGTCACCAGACCCGTCGCTGGAACCCCAAGATGAAGCCGTTCATCTTCGGTGAGCGCAACGGCATCTACATCCTCGACCTCAAGCAGACCATCCTCGACGCCGACCAGGCCTACACCTTCGTCAAGAACGTCGCCAAGGGTGGCAACGTGCTATTCGTCGGCACCAAGAAGCAGGCTCAGGAGGCCGTCAAGAACGCTGCTGAGCGCGCCAACATGCCTTACATCAACCAGCGTTGGCTCGGCGGTATGCTGACCAACTTCGTCACCATCCGCTCCCGCATCAACCGCATGGAGGAGCTCGAGGCCATGGTCGAGGACGGCCGCATGGCTGTTCTGCCCAAGAAGGAGCAGGCTGTTCTCGGCAAGGAGCTCACCAAGCTCCAGACCAACCTCGGTGGCGCCCGCGACATGAAGGGTCTGCCCCAGGCTCTCTTCGTCATCGACACCAAGCGCGAGGAGAACGCCATCAAGGAGGCTCAGCGCCTGAACATCCCCGTCGTCGCCCTGATCGACACCAACTCCGATCCCGACGAGGTCGAGTACGGCATCCCCTGCAACGATGACGCTATCTCCGCTGTCACCCTTATGTGTGAGCTCATGGCTGACGCCTGCCTCGCTGGCTCTGGTAAGGAGCAGGTCTCCGAGGCCGAGATGGCCGCTGAGCCCAAGGCCGAGTAAATCAGTCTTAGTTAATTCTTTTTCATCTCTTTGAAAGGAACCACAATGGCCCAGATTACCGCCGCTATGGTCAAGCAGCTCCGCGAGATGACCGACTCCCCGATGATGGAGTGCAAGAAGGCTCTCGTCGAGGCTGACGGCGACATGGACGCCGCTGTCGACGTTCTGCGTAAGAACGGCCTTGCCAAGGCTGCCAAGAAGGCTGGCCGTGAGACCAACGAGGGCGCTGTCGCCGCGTTCGTCTCCGAGGATGGCAAGACCGGCGCTCTGCTCGAGCTCTCCTGCGAGACCGACTTCGTTGGCTCTAACGCCAAGTTCACCGGCTTTGCTTCCAAGGTCGCTGAGGTTGTCGCTACCACCGAGCCTGCTGACGTCGACGCTCTGCTCGAGAAGCCGATGGGCGAGGAGACCGTTTCCTCCGAGCTCACCGAGATGATTCACATCATGGGCGAGAACATGAAGATCTCCCGCTTCGCTGCCCGCAAGGCTGAGAACGGCGCGCTCGCTTCTTACATCCACATGGGTGGTAAGATCGGCGTCCTCGTCGAGTTCGCCTTCGAGAAGGCTGAGACCGCTCAGGCTGAATCCTTCAAGACCTTCGCTCACGACGTTGCCCTTCAGGTTGCCGCTGTCGCCCCGATCTGCGCTACTCGCGATCAGGTTCCGGCCGAGACCGTCGAGCACGAGAAGCAGATCTACATGGCTCAGGCTGCCGAGTCCGGCAAGCCCGAGGCCATTCAGGAGAAGATGGCTGTCGGCCGTCTGGAGAAGTTCTACAAGCAGTCCGTGCTCACCGAGCAGGAGTTCATCAAGGACAGCTCCCTCACCATCAAGAAGTACGCAGAGCAGGTCTCCAAGGAGCTCGGCGACACCATTACCGTCGTTGCCTTTGACCGTCTGGTCCGTGGCGAGTAAATAAGCTCTTGTAGCTGGTAATGAGCAGGCTGTGGGTTTTACTCACAGCCTGCTTTTTCATGGCTCTTCTTAGAGCCTTTGATAGAATGTTGAGAGTTCAATCTAAAGGAGGATCGCTTTGTCCGACATCCGATATAAACGCGTGCTTCTTAAGCTTTCCGGCGAAGCACTGATGGGCGACGGCCAATATGGCATCGACCCCAAGCTTACCGACCATCTTGCCAAGCAGGTCAAGGAGCTGCTCGCCGTTGGCCATGAGGTCGGCGTCGTTGTCGGCGGCGGCAATATTTTCCGCGGCATGGCCGGCGCTGCCGGTGGCATGGAGCGTGCTCAGGCCGACTACATGGGCATGTTGGCAACCGTTATGAACGCGCTCGCCCTGCAGGATGCCTTCGAGCATAACGATGTTCCCTGCCGCGTGATGAGCGCTATCCAGATGAACGAGATCTGCGAGCCCTATATTCGCCGTCGCGCCATCAACCACCTTTCCAAGGGCAACGTCGTTATTTTTGCCGCCGGTTCGGGCAATCCGTACTTTACGACCGACACCGCCGCGGCTCTTCGTGCGTGCGAGATTGGCGCCGAGATTTTGATTAAAGCCACCAAGGTTGACGGCATCTACGACAAGGATCCCGTCAAGTGCGCCGATGCCGTCCGTTTTGACAAGATCACTTACCATGAGGTGCTCGTCCGCGGTCTGCAGGTTATGGATTCCACGGCTACGGCACTGTGCCAGGATAACCGTATGCCGATTTTGGTCCTCAACATCGATGGCGAGGACACTGTCAAGCGCGCGCTCGCGGGTGAGCCCGTCGGCACGCTCGTCTATCAGGAGGATTAAGCATGGCAGAGAACATCACCGCCCATATGGACAAGTCGCTCGAGTCCCTCAAGCATAACTTCTCCAAGGTCCGTACCGGCCGCGCTAATGCCAACATTCTTTTCGACATCACCGTCGATTATTACGGTGTTCCCACGCCGGTCACGCAGGTTGCCGCCGTCAAGACCCCCGAGGCCCATATGCTGCTCATCGAGCCGTGGGACAAGGCACTCATCAATGCTATCGTCAAGGCCATCGGCGCTTCCGATCTGGGTATTACCCCCAACTCCGATGGTACCGTCGTTCGTCTGCCGTTCCCGGCTCCCACCGAGGAACGCCGTCGCGAGCTCGTCAAGGAGTGCCGCGAGTACGCCGAGCAGGCCAAGGTGTCTATCCGTAACATCCGTCGCGACTTCAACAACAAGCTCGAGCGCGATGAGGAGCTCACCGAGGACGATGTCCGTCGCGAGCAGGCCAAGGTCCAGAAGCACACCGATGAGTATGTCGCCAAGGTCGAGGAGCTTCTGAAGGAAAAAGAAGCCGAGGTCATGGAGATCTAAGGTGCAATACGACGAGCATAAACTGGTCGAGTACTTTGCCGACGCCCCTGCGGGCGTCGGTTTTTCCGACCTTGACCTCAATAACATTCCGCACCATATCTCGTGCATTATGGACGGCAACGGTCGTTGGGCCACATCGCGCGGTCTTGCACGCACCGAGGGCCACAAGGCGGGTATCGTCTCCCTTCGCGAGATTATTACCGCTTGCGTGCGTCTGGGCGTCGACGTGCTTTCTGCCTATGCGTTTTCGACCGAAAACTGGAATCGCCCTCAGCACGAAGTCAACGTTCTGATGCACCTGTTTGCCAAGACGTTTATCGACGAGCTGCCGCTTCTGAAGCGCGAAAACGTGCGCGTTGTCTTTTTGGGTGACATTTCCGCGCTGCCCAAGAAGACCCGCGACGTTTTTGAACGCGGTCTTGCCGAGTGCGCCAATCACACCGGCATGACGCTGGCGCTTGCCGTCAACTACGGCGCGCGTGCCGAGATTACCCGCGCTGTCCGTCAGATCGCACTCGACGCTGCCGCCGGTAAGATCGATCCTGCCGCAATTGATGACGACATGGTGGCTTCCCACCTCTATACCGCCGGCCTTCCCGATCCTGAGCTTGTGATTCGCACTTCTGGTGAGCTGCGCCTTTCGAACTATCTGCTGTGGCAGGTGGCTTATTCCGAATTCTACGTCACCGATACCTATTGGCCCGACTTTGATCGTTGGGGCCTTGTCGACGCCATTTTGGCCTATCAGGGCCGTGACCGTAGGTTTGGTGGTCTGAGCAAGACCGAGGAGGCTTAATCGTGTCCGATCGTCCCAAGGCAACTGCTCCCAAGACATCTGAGCGCAAGGCTGTCGCTGCGGGAGCGCCCGCAGCGAAGAATGGCACCGGTTCGTGGCTTGCGGGCTTTATTACCCGTGCCGCCGCCGGTATCGTTTATGCCGTTGTCTTTATCCTGTGCCTGGTTTTGGGTATCGTGCCCACGGCCATCTTTGTTTCTGTCATGAGCGGTCTGTGCTGCTATGAGTTTTTCCGTATGACAAGGCTCGATGGCAAGATGGCTAACGAGCGCATGGGTATCGCTGCCGCCGTACTCTTTCCGCTGTCGGCGTTGGGCGATTCGATGTTGCTGAATGCCCTGCTTTTTGCCCTGATGCTCGCTGTGGGCATTTGGTATGTCTGTTCGCCGCGTACCCGCATCTCGGATGTGGCCGTGACGCTTATGGGTCCCATCTACACTGGCTTTATGCTGTCGGCTATCGTACTGCTGCGCGATGCCGTGCCCGGTTTTGCCGGCGCCCTGCTTTCGGTGGGCGTTTGCGCGTCCCTTTGGGTCTCCGATTCGTTTGCCTACATCGTGGGCAGCCGTATCGGCAAGCACAAGATGGTTCCCAAGATCTCTCCCAAAAAGAGTTGGGAGGGGTTTGTCGGCGGCATCCTGGGCTCGGTTTTGATTTGGCTCATCCTGTGGGCGACGCATTTCTACAAGCTCAGCCTGCCCTATGCGCTGCTGTGCGGCGTGGTCGTGTCGATTCTGGGCGTTATCGGCGACCTTATCGAGTCGCGCATCAAGCGCGGTGTGGGCGTCAAGGATTCCGGCAACCTTATCCCGGGCCACGGCGGCATGCTCGACCGTAGCGACTCGCTTATCTTTGGCTGTATTACCGCGCAGCTGCTTTTGATGATCGGAGGCGTGCTGTAATGTCCTTCCAAACGACGTATGGCCCCGATGGACGCCTTCGCGTTGCTATCCTGGGTTGTACGGGCTCCATCGGCACCCAGGCACTCGATGTGTGCCGTCAGCATGCCGATCGCCTGCAGGTGACGGCGCTGTCCGTTAACTCCAGCACCTCCGAGCTCGTTGCCGCTGCCCGCGAGTTCTCGGTTTCGGCGGTTGCCGTGGCCGATGTCGCTCATGGCGATGACGCCGTGCTGCAGGAGTTGCCCGAGGGAACGAAGCTCGGCGTTGGCGCGCAGGCGGTTTGCGAGCTCGCGCGTCGCGACGATGTCGACTGCGTGCTCGTCGCTATTGTGGGCGCCGCCGGTCTCGAGGCGAGCCATGCGGCTTTGACCTCGAATAAGCGCCTTGCCCTTGCCAACAAGGAGTCCCTCGTCGTCGGTGGCGACTTGCTTATGCCGTTGGCGCAACCGGGCCAGCTTATTCCAGTCGACTCTGAGCACTCCGCCATTTACCAGTGCTATCTGGGGGAGAACCCGCGCGAGGCTCATTGTATTTGGCTTACCTGCTCGGGCGGTCCGTTCTTTGGCCGCACGCGCGACGAGCTCGATTGTGTGACGCGTGCCGACGCCCTCGCGCATCCCACGTGGGCCATGGGTGCCAAGATCACCATCGACTCCGCCACCCTCATGAACAAGGGCCTGGAGCGTATTGAGGCCATGCATCTGTTTAACTGCAACCTCGATTTCATTAACGTGGTCGTGCAGCGTCAATCCAAGATTCACTCTATGGTCGAGTTTGCCGACGGCTCCGTGATGGCGCATCTCGGTGCTTCCGATATGCGTATTCCCATCCAGTTCGCGTTCTCGTATCCCGAGCGTTGGGATACCCCGGCGCCTCGTATCGATTTCCGCGAGCTGGGGCAGCTCACGTTTGACGCGGCCGACATGGATACTTTCCGCTGTCTGGCACTGGCCGAGCGTGCTGGCAAGACGGGTGGCACCATGCCGTGCGTGCTCAATGCCGCCAACGAGGTCGCCGTCGATGCCTTCCTGCACGATGGCTGCAGCTTTACCGATATCGATCGCATTGTGGAATCCTGCATGGATGCCCACGATATGCAGGCGGTCGATTCGTTTGAGCAGCTTCGCGACATCGATGCGTGGGCGCGTGAAAAGGCTGCGCAGGTGCTCGACGCAACCCGTTCCTAACCCATAAGGATTGCTTTTTCGTTTTATGGATACTGTTCTGAGCGTTCTCTCATCTGTCTTTTGGGGCCTGCTGATGCTTTCCGTCCTCGTGTTTTTGCACGAGGGCGGCCACTTTTTGGCGGCGCGTGCCTGCGGCGTCCGTGTGACCGAGTTCTTTTTGGGCCTGCCGTGCCGCTTTGACATCCATTACACGTCGCGTCGCATTGGAACCAAGTTTGGCGTGACCCCGCTGCTGCTGGGTGGGTACGCTGCCATCTGCGGTATGGATCCGACCGACCTCTCGTGCGCTGATCGCGTGCTCGCGGCTATCTATCGTCATGGTCGCGTGACCGTGGCCGACCTTGCCGCCGAGCTCGAGCTATCCGAGGAGGATGTGCTCGAGGCATGCGCCTTGCTCTTGGGTTGGGGCTCTATCGCGCCTTGGTATGAGGAAGGGGAGAAGCCCTCGCCGAGCTACTATCCCACCAAGTATCAGACGCTGCCGCGAGACGCGGCGGGTTACACCACCTTTGACGGCCGCCGTTTCGATCGAGAGCATGCGACTACCGAGGGCGATGTGTGGGAGCTGCCGTGCGGCGAAGCCGAGTTCCTTGCGCAAGAGCGTTCGCATACCTATCTGGGCCAGGGTTTTCTCAAGCGCGCCTTTATGCTGCTCGCGGGCATTCTCGTCAATATCCTGACGGGCTTTTTGCTGCTTATGAGCATCTACTCTATTGCGGGTGTCACCGTGCCGATGGATACCAACGTGATCGGTCAGGTTGACGAGGGGTCTATTGCCGCCAAGGCGGGTATCGAGGGCGGCGACGCGATCCTTTCGGTTGACGGAGTATCGTGCTCTACCTGGATGGACGTTTACGATGCCATCGGCAAGGCTGCCGGAAAGGACGATATCGCCATCGAGTACGAGCGTGACGGCAAGCAGCATTCGACCGCGGTTGCGCTCAAAGAGGACGAGCGCCTAGGTGTGTATGCCTCTACGCAGGTGGTCCGTTTAGACCCCATCACGTCGGCTCGCCTTTCGTTCTCCTATGTCGTGCAGACAGCGGAGGGCGTGATGCGCCTGCTCCAGCCGCAGCATACGATGGAGATTCTCGATCAGTCTTCTTCGATCGTGGGTATTAGCGTTATGTCCTCACAGGCTGCTGCTGCCGGCCCTGCCACGTTCCTTTCGTTTGCCGCCCTCATTTCGTTCTCGCTTGGCTTTATGAACCTGCTGCCCATCCCACCACTCGATGGCGGCAAGCTGGTCATCGAGATCATTCAAAAGATTGCTGGCCGCGAGCTTCCGCTCAAGGTCCAGACGATTGTGAGCTATGTGGGCATCGCGCTCTTTGCGCTGCTGTTTGTCTATATGCTTCGTTCCGACATCCTTCGATTTATCCTGTAGGGGAGTGTTTGGATTGTCTTTATCCCATCCTTTGCCTCGCGAGTTGACGCGCCCCGTGCATGTGGGCGGTGTGCAGATCGGTGGCGGCGCGCCGGTGGTGGTCCAATCCATGACCTGCACCGATACCGCTGACGCCCAGGCAACGCTTGCGCAAGTGTGCGCGTTGGCGCAGGCTGGCTGCGATATCGTGCGTGTGAGCGTGCCCACCGAGGCCGCGCTTGAGGGTTTCCGCACCATCTGTGCCGAGTCTCCGGTGCCGATCGTCGCCGATATTCACTTTAACCATAAGCTCGCCATCGGCGCCGTCGAGGCTGGTGCCGCCAAGCTTCGCATCAATCCCGGCAATATCGGCGATTGGGCCAAGGTCGATGCCGTGATCGATGCCGCGGGTGCCGCGGGCTGTGCGATTCGTATCGGCGTCAATGCCGGTTCGCTTGAGCAGGATATCGCTGAGCGCGACGACCTCACGCAGCCCGAAAAGCTCGTGATGTCGAGCGAGCGTTTCGTCAAGCACTTTGAGGACCGCGGCTTTACGAACATTGTGCTTTCGGCCAAGGCCCATAGCGTGCAAACGACGCTCGATACCTATCGAGCCCTGTCGCGTGAGATTCCACACGTTCCGCTTCACCTGGGCGTGACGGAGGCGGGGACCAAGCTCCAGGGCACCATCAAGAGCTCTGTAGGCTTGGGTATCTTGCTTTCCGAAGGCATTGGCGACACCATGCGTGTGTCGCTCACAGCCGATCCGGTTGAGGAGCCGCCGGTCGCCTGGGGAATTTTGCAGTCGCTGGGCCTGCGTCGCCGTGGTCCCGAGATTGTCTCGTGCCCCACGTGCGCCCGCTGCCAGGTTAACCTGATTCCCATCGCCGAGGAGGTCATCGAGCGGCTTAAGAACTATGCCGCGCCGCTTTCGATTGCCGTCATGGGATGCGCGGTCAATGGCCCCGGCGAGGCTTCTGATGCCGACCTGGGCGTTGCTTGCGGACGTGGTCAGGCCTTGCTCTTTTCGCATGGCCAGATCATTGGTAAAGTAGCTGAGGACCAAATTGTCGACGCGCTGATGGCCGAGGTCGACAAACTTATTGAGGAGAAATAAATGACCCGAGCAATGTACATGTCTAAGCTCTATGCGCCGACGCTTAAAGAGGATCCGGCGGACGCTGAGCTCGCCAGTCACCGCCTGCTGCTCCGTGCCGGCATGATCCGCAAGGAGGCCGCCGGCCTGTATTCCTACCTGCCGCTTGCTTGGCGCTCGATCCGTAAGATCGAGAATATCGTGCGCGACGAGATGGACGCTGCCGGCGCCCAGGAGCTTATGATGCCTATCATGGTCGACGCCGAGTTGTGGCGCGAGTCCGGGCGCATCGACGCCTATGGCAAGGAGCTTGTGCGCTTTGACGACCGTCATGGTCGCGAGTTCGTCCTGGGCCCCACGCACGAGGAGACCGTCACGGCCCTGGTGCGCAACGAGCTGCGCTCCTACAAGCAGCTGCCCGTCAACCTGTACCACATTCAGGACAAGTTCCGCGACGAGTTCCGCCCCCGCTTTGGCCTGATGCGCGGTCGCGAGTTCATCATGAAGGACGCCTACAGCTTCTCCGCCACGCAGGAGAGCCTGCAGGAGGAGTATGACAAGATGAAGCAGGCCTACGCTAACATCTGCGAGCGCTGCTATATCAAGGCCCTGCCCGTTGTTGCCGACTCCGGTGAGATCGGTGGCGATACCTCCGTCGAGTACATGGCTTTGGCCGACGCCGGCGAGGCTTCGCTCGTCTACTGCGACGATTGCGGCTTTGCTGCCGATGACGAGGCGGCAAGCACCAAGGTCGTCGTGACCGAGGGTCCTGGTGACGGTACGCTCACCAAGGTTGAGACTCCGGGCATGGGCACCATTGAGGCCGTTGCAAAGTCCTTTGGCTTCCCCGAGAACGGCACGCGCAAGTCCTTGGCTCTCATCGATGCCGAGGGCAAGCCAGTCGTGGCCATTGTCCCGGGCGATCATGAGCTCAATGACTGCAAGGCCGAGCATGTCTTTGGCAAGGGTTATCGCATGATGACCGATGAGGAGCTCCAGACCTACGGTCTGCATAAGGGCTTTATCGGACCGGTTAACCTGCCCGAGGGCATTCGTCTGGTGTGCGACGAGAGCCTGCGCGATTCCAAGCAGTGGGCCTGCGGTGCCAACGAGGTCGATTATCACTTTACCGGTGCCTGCCCCGAGCGCGACTTTACCGTCGATGAGTGGGCCGATCTGGTCACCGTTGTCGCCGGCGACCCCTGCCCGCACTGCGGCAAGCCGCTCTCCGCTGCCCGCGGCATCGAGGTCTCTCAGGTCTTCCAGCTGGGCACCAAGTATTCCGAGGCCATGGGTGCCACCTTTATGGACGAGGACGGCAAGGAGAAGCCGCTCATCATGGGCTGCTACGGCGTTGGTGTGTCCCGCTCGCTCGCTGCCGTCGTGGAGCAGCACAACGACGAGCACGGTATCGTCTGGCCGGTCTCCGTTGCCCCGTACGAGGTCGCGGTGATTCCGCTCGATCCCAAGAAGGAGGAGTGCGCTACCGTCTGCGAGCAGATCGTTGATGGCCTGTGCGCCGAGGGTATCGAGGTTGTCGTCGACGACCGCGACGAGCGTCCCGGCTTTAAGTTTGCCGACAACGACCTTATGGGCTTCCCGTATCAGGTCGTTCTGGGTAAGCGTGGCCTTAAGAATGGCACCGTTGAGCTCAAGGACCGTGCCACGAGTGAGCGCGAGGATGTGGCGATCGACGAGGTCGTCGCCAAGGTCGCCGAGCTTGTGAAGGCAGCACGCCGTTAATCGACGATTTCGCTTGTAGTTCGATATACGGGACGGCCCCGCATTTCTCCAGATCGGGGAGATGCGGGGCCGTCCTTTTATCTTGTGGCATCCTCGATATCTAAAAGGAAAACCCCACAGCCCATGCGAGCTACGGGGTTTTCCTTGTGCCTCCGATGCGAAATTAATCGCTCAGATATTACTGATAATCGACGACGTCGATCCAGTTCTTCAGGAACTCATCGTTCACGTTGCGCTTACGAGCGAGCTCGGAAGCGGCGACGATGCTCGTCCACTGACGCACGACCTGCATGGGCATGTCGGCGCGGTCGCAGTAGAGCTCCAGGTAGGCCTCAGCCTGATCCTTGCTGTTGAGGGCAAAGAGCAGGTAGGTGGTGGCAACGTCGGCAGCAGGGGAGCCCTGGGTGGCGTGTGCCCAGTCGCACACATAGAGCTGGCCGTCGTCGCCGACGATGACGTTGGAGGGGTTGAAGTCGCCGTGGCAGACCTTGAACTCCTTGGTCATGCCGTCCAGACGCTCCTGAAGGTTGTAGCGCGTGGTGGCATTGAGCTGATCAAGGCTGTCGATCATGCGGGCGTACTTGTCGCGCTGACGGTTGAGCAGCGGGGAGGTGTAGCCGTGGATCTCGATCTGGAGGTCGACGAACATCTCGAGGTACTCACCAAAGCGCTGGGGCTCGGCAGTCATCTTCTCGGCAAGGGTAGTGCCCGGAACCTTCTCGGTCACGAGCGCCCAGCCGTTGGCGTTCTCGAGCTGGGAAACCTCGAGCGCCTTGGGGCTGCGGATGCCGCACTCATTGATGCGGGCAAGATTCAAAGCCTCGTTGAACACGTCGGAGACAGGCTTGGTCTCGTTAAAGACCTTGACAATCTTGTCGCCCAGGTCGTAAACGACCTTGTTGCCACGGCGGACGAGCTCGGTCTTGGAATCGGGTAGCAGCATGGTTGCATCCTTTCAACGATGCGATAGAAGCGACGGCGGGGGTGTGTGAAACACCCGTGCACCCCCGCCGTTAAAAACCGTGCTAAAACTAGCAGACGGCGTAATCCTGGGGCTCGCGGCCGTAGTAGGCGTCCAGGTAGAGCTCCTTGATCTCGCTCATGAGCGGGTAGCGCGGGTTGGCGCCGGTGCACTGGTCGTTGAATGCCTGCTCGGTCATTTCGTCGAGGGTGTCGAGGAAGTACTGCTCGTCAACACCGTAGTCGGCGATGGTCTTCTTGACGCCGATGAAGTCCTTGAGCTCTTCGAGCTTCGTGATGAAGTTCTCGAAGACCTCCTTGTCGTCCTTGCCCTCGATGCCGCAGTACTTGGCCATCTCGGCGTAGTTGTGCAGCGCGTTGGGGTAAGGATACTGGGAGAAGGTACCCATCTTGACGGGAGCCTCGGCGGCGTTGTAGCGCATGACGCGGGTCAGGATGACAGCGTTTGCGAGGCCGTGGGGCAGGTGATGGAAAGCGCCGAGCTTGTGGGCCATGGAGTGGTTGAGGCCCAGGAAGGCGTTGGCGAAGGCCATACCGGCCATGCAGGAGGCGTTGTGCATCTCCTCGCGGGCGTGCGGGTCCTTGGCGCCGTTCGTGAAGCTGGAGGGCAGGTTCTCGAAGACGAGCTTGGCAGCGCGCTCGGAGAGGCCCTTGGTGTAGTCGGAAGCCATGATGGAGACGTAGGACTCGATGGCGTGGGTCATGACGTCGATGCCGGAGGCAGCGGTCAGGCCGCGCGGGGCGGTCATGCAGTTGTCGGCGTCGACGATAGCCATGTTGGGGAGCAGCGCGTAGTCGGCGAGCGGCCACTTGATGCCGGTCTCCTTGTCGGTGATGATGGCGAACGGCGTGCACTCGGAGCCGGTACCCGAAGAGGTCGGGACGGCGACGAAGTAGGCCTTCTTGCCCATCTCGGGGAAGGTGAAGATACGCTTGCGGATGTCCATGAAGTCCATGGCCATGTCCTCAAACTTGCACTCGGGGTGCTCGTACATCATCCACATGATCTTGCCGGCGTCCATAGCGGAGCCACCGCCGACGGCGATGATGACGTCCGGCTCAAAGAGAGCCATCTGCTTGGCGCCGCGACGTGCGCACTGCAGCGACGGATCGGGCTCGACGTCGTAGAAGCAGTCGTGGGCGATGCCCATCTCGTCGAGCTTGGCCTCGATGGCGCGGGTGTTGCCATTCTTGAAGAGGAACTGGTCGGTGACGATGAAGGCGCGCTTCTTGCCCATGACGTTGCCCAGCTCGTCGAGGGCGACGGGCGTGGAACCCTTCTTGAAGTAGACCTTCTCGGGAGCGCGGAACCACAGCATGTTCTCACGGCGCTCGGCCACAGTCTTAACGTTGATCAAGTGCTTCACCCCAACGTTCTCGGAGACGGAGTTGCCGCCCCAGGAGCCGCAGCCCAGGGTCAGAGACGGCTTCATGCCAAAGTTGTACAGGTCACCGATGCCGCCGTGCGAGGACGGGGTGTTGATGACGATACGGCAGGCCTTCATGACGTGCTCGAACAGGCTGATCTTCTCGGCCTGGGCGGGGTGCACGTACAGAGAGGCGGTGTGGCCCGGGCCACCGGCGAGCACGAGGTGCTCGGCCTTGTCGACGGCCTCCTGGAAGTCCTTGGCGTGGTACATGGCCAGGACCGGGGAGAGCTTCTCGTGGGAGAACTCCTCCTTGGCGGGGTCGGTGGAGGTGACCTCGGCGATCAGGATCTTGGTCTTGGCGGGAACCTCGATGCCGGCGAGCTCGGCGATCTTGGCAGCAGCCATGCCGGGGATGCGGTGATCGAGAGCGCCGTTCTTGAACATGGCGGCACGCAGGGCCTCCATCTCGGCACCCTGCTTGACGAAGTAGCAGCCGCGCTTCTGGAACTCGGCCTTAACCTGGTCATAGATGCTGTCGATGACGGTCACGGACTGCTCGGAAGCGCAGATCATGCCGTTGTCGAAGGTCTTGGAGTGGATGATGGAGTTGACGGCGAGCAGCACGTCGGCGGTGTCGTCGATGACGACCGGGGTGTTACCGGCGCCAACGCCCAGGGCGGGCTTGCCCGAGGAGTAAGCGGCCTTGACCATGCCCGGGCCACCGGTGGCGAGGATGATGTCGACGTCGCGCATGACCATGTTAGTCAGCTCGATGGAGGGGACATCGACCCAGCCGATGATGCCCTCGGGGGCGCCGGCCTTGACGGCGGCGTCAAGCACGAGCTTGGCGGCGGCGATGGTGCACTTGGCGGCAGCCGGGTGCGGGGAGATGATGATGGCGTTGCGGGTCTTCAGGCAGATCAGCGTCTTGAAGATCGCGGTGGAGGTGGGGTTGGTCGTCGGGATGACGGCGCCCACGATGCCGATGGGCTCGGCGATCTTGGTGATGCCGTAAGCCTCGTCGCGCTCCAGGACACCACAGGTCTTGGTGTTCTTGTAAGCGTTGTAGATGTACTCTGCGGCGTAGTGGTTCTTGATGACCTTGTCCTCAAGAACGCCGCGGCCGGTCTCCTCGATGGCCATCTTCGCCAACGGGATACGAGCCTTGTTGGCGGCCATGGCGGCCTCATAGAAGATCTTGTCGACCTGCTCCTGCGTGTACGTAGCAAAAAGCGCCTGGGCCTCTCGCATCTGAGCGAGCTTGGCCTCAAGCGCCTCTACGTTGTCCACAATTGCGGGAGTAGTGTTTTCCGGTGACTTTTTCACCATTTGTGTCTCCTTGCGATCGGAGATTTACCCTACGCCTTGCATGATAGCAAGAAATTATTCGGTGAACGGTAAGATTCCCGTAAAAGGCACACTAAAACGCTTCAATAAACTGAAACGCTTTAACTAAAACTATCTGCCTGCTGCATCGCCCCGCTCATTGGGGACAGACTCTCATGAGTATTTCAATGGGAAAACGGGACATCTGTTTGATAATCGCTATTCGCGGGTCGCGGTTGAGTCGGACATACAGGCGGTGCAGCTACTCGATTACATCCATCTCAATCCCGTGTAAGGTGCGTTCGACTCGCTCGAGGCGTACCGTTAGTTACAAGGCATATCAGCTGGGCTATGATCCCTTTGACATCTGCAAACCCTCATGTAAGTCTGTCCCCAATGAGTGCAAAAAGGCGCCCTCCGTAGGGGAGGACGCCTTTGGTAAGTTCTATATGAACGCGAGGTCTTTGACCCGGAGAGTCCGAGGTACTTGTTGGTAAGACCTTATTTAGGAGCGCGCAACCTTGCCGGACTTGAGGCAGGTGGAGCAAACGTTCATCTTGCGACGGTGACCATCGACGACGACGTAGACGCGCTGGATGTTGGGGCGGAACTTACGGTTGGTGACGCGGTGAGAGTGGCTGATGGAGCGACCGGCAACGGGGTGCTTACCGCAAACTTCGCAAACTTTGGACATAACTGACCCTCCTTGGGCGACAAACGAACATGTCGCGTTAACAAACAAGCCTGAACTATAGCACAGAAGTCGCTCCCTGTGCGCAATCTACACAGAGATATTCCTCTTTTGGCGATAGTGCCCACGCCACGGCCCTGGACGTAGATCCGATTTGCGTGCAGCAGAGGGGATTATGCCAGCTCGTGCGTGCGTTTTCAAGCTCGTCCCACAAATATATATAGGTTTATTGGGCTTTGGGCTCCGTTTGCGGATTGCTCTGTATTTATGCTCGCAATTAAGCTCGAGGTTGGCTACACTATCCCTTGACCATTAAAGGGGTACGAGATACCCACATGGAATTACATAGCTGCCAAAGAGCAGCCCTTCCTGTGGGTGTCTGGTCCGCTTTAAGCGGTCGGGCATCTATTTTTTTGACTGTGTCAGCAGTCAAGACATGTGAGGAAGGAGATCGATGGGCACGACTTCCCCCAAGGCGGTCATCATGGACGAGACCGCCGTCAATCGAGCGATGACCCGCATCGCGCACGAGATTCTCGAGCGCAACGAGGGCTGTGAAGACCTCGCTCTGGTCGGCATCGTCACGCGCGGCGACCTTCTGGCAAAGAAGCTCGCCGAGGAGATCAAGGAGATCGAGGGCGTCGAAGTTCCGCTCGGCAGCCTGGACATCAGCTTCTACCGCGATGACTATGCGACCAATTTCGCTCCCGCGATCCACGCCACCAACATTCCCTTTAGCGTCGACGGCAAGCGCGTCGTGCTGGTGGACGACATCCTGTATACGGGCCGTACCATCCGCGCCGCTCTCGACGCCGTCATGGACCTGGGCCGTCCGAGCCGTATTGAGCTGGCAGTTCTCGTTGACCGCGGCCACCGCGAGCTCCCCATCTCGCCGGACTTTGTCGGCAAGAACGTTCCCTCGTCGCATGAGGAGAACGTGCATCTATATATGAAGGAAGTCGACGGCCACACCGCCGTCGAGATCAACGACGTCG
The DNA here is from genome assembly GCF_046116875.1 of Collinsella sp. wc0529. Classification (NCBI taxonomy): domain Bacteria; kingdom Bacillati; phylum Actinomycetota; class Coriobacteriia; order Coriobacteriales; family Coriobacteriaceae; genus Collinsella; species Collinsella sp. wc0529. Next base: position 1,494,952 of record NZ_JBJXBO010000001.1, read on the forward strand.
CGCCGGGCTCCCACGTGGGTTCTGCGCCGCTGGGAGGTGAGTAGTACCGTGGCGTTCAACCATAAGCACCTGATCGACATTACCGAGTACTCCGAAGAGGACATCAAGCTCATCCTCGAGACCGCCAAGGCGTTCTCCGAGGTCAACGAGCGTGCGATCAAGAAGGTCCCCACGCTCAAGGGTAAGACCATCGTCAACATGTTCAACGAGCCCTCGACGCGCACCCGTAGCTCCTTCGAGCTCGCCGAGAAGCGTCTTTCGGCCGACAGCCTCAACTTTGGCGGCTCTTCGACCTCTACGGTCAAGGGCGAGAGCCTCGTCGACACCGTCGAGACCCTCAATGCCTATAAGATCGACTGCATCGTCGTGCGTGATAAGCACGCCGGCGCGCCCTACATCGTCACGCAGAACTCGCCCGCGAGCGTCATCTGCGCCGGTGACGGCAAGCACAACCACCCCACGCAGGCTCTGCTCGACCTGTATACCATCTGGGAGCACAAGGGTGACTTCCACGGTCTGAAGGTCGCCGTCGTCGGCGACATCTCCCACTCCCGCGTTTGCGGCTCGCTGATCCCCGCGTTGAAGATCATGGGCTGCGAGACCTACGCCGTCGCCCCCGGCACGCTGCTGCCGCCGGCGCCCGAGGTTCTGGGCTGCGACCACGTGACGAGCGACCTCGATTCCGTCCTGCCCGAGCTGGACGTCGTCTACATGCTGCGCGTGCAGCAGGAGCGCCTCGAGGGTGCCCCGTTCCCGACCATTCGTGAGTACCACAAGCTCTTCGGTCTGACCAAGGACCGCGAGAAGCTCATGAAGCCCGATGCGATTATCTGCCACCCGGGCCCCATCAACCGCGGCGTCGAGTTCGACTCCTATATGGCCGACCACCCGCAACGCTCCGTCATCCTGGAGCAGGTCTACGCCGGTATCTGCGTGCGTATGGCTATCCTGTATCTGCTGCTTGGAGGTGCCGATAATGGCCTTGCTTCTTAAGAATGCCCACGTCGTCGACCCGTCCGTCGAGCTTGACGGTGTCGTTGACGTCCTGATTGACGGCGACAAGATCGCCGAGGTCGGCGAGAATCTCGCCGTCGAGGGAGCCGAGGTTCGCGACCTTTCCGGCAAGTACCTCGTCCCCGGCCTGGTGGATATGCACGTTCACCTTCGCGAGCCCGGCTACGAGGTCAAAGAGGACATCGAGAGCGGCACCCGCGCAGCTGCAAAGGGCGGCTTTACTGGCGTGTGCTCCATGCCCAACACCGATCCCGTTACCGATAACGGTACCGTCGTGGAGTTCGTTAAGTCCCGTGCTGCCGAGGTCGGTCACTGCCGCGTCTATCCGTCGGGCGCTATGACCCGCGGTCTTAAGGGCGAGGCCATGTCCGAGATGGGCGATATGGTCGCCCACGGCGCCGTCGCCTTCACCGACGACGGTCGCGGCGTGCAGGGCGCGGGTATGCTCCGTCGTTGCATGGACTACGGCAAGATGTTCGGCAAGGTCTTTATGAGCCACTGCCAGGACGAGGACCTGGTCGGCCATGGCCAGATCAACGAGGGCAAGGTCTCGACCCGTCTGGCTCTCGAGGGCTGGCCGGCTGCCGGCGAGGAGCTCCAGATCGCTCGCGACATCGAGATCGCCAAGCTGACCGGTGCCAAGCTGCACATCCAGCACATCTCCACCGCCCATGGCCTGGAGATCGTGCGTGCCGGTAAGGCCGCTGGCGTTCAGGTTACCTGCGAGGCCACCCCGCACCACATGTTCCTGACCGAGAACGACCTGGACGAGACCTACAACACTTCGCTCAAGGTCAACCCGCCGCTGCGTACCGAGGAGGATGCCGAGGCCATCCGTCAGGGCGTCATCGACGGCACCGTCGACGTTATCGTCACCGATCACGCTCCCCACACCCCGTGGGAGAAGGCCCGCGAGTTCGAGCTTGCGCCCTTTGGCATGATCGGCCTCGAGACCTCGCTGTCGCTCGTACTCACCGAGCTGGTCAACACGGGCAAGATGAGCATGGGCCGTATGGTCGAGCTCATGGCCATCAAGCCGCGTGAGATCCTGGGCCTCGACCAGGTTCAGGTCAAGGCGGGCTCCGTTGCCGACCTGACCGTGTTCGACGCGTCCGCCACCTGGACGGTTGGCGAGGACGGTTACGAGTCGCGCGCCGAGAACTCCGGTTTCGCCGGCCGAACGCTTACCGGTCGTGCCACCGATGTGTTTGTCGGCGGTAAGCAGACGCTCGCCGACGGCTGCATCTGCTAGCATAGCCTTATCGCTTTTGTGCGCGGTGCCCTTGCGGTGCCGCGCTTTCTGTTCGTTTTGACCATGCAACCGCATGGGGGATTGGAGCGTCTATGCCCACACCTTCCACTGCACGCATGCACGACTTCGAGGTCGTCTCGAACCAGGAGATCGCCGATGGCATCTTCTCGCTCGTCATCTCGGCCCCCAAGCTTGCAAGTGCGCTCAAGCCCGGTCAGTTTGTGAACATCGCCGTACCCGGCGATGCGTCCTCGCTGCTTCGCGTGCCCCTGAGCTACTACCGCGCCGACGCCGAGGCCGGCACCGTCGAGCTGTGGTACGCCGTCGTGGGCGACGATACCCGTCGTTTGTCCCAGATGGGCCCTGGCTCCACCTCTAACCTGCTGGGCCCCGGTGGCCGTGGCTGGATGGTACCCGAGGGCACCAGGAAGGCCCTGCTCGTCGCCGGTGGCATCGGTGTTCCGCCCGTGCTGTGCCTTGCCGACAAGCTTGCCGAGCAGGGTGTGGCCGTCGACGTGTGCCTGGGCTTTGGCACCGCGTCCAAGGCCGTGGGTGTCGATGAGTTCCGCGCGCTGGGCGCCACGGTCAACGTTTGCACCGACGACGGCTCGCTCGGCACGCACGGTTTTTGCACCGACCCGGCAGCCGAGCTGCTCGGCGAGGGCGGCTACGACTACGTAGCCAGCTGCGGTCCCGCCGTCATGATGAAGAAAGTCGCCGCCGCTGCCGCTGAGGCCAGTGTGTACTGTGAGGTGTCGCTCGAGCGCATGATGAGCTGTGGCTTTGGCGCCTGCAACACCTGCAATGTCGAGACGGTTGACGGTATGAAGGGCGCCTGCATGTGCGGCCCCGTGTTCGATGCTTCCAAGGTGGTGGTCTTCTAGTGGGTACCGTGAACATGGCCGTCGATTTCGGCGGCGTCAAGATGCAGAACCCCATCAACACCGCAGCCGGTACCTTTGGCTACGGTTGGCAGTTCCAGAACTTCTTTGATGTTTCCCAGCTGGGCGCCATCACCACCAAGGGTTGCGCAGCCGAGCCCTGGCCCGGCAATCCCGCGCCCCGCATGGCCGAGATCCCCGGCGGTATGATCAACTCCGTGGGCCTTCAGAACCCCGGCGTGGCCGCCTTTGCCCGCGAGTCCGGCCCGTGGCTCGAGCAACTGTCCAAGGACGGTTGCCAGGTCATCTGTCAGGTTGCCGGCCACTCCGTTGACGAGTTTGTGCGCGCGCTCGAGATGTATGTCGAGCTATGCCCCTGGGCTGCCGGCTACGAGATCAACGTGAGCTGCCCCAACATCGCCGCCGGCGGTGCCGCCATGGGCTCTACGCCCGAGGGCGCCTCTTCCGTTATGGCTGCCTGCCGCAAGGTGACCGATAAGCCGCTGTTCGTGAAGATGGCGCCGGTCAACGTCGCCGAGATCGCCAAGGCCCTCGAAGCCGCCGGCGCCGACGGCCTTTCGGTCATTAACTCCATCCAGGGCATGGCCATCGACGTCCATACCCGCAAGTCCCGCGTGGCAAAGCCCAAGGGCGGCCTTTCGGGCCCGCTGTGCCACCACATCGCCGTGCGCATGGTCTGGGAGGTCGCCCAGGCCGTCGATATCCCCATCAACGGTGTCGGCGGTGTCATGACCGGCGAGGATGCGGCCGAGTTTATCCTGGCCGGTGCCACCTGCGTGTCGGTTGGCATGGCCAACTTCGTCGATCCGTGCGCTTCGCTCAAGATCGCGCATGAGCTCGAGGCCTGGGCCGAGTCCCAGGGCGTAAAGGACATCAACGAGCTGGTAGGTGCTTTCGAATGCTAGAGACCGATGCCCGCGACCGCGTAATCGTCGCCCTCGACTGCGATCGTGAGCGTGCGCTCGAGCTTGCCCACGAGCTTTCAGGTCATGCCGCCTGGCTTAAGGTTGGTATGACGCTCTATTACGCTGAGGGCCCCGAGATCGTCAAGACCTTTAAGGACCTGGGCTTTAAGGTCTTCCTTGACCTTAAGTTCCATGATATTCCGCATCAGGTTCGCGGTGCCGCCCGTTCGGCCTCGCTTGCCGGTGCCGACCTGCTCTCGGTTCACGGCTTGGGTTCGGGCGCCATGCTCGCTGCCTGCCGCGAGGGTGCCGAGGAGGCGCGCGAGGACCGCGCCAAGCTCGTCGCCATCACCGTGCTCACGAGCATGAATCAGGATGCCTTGAGCGAGATCGGCGTCGAGTCGCCCGTGGCCGAGGAGGCCGCCCGCCTGGCAAAGCTCGCTCAGGCCAACGGCATCGATGGCATCGTGTGCTCGCCGATGGAGGCTCACGACATGCGTGAGCTGCTGGGTCCCGATGCCCTGATCGTGACTCCGGGTGTGCGTCCGGTGGGCGCCGCCTTAGGTGACCAGTCCCGCGTGGCGACGCCTTCCCAGGCTATCGAGCGTGGCGCAAGCCATATTGTGGTGGGCCGTCCCATCACCGGTGCCGACGATCCGGTTGCCGCCTTTGACGCCATCGTCGCCGAGCTGGTCGAAAACGTCGCGTAAAAGATTCCCCTAAGTCACCACTTTTGGGTCTCATTAGCACAAAATAGCCCCTGTGCCTGCGTAAACTTTCCCATCCTTTGTGTGGAATCGCAGGTCAGGGGCTTAACTTTGGGCGCAGTATATTGCACTTTTTGCGGGTATCGTCTAACCTATGGAGCCGCGATTGGGCATTTTGTACGTTCTACGTGCTAAAATGCCAATTATTGAATCAGATATAACCCAACTTTTTGGAGGTACGAATGGCACTCCCTCAGCTTACCGATGAGCAGCGTAAGCAGGCTCTTGAGAAGGCTGCTGCCGCACGTCACGCCCGCGCTGAGCTTCGCGAGCAGATCAAGAAGGGCGAGAAGTCCCTCGAGTCCGTGCTCAACTCCGATGACCCCATCGCTTCCCGCATGAAGGTTTCCACCCTCATTGAGTCTCTCCCTGGTTATGGTAAGGCCAAGGCCGCCAAGATCATGGAGGAGCTCGGCATCTCCGCTACCCGTCGCGTTCAGGGCCTTGGCGTCCGTCAGCGCGAGCAGCTCCTCGAGCAGCTGACCAAATAAGTGAGCGCTCAGGATTCCAAGCTCTTTGTGATTTCTGGACCGTCAGGCGCGGGCAAGGGCACGCTCGTCACTCGTGTGCGCGAGCGTCGCTCTAACCTGGGCCTGACGGTTTCGGCTACCACGCGAGCCCCACGCAAAGGCGAGGTCGATGGCGTCAATTACTTTTTCCTGACGCGTGAGGAGTTCGACCGCCGCGTGGCAAACGGTGAGTTTGTTGAGTGGGCCGAGGTCCACGGTAACTGCTACGGCACGTTGGTGAGCGAGGTTCAGTCCAAGCTCGCCTCTGGTTCGTCTCTCATCTTGGAGATCGATGTCCAGGGTGCCCTGCAGGTGAAGGAGCGTTTCCCCGAGGCCGTGCTGATCTTTATCAAGCCGCCTTCGCTTGAGGTACTCCGCGAGCGTCTAGTCGGTCGCGGTACCGAGACGCCCGAGACGATTGAGCTGCGTATGGCAAACGCCGCCGATGAGCTTGCCCTTGCCGACCGCTACGACGACGTCGTGGTAAATGACGATCTCGACCGCGCGACCGATGAGCTCGTTCGCGTTCTCGATATGCATGAAAGGATCTGAGGTCCGTGTCCGTTGTAAAGCCTTGCATTGACGATCTTCTGGAGAAGACCGATCACAACCGCTTCCTGCTCGCTTCGCTTGCCTCCAAGCGCGCCTGCGACATCAATAGCATGCTGCGTGGCCAGCACAACCGCGTGCTTGCCGTCCAGGATGTCGATGACATCACCATCGGGCTTTCCGGTGCCGATACCATTTCGATGGCTATGGATGAGATTGTCGACGGCGACATCTCTTACGACGAGGCCCGTTATGAGAAGGCGCTCGGTCACAAGGTTGCTGAAGCCTAAATGGCGGCTCGCGTCTGCCTGGTCCACTATCACGAGGTTGGACTTAAGGGTAAGAACCGCGCACATTTTGAGCATATCCTCATGGATAACATCAAGGCGGCCTTGGCCGCCTTTTCCGTGAATGCCGTGTCTCGAATTTCCGGTTATATCCTCGTGACCTTTAACGAGCATCAGGCCGACGAGGCGGCTCGTGTCATTCGCACCGTTCCCGGCGTTGCTCGCGTGTCTTTGGCGTATCACACCAATCGCGACCCTCAGGAGTACTGTGCCGCCGCCGTGAAGGCGCTGCGTGAGTTTGGCCCCTTCGATTCGTTTAAGGTGCACGCCAAGCGCTCCAATACCGACTACGGGCTCACCTCGATTGATATCAATCGACAGGTTGGCGAGGTGCTGTGCGAGGCGTTCCCCGATAAAAAGGTTCAAATGCACGATCCCGACGCGATGGTTCACGTGCTGGTTGTTCAGGGTAGCGTTTATGTGTACGCGCGCTCCGAGCGCGGTGTGGGCGGTCTGCCGGTGGGCTCTGCCGGTAAGGTCGTGACCCTGCTGTCATCGGGTATCGACTCGCCGGTGGCGACCTGGATGCTCGCGCGACGCGGAGCCGTGTGCGTGCCGGTGCATTTTTCCGGTCGTCCGCAGACGCCCGATACGAGTGAGTATCTGGTGCAGGACATCATTCGCGCCCTTGAGCCGGGTGTCCAGATCGGCCGTCTGTATGTTGTGCCGTTTGGCGACTGCCAGCGCGAGATTTCGGTGACCTGTCCCAGCAACCTGCGCGTGATCATGTATCGCCGCATTATGTATTCGGTTGCCGAGCGCATTGCACACATCGAGGGCGCCAAGGCTATCGTGACGGGCGAATCGCTTGGGCAGGTTGCCTCCCAAACGCTTGAGAACATCATGGCCGTCAACGAGGCCGTGAAGATCCCCGTGTTCCGCCCTCTCATCGGTTCGGACAAGCAGGAGATCATCGCGCGCGCCGAGGAGATCGGTACGTTTGATATCTCGACTGAGGCCGCTCCCGACTGCTGCACGCTGTTTATGCCGCGCCGTCCCGAGACGCACGCTAAACTCGATGCCGTGCATGAGGCCTGGGAGTTGTTCGATCACGAGGAGATGATTGAGCGCCTGCTCAAGCAGACCGAGTACATCGACTTCGAGAGCAACACGTATAAGGCCCCTAAGACCTTAAAACGCAAACATTCGGAGCTTGCTCCGCGTGAGATTTACCAAGATCACGAGTAATGTTGTGCATAGACCGACGATGCGCCTGCATCGTCGGTCTTTTGCTATCTGGGCATTTTGCGGCTAAGTGTTCATTTGCTGACGTGTGCCTGAATAAATGGACAGATTTGTGCAAGGTTTTGGTCGGTTTTTGGTTTGACCGATAAAACCGGTTTTGGAGCGTGGCTGTTGCAGGGCTCCTTTCCTGACACGATGGTGTTGGGAGGTTTTGCTATGGCGCAGCGCGAACAACACGAACGGGTCAAAAAGATGGACCGCTTGGCGGACAAGCTGCTCGGTCATAAGGCAGTGGTGATGGCGATACTGGTCGTCATTGCGATGTCGAGCGGCTTGGCGATGGCGAACCTTGGCGGCGGTGCCGGCGCCGTGTCGTTTGAGCGCACTGACGGTTCGGGCTCGTTGGTGGAGCCGGGATCCGGTGATGCCTCGAGCGGAAAGACATCCGAAGGTTCTTCGACTAAGGCTTCTGCCGCGGCAGAGGTCTATGTCGATGTCGATGGCGCCGTTGTGTCGCCCGGTGTATATCGCCTCAAGGATGGCGCGCGGGTGGCTCAGGCGATTGATGCCGCCGGCGGGCTGGCGCCCGAGGCAGACGTTACGGGGCTCAATCGGGCATCTAAGGTCGTCGATGGACAGAAGATTCACGTTCCAACGGTAGGGGAACAGCAGGCGTCCCTTGCGGAAGCCGGTGTTGATGGTGGGGCTTCCGCATCATCGGGCGTGAGTGGCGCAACAGGCCTAGTAAACATCAATACGGCAAGCGCGGCAGAGCTACAGACGCTTTCGGGCATCGGTCCCTCCATGGCCCAGTCGATTATCGATGAGCGGACAAAGAACGGTGCTTTTGCCTCGGTTGACGATCTGATGCGTGTGTCGGGAATCGGCGAGAAGAGGCTTGCCAAAATCAAAGATTGCATCTGCGTATGAGTGCGACCGAGCGCGAACATGTGATGCCTCCGCGGCCCCTGATGCCGTGGACGATGGCCCTGTGTGCCGGCATGTGCATGAGCTGCGCCTTGGTGCTCAACGTGACCGCTGATGCGCTGCTGAGGGAGCAGGCGCCGGCGGTCGGGCCGCTATGGGCCATTCCCGTCGCGGCGGCGGTATTCGTTGTGCTGGCTCAATTTTGTGCACCGCTTGCTCCTTGGAAGCGGTGGCTGTATGCCGCGTCCGTCGGTCTCGTGGCGGGAGCGGTCGTCTCGGCGTGGTGGGCTGTGGGCGCGCTAAGCGCCTCGAAGGCGCTCGACGCTCGAGCGGCAAGCAGCCTCGAGTTTGTCGTGCAGGGTGATCCATCCATAAACGACGACGTGTATTCCTATACCTGCGAGGCACGCGCGGACGGCAAGAACTTGGCAACGGTTCGCCTATCGTGTGACCGCGAGCTCAGGGTCGGGGCGTACATGCGTGTTATCGGTCGCGTTTCACGTTTTGAGAACGATGCGTATGGACGATCGCGTGTGCTCCGAGGCGAGGTATGCAAGGTAAAAGCCGTTCGGATTTTATCGGTCGATGAGGGCTCTCCGGGGCCGCTGCTTCGACTGCGAAATGGGCTGCTTGCGTCCATCGCGCCTGCGACCGACCCGGCGCGTGCGTTCATAGCCGGTGTCGTCTGCGGTCGTTCGGCCGAGCTGCACGCCCAACCGGCGGGCGACTGGTTTTCGGTGACGGGAACGGCGCATCTAATCGCCGTCTCGGGCAGCCATTTGGCTATCGTGGGGTTTGTAATCGAGGGTGTATTGCAAAAGACTCGGTGCTCACGTGGTCTTCAGCGGGCGATATTGGCGATAACGCTTGTGGGCTACGCTGCTTTTACGGGCGCGTCTCCCTCGGCCGTGCGCGCGTGCTGCATGGTGTTCACGACGCTTGTCGTAAACGGCGCGGGGCGTCGCCGGCACGGCGCATCGGCACTCTTCGCAACCATGTCCATCTTTGTGCTACTGCGGCCGACGGTGCTGTTCGAGATAGGCTTTCAGCTTTCATGTGCCAGCGTCTTTGCCATCCTGTGCTTTTGCCCGTACGCCTCCTACGCTTTGGGTGAGCTGGGTGTGCCATCGGGCATTGCCAGTATGCTTTCCGTCACACTGTGCTCGCAGTTGGCGACGCTCCCCATTACCATTCCTGCCTTCGGTACGTTCTCGCTCATTGCTCCGTTGGCAAATGCGGTCATTGGTCCGGTGGTGAGCGTACTGCTTGCTGTGTCGATCGTGCTGGTTCCCTTTTCGCTCGTGGGACCGTTGCGGGCTTGGGCGCTCGTTGTGCCCATGATTGCCGCCCGTTGCGCGCTGTTCTTCGAGCAGCTGTTTGCCGCCGTGCCGGGTGCATCCGTGAGCGTGCCGCCCGATAGCGTGTGGATTTACCTAGTGCCGTGTTTGCTGGCGGCCCTGCTGGTCTGGTGGCCGCGTCCCCGTGCACTCCCTATGGCGGTGGGGCTTGCATGTCTGGTGCTCTTGGCTACGATTCCGTACGTCTTTTGGGATCGATTCGCTCCGCCTTCGGTGACGGTGCTCGATGTGGGCCAGGCGGATGCGATTCTTATCCGCCAGGGCGACGCATTAGCGCTCGTCGACTGCGGGCTCGATGGGCGCGTGGTAGCGGCGTTGGTTCGCAATAACGTGCACCATATCGATGCCGTCTTTGTGACGCATTGGGATGAGGATCACTGGGGTGGTCTACCTGCCGTGCTCGAACAGTTTTCGGTCGGAACGATTGCCGTGGCGGCGGATGCGTTGGAGGATGCTCCTGCCGAGGTATTGAATCGACCTGGCGTTGAGTATCGGCAGGTGCGCCGTGGGGATACGGTCGACATCGGCTCATTTTGTGCCCGCGTGATGTGGCCGTTCGAGTCCGTAGATGGCGAGGGAAATGAGGACTCGCTTGTCCTGCTACTCTCTTATGTTCAGGAAGGCAAGAGCCTGCGTATGCTCCTCACTGGTGATGCCGAGCTCGACCAAGAACGGAAATTCGTGCAGGAGGTGGGGGATATCGATGTCCTTAAACTTGGGCATCACGGCTCCAAGGTTTCAGTCGATGGTGAGTTGCTGGACGTCCTGAGACCCGAGCTTTCCCTCGCGAGCGCCGGCAAGGGGAATCGATACGGTCATCCGTCGGATGCCTGCATCGATACCGTTCAGGAAGCGGGCGGTGCGTTCGCATGCACCATCGAACACGGTGATATCACCATCAGCCCGACCGCAAAGGGCTTTGCGATGCGATGCCAGCGACCGTGACGACGTCGTTGGCGTGTGGTGGGCCCCTGGGCTAGAATGGCACGGAACGAATACGAAGGCCTGCGGGAGGGGAGCGTAATGTCCGAAACCGGTCTGCTGCCGGCATATCTGATCGTCGGTACCGACGGCGTCAAGCGCGATCACGCCGTCTCGCGTATGAAGGCGCGTCTGGAAAAGTCGGGAATGGTCGAGTTCAACCTCGACGAGCGCGACATGACCAAGGACCCCGATATCGAGTCCATTATCGGATCGCTTAACACCTTTCCGATGGGCAGCGAGTTTCGCTTGGTAATCCTTGATGGCTGCTCAAAGCTCGCTAAGGCGGTCTCGGAGCCGCTTGTCGACTATCTGGCGAGTCCCAGCCCCACGACGGTTTGCCTCATCATCGCCGACTCGCTTGCCAAGAACACGCGCCTGTATAAGGCGATCGCCAAAATCGACAAGAAGGCCGTGATCGATTGCTCCGGCACCAAGCGCTGGGAGCTACCGCGCCGCGTGCAACAGATGGCGACGCAGCACGGCAAGTCGATCTCGACGGCGGCCGCCGAGGAGCTCGTCTCGCGTTCGGGTGAAAACACGCGCATGCTCGATAACGACTTGGCTAAGCTTGTCCAGATGGTCGAGGCGCCCCAGATTGAGCTTGCCGATGTGGAGCGCTGGATTGTACGTACGGCCGAGGTTCAACCCTGGGACTTTCTCAATGCAGTCTCGGCCCGTGACATGCGCCGCTCGCTCGAGCTCTTCAATCTACTGCCCGCCAAGAGCTACGTGTGGACGTACACATTGTTGTGCGGCCGCATTCGCGAGCTTATCGTTGCCAAGGCGCTCGATGCGCGCGGACAGGGTCGTGAGCTGGCCGCAACGCTCAAGCTCCAGTCCTGGCAGGTCAAGAATCACCTGACCTGGGCACGTCGCTTTTCGATGGCAGAGCTCGTCGCAGCGCTCGAGGGCGCGGTCGATGTGGAGCTCGCGCTCAAGGGTTCGGCCGATTCTCAGACCGCGCTTTTGCTCTGGATTACGAACATCTTGAGAAAATCGTGATGATACCTGCCTATTTGACAAATTCGTTCTATCCCTTTGAGAGGGAGCGTGCTATAGTAGGCGCTTGCATGACCTCACCGTGTCTCAGAGGTGTCATACATTTTTTGCAAGGAACTCGAAAGGAACTCCAGAAGTGGCAAACATCAAGTCTCAGAAGAAGCGTATCCGCACCAATGAGGCAGCTCGCATGCGTAACAAGGCTGTCAAGTCCGAGCTCAAGACGCTGACCAAGCACGTCCAGTCCGCCGTCGCCGAGGGCGACGCCGAGAAGGCCCAGGCTGCCCTCAAGACCGTCACCAAGCGTCTCGACATGGCTGCCGCCAAGCATGTTATCCACAAGAACCAGGCTTCCAACCGCAAGTCCGGTCTTGCCAAGCTCGTGAACAGCATCAACGCCTAAGTTGTAAATTTCACACCACACAGATTACGCGCATAAATGGAGCCTGTTTTATGGAACAGGCTCCATTTTTTGTACCGCTCGGGTAAGATAGTCCGCATGAATACTTCAATTGACATTTCCCACATCCGCAACTTCTCAATCGTTGCGCACATCGACCATGGCAAGTCCACGATCAGTGACCGCATTCTCGAGCTCACCCATACCGTCGACGAGCGCGACATGGAGTCGCAGCTGCTCGACACCATGGATATCGAGCGCGAGCGCGGCATTACGATCAAGTCCAATGCCGTCCGCGTTTCCTATGACGCCGACGATGGCGAGACGTATCAGTTCAACCTGATCGATACGCCGGGCCACGTTGACTTTACCTACGAGGTCTCGCGCTCGCTGGCAGCCTGTGAGGGCGCGGTGCTCGTTGTCGACGCCACGCAGGGCGTCGAGGCGCAGACCGTCTCCAACGCGACGCTCGCTATGAACGCCAATCTGGACATTGTGCCGGCCATCAACAAGATCGACCTGCCCTCGGCCCATCCCGACGAGGTCAAGACCGAGATCGAGGATGACCTGGCGATTCCCGCCGATGATGCCGTGTGCGTGTCGGGCAAGACCGGCGAGGGTATTCACGATCTGCTAGAGTCCATCGTCTTTTTGATCTCTCCGCCTAAGGGCGATGCAAATGCTCCGCTCAAAGCGCTCATTCTGGATTCGTACTTTGACGAGTATCGCGGCGTGGTGGCCACGGTGCGCGTCTTTGACGGCTCCATCAAAAAGGGCGATACCCTGCGCATGATGCAGGCAGAGGGCGACTTTTTGGTCGACGGCGTGGGTGTCAAGCGTCCTGCCGAGACCCCGGTTGACGCGCTGACGGTTGGCGAGGTCGGCTACGTGGTCACGGGCCTGAAGGACCCCGAGGCCGTTCGCGTGGGCGACACCCTTACCTGGGCGTCGAACCCCTGCCCCGAGCCGCTTCCTGGTTACCGCGAGGCCAAGCCCATGGTCTATACGGGCCTGTTCCCGATCGATAACAAGGACTACGAGAACCTGCGTGACGCACTCGATAAGCTGCACGTCAACGACCCGTCGTTGGTGTGGGAGCCCGAGACCTCGGTGGCGCTCGGCTTTGGCTTCCGCGTGGGCTTCCTGGGCCTGCTGCACATGGAGGTCGTCAAGGAACGCCTGGAGCGCGAGTTCAACTTGGACCTCATTGCCACGAGCCCCTCGGTGGACTATCACGTCTACAAGACTGACGGCGAGATGATTGATGTCCGTAGCCCGCAGGATCTTCCCGAGGCCACGCGCATCGAGCGTATCGAGGAACCCTACCTCAAGGCTAAGATCATCTGCCCGCCCGAGTATACGGGTGCCGTCATGCAGCTCGCTATCGAGCACCGTGGCATTACAACCGACATGATCCATCTCACGAGCAAATCGGTCGAGATGCGCTTTGACATGCCGCTCGCCGAGCTCATCCTGGACTTCTTTGACCAGCTCAAGAGTCGTACCAAGGGCTATGCCTCGCTCGACTACGAGTTCAACGAGTACCGTCCCTCCGAGCTCGTTAAGCTCGATATCTTGCTTTCGGGCGACGAGGTGGACGCGCTGTCGTTTATCGTCCACAAGGACAAGGCCTATGGTCTGGCCCGTGGCCTGTGCGACAAGCTTAAGGAGATCATCCCGCGTCAGCTGTTCGAGGTTCCCATCCAAGGTGCTATCGGCAATAAGATCATTGCCCGCTCCACCGTCAAGGCGCGTCGCAAGGACGTGCTTGCTAAGTGCTACGGCGGCGATATCTCGCGTAAGCGCAAGCTGCTCGAGAAGCAGAAAGAGGGCAAGAAGCGCATGAAGGCCATCGGATCGGTCGAGGTCCCGCAGGAGGCCTTTATGGCGATCCTCAAGGTGGACGAGTAGGTCTATGGCGCTTTCTGAATACAGCAAGCGGCTGCTGGGCGCCTATGCCGAGCAGCCGTTCCTTATGGCTCCCATGGCGGGCGTGACCGACCCTGCCTACCGCATCATGTGCCGCCGTCGCGGTGCCAACCTTGCCTACAGCGAGATGGTGAGCGTGGCGGGCCTTGCCTATGCCAGCAACAAGACCTGGCGCCTGGTGCTACCGGCCGACGAGGAGCAGCAGATTTGCGTGCAACTCTTTGGCTCCAAGCCCGATCAGTTTGCGAGCGCCGTCGCTGCCGTCGAGGAGCGCGTTGGCGATCGCCTGTCGCTCATCGATATCAATATGGCATGCCCCGCCCGCAAGGTTGTTACCAAGGGCGAGGGCTCGGCGCTCATGCGCACGCCCGATTTGGCCGAGAAGATCGTCGAGGCGGCGGTGGGCGCGGCGCATGTACCCGTGACCGTAAAGATCCGCAAGGGCTTTTATGCCGAGGACCGTAATGCCGCGACATTTGCCCAGATGCTCGAAGGCGCCGGTGCCGCCGCGGTGGCGGTGCATGGCCGCTGCGCCACGCAGCTCTATACGGGCCAGGCCGATTGGTCGGTCGTCGATGAGGTTGCCGACGCCGTTGAGATTCCCGTGATTGGTTCGGGCGATGTGTTCTCGGCCGAGGATGCCGCGGAGCATCTGCGCAACTCGGGTGCCAGCGCGGTGTTTATTGCGCGCGGTATCTATGGGAACCCGTGGGTGTTTGGCGATGCTCGCGCCCTTGCGCTCGATGGCATACCGGTGCCGGCTCGCAGCTCCGTTGAGCGCCTGGACGCCCTGCGTGAGCACCTAACGCTGACGCATGAGCTCCTGCCGCTCATGTCGCGTGCCCGCACGTACGCAAGCTGGTACTTAAAAGGCATGCCCCATGCTGCAGCCTGGCGCGCGCAGGTGGTGCGCTGCTCCACGTATGAGGAGTTTATGGCGCTGGTCGATGAGATCGAGCATGATGTGGTGGCCTGTGAGGCTGCCCTTGCCGCCGGCGAATCGGTGCCCCCTCATCCGCTGGAGGCTTAAGGGTGGCCGTTACAGCGCTGTACGTGCACGTGCCGTTCTGTGCCCAAAAGTGCCGCTACTGCGACTTCGACTCGCGCAGCTTTGCTTCGTGTGATTTGGATGCCGCGCTCGATTCCTATTTTGAGCAGTTGTACGCGCGCCTCGATGCTTTTGGCAAGGCTGGGGCCCTCGATCAGATCCGCACCGTCTATGTTGGCGGCGGCACGCCGTCGCTGGCGGGGGAGCGCCTGGTGGAGCTGGCGCGGCGTATTCGTGCGTGGTGCGCCCCCGTTGAGTTTACCTGCGAGGCCAATCCCGAGTCGCTGACCGCCGAGCTTGCCGCCGCGCTTGCCAAGGTTGGTGTCACGCGCGTCTCTCTGGGCGTGCAAACGCTCGATAACACCGAGCTTACCGCCATCGGCCGTATTCACGATGCCGATCGGGCGCTCGCTGCCATCGCGTCGGTCAAGGATGCTGGGCTTGACGTGTCGTGCGACCTTATGTGCGGACTTCCCGGGCAGACCGCAGCGAGTTGGAAGCGCACGCTCGATGGCGTGCTGGCGGCGGCGCCGCATCATGTGTCGGTCTACCCACTCACGCTTGAGGAGGGGACGCCCCTTTATCGCTTGGCGTGTCGCGACGAGTCGCTCGAGCCCGACGAGGATTTTCAGGCCGCATGCATGGACACGGCGCGTGAGCGCCTGGGTGCGGCTGGCTATCACCCGTATGAGGTGGCAAGCTACGCGCTCGACGGCCATGAGTGCGCCCACAACATTGCCTATTGGTCTGGACAGGGCTATCTGGGCTTGGGTCGCTCTGCCGCCGGTATGCTCGATGCCGAGGATTTCGACCGTCTTGCAGGTTTGTTCCTCGGCGCGTCTTCTCGAGGCGATGCGTACCGCGTGCGTCTGGTGCAACGTGACGATGACGCGACGGCGTTTGAGGCCGAATATCTGTCGCAGCGTGAGGCCGCGGCTGAAGACCTGATGCTTGCTTGCCGCATGACGCGCGGTGTCGCGTCCGACCTGTTGGTTCGCGTGGCTCGTGTCATCCCGGCCGATGGGCTGACAGCTGCTTGCGATCGCGCGCTCGAGTTGGGCCTTGCCACTTGGGTGCCCGAGACGCTCGGGGTCCATGAGGGACCCTTCACTTCGGCAGATGTCGTCGCGGGCCATGTTCGAGCTCGTCTGGCACCCACCCACTTGGGCTGGCTCGATGGAAATGTTCTGTTCGAGCTGTTTTGGGATCTAGCTTAGGCCGCTCGGGTAGAATTACCGGAATATATACGCTGCTGTGAGCAGGAGGTTGCCGCGCATGGCGACGATGAACGAAAAAGATTATTACGAGATTCTGGGCGTCTCCAAGGACGCCACCTCGCGTGATATTCAAAAGGCCTTTCAGCAAAAGGCCCGCAAGCTCCATCCGGACGTCAACAAAGAGCCGGATGCCGAGGAAAAGTTTAAAGAGGTTTCCGAGGCCTACGCCGTGCTTTCGGACGAGCAGAAGCGTTCGCGCTACGACGCCATGCGTTCGGGCAACCCCTTCGCCGGCGCTCCTACGGCTTCGCCCTATGGCGGCGGCTACGCCGGCAGCGCGGGCTATGGCAATCCCTTTGAGGACGGTTTTCCCTTTGGTGGCGCCTGGGGCCAGCCGCGTCGCGGGCAGGCTGCCTACAATCCCGAGAACGGCGCCAACGTGGTCGTCGATATCAAACTCGACGCCAAGGAGGCAAAGGGCGGTGCCCGCAAGACCGTCCGCTACACGCGCTTCGATACCTGTAACAACTGCGGCGGTTCGGGCTCTGTCTCCTCCGAGCATGCCCATACCTGCCCAAGCTGTGGCGGCCGCGGCCATATCGACGTCGACCTGTCCTTCCTGTTTGGTGCGGGCACGTTCCAGTCGGTCTGCCCCGAGTGCGGCGGTTCCGGTAAGGTCGTGGCCGACCCCTGCCCTGATTGCGGCGGCAGCGGTCGTACTCGCGTAACCTCCGAGCAGACGATTGAGTTTCCTGCCGGCACGCACGATGGCGACGAGGTCCGCATTGGCGGCATGGGTCATGCTGGCACCAACGGTGCCGCGGGCGGCGATCTGGTCGGCCGCGCCCATGTTGAGGCCGAGCGCTTGGAAGGCAAAGCTCGTACCGGTTTTTACCTGATGGGCATCGTGGCGCCGTTTTTGGTACTCTCGGCCATCTCGGGCGTGTTCTCGGCCTTTGCCGTGATGTGCTTTATTCCGTTTGCCATGGGCCTGTTCATGGTGCTTTCGGACGGCGTGCTTCATCGCAGCCTGCTGTGGTGGAAGCGCGGCGCGATGCAGTTTGCCAACGGTTTTGCCAACGGCTTCATGTTCGCGCTCGTGTCGGTTTGGTTCGCGAGCTGCTCGCAACGGGCCATGCTTTCGCCGTACCAAATGCAATAACATCAAACCCTCTGTTTGCGGTCGGCCCTGCTTGGGTATAGGACGCACTGTGACAATAATGAAAGTCGGAAGGATTCGGTCGTGTCGGAAAATAGGGATTACTACGAGGTGCTTGGCGTCGACAGGGATGCCGACGCGCGGACGATTAAGCGTGCGTTTCTAAAGAAGGCCCGTACCGTACATCCGGATGTTTCGGACGACCCCGAGGCCGAGGCCAAGTTCAAGGAGCTCAACGAGGCCTATTCCGTTCTTTCCGATGAGCAGAAGCGTGCTAACTACGACCGTTACGGCACTGCCGACGGCCCTGGTGGTTCGGGCTACGTCGATATCAACGATATCTTTGGTGGCATGGGCATGGACGACTTGTTCTCGTCGTTCTTTGGCGGCGGTGCCGGCGGTGGCGCCCGCAGCCGTCGTGAGCGTCGTCGCGGACGAGACATGGCCATCTCGCTTTCGGTGACGCTCGAGGAGGCGGCGCTCGGCTGCAAAAAGACAATCAGCTATGACCGCCTTGCTCCTTGCGAGGACTGCAATGGCACCGGTAGGGCAGAGGGCGCACAGGAAAAGCAGTGCGGCCGCTGCCACGGTACGGGCTACGTCACGACGGTTCAGCGTTCGTTCCTGGGCCAGGTTCAGTCTTCCTCGCCTTGCCCCGACTGCTATGGCGAGGGCACGGTTATCGATCATCCCTGCGAGACCTGCGACGGTCAAGGCCGCACGCCTTCGCACGAAAAGATCGACATCGATATTCCCGCCGGCGTTTCGACCGGTCGCCAGCTGCGCGTGAGCGGCTTTGGCGAGGCCGGCCTTCGCGGCGAGCCTTCGGGCGACCTGATTGTCAACGTGCGCGTTGCCGACCATGAGCGCTTTAAGCGCAACGGGGACGACCTGTACCTGGTGAGCGATATCTCGATTGCGCAGGCTGCGCTCGGCTGCGAGATCGAGGTCGAGGGCATTATGCCCGACGAGGTCGTTAAGGTGACGGTTCCCGCCGGCGCCCAGTACGGCGACACCGTGAGCGTCAATAATTACGGCATGCCGCGCATTGGCGGTGGCGGTTCGCGTGGCCGCCTGATCGTGCAACTGCGCGTGGTCGTTCCCACCAATCTTTCCAATAAGCAGCGCGAGCTGCTCCGTGCTTTTGCCGATGAGATGGGCGATGACGTCGCTTCCGGTAAGAAGTCGGTGACCGACCGTATCAAGAGTGCCCTCGACGATATCCTCGATTAAGGAGCCCGCGTGCTCGCACCCCATATTTCCGTCGTCAACCTCGGCTGCCGTGTCAACCGGGTTGAGTCTGACCGTATCACTGCCGATCTTATGCGCTTGGGCTTTGCTATGGTGGAGCCCCAGGATGCCGATCTGATCGTCATTAACACTTGTGCCGTTACGGGCGAGGCCGAGGCCAAGACCCGTAAGGCCGTCCGCCATGCGCTGGCCCATCCAAACGAGCCCTATGTGGTCGTGACCGGATGCGTGGTCAATTTGCATCCCGAGGAGCTGTCGGAGTTTTCGGATCGCGTGATTGCCGAGCCGTCCAAGATAGATGTCGCCGAACGTGTATGCGAGGTGCTGGGTGTTGAGTCCGATAGCGTTCCCGCCTGCAGCGATGGCGAGGTGGTCGATGCGCTCGGTCGCTCTCGCCTGGGCGTGAAGATTCAGGATGGCTGCAACCATCGCTGCACCTATTGCATTGTGTGGAAGGCGCGCGGCCCCGAGCGCTCCGTGCCCGTCGAGTCCGTGCTCGAGCAAGTTCGCGAGGCCCAGGAGGCCGGCGTGCCCGAGGTGGTGCTGACCGGTGTGAACCTGGGTGCCTACGATGGCAAGAGCGCGACCGACGAGCACGTCGAAATCGATGAGCTGCTCGAGGCCATCATGGAGCGCACGTCTATTCCGCATGTGCGCATTTCCTCGGTCGAGCCCATGGATATCTCCGAGCGCCTGCTTAAGGTTATGGCGCGCTACCCGCAGCGTATCGCCCCGTTTTTGCACCTGCCCGTGCAGTCCGGCTGTACGGCGACCCTGCATCGCATGGGCCGTCCCTATAGCGCCGAAGCCTTTGAGGACACGGTGCGTATGATTCGCGCCAACTTGCCCCAGGCGTCCCTTTCGTGCGATGTCATCGTCGGTTTTCCTGGTGAGACGGACGAGGAGTTCGAGGAGTCGCTGGCGCTGTGCCGCCGTGTGGGTTTCTCGCGTATGCACGTGTTCCGCTACAGCAAGCGTCCCGGTACCCTTGCTGCCGACATGCCCGACCAGGTGCCGCCCGAGGTCATGGCCGAGCGTAGCCGTCGTATGCGAGCCGCGGCGCAGGAGCTTGCCATTGCCGACGCTCGCCGTCGCGTGGGCACCGTTGAGCGTGCCGTGCTCGAGTATGGCGACAACCTGACGCTTGGTTCGTTCCATCATGCCCGTCTAGACGATACCAGTGGACTCACAGCCCCGTGCCTGCTCGATGTTGCTATCATCGGAGTCGATGATTCCGGCTTGGTCCATGCACGCAGGGAGGTTCATGGAAGCCTCGAAGATTAGACTTACCGTTCCTGGGGGAATTGACCCCTCGCGCGTTTTGGGTGCCGGCGACGGCGTCCTTCGTGCGCTGGAGAGCTTGGTTCGCGCCCACGTGGTCGCCCGTGGCGACAGCATCGCCGTGAGCGGTGACCCGGACGAGGTCGAGCTCGTGGCGCGCTTTTTCGAGCACGCTTTCCGCGAGGCGGCCGCCGGACGCACACTGTCTGTCGACGATGTCTCTCGCTGCCTTGCCGTCTTGCGCGACGGTGAGCACGAGGCTACGTCGCTTCGCGATGATGTGCTGCTTTCGTATCGCGGTCGCGCCATTCGCCCCAAGACGCTCGGCCAAAAGCGCTACGTGGATGCCATCCGCTCGCATACCATCACGTTTGGCCTGGGTCCTGCCGGTACCGGTAAGACCTATCTGGCCATGGCGCTCGCCGTTGCCGCGCTCAAGCGTCACGAGGTGGGCCGTCTGATCTTGACGCGTCCGGTTGTCGAGGCGGGGGAGAATTTGGGCTTTTTGCCCGGCACCCTCGAGGAAAAGATCGACCCTTACATGCGTCCGCTCTACGATGCCTTGTTTGACATGATGGACCGTGAACGCACCGATGAGCTCATGGAGCGTGGCGTGATTGAGATTGCCCCGCTTGCCTACATGCGCGGCCGAACGCTGAGCGACGCCTTCGTGGTACTCGACGAGGCACAAAACACCACGCCTGAGCAGATGAAGATGTTCCTGACGCGCTTGGGTTTTAACTCCAAGTTTGTGATTACCGGCGATTTGAGCCAGCGCGACCTGGTGGGTCGTCGCGGAGGTCTTGCCGACGTCGAGAAGATTCTGGGCCGTGTCGACGATGTGGCATTTTCGCACCTGGAGCGCGCCGATGTGGTGCGCCATGCCCTGGTGGGCAGGATCGTCGAGGCCTATGATGCGTATGATGACGTGCGTGAGCAGCGCTCGCGCGACCGAAAGGAGTCCCGTTGAGTGTATTGATCAGCAACGATGCCGAGCTCGATACGCTGCTCGACGCCCAGGAGGTTGAGCACATTTGCGCGTTTGTGCTTGCGGCGGAGGGCGTTGAGCGTGAAGTCGAGATTTCCCTTTCGTATGTCGACGAGGACGAGATGCACGAGCTCAACCACGAGTGGCGCGGTATCGACCGCACCACCGATGTGCTCTCGTTTGAGTGCGACTCTGCCTTTGACGAGGATATTCCCGCCGACGAGACGATCGAGCTCGGCGATATTATCTTGGCCCCGCAGGTCATCGCCCGTCAGGCTCCCGGTTTTGGCAACAGTCCCGCCGACGAGTGCCGGTTGATGCTCGTGCACGGCATGCTGCACCTGCTGGGCTATGACCACATCGAGGACGACGAGGCTGAGGTCATGGAGGCCCGCGAGGATGCCATCCTGCGCGATCTGGCGCTCGAGCGCGGCGAGGACCCCAAGTTGGTCCACGTCGGTCCCATCACCAACCATGCCCACGACTAGGAGCCGTCTATGATTCCCGGATCGAACAAGGACCATCCGTCCTTTTTAAAGTCGTTCTCCTACGCCATGGAGGGCTTTGTCACCGCCGTCAAAACCGAGCGCAACATCAAAGTCATGCTCGTGGCGGGCGTGTGTACCGTCATTGCCGGCTGCATTGTCGGCCTCGACATTGCCGAGTGGGCCACGGTTATCATCTGCTGTGGCCTGGTGATTCACGGCGAGCTGTGCAATACCGCTATGGAGGCGATCGTCGACCTGGCGACCCAGGAACTTCATCCGCTGGCAAAGCGCGCCAAGGATATCGCCGCCGCTTCCGTGTACGTTCTTTCCATTACCGCCGCAATCGTGGGCCTGCTAGTCTTTGCCCACGCGCTTGGCTTTATTTAGAAAGGGATTCCCATGTCCGACAATATGCAGCCTACTGACGAGGTTTTGGACGACGAGGTTCTCGATGAGGTCGAGGATACCGATTCGCTTGACGAGGTCGAGGAATTCGACCCGTTTGAGGGTATGAGCGACGAGGAGCTCGATGCCCTATGTGACGAGGACGAGACGTCTCTGGGCTTTGGCGATGTGGAGCCCGGTTTTCGCAGCGGCTTTTTGGCCCTGGTCGGTCGTCCCAACGCCGGTAAGTCCACGCTGCTCAACGCCTGCTATGGCAAAAAGGTCGCCATTACCTCTCCGGTGGCCCAGACGACTCGCCGCCGCATGCGCGCTGTGGTTAACCGCCCTGGCTATCAGCTGGTCTTTGTCGATACCCCGGGTATTCATAAGCCCAAGGACGGTCTGGGCTCCGAGCTCAACAAAAGCGCCCTGTTCGAGCTCAACGACGTTGACGTCGTCGCGTTTTTGATTGATGCCACCAAGCCCATCGGCAGGGGAGACGCCTGGGTTGCCGAGCGCGTCAGATGCGCCCGTTGCAAGAAAGTCCTGGTGCTCACCAAGGCCGATGAGGCCGACCCCGCGCAGGTCATGGAGCAGCTTAAGGCAGCGCATGAGCTTATGGAATACGACGACGAGATCGTGACCTCGTCGGTGAAGAACTTCAACGTCGACGCCTTCATCGAGACCGTTGCCCACTTTTTGCCCGAGGGCCCGCGTTGGTTCCCCGAAGACATGGGTACCGATGCTTCCGACGAGACGCTTGTTGCCGAGTTTGTGCGCGAGAAGGTCTTGCGCCGCACCCGCGACGAGATCCCGCACTCCGTTGGCGTGATCTGCGATGCGCTCGAGCAGACCAAGAAGGTGCTGCGCGTGCACGCCACCATTTACGTCGAGCGCGAGGGTCAAAAGGGCATCATCATCGGCAAGGGCGGCGAGATGATCAAGCATATCGGTATCGACGCCCGTCGCGATCTTGAGCGCATCTTTGGCACGCAGGTCTTTTTGGAGCTGGACGTGAAGGTCAAGGCCGGCTGGCGCGACGACGAGGCCCAGATTCGCCGCTTTGGCTACAACGCCGAGGATTAGTTTTCGTCAATGGCAGGCTCTCGCACATATCGCACGAAGGTGCTCGTCCTCGACAAGACGAAGCTCAAGGAGACCGACCTGATTTTGACGATGCTTGACGAGCGAGGCCGCCAGGTGCGTGCCGTGGCAAAGGGCGCGCGCAAGCCTGGCGGTCGCTTGGCGGCGCGCTGCGAGCTGTTCTGCACGGTTGATATGCTGCTCGCGCACGGACGCTCGCTCGACATCGTGTCGCAGGCCGAGTTGTTGGAGGCTCCCCTCGGCGCCGCCCCCGATTACGAGACGACCTGTGCGGCCAGTGCGATTGCCGAGGTCGCGCGCGTATGTTCGTTTGAGGATGCCGAGGATCCGTTTACCTTTGCCATTTCCTCGCGCGCCTTGGAACTTGTGGGCGGCGGCCTCGATACGGCGCGCATGGACCTCCTGGTAGCCGCCTTTGTTTTTAAGCTGCTGTCGCATATCGGGTATCGTCCTGATTTTTCTGCCTGCGTGTCGTGCGGCGACCCTATGCTGTCGTATTTTTCGCCCCAGGCCGGCGGGCTCATGTGCGGGTCGTGCGCGTCGAGCGTTCCGGGTGCCGAACTGGTGTCGACCAGCGAGGTCGCATGGCTGCGCGCCCTCATGTCCATGACCTTCGACGAGCTTATGGATCAAAGGATCGACCCGCATACTGCGGCGTTTTTGCTCGGGCTTTCGCATGTCTGGGCGGTAACACATACCGACCAGCGGCTCCGTGCGATGGAATTCATGTTGGGTCGGTGATGATGCGCAGGCGCACGCCGCTTGTGGTAACATACCGACCTGTTGGTACCTCGACCTTGGATGCTCGCTCCACCGGCGGCTTCCCAGTCCGAGGCGAATAGAGTCGCCCGCGGGCGACGTAAAATGAAAGGTGAAACAATGACTGTTTCCAAAGAGCGCAAGGCGGAGCTGACTGCCCAGTTCGGTAACACCCCGGTCGACACCGGTAACCCCAAGGTTCAGGTTGCCATCCTGTCTGAGCGTATCAAGGAGCTGACCGAGCACATGAAGTCCCACCAGAAGGACTTCCACACCCGTCGTGGTCTGCTTATGCTCGTCGGCCGTCGTCGTCGTCTTCTCTCCTACATCAAGAAGAACGACATCGTCGAGTACCGTGAGCTCATCAAGGCTCTGGGCATCCGCGACAACATCCAGTAGGATTTGTACATGCTAAGAGCGTCCTGCGCAGCGGGGCGCTCTTTTTGTGTAAGGGCGTGAACAATCACACTCTGAAGCGTGGCGGGGGCAGGGGGCCCGCGTCACATGAGAAGCCCGCAGGCAAGGGGCCTGTGGGGTAAAGGAGAACAATGACACTCGTATCCAAGACCTTTGAGCTGTACGGCAAGACCTACACCTTTGAGTCCGGCGAACTTGCCAAGCAGGCCACCGGCGCCTGTCTGGTCAAGCAGGGCGACACCACGATGCTCGACACCGTGGTTGTCTCCAAGGAGCGTAAGAACTACGACTTCTTTCCGCTGACCGTCGACTTCAACGAGAAGATGTACGCCGCCGGCCGCATCCCGGGTGGCTACCTCAAGCGTGAGGGCCGTCCCAGCGAGAAGGCCACGCTCACGGCTCGTATGATCGACCGCCCGATCCGCCCGAGCTTCCCGGACGGCTTCCGCAACGAGGTGCATATCGTCGCCACCTCGCTCGTCGCTGACCAGGTCAACCCCTTCGACGTCATCAACGTCATGGGTGCTTCTCTGGCCATGACGCTCGGCGGCGTGCCCTTTGAGGGTCCGCTTGCCTGCGTGCGCATCGGTCGCAACGTGGAGACCGGCGAGTTTATCGTCAACCCCACCTATGAGGAGCGCGAGAACTCCGATCTGGACCTGGAGCTGGGCGGCTCTGCCGACTTCATCTCGATGGTCGAGGCCGGCGCCGAGGAGATCTCCGAGGACGACATGCTCGCCGCCATGAAGTTTGGTCAGGAGGCCCTTGCTGCTTTCTGCCAGGCTCAGGATGAGTTCGTCGCCGAGTGGGAGCAGGTCAACGGCCCCATCGTCAAGAAGGAGTACCCGCTCGACCAGCCCGTCGAGGAGGTCCAGGAGCGCATCTTCGCCCACTACGACGAGATGGCAGCCGCCCTTCGCGACGCCGACAAGCTCTCCCGTATCGGTAAGGTCGAGGCTCTGAAGGAGTCCATCCGCGCCGAGTTCACCGAGGAGGAGCAGGCCGCTTGGGAGCGCGAGATCCCCGTGGCGCTCAAGAAGCTCGAGAAGAAGGCCATGCGCACCATGGTCGTCGAGACCGGTGAGCGCGTCGATGGTCGTGCCGCCGATGAGATCCGTCCCATCATGGTGAAGGACAACTACCTGCCGCTCGTTCACGGCTCCGGCCTGTTCCAGCGCGGTCAGACCCAGGTGCTCTCCGTCCTGTCGCTCGGCATGCTCAACGAGGGCCAGCGTCTGGACACCATCGAGCCCACCGAGGGCAAGCGCTACATGCACCACTACAACTTCCCGCCGTTCTGCACCGGTGAGACCGGCCGCATGGGCAGCCCCAAGCGCCGCGAGATCGGTCACGGCAACCTGGCAGAGCGCGCTCTGCTTCCGGTGCTTCCCGACGAGAACGAGTTCCCCTACGCCATCCGCGTCGTCTCCGAGGTCATGGAGTCCAACGGTTCCTCTTCGATGGCTTCGACCTGCGGTTCCACGCTCGCCCTTATGGACGGCGGCGTGCCCATTAAGCGCCCGGTCTCCGGTATCGCCATGGGCCTGATTCAGGAGGAGGGCAAGACCGTGGTCCTGTCCGACATCCAGGGTCTCGAGGACTTCCTGGGCGACATGGACTTTAAGGTCACCGGCACCACCGAGGGTATCACCGCCCTGCAGATGGACAACAAGGCCACCGGCCTCACCTTCGACATCTTGGCCCGCGCCCTGCAGCAGGCCAAGGAGGGTCGCGCCTTCATCCTGCAGAAGATGCTCGATGTGATCCCCGAGCCGCGCCACACTACGCGCAGCACCGCTCCGCGCATCGTCTCCATCCAGGTTCCGACCGACAAGATCCGCGACGTCATCGGTTCCGGCGGCAAGGTCATCCGCGGCATCCAGGACGAGACTGGCGCTTCGGTTGACATCCAGGAGGACGGCACCGTCTTTGTCGGTGGCACCGGCGAGTCCGTGGACCAGGCTGTCGAGCGCATCAAGCTCATCATCAAGGTTCCCGAGCCGGGCGAGGAGTACACCGGTCGCGTAGTCTCCATCCAGCCCTTCGGCGCCTTCGTGAACCTGCTGCCCGGTAAGGACGGCCTGCTGCACATCTCCCGCGTCGCCAAGGGCCGCGTGGAGAAGGTCGAGGATGTTCTCAACGTGGGCGACGAGGTCAAGGTCGTCGTCATTGAGGTTGACGACCGCGGCAAGATCTCGCTCGATCGTCTGGATAAGCCCGAGGCCCCTGCTCGCGCCGAGGGTGCCTCCGAGGGCGACGGCGAGCACTTCCAGCGCCGCGAGCGTCCGCGTCGCGAGCGCTCCGAGCGCAACGACCGTCCGCGCCGTCCCGGCGACAACGGAGGCCGCAAGCCCCGCCGTCACCACGACGCCGAGTAACAGCTAGACATAAGCAGCTCAACAAGGGCGACTCCGTACAGGGGTCGCCCTTTTGCTTGCGACCGGGAGGGATGCATATGAAGTTTCCTGCTCTACAGTTCTGTGCAAGACGGAAAGCACATTAAGTGCTTTCCTTTGCGTGCGGAACACGCGATAAACTTCATATGCGTCCCTCCCGGTCGCAAGCAAAAGGGCTGGTTAGTGCCGCTCGCTATTCAGTTAGACAGTCTATTCAGTGGCCAGATTTCAGATCAGTAGATAGATGCAGCAGCATTTCTTCAGCTAAAACCTACCAAAATAAACCTGTCCCTTATTGGTAGGTTTCCCGTGGGGCGGGCACTGATGAAGTTTATCGCGAGTTCCGCACGAACAGGAGGCCACTTAATGTGGCCTCCGTCGTGAGCAGGACTGTAGAGCAGGAAACTTAGCCCGTGCCAGGGCCGCTGAGACCAGACCGGCGGGATACACAGGTTCAGATGGGGCTTTGATGCATGGGTGGTCTGTTGTTGTGCAAATGGGTATCATACTGTGGTTATTGCATCGACTCTGCGATGCATGTTTGTACGTTCCCGGCGGTCGGTTTGCCAGAAGCGCCCCGTCGGTTGTTCCAGACCCGTTTCGAAGAAAGGAAACCACACGAACCTATGGCAGCTAAAAAATCATCTCCCTTGAAGATCATCCCGCTCGGCGGCCTTGACGGCATCGGTAAGAACATGACGGTCTTCGAGTGCGGCGACGACATGGTGCTCGTCGACGCCGGTCTCATGTTCCCTGACGACTCCCAGCCCGGTATCGACCTGGTGCTTCCCGACTACACCTATGTTCTGGAGAACGAGGAGAAGCTCCGCGGTATCGTCGTCACCCACGGCCACGAGGACCACACCGGTTCGCTTCCGTACCTGCTGCAGGACCTCAACAACAAGGTGCCCATCTTTTCGAGCAAGCTGACGCTTGGCTTTATCGAGGGCAAGCTTTCTGAGTTCCGCATCCGCGCACCCAAATTCCGCGAGGTCAAGGGTGGCAGCCATGTCAACCTTGGCGGCATCTCGCTCGACTTCTTCTCGATGACGCACTCCATCCCCGGCGCTCTGGGCGTGTTCATCCGCACCAATCAGGGCACCGTTATGCACACCGGCGACTTTAAGCTCGACCAGACGCCCATCGACGGCGTCACGCCCGACTATGCCGCTATCAGCCGCTTTGCCAAGCAGGGCATCGACCTGCTGCTTTCTGACTCCACCAACGCCACGGTTCCCGGCTTTACCAAGTCTGAGGCCGAGGTTGGTCCCAACCTGCTGCACGCCATCAAGAACGCCCCTGGTCGCGTGTTCGTCGCATCGTTCTCGAGCCACATCCATCGTTTGCAGCAGATCTGCGATGCCGCCCGCAAGTGCGGCCGTAAGGTCGTTGTGACCGGTCGCTCCATGCTCACTAACACCCGCGTGGCGCGCGAGCTTGGCTACCTCAACATCGACGACGCCGATATCATCGATGCCTTTGACATTGATAACCTGCCTGACGACAAGATCGTCGTCATGTGCACCGGTTCGCAGGGCGAGCCGCTGTCGGCCCTGTCCCGCATGGCCAATGGCGAGCACAAGACGCTCTCTATCCACGAGGGCGATACCGTCATCCTCTCGGCAACTCCTGTTCCCGGCAATGAGAAAGCCGTCCAGCAGGTCGTCAACAGCCTTGCTAAGCTCGGCTGCGACGTGTGGGATAAGAACCGCGCTCTCGTCCACGTCTCGGGCCACGGTAGCCAGGAGGAGCTCAAGCTCCTGATGGCCATGGCCAAGCCCACGTACTTTATGCCGGTTCACGGTGAGGCCGTGCATCTGCGCGCCCATGCCCAGCTTGCTCGCAAGATGGGTCTCAAGGACGATCATATCTTTATCCTCGACAACGGCGACACGCTCGAGATGCGCGGCGGTATCGTTAAGCGCGGTACGCCCGTCGAGTCCGGCGTCGTTTACGTCGACGGCCTGCGTATCGGCGATACTGACCCCATCGTCTTGCGCGATCGCCAGAAGCTCGCCAACGACGGTATGGTTACCGCTGTTGCCATCGTCTCGCTCAAGCACAAGAAGATCGAGGCCATCGAGTTCTCGGGCCGCGGTGTCTCGTTTGCCATCGACGACCAGTTCTCCGAGGATGCCTCCGCGTCCATCATGAAGACGATCGAGAAGGGCAAGTTTAGCTTTACGAGCAGCGGTTCCGATGCCATTCGCAAGGCCGTGCGTGATTCGCTCTCCAACTTTATTTGGAGCCGTACGCGCACCCGTCCGATGATCATCCCGGTCGTCATGGAGGTTTAGTTTGGCGCGCGGATCTGCACAAAACGCCAAAGGCAATAAGGCCAATAACCAACCGGCATCTGCTAGGGGTGCCGGTTCCCATCTGCGTGCCAATAAGGGTCACGAGTCCGAGTTCGATGATTTCGAGCCCTTGGTCGAGCCTTCGGCCAACCGCGATATCGCCGGCGTGGTCATTGCCGTCTTGGCGATTGCGTCCTTTATTGCCGTGATTTCGCCGGCGACTGCGCCCGTTACGGCTGCGGTTGCCGGTTTCTACCACTTGGGCTTTGGTCTGGGCGCCTACGTGCTGCCGATCGTCATTTTGCTGTTTGCCGCCACGCTCTTTTTAGGCGAGGACTCGCCGCTCAACGCGCGCTCTGTTGCGGGCGGCGCCGTGGTCTTTATCGCCGTCGTCTCCATTCTTTCGTTGATGGTGCCAGGTACGAGCGACTCGTACGACCTTATGTTCACGCCGCAAAATCTGTCCGCCTCGGGTGGCTACATTGGTGCGTTTATTGCGAGTGCGCTGCAGAATGCCCTGGGTAAGCCTATCGCGATGGTGGTCCTGTTGGGCCTTGTCGTCGTGGGCCTGGTCATCATCGGCTTTTCGGTGGGCGGCGTTTTGCGCTCTGCTCGCGACCGTGCGGCTGATTTTGCCGAGCGCCGTCGTGCCGATGTTAACGCGAGTCCGTGGGGTGACGATGAGGCCCTGTCGGTGCCCGGCGTTGCCCGTCCTCACCTGAGCATTCTTCGTCAAAAGGGCTCCGATGCTGCCGTGACCACGGTCATGGGCAACGATGTGGACCCGGTTTTGGACGATGACGACGAGGACGAGGATCCGTTTGTCGACGTGTCCGATGCCGTGGAAGCTGAGCGCGCTAAGACGACGCTGTTGCCGCGCCGCCATGCCAAGAAGGGCAAGGCTGCGCCCAAACTCAATACGAGTGAGCCCGACCCGTCTTGGTCCGAGAGCGAGATTGAGCTCACCGAGGGCGATGACGAGGACGACGAGGCTCCGATTGAGACCGCAAAGACAACTTTGCTGCCGCGTCGCCATGCAAAGCGCGACCAGGTAACCGGTCAGCTTTCGATGGAAGACGACCCCGATAAGATCGACGAGTCCGAGCCGCCGTTTGCCGTGAATCCTGTCTCGGCAGCACCTCAGATCCCCGACTTCTTGAAGCATCCCAAGGTTGCCGATGCGCCTGCCTTGAGTGCTGTCGAATCGGCTGCGGCTAGCGATGGGGGAGCGGACGGCGGCGCCGCAGATAACGAGGGCGAAGAAGAGGACGGCCTCAAACTTCCGCCACTTGAGATTCTGCATGCCAACCCGCAGTCGGCTTCCTCCGCGTCTTCTGACAAGGAGCTGGAACAGACTGCCGAGTCGCTTCAGTCTACCTTGCTGGAGTTTGGTCGTAGTGCCCGCGTGGTCGGCTGGATCGCCGGCCCCACGGTCACGACCTTTAAGCTGCAACCTGGCGAGGGCGAGCGCGTGAGCAAGATCTCGAGCCTCGAGGACGATATCGCGCTTTCGCTCGCTGCCCAGTCGGTGCGTATCTTTGCCCCGATCCCCGGCACCTCGCTCGTTGGTATCGAGATCCCCAATCGCAAGCGCCAGAACGTCAACCTGGGCGACGTGCTGCCCTATGTGAAGGGCGGTCCGCTCGAGCTGGCCATCGGTCGAGATGCCGAGGGTACGCCGGTCGTCGCCGACCTTGCCAAGATGCCCCACCTGCTTATTGCCGGTACGACCGGTTCCGGTAAGTCGGTCATGATCAACTCCATCATTACGACTCTGCTCATGCGCGCCCTTCCCGAGGACGTTCGCCTGATCATGGTCGACCCCAAGCGCGTCGAGCTCGCGGGCTATAACGGTCTGCCGCATCTTTACGTGCCTGTAGTGACCGAGCCCAAGCAGGCCGCGAGCGCTCTGCAATGGGCCGTGTCCGAGATGGAGCGTCGTCTGAAGGTCTTCGAGCGCCTTAACGTGCGTAAGATCTCGACCTACAACGAAAAGCAGGCCGCCGGCGAGTTTGAGCATTACGACAATCCGCCGCAAAAGATGCCCTACCTGGTCATCATCATCGACGAGCTCTCGGACCTGATGATGGTTGCCGGCAAGGATGTCGAGGCCTCGATCGTGCGTATCGCCCAGCTGGGCCGTGCCGCCGGTATTCACCTCATCGTGGCTACGCAGCGTCCGAGCTCCAACGTGGTGACGGGCCTTATCAAGGCCAACATTACCAACCGTATCGCCTTTAACGTCGCCACGGGCATCGACTCGCGCGTCATCATTGACCAGATGGGTGCCGAAAAGCTCACCGGTTTGGGCGACATGCTGTTCTCCAAGGTCGACTGGGGCAAGCCTCGCCGTATCCAGGGCTGCTTTGTCTCGGATGACGAAATCAACGAGATTGTCGAGTTCGTCAAGTCGCAGAGCGAGCCCGACTACCACGAGGAGATCCTGTCTGCCGTGGCGCCCGCTTCCATGTCCATGGCGGGTGGTGGCGGCATTGTCCGTACCGGAGTCGCCGAGCCGCAAGACGATGATCCGCTCATTTGGGAAGCCGCCCATATTGTGGTGGAATCTCAGCTTGGCTCCACATCTGGCCTGCAACGTCGTCTGAAGGTTGGCTATGCGCGTGCCGGGCGTATTATGGACATGCTGGAAGAAAAGGGTGTCGTCGGTCCGCCCGACGGTTCCAAGCCGCGTGAGGTCCTGTTGGACGAGGAGGGGCTTGCCGCGCTGGAATCTGTCGATGCCGAGATGGCACGTGAAGATCGTGAGTTTGGAGGATTCTGATGGCTGCACGCTTTGGTGACATGCTGCTTGAGCAGCGTCGCCGAATGGGCCTTTCCATTCAGCAGGTCGCCAACACCATCAAAATCAGGCCGCAGATCATCGAGTTTTTCGAGACCGGTAACTTTGCTTCGATGCCGCCGCGCGGCTATGCGCAGGGCATGATTTCGAGCTATGCTCGCTTTTTGGGCCTCAATCCGCGCGAGGTCGTCAATGCCTACTTTGACGACCTGATGGCTTACGAACGCGAGACGTCGCAGCAGGGCGGTCGTTTTCAGGACGCCGCCGGCTACGTTAATTCGCGTTCCTCGGTCGATAACGGGCGCTTCCTGATGGTTCAGGGCGGTCGTTCGACCCGCTATGGACAGCGTCCTCAGCAGGCCGGTTATATTACCGAGACGGGTTCGGGCGAGGAGATTCGCTCACAGCGTGACCGGTTCCGCAGCACGCCGATGCCCGAGGACCGTGCACTTCCCGCTGCCCGCGGCGTGGCGCGTGACCCTCGTGCCGGCTACGGCGACGGCGGCTATTCCGATCGCGGTTACCGTGGTGCCTCTACGGGACGTTCTCGCGGAGGCTATGCGGACGCCGATACCACGCAGGTGACGCCGCGTCTTCGCTCTCAATCACAGCCGTATGGCCAGCGCTCTTCGGCTCCGCGTTCGGCCCAGCGTGGCTATCAAGGCCGCGGTGAACTTGCGCCCCGCTCGGGTCAGCGCAGCCTTCAGGGCCAGGGTGGCTATCGCGGCCGTTCCGATAGCAATCGTGGTCGTATGCCTCAGGGAGGCGGCCGCAGCAGTTCCAATCGTGGACGCGGCGGATCACGTACTCCTCAAAACAACGGGCTCGATCCGCGTATCGTCTACGCCGGCATCGGTGCCGTTGCGCTGCTGTTGGTTGTGCTCATCGTGGTGCTTCTGCGCGGCTGCGCATCTTCGGCGCCCGAGACCACGCCCGAGACGCCCACTGCCACCAAGACAACGACTAAGAAGTCTTCCAAGAAGACCGAAACGGTCGACGAGGACGAAGACACCGATGAGGCGACGGATGAGTCGACTGACTCGGACACTACCAAGACGACGGCCAAGAAGGAAGAGAACGAGGTCACGAAGGTCAAAGTCTCCGTTGCCAAGGGAAAGACCGCGTGGATTGAGGTCAAGGTCGACGGCAAGTCGGTCTATGGCGCCCAGGCGACTGGCCCCTTTGAGCAGGAGTACACGCCCGAGTCCTCGATCGAGATCACCACATCCAAGCCTTCCGACGTCACCGTTACCAAGAACGGCGAAAAGGTCCGCTACGACACCAAGACCTCGGGCGTGGCGCGTGTGACGATCACCGTTCCCAAGAAGGAGACCACCGACTCCGAGAATGGTGAACGTACTGATGGTACCGACACCACCGATGGTACCGACACCACCGACGGTACCGATGCCCAGTCCACGGATGGCGCCGATACCGCAACTGACGGTCAGACGCCCACCGATTCTACCGACTATTCGTACGATAGCTACTAAGCCGCTCGTACGCGAAAGGAAACATCATGGCTAAAGATTCCAGCTTCGACGTCGTGTCCGAGGTCAACATGCAAGAGGTCGACAACGCCTTTCAGCAGACCACGCGCGAGATTTCCCAGCGCTATGACCTTAAGGATTCCGGCGCTACGATCGAGCTTTCGAAGGGCGACAAGCTCTTTACGATTAACGCCCCGGCCGACTTTGTCTCCAAGCAGATTATCGACGTGCTGAGTTCCAAGCTCATCAAGCGTGGCATTGACCTCAAGGCTGTCTCGTGGGATGCTCCTCAGGCGGCATCGGGCGGCACCGTGCGCGTGCTCGGCCATATCGTCGAGGGTATCGACCAGGCGACCGCCAAGAAGATCAACAAGGACATCAAGGACCAAAAACTCAAGGTCAAGGTGACCATCGAGGCCGACAAGCTGCGTGTTTCCTCTGCTTCGAAGGATGCGTTGCAGACCGTGATCCAGTTCCTGCGCGACCAGGACTACGGCCAGCCGCTACAGTTCACCAACTACCGCTAATATCATTCGAAAGGACCGCTCTCCAACATGGATACACCGTTGGGCTCCGTGCTCTACATCACCCTCGGGTGCGCTAAGAACGAGGTCGACACCGACCGCATGCGTTCTCTTTTGACCGCTGCGGGCTACGAGGAGGCATTCGACCCGCAGGATGCCGATATCGCCATCGTCAATACATGCTCGTTCCTCGCCTCCGCAACGTCCGAGAGCATCGAGACCACGCTCGAGCTCGCCAACGAGGTTCAGGACGGCGTTCGTTCTTGCCCCATCGTTATGTGCGGCTGTGTGCCGTCGCGCTATGGCGACGACCTGCCTGACGAGCTGCCCGAGGTCGCTGCCTTTGTGAAGGCCGACGAGGAGGACGGCATCGTGGCGGTCATCGATGGCGTGCTGGGTGTCGAGCGTGAAATCGCGGCCTATATCCCTCAGGTCAAGCGTACCGTCGAGGGCGCCGTTGCTTACGTCAAGATTTCCGATGGCTGCAACCGCTTCTGCAGCTTCTGCATGATTCCCTATATTCGCGGTCGCTATCATTCGCGCAATGCCGAGAGCATTATCTCCGAGGTACGCGACCTGGTTGCCGGCGGTGTGCGCGAGATCGTGCTGATCGGCCAGGACACGGGTATTTGGGGCACCGACTTTACTGACGAGGATGTCGCCGAGGGCTCGCCGCGCAATCTGGCGCAGCTGCTGCGTGCCGTCGCCGAGGCCGTGCGCCCGCACAACGTCTGGGTCCGCGTGCTCTATCTGCAGCCCGAGGGCATGACCGATGAGCTTATCGATACGATTCGCGATACGCCCGAGGTGCTGCCCTATATCGATATCCCCGTGCAGCACTGCGACGCGCGCATCCTCAAGGCTATGCGCCGTTCCGGTTCGCGCCAGGAGCTCGAGGACCTGTTCCGCGATCTGCGTGAGCGTATCCCCGGCATCGTGATCCGTTCCACGGCTATGGTCGGCTTCCCGACCGAGACCGACGACGAGTTCCGCGACCTTATCGACTTTATGGACACCGTCGGCTTTGACTACACGAGCGTCTTTGCCTACTCGCAGGAGGAGGGCAGCCTGGCCGCTAAGATGGAGGGTCAGGTCGACGAAGAGGTCAAGCTCGAGCGCGCCCAGGAGGCCATGGACCTGGCCGAGTCGCTCGGTTTTGCCGCCACCGCCGCACATGTGGGCGAGCGCGCCCAGGTGATCGTCGACGGTATCGAAGAAACCGAGGACGGCGCCGAGCTGATCGGCCATGCCTGGTTCCAGGCGCCCGATTCCGATGGCGCGGTCCACTTGGACGCCAGTGAGGCGTCCGTGGGCGATATTCTGACTGTCGAGTTTACCGATAGCTTCTGCTATGAGCTTATCGGCCATGTTGTGGAGTAGGAGAGCATCGTGGCAAACGAGAGCAATAAGGAACTGACGAGTGTTTGGACGCCCGCCAACATCGTGACGTGCGTTCGCATCGTCTTTATCCCGGTGTTCATGATCGTGTCGGCGCTTTCTCACACGAGTGTTGCCGGTACGGATTGGAGCATCTTCGACGGCCCGCTCGCCGCCGCTGCCTTCATTCTGTATGTGATCCTGTCGTGCACCGATAAGGTCGACGGTTATCTGGCGCGTTCGCGCAACGAGATCACCGACTTCGGTAAATTCTTGGACCCCATCGCCGATAAGCTGCTCGTGTTCTCGGCCCTGCTGCTGTTCTTGGATTTTGGCGCGGTGACCGTGTGGTCCGTGTTCATTATCCTGTTCCGTGAGCTTCTGGTGAGCGCCCTTCGCATGGTCGCGAGTGCGGCCGGTGTGGTCGTTGCGGCCGATAAGCTCGGCAAGTACAAGACGGCGACCACGATGGTCTCCATCTGCGGTTACCTGTGCGTTTTTGCTATGGCCGGCTTGCACCTTGGCCCGGTGGCGCTGACGCTCGGCATCTACTCGGTGTCGCGCTTCCTGTATGCCGTTGCCGTTGTCTTGACCGTTATCTCGGGCGCCCAGTACTTCTGGAACTGCCGCAAGATCGTCTTTTCGGTCTAGGTCCTGGTGGGTATGACGGACTCTTTTGAGCAGATTTCCGCACATAACGAGGAGCTGGCGCGCGATATCGTCGAGCGCGCGAGCGCTCGGGGTGTGACGGTTTCGACGGCTGAGTCGCTGACGGCGGGTATGATCGCCTCGACGATTGCGGATATCCCGGGCGCCTCGGCGGTGCTGCGTGGCGGTGCGGTGACCTACTGCGATGAGATTAAGCATCGCGTGCTGGGTGTTGAGCAGGAGACGCTCGACCGCTACACCGCGGTGTCGCATCAAACTGCGCGCGAGATGGCGTCGGGTTCGCTGGAACTGTACCAGAGCGATATTGCAGTGAGCGCAACGGGTTATGCCGGCCCCGGCGGTGGCACTGAGGACGATCCGGCGGGCACTTTCTATATTGGCTGGGCGCATCGTTCCGCCGATGGGGGCGTGCCGGTCGTGGACTCTGTGCGCTGCCACTATGAGGGCGACCGTTCGTG
This sequence comes from Collinsella sp. wc0529, assembly GCF_046116875.1. Taxonomy (NCBI): domain Bacteria; kingdom Bacillati; phylum Actinomycetota; class Coriobacteriia; order Coriobacteriales; family Coriobacteriaceae; genus Collinsella; species Collinsella sp. wc0529. The sequence continues at coordinate 1,531,086 of NZ_JBJXBO010000001.1, forward strand.
TGTTCGTGCCCATGCGGTCGCGGAGGCATTGGGGCGCATTGCCCTTGTGCTCAACTCTATGGAATAGACATGTTTTAAGGGGCCTTAGGGCCCCTTAATTGTGGAGATAGGGACCTCTGACAAATTTAGCGTTTGTGCTGGTTGTAGATGTATTTTTGCCTGCCTTGTTCATATTTGGTCCTTTGTGGTCAAGTATTTGGTCAGTGTTTGGTCGGCGTTTGGTTGGGTTTTGGAAAGACCGCCTGCATATGATTGGGCTGAACGGTTGACCACGAACAGCCGTTCGTTTATTATCGATGCAGGTTGTTAAGAGGAGGGCTATTCATGGCCAAGAATTCAGGTCCCGTACGTACCGTTCATGCTCGCACGACGGGTAAAGAGCGCGATGAGATGATCGCCACCACCAAGGCCGAGATCGAGAAGAAATTCGGCCAGGGTTCCATCATGAGGTACGGCGACGGTGGCCCCGAGCTCGAGGTCGAGGCCATTCCCACGGGCGCCCTGGCCCTCGATGCCGCGCTGGGTATCGGCGGCGTGCCGCGCGGCCGTATCGTCGAGATTTACGGTCCTGAGTCCTCCGGTAAGACGACGCTTTCGCTCGAGATCCTGGCCGAGGCCCAGGCAATGGGTGGCGTTGTGGCATTTATCGATGCCGAGCACGCGCTCGATCCCACGTATGCCGCGCGCATTGGCGTGGATATCGACGAGGTACTGATTTCCCAGCCCGATACGGGTGAGCAGGCGCTCGAGATTGTTGACATGCTCGTGCGTTCCGGCGCCATCGATGCCATCGTTGTCGACTCCGTCGCCGCGCTGACCCCGCGTGCCGAGATCGAGGGAGAGATCGGCGACACTACGGTCGGTCTTCAGGCTCGCCTGATGAGCCAGGCGCTCCGCAAGCTCGCCGGCTCGCTGTCCAAGTCCAACACGACGTGCATCTTCATTAACCAGCTGCGTGAGAAGATCGGCGTCATGTTCGGCAACCCCGAGACTACGACGGGCGGCCGCGCCCTTAAGTTCTTCTCTTCGGTGCGTATCGACATTCGCCGTATCGACAGCATTAAGCTTAAGGACGAGGTTATCGGTAACCGCGTGCGCGCCAAGGTCGTTAAGAACAAGGTGGCGGCTCCGTTCCGTTCTGCTGAGTTCGACATCATGTACGGTACGGGCATCTCTAAGGAGGGCTCAATTCTGGACATGGCTGTCGAGTGCGGCATCTGCAAGAAGATGGGCTCCTGGTTTGCCTATGGCGAGGACAAGCTCGGCAACGGCCGCGAGGCCGCCAAGGCTTTCCTGCGCGAACACCCCGATTGCGCCGACGAGATTGAGCATAAGGTCCGCCTTGCCTGCGGGCTTGAGTTTGATGACGATGCTCCGTCCGAGGTCGAGCTGACCGATCAGCCTGCGCCTGAGGAGTTTGACGAGCTTTACGCCATCGATGGTTCCGCCATGCTCGATGATGACGACGAGTAGCGGTTACGCTCATGTCGTATACGGTGACCGAGGCCATGGTCGTCTTTCCCGATAAGAAGGCGGCCTCCTCGTTCTCGAGCGGATATGCGTCCAAAAAGCCCTGCGCACATATCGATTGTGAGCTTGAGGGCGGTTTTGAGCGGTCCATTTGGATTCCCGTGCGGGTCGCGCGGCTGTATGTCAAAAACCGCCCCGATCTTCCCTGCGATTGGGACAACTTTCGTGAGGCGGTGCAGCTCATCGAGCGTAAATGTGCACTTACCATGGTGACCGAGATGTTATCGCGCCGCGACCATGCGACGGGTGAGGTCCGTGACAAGCTGGCTCGCTACGGCTTTCACCAGCCTGCGATCGATTTCGCCGTCGAGCGCGCCACCGAGTATCGCTTTTTAGACGAGAGCCGCTTTTGCTCGTACTTTATCGAGGAGCGCAAGCGGCGCGGTTGGGGACAGCGCAAAATCGAGACCGAGCTCAAGCGCCGTCATGTCGTGCTCGATGACATTCCCGGTTATCCCGAGGATTATTTTGCCGTCGAAGACGATTTGGAGCGTGCGTCAGCTCTGCTCGCTAAGCGGCGTGTTCCAGAGACGCGCGGATTCGAAAAACTGGTTCGGTTTTTGATGGGCAAGGGCTTCTCGTATCACATCGCCGCCGATGCCGTTAAGGCGCGTCTCGATGCCGAACGCGAGGAATGTGCGGTTTAGGCGTATGCGTTTTGTGGTCCTGCCGTTCACCGCGTTTTAGCCGCCGTGCTGGGGCCATTTATTTGACAGTTGTTGTGGTTCAACGTACGATAAACACTGTCATTTGCTTTGTGATATGTGCTCATCTGTGATGAGTTTGTTTATATGTTTATCTGTATCCGACCCGCATAAGCTGCGCCCATATTACTCAAATGTCGCGAGCCGTTCGTAAGGACGGTTCGCTTTGTTGTGTAACGAATCCATAAAAAGGAGTGAGCATGCCTATCATCGCAGCGCTCGTTGGCATCGTTTTGGGTGCCATCGCCGCAATTGCCTACATGCGCACCGCCAAGCAGGGTAGTCTTCACGAGGCCGACGAAAAGATTCAGTCGGCACACGCACAGGCTGAGTCCCTGATCGGTGATGCTAAGCGTCAGGCCGAGACCCTCAAAAAAGAGGCTCTGCTCGAGGCTAAAGAGGAGATCATCAAGAACAAGCAGGCCGCCGAGGCTGAGGACAAGCAGCGTAAGAACGAGATTCGTACGCTCGAGAACCGAGTGATGCAGCGCGAGGAATCCCTTGATCGCCGCAACGACGCTCTCGACAAGCGCGAGCATCAGCTGTCCAGCCAGGCCGGTCAGGTCGAGAAGCGCTCCCGCGAGCTCGAGGAGCTCTGCGCAAAGCAGACCTCCGAGCTCGAGCGCATCGCCGACCTGACCCGCGAGGACGCCCACAAGGAACTCCTCGATAAGGTTCGCGGCGAGGTCACCCACGAGGCCGCCACGATTATTCGCGAGTCCGAGCAGCAGGTTCGCGCCGAGTGCCACAAGACCGCCCAGGAGATTCTGTCCCTGGCGATTCAGCGCTGCGCTGCCGACCACACAGCCGAGGTCACCGTTACCTCCGTGCACATTCCCTCTGATGACCTCAAGGGCCGTATCATCGGTCGCGAGGGTCGCAACATCCGCACCTTCGAGCAGGTTTCCGGCGTCAACCTCGTGATCGACGACACGCCCGAGACCGTCGTTCTTTCGAGCTTCGACCCGGTCCGTCGTGAGACCGCCCGTGTCGCCCTCGAGAACCTCATCGCCGACGGCCGCATTCACCCTGCCCGCATCGAGGAGATGTATCACAAGGCTGCCGACCTGGTTCAGCAGCGCGTGCGCGAGGCTGGCGAGCAGGCTGCCTTCGATACCGGCATCCACGACCTGCACCCCGAGATCGTCAAGACCCTTGGTGCCTTGCGCTACCGTACCTCGTTTGGTCAGAACGTGCTTCAGCACTCCCTCGAGGTCTCTGATCTCTGCGGCGTGATGGCTTCCGAGCTTGGCCTGGACGTTGTGACCGCCAAGCGGGCCGGCCTGCTGCACGACCTGGGCAAGGCAATCGACCACGACGTCGAGGGCCCGCATGCCGTCATCGGCGCCGAGCTTGCCCGCCGTTATGGCGAGAAGCCCGTTATCGTCCACGCTATCGAGGCTCACCACGCCGATGTTGACCCCAACACGGTGCTCGATGTCCTGGTACAGGCCGCTGATGCCGTCTCTGCTTCTCGCCCCGGTGCCCGTCGCGAGTCTGCCGAGAACTACATCAAGCGTCTCGAGAAGCTCGAGGAGATCGCCAACTCCCATGACGGCGTCGAGCGTACCTATGCCATGCAGGCTGGTCGCGAGGTCCACGTCATGGTTCAGCCTGACAAGATCTCCGATGCCCAGTCCACGGTTCTGGCTCACGATATCGCCCATCAGATCGAGGAAGAGATGGAGTATCCCGGTCAGGTGCGCGTCGTCGTGATTCGCGAGAGCCGTGCTGTCGATATCGCTAAATAACATGAGCGACGCGAACGAGCTCATCTCATTTATCGCGTCGATGTCGGGGGAGGGCAACCTTCGCGTCGAGGAGAACCTTGGCGAGGGGTATGTCCGTCTCCGCGTTTCGGAGGCCGAGCGGCGCCAGGCGAAGCACGACATTCAGCATGTCGAGGATATCGTCATCGAAATGCTCCGTAATGCTCGCGATGCCGGCGCCGACAAGGTCTATCTCGCCACGACCAAGGAAGATGGCGTCCGCACGCTTGTCTTTCTGGATAACGGCTCGGGCGTTCCGCAGGATATGCAAGAGCGAATCTTCGATGCTCGCGTTACCTCAAAGCTCGAGAGCATGAAGATGGACCGTTGGGGCGTTCACGGTCGTGGCATGGCATTGTTTTCGATCAAGCAGAACACCGACGAGGCCCGTGTGGTCACGTCCGGCGTCGATCTTGGTTCAGCCTTTAAGGTGAGCGTTGCAGCCGACCGCCTCAGCGAGCGTGCCGATCAGTCCAGCTGGCCCCAGGCCGTCAAGGATGAGGACGGACGTTATGTCTGTGCTCGCGGCCCGCATAATATTATTCGCGCTGCCTGTGAGTTTGCGCTCGAGGAGCTGCGTGGTTGCGATGTCTATCTTGGTTCTCCGTCTGAGATTGCCGCGACCCTTTATGCTCAGGCGTCAAGTCGGCTCGATACGTCTCGTCTCCTGTTTATTGATGACGAGAGCGAGCTTCCGGTTGTCGATCGTTTAGGCCTTGCCTCCGATGCCGAGGACTTTATCCGTATCTGCTCGGGTTTGGGTCTTGAGATGTCCGAGCGCACGGCTCATCGCATTTTGGCAGGGCAGATTAAGCCCGTTCGCGGTGTGACCTCGCGTCTGCTGCGCGAGCGTGATTCGTCCTCGCATGCGCCGGCTCCTGTCGATCTCGCGAAGGATCGTCGCGGGCTACGTATTGCCAAGGATGACATGGCACAGTTTTCGCGTGCTGTGGAGCGCGACTTTAATGACCTTGCCGCCCGGTACTATCTCAACCTTCGCGGCGACCCAAAGATTCGCGTTTCGCGTGATCGAATCACCGTGATCTTCGATCTTGCCAAAGAGGAATAGTGCCTTTACCGAGTCCACTCGGTACGATAAAGTTATTGCAGTTAAAACGTACTTTTAAACGCAGGAGTTTCTTCATGGATTGCCTGAAGGTATCAAGCAAATCATCGCCCGCGTCCGTTGCCGGCGCCATCGCCGGCATGGTCAAGGATGGTGTACCCGTCAACATCCAGTGCGTCGGTGCCGGTGCTGTCAACCAGGCCATTAAGGCCGTGGCTATCGCGCGCGGTTTTTTGATTCCAACCGGTTTTGATATTTCCTGCGCGCCTGTGTTCTCCGACATCCTCATTAACGGGGAGTCGCGCACGGCCATCCGCCTTTCTATCTATGTTCACCAGATCAATCGAGCTGCTATGGATAACGTCGTCATGGATGATGTTAAGCCTGTGGCATAGCTTCTGCTTGCCTCGATTCGCCCCCCCCCTCCATCGTTAGGACTTATGCACATGGACCAGCGTTCCGTACGCGATATTCTTGCCGGTAAAACCTACTTTATCCGCACCTTTGGCTGCCAGATGAATCAGCACGACTCTGAGCGCGTGAGCGGTCTGCTCGATTCGTATGGTTGCCTTATGGCGCTCGATCCCGAGCATGCCGATATTGTTGTCTTCATGACATGCTGCGTGCGCGAGGCCGCCGATACTCGCCTGTACGGTCAGTGCAATTCCTGCAAAAGCCTGCCGCCTTCGCCTTCGGGCAAGCGTGTGGTTGCCGTGGGCGGCTGCATCGCGCAGCGTGATGGCGAGGGACTGCTCACCAACGTCGATAACGTCAATGTCATCTTTGGCACGCATTCTATCGCACATGTGGCCGAGCTCATTGCCGAGGCGTTCCTTGACGGCAAGCGTCATATCCGCACCAATGAGCATGAGGATACGGATGCCATGAGCATGCCGTGGCATCGAGAGACCCAGTATCACGCTTGGGTGCCCATCATGACGGGCTGCAATAATTTCTGCACCTATTGCATCGTGCCGTACGTGCGCGGTCGCGAAAAGAGCCGCCCCTTCGAGGAGATTGTCGACGAGGTGACTGGTTTGGTGCGCCAGGGCGTGCGTGAGATTACGCTGCTAGGCCAAAACGTTAACTCATATGGTCGCGATCTGTTTGGCAAGCCGCGTTTTGCCGATCTGCTGCGTGCCGTGGGCGATACGGGTGTGGAGCGCATCTTCTTTACGTCTTCGCATCCCAAGGATCTGCTGCCCGAGACCATCGACGCCATGGCCGAGACGCCTGCTGTTATGCCGCAGCTGCACCTGGCCGTCCAGTCAGGTTCGACGCGGATCCTCAAAGAGATGAATCGCCGTTATACACGCGAGGACTATCTGGGCCTGGTCGATCGCATTCGCAACCGTATGCCCGATATCGCGCTCTCGACCGACATTATCGTTGGCTTCCCGGGCGAGACTGAAGAAGACTTTGAGCAGACGCTTTCACTTGCCGAGACGGTCCGCTATGCCCAGGCCTATACCTTCATCTATTCCAAGCGCGCCGGTACCCCGGCCGCAGAGATTGACGATCCTACGCCGCATGAGGTTATTCTCGGGCGTTTCAACCGCCTGGTTAAGGTTATCGAGACCACGGCACATGAGTATAACCAGGGTGAGCTTCATACTGTGGTGCCGGCGCTCATTGAGGGCACGAGCAAGAAGAACGATGCGGTCCTGCTGGGCAAGAGTCCCAAGAATCAGACCGTGCATGCGCCTATCCCCGAGGGTTACAGCATCGATCAGCTTGTTGGCAAGATCGTTGATGTGGACGTTGACGTTGCCAAGACCTGGTATTTGTCTGGCTCCGTTGTGGGCGAGCCGCGCTAATGGTTTCTCCCAGGGCAGGTCTTTCCGCCGTTGCGATCGTCGGTCCGACGGCGGTTGGTAAGAGTGATGTTGCCGACCGTTTGGCAGCTCGTCTTTCGTCCGAAGTGCTGTCGTGCGATGCGATGCAAATCTATCGCGGCATGGACATCGGTACCGCAAAGATGGCGCCCGATGAGTGTACGGCGCCGCTGCGTCTCGTCGACATTGTAGAGCCGGGTGTGGCATATTCTGCTGCGCTTTATCAGGCTGACGCTCGCGCGCATATTGAACGTCTCCTTGGTTCGGGTTGCCTGCCGGTTTTTTGCGGAGGTACGGGGCTGTATCTCAAGGCCGCCCTGGATGAGATGGATTTTCCCTCGGGCGAGCTTGAGGACGATCGTCGCGCGGGGTATCAGGAACTTGCCGAGCGCATAGGCGAGGAAGCGCTGCACGCGCTGCTTGCCGAGCGTGACCCCGAGTCCGCTGCGGTCATCCACCCCCATAATGTTCGTCGCGTGATTCGGGCGCTCGAAATGCACGATGATGGTGTGTCCTACGCGCAGCAAAAGTCGCAGTTTAGTGTTCCGCGCGAGCATTATCATGCTCTATGGTTTGGTCTGACGCGTAATCGCGAGGTTCTCTACGAGCGCATTAACCTGCGTGTCGATCTGATGTTTGAGCAGGGTCTTGTCGATGAGGTCCGCGGTCTTATGGACCAGGGGCTGGGAGATGCCCTGACGTCGATGCAGGCAATTGGTTATAAAGAGATCATTGATGCTTTCAATGGCGTGATTTCTATGGATGAGGCTCGCGAACTCATTAAGATGCGTTCGCGTCGCTATGCCAAACGTCAGCTTTCGTGGTTTAAACGCGATGACCGCGTCGTGTGGTTCGATATGGACGAGTTTACGATCGATGAGGTCGTTGAGGACATCCTGCATCGTATTGAGGCTGCCTAATGGCCCGTTTTCCCCTTGTTCCCACGGCACCCGAGCCCGAGCGTGCCATATTAGTTGGTGTTGAGTGGCGCGACAATGCGTGGCCGCTTGATCGTTCGCTTGACGAGCTTGAGCGCCTAGCCCATACGGCTGGCGCCCAGTGTGTGGCGCGTTTGTCACAGCGTCTGGTTAAGCCGTATCCAAAATCGTTTATCGGTTCCGGTAAGGTTGAAGAGCTGTGCGGCCTGGTGCATCGTATGGATGCCGATGTCGTTATTTTTGACGACGACCTGACGCCCTCGCAGCAATCCTATTTGGAGAAAGCCGTGGGCGAGCCGGTAAAGATTATCGATCGTACGGCACTGATCTTGGATATCTTTGGCCTTCATGCTCAGACGCGTGAGGGACGCCTACAGGTACAGCTGGCACAGCTTCAATATCTGTTGCCTCGTCTGCGTGGCATGTGGAGCCACCTCGCCAAGGAGCAGACGCGTGGCGGCATCGGTTCGCGCTTTGGCCAGGGTGAAAGCCAGCTCGAGGTTGACCGTCGCTTGATTCGCAATAAGATTGCCGCGCTTCGTCGTGAGCTCAAGCAGGTTGAACAGCGTCGCGATGTCCAGTCCAAGAGCCGCATTGAGTCACCGGCGTTTCGCGTCGCGTTAGCCGGTTATACCAATGCCGGTAAATCGACGTTGCTCAATCGCCTGACGGGCTCTACGGTACTTTCGCAGGACAAGCTGTTTGCTACGCTCGACCCGACGACGCGTTCGTATCGCCTGCCCGGCGGTCGCGGCATGACGATTACTGATACCGTCGGCTTTATTCAAAAGCTGCCGCATGGTCTGGTCGATGCCTTTAAATCGACGCTGTCCGAGGTGTTGGGTGCCGATCTAATTCTCAAAGTCGTAGATGCGTCTGACGAGGACTATGAGCGGCAGCTTGAGGCTGTCGACCGCGTTCTTGATGAGATCGGCGCTGGAGAGCGTTTAACGCTGACCGTATTCAATAAAATCGATCTTCTCGATAGCGTTGATCGCCTGAGCTTCCGTCGTCGCTATCCCGAGGCCGTGCTGTTCTCGGCCCAGACGGGCGAGGGACTCGTCGATCTCGTCGACCGTATTGCTCGTGAGGCGGCTGCCACCGATGTGTTGCTCTCCGCTGATATCCCGTATCGCGAGGGCGCCCTTATCACGCTGGTGCATGAACAGGGAACCCTTTTGCACGAGGAATATCTTGAGGGCGGCGTTCGTATTGTGGCGAAACTGCCTGCTCGTATTGCACCTCGGCTCGAGCGTTATCGCACCGAGTAGGCGAGCTCCAAAATGCCCAGTATGATGGGCTGATGCAGCAGATAAAAGGGGAGTGCATGACGTCCAAGGCTGGCGAGCGCCGGGATGGGATTGGCGTAGGCCCAGCTTGGGACGGTCTTATCGATTCCCTGCGCTATGTGTGCGGCGAAGTATCCTGCAAGATACATAAAGAAAAACGGGATGATGGGGTAGTAATCACCTGAGACAAACCCAGGGCTCGGAAATCCCAGCCACGCCAGGTAGGGGATAGGGTAGATCGTTTTGGGGATGCTCCAGGTGAGGGCAAACAACACAAGGCATAGGGACATGCCCCATCTCGCCGATATCTTCTTAAGGACGGGATCGGTCAACGCCACGATGCCGGTACATGCGGCCATGCAGTAGATGATGCCAAAGTTCACTGAATCGTCGACAGATATGAGCGTTGTTGCGATCCAGACGACCAAAGCTGCGGCAGCGTACTTGGCCGCTCGTTTGGCATTGTTGCGTGAGAGCGTGCACATCCAACCCGCGATAAACAAAAATACCCAGCTGATGCTGGCGCGCCAGATGTCTTGAAAGACGGTCTGGGTAAACCAGGGCATATCCCAGTCGTACAGGTAGGCGAGATCGTAGCAAGCGTGAAAACCTGCCATTTAAATCATCGTAAACCCGCGGACGGTATCAAAGATGGTGATGCGTTTTTGCATTACGAGAACCGGCGCATCAAGCCGACGACTTTGCCCAAGATAACGGGATTCGTTGCATAGATAGGCTCCATGGTGTCATTCTCTGGCTGCAGGCGTACGCGTCCCTGCTCCTTGTAGAATGTCTTGACGGTCGCTGAACCATCAATCATGGCCACGACAATTTCGCCGTTCATGGCACTCTTTTGTTCACGGACGATGATGTAATCGCCATTGAAGATACCGACATTGATCATTGAGCTCCCATGCACCTCAAGGATAAAGGAACCCTGATCAGTGGCGATTTCAGTCGGGATAGTAAAGGTGTCCTCGATATTCTGTTCGGCAAGAATGGGGATCCCAGCCGCGACGCGACCAACGAGCGGTAGTGAGACCGTTCCGCGAGGTGCGGTGGGCTCGTCAGATTTAGAAATTGAGACAGAGGAACCGTCCTCGTTAAAGAGTTCCAGAGCGCGCGGTTTGGTGGCATCGCGCTTGAGTAGCCCGCGCGCCTCCAGGGCAGATAGATGGGCGTGCACGGTGCTGGGGGAGGAAAGGCCCACGGCAGAAGCCATCTCGCGCACGCTGGGCGGATAACCCTTCTCCTGCTGATATTCCTTGATGAAGTCGTAAATTTGCTGCTGACGCTTGGTAATTTTGCGAGCCATCAGGGCATCCTCTCTACCCATGTCAAACAAATGTTCGAATTTTGCTTGACAGGAACAACTGTTCGAAGATAATAATAACCGAACATTCGTTCTCGCGCTAGACATTTTTGTCCGCGCGGCTTGATAAAACTGTTCTCAGCAAAACACGCGAGAGGAGAACATGATGAACGCAACGAATATGGTCCAGGGAAACCTCGCCCTTAAGATTGAGACGCCTGCAGAACCCACTTTTACGGTTGTTCAGGGTGGCCGCTCCGGCTTTCAGCCTTTGACCGTAAAGCCTGCTCGCAATCAGCAGGCTGTAGTCGCGCCGGCTCGCGTTGCCCTGAAGGTTCCGACGATTGTCGCCGTTGCCGTTGCGCTTACGCTCTTCTTTGTCCTCGCTATGTCGGTCTTTAGCGCTCGTCACGCCGCGTATGCCGAGTCCGTTTCCAACGTTACCTACGAGACCATTCGCGTTCGGCCTGGCGATTCTCTTTGGTCGCTTGCCGAGGAATATCCAATCGAAGGCCTTTCCACGCAAGAGACTTCCGACATGATCCGTAACGTCAATCATCTGGAGCATGGTTCGCTCGCCGCCGGTGCGCATCTTAAGGTTCCTGCTCGTTCGTAATCATTATCGCGCTGCGCATGGTACCCTTGTTATCGTTTAAGAGGAGGTACCATGCGCTGTCCCAAATGCGGCAAGGCACATACCCGCGTCGTTGATTCCCGTATGCAGGAGTCAAATAACACCATTAAGCGCCGTCGCGAATGTTGTTCGTGTAACTATCGCTTTACAACGTTTGAGCGATGCGAAGACCCAATCGAGGTCATTAAGTCAGACGGAACCAAGCAGCGGTTCGATCGCAATAAGCTGCTCGTCGGCTTGATGCGCGCCACCATCAAGCGTGATATCGACACTAAGAAGCTTAATGAGATTATCGATGACATCGAGGTCGAGCTGCGCTCTCGCACACTGACGGCCGTCACGTCCCATGAGTTAGGTGACATGGTGCTCAAGCGCTTGGCCAAGATCGACAAGGTGGCGTACATCCGCTTTGCCTCGGTCTACCGCGATTTCAAAGACGTCGATGAGTTTCTGCAAGAGCTCGACAAGCTAAGGTGATTCCATGTCCAACATTACCGTCAACATAAAGCGTCTCGACCCCACCGTCGAGCTTCCCAAATACGCCCATCCCACCGATGCCGGCTTGGATCTGCGCTCCAACGAGGACTGCGTTCTGAAACCCTTCGAACGCCGTCTGGTCTCTACTGGGTTGGCCATCGCCCTGCCCGACGGCTACGCCGGCTTTGTCCAGCCCCGCAGCGGCTTGGCCATTAAGCAGGGCCTGTCTATAGTCAACACGCCGGGCCTCATCGACGCCCACTACCGAGGAGAACTCAAGGTTATCCTCATCAACCTGGATCCCTCCAACAACATCCAAATCAACAAAGGCGACCGCATAGCCCAACTCGTCATCCAAGAAGTCCCCACGGTCAACCTCGTAGAAGTAGAAGAACTAGACGAAACCGACCGAGGAGCCGGCGGTTTCGGTTCTAGCGGCGTTGCCTAGCTCTTTACTTTTCTGAACGGAGCATCGCAATGTTCGCTCGCCCCTTGGAGGCCCCTATATATCATCCCGTGCTCAAACATTCTCGCTTCGCTGCGAAACTGCGCGCGGGACGATATATAGGGGCCCCAAGGGGCGAGCTATGCCTACGTGCTCGCAACCATTCATGGCTCCCAATCAAAAACGTTTGCTGTATCTAAAAGCTGTATTCAACTAGTCACCCGATGCGACAAAGAGTCAATCCCTTTGTCGCATCGGGTTACTTGTATTACTTGTATTTGAGTTCACCTTCGCTGCTTTACTTGGGTAACCGGTATATCTGCTGGTATGTACATGTAGCTGTGGTGCAGGCCGCCCACACATATCGTTCCACGCGCAGTTTCGCAGCGAGCGAAGCGAAGCGAGAATGTTTGAGCATGGAATGATATGTGTGGGCGGCCTGCACCACAGCGGACTTTAAGACGCTAGCGGATATGCGCGGGTTTTCCGCCCCAGTAGAAGCGGCAGAAGGCTCGTTTGCGCTTTTGGGGTTTGCCTACGAGTTCCATGGTCGCGATGGCGATGTCTTCGGCTGCGTGGGGGCGGCGTAGTACTTCGCCGTTGATGAGTAGGGCTTTGAGTGATTCGGGATGGTCGTGCAAGTGACGTAGGGTTACGATGAGTTCTCGTGCGGTGGTGACATGCATGCTGGCGCCCATGCCGGTGAGCATCGTGGTGTTGGCCTTTTCCTGACCGTATGATTTGCCCAGCAGGATCATCGGCAGATGCGCGCACAGGCACTCGGTGACGGTGAGCCCGCCCGACTTGAGGATTGCCAGGTCGCAGCCGTGCATGAGGGCTGCCATGTCGTCCACGTAGTCCAGAACCGTGACGTTATCGAGCTTCATGGCGTCGAAGAGCGTCTTGAGTCGGGTGGCGTATTCCTCATCCTTGCCCGGTAAAAAGACAAAGTGCATGTCCTCAAAGCTGCGTAAGAAGGGGAGCGTGTGGTCCATCGCGGCGCGGAAACGCACGTATGGTTGGGGCAAACTGGCGCCGGCCATCACCAATACGACGGTTTTGTCTATGGGGAGATTGAACTTGCTGAGCTCATCTTCGCGTTTGTAATCTGAATCGAAACCGGCTCGGATGGGGATGCCCGTTATGCGGATCTTTGACTCGGGAACCTTGCGCGGGCGCAGCGTTTCGGCCATAAACTCGTTGGCTACACAGAATAGGTCGGTGTCCTTGTGGGGCCAAAAGCCTTCGACTTCGTAATCGGTCGGCACGCAGATGACCGGGTAATCGATACCCGTGATGACGCGGGCGCCCACAGCGACGTTGGCCGCCGTGATGTGTGTTGCAACCACGGCTATGGGTCTGCGGGTGCGGACGTATTCGTTGAAGGCGGGGAACATAATTCGCGACCATGCCGTGCCGCCACCCCAGAGAAGATGTCCCGTAAGCGTATATCGCCAGGTCAGGTCGTAAATTGGACGCGTGGCGCCGGTAAACGACGCTGCTGTTTTATTACCATCGAACTTAATGCGTCCAAAATCGAGGATATCTAGGACTTCGATCTCAATATCCTCAGGGATTCCCTTGGTGCCGTGGATAAGGTCAAATGCTTGTGCAATCGCGTTGGCGGCGGCTTTGTGGCCCGATCCAACCGATGCGTGCACAATGGTTACTAGGGGTTTTTGTGCAGGTGAAACGGTCATTTGCTCCGGTTGGGGAGTGGCTTGCATGGGCAGGGGAGCGCTATTGCTCATCTGCGTTTGATCCATCGATAACTCCCCTTCAGCTTTGTTACGCGATTTATCATTGTAGTGCATGAGTGTCATGTTCACGTAAATTTGGGTATGAGCGCAAAGAACGTCAATGTATCGACGAGAGGATATTCCATGACTACCGATCAGCCGATTGATGTTGCGATTATCGGTGGAGGCCCCGCGGGCTATTCTGCCGCCATTTATGCGGCGCGTGCCAACCTCACGACGACTGTGATTGAACAGGGCATGTCGGGAGGACAGATCGCCACAACCAATGAGGTCGAGAACTATCCGGGCATTCCGCTCTTGAGTGGCGCCGAACTCGGCGAGCGTTTTCAACAACATGCAGAGGGCCTGGGAGCACAGGTTACATGGAGCATGGTTACGGGTATCGATTACGATGCCGATACAGCGCTGTTTACGGTGCATCACGATATGGGCGATACGCTGGCCTCGAGTGTTATCGCTTGCATGGGTTCCACGCCGCGTCCGGCAGGTTTCGCTGGCGAGGATACCTATCGCGGTCGTGGCGTTTCATATTGCGCAACATGTGACGGCATGTTCTTCCGCGGCAAACAGGTCTTTGTAATCGGTGGTGGCAATTCGGCATGCGAAGAGGCTCTGTTCCTGTCAGACATTGCCGACAGCGTGACCATCGTGCTGCGCCGCGACCAGTTTCGTGCGCCTGATGGTGTTGTTCAGAAAGTACTCGCAAAAGACAATATTACAGTTAGGTACCAAACTAGTATTGTGGAGCTCTCGGGTGAAGCGATGCCAACGACGATCGCCTTTAAGGACAATGCATCCGGGGAAATTCATACCGAGTCATTTGAGCCTGGCTCGTTTGGCATTTTTGTCTTTGCCGGTACGCAACCCCATACCGAGCTTGTTGAGCATCTCGTCGATTTGGCGCTTGATGGCGGCATTCTAACTGATGAATCTATGGCGACCCGCACGCCAGGTCTATTTGCCGCTGGCGATATCCGTTCCAAGCGTTTACGCCAGGTTGTGACCGCCGTTTCTGATGGAGCCATAGCGGCAACCAGCGCATACGCATTTCTTCGTGGATAAGTACGATAATATATCTTATGTAAGGTTGTTATCTTTTAACAAAGTGGTTGGACGGTGCATCAATGTGCTGTCCAACCACTTTTACTTGCCGGGTATATAGTATGCAAAACTAGATAACGTAGAATACAATATAGAAAATGAACGGAGGACCTTTATGAACCACGTTAAACACGTTATTCCGATGTCTGATTCGTCGGTCAGCATTAAGCCTGAGGATATTCAGCCTACTGTGTTGCCCGATGCATTTATTCAATCCGATATCGTACGCAAACTCAATACGTTGAGTCTGCCGCGCTATGACCAGTTGCCCAATGTGACGCTCTACCGTGACCAGGTCATTGAGTATGTTGCGCTGTGGATGGAGCCGCTGTCCCTTTGCGTTGAGCAGCCTGTCATTACGCCATCGATGATCAATAACTACGTGAAGGTCGGCCTGGTGCCTGCTCCGGTCAAAAAGCAATATGGCCGCGAGCAGATTGCCCGCCTGATTGCTATCTGCATCTTTAAGCAGGTGCTACCTATTGCCGCGGTGCAGGCACTCTTTAACATTCAGCGTTTGAGCTACGATGCCCCGACGGCCTTCGATTATGTGGTCGATCAGCTCGAGGCATCGATTCGTTCGGCGTTTTCTGTCGAGCGGACGCCGGTTCCCGATACGGCGCATCAGGTAACGCGTGAGTCGCTGCTTGTGCGCAGCGCGGTTTCATCCTTTGTTTCGAAGGCGTACCTGATGAGCTATCTTAAGTTCAACGGGTTTAATAGCTAGCTGACGTATAAAACGGGCGGGACAAAGAGCCATCTGTCGCTTTGTCCCGCCCGTTTTTTTGCTTGGTTGGACTCTATTTGCCCGAAGCTACGCCCATGCCGTAGCCGATGATGAGGCCGTGCATCTCGGCGTAATAGGAATCCAGGCCGTTGCAGGGCATGATGATGGTCTTGGAGCCGGGCCAATGCTCAATAATGCGATCGGCCAACGCCTGGGCGCTCGATGCGTTCTCCACATGGTCGATGACGACCTCACCGCCCGTAAAGCCCTCGGCTTCCATAGTGTCGATGATCTTGTTGAGCATCTTCTTTTCGCCACGCGTGTGCCCGACGAGTTCGATTTTACCGGCCTCACTCGCCGTGCCCAAAATGCGGATATTGAGCTTGTTGGCAATGACGCCAGCTGCCTTAGGGATACGTCCGGCTTTGGCGAGGTTTTCGTAATTGCACAAACTGAAGAGGATTTTGCTTTTCTGTTCAAGGCTATCGAAGTATGCGCAAGCATCCTCGAATGAGACATTCGGATTGCTTGCAAGATAGCGGTCGAACAGCAAGAAAATGAGGTCCATTTTGCCGCCAGCTGCGCGTGAATTGACTAGATGAATCTGTCGGTCGCGCTCCTCGGCAAGAACCATATCGCGAGCCGTGGCTGCCGCGTTGTAGCTGCCCGACACACCCTCAGAGATCGGCATGCAGATGGTCTTGTCTGCCAATTTGAAGAGCTCGGCCCACTCCCCTACGCTGGGACAAGCGCTCGAAGAAGCGTTCGTCTCCGCCTGAACAGCGCAGTTGAGTTCATGAACATCGAGCGAAAGATCATCGACGAATTCACGCTCCCCCACTCGAATTTTGAGGGGCGCAAATGCAAAGGTGGTATGGGGCGCGGTCGGTTGCCAATCGCGGAGGTTGCAGCTTGAATCGGAGATAAGTGCCCAGCTCATAGAGGGTCCTTTCTAATTGTTCCCTAACAATTATAGCCATCTTGCAGACCGATTGGGCCGCTATCTAGTATTCAAAACTAGATAGCGGCCTGCACGAAAGGCAAAAGAATGGACCCCATGACTCAAAAGCCACGAGGTCCATATCCGTTTGCTTTATTTGAATACTTAGTAGCGAACGAAGATATAGTTGTTGTTCATGCCGGCGGCAACGGAGCTGATGATAACACCCGTGTTGTAGTCAGAAGCATGAATCATCTGACCGCCACCGATGTAAATGCCGGTGTGGTACGAGTTGACCACAACGTCACCGGGCTGCGGATCGGACACGCGCGTCCAGCCCATAAAGGTACCCGTGGTGCCGAGGCGGCAATAGCGACCAGTGAGGCAATAGCTAACAAAACCAGAGCAGTCGAAGCTGTTAGGGCCAATTCCGCCCCAGGAATAAGCGCAACCAAGCTTGCTGTATGCACGCGAGACAACAGAACCGCCATCGACGGACTGGCTCGGAGCGGAAGGCGTCGGAGCCGGAGCGGGCGTCACGGGCTGCGGCGTCGGAGCAGGTGCCGGCGTAGGAGCCGGAGTGTTGCCGCCCTGGTTGTTGTTATTGCTGGTCTGGCCACCGTTGTTGGTGTTCTCGGTCGTACCGGCGGTCTCGTTGCTCACCGTGGCCTTCTCGGCGGTGCTGGCGTTGATGCCGGCCTGCAGCGCGGCGTTGGCCTCGGCCTCTGCGGCAAGCTCGGCCTGCAGCTGCGAATCCAGGGAGTTTACGACGTTCTGGGCTTCAGCCTGCTGGGCGTTAAGCTCGTCGACCTTCTTTTGCGTGTTGGCGACGTTCTTCTCCTGCTCGGCCTGCTTATCGGTGAGCTGCTGCTTAAGCTCTTTGACCTCTTGAATGGTCTGAGCCTGCTTATCGGAAACTTTGCCGTAGTAGAACAGACGGTTGAGCATATCGCTCAGGTCGTCGACGCCCGTCAGAACCTGAAGTAGGCTCAGGCCACCGGTCTTGTACTCGCCGGCGACATAGGTCGAGAGCTTAGCCTGACCATCCGCGATCTCCTGCTGCTTTTGCGTGATCTCGCCGGCAGTCTGATCGAGCGCCTGCGTCTGCGTGGCGAGCTCATCGTAAATCTGCTGGGTTTGGGTACCGATCTGCTCGAGCTTCGTACGAGCAGCGGCAAGGTCGGATGCAGTATCGGCGTAGGCCGGAGCCACGAGGCCCAGGCCCAAAACACAAGCGAGGGTTGCCGTAGCAGCGCAGCGTGCCATGTTTCTGTGCGTGTTTGCTGTGCGCATGTAGCTTCCTTTCCGGTATCTAAGGGTAGCGGCTAGTCCACCGTCACCAGGCTAAAGAGCTCCACATCGTCATCAGACGGCGTGAGCTTCTCGCGCGGGTTGAGAAACGCAAGCTCAAGGATACAACCGTAGCCCACAAGCTTTGCGCCCATATCTCGCACCAGTTTACCTGTTGCCTCGACGGTTCCGCCCGTCGCTACCAAGTCGTCCAGAATCAACACGGTATCTTTAGAGCTGATAGCATCGGCATGGATCTCGATAGAATCCGTTCCATACTCGAGCTCGTAGCTCTGGCTTACGGTCTCGCGCGGCAGCTTGCCCGGTTTACGTGCGGGAACAAAGCCGGCGCCAAGGGCTACAGCCACCGGTACGCCAACCATAAAGCCGCGAGCCTCGGGACCCACGACCTTGGTGATTCCCATGCCGGCAAAGTGCTCGGCGAGGGCATCGGTCATGGCTTTGAGCGCCTCGGGATTGCCAAAGAGCGGCGTGATGTCTTTAAAGATGACTCCGGGCTCGGGATAGTCGGGGATGTCGACGATTTGAGATTCGAAGTCGTACATTGCATGACCTTTCAATGGGTTCCCGAAATTTCAGCAGCGGTTATTTGCCCGCGGTGGCGGTGCCGGATTGCAAAGGGGCGACGACCTTGAGCGGCTTTACGAGAGAATCCTCGTGCGAAGCCGGCGCGGCTGTCTCTTCATTTTTGGCCTTGGTGGACTCGGAGCGAGTGATTTCCTCATCGAGTGCATCGATGTCGGCGTCCTCGACCACGGCGTTGAGCGACTCAAAAACGCGGTTCTTGAGCAGCGCGGTGTGCACACCTTCCGTCAGGTCGTGTAGCTTCTTAAACGCACGCTCGAGCTTGGCGTCGCGCTCGTCATCGGAGGTATCCATTCCGAGCATGCTCACGAGCACCTGCTCAAACATCGAGGACTCGCGGTTGGCGGAAGACACGTACTGACGCAGGTTGCGCGGCTCGATATGGAAGCGTGACAGCTCGGAGCAGTAGCGGATGATCGGAAAATCGCGACCATCGACAAGCTCACGATTCTGCGGACTCTTGATGATGCGAATGAGGTCGTTCTCGGCGAGCGAGCGGATAAATGAAATCTCGACGCCCAACATATCGGGAATGGTCTCGATGGGATGCAGCTTTTGCTTAGTCTCCTTGGGCTCCGTCTTGAGCGGAACATCGGATAGCAAGCCCACCTCGTAGGCGAGCGTTGACAGGTCCGTGGCGTTTTCCAAGCGCTGCTTAATCACGTTGAGCGGCATGTAGCGGGTCTTCTGCAAGTGCAGGATGACCTCCAGGCGATCAACGTCCTCCTTAGAGTACTGACGGTATCCCTTGGGCGTACGATGAGGGGTAATGAGCCCCTCATCCTCTAGAAATCTAATTTTTGAGTTCGAAAGATCGGGGTATGCGCCTCGAAGTAGGTTGACGACTTGGCCGATACTCAGATAGTTGCGTTCGGCCATGCCCTACTCACCGGTTTCGATGCGCTCCGGCGTG
This sequence comes from Collinsella sp. wc0529, assembly GCF_046116875.1. Lineage (NCBI taxonomy): Bacteria > Bacillati > Actinomycetota > Coriobacteriia > Coriobacteriales > Coriobacteriaceae > Collinsella > Collinsella sp. wc0529. The sequence continues at coordinate 1,550,422 of NZ_JBJXBO010000001.1, forward strand.
CTCTCGTGGTAGATGAGCGTAAACGTACCGATCTGTACGGATGAACCATCGTGCAACGGGGCTGCATTGACGATGGCACCGTCGACCCAGGTGCCATTGAGCGAGCCCAAGTCTTCGATGCGAGCGCCGAGGCCCTCGCGAATAATGCGCGCGTGGCTGCGCGAAACAGTCATGTCATTGAGGAAGATGCCGTTTGCAGGATCGCGGCCGATGGTGGTCACATCGTCCTCGAGCTCAAAGGCGGCACCGGTCTGCGGACCCTTGACGATGGACAGAACGGGGGCGGTGATGCGCACGTTGGCCATGAGGTCGGGAACGGTGACGTCGCTTGAAGGCACGCGGAATACGCAGGTAGCTTCAGCAGTCTTATCATTCTGAGGCATATTGTTAACCATGTTGTCCATGACAACCCCTAACTTATCGCGGACGTGCCGCAAATAATGAACCGTACGTAATCATACCCCAACGAATCAGTCTTCGATTTCGGGGTTCAGAAAGTCGATGTCCTCGTCCTCGGGATGCGTGAGAGCCTGTTTAATGGCCGCTCCGCCCTTAATGGAGTAGATGACAGCGGTGAGCATGGAGAAGATCACGCCGCCGTACACAAAGAAGATGCCGAGGGGCACCGAGCTTCCGTTGAGGCCCGGGAAGGCCGTGAGGATTGAAGGTAAAAGATGTAGGCCGTCAATAACGGGGAAACCGAGCAGCATGAGCGAGAAACCAGTCATGAGCAGCGCTGTGGCAATCTTTCCGGGGAAGACGACATCGATGGGGCGACGGTGATAATGGCGCACGATAAGCGTGCCGATGCCCAGATAGATGTCGCGGCCAATGATGAGTACGCAGACCCAGATGGGCAGCTCTCCGCGAACCACCAGTCCCAAGACGCCGGTGAACAGCAGCGCGCGGTCGCAAATGGGATCCATGACCTTGCCGAGCCATGAGACCGTCTTAGTCATGCGGGCGATCTGGCCGTCCATCCAGTCGGTGGAGGCGGCAACGGCGTAGATAACGATGGCGATGACGCGGTTGTTATCCGTCACAAACAGGTACAGAAATACCAGGGTGAGGATCAGGCGCGTAAAGGTGATGAAATTGGAGATCGTAAAGATCTTATTCGACGGGTAATCGGAAGTGCCGATAAGCTCCTTTTTGATCTTCTTTTTGATGCCCACAGGACTCCCCCGCTGGTTAACGACAAAACTTTCGATACTATACCCGTTCCGGCGATGTCTATCCAGCGCAGCCATAGAGAGTCCAGACATGTGGAGGGCGCCTCTGGGCTGCGCTGGATTCTGCATTTGTGTACATCAGCCTCCAAAAGCGACATTTTTCGGCATCTTTGGTGGCTGGTGTACACGTTTTGATTCGGTGATTACATCGATCGGGAAAGTTGTTGCTTTAAGCAAATGCGTACGGGTCGAGAAGGGCTGGCGCCAAAAGAGCCCAACGGCCGTTACGGCTTCGTTAGAAACGCGCCCCATCATGGATGGTGAACCCGAAAGGTAAGGCGCGCGGGCACGGCGACTCGGCCCGCGCGCCCGGAAGAGAAAGGATAAGC